>NZ_CP016594.1:1425375-2850750 GCF_001698225.1 Gordonia terrae
GGCGGGGCGCTGATGATGCTGGCGCTGATCACCGGTTGGCTGTTTCTCGGGGCGACGGCGCGGATCGTCGCGATCGTGCTCGGCGGCATCGGTTTCGGGTTGTTCCTCGACGAGGTCGGCAAATTCGTCACCCGCACCAACGACTACTTCTACGGGCCGTCGGCGGAGATCATGTACGTGCTCGTCGTGATGATCCTGTTGATCAGCCGCGTCGTCCGAGATGTCCAGCGACCCACCGGCGCCGAAGCGCTCGCCAATGCGGCGGTCATCGCGGCCGACGGTGTCGCACACGGGCTTCCGGAGCGCCGACGACGCCAAGCCGAAGAGTTCCTCGTCGTCGCGGAGGACAAGGGCCTCGATGCCGAGACGATCGGTCACATCCGGGCGCTCCTCGAGTCGAGCGAGGGCACGCCGGACCGGTTGATGCGGCTCCGCGACCGCGCGGTGGCGTTGATCCCCGGCTTCTTCCGGAGTCCCCGATGGATTCCCGTCGTCGGCTGGGGATTGGTGGTGGCCTCCGGGCTCACCATCGTCGTCGGCGTGTTGAGCTTCTACTTCACCGGGGATCGCAGCGAGGAACTCGACATCTACATCGAGCTCACCGGCAGTACTCCCGCCACGTGGATCCTGCTGGTCAGCGGCATCATCACCCTGGCGCTGGCCCTGCCGGCAATGGTCGCGCGTGGACGCGGGGTGGCCTCGGCGGGACCGCTTCGCGGGCTGCGTATCGCGGCGTTGGTGTTCATGCTGTCGAACGCCCTCGTCGACTTCGCGCTCGAAGGGTTCGGTGCCCTGTTCAACCTGGCCCTCGGGCTGTTCGCACTCAGTATCGTGAGCTATCACCTCACGCAGGCGGTCACGACGGATGGCCGACATGATCAACTGAGGGTGTGACTACTCTCGATCGGGCCGTGGCCGCCGCGCGCGTCGACGCCTTTGACCGGCGCACCGCCGACGTCCCGGACGCCCGCGCCGCCTCGGTCGTCCTCGCCGTCGCCGAGAAGGACGGACGCCAGGGCATCTGGCTGTCCAAACGCCCGGCAACCATGCGCCGCCACGCCGCGCAGTTCGCCCTGCCGGGCGGTCGGCTGGACCCCGGTGAGGACCATGTCACGGCCGGTCTGCGTGAACTCGACGAGGAGCTCGGCATCCAGTTGCCCCCGAGTTCGGTGCTCGGTGCGCTCGACGACTACCCGACTCGCTCAGGGTTCGTGATCACCCCGATCGTCTGCTGGGCCGAGGAGTACCAGGAACCGACGCCCAATCCCGACGAGGTGGCCCTGCTGTTCTTCGTCACCTTCGAGGAACTGCTCGTCGAACCGCGATTCCTCACGATTCCACAGTCGGATCTGCCGGTCATCCAGCTGCCCATCGTCGGCTCCCTCGTCCACGCGCCGACGGCTGCGGTCATCTACCAGTTCGCCGAGGTGGTCCTGCGGGACCGACACACCCGGGTCGACGGCTTCGAGCAGCCGGTGTTCGCCTGGAAGTGAGGCGTCAGCCGTCGCCGAGTCGATGCTCGGCGCGCCGCAGGTAGGGACGGGCGCCGGTGTCGCGCGCGACCCGTATGGCCTCCCGCAGATCGGCCGAGCCATCCATCCCGACGATCTGGCGTGCTGTTCCTCGATAGAGCGTCACCGGACCCAGGCACACGAGTCCAGGCCACTGCACCAGAAGGCCCGACGACCAGTCCGCGGTGAACGGCTCGATGCGTCCGCAGATCTCGCGCGCGGCATCGCGGTGACGGGGATCGCACGAGATCGCGTACAGCGTCTCGATCAACAGCGGAACCCGGGCGACCACCCGCGAACCCGTCCACCCACCGGCGTCCGCGGTGAGCTCGGTCGCCAGGTCGAGGGCGCGGTCGAGGTCGCCGCTCTCGGCGGCGCCGAGAGCGATGACGAGGGCGAAGTCCTCGTCGACCTCTTCCGCGAGCGCGTCGAACGGCGGCAGCGCCGAGGCGAGGTCGCCTCGATGCCACGCCGCGATCGAGGCGCTGGTCGCCATCGAGGACTCGGCGAGAAGCCTTGCACGGTCCGACAGTTCGCCGACCGTCGCCGCGAACCGTTCGGTCAGCCTCGTGCTGGTCTCATGATCGCCGCGCAGGAGCGCGATCATGACCTGCCACCACAACTGCATGGTCTCCGCGTCGGTGCCGCCACCTCGTCCAGCGAGTCGGGTGAACTCGGTCGACAGCCGCCGCGCCAGACGGAGGTCACCTGCCTCCAGCGCACACACACGTTGTAGGTGGAGTGCGGTGAGGCGCTTCTGGATGTCGCCCGCCGACAGTTCGTACAGCTCCCGCGCGATCTTGCGCCGATCCGCCAACCGGTCGGGAACCCACCGGACGAGGAAGTCGGCGAGCGCGATCTCGAAATCCACGGCGCCGCCGCCGTGGACGACCCGTGCGGCCCCGAGGTGATCGTCGGCGCCCGGCAAGCCGAGGACCGTCAACCGGGCTGCCTCCGACGCGTGCAGGCGCGCCGACACCTCTGGGGCCAACGCGTCGCCGTGTGTCAGCGCCTCACGGGCCAGCGCGGCGTCGTCGGCCTGCACGACGCCATAACCGGACCAGTAACCCGCGACCCCTCGGGGGGTCGACAGCAGCGCGGTGTCGGCGAGGGAGCGCCAGTCCCGCGCAGCCCGACTCGGAGCTGCGGCCGATTCGAGAGAAGCAGCCGCGGAATCGAACTCGCCGACACGGAGGGCGGCCTCACCGGCGATCCGGTGCAGCTCGACGGTCGACGACGGGTCCAGCCCGGGAAGGGAGAGCCCGCAACGGGCCAGGTCGAGCGCGCGATGGTCCGCCGACGCGGACAATGCGCGATGAGCCGCCCGGATACACGCCTGAGTGGCAACGGCGATCGATGCCACGTCGACGGTGCCCCGGAACTCGCTTCTCAGAGGAATGAGGTCGGCCAGCAGGCCGCTGCGCCGCGCCTCGTCGCCCACGCCCCGACCGAGAGCATCGGCCACCTCGGTGACCACGTCGTCGGGGAGTTCACCTCCGGCCACCGCAGCGATGGTGACGAGTGCACGCGCGGCGTCGGACAGGTCGTCGAAGCGTGTCGAGATCATCGATCGGACCGGTTGGTTCCGATCCCACGATCCACCGGCCGCCGCTGCAACGCACAACTGTTGCGCCAGAGCGGGATTGCCGAACGAGCGGGCGACCAGCGTCTCGGCGTCGAGGTGTTCGGTCTCGCCGAAGTCGCCGAGGCGCTGATCGATGAGGGCGCGGATGTCGTCGGTGCCGAGCTCGCGCAGACGCAGGTCGGCGACCGGGCCGTGCCGATCCAGCGTTGACCGGAGGATTCGGACGGGCTCGGCGTCCGGGTCGCGGGAGGTGACCAGTACCGCTATCGGTGCCTGTCCGATGCCTGCCAGCACCCGGCCCAGCACACGCGCGGAGTCGGTGTCGAGCCATTGGGCGTCGTCGACGAGCAGCACCGATCGCCCGAAAGCGGCGACGTCAGACCAGATGTGGGCGGTGAGGTCGGTGACGATTCGCCCGGCCGGGATGGACGTCGTCGGGCCGGATACGGGTGACTCGCCGAACAGTTCCTCGAGTCCGCCGAACATCGGTCCGGGCGGCCCGGGGCGGCCGATGAAGCGGCGCGCGGTCGCACCGTGTCGGGAGACGAGGTGTTCCACGAGCGCGGTCTTCCCGATGCCCGACGGCCCGACCACGACCGCACCCGCGGGACGACCCGTACTGGCGTTCCAGACCTGTTCGAGGACAGCGTGTTCCGCGGTGCGGCCGAACAGTTCGCGTGTCGTCCGGGCCGGCGACGGTCGCGCGGCGGCAGGGGAGGTCCGCATGACCACGGGCGACGGGTCGAGCAGATCGACTTCGAGGGCGACGGTATCGGGGTGTGGATCGAGACCCAGGTCGTCGCGCAGGCCCTGCCGGAGCAGGCGCAGCACGTCGAGGGCGTCGACAGTGCGTCCGTCGTCGTGCAGTGCGTGGGCAAGTGTCCGCGCGGCGCCCTCGCGGTAGGGATGGCGTCGGCACAGCGGCGTCAGCAGCGCCACCGAACGACGGTGCTCGCCCACGGTGCGCAGCGCGTCGGCGGCGGTCTCGGTGAGTTCGGCCCGCATCTCCTCGAGTCGGACGAGTTCGGGTGCGATGTCGGGGATGTCGGCGATCTCCGGAACCGGATCGCCGCGCCAGAGTTCCAGGGCTCGGCACAACACCTCTGCGCCGGCCCGAGGGTCGGTCCGGATCAGCTGCAGTCCTTCTTGTCCGAGTTTGTCCAGCAGGTCGAGGTCGGTGACCGCTCCGTCGCAGCGCAACACGTATCCCGCGGGCACGGTGTCGATGCGCACGACAGCGGTGGGTCCGAGCGTCCGGCGCAATCGTGAGACGTAACCGTGCAACGTGCTCACCGCCGATGCCGGTGGACGACCGCGCCACAGCAGTTCGGTCACCCGCTCGGGGGAGCACGCCGTGCGTTCGGCGGTGAGGATGGCCAGCAATTCGGCGTGTTTGCGGGCCGTCATCGTGATCGGCGACCCGTCGGCGGCCGTCACCGACAAAGGGCCCAGGACCCGGATCGCCAGTTGTGGATCGGAAGCCAACACACGCGCCGTTCGTCGGGCCGCACCAGTCGCGCACAAGGCTAACACCAGTGGGGGCAGTCAGCGTTGCGGTCATGACTACCACCGCACACACCCAGAACCAGAACGACAACGCGACCGGCGCCGATGGTCCCGGCCCGTTCCGCAGTCCGAGTTGGCAGGTCCTGCGCCGCCTCAGCGGGGGCGCCCTGACGTTCGGCGGGCTCGCCTGCATCGCCGGCGGCACCCTGCACCCCATCGTCGACGGCGAAGCCCATTCGGTGCAGGCGCTACAGGGGGCGGGCGCGCCATGGGCGCAGATCCTGCTCGCGATCGGCACGACCCTGCTGCTTCTCGGCCTGCCCGGGATGTATGCGTGGCTGGCGCCCCGGATCGGGATCGCCGGACTGATCGGCCTCGTCGCCTACGCGGTCGGCAACCTCGTCACCGCGACCGGTCACCTCACGATCGAATTGTTCGTCGCGTATCCCTTTGCGCATGATCCGGACAAGGCCGCGCTCATCGCTGCCGACGACTCGATGCTGGGCACCACGGCCTTCGAACTGCTCAACACGGTCGGCGGCCTCGTGATGCTCGCCGGGATGGGGATCTTCGGCGTCAGCCTCATCCGCAACCGGGCGGTACCGCTCTGGATCGGGATCCTGACCGTCGTCGGCATGGTCGGGTTCATGCTGCCTATCCCGGCGATCGCCGGGATCTCCGGCTTCATCTACGAGGCGCCCCGCGGCATCGCCATCGCCGCGATCGGAGTGTTGATGATGCGGAGGTGACGTAGATCACATACGCGCTCGGGATGAAATCGGACCGCGGTCCGGTTAGTGTCTGGTGATGGGTCGCGAAGGCCCACAGCCACCATTCGAGACCCGAACGAACACTTCTTGGAAGGACCACGACATGACCTCCGCAACCACCGTCAAGGCACCCGTCCCCGCCGGCACCTGGACCATCGACGCCGTGCACTCGGCGATCAACTTCACCGTCAAGCACCTCATGGTCAGCAAGGTCCGCGGTAGCTTCGACACCTTCTCCGGCACCATCACGGTCGACGAGAACGGCACCCCGGCCGTCCAGGCCGAGATCGACGTGACCTCGATCAACACCCGTAACGAGCAGCGCGACGGCCACATCAAGTCCGCCGACTTCTTCGACGCCGAGAAGTTTCCGACGGCCACCTTCGTGTCCACCGGCGTGCGTCAGAACGGCGACGACTACCTGCTCGACGGCGACTTCACCCTGAAGGGCGTCACCAAGCCCGTCACCCTCGAACTCGAGTACCTGGGGACCAACCCCGGCATGGGCCAGGGCACCGTTGCCGGCTTCGAGGCGAAGATCGTGCTCAGCCGCAAGGAGTTCGGCATCGACATCGAGATGCCGCTCGAGGGCGGTGGCGTCGTCGTCGGCGACAAGATCACCATCAACCTCGAGATCGAGGCCCTGCAGGCCTGATCCGCACCTGACCCCCGAATGGACCGGCACCGTGAGGTGCCGGTCCATTCGGGGTTTCGACACGCCGCGTGGCCGCTTCGCGTCCGCGTGGCGGCTCAACCAGCGGGGGATGGGCGCGTGGCGCCTGGTCGAAGCCACCTGGCTTGCGACAAGGGTCGTTGGACACCTCTGCGCGGCGCCTCCTTGGGTAGGCTGCGGAGAACGCCGTCAGGCAGGAGAGGCCGATGGGACGACCACGCCGGACCCGTCGTGGTGCGTCGTGGATGCGTCTGCGCCGACGCACCGCGGGTTTTCTGTGGGGCGTGTCGACGGTCCCGAGTCCGCGCGGATGGGCCCGGATCGGGCCGACGATGCGCAGCAAGATCGCTCTTCACGCCACCGTCACTGCGATGACGGCCGTGATCGCCAGCAATGCGGTGATCGGCGTCGAGACCTTCCTGCTCGTCCAACTCGCCTTCAACGGCGGACAACTGACCTTCGACGAGACGCTGGGTGCGCCGAATTTCCCGGTCGTCGTAGGGGCGATCGTCGTCGGTATCCTCACCAACCTGCTGCTCGGAATGCTCGCGGTCCGGCCTCAACTGCGCTGGTTCATCAGCTGCCAACCCGCCGACCATGCCCGACGACGCGCAGTGCAGCGGATACCGATCGTGCAGCTCGGGGTCACGGTCGTCTCCTGGAGTGCGGCAGCCCTGTTCTACGTGTTCATCGCCGAGGAACTGACGACCGCGACCGTCGCGGGCGTCGCGGTGGCCTTCGCGCTGGCCGGTATGTCGAGCGCTTGTCTCACCTACCTGTTCGCCGAGCGCGCCGCCCGGCCCCTGGCTGTCGTCGTTCTCGAGGATTTCCCGACGAATCACGTGATGAACGGTGTGCGGGTACGGATGCTGGCCGTGTGGGCCGTGAGCTCGGCGGTGCCGATGGTCGGTCTGCTGACCGTCAACGCAGGCCGGTGGACCGGTCTGTTGCCCGACGTCTACGGTGCCGTCGACTGGACGACGGTGATCCTGTGCCTGGTGGGTCTCGCATCGGGAGCCCGTGTCATCGCGCTTGTCGGACAAGCGATCACCGACCCGTTGACCGAGATGCGCCGCGCGGTTCACCGCGTCGACCACGGGGACTACAAGGCACGCGTGCCCGTCTACGACTCATCGGAACTCGGCGTGCTGCAACACGGTTTCAACCAGATGGTCGAAGGGCTCGCCGAACGTGACCGCATGCGTGAGATCTTCGCGCGACACGTCGGCGACACCGTGGCCGATCTCGCGATCTCCGACGGGGTCGGCATGCACGGCACCAACAAACGAGTCGGCGTCCTCTTCGTCGACATCGTCGGATCGACCGGACTGGCGCAGCAACGCAGTCCCGATGACACCGCCGCGCTGCTCAATGCGTTCTTCAGCATCGTCGCCGACGTCGTCGACCAGCACTCCGGCTTCGTCAACAAATTCGAGGGCGACGCCGCGCTCGCCGTCTTCGGCGCACCCGTCGAGATCGACGACCCGGCCGGCGCCGCGTTGGGAGCGGCCCGCGATCTCGCCGACCGCCTGGCCAGCAGCCTCGACATCCGTTGGGGGATAGGCGTTTCCTACGGCGAGGCGTTCGCGGGCAACATCGGCGCCGAACGGCGCTACGAGTACACCGTCATCGGCGACCCGGTGAACGAGTGCGCCCGGTTGTCCGACATGGCCAAGACCGGGCGGATCCCGGCGCTGGCGAGCGGGGCGGCCGTCGAGTCGGCAGGCGAGGAAGCCGAGGAATGGAAGCTTCTCGGTACTCGGATCATGCGCGGACGCTCGGAGCCAACCGCCTTCTACGCGCCGATCCAGCTCGTCGAGCGGCTCGGATCGTCGACCAATCTGATCGCGGAACTGTTGCGGCCTGCCCGGCGGATCGTCGGCGCGAATCCGTTGCGGCTGACGACATTCTTCGGCGGGTAGGCCCGCCGAACGCCGGGGACGTCCACGGCGACTCGTTGACGTCGTCCCGGCCGGTCAATAGCGTGGGCCGCATGGACCCGGCGTCGGTGCCGGGCCTGACAACGCATCCCAGGGGGTCGTGATGAGTGGTTGGACGAATTCAGATGTGCCGGACCAGGCGGGCCGGACGTTCGTGGTGACCGGCGCCAACAGCGGTCTCGGCTATCAGACCGCCAAGGTCCTGGTCCGCGCCGGCGCCGACGTGGTCCTCGCGTGCCGGAACACCGCGAAAGCCGACGCCGTGGCGTCGGAGCTGGGGCCGAAGGCGACCGTCGCCAAACTGGACCTCGCCGACCTCGAATCGGTGCGCAGCTTTGCCGCCGGGATCACCGGCGCCGACGTCCTCATCAACAACGCGGGGCTGATGGCGGTGCCGTTCCGGCGCACCGCCGACGGGTTCGAGATGCAGATCGGCACCAATCATCTCGGGCACTTCGCCCTGACCGCGCTGCTGCTGCCGAAGATCACCGAGCGCGTGGTGACCGTGTCCTCGACGATGCACCAGATCGGCGACATCCAACTCGACGACCTGAACTGGGAGCAGCGCCGCTACCGCCGGTGGCGGGCCTACGGCGACTCGAAGATGGCCAACCTGATGTTCGGCAAGGAACTCGCCGCGCGGCTGGCCGCGGCCGGGTCGTCGAAGAAGTCGTTGATCGCCCATCCCGGTTATGCGTCAACGGAATTGCAGGGCAGGAGTGAGAACTTCTCCGACTTCTTCGCGAAGCTGGGCAACAAGCTGCCGATCGCCCAGCCGGCGGCCGACGGTGCACTGCCACAGCTGTACGCGGCGACCGTGCCGGACGCGGAGTCCGGGACGTTCTTCGGGCCCACCCAGATGTTCGGCATGCGCGGTGCGCCCGGTCGGAGCGGTTACAAGAAGGCCGCCGACAAGGCGGAGTTCCGAGCGGCGCTCTGGGAAGAATCCGAGCGCCTGACGGGTGAGAAGTTCGACGTCGGCGCCGCGGGCTGACGAATGGAGTCGCCACGCGATTCGTTCCCATGATCGGACGAATTGTGTTCGGGATCGAGAACTTCGGATGTTGGTGCCATAAATTCTCGGCATGACTCTGTCGAAAGTCTGGTTGCGAATCGTCCTCGGCGGCGCCGCGTGTGTTGCCGGCGCGGCATTGTCCACCGTCTCGGCTCCGTCGGCGTCGGCCGAACCCACCGGATGTGTGGCGGGTTCGGCGTTCGTTGTCGCGGCGTCGTACTGCAGTGGCGGGACGGGAGAACACAGGGTCGAAGCGGCCTGCGTCGTACCTTCGCTCTACGCCACGTTGTTCACAGCCCCCGGACCCTGGACGGCGCCTGGCCAGCTGTCCGTCGTGACGATCGGTGCGCCGACGACGTCGCCGACTGCGGCCGGGAGCTGCGTTCTCCCGGTCTTCGCCGGAACCGGGACGCGCTGACACCGAACGCTCGGCCGACGTCCGGCGACGTGACTACTGGACGCTGAACGCGATGCTGTTCGACGCACCCGAGATGGTGTCGGTGACGCGGATGGTGAAATCGCCCGCGCCCTTGAAGAAGTAGGACTTCACCGCAGTGCAGTCCTGCGTTTTGAACAGGGAAGCCTGCTTGGGGACCTTGGGTCCGGACAGACGGACCTCCATGCGGCACTCGTTGCCGTCGACGATCGGCCCGGCGTCGATGATCGAATTCCAGCGCACACCCAGACGCGAGTTCTTCGGGTAGGTGTTGGGCACGATCGCCTGGGTCTTGTCGGGCGTGTAGACCCACACATTGATCGACTTGATGCCGTTCGGCGCGCCGGGACGACCGAGCTTGCCGTAATGCGTCACCTTGTCGCCGCCTGACGAACCGAGCGCGGCGCTGCCGGAGTCGAGGCTGCCGCTCGCGCTTCCGAACAGTGTGTCGAGCGGGCTCGCGGTCGCCGGCGCGACCGGCAGGGCCAGGGCGGCGGTGGCGAGCAGGGCGGCGGCGATACGGGTGCGCTTCATGACTTCTCTCGGTCCTCGCGGTTTATAACGAAATGATTAAAGCACGATCGCCCGCTGGTTGACCCGGCACCGAGCCGAAACCACTTGGCGACCTACCCCGCCGCTCGGCTGGCAGGAGAGCCCTACCCCCGCTGCTCGGCTGGCAGGAGAGCCCTGCCCCCGCTGGTCTCGGCGAGCGGGAGAGCCCTACCCCCCGCTGGTTGAGCCGGCTCCGAGCGGAGCGAGGCGCCGAGTCGAAACCACTTGGCGACCGCAACGGCCCACATCACCACACCCCGGGCGGCCTCAGTTGAATGCTGATCCGGGCGCCGACACCACGCACCTTGGGGACCGTGTGCTCCCAGGTGCGTTGGCAACTCCCACCCATGACGAGCAGGTCGCCCGACGACAGCGTGAACTTCAGTGACCGCCCACCACCGCGGGGTCGCAGCATGAGGGGGCGAGGTGAACCGAGCGAGATGATGGCGACCATCGTGTCGTGTGTGGACGCCCGGCCGATCCGGTCACCGTGCCACGCAACCGAGTCATTGCCGTCGCGGTAGAGGCTGATCCCGGCCGTCGAGAATCCCTCGGGCAGTTCGTCGCGGTAGTGCTCGGTCAGCGCGGTGCGTGCGTCAGTGATGATCGGATCGGGGAACAGGTGATCGGCCTGGTAGATGGCGACAAGCCGCGGGACCTCGACCACCCGCTCGTACATACGACGTCGCTCGGCCCGCCAGGGGACGCATTCGCTGAGTCGGTCGAAGAGTTCGTCGGCGCCCCTGATCCAGCCGGGACACAGGTCGACCCACGCTCCCTCGGTGAGCGGGCGCCGCGAGATCGAGGTCGCCAGGTTTCCGAGCGTCGGCTCCGCTGACTGCTCAGAGAACAAGGAGCCTTGGGTACCGAGGGACATGGCTGCAGGGTACACCTGAATAGCACGTGTGTTCGAGTATTCTGCGCCTGCCGTCACCTCCCATCCGCGCGCGACAGTTCCGGCAGCAGGTCGAGCCGGCCCTCGATGAGTGCGGTCCGCTTCGCGCGCGACCAGCCATGGATGCGACGCTCTGCTGCGTAGGCCTAGCCGATGTGCGGGAATTCCTGCTGGTAGACGAGCCGGACCGGCCGACGAGGACGCGTGTAGCGCGATCCGTTCCCCGACTGGTGCTGGTCGAGTCGATGCTCGACGTCCCGGGTGCTGCCGACGTACAGCGTGCCGGCGGAGCATTCCAGGATGTAAAGGAACCCGCTCATGACTCGAGAGTGGTCCCTGTTGGTCCAGAGGGCGTGACTGTGTCCACAGCTGACGAACTCTGCGCCGCCTCCATACACAGGCGCGTCTCGCGTACGGGCTGGGTTGGGAGGTCGGGTCACCAGGTGGTTTCGACTCGGCGCCTCGCTTCGCTCGGTGCCGGCTCAACCAGCAGTGGGGGACTGCCGGGTCAATTAGCGGGGGTGCCGCCAGGTGGTTTCGACTCGGCGCCTCGCTTCGCTCGGTGCCGGCTCAACCAGCGGGGGGTGGGTGCCGGCTCCACCCAGCGGGGGAGAGTGCCGGCTCCACCAGCGGGGTGGTCACCAGGTGGCTTCGACTCGGCGCCTCGCTTCGCTCGGTGCCGGCTCAACCAGCAGTGTGGGCTTCCGGGTCAACCGGCGCGGGTGGCGTCGGACACCGGCGTGATCGGCAGACGCAGCGCGCCAGGGGCGTGTGCGGGGACGGTCGGACGGTGGGGTTCCACCGGCTCGACGGGACGGTACGACGCTCCGAGCTCGGGGCGCGGGTCGGCCTCCCCGGCATTGGGCCACATGGCGAGCGCGCGCTCCGCCTGTGCGGTGATCGTGAGCGAGGGGTTGACGCCGAGGTTGGCCGAGACGGTCGCGCCGTCGACGATGTGCAGGCCCGGGTGATCGAACACCCGGTGGTAGGGGTCCACCACGCCGTCCTGTGCCGACCGTCCGATCGAGCAACCGCCCAGGAAGTGAGCGGTCATCGGGATGTTGAACAGGTCGACGATGGAACCGCCTGCGTCGCCGTCGATCTCACGAGCGACAGCCCGGACCGCGTCGTGTCCCTCCGGGATCCACGTGGGCGGTGGATCGCCGTCGCCCTGCCTGCTACGCAGCATCGGGCCGAAACGGCCTCGCCGGGAGAACAGTTCGAGCGAATTGTCGGCACTCTGCATGACGAGCGCGATGATGGTGCGCTCCGACCAGCGCCGTACGGAGAGGCCGCGCATCGTGATCACCGGGTGGCGGACCATCTCGATCAGCGCCTGCAGCAGCCGGGGCAGCGGACCACCACCGTCGACGAGAATCGCCTGCAACAATCCGATCAGGTTGCTGCCCTTGCCGTATCGCACCGGCTCGATGTGCGTGTGTTCGTTGGGATGGAACGACGACGTGATCGCCACACCCTCGGTGTAGTCGGTCTCGAGGTCGCGCGCGGTGGCGGCCAGTACCGCCTCGGAGTTGGTGCGGACCACCTTGCCCAGGCGCGACGACAGCCCGGGCAGGTGTCCGCCCTGCTGCATGTCCAGCAGGAGCTTGTTGGTGCCGTACGTGCCGGCGGCGAACACCACGTGATCGGCGGTGAACGTGCGGCGCCCGCGGCGCGACCAGCGGCGACCCGACCGGTGCGCCTCCACGACGTACCCGTCGCCCGAACGGGGACGGACGGTGTCGACGGTCGTCATCGGGATGATGTGCGCGCCGGCCTGCTCGGCCAGGTACAGATAGTTCTTGACGAGCGTGTTCTTCGCCCCCACCGGGCATCCCGTCATACAGGCGCCGCAGTCGGTGCAACCGGTGCGTGCCGGACCGGCGCCACCGAAGAAGGGGTCCTCGACGGTCTTGCCTGCCTCACCGAAGAACACGCCGACGGGGGTGTGGACAAAGGTGTCGCCGACCCCCATCTCCTCGGCGACCTTGCGGATCACGCGGTCGGCCGGCGTCACCTTCGGGTACGTGGTCACACCGAGCATTCGCGACGCCTGGTCGTAGTACGGGTCGAGCTCGGACGCCCAGTCGGTGATCGACCCCCAGTGCGGATCGTCGAAGAAGGCGGGCAGCGGCCGGTACAGGGTGTTCGCGTAGTTCAGCGATCCGCCGCCGACGCCGGCACCGGCCATCACGAGCACGTCGCGCAGTAGGTGCATGCGCTGTACGCCGAACAGTCCCAGCGCGGGCGCCCAGACGTAGTCCTTGAGGCGCCAGCTCGTCTTGGGCAGGTCGCCGTCGGAGAAACGCCGTCCGGACTCGACAACCGCGACCCGGTAGCCCTTTTCGGTGAGACGCAGGGCCGCAACCGAACCGCCGAAACCGGAGCCGATGACGATGGCGTCGTAATGGTCTGGGGTCGAACTCACGGTGCGACGGTCCTCTCGGTGTCGGGTTCGGTTGCGTCGGTGGCGGCCGCGGGTGGGATCGCGGCGTCGAATCGGTGATCGGCCGGGTCGAACGACGACATCATCCGGCGGAAGTCGCTCGTGAACTTCGGCCACATCACCGAGTTTCGTCCGGTGGAGTCGAGATACCAGCTCGAGCATCCGCCCGAATTCCATACGGTGCGTTCGAGTTCGGGATCGAGGTCGGCGTTGTACCGGTCCTGGGCGGTGTCGGTGACCTCGAAGGTCGAACGGCCGCTGCGGGACAGCTCGGAGAGTGCCTTGCTCATGTAGTACGCCTGCGGTTCCAGCATGAGCACGATCGAGCTGTGACCCAGATTGGTGTTGGGGCCGTACAGGAAGAACAGGTTGGGGAAGCCGTGGATCTCGACGCCGCGGTAGGCGCGCGGCGATCCCGCCCACGCCTGGGCCAGGGTGCGCCCGTCGCGTCCGGTGATCGCCGACGCGATCGGCGGTTCGGTGGGTGTGAACCCGGTCGCGAACACGACCGTGTCGACCTCGTGTTCGCGGCCCTGGTCGTCGACGGCGCCGCGTGCGGTGAGGCGGGTGATCGCGCCGGTCACCGTTGCATTGTCGCGCTGCAATGCGGGGAACCATTTGTTGGTCAACAGCATCCGCTTGCAACCGATGGTGTAGTCGGGGGTGAGCCGACGGCGCAGGTCGCCGTCACGGACCTGGATCCGCAGCTGCGCCAGCGCGATGGTCTTGGCGATCGGGAGCAGTTTGGGGTTGCGGGCCATCATCAGGACGTAGGCCTCGCGATAGGTCCACACCATCCGCCGGACGAGCCGGTGGACACCGGGGACGCGGCGATAGAGTGCGCGTTCGAGGGAGCCGATGGTGCGGTCCAGACGCGGCACGACCCAAGCGGGAGTGCGCTGGAAGACCGTGAGATGTCCGACCTCGTCAACGATCTCGGGCACGATCTGGATCGCCGACGCGCCGGTGCCGACGATCGCGACGCGACGTCCGCGGAGGTCGTGGGAGTGGTCCCACTGAGCGGAGTGGAACACGGTGCCGGTGAACTCATCGGCGCCGGCGACCGGTGGCAGACCCGGCTCGGACAGCGCTCCCGGCGCCGCGACCAGGTAGCGGCAGCGGATCTCGCCATCCGTTGTGACCACGATCCATTCCTGCGCCGCGCCGTCCCAGTGAGCCGATGTGAGTGCACAGTTGTAACGGATCTGGTCGGCGAAATCGGCTGCGACCGAACGCAGATACTGGTGGATCTCGTGGCGGCGACCGTAGGTGTTGGACCAGTCCGGGTTGGGGGCGAAGGACAGGGAGTACAGCGACGTCGGGACGTCGCAGGCCGCGCCCGGGTAGTCGTTCTCGCGCCAGACCCCACCCGCGCCGTCGCCACGTTCGATGGCCAGCGTCTGCAGCTGCGGATGATCCGTGCGAAGACGATGCAGGGCGGCGAGACCGCCGAACCCGACGCCGACGACGAGGACGTCCACGCGCCGGGGCAGCGTGTTCTGCTGCGGGAGAGTCGGACTGGGTTCAGTCATGGGTCAGGAGTTCCTTCCATACGGGCAGGAGGTGGTCGAGCAGCGCGCGGTCGGCGTCGGGTGAGCGCAGGATGCGCGACACCGCCAATCCGCGTGCGAGTTCGATGGAGAGTTCGAGTTCCGCGGCGGTGTACCGGTCACCGAACAACTCGGCACAACCGACGGCGAGTGCGTCGGACACCTGCTGTTCCAGCGGGATGATCGCGGTTCGCAATCCGACGTCGCAGCGGGCGGCGACCCACAGCTCGAGAGCGGCGTCGAACAGCGGGCCGCTGAACGCCTCGATGAGTATCTCGAGTCCCTCGTGACCCGTCCGGGGCCGCGACAGGATCTCTGCCAGCCGACGCTCGACCAGGTGTCCGACCGCGGCGACCACCAGTGATTCCCGGGTGGGGAAGTGATGCAGGAGAGCGCCGCGGGAGATACCTGCCCGGCGGTTGACCTCCTGCGTCGTGGTGGCGGCGTAGCCGACGTCGACCAGGGCGTCGACGGTCGCGTCGAGGATGAGCGCACGCGTGGTCGCGGTGCGTTCGGCCTGCGTGCGTCGGCGCGGGGCTCGGGTGGGCTCGGTCACATCGACGACGATAGCACAAACAGTCCGGACTGCTTGTAAGTTCCGGAGATCATCCACCGCACGCCGCATGCGATGTCGTGATTGGCCACTCCGTACGATGACCGGGACGCAAGGGAACCCGGTGCGAATCCGGGGCTGTCCCGCAACTGTGACCCGACCTCGATCGGGAAGCCAGATCGCTTGCGTCTTCGCGACCCACGAGGATGGACATGAAAAATTCAAGATCGACAGCTGCGCACGCAGCTCCCGAATTGACCCGACGCCGGCTGCTACGCGGAGCCGGTGGGATCGCCGGCCTCGCCGGTCTCGGCGCGGTGGGCCTGCTCGCCGGTTGTGCCGACCGGCCGAGCCCGGCAGGCGCTCCGAGCGGCGGTACCCCGGTCCCCGGCGGCACGTTGCGCGTCGTCTTCGCGGGCACCTCGGCGACCGCCGATGTCCTCGACCCGCACGTCGTCGGCCACTCGGCGGGTGGCGCACTGTCCAAGGCGGTGTGGGATCACCTCGTCGACTACAACAACGACCTCACCCTCGACTATCGGCTCGCCGAGTCGCTGGAACCCAACGCCGACGGCTCGCAGTGGCGGATGGCGCTGCGCCGGGGCGTCGAGTTCAGTGACGGTTCGCCGTTCACGTCTCGCGATGTCATGTGGAGTCTCGAGCGCATGCTCGACGAGGAGAAACCGTCGGCCGGTGACCTCGACATCATCGACCTGTCCCGCACCAGGCCCGACGGCGATCACGCCGTCGTGGTGTCGATGAGAGAACCCGTCGCCGACTTCGGTTCGGTGCTCGCCGGTTGGTACGTCTACGTGATCAAGGACGGTACGACGGAATTCACGCCGTCGTCGCTTCCCGTGGGGACCGGCCCGTTCGTTCTGGAGTCGTGGTCGCCGGGCGACCGGTCGGTGTTGACCCGCAACGAGAACCACTGGGATCAGCGGCCCCACCTCGACGGGCTGGAGATCCTCCAGGTCGCCGAAGCCGACGCCAGATTCAACGCGTTCGGCTCGCAGGAGGCCGACGTCGTCTACGAACTCTCGCCGGCGCAGGGCAACATCCTGCGATCGCAGTCCGACGTCTACCTCGTGACGCCGCCGGTGGGCACGATGAGCTCGTTCACGATGCGTACCGACCTCGCGCCGTTCGACGATCCGCGAGTACGGGAGGCCCTCAAGCTGTCGGTGGACCGGCAGGCGATGGTCGACAAGGTGTATTACGGGTTCGCCGAGGTCGGCAACGACCTGTACGGCAAGGGCGCACCGTTCTACGCCGACATGCCGCAACGCGCGTACGACCCGGAACGGGCTCGCCGCCTGCTCCGAGAGGCGGGCAAGGAGAACCTCGTCGTCACCCTGCACACCGCGGACGTCAGTCCCGGCCAGTTGGCCTCGGCGACCCTCTTCGCCGAGCAGGCCAAGGCCGCCGGGATCACCGTCAACCTCGCTGTCGAGCCGGGCGACACCTACTTCTCCCAGGTCGTCGGGTCAAAGCCCCTCACCCAGTCCGGTTGGTGGAACTACAGTCTGGACTACTTCTACGGGCAGACCCTCACCTCGGACGCCCCGGCCAACGCGACCGCCTGGCGTCGTCCTGCGTGGGATGCCACCTTCGCCCAGGCTCGCGCCGAGATGGACCCGGCTCGCCGTGGTGAGTTGTACCGGGAACTGCAGGACGAACTCTGGAACGACAGCGGTTACCTCATCCACAGTTTCGCCCTGCAGCCGACGGGCGTCCGCAACACCGTGCAGGGCATCACCGACGGGGTGCCCGGCACCGGGCAGTGGGCCTCCTTCACGGGCACCTGGCTCCAGCAGCGCTAGGGGACTCGTCGTGTTGCGGTATGTCGCGGGCCGGTTGGCCGGGGCGTTGGCCGTGCTCGCTGTCGTTGCGGTGTCGATCTTCGTGCTCTTCGAACTGCTCCCGGGTGATGCCGCCACGACCCGGTTGTCGAGAGGAGCCGCGGGCCAACCGGATCCGGCTCAGGTGGCCGCTCTGCGCGCGGAACTGGGACTCGATCGTCCGGCAGTCGTACGGTTCCTCGACTGGGCAGGCGGTTTCCTCACCGGGGACCTCGGCGTGTCGCAACTCTCGGGCCGTCCGGTCGCCGAGATCCTCGACGGGCGACTCGCGAACTCGGTGATCCTCGCGATCGTCACCGTCGTCGTCCTGGTCCCGGCGGCGCTGGCGATCGGCGTCGCCGCCGGCGCACGGCCGGGTTCGCGCTGGGACCGGTTGCTCAGTACTGCGGCGCTCGCGGCGGAATCCGTCCCCGCGTTCGTGGTCGGTGTCGTACTGATTGCCTGGGTGGCGATCGGGATGGGGGTGCTGCCCGCGGTGTCGCTCGTACCGACGGGCACATCGGCGCTCGACCGTCCGGAGGTGCTGGTGCTACCGGTGCTGTGCCTGCTCATCGGGCTGGCACCGCATCCGGTGCGACTCGTCCGCGCCCGGATGACGGAAGCGATGCGCGCGCCGTACATCTCGGCGGCGCGGGCGAACGGGGTCGGCGAATTCCGGCTCGTCGTGCGTCATGCGGCGCCCAACGCGATCTCCGCGTCGGTGCAACCGCTGGCGGGAGCCGTCGTCGGGCTCGTCGGCGGTATCGCGGTCATCGAAGTCGTGTTCGCGTATCCGGGTGTGGCGCACGAACTCCTGCGGGCCATCTCCGGACGCGATCTGATCTTCGTGCAGTCGGTGGCGGTGCTGTTGGCCGCGTACGGGCTGCTCGTGTATCTCCTCGCCGACCTCGTGGCGCTCGGCTCGTCGCCGGCCGCACGGGGTGTCATCGGACGCAGCCGGTCATGAGCACGCGCTGTCGACGGCTCGTCGGCCCCGCTGCGGTGTTGGGCGTCCTCGTGATCGTCATTGTCCTCGGGCCGTTCGTCGCACCGTTCTCGCCGACCGCGATCGCCTCGGTGCCGTTCGAGACACCGTCGTCGAACCATTGGCTCGGAACCGATTTCGTCGGACGCGACGTCCTGTCACGCGTTCTACACGGTGGTCACCGGCTAATACTGATGACCGCGGTCGCGCTGTCGGTGTCGTACGTCGTCGGCGTTCTCCTCGGAGTCACCGCGGGAATGTCACGCCGGCTCGACGGCTGGGTGATGCGCCCGGTCGACGCGATCACCGTCCTGCCATGGTTTCTCCTGCTCGTGGTCATCGCGACGACGATGGGGAAGGGCCCGGTCGCGGTGTGCCTCACCGTCGGAGTCGCGACGGTGCCATGGGTGGCGAAGATCGTGCGGACGGCGACGATCGAACTCATGGACGCGGGTTTCGTCGAAGCCGCGATCGCCCGCGGCGAGACACTGCGATGGATCGCGGTGGCCCAGGTACTGCCGAACCTGCGGCCGGTGTTGCTGGCCGACGCCGGGATACGGGTCTCGGGAACCATCGCGCTCGTCACCGCGGGCAGCTTCCTCGGTCTCGGAGTGACTCAGCCACAGCCGGACTGGGCGTTGATGGTCACCGAGAACAAGGGCGGGATGGCGTTGACCCCCTGGCCGGTCGTCGTGCCTGCCGTATGCATCGCAGCGCTGGTCGTGGCGGTGAACCTGCTCGTCGACCGGTTGTCCGAACCCCCCGAGCCCTCACCTCGTGGTCCGCGACAACGTGTCCGGCGGCCGCTGGGCCGTCCGGATGCCACGGCCGGGAACCCGATATCGGTGTCGGGGCTCACGGTGGCGGCACCTGATGGCACCCCGCTCGTCGCGATCGACGCTCTCGAGGTCCGCCGTGGCGAGACCCTGGCCGTCGTCGGACCCTCCGGTGCCGGAAAGACCACGACGGCACTCGCTCTCGTCGACGCGCTGCCACCCGGATTCGTCACCGCCGGGACCGTGCGTGTGCAGGCTCCCGCCGACGGCGGTCGACGGCTCGGATACGTACCGCAGGACCCCGGTACCTCGCTCAACCCGTCCATGCGGATCGGTTCGGCCCTCCGAGAAGTCCGACGCGCCCACCGGTCGCGTCGTGCCCGGGACATCGAGATCCTGCTCGCCGAACTCGGATTGCCGACGGACCGCGAGTTCCTCCGCAGGTATCCGGCGCAGCTGTCCGGCGGCCAGCAACAACGGGTTCTGCTCGCGATCGCCCTCCTCGGCTCCCCGGGCGTGCTCGTCCTCGACGAGCCGACGAGCGGTCTGGACGCGGCCACGGCGGACGAACTGGTCGGGGTGTTGGACCGTCTCCGCAGTGGACGCACGGTCATCGTCATCACCCATGACCTGCACCGTATCTCGCGTATCGTCGATCGAGTCGTGATGCTCGACGGCGGGCGGATCACCGGCGAGTACCAGGCCGACGAGTTGCCTGCATCGCATGTTCCGGCGGCGGTGGCGCCCGCGGCCCGATTCGTCGACGACGCCGGCCCACGCGTCGTCGTGCGCGGCGTCACGGCAGACCATGGCCGCGCCACCGTGCTGCACGACGTCTCGTTCGAGATCGGGCGGGGCGAGTGTCTGGCGATCGTCGGACGTTCGGGCGCCGGAAAGTCGACGCTCGCGCGGTGTCTGGCGGGTTTGCATCCCCCGACCGACGGTGAGCTGCTGCTCGACGGCGCGCGCCTGGCGTCGACCGCCCGTGACCGCAGCATCGATCAGCGGCGCGCGATCAGCATGGTCTACCAGAATCCGCGACGCAGCCTGGACCCCCGGCGGACGGTCGGCCGGGAACTGCGCCGGGTACTCCGGGTGTTGCGCGGACTCGACGGCGTTGCCGCGGACCGCGAGATCGCGTCATTGCTGGCGGCGGTCCACCTCGGCCCGGAGATGCTCGATCGCCGCCCCGGCGAGTTGTCCGGCGGCCAGATCCAGCGCGTGGCGATCGCACGGGCACTCGCCGGCGGTCCGGACGTCCTGATCTGCGATGAGATCACGTCGTCGCTGGACGAGGTGGCCGCGGATGCGGTCCTGAGGATCCTCGAGGAACTCCGGGCGACGGGAACCTCGATGCTGCTGATCTCCCACGATGCGCAGACCGTGCGGCGGATGGCCGATCAGGTCCGGACGATGATCGACGGCCGCGTAAGTTGGACGTCATGCGATTCGGACTCTTCATTCCGCAGGGCTGGCGTCTAGATCTCGTGGGTGTGGACCCCGCGGACCAGTGGGGGGTGATGTCCTCGGTCGCCGACCGCGCCGAGTCGGGCGGATGGGACTCGGTCTGGGTCTACGACCACTTTCACACCGTGCCGCTGCCGACGGACGAGGCCACCCACGAGGCCTGGACCCTGGTGGCCGCACTGGCCGCCACCACCAGTCGCGTGGAGATCGGCCAGATGTGCACCGCGATGAGTTACCGCAACCCGATGTACCTGGCCAAGGTCGCCGCCACCGCCGACCTGATCTCCGGCGGTCGCGTGCAGATGGGCATCGGCGGCGGTTGGTACGAACACGAATGGCGCGCATACGGATACGGATTCCCGTCGGCGGGCGAGCGCCTCGCGCGGCTCGACGAGGGCGTGCAGATCATGAAACAGGCCTGGGAACAGGGCCGCGCGACGCTCGACGGCAAGCACTACACCGTCGACGACGCCATCTGCGCCCCGCAGCCCACGGCCGGACGGCTGCCGCTGTGGATCGCCGGCGGCGGGGAGAAGAAGACGCTGCGGATCGCGGCGAAGTACGCGGACTACACCAACTTCGACGGCACACCCGACGGATTCGTGCACAAATCGGCAGTGCTGCAACAGCATTGCGCCGACCTCGGACGCGACTTCGAGGCGATCACCCGCTCGGCCAACTACAACATCATGCTCGGCGAGACCGAAGCCGAGGTGGAACGCAAGCTCGCCGACCTCGAAGCCCGGCTCAGCAAGACGGTCGGGCCCGACGCGGCTGCCGGCAGCATGGGCGCGTTCCGCGGTATGCCCGGCGTCGGCACCCCGGAACAGGTCGCGGAGAACCTCCGCGGCCTCGCCGATGTCGGTCTGGCATACGGGATCTGCTACTTCCCGAACATCGCCGTCGACCGCGAGGACCTCGAGTTGTTCGAGGAGCGAGTGGTTCCGGCGCTGCGCTGAGTGGCTTCGGTCGCCTGGTGGTTTCGACTCGGCGCCTCGCTTCGCTCGGTGCCGGCTCAACCAGCGGGGGTGGGCGGCTCGCTTCGCTCGGTGCCGGCTCAACCAGCGGGGCTGGGCGGTGCCGGCTCAACCAGCGGGGGCGGTGCCCGCTCGATCAGCGAAAGATCAGAGCCGCCGAAGTCGTTCGGCGGCCTCGGCGATGACCTCGTCGCGTTTGGCGAAGGCGAACCGGAGCAGGTGGTGCCAGGGTTCGCGGTCGTCGGTGAAGACGCTCACCGGCACCGCGGCGACGCCGATGCGCTCCGGTAACGACCGGCAGAACTCGATGCCGTCGTCGACGCCGAGCGGCCGTGGGTCGGCGCAGACGAAATATGTTGCTTCGCTTCGGTGTACGGCGAAGCCCGCGTCGGTCAGGGCGGTCGAGATCAGGTCGCGTTTAGCCTGTAGTGCGAGAGCTGACTCGCGTACCCAACCCATCTCATGTTCCAGGGCGTGCGCGACCGCGGGCTGGAACGGTCCGGAGCCCACGTAGGACATGTACTGCTTCGCCGTCCGTGCCGCGGCGATCAATTCGGGCGGCCCACTCACCCAGCCGACCTTCCAGCCGGTGCAGTTGAAGGTCTTCGCAGCGCTGGAGATCCGCAACGTCCGTTCCCGCATACCCGGCAGCGTCGCCAGCGGGGTGTGCGTCCGGCCGTCGAAGACGAGGTGTTCATAGACCTCGTCGGTGACGGCGACGACGTCGTGTTCGACGCAGAGTCGGGCGATCTCGGCGAGGTCGCCGGGCGACAGGACGGTCCCCGTCGGGTTGTGCGGGCTGTTGACCAGCACCATCGATGTCTTCGGCCCGAAGGCCGCGGCGAGCCGTTCGCGGTCCAGGCGGAAGCCGTCGCCGTCGGGTACCAGCGGTACGACGCGTCGCACGCCGCCGGCCATCGCGACGGTGGCGGCGTAGGCGTCGTAGTACGGCTCGATCATGATCACCTCGTCACCCGGTTCCACCAGGCCGACGACCGCACCCGCGATCGCCTCGGTCGCGCCGACCGTGATCAGCACCTCGCGATCCGGGTCGTAATCCAGCCCGTACAGGTCGTGCTGCGTTCGCGCGACCGCGTGCCGCAACTCCGGCACCCCGATACCCGGCGGGTACTGATTACGTCCGTCGGTGATGGCCTGGCGCGCGGCGTCGAGCATCGACGCCGGCCCGTCGGTGTCCGGGAAGCCCTGGCCGAGGTTCACGGCGTCGTGGTCGACCGCCAGCGCCGACATCTCGGCGAAGATCGTCGTGGCGAACGGACGGAGCCTGCGGGTTGTCCTGTCCTCGAATGACATGGATCCCACAGTGGCACAGGTCCACTGTGTGCGGACACCGGACCGCGTCCGAATGACGGGGTCGACGACCCCGCCGGGGCGTACGATCCGTGCATGAAAAACCCAGCAGAGGTGAAGAAGCCCGCCGGACGGGTTCGGGTGCTGGCGGCGATCGCGGGGTGCGCTGCACTGTTCGCCGTGGCGGCCTGTTCGTCGGTCGAGCGCGTCACGAACAACGTCTCCGAGCCCTCGGATGTCGCGATCGGGGAGTGCGTGGAGGTCCGCGAAGCCGACGGTAGCTCCACCGTGGAGGCGACGAAGACCGATTGTGACGGTGACGGAATGACATTCGTCGCCACCCAGGTGATCCCCGGCGAATGCGGCGAATTCGAGAATTACCTGACCTTCCCGAAGACCGCCGACAAGCTGTGCCTGATGCCGAACTTCGCCGACGGCCAGTGCTACCAGATCCCACAGTCGGCGGGCGGGTCGCTGGTCGACTTCGCGAAGATCGACTGCGCGGGCACCGCAGAATCCGGATCGGCGATCTACCGCGTCGACGCCAGCGGTGACGGCTCGCTGGAGTGCACCGAAGAACAGCTCAAGGCCACGTACGAGGTGCCCGAACCACGCGCGTTCTGCATGACCTCGGTGGGAGACGCCTGACGCGCGAGGAGGGGCGATGCCGCGCAATCCAGGCGAGCACTTCGCCGGCTACACCATCATCCGACTCGTCGGCCGCGGTGGGATGGGCGAGATCTATCTCGCGAGACACCCGCACTTGCCGCGGAACGAGGCGCTGAAGGTACTGCCCGCCGAACTGAGCCGCGACCCGATGTACCGGCAGCGGTTCGTCAAAGAAGCCGAGCACGCCTCGAGCGTCGTCCACCCGTCGATCGTGACGATCTTCAACTCCGGCGAGTACGACGGCCACCTGTGGATCGCGATGGAGTACATCGACGGCATCGACGCGCTGCGACTGCTCCGCCAGACCCCACAGGGTCTCGACACCCCGACCGTGATCGCCATCGTGCGCGCCGTCGGTGCCGCGCTGGACCGTGCGCACGCGACGGGACTCCTGCATCGCGACGTCAAACCGGCCAACATCCTGCTGCAGGGCGTGGGCGGCCCGGAGCCGCGAGTCCTGCTCGCGGACTTCGGGATCGCCAAGTCCGAGCAGGACGTCAGCCATCTCACGTCGACGAACGTCTTCCTCGGCACGGTCGCCTACGCCGCCCCCGAGCAACTGCTCGGCGATCCGGTGGACGCGCGTGCGGACCAATACGCGCTCGCGGCCACCGTCTTCGAACTCCTCACCGGCCGGCCGCCGTTCCAGGGCGCCGGCACCGCGTCGATCATCGCCGGCCACCTGCAGTCGATGCCGCCGCGCCCGTCGACCCTGCGACCGGGCATCTCCGGCAGCGTCGACCCGGTGTTCGGCCGCGCCCTCGCGAAGGAGCCCGACCGCAGGTACGGATCCTGCCGCGAGTTCGCCGCCGAGCTCGAACGCGCGCTCGCGGCACCACCGCTGTCGAAGGAGCCGACGGTGCGTGCCCCGACACCCGCGCCACCGGTTTCGGTGACCCCGCCTCCTCCGGTGGGTCCATTGTCCTATCCGCAAGGGCCGCAGCAGCATTCGCCATATCAGTCGCAACCGGGGACCTATCCCGGTGGGTTCGCCTCGCAGGGTGGCTACCCCTCGCAGGGTGGCTACGCGCCGCCACCGCCGAAGAAGCGGTCCGGCCTGCTGATCGCCCTCGGCTCGCTCGCGGTGATCCTCGTCCTCGCGATCGCCACCGGGGTCGTGTACGTCGCGACACAGGTGTCGAGTGCACCGACCGCGGGCGGCACCTCGACGTCGCGCTCGACCCCGGTCGCCGGGCCGGAGACCACGACCTCCGCCGCCGGCACCTCCGCTCCTCGCACCACCGACTCCTCGACGCCGGCCGTCAACGGACCGGGGGACGTCCAGGTCGGCGAATGCGTCGGCATCGCCACCGATTCCGGGTCGTCGACGAGTGTGAATGCCTCCAAGGTCGACTGCGACTCCGCCGGTCTCAATTTCTACGCCGCGTCGAAGATCGCCGCGTCCACGTCGTGCGCGAGCCCACAGAATTCGACGCTCACGTTCCCGGACAGCACGGACAAGCTCTGTCTCACACCGAATTTCTACGAGGACCTCTGCTACCTGGTCCCGCTCTCGGGTGGCTCGCTCGCCGACTACCGGGAGGCCCCGTGCGCGAGCTCGGCGACGGCGCAGACGGTCCTCGCGCGTGTCACCACGCGGTCGGACGCAACCGTGACCTGCTCCGGCGACGAGACCAAGTGGGTCTTCTTCGAACCGGAGTCGATCGGGTACTGCCTCATCGAGACCTGAGGCCGTAGGGACCGGAGGGGCTCAGTCCGCGGAGGTGGAGTCACCGATCGTCGGGCCGAGAAGGTCGTCGGCGTCGGTGATGCGGTAGGCGTAACCCTGCTCGGCCAGGAACCGCTGGCGGTGCGCCGCGTAGTCGGCGTCGAGGGTGTCGCGGGACACCACCGAGTAGAAGTGTGCTTGCCCGCCATCACGTTTCGGGCGTAGCAGCCGGCCGAGGCGCTGCGCCTCCTCCTGGCGGGAACCGAACGTCCCCGACACCTGAACCGCGACCGAGGCCTCGGGGAGGTCGATGGAGAAGTTCGCCACCTTCGACACCACGAGGGTCTGCAGCTCGCCGGAACGGAACCGGTCGAACAGCACCTCGCGCTCCTTGTTCTTCGTCGAACCCTGGATCACCGGGGAGTCGAGTTCGCGACCGAGTTCCTCGAGCTGATCGATGTAGGCGCCGATGATCAGGGTCTGCTGACCGCGGTGCTTGTCGAGGATCGCCTTGACCACGTTGACCTTGGTGTGCGCGGTCGAGCAGAGCTTGTACTTCTCCTCCGGCTCGGCGACCGCGTACTGCAGACGTTCCTCGTCGGTCAGGGTCACCCGGACCTCGACGCAGTCGGCCGGGGCGATCCACCCCTGGGCCTCGATGTCCTTCCAGGGCGCGTCGTACCGCTTGGGGCCGATGAGGCTGAAGACGTCCCCCTCGCGGCCGTCCTCGCGGACCAGGGTCGCGGTGAGGCCGAGTCGACGACGCGACTGCAGGTCGGCCGTCATCCGGAAGACGGGGGCGGGGAGCAGGTGGACCTCGTCGTAGATGATCAGACCCCAGTCGCGCGAATCGAACAGGTCGAGATTGCGGTACTCGCCCTTCGACTTCCGCGTCATCACCTGGTAGGTCGCGATCGTGACCGGTCGGATCTCCTTGCGCTCACCCGAGTACTCGCCGATCTCCTCCTCGGTGAGGGAGGTGCGCGCGATGAGTTCGCGTTTCCACTGGCGTCCGGCGACCGTGTTGGTCACCAGGATCAGAGTCGTCGCGCCGGCCTTGGCCATCGCGGCCGCGCCGACCATCGTCTTGCCCGCACCGCAGGGGAGGACAACCACGCCCGAGCCGCCGGCCCAGAACGAGTCGGCCGCCATCTCCTGATAGTCGCGCAGCTGCCAGTCGTCCTGGGCGAGCTCGATGGCGTGCGCCTCACCGTCGACGTACCCGGCGAGGTCCTCGGCGGGCCAGCCGACCTTCAACAGAACCTGCTTGAGCCGGCCGCGCTCGGACGGATGCACGATGACGGTGTCGTCGTCGATGCGGGCGCCCAGCATCGGCGCGACCTTCTTGTTGCGCATCACCTCGATGAGGACGGCCTGGTCGAGGCTGACGAGGGTGAGGCCGTGTGCCGGATGCTTCACCAGCTGCAGTCGGCCGAACCGCCCCATCGTGTCCACGACGTCCATCAGCAGCGGCTGGGGCACCGCGTAGCGCGAGTACGTCACGAGCGCGTCGACGACCTGTTCGGCATCGTGACCTGCGGCTCGGGCGTTCCACAACGCGAGCGGGGTGACGCGGTAGGTGTGGACGTGCTCGGGGGCACGTTCGAGTTCGGCGAAGGGTGCGATCGCCGCGCGTGCCGCCGCGGCGTCGGGGTGATCCACCTCGAGCAGCAGCGTTTTGTCGGATTGCACGATCAGGGGTCCATCGGTCACCCGCTCCATTGTCCAGAAAGCACCGACGATTGTCAGCGTCGGGCCTGCTCTGGAACGCGTGAGACCCCCGTCGGCCTCAGAAGACGGGGATGCCGAGCTTGCGTCGGACCCGCAGATCCACCAGGTTGAGCCGGAAGATCCCGCGCAGCACGGGCGCCACCAGGGGGTCGACGAGTCGGAAGCCGGCGAGCGCCCGCTGGTACCGGCGCTCGTCGCGGTCGGACCACCGCCACCGCATCATCTCGCGGAACTCCGGCGGTAGCCCGGCTTTGATCGCGTAGGCGAGTGAGGGGCCGATCGTGATGTGCGCGAGGGTTCCCAGCGCGCCGACCCGGTACTCCAGGAACGACAGGTCGGCGAGGCTGCGGAGTTCCTCACGGACCGGGTCGTCGATGCGCAGCGCGGTCAGCTCGGTGTTCCAGTAGACGAGCAGATCGTCGTAGGTCTTCGGCCATCTGTCCCGCGGCACGTTGAGCGCGGTGCCCAACGGGTGCGACTCGGTGAGCACCATCTGCTTCTCCTCGGCGCTCAGGGGGCCGTAGAGCAGTTCGTACTGGTCGATGAAGTACTTGAGCAGGCACACCGCGACCCACAGCTGTAGGCGTGAGTCGTTCGCGCTGTAGCGGACGGGACTCGTTGCGGTCGAGTACACCTGGTCGTGGATGTGGCCGACGGCGTCGTGGATGTAGGCCTTGTCGGCGTCGGTGCCCATGAGTGCGACGGCGAGGAACGTCCCCGTCGTGCGGCCTCGTTTGATGGGCCGCTTGATCGCGTTGCCCGACGGCACGCGGCTCTCGTGGACGCCGTAACCGACCTTCGGGTTGGCGAGCTGCATGATCACGTTCGCGCCGGCGAGGGAAGGCCCGATGGCCGTGACGAGGTCGGCCGGTCGTGTCACCCGGGGGCGTCTGCGCGAGGGTTTCATCCGGGTGACGAGGTCGTGCTGATAGGTGTCGGCGACGCCACCGGGGGGTTCTCCTGCGGGGATCTCGCGAGCCGCGGTCATACCCGAGGGTACCAAGGATGAGACGGAAATCACTCCGATGTCTCTGTCTCCAGGGCTCAGGCGTCGAGCAGTTCGACGCTGGTGAGTCGATGGAGCGAGAAGCGCTGCTCGTCGTCGCTGCCCTCCTCGACGGCCACGAGTTGACCCGCGCCGAGGATCTTCGGCGTCACCACGTGCCGGCTCGCCGAGCCCTGGGCGTCGACGTACCCGACGCGCAGCCTGCGGTTGGCACGCAGGGCGAGCTGGATGAGCGCGGTCGCGGATTCGCCCCCGCCGGTGGCCCGAACCGGGGTCGTCGTGGCCGCGCCGCGAACCGGGGTGGCGGCGGCCGCCCGGTCGGTCGAGCGGATCCGGTTGACCACCGACCGTAGTTGGTCCTCGGACGGCGCATTTCGGCGCGGCTGGCTCTGTCGCCGCGCCCGCGACACCGTGACCCGACTGCCCCGCTCGCGCAGATCGACCAGGGCGCCCGACGAATCCTCGCCCGCCGGAGCGAATCCCGCCGCTCGCAACTGGTCGATGACGTCGCGCACCTCTGATGGCGACACCGCGACCGTCGGCGCCAACGCGCGCAACGCGAGTGGCTCGGCAGCCGCGCTGCGCAGCACGGCGGCCAGCACCGTCGGGTCCTCACATCGGATGAACGCGGACGCCACGCCCACCCGCAACTGGCCGTGTCTGCGGGCCACGTCCTCGATGAGATACGTGAGGGATTGCGGCACCGGGGTTCTCGAATGCGTCGTGAACATCGACAACAGCTCGTTGCTGCTGCGGCCCGCGTCCAATGCCCGGCGCACGCTCTCCGGCGAGACCCGATACACCGAGGCCGCGCCGCCCGACTCCAGATCGGCGACGAGTTCGACCTGTTCCGCGAGCTCCGAGGTCATCGGGCCGGGGACGGTCAGCGTCAGATCGGCCTGCGTCAGGAAGTGATCCACCGGTTCGGGCAACGCCTTGCGCATCGCGGCGAGCACCGCCGCGTCGACATCGGCGGGGTCGGTGGCCGGTGATTCCTCGACGGTGTACGCGCGGCCGACGGTGGTCAGGGCGTCGTGCGCGACGAGACCCAACTCCCTTGCCTCACGGAGTGTTTCGGCGACGACGCGGCGACTGAAACGTCGGATCTGGCGGGGACGGTGCCAGTGCAGGTTCGCGAGGACCGTGTCGGCGGGTACCCCGACCGCGGTGCCGGCGTCGGCGAGCGTGGACAGGATGAGCTGACGTTGCACGGGCGCGTACGCATCGTGCAGGTCGGCGGCCAGGGTGGCCAACGCGTTGCCGTCCCGGTCGGGTTCGCCGACCTGCCAGGCCCGGCGCGGCATGTGCAGCCAGGCATCTGCCAGCGCGAGCCACTGACGTTCCCGCGGTTGGTGCAGCCAGGTGTCGGCGGTGGAGGTGGGTGCGAAGGACTGCTCGCCGGAATCGTTGGGCGGCGCGGGTTCCGGGAAGCCGGCGTCGATGAGCCGGAGGTAGGCGGCGAGCTCGATCAGGAACGCGACCCGTTGAGTCTCGAGGCCGGTCAGCTTCGCCAGGCGCCGCAGTTCGCGCACGCCGAGCGCGCCCGAGCGGAGCACCGCCGCCGGGGTCGCCCCGAGGACCGTGATCAGCTGGG
The DNA here is from genome assembly GCF_001698225.1 of Gordonia terrae. NCBI lineage: Bacteria > Bacillati > Actinomycetota > Actinomycetes > Mycobacteriales > Gordoniaceae > Gordonia > Gordonia terrae. The sequence continues at coordinate 1,454,834 of NZ_CP016594.1, forward strand.
TGAGATGACGGATGAGTTCGAGTGCCTCACCCCCTGCGGCGGCGTCGACCGCCTTGGCCCCGAAACGGGGTTTGGCGCCGGACTCGTGTAACGGCGGTGGCGTGAGAATATCTGTGTGCCAAGGCGGTTCGTCGCGAAGCACGGCGCCGACCATCGGTGGGAGCTCGACGGTCTGACTGTCGACGCGGGCCAGCAGGCCCGACGAGATGAGGCGCGCGACCGGGGACTCCGGATCGGCGTCGGGTGCCGCATCGCGGCTGCGGCCCAAGGCCGGTCCGCGTGCCAGCGTCTGCAGCAGACCGAGAGGGCGTTCGTCGAGACCGGCGATCATCGCCGCGATCTCCTCCCCGGACCGGCCGACGAGAGGTCCGGTGAGATGCCGCGCCTTCCATGGCATCGCGGATTCGAGGTGCTCGCCGGCGCACAGGGAGGAGTCATCGCCCCACAGCACCGCGCGTCGACGGAGGAGATCGATCCGGGCACGTACGGAGTCGGCATCGGCCCGTCCGGACAAGGCCTTGACCACCGTCGTGACCGACGGTCGCTTCTTCTTGTCCGGACTACGGCTGTGGCGCGCGCTGACCACCTCGAGCACCGCGACGGCGAGGACGTCGAGATCCTCGCCCGCCAGGGACAGCGACGCCGCCGACAACGCCCGCTGCGCGAGCACTCGGGTACCCGACGGTGTCGGTGAGGCGAGATCGGGGCGTTCGACGAGGAGCTCGGTCAGTGCGTCGTCGGAACGCGCGGCCAACTCATCGGCCAGGCCGGTGTGCTGGTCATCCGAACTCATTCGATCGAGCTTACCGGGGTGCCTCCCACCTAGACGTCGCCGCGGCGGAGCATGCGGCCCCGGGCGGTCTCGAAGTCCACCCGCTGTCCGCGAACCCAGGTGCCCGTCACCACACCGGCAAGCGCACGACCGTCGTACGGGCTCACCGGGTTCTTGTGGTGGAGCCGGTTGACGTCGACGATCTGTGCGGACTCCGGCTCGAAAATGGCGAAGTCGGCGTCGCAACCGAGGGCGATGCGGCCCTTGGTCGGCAGGCCGGCGAGGTCGGCGGGCTTCGACGCCATCCACTCGATGACCTGCGGGAGGTCGATGCCGCGCTTCTTGGCCTCGGACCAGATGAGCGAGAGTCCGAGCTGCAGCGAGGCGACGCCGCCCCACGCGACCCCGAAGTCCCCGTTCTCGGGGTCCTTGAGGTCGACGGTCGACGGCGAGTGGTCGGAGACGATGCAGTCGATCGTGCCGGCCAGCAGTCCCTCCCACAGCAACTCACGGTTGCCGGCCTCCCGGATCGGCGGGCAGCACTTGAAGGCGGTCGCACCGTTGGGCACCTCCTCGGCCAGCAGGGTGAGGTAGTGCGGGCAGGTCTCGACGGTGATCTTCACCCCGTCGCGCTTCGCGCTGGCCAGCATCGGCAGGGCGTCCGACGACGACAGGTGGAGCACGTGGGCGCGGACCCCGGTCCAGCGTGCGCGCTCGATCACCTCGGCGATGGCCAGGTTCTCGGCCCCGCGCGGCCGCGAGGCGAGGAAACGTCCGTACTCGTCACCTTCGGGTGACGGAGCCTTGTCGATGGCGCGGGAGTCCTCGGCGTGCACGATCATCAGCGAGTCGAACTCGGCCAGCTTGGCCATGTCGGCTTCCATCTCGTCGGCCGTCAGGTGTGGGAACTCGTCCACTCCCGAGTGCAGCAGGAAGCATTTGAAGCCGAAGACGCCGGCGTCGTGCAGTCCCCGCAGGTCGTCCTCGTTGCCGGGGATGGCGCCGCCCCAGAAACCGACGTCGATGTGCGTCTTGCCCTGCGCCGCAGCGCGCTTCTCGGCCAGTGCGTCGACGTTCACGGTGGGCGGTATCGAGTTCAGCGGCATGTCGATGAGCGTGGTGACGCCACCGGCGGCGGCCGCGCGGGTGGCCGAGTCGAAGCCCTCCCATTCGGTGCGGCCGGGCTCGTTGACGTGTACGTGGGTGTCCACCAGTCCGGGGATCATCACCTGGTCGTCGGCGAGTTCGATGACCTCGGCGCCCACGAGTCCGCTCCCGAGCGGTTCGATGGCGACGACCCGACCGTCGCGGATGCCGATCTCACGCGCGACGATGCCCGCCGTCGTCAGCGTCTGTTCGCCACGCACGACCAGGTCGAACGGGGTGTCGGAGACGGGGGCCTGGTCACCGGATTCTGAGGTCATGGGGCGGGACTCCTTGGTGGTCGCCGTGTCCTGGGTCGATCCAGAGACTAGCTCACACTATTCCTCATCATGGAATCCCGCGCTGTTATTTCGGAACGTAACTCGCGAGTAGCGCAGGGTCATGCTATTGACAACGACCCTGAGCGTGGGGCTAACTGTCACGAACGCGGAAATCCGATTCCACATCACGGAACTCCCGCAAGTGTAGGAGCGCGGTCATCGCCGACCGTCCGACCGAAAGTGCAGAGATGAGCACTGAGCAGCACACAGTTCCCGTCGGTGAGGATGTCTCCGGTACCACCGGCGTCGTCCCGGATGGGCTGAGTCCGAAGCTCTACAACGACGACCTCGCGCCCACGAGCCGTGTCGGTCGACGCTGGAGCAGCTACAACATCTTCACGTTGTGGGCCAACGACGTCCACAGCCTGGGCAATTACGCCTTCGCCATCGGACTCTTCGCGCTCGGACTCGGCGGCTGGCAGATCCTGACCGCGCTGGTGCTGGGCGGCGTCTTCCTCTTCCTGCTGCTGAACCTCTCCGGGTTCATGGGGGAGAAGACCGGTGTGCCGTTCCCGGTGATGAGCCGCATCTCGTTCGGCATCCGTGGCGCGCAGATCCCCGCCCTCATCCGTGGCGGAGTGGCCATCGCGTGGTTCGGCATCCAGACCTACCTCGCCTCCGTCGTCCTGCGGATCATGCTGGTGGCCCTGTTCCCCGGCGCGGCCGATCTGGACACCAACCGCTTCCTCGGGCTGTCGACCCTGGGCTGGATCGCCTTCGTGTCCCTGTGGGTGATCCAGGTGATCATCGTCAGCTACGGCATGGAGATGATCCGCCGCTACGAGGCGTTCGCCGGTCCGGTCATCCTGATCACGATGGTGTCCCTCGCCATCTGGATGCTCAGCAACGCCGACTGGACCATCGCGTGGTCGACGCCCGATTCGTTGACCGGCGTGGACATGTGGCTCCAGATCATCGGTGGCGCCAGCCTCTGGGTCGCGATCTACGGCACCTTCGTCCTCAACTTCTGCGACTTCACCCGAAACGCCGAATCGCGAAAAGCCATCGTGGGCGGCAACTTCTGGGGCATCCCGCTCAACATGCTGCTCTTCGGCGGCATCGTGGTCGTCCTCGCCGGCGCGCAGTTCCGGATCAACGGCACGGTCATCGAATCGCCGGCGGACATCGTCCAGACGGTACCCAACACCTTCCTGCTGGTGCTGGCCTGCCTCGCGCTGCTCATTCTCACCGTCGCGGTGAACCTCATGGCCAACTTCGTCGCGCCGATCTATGCGCTGTCGAACCTCTTTCCGCGGCATCTCGACTTCCGGCGCGCAGCGCTCGTCACCGCGGTCATCGGGCTGGTGATCCTGCCGTGGAACCTCTACAACTCTCCCGCGGTGATCAACTACTTCCTGGGCGGGCTCGGTGCGCTTCTCGGACCGCTGTTCGGCATCGTGATGGCCGACTACTGGCTCGTCCGGCGTGCTCGGATCGACGTACCCGCGCTGTTCAGCGAGGCTCCCGACGCCGCCTACCACTACCGCGGCGGGGTGAACATGCGGGCCGTCGCCGCGCTGGTCCCGACCGCCGCCATCGCCCTGGTGATGGCGTTCGTCCCGGCCTTCGAAGTGATCTCGGAATTCTCCTGGTTCATCGGCGCCGGGCTCGGGGCGGTGGTCTACCTGGTGGTCGCCGACCGTCGCGGGCCGTTCGCCGAGGTCTCGGGCGAGCCGATCTCCGTCGCCAGCACCCACTGATCAGGAAGAAGATCTGATGCGCATCCTCGTCGCCAACGTGAACACCACCGAGTCGATGACCGAGGCCATTGCCGATTCGGCTCGATCGGTGGCCTCACCGGGCACCGAGATCGTCGGCATCACACCGCGATTCGGCGCGGACTCGTGCGAGGGCAACTTCGAGTCCTACCTCGCCGCCATCGCGGTGATGGACGCGATCCTCGCCTACCCGGAGCCGTACGACGCGGTGATCCAGGCCGGGTACGGCGAGCACGGACGCGAGGGACTGCAGGAACTTCTGGAGGTCCCCGTCGTCGACATCACCGAGGCCGCGGCGTCGACGGCGATGTATCTGGGACACCGCTTCTCGGTCGTGACGACGCTGGATCGGACCGTCCCGCTCATCGAGGACCGGCTCAAGCTCGCCGGCCTCGATCAGCGCTGCGCATCGGTTCGGGCCTCGGGACTCGGTGTGCTGGAACTGGAGTCGGACCCGGAGCGTGCGGTCAAGGCGATCGTCGAACAGTCGACGCGCGCCGTGGCCGACGATCACGCCGAGGTGATCTGCCTCGGCTGCGGCGGGATGGCCGAGCTCGAGGAGCAGGTCCGCGAAGCGACCGGCGTCCCGATCGTCGACGGCGTGCGTTCAGCCGTCACGATCGCCGAAGGTCTTGTCCGGATGGGACTCTCGACGTCGAAGGTGCGGACCTACGCCCCGCCGCGAGAGAAGAAGATCACCGGCTGGCCGTTGAACGGTTAGTTCTCCGGGGTTACCTGCGACCATTGCGGATCCCGGCCGGTCAGGCCGGCGAGCCGGTCGACGATGGGCGCGTCGTCGGGCACCTCGACCACCGGCCCGAACATTCCCTCGCGCTCGTCCTGTGGTTGGGGTGGGTAGTGGAGGTCGAAGACGACCTGGAGGATGTCGTCGGAGATGTCGAACGGGATGCCCATCGCACGTGTGATGTCCCAGCCGTGCAGCACGAGCTCTGACAGCGCCACGAGTCCCATGATCTCGGCCGGCAGTTCGACACCGCCCGCCTGGGTCATGCCGTCCCAGGCGGCGGGGTCATCCCAGGAGTCGGCGACCGTGGCGGTCAGGGCGAGCATGTGATCGGCGGCCGCCGATATCGATCGTGCCTGCGTGGTGTCGGTGGGCATGGGACTCCCTCTCGTCGTGTGTGCACTCGACAGGGCTGACCTGCTCGACGCCGGTTTCTCATCGGCCGCACCGATGCCCCCGTACGGTGGTCACGTGACCTCTCCGATCCGCGAGTACACGACCATCAGTCATCCGACGCCGAATACCCGTGTCTGGCACGAGATCCAGGGCGACGGGCAACCGCTCGTGCTGCTCCACGGCGCCTTCTCGGGTGCGTCGTCGTGGGGCGGGCAGGTGCCGGCCCTTGTGGACGCGGGGTGGAAGGTGTTCTGTCCGGAGCGTCACGGTCACGGACACAGCCAGGACGTGACCGACGAGTTCCACTACGCGGACATGGCCGAGGAGACGATCGCCTACCTCGACGAAGTGGTCGGTGGTCCGGCCGAGATCGTCGGGTGGAGCGATGGCGCGGTGGTGGGCGTGCTGGTCGCGCTGCGGCGGCCCGACCTGGTCCGGCATCTGGTCCTGATCGGCCAGTACTACAACAGTTCGGGCCGGGCGGTCGGCGGCATCCTCGACGCGCTCGATTCCGCCGACGACGAGCTGATGGAGTTCTTCGCTGCCGACTACGCGTCCGAATCCCCGGACGGGCAAGAGCATTTCCAGGTCGTCTTCGACAAGACGATGGCGATGATCAACTCCGAACCCGAGATCGATCTCGGTGATCTGGCCGCGATCACCGCACCGACGCTGGTCATGCAGGGTGACCGCGACGAGGTGACGCTCGAGCACAGCCGCGACGTCGTCGCCGCCATTCCGGGTGCACGGCTGGCCGTGATCCCCGGGACGCACCTCATCCCGATCGAGGCGCCGCAGGCGGTGAACGCGATCCTCGTCCAGTTTCTCGGCGCGGAGTGAGCCGGCGCCCTCAGTCCAGGACCATCGCCGAGAACGCGTCGGCCAGGGAGGGGTAGAGGTCGAGAGTGTCATCCAGGCCCGTCAGCCGCAGGGGCCGAGTGATGGCGGGATGCCCGCCGACGATGCCGAATCGGCCGGCCGGGGTGACGGCCGCGTGAGCGACGAGTAGCGCGGCGATGCCGGACGACGCGAGGAAGTCGGTGGCCGTGAGGTCGACGATCAGCCCTCGGGGTAGCTCGCTCACTGCTTCCAGAACGGCCGCACCCAACTGCGGGACGGTGAGCAGGTCGATGCTGCCGTGCACGGTCAGGACGATGAGGTGATCGCGCTGCGTCGAAACCACTGCGAGAGCTCGACCCGCCGGGGACGCGTCATCATCATCGTCGACGACCACCGGTTCGAAGCCATCTGCTCTCATGTAGCCCTGCCTCCCTGTTCGCTCGAAGTCGCCCGTCCATGAGATGGCAGCGCCACGAGGTTCGCCTGGTGGCGTCGGCAGTTGGCTTCACCGGTGCCTTGGTGTGTCCTCGGTATGACGTTCGGCGCCGTCGGCGACGCGGATGGCTGCGTGGGTGACCTGATTGCCTCGGGTGTCGACCGACCGCTAGCTTCAGACCGTGCGTACCCATGTCGCGTTTCTCGGCGGAGTCAATCTGGGCGCGCGCAACAGGATTTCGATGTCGGACCTCCGTGGGGTCGCCGAGTCGATGGGACTGACCGATGTGGTCACCTACATTCAGAGCGGCAACCTGGTGTTCACCAGCTGCGCAGTCGACGTCACTGAACTGGCTGGTGGTCTCGAGAATCGGATCGGCGAGCGGCTCGACGTCCCGCCCCGCCGTCGTCGTGCGGGCGCGAGGGCACGGTAGCGAGGACTCGGGTGTGGTGATCGGGCGGCGGGTGTACCTGCACACCCCGAAAGGCCTTGGTCGCAGTCAGTTGGCCGCCGAGCTCAACCGTCGGCCGGTCCCGACCACACCCGAGAACGTCAGCACTATGCGCAACTGGGCCACGGTCACCAAGGTGTTGAGCTTGCTCGACGGCTGACCGCAGCGCTGGATACGCCCGTCCCGAGCACCGCGACATACCCGGCGACAGCTACTGAGCTGACGAGGAGCAGGTACCAGCCGGCAGCGTGATCGAAGGCCAGCAGGTAGAGCGCGGTCAGTGTCGCGGCGCAGATCGCCGCGGCCGGCAGTGCCGGAAGCCACCGTCTGTCTCGCAGGACGAGTATCGCCGCCTGACACTGCACGGCGATCTGCATCAGGGCCAGGAGCGCCCCGGCGCCGGCCATCCCGATCAACCCCGGCAGTGTTCCGGTGTCGGAGAGGGCCGCAGTCGCGACGGACGCGAGAATCGCGACCGAGCCAAGGCCTGCTCCGACCGTCGGGGAGGTGAAGCGAGCGAAGTCGTGGTCCACAGAGTTCTCGGAGTGGTCGATGGAAAGGTGCATGACTTCTGTCTATCGCTTAGTGGGCCCCGCCGGTAGTATGCACAATATTGTCCATATGGACGAGAGTGTCCACGCCGACGGCAGGAGTCTGACGATGGAGAACCAGGACGAGTCCGTCCTACGGGACCCGGTTCGACGCGCTTACGAGGTGTGCCCGGTCGAGGTGAGCGTCGCCGTGCTCGGCGGGTCGTGGAAGATGACGATCGTCAAGAACCTCCTGGAGGGGCCGATGCGATATGGCGCGCTGGGGCGGGCAGTCGGTCCGGTGACACCACGAGTGCTCACCCGCCAACTCCGCGAACTCGAGAGCGACGGCATCGTGCAGCGCACTGCCTATCCCGAAGTCCCACCGAGAGTTGAGTATTCGCTCACCGAACAGGGGCGGGCATTGCGCCCCTTCGTCACCGCCCTCAACGAGTGGGGAATGACCTACGCGACCGAGGTGATCGAACCGAAGGTCGCGCAGCGGGGGAGCGCGGCGAGCTGAGTCGAGGCCGCCGCCAACCGGCGAAGCGTTCCGCGGAACACTCGTGACCTCAGGTTGAGCCCCGAAAGACTGTCGGTGCCGGGCGATACCTTATTGCTGTACTTCTCGTTCGGTTCAGGGGGTTGCGGTGGGGGTCAGTGCTTTTCGTTCCGGTGGGGATGTGTCGTCGATGTTCGACGGTGCGGATCCGGCGTCGCTGACGGATGAGGTGCTCGAGGGCAGGGTACTGGGGTATGCCGCGCAGATCACGGCTCTGTCAGCAACATTTCTTGAACTGGTGGCGGAACTGGATGAGCGGGAGTCGTGGCGGGGGCCCGGGATTCATTCGCTGGCGCACTGGTTGTCGTGGAAGGCCGGCATCGCACCGCGAACGGCGCATGAGCATGTGAGGGTCGCCAAGGCGATACGAGCATTGCCGGTGATTCGCAACGCTTTCGGTGAGGGCCGGTTGTCGTATTCGAAGGTTCGGGCGTTGACGCGGGTGGCCACCTCGGAGCGGGAGGCCGAGTTGGTGAATCTGGCGTTGTCGTGCACGGCGAGTCAGTTGGATCGGGCGGTGCGGGCGATGGTTCAGATCGATCGTGATCGTGGTGTCGAGGACGTGAGCCGGCCGCCGGTGGAGTCGACGGGTCGGTGGAAGTGGAATGCTGATGGGTCGTTGTCGGTGTCGTTGCGGTTGAGTCCGTTGGATGGTGCGCGGTTTCTGGCCGGGGCGGTGCGTGCGGAGTATGAACGCACTCGCACCTGCGATGACCCGGATCTACCGGCCGTGCAGAGTGTTCCGCGGAACACTGAACCTGAGTCGGGTGGCGGCGATTCGGAGGTGGTTCCGTCGCGGCGTCGGGATTTGTGGCGGCAGGTGCCGTCGAATGTGGCGCCGGCGGTGGTGGTGATGGCTGACATGGTGCATGACGGGATCGCGATGCCTGAACTCGCGCCGGGTGCGGAGATCCTCGTTCATGCCGGTGCAGGGATGGAGCACGCTCATCTCGATGATGGTCCCGGGTTGTCGGAGGTCGAGGTCGCCGAAGCTCGGTGCGGGGCGTCGACGCGGGAGGTGGTGAGCCGCAGGGTTCCCGGGCAGCCGGGGAAGCTGGCGTTGTTGGGTCTGGGGCGTAAGTCGCGGGCGCCGAACAAGGCCCTGATCAGGGCGTTATTCCTCCGCGATCGGTGCTGCCAGATGCCCGGGTGTGGTCGGACGCGTCATCTGCATGCCCACCATGTGCGGTTCTGGTCGGCGGGTGGGCGGACGGATCCGGACAATCTGATCTTATTGTGTGGGTCGTGTCATCGGTCGTTGCATCGGGGTGAGTTCTCTATCACCGCGCACGGCGAGCAGCGGTTCACCTTTCGCAGTCCGGACGGTGTCGAGATCGTGGCAGCCCCGCCGACCTCGAAACCGGTGGGCTGGGTGCCCGATTCCCGGATCGGTGCAACGGCGACGGTGCCGGTCGGTGGCGGGCGGATGGATCTGGGATACACCACCGAGGTGCTCTACGCCGTGTGGGAATGGAAGGAACGCAACGCAACTCGATCGGGGCCGGTCGTCCGAGCCGCGGCGTAGCTATTCGTCGCGCAGCTCATCGATGTCGGCCCGAGCGATCTCGTCGAGCCGGTCGAGGATGCGGTTGTAGGCGGGAGACTGATGATGCACGAGTGAGGTGTGGGTTTCGCCGTCGAACAGCTGCAGCTCGGTCGAGCCGCCGGCGGCGTCGAGGGCGCGCGTATAGCGGCGCGAGTTGTTCGGATCGACATCGGTGTCGGCCAGACCGTGAAACATGGTGACCGGTAGCGCGGGGTCGAGATTGCGGATGGGATCCACCGAGTCGTAGCGGTCGGGGACTTGTTGAGGTGTGCCGCCGAGTATGTGAGTGATGACGCGGTTGTTGCCGTGGCCGACCGCATAGCGCATGTCCAGGGGCCCCGAGATGGACACCGCTCGCGATGGAACGAAGGCCGGACGCGAGCCGACTTCATCGTCGGTGAGGCGATGGCGCGTGCCGCCCCACACGGCCAATTGCGCACCGGCGCTGTGACCGATCACCAACTCGTCGTCGATTCGCAACTGCGGGTAGGACTCTGCCAACGCGGGCACGTGATCCAATGCGCGAGCCACATCGTGGAAGGTGGTGGGCCACCCGCCGCCCGTACCCAGGCGTCGGTACTCCACGTTGTAAACCGCCAGCCCACGATCGGCGAGATCCCTCGCCATCTCGTCGAATTGCTCGGCGCCCGCACGGCTTTCCCAACCGCCACCGTGGATGATCGTCACGAGCGGCAGCGAGTCGTCGGCTTGCTCACCGGTAGGCAGGTACAGATTCGCCCAGTTCTCGGCGGGGTCGGCATCGGCGTCATCGAGATACTCGACGCGGACGACGTCGACCGATTCCGTTCCCGCAGGTACAGGGGGAGCGGTTGCCGCAGATGGTGTGCTGCTCGAAGTCGGCGACGACGACGGCTCGGGTTGCGTCGAGCATCCACCGCCGGCGACCGCGACCACCATGCTGACAGCGATCGTGACCATCCGGCGTCCCATCGGCTACTTCAGACCCGCCGGAACAGTCTCACCGTTGACCGTCACGGTCACCTCGCCCGTCGATGTGTTCTCGGTGATCCTGCCGTGTTCGAAGGTCACCACCTCGAGGTCTCCGTCGACTGTCACGTCGCTCGTGGGCACCCCCAGCGGGCCGGCCGAACCGTTGGTGCCGGTGAGCAACGGGACCCCGTCCGGCCCGCGCTCGGTGTTCCACGCGTCGCGGATCTTGCCGGAGGTGACGATGTAGGCGGGCGTTCCGGCTTCACTGCTCTTCGCGATGATCACACCACCGCGGAACTGTTGATAGACAACGCCGCTCTCGCGCGTCCCCGCGTTGTGATCCCCGGTCAGCGGCTTACCCAGGGCTTCTCGCTGTGCCCCCGTCGCGGACCCGTACTTCACCGCGATCGGACCGGTGAGGGTCACCTCCACGTCGTCCTCGCCCATCACCGTCACCTCGGTGGGCTCGGGCGTGGCATTCTGCGCGACAGGGGAGGAGGCCGTCGTGTCGCCGGCCGCTGCGGTCGTCGTCGACGACCCGGTCGTCGGGACTCCTGTGGGTGAGTCGTCGGCATCTGAGGTGCCGCACCCGGCGGCGATCAGCGTGACCACGAACAATCCGGTAACGAACTCGGTGCGGCGGGAAGCCATCTGCTTCATGTGCTCACCCTAACGGTGAACGGCAGGTGTGCTCACCCGTGCCGACGGCGATACTCACGCGCGGCACCCGGATGCAGGGGGATGGGGCCGGTGAGGATCAATGACTGCGCGTCGAGGAACTGACTGCCGATCGCCTGCGACGGTACGAGGTGTGCGGAGTCGTCGAGGAGCAGATCGACGACGGCCGCGGCGGTCGCGTCCGGCACATCCCGACGGGCGAGCAGCAGGTTCGCGACCCCGACGGTGGTGACCGCCGGGTGTCGGCCGTAGATGTCGGCCGGGATGCGTACGGGCTCGTACGCCGGCCCGTGCTCCCGTCGTAAGGCCGCCACGACTCCACCGAGATCGAGGAGGGCGATCGGCACGCGCAGGTCGGTGAATGCCGGGGTCGGCAGACCACCCGCCCACATGACGGCGTCGACCGCTCCCGTGGCGAGCGCCGAGCCGGCGTCCCGCATGGTCTGGCGAACCGGCCGGATGTCGCGGTCGGCGTCGAGACCGGCCGCGACGAGTACCCGCTCGGAGAGTCCCGCGGCACCGGAACCCGGCGCGCCGACACTCACCACCCGTCCGCGCAGATCGGCGATCGTCGCGATGCCGGAATCTGCGCGGACGGCCACCTGGAAGTAGTTCTCGTACACGCAACCGAGAGCGGTCAGTTGTGGATTCGCACGTTCGATGGCCGTGTCACTGAGGCTCATGGCCAGGTCTGCGGAACCCTCTGCCAGGGCGTCGAGGTTCTCGGCCGAGCCACCGGACCGACGCGGGCGGATCGGCGGCGCGCCCGACCGGTCGGCCGCCGCGGCGAGCAGTCCGGCGAACTCCCAGAAGAACCCGCCCGACTCGCCGGCGGCCAGGCGGACCGGCGCCCCGCGCTCGGTCCCACACGCGGACACCAGGAGCAGCGCGCCCAGGCCGGTGGCACCGCGGAGCATGGTCCGCCGGCCCACCGACCCGCGCGCGAACGACATGGTGCCACCTTAGGCCCGTCGCGCGCCGACCCCTGCGTCGAGGAAGGCCCGCCCTTGCTCGCGATCGAGCGGCGTCTCCGCCTTGTTGCGCAGGACGAAGATGTACACCATCAGCGACACCGCGATCACGATCGTGACGTAGGCGATGAACCACGGGACGTGACCGCCGTTCTTCGCCGCCTGGTAGATCAGCGGTGCGGTGCCGCCGAATGCCGAGTTCGCGAGCGCGTAACCCAGACCCACTCCCAGCGCACGGACGTGCGAGGGGAACAGTTCCGCCTTCACGATCGCATTGATCGAGGTGTAACCGGTGAGGATCACGTAGCCGACGGCGAGCAGGGTCAACGACGTTGCCACCGAGGTCGTCTGGGGCAGGTAGGTGATCAGGACGTAGGTGTACAGGACACCGCCGACGCCGAAGAAGATGAGGACGGGTTTGCGTCCGACCTTGTCGCTGATCATTCCGCCGATCGGCTGCAACACCATCAGGAACACCAGGCCGATGAGATTGATCCACGTCCCGGTGCGGCCGTGGTCCTCGTAGGCGGTCTTGACGATGGCCGGTGCGTTGACGCTGTAGGTGTAGAAGGCGATGGTGCCGCCGATCGTGACCAGGAAGCAGACCAGCAGGGGACGCCAGTAGTTCACGACGAGTTCGCGAATCGATCCGGACTCGGAGTCGGCCCCGCTGCGCACGGCCTCCAACTGCTCCGGTGTGAGCGACTCGTCCATGCTGCGGCGCAACCAGAAGACGACCACCGCGGCCACACCGCCGATGAGAAACGCGATGCGCCAACCGAAGTCGGAGATCTGCTCTTTGTCGAGGAACACCTGCATCACCAGCAGGGTGAGCTGTGCCAGCACGTGTCCGCCGATCAGCGTGACGTACTGGAACGACGAGAAGAAGCCGCGACGCTCGCGGGTGGCCGCCTCGGACATGTAGGTGGCCGACGCGCCGTACTCGCCTCCGGTGGCGAATCCCTGCACCAGACGACAGAGCACCAGGACGACCGCCGCCCACACGCCGATCGATTCGCGACCCGGTGTGAGCGCGATGACCAGGGAGCACGCCGCCATCAGCGACACGCTGAAGGTCAGCGCGGCCCGTCGGCCCCGACGGTCGGCGTACCGGCCGAAGAACCAGGAGCCGACCGGCCGCATCAGGAAGGTGACGGCGAAGATGGCGTACACGTAGACGGTCGAGTTCTTGTCGGCCGAGTCGAAGAACTGGCTCTCGAAGTACGTCGCGAACACCGTGTAGACGTAGACGTCGTACCACTCGACGAGGTTGCCGGAGGACCCTCGCAGGGTGTTGAGCACGGCACGGCGCGTCGCCGCGGCCGACGAGGTCGGCGGTGCGCTCCGGGCGTCCGCGGGCTGCCGGGTGGGCGAGTCGGTCATCGGGGTCCTCCAGATCGTCGAACGTGCTCCCGACCCGGTCCGGCGTCGGTGCCCCTAACACTGTGAACGCAGTCACAGGCGAAACGGAAGCCGATCGACGTTTCCTAACACTCCCTTAGGAGAGGTCCTCCACGTCGACCTCCGCTGCCGGGATCCAGAGGTCCACCCGCAGTCCGGTGGGACGTCCGGCAGCAACCCTCAGCTCGCCCCCGGCCGCGTCGACGAGGGCCGCAGCGATGGACAACCCGAGTCCGGACCCCGGTACGCCGCCGGTCGACGCGCGGAAGAACCGTTCGGTCACGCGAGGCAATTCGTCGTCCGTCACACCGCGACCGGTGTCGGCCACCCAGACCCGGACGCGCGTTCCCTCGGACCGGCAGCCCAGCTCGACAGACGCGCCCGGTCCGGCGTGATGGACCGCGTTGCTCATGAGGACGTCCGTCACCCGGATGAGGTCGTCCTCGTCGAGCGCGGCGATCGTCGAGGACGCTCGTCCCGATGGCAGTGCGATCGACGCCGACAGCCCGGCATCCGCGAGCGCGCCCGCCCAGAAGTCGTGGCGCTCGGTCAGTACGGCGGCGACGTCGCAGACCCCCGTCACGGCGCCGACGGGTCGTGACTCGGCAGTGGCCAGGACGAGCAGGTCCTCGACGATGCGGTCGAGCCGGTCTATCTCCACAAGCGTCTTCTGATGCGAGGTGAGCGATCTGCCGGTGAGGCCCAGACCGAGAGCGTCGAGACGAAAGCGGACCGCGGCGAGCGGATTTCGCAGGGCGTGCGCGGTGTCGGCGACCAGACGGCGCTGGGCCGCGGTTGCGTTCTCGACGTCGTCGGCCATCGCGTCGAAGATCCGGGCCAGCTCACGGACCTCCGGCGGGCCGCTGTGCCGGTGCTCGCGGAGTCCGCTCTGACTCGGCTCGTTCGCACCCGGAACGCGGTCGATGATCGATGCGCGCAGCGAGCGCACCCGGGTGGTCAACGCGGTGAGTGGACGAACCGTCCACCGCGACAGGGCAACCGCGATCAGCGACCCCACCACGAGCATCGCGACGGCCCCACCGGCGATCACCGCCCAGGTCTCGGCGACGTCGCGTCTGGCCGCCGAGGTCGACGCCTCGATGACCACTGCGCCGTCGACCTGGGTGCCCGTGCCGATCGGCATCGCCACCAGAACCGATCCGGGCGACCACGGCGTCAACCCCGACGCGACCCGGGTGCGCTGATTGCGCAACGCCTCGGACACGGCGTCGGCGACCTCTGGTGACCGGGCCGTGAGCCCGGCTGCGGCCCGCGTCGTGCCGGCCCGATCGACCACCACGACACCTTCCCCGTAGAGATCCCGATAGCGCTCGACGGCGCTCTGCAACTCGGTGCCCCGCATCTCCGGTTCCCGATCGGCGAGGTCGGCGAAGTAGACCGCGGACGCGGTCCGGCTCTCGGTGAACCGTTGCAGCCGTTCACGACTCGCCGTCGTCGCGAGGGGTACCGCCAGACCCAGGACCACGATCGCCGAATAGACGACGAGCACGAGCAGCACGCGCCGCCACATCGTTCAGGAACCCCAGCGGTAGCCGTACCCGCGGATCGTCTCGATCACGCCGGGCCTGCCGAGCTTCGCCCGGAGCGCGGTCATGTGGACGTCGATGCTGCGCGAGATGGCGACGTAGGCGTCGCCCCAGATCGCGTCCATCAACTGTTCGCGGCTCACCGCCTCACCCCGCCGGGCGACGAGGTGCGCGAGGAGTTCGAACTCCTTGGGAGTGAGGGCGACGTCGGTGCCGGCCACGGTCACCAGTCGCGCGTCGAGGTCGACGACGATGTCGCCGGCGGCGATCTGTCGCGCCGCGGGTGCCGGTGTGTCGACGGTGCGCCGACGGGCGGCCACCTCCAGGCGCGCCATCAGCTCGCCGAGGCGCGCCGGCTTCACCACATAGTCGTCGGCGCCTCCGCGGAGCGCCCGCACCACAGACCTCTCGTCCTGCCGCGCGGTGAGCACCACGACCGGCATCTCACTCACCGCCCGCAACCGGCGCAGCACGGTCAGCCCGTCCTCGTCGGGCAGTCCCAGGTCCAGCAGCGCGAGGTCGAATTCCCGGTGACCGAGGAGGAGATCGGCACCGCGCCGCATCCGACGGGGCTCGTGGCCGACCTCGTTCAGGGCGTCCACGAGCGCGTCACCGACCCCGTCGTCGTCTTCCACCACCGCGATACGCATCGCGTCTCACGGTACGACAGTGGGCATCCGGAGAAGCACGCGTCCAGACCGTTCGGGGTGGCCGCGTCAACGGGCGGTGTGGTGGCCCCGGAGCCGCTGAGAGAGTTCATGGGCGGTGTTGAGCAGGAGTGCGCCCATTTCCCGTCGACGAACGTCGCCGAAGCGGGTCTCGACGCCCGTCACGCTCAATGCCCACGCGGGCCGTCCGCTGTGATCGAACACCGCAGCGCCCAACCCCCAGCTTCCTTCCACCAGCAGCGCGGGATTCACCGCATAACCCTTCTCGCGCGTAGCGGCGATCCGCCGGCGGATCGCAGATTCGCTGTGCGTGTCGCCCCAGTCCGCCGACAGGTTCGATCGACCCAGGTACGCCTCGACATCGCCGTCGGGCAGATGGCTCAGGATGGCCAGACCGGCGGACGCCACCCCCAGGGGAAACCGCACCCCTTCGTGCAGGACGTGGGATCGGAGCGGGAAGCTGCCCTCTTGGCTGTGGGTGCACACGGTCTCATCACCCCGCCGGGCGGAGAGAAACGCACTCTCACCCGTCTCGCGCGCCACCCGATCGATCAGGTCGCGTGCGTCATCGGTGATGTCGTACCGCCGGCCGGCGCCGGCGCCGGCGCCGAGGAGAAACAGTTCGGGCCCCAGGTTCCACCGACCGGACGTCGAATCGCGATCCATCAATCCCTCGTCGGCCAGCGTCACCAGGAGGCGGTGCGCGGTCGGGCGCGCGAGCCCGGTGTCCGCCGCCAGTTGCGTCGTCGACGCGCCGTTCGGGGCGTGAGCGCCGGCGGCCCGCAAGAGTCGCGCGGCTCGTGCGATGACCGGAGTGCGCGAGGTGACCATGATCGGATCGTAGCGTTCATTCAACGAACGCCGTCAGGTTCGGTGTTCGGTGGGCGAGCAAATCGAGACCGAATATTGCCACTACAGAAGAAGTTCTCGGAGACTGATCGCCGACCGGACCAGATCAACCAATGAACGAGAGAAGGTGACGAGCGTCATGGCCGACAAAATGTTCGCCGACGCGACAGCCGCGGTGGTCGATATCAGGGACGGCGCAACGCTGGCCGTCGGAGGCTTCGGGCTGTGTGGCGTACCCGATCGGCTGATCGAAGCGCTCGCCGAGGCCGGGACCACCGGCTTGCGGGTGTTCTCGAACAACTGCGGGGTCGACGATCACGGCCTGGGCATACTGCTGTCGAGCGGGCAGATTTCCCGGGTCACCGCCTCATACGTCGGGGAGAACAAGGAGTTCGCCCGGCAGTACCTCGCGGGTGAGCTCGAGGTCGAACTGACTCCGCAGGGCACCCTGGCCGAACGGCTTCGCGCCGGTGGCGCCGGCATCCCCGCATTCTTCACGCCCGCCGGCGTCGGAACCCCCGTCGCCGACGGCGGGATGCCTTGGCGCCATGGGGCGGACGGGTCGGTGCTGATCGCCTCGCCGGCCAAGGAGACGCGTGAGTTCGGCGGTCGTCGCTTCGTGTTGGAGGAGGCCATCAACGCCGACTTCGCCCTGGTGCACGCGCGGCTGGGCGACACTGAGGGCAACCTCGTATTCGACAAGACCGCAATGAATTTCAACCCTCTCGCGGCCATGGCCGGCAAGGTGACCATCGCTCAGGTGGAAGAGCTGGTCGAGCCCGGCGACCTCGACCCCAACGAGGTGCACCTGCCCGGGGTCTTCGTGCAACGCGTCGTGCACACAGGGGCACAGCAGAAGCGAATCGAGAAGCGAACCGTCACCGTCGTCGGAGGACAGCCATGACCACAATCGCACGCCGAACCAGTGGATGGACCCGCGATCAGATGGCAGCTCGCGCCGCAGCCGAGATGATCGACGGCGAGTACGTCAATCTGGGTATCGGTCTGCCCACTCTCATTCCAGACCATCTCAGGGCCGGCGTGCACGTCACGCTGCACTCGGAGAACGGCATCCTGGGGACCGGCGGTTACCCGACCGACGAGGCGATCGACGCCGATCTGATTAACGCCGGCAAGGAGACCGTCACCGTCAGACCCGGCGCGTCGTTCTTCGACTCGGCCCTGTCATTCGGCATGATCCGCGGCGGTCACATCGACACCGCTGTGCTCGGCGGGATGCAGGTGTCGCAGACCGGCGACCTGGCCAACTGGATGGTGCCCGGGAAGATGGTCAAGGGTATGGGAGGCGCGATGGATCTCGTGCACGGCGCAGCACGTGTGATCGTCCTGATGGAGCACACCGACCGCAACGGGCTCCCGAAGATCGTCGAGGAGTGCACTCTTCCGCTGACCGGGCAGGGAGTGGTCGATCGGATAATCACCGACCTGGCTGTCATCGACGTGCCCGGTGACGGCTCCCTGATCCTCCGTGAACTCGCGCCCTCGGTGACGACCGACGATGTCATCGACGCAACCGGGGCGGAACTGACTGTGGCGCTTCGCTGAACCTTGTTCGTACTCGAGTCTATTCGGACGCCGGGTTCTCGCCCTCGACCCCGGTTCGGCCTCCACCGGTCTCGAGCATCGCCGCGACTTCGGCGGCCGCAGCGACCAGATCGCCTGTCCAGGAGGCGAGTTGCCCGGCTCGGCTCGTCGGGACCGCGATGGAGATGCTGCCGAGCGGAGCGCCGCGCTCGTTCGTGATCGGTGCTGCGACTCCGGCGACCCCGGGTAGGAGCTCGTCGTGGGTGGAGCTGTATCCACATCGGCGCGCAGTGGAGAGAGCCGATCGGACCGCATCGGGGTCCGGCGCGAACGACAGCGAGGTCTCGACGACGTCATCCGCGGAAGCGGCGAGGATCGACAGGGCCGCAGCGCCCTGATGAAGCGGAATGCGATGACCGATGTCGAACTGCACCCGCAGGACGTGTGCATGCGTCTCCACCTGATCGACCGCCACGGCATGCGGCTCCGGCCCGGCCAGGTCCGGCACGAACAGCAGGACCGTCTCTGACGTCTGCTCCGAGAGTCGCTCGAGGATGGGGCGCGCCACCTGCTGAACGTCGGGCTCCACCGAGTCGGCCAGCCGCAGCACGGTGGGTCCCAGCGAGTAGATCGCGGTCCCACCGACCCGCCGGACGAAACCTCGGGCATGCAACGTCGCGAGAAGCCGGTGTACGGCAGTGCGGTTCAGGTCGAGCGCGCGAGCGAGTTCCGCCGGGGATTGATTCGGCGTCGAACCGAGCTCGATCAAGACCCGGAGTGCCTGGTCGGCCGTCGTCGAGATGTTCACGGCATGTCGCTGCCGTTGAGGAACGAGGCACCGGACGACGACGTCAACGCCATATTTCCTTTCGTTCTAGCGAGTTCGACCCATCGTGCCACATGCCGCTTCGGTGAGACCGGTCGGACTCACCGTCTCTCTTTGCCCTGACCTTTGACTTCGAGAAGTGATCCGCGTTACAGTCAGCGAGTTCATTTAATGACCTCACATGGTTCACATTCGAGAGGATGCCGATGGTTGAAGTGCGGCAGGTTCAGGCATCGGTGGAGGCGACCCCAGGTCGTCAGTCGCCGAACAAGGTGTTGCGGGCGGGATTGCTCGGCACGGTGGTCGAGTATTACGACCTGGCGATCTACGGGCTGATGGCCACGGTCCTCGGCGCGAAGTTCTTCGCCGCGGAGGACGAGGGGACCGCCGTCCTGGCGACCTTCGCGACATTCGCCGTGGCGTTCTTCGTCCGGATCCCCGGTGGCATCGTCTTCGGTCAGATCGGAGACAAGTACGGGCGCAAGCCGGCTCTGACGGCCACCATCTTGTTGATGACCGGTGCGACCGCGCTGATCGGCGTCCTTCCCTCGTACGCCACGTGGGGCATCTGGGCGACCATTGTTCTCGTCCTCTGCCGCTCGGTGCAGGGATTCGCGGCCGGCGGTGAACTCGGCGGCGCGAATGTCCTGGTCGCGGAGAGTGCGCCGGCCCGCCGGCGTGGGTTGTACACCTCGGTCGTCAACATGGGCAGCACCCTCGGGTCGATCCTGGCTTCGATTGTTGCGCTGACCTTGGCGAGCATGGTGTCCGAGGAAGTCCTGTACGACTGGGCGTGGCGGGTGGCATTCCTGCTCAGCGTCGTGCTGGGAACAATAGGCCTCTGGATCAGGGTCACCCTGGAGGACTCACCGGAATTCGACGCCGTCAAGGCGTCTGACGAGGTGGAGGTACACAAGGTGCCGGTTCTGGCGCTACTGCGGACCGCTCGCAAAGAGGTGGGTCAGATCATCCTGATGCTGGCCATCGGCACCGGCGGATACTACGTCGCCTCCGTGTACTCGACGTCCTATCTGCAGATCCAGGGCGATCACAGTCCGAGTTTCGCCTTCCTGTGTTCCGTTGTCGCCCTGGGCTTCGGCACCGCCCTGCTTCCGGTGTCCGGAATGCTCGGTGACCGGTTCGGGCGCCGGCCCGTCCTGGTCTGCTCGGCCGGAATCGGTGTCGTCGTCGCCTTCCCCGCCTTCATCCTGATGGGATCCGGCAGTGTCGTCGGAGCCATAGTCGGACAGTCCATCCTGTTCGGATCGGTCTGCATGGTGAACGGGACGGCGATGGTGACGGCCCTCGAGATGCTGTCCGCTCGGGTCCGCTACTCCGGCCTCGCTCTCGGCATCAACACGGCGAACACCCTTCTCGGTGGCACCGCTCCGTTCGTCGCGGCGCTGTTGGTCAACACGACGGGCAACGCACTTGCTCCTGCCGGTCTGTTCACGCTCGTGGCCGTCCTGTCACTGATCGGTGCGCTCACGGTGACCGGGACCCGCAAGCTGGACCTGTCGCTGTGAACGGTTCTCTCCTGCAGGACAAGTGCGTTCTCGTCACCGGCGCCGCATCCGGAGTCGGCCTGGCAATCGCACGCGGCGTCGCCCAGTCCGGCGGGCATGTGTGGATCGGTGACGTCGATGCCGACCGCGCCCGCGCCGCCGCCTCGGCTCTCGGCGCCGAAGGGTATGCGGCCGACGCCTGCGCGCTCGATGTCACCTCCGAATCCGGCTGGGACGCAGCGGTCGGCCGCATCGAGGCCGAGTCCGGACAACTGCACGGTCTGGTCAACAACGCCGGAATCAGTGTGCGTACCGGCATCTCGGCGACCTCGCTCGACGACTGGAATCGCGTCTTCGCGGTCAACTCCACCGGACTCTTCCTCGGGATGCGGGCCTGCCACGGGATGCTGGCGAAGCAGCGTGGCGCCTCCATCGTCAACATCGCGTCGATCTCGGGCATGTTGGGGTACTACTCCGCCGGTTACACCGCCAGCAAATGGGCCGCACGCGGTCTGACGAAAACCGCTGCGCTGGAATTCGCCCCGGACGGAATCCGGGTGAACTCGGTGAATCCCGGACTGGTCGACACGCCGATGCTGCATTCGGCCGAGGACGGTGGTGCCTACGTCGACAGCAACGTGCGATCGATACCGATGGCGCGGATCGCGCAGCCGGAGGAGATCGCCGGCGTCGTCACGTTTCTGCTGTCACCCGACTCCTCGTACATGACCGGTACCGACCTCGTCGTCGACGGCGGTCTGCTGTCGGGCGGCACCTACCGCCGGATTCTCGCCGAACTCGACGGGGGGAACCGATGAGTTTCGACGGCATGTCGGCGGTGGTGACGGGGGCAGGTCGCGGAATCGGTGCGGCGATCGCGGACGGGTTGGCGCTCCTGGGGACGAACGTCGTCGTGGCCGATCTCAACAGCAGCAGTGCGACTTCGGTTGCCGAACGGATCTCCGGTCGAGGACACGGTGGCCGCGCCGTCGCCAGCGACATGGATGCCGGCTCGGCCGGCGATCACGAGCTGGCCGTCGCCGCTGCGGTGGAGGAGTTCGGACGCCTCGACTTCTACGTGAACAACGCCGGAGTGTTCCAAGAGAGCAGCCTCGAGGACATGAGCGTCGAACTCCTTCACCGAACCCTCCGGGTGAATGTCGAGGGAGTGATCTTCGGAACCCAGGCCGCGGCAAGACATATGCGACTCCACGGCGGGGGCAGCATCGTCAACATCGCGTCGATCGCCGGAACCAAGCCTCGCCCGAACCGCACCGCCTACAGCTCGTCCAAGGCCGCGGTTCTCCAGGCGACCAACAGCGCCGCCATCGAACTCGGGAACCATCGCATCCGGGTGAACGCGGTCTCACCAGGTTATGTCGACACCGCGCTGACCCAGTTCATGCGCGACGATCCGGATCTGTACGACGCCACTGTCGGCCGGGTCCCACTGCAACGAATGGGTCGAGTCGACGAGATCTTCTCGGTGGTGAGATTCCTGCTGTCCGAGGACGCCGGTTACGTCACCGGCGCGAACATTCCGGTCGACGGGGGGTCGCGCCATGTCTGACCACAACTCCGATTTCGATGTCGTCGTCGTGGGCGCGGGCGGAGCGGGGCTCGCCGCGGCCGCCACCGCCGCCGAAAACGGCTCGCGCGCGATTGTTTTCGAGGCCGAATCGTCCATCGGTGGTTCGACGGCGCTGTCGTCGGGAATGTTCACCGCCGCGGGTACGTCCGTGCAGGAATCCGCCGGCATCGCGGACTCGGCGGATCGAATGTTCCAGCACTACATGGATCTCAACCAGTGGCGCGTGCTGCCCGGGCCCACCCGCGCGTTCTGCCGGGAGACCGCCGACGTGGTCGACTGGCTGCTGGCTCTCGGCGTCGATGTGCCACCGTTGCAGACGACGAACGCCCACGAACCCGGGATCACCCGCGCCGGTGTGGAAGACTCTGCCCGAGGCCACGTTCCGCGAGGCGAGGGGCAGGCGATCGTCGATGTGTTGTCACGACGCTGTGCATCGCTCGGGGTCGATGTCGTCCTGAACACTCGTGTCGACGACCTCGTCCGGTCCGGAGACGGCTCGATCGCGGGCGTCCGCGTCGACGAAACGGAGGTGTCGGCACCGAACGTGGTGGTGGCGTCCGGCGGCTTCACCCGTGACGTCCACGCGCTCGAACGGTACTTCCCCGAGGGACTCGCCGCCGGTGACGATCTCTTCGTCGTCTCGGGGACCGGATCACGTGGTGACCACCTGCGATTCGCAGACAAGCACCGACTCGGGTTGTTCGGTCACGGCTGGGGACTGACCGTCCTCACCGCCAGAATCCAGACGGCGCACCACTGGACCAGCGGCTTCCCGCCGCCGTCGCGACTGTACGTCGACGGAAACGGCGTGCGCTGCATGGATGAGGATGCTCCGTACGCGATCAGCGGCGGCATCTACCGCGATCGTGGCGGCGTCATGTGGGCGGTGTTCGACGAGGCCGGCCGACTGGCGTTGCCGGAAGGGTACAAAGACTGGTCGCCCGACCGGGTTTCCGAGGAAGTACAGCGTGGCACCATCGAGACAGCGGACACCGTCGAGCAACTCGCCGCCCGGATGGGTGTACCGGGTGTGGCGCTCGCGGGCAGCGTCGCCGCGTTCAACGACTACTGCCACTCCGGTGTCGACGACGAGTTCCTCCGTCACGAGACCCGTGCGGCCAAGCGCCAACCCACGCCGCCGGCGGTCGACACCGGTCCGTACTACGCCGTGAGACTGGTGCCCGGCGAACTGGTCTGCACCCATACCGGACTACGGATCGACGACCGGGCGCGAGTCCAGGACGAGCTCGGACGCGCGGTTCCCGGACTGTACGCAGCGGGCGAAGCGGCCGGTGGGGTCTTGGGAAACCGGTATGTGGGAGGCGGCAACGCCGTCGCGCATGCCCTGGCCTTCGGACGGATCGCCGGCCGCAATCTCCGGACATCGCCCACGACGCACGCTCGACGAGAATCAGAGGCAGGACGATCGTGATGGAACTACTCGCCATTCCCATGCAGGCCAGCGACCGTATCGACGTGTACTCAGGTGTCGCGCGCATGGCGGGAAAGATCTGGGGTGCGCTCCATCGCGCGTCCGACCGCTCACGCACCGTCGCGTTGATCGTCCATCCGACATCGAACTTCATGGGCCACTACCTCCTGGACACCCTGGCGTCCCGAGGTGTCGACGCGGTCGGGCTCGCCACCCGGTACGTCGGAAACGACAGCGCACTCACCATGGAGAACTGCGTGCTCGACATCGGTTCGGCGATCCGACATCTCCGCGAACGCGGTTACGAGAACGTGGTTCTGATCGGCAATTCCGGTGGTGGCGGCCTGGCAGCCATGTATCAAAGCCAGGCCGAGAGACCCACGATCACCTCGACCCCCGCGGGTGACCCGCCGGACCTCACCGCCGCCGAGCTGCCCGCGGCCGACGCCGTGTTGCAGCTCATGGCACACCCGGGCCGTGCCCAGGTTCTCACCGACTGGATCGACCCCGCCGTCGTCGACGAGCACGACCCGTGGCGGCGCGACGAGGAACTGGATCTGTTCAGCGGCAGGATCTCCCCGCCCTATGATCGCGAGTTCGTGGACCACTACCGGGCCGCTCAGGTGGCTCGGAATCGTCGGATCACCGGGTGGGTCCGCGATCAGCTCGACCGACTCGAGCGGTCCGGGGGAGAGCTGCAGGATCTGCCCTTCGTGGTGCACGGGACGATCGCGGATCCGCGCTTCCTCGACGTGACCCTCGACCCGTCGGACCGCGAACCGGGCACGATGTGGGGACCGGCGAAGGTCGCCAACCTGATGCCCGCGTCTCTCGCGCACTACAGCAGTCTGCGGTCCTGGCTGTCCCAATGGAGTCTCGACTCATCCAATTGTGATGGTCCGCTGCACATGTCGAGAATCAGCACGCCGACGCTCATCATGTACGGAACCGCCGATCAGGTGTGCTTCCCGTCCTACGCCATCGAGATGTACGAGGCCGTCCGACACGACGACAAGCAGCTCACACCCGTGGAGAACGGGCTCCACTATCTGACCGGTCAACCGGACAAAGTCGCATTCGTCGGCGACACCGTCGCGGCATGGCTACGCGAACACGACCTCGTGAAAGGAAACTGACATGGTGTACTACCGTGCCGTGGGAGACATACCCGCCAAGAGGCACACGATGTTCGAGACCCGATATGGCGCACCGTGTTTCGAGGAGTTCATCGGTGAGGAAGGATTCTCGTCGACCGGGTCGCTGCTGTATCACCGCTCAGTCCCATCCAATCTGGTCGGCGCCCGCGACTGGCTCCCCGGAGATCTCGGCACCACGGTGAACCACCCGCTCGGTCCGCGGCATTTCCGGTTGCCCGAGCTGTTCGCGAACGACACGTACCGAGGGAACGATCTCGTCCGTGATCGTCGGCTCATCCTGTCCAATCCGGATGTGCGGATCAGCTATGTGGTCGCCGATCGGCCGAGTGTGTTGTACAGCAACGGTATCGGCGACGAAGTGGTGTACATCGAGAGCGGCCGGGCCGTTCTCGAGAGTGTCTTCGGCCGGATCGAGGTCGAGTCGGGCGACAACGTGGTCATCCCGCGTGTCGCCATCCACCGGTGGATCCCCGAGGACGTCGAGACCGTCGGACCCCTGAAAGCGTTCGTCGTGGAGGGTGCCGGACATGTTCGGTTCCCGCGCCGGTACCTCAGCGAGTTCGGCCAGTTCCTCGAAGGAGCTCCGCTGTGCGAGCGGGACATTCGCGGACCCCAGGGGTCCACGATGGTCACCGGTGAGGCGGCCGACGCCGACACGGATGTGTACGTCAAACACCGCACCGCTTCCGGCATCCTGGGATCGGTGGTGACCTACGACCATCATCCGTTCGACGTCGTGGGCTGGGACGGGTGCCTGTACCCGTACGCGTTCAATTACCGCGACTTCTCACCGGTCACCGGTGAGATATTGCAGCCACCCACCTCGTATCAGATCCTCGAGGGACGAAACTTCGTGATCTGCAACTTCGTTCCGCGCCCCCTCGAGTACCATCCGCGTGCACTCAAGGTTCCCTACTATCACTCGAACGTCGACTCCGATGAGGTGATGTTCTACCACGCGGGCGAGACCGCGGCCCGCAAGGGATCCGGGATAGGCAACGCCTCGGTGTCCCTCCACCCGGCCGCGTATACGCACGGTCCCGGTCGGCAGGCCTACCTGGACTCGCCGGCGATGACCGAGAGCAACGAGATGGCCTTCATGGTCGACACATTCAACCCGCTCGAACTGGGCGAGGGCGCCCTCGCCAGCGACGATCCCGGATATGCGGGGCACTGGACGCGCGGCCGCGGCGTCGTGCGGGAGGAATCGGCATGAGCACCGCCGATGCGCGACTGGCCATCCAGGACGCGCTGTACACGTACGCACGCGGGGTCGACCGCCTCGACTTCGACCTGATCCGGTCCTGCTATCACCCCGGCGCCGTGGACGATCACGGCGGGTACGTCGGGGACGTCGAGGGCCTGATCGACGACATCAGACAGCGCCACGAGACCATCGACTCGTCGCAACACCTGATGCTCAACATCATGATCGAATTCGACTCCGACACATCGGCGCTCGTCGAGTCGCATTGCCTGGTGTTCATGCGCTGGTTCCCTGAGGTCGACGGGGGTCCGCAGCGTCGCCGCACCGTGCGGGCGCGTCTGATCGACCGTTTCGAACTGCGCGCGGGGCAATGGAAGACAGCTCGTCGCGTCGTCGCTTTCGAGGAGTCGGTCGAGGACGACGTGGTCGATCTGGTGGGTCCGACCTGGACGAGGTCGACGCGAGATCGCACCGACCCGCTGTACCGACTGCAAGAATTGAGTGAGAGGTAGAACTGTGCTTGTCAATGGGCACCCGGAATCAACCGGCGCGCTGTCCGGGGTACGCGTGATCGAACTCGGGCAACTGATCGCGGGACCATTCGCCGGTCAGATGATGGCCGACAACGGCGCCGATGTCATCAAGGTCGAGCAACCCGGCGCGGGGGATCCCATGCGGAACTGGGGGGTGGTGCATGCGGGGAAGTCACTGTCATGGAACGTCATCGCGCGTGGAAAGCGCTGCGTCACCGCTGATCTGCACACGGAGGAGGGGCGTCGTTTCGTCCTCGACCTCGTGCGGCAATCCGATGTGGTGATCGAGAACTTCCGTCCCGGGACACTCGAGCGATTCGGTCTCGGGTTCGACGTACTCGCCGAGGTCAATCCGCGTGTCGTCCTGACGAGGGTGAGCGGCTTCGGACAGCACGGGCCCTATTCCGCACGTGCCGGGTACGGTTCGATCGGCGAAGCGATGGGAGGCCTGCGCGCTCTGGTCGGGGACCCGGACCGCCCGCCGAGTCGATTCGGCGTGTCGTTGGGGGACCTGCTCGCCGGCATGCACGCCATGGTCGGGACCCTCATGGCGTTGTACGCCAGGAACGAGTCGGGCCGCGGCCAGGTCGTCGACGTGTCGATCTACG
This sequence comes from Gordonia terrae, assembly GCF_001698225.1. Lineage (NCBI taxonomy): Bacteria > Bacillati > Actinomycetota > Actinomycetes > Mycobacteriales > Gordoniaceae > Gordonia > Gordonia terrae. The sequence goes on from NZ_CP016594.1 coordinate 1,481,783, forward strand.
AGTCGGTACTCGCCTTGACCGAGGGGCTCGTCTCCGATTACGCCGTCGCTGGTGTCACGCGCGAGCGGTCCGGGGCGGTGCTCCCCGGTGTCGCCCCGAGCAACGTCTACGAAACCGGCGACGGACACATGCTGCTGATCGCCGCCAATCAGGACTCGGTGTTCGGGCGGTTGGCGCAGGCGATGGGCGAGCCGTCCCTGGCAGTGGATGAACGGTACGCCACGCATCAGGCGCGGGGCGAGCGTCAGGCCGAACTCGACACCAGGATCGGGGCGTGGACGCGATCGCACTGCGCCGCCGACGTGGAGAGCCTTCTCGACGAGCACGGGGTTCCGTGCGGGCGCATCTACGGTGCGCGGGACATGTTGCAGGACGAGCACTTTCGTGCACGACAGTCGATCGTGGAAGTCGACGACGAGGTGCTCGGGTCGGTACCCATGCAGTCCGTCGCCCCGCGTCTGAGCGACACTCCGGGACGTATCCGGTGGGGAGGCGGGGGACGAGGTCAGCACGACACCGAGGTTCGCGAATGGTTGACGGCCGTCACCGAGGGTGAGCGTGCACGGTGACCCGGTCGGTCCAGATCGTCGACGTCACTCTTCGCGACGGGCTCCAGAACGAGTCGGTGATCCCGACCACCGCAGCGAAGGTGGACCTCGCGCGCCGGCTGGTCGACGCCGGTGCGCGCCGGATCGAAGCCGTCTCCTTCGTGCACCCGCGCGCGGTTCCGGCGATGGCCGACGCCGAAGCGGTGATGGCGGCGGTGGGCGGCCCGCCGGGGGTGCGGTACAGCGGATTGGTGCTCAACGAACGAGGATTGGATCGCGCCCTCGCTGCGCGGGTCGATGAAGTCAATGTCGTTGTGTGCGCGAGTGACACGTTCAGTCGTCGAAACCAGAACATGTCCACTGCCGAGTCGTCGGCGATCGCGTCGACCATCGTGCGGCGAGCCGGCGACGCGGGTGTCCCGGCCACGGTGACGGTGGCCACCGCGTTCGGGTGTCCATTCGAGGGTGAGGTGGCAGAAGACGCAGTCCTCGACATCGTCCGTGCCGCCGTCGCCGCCGGTGCCGCCGAAGTGGCTCTCGCCGACACCATCGGGGTTGCCGTACCCGCTCAGGTTGCGAGCCTGGGCCGGAAGGTGCGAGAGCTCGCCGACGGCAGGGCACTTCGTTTCCATTTCCACGACACCCGTAACACCGGTATCGCCAACGCCTGGATCGCAATCGAAGTCGGGGCCGATGCGCTCGACGCCTCGTCGGGCGGAATCGGGGGGTGTCCCTTTGCGCCTGCCGCTACCGGGAACGTGGCAACGGAGGACCTGGTCTATCTTCTCGACAGATCGGGTGTGGAGCACGGATTGGACCTCGAGGGCGTCGTCGACGCCGGACGCCGGGCCGTCGGCCTGATCGGGCGTGAGCCGACGTCGAGTCTGGCCCTTGCCGGGGGATTTCCGTCGCCACGCGCGTGAGGGCTCGATCGGGTCAGAGCACGATCTGTCGGTTGACGTCCTTGTAGAGGAGGTAGCGGAAGTTCGACGGTCCGCCGGCGTAGCAGGCCTGCGGGCAGAAGGCGCGCAGGGACATGTAGTCGCCCGCCTGGACCTCCACCCAGTCCTCGTTGAGCCGGTAGACGGCCTTGCCCTCCAGGACGTACAGACCGTGCTCCATCACGTGGGTCTCGGCGAAGGGGATCGACGCGCCGGGCTCGAAGGTCACGATGTTGACGTGCATGTCGTAGGCGAGGTCCTGCGGGTCGAGCATTCTCGTTGTCCGCCAGGCGCCGTCGGTGTCGGGCATCGCGGTGGGCTCGATGTCGCGCTCGTTGCCGAACTTCGGGGCAGGCTCATGGCCGGCGATCGGCTCGTAGCGCTTGCGGATCCAGTGGAACGACGCCGGGACGTCGCCGCGGTTGTGTGCCGACCACGGTGTGCCCGCGGGCAGGTAGCCGAAGCCACCGTCGGACAGGACGTGCTCCTCGCCCGCGATGGTCACGGTCAGCGATCCGGCGGTGACGAAGACGAAACCCTCGACCTCCGACTGCGGTTCGGGCGCAGCCGATCCGCCGCCCGGGGCGACCTCCACGATCGTCTGGGCGAAGGTCTGCGCGCCACCGGGTACCGGACGGTTCAGCACCCACGCGCGGGTGTCGATCCACTCCGGGAAGACCGACGTGACGATGTCGCGGAACACGCCACGGGGGATCACCGTGTACGCCTCGGTGACGACCGCGCGATCGGTGAGCAGATCGGTCTGCGGCGGGAGTCCTCCCGCGGGTGTGTAATACGGTGTCGCGTTCATCGGGCTGTCCTCTGTGAGTGGGGGAATGCGAGTTCGCGCACCTTCGCGATGGGCAGGTCGGTAGCGGTCTCGACCTCGTCGACGGTCAGCGCGCCGCACAGTTCTCCGCGTCGGATGAAACCGGCGAGCGCACGTGCCGTCGCAGGCTCGTCGAGCACCGACGACTCGATGCGGTGCGCGTAGTTCCGCAAACGTGCTGCGGCCGAGTCGAATCCGTCACGGTAGAAGGCGTACGTCGCCAAGAAGCGGGTGACGAGTTGAGCGGGATGCAGATCCCAGCCCTGGTAGAAGCCGCGTTCGAGGTGACGGCGGACGAGTCTCGCGTGCAAGGCCCAACCGGCGTGGACGGCCTCAGCGTCCCCGACCGGGAGGATGTTCGTCGATCCGTCCGACAGTCGCACTCCGGTGCCGGCCGCCGCGAGCTGCATCACGGCCTTCGCGTGGTCGGCGGCGGGATGCTCCATCGACTGATAGGCGGCGGCGATGCCGAGGGACGCCGAGTAGTCGTAGGTCCCGTAGTGCAGTGCGGTCACCCGGCCGTCGCCGGCATGGATCATCGACGCGACCGCCGCAGTGCCGTCGGCGCTCATCACCGCCTGTGGGGTTTCCACCTGGATCTCGAAGCCGATGCGTCCCTGCGGAAGTCCGTGAATGCGCTCGAGTTCGCGGGCGACGGCGACCATCGCGACCGCCTGGTCGGTCGAGGTGACCTTCGGCAGCGTCAGCGTCAGCCCCGCCGGCAGATCTCCGGTGTCGGCGAGACCGGCGACGAACAAGTCGAGGGTGCGCAGGCCGCGTGCCCGCACGTCGGCCTCGAAGCACTTGAAGCGGATGCCGAGAAACGGCGGTGACGTGTCGCCGGCCGTACGGATCGCGGCGACGGCAGCCGCCACGGCCGCGTCCTCCTCGTCGTCGGAGCGGACGCCGTAACCGTCTTCGAAGTCGATGCGCAGATCCTCGATGGGCTCGGTGCGCAGTTTGCCCTCCACCAGGTCCGCGAGTGCGGTTGCTGTCGAGTCGGTGTGGGCGACGGTCGAGCGGGCGATCGCGGCGAGGCCGCCGTGGTCGGCAGCTGCATCCAGCGCCGCGCGTCCCCACTCCTGCGGCAGGTTCGCCGAGTACCGGTCGGCGGGGACGTAGACCGTGTGGACCGGCTGGCGACTCCCGTCGTCGCCCGGATACCGATCGGACAGGACCGCATCCGCCGGTGCCAGGGCGGCCTCGAGTTCGGCGAGGAAAGTCGCGTCGAGGCGACCGGGTTGCACGCTCACGAGGCGCCCCTTTCGTTCGGCCGGCTGTGGAAAAACAATTCCGCAGAGCGGAGTTTACTGCAGGGAGGGTGATCGCCACCAGCCCCGTGCGCCGACGGCGGCCGATTGTGGTTTCACATCATGGAACGTAGCGTGATGCCGGAGTGTGGAGGTGGCGATGGCGGGGAACTCGGGCGGTGTGCAGTCCGTCGAGCGCGCGTTCGAGTTGCTCGAACTCATCGGACGCGCCGGCGGCGAATGCTCGCTGAGTCATCTGTCGGCGGAATCACCGCTGCCGCCTCCCACCATCCATCGACTGCTCCGGACGCTCGTGGGAATCGGATACGTCCGGCAGCTCCCGAACCGGTCATACGCCCTGGGTCCTCGGCTCATCCGGCTCGGCGAGGTGGCCAACCGGCAACTCGGCGCCGTGGCCGCGCCCGTCCTGGCCTCGCTGGTCGGCGAGCTCAGCGAGACCGCGAGTCTCGCAGTACTCGACGGCGACATGGTCATCTACGTGGCGCAGGTCCCGTCGCCGCACAGCATGCGCACCAACAACGAGGTCGGGCGCCGGGTGACCATGCACAACACCGCGGTGGGCAAGGCGGTCCTCGCCGAACTCGACGATGCGCGCATCCTCAAGCACGTCACGCAAGCCGGCCTGACCGCCGCCACCGAATGGAGTGTCACGTCGTTGTCCGGCGTGTTCGCCGCCGTCGAGCAGGTGCGCGCGGACGGTGTCGCCACCGACGAACAGGAACACGAGGTCGGGGTCTGCGGCATGGCGGTCGCGGTGCCCGGCGCCCCCACACCCATGGCGGTCGGCATCTCGGGACCGGTGGCCCGATTCGACGACGACCTCCGTGCCCGGGCGATCGGCGCCCTCCGCACCGCCGCCGGGACCGTGTCCGAAGCGCTGATCGGGTCCAGGGAGACGTAGGGACTAGATGGTGAGCTTCGTCGGCGTCGTGCGGTTCGCGCCGTCGCCGCTGGAACCGTCGCCGATCTGGCCGTCGTTGTTGAATCCCCAGCAGTACACCGATGCCGCCGACATCGCGCACGACGTCCCGTTGCCGGTCGAGATCGACGTGACGTCGGTCAGGGTCGAGACCTCGCGGGGGATCTTCACCGATCCGCCGGCGGAGCCGAGCTGGCTGCGATCGTCGTCTCCCCAGCAGAAGGCCCGGTCGTCGGAGACCGCACAGGTGGTGCCCCAGTCGGTGGAGATGGCCGAGACCCCGCCCAGATTTCCGACCTGGACCGGTGTCTGTCGGGTCTCGCTGGTGCCGTCACCGATCTGACCGTAGGCGTTGGAACCCCAGCACCACGCGTCACCGCCGGCGACCGCGCAGGTCGTCTGGAAGTAGGTGCTGGTGTTGGTGTTCGGGTCGTCGTCATCGGCCGCCTCGTGATAACCGCCGATGGCGATGTCGGTGACGTCGGTCAGCGAGCCGACCTTGACCGGTGCCGATCGCGCGGTCGTGCTGCCGTCACCGATCTGCCCGTTGTCGTTGGCTCCCCAGCAGAACGCCGAGCCGTCCGACACCGCGCAGGTGGTGCCGTAGGCGGTCGCGATGTCGGTGACGACGCCGAGTCCGGGCACCTTGACCGGGGCCGACACCGGGTCGGTGCCGCCGCCGTTGCCGAGCTGGCCGTATTCGTTGTTGCCCCAGCAGTAGGCGTCGGTGCCGGCGACGGCGCACGTGGTGCCCCACCCGGTGGAGATCGCCTTGACGTCGGAGATGGTGCCGACCTTGGTCGCGGCATCCACCGTCGATCCGCTGGCGCCGTTGCCGACCTCGCCGTAATGGTTGTTGCCCCAACAGAATGCGTCGCCCGCGGCGATGGCGCATGCCGTCGAGACGTAGGCGTTCTCGCCGGTGAGGTAGCCGCCCGTGGTGACCGCGGTGGCGTTCGAGACCCCGGTCACCGCGACCGGGCGGGTATGCGGGGTCGTCGTGCCGTCGCCGAGCTGCCCGGTGTCGTTGTCGCCCCAGCAGTGCACGCTGCCGTTGACCACGGCGCAGCTGCTGCCGAAGTTGGTGCTCACCACCGGCTGGGCGACGGCGGCCTTCTCGGGGTCGTCGACGGTGCTGCCGATGACGGCCAGCCCGACGACGGCCGCGACCACGAGCAGCAGCACGGCGCCGAGCACGCCGGCGACGATCAGCCCGGTCCGCTTCTTCTTTTTCGGCGGGACCGGGGGCATGCCGGGGTAACCGGGCTGGGGGTGGACCGGCTGGGCGTGCGGGCCGGAGAGGTGCGGTGCCGACGAGTACATCGGCTGCTGCCCCGACGGTTTGCTCATCAGCGGTTGCGGGCCGGACGGCCCGGTCATCGTCGCCTGGGGAGGAGGCGTGTACTGGCCGTGGGGTGGGCCGAACTGCTGCTGGGGTCCCGAGGGGTGCGGGGCCGGCGCGCCACCCGTGCCGCCACCGACGAGAGTGGGTGGGGGCACCGAGCCGGCGACCATCGTGTTGCCCTGTGCGGCAGGCGAATCGAGAGCCGCCTGCAATGCGGCCGCGAAACTGCGGCAGTCGGGGTACCGGGCCGCGGGGTTCTTCGACAACGCGCGCTGGAACACCGGGTCGAGGTGGGCGAGGTCTCCGCGCAGCCGGCCGATGTGGGGGACCGGACGCTGGATGTGTCCCAGCATCACCGACGGCTCGGACTGACCGACGAACGGAGGCTGCCCCGCGAGCAGTGCGTAGGCCGTACAGGCCAGCGAGTACTGATCCGATCGCGCGGTGGCGTCGGCTCCCTCGAGTGTCTCCGGGGCCGAGAAGGCGACCGTCCCGATGAAGGAGTGGGTACCGGTCAGATTCGCCGAGCCGGCGAGTTTGGCGATGCCGAAGTCGAGTACGAGGGCGCGCTCGACGGCGTTCGTCGCCGGATCGCGGGTGACGAGGATGTTGGCCGGCTTGATGTCCCGGTGCACCACATGATGGCGGTGCGCGTAGTCGAGAGCGTCGGCCACCTGCGAGACGACCGTCGACACCTCGGCGGGCGTCAGGCGTTCGTCGGTGAGGTCCTTGCCGTCGACGTAGCTCATCGAGAACCACGGGGACCCGTCCTCGATGCCGTACTGGTGGATGGTGATGATGCTGCGGTGGTCGAGCTTCGCGGTGGTGCGTGCCTCGTTGGTGAAGCGCTGGTTGAACCCGGGCTGGGCGCTGACCGCCGTCGAGATCACCTTCAGGGCCTCGCGCCGCTCCAGCTGCAGGTTCTCGACGAGGTACACCTCGCCCATACCGCCCGCACCGAGCTGGGAGACCACCCGATAGCCGGCGATGTGGGTGCCGGGACTCAACGGCACGGCGTCACCTCTTCCTGAGCTTGGCGAATGAACGGCGCCCAAATGGCCGCTCTCGCAGACGTATGCAGGGACGATACCGAAGCCGAAGGGGTCCGGGGCACCCTTCAACCGGATGACGGAGCGCGTCGCTAGAACGTGACCTGCGTAGGGGTGGGACGGTCGTCGGTACCGCCGACGCCGAGCTGCCCGGTGGCGTTGAAGCCCCAGCACCAGAGGTACGACGCCGCGTACGCGCACGAGGTTCGCTCGCCGGTCGAAATCGCACTCACCTCGGACAATTGGGGCACCCGGGTGGGCGCGGGCCGGTCGGTCAGGGTGCCGTCGCCGACCGACCCCCAGGCGTTGGCTCCCCAGCAGTACGCGACGCCACCCGCCACCGCGCAGGTGGTGTTCGCCGTTCCGGTGCTGACGGCGTCGACCCCGTCGACCCCGTCGAGGCCGGTCACGGGCGTCGCCGTCCGGCGGCCGTAGGTGGTGCCGTCGCCGAGCTGCCCGAAGTCGTTGTTGCCCCAGCAATACGCGCTCGCCCCAGCGATCGCGCAGGCGGTGGCGGCACCGGCGGAGACCGTGGTCGCGCCGTCGAGATCGCCGACGCGGGTCGGGCGAGCCCGGTTCGTGGTCGTGCCGTCGCCGACCTGACCGTTGTCGTTGAGTCCCCAGCAGTAGGCGTCGCCGGCCGCGACGGCGCAGGTGAAGTTCACCCCGACGCTGATCGCGGTCACGTCGTCGAGCCCGGCGACGCGAACGGGCCGGTACTGGTTCGCGGTGGAGCCGTCACCGAGCTGGTCGAAGTCGTTGGTGCCCCAGCAGTAGGCCGCGCCTGCCGAGATCGCGCAGGTGGCCCAGTTGGCGGTCGAGATGGCGGTGACGTCGGCGAGACCGGCGACCCGGGTCGGCGTCAGGCGCGCGTCGGTCGTACCGTCGCCGAGCTGCCCGTAGTCGTTGTTGCCCCAGCAGTAGGCGAGTCCCGCGGCAATCGCGCAGCTGTTGGGGCCACCGGTGCTGATCGCGGTGACATCGCTGAGATCGGCCACTCGGGTGGGTGTCTGGCGGGCTTCGGTGGTGCCGTCGCCGAGTTGGCCTGCGGTGTTGTCGCCCCAGCAGTAGGCGGTCCCGTCCCGGATCGAACAGGTGGCCCCGAGGCCGGCGCTCAGCTGCGCCTGGGCGTCCGTGGCCGCCAGGGGTGACGACGCGGCGTCGGAGGTGGTCCCGTCGTCGCCGCCGAGGGTGACGACCCCGATCGCGACCGCCGTCGCGAGGAGAGCGACCGCGACGACCGCGGCCAACGCGAGCGGCCAGCGGCGGCGGTGCGGCGGCGGAGACGATGCCGGCGGCGGCGTCGGGGACGAGACCGTCGGCGGCGGCGTCTGTGGTCGCGGTGTGATGACCTGCGTCGCAGGTGTGACGAGCGTGCGTGACCGGTCGTCGGTTCCGGCCCGTTGGAGCGCGGCGTGTAGCTCTGCAGCGAATGCGCGGCAGGTGGGGTATCGGTCCAGGGGGCCGCGAGCGAGCGCACGGTCGAAGACGGGGTCGAGAGCGCCGAGCACCGGTCGGTGGCTGCTGATCGGCGCCGGGCGCGTCGTGAGCTTCGCGACGATGTGCCGGGTCTGCGTATCGGCGTCGAACGGCGTTGCGCCGGAGAGGAGTTCGTAGGCCGTGCAGGCCAGGGCGTATTGGTCCGACGCGGGGCCCGCCGGTTTGCCGTCGAGGATCTCCGGCGCGGCGTACACGAGAGTTCCCACGAACGACGACGGCGCGGTCAGCGTGGTGGCGGTGGTCAGCTTCGCGATCCCGAAGTCGAGGACGACCACGCGGTCGAGGGCGTCGTCCATCGCGCGGCGCGTGACCATGATGTTGCCGGGCTTGATGTCGCGGTGGATCACGCCGTGTTCGTGCGCGTAGTCGAGCGCATCGGCCACCCGGTGGACCACGGCCACCACCTCGTCCGGGCGCAGCGAGGCGCGGCGGAGGTCCCGGCCGTCGAGGTAGGTCATCGTGAACCAGGGGTCGCCGTCGGTGACGCCGTAGTGGTAGATCGTCACGATCGCGGGGTGGTCGAGGGCCGCCGCGGTCTGCGCCTCACGGCTGAATCGCCGCGCGAACTCCTCGTCGACGGTCTCGCCGATCGAGATCACCTTCAGCGCCTCACGACGACGCAGTTGCGGATTCTCGACCAGATACACGGTGCCCATCCCGCCGCTGCCCAACCGGGTGATCACCGGGTAGCCGGCGACCTGGACTGGCTGGGCGGCCATGAGCGCCTCCTGGTGGCGTGACCTGTGTTGCGACGACGATAGCCCCTCCCGAGGCCGTCCTGCCCGGACACGGCACTTGTTCATCCGAACGTCATGGCACAATGCTCGACGTGGCAAACAAAACTGGCGCTGACACATCCACCCCCGGCGAAGCGGGTGCCGGCACCGGCAAGATCGTCGAATCTGCCAAGGGCAAGAAGCAGTATGTCGACAACGGCTGGCCGCAGGACGACAACGGCGACGCGGCCGAGCACGCCGTCTCCGAACTCGCGACGCACATCCCCGGTGCGCTGTCGCCGTTCGGCGACACCGAGTTCCCCCTTCCGGTCGACGACCTGCCGTTCGTGCAGTCGAAGACCGTCGTCAACCGCTGACACCGATGCCGCCCACCGGAACTGACGAAGGTGGGTCGGACTCGCGCGGGCTCGCAGAGGCCGGCGGCTCACGGCTGAGCCACCTCGACGCCTCCGGGTCGGCCCGCATGGTCGACGTCGGTGCCAAGCCGTCGACGAGGCGTCGCGCCGTCGCCGCCGGTACGTTCCGGACCACCGCCGAGGTGATCGGCCTCCTCAGTGAGTCGAGGCTGCCCAAGGGGGATGTGCTCGCCACGGCTCGCATCGCCGGGATCATGGCGGCAAAACGGACCGACGAGCTGATCCCGCTGTGCCATCAGCTGGCGCTGTCGTCGGTCGAGGTCGACTTCGCGATCGGTACCGAGACGATCGAGGTGACCGCCACCGTGGCCACCTCCGGCCAGACGGGCGTCGAGATGGAGGCCTTGACCGCGGTCGCCGTCACCGGACTGACCTTGCACGACATGGTCAAGGCCGTGGACCGGCGGGCGCAGATGGACGGGATCCGCCTGCTCGCCAAGACCGGGGGCAAGTCGGGGGACTGGTATCGCGATCCGGCTGACCCCGCCGATGACTGACCCGAAGCCGCCTCGCGTCGCGCGCGTCGTCGTCGCATCGAACCGCGCCAGCACCGGCGTCTACGCCGACCGTTCCGGTCCGATCATCGAGGCATGGCTTGCCGAACAGGGGTTTTCGGTCGACGAGTGCGACGTCGTGGCCGACGGCCCGCCGGTGGGCGACGCCATCCGCGCCGCGGTCTACGCCGAGGTCGACCTCGTGATCACCACGGGCGGAACGGGCTTGACCCCCACCGACCGGACACCCGAACAGACCCGTCCGCTGCTCGACGTCGAGATCCCGGGTCTGGCCGACGCGATCCGCTCGGCGGGCCTGCCGAAGGTGCCGACCGCCGTCCTCTCACGCGGGCTGGCCGGTGTGGCCGGGACGACGCTCGTCGTGAACCTGCCCGGCTCGACGGGCGGGGTCCGTGACGGACTGGGCGTGCTCGCCGGCGTCGTCCACCACGCACTCGATCAGATCCGCGGAGGCGACCACCGATGACCGGAGATCCCGCCACCCGGGTGGTGCACACCGGGGTCGTGGACGAGGCGATCACGCTGGCCGAGCACGAGGCGATGGTTGCCGACGCCGCCGACGGCAAGGCCGGGGCGGTGGTCGGATTCGTCGGCGCCGTCCGCGACCACGACGGCGGACGAACGGTGACCGCCCTGCACTATTCGGGACATCCCACGGCCGCGACGGTCCTGGCCGAGGTCGTCGAACAGGTCTCCGCGGTCGACGGTGTACGCGCGGTCGCCGTGTCCCATCGGATCGGCGACCTCGCGATCGGCGACATCGCGTTCGTGGTGGCGGTGGCTGCCGACCATCGCCGAGCCGCGTTCCAGACCTGCTCGCGCCTCGTCGACGAGGTCAAGGCCCGGCTACCGGTCTGGAAGCATCAGTTCTTCGACGACGGCACCGACGAATGGGTCAACTCGGCCTGAGCCCAGCACCATTGGAAAAGGGCCCCGCACGGATGGTTCATCGTGCGGGGCCCTTCGTCTGGGTCCCAGATCGGGAGTGGAGCAGGGATCAGGGGTTGGGCAGCAGGTGCTTGTTGTCGTTGAACATCTTGATCTGGTCCTGGTTCAGCGAGACTCCGCTGTCCTTGGCCGCCTGCCAGAGGTTCTTGATCTCGGGGCTGACGCCGGCCTCGGTGAGGGCGTCGGTGACCTGCTTGGCGACGTCGTCGGTGGTCTTGGCCAGGTCGACGCTGCCGTTGCCGCCGGGGAGGACCGGAGCGATCTCACGCGGGGTGTCGGTCGGCGCGCTGCGCGGGGTCGAGCCCGAGAGGCCGGTGCCGCAGGTGGGCCATGCGCCCTTGCCCTGCGATCCGAGGACGCGCTCGGCGACGACGATCTGCTCTTCGCGCGAGGCCTGATCGGCGGTCGGGGCGAACTCGCCGCCACCGTGGCCGGACCAGGTGCTCGGGGAGAACTGCAGGCCGCCGTGGTAGCCGTTGCCGGTCGCGATGGCCCAGTTGCCACCGGACTCGCACTGCGCGACCTGGTTCCACTCGGCGTCGGTGGCCGCGTTGGCGGTACCGGTGCCCAGGAGGGCTGCTCCGCCGCCGAGGACTGCGCCGGTGAGGGCGACCTTGGTGATGGTCTTGGCGGCCGTGCTGGTCGTCTGCTTGCGATGACGTCCGGACATGTGTGTATTTCCTCTCTCCACGCGCCTACGAAGTCAGCTGTCGGGTTCGAGCGAGAGGTGCTCGGCCCCGGTTGTCGTGGCGGTTGCCGCGACTTCCGGGACTTAACCCCGAGGACACCTGGTGTGGTGTCCGGTCTCAGGGGATGAGGTTGGGTCCCCCGTCCTCGTTCCTAGATTGCTTGTCGTTCCCACCGGCGGAACGAGGCTCGGCGCGGCCGGTGGGACGTTATGTCTTGGTTGCTGTGTCGTGACCTCCGAGGAGGACGCTTCGTACAGTACGTCGTTCGTTGGACTGAATCACCTGCTTGAACGCAAGCGATTTTCGGCCCGGATCCGGGTCTTCCGACCCACTTCGGCCGTCATCCCAGTTCAACGGGTTAGTGGCCGTCCCGTGCCCATCCTGTTACCGGGCCGTGATGTGACTAAGGTCACAAGGGGGCTGTGGCGTCAGCCACCGGCAAACGGGGGGAGGACGTCGAGTGTCGTGCACGCGCCGAGCGCACGCGTCCGATCGGAGAACGCGACCTCGTCGCGCAGATACGAACAGCGTTCGAGAACCGTGGCAAGGGAGGGGTTTCCGGCCGCGAGGGTCTCCTCCAGGGCGCGGAGGGTGGTCGACGGGTCGACGTCGACAACCGTCTCCTCGGCGCCGGCCGCGGCGCGCGCGGCCGCGAAGAATCGCACTGTGAGCTGCATCGGACGCGAGCCTAGCCGCCGATCGCCGACATCGGTCGATCCGGTTGCCGGAAGCCGGCCACGTTCACCTCGTGGCCGGGGGTCTTCGCCCACATGCTCGCGCGCCAGAGCTGCGCCAGGGCCGCGTCGATCTCGTCGTCGGGGAGAGTGCGCAGTGCGGTCCGGATGTCGGTCTCCGTCGTCGCGAAGAGGCAATTGCGCAGCGAGCCGTCGGCGGTGAGGCGGGTGCGGTCGCAGTCGCCGCAGAACGGCTGGGTGACCGAGGCGATGACTCCGACACGGGCGGGCCCGTGTGGCCCGTCGTGGCCGTCCACGAGCCAGGTGGCGGCCGGAGCGCTCCCGCGTGGCGCGGGGTCGGGAAGCAGCGTGAAACGCTCGCGCAGCGTCGTGAGGATCTCTCGGGCCGTGACCATCTGCGCCCGCTGCCACGCGTGGTCGGCGTCGAGCGGCATCTGCTCGATGATCCGCAGCTCATAACCGTGCTCGAGGCAGTAGGCGAGCAGGTCGGGCACTCCCGCGAGGTCCGCGCGGTCGGGCACCACGGCGTTGACCTTGACCGGATCGAGTCCCGCGCGCCGTGCCGCGGCCAGGCCGTCGAGCACGTCGGTCAGACGGTCCCGGCGTGTGATCTCCGCGAAGCGGGCCGGGTCGACGGTGTCCAGCGAGACGTTGATGCGGTCGAGCCCGGCGTCGACCAGGCCGTCGACCCGCCGGGGCAGTCCCAGGCCATTCGTGGTCATCGCGATCTCGGGGGCCTGCGGCAGGCAGGCCACGGCCGCGATGATGTCCTCCAGGTCGCGGCGCAGCAGTGGTTCACCGCCGGTGAACCGGATGCGTTCGATGCCGAGGTCGCGGACCGCGACCGTCAGGACCCGGATCAGTTCGTCGGTGGACAGCACCTGGTCGGTGGGCATCCAGTCGAGTCCCTCGGCCGGCATGCAGTACGAGCAGCGCAGATTGCAGCGGTCGGTGACCGAGACCCGGAGATCCTTCGCCACCCGGCCGAATGTGTCGCGCAGCGGACCCTCGGACGGCACGTCGGATGCCGCTGCCTCCCGCGGAGAGCGGGGCAGTGGCAGGCCGAGGCCGACCGTGCTCATGTGGTTGCCGTCATGCTGCGGGGAGACTCACTTCCGGGTGGGGTCCTTACGTGCCTCGAGGGCGCGGAAGGTGCTGGCGTGGAAGACCAGGGGTTCGACATCGGGATCGGCGCGCAGGGACTCGATCTCCAGCAGTACGACGGTGTGGTCGCCGGCCTGGATCTCGTTGTGGATCGTGCACGACAGGTGCGCGGCTGCGTCGGGCACGAACACCGCACCGCGGTCGGTGCTCAGCGGCGTGATGCCGTCGAAGCGGTGCTCCGACGATCCCGCGAGCTGCTTGCACAGCTCGATCTGGTCGCCGGCGAACACGCTGACCCCGATGGCCGGTGCGGTGCGGATCCGCGGCCAGGTCGTCGAGGTGTTCTGCACGCAGACCGAGACGAGTGGCGGGTCGAGCGAGACGGTGGTGAACGAACTCGCCGCCATTCCGATCAGGGTGGTCGAATCCCCGTCGCGCTGTTCGCAACACACCGCCACGACGCCGGACGGGAAGCAGCTGTAGGCATCCCGCAGTGCCCGCCCGTCGGAGACGGGGGAGAGGTCGGGGGTGGTGTCGATGGTTGTGGTCACGGTCCTCACCTGGCTCGGCGTCCGGCACGGAGTGCGTACACCAGGCCCAGGACGAAACCCAGCGGTGCGCACATGGTCAGCAGGTAGACGGCGGTCGGTGCGGTGTCGCCGTCGGTGACCAACGGTGTGAGGAACAACGCCACGATCGCCAGAATTCCGATTCCGAACACAACCCCGGCCGCCTGCAGCAATCGCGGGGACGACGTCTTCTGCATACCTGCCACGGTAGTGCAACGCCGAGCGCTTCGACGCCGCGCGATACGCGCCCGCCGGGTAATGGTGTGACCCCGGGGTGGGGCGTTGGCTACGATGGTCGATGCAGGCGCCTTGCATCCGTCTGGGCCCGCACGGCATCCGCCGTCCGGACCGCCGAGATGGGTGACGGCGTCTTTTGTCGTGACAGGTCGTTTTTCGACAGTTCGAGAACAGATGAGGGTGAGCACAGTGCCGACCGGCAAGGTGAAGTGGTACGACGCGGACAAGGGCTTCGGCTTTCTCTCCCAGGAGAGCGGCGAGGACGTCTACGTGCGTTCGGCAGCATTGCCCGACGGGGTCGAGGCGCTCAAGCCGGGGCAGCGCGTCGAGTTCGGCATGGCCGCCGGTCGTCGCGGACCGCAGGCATTGAGCGTGAAGGTCCTCGAGCCCGCACCCAGCGTCTCCAAGAACGTGCGTGAAGCTGCCCGCAAGGACGTCAAGCGGCACACACCCGACGAGCTGCACGGCATGGTCGCCGACCTCATCACCCTTCTGGAGGGCAAGGTCCAGCCGGACCTGCGCAAGGGCCGGTACCCCGACCGCAAGACCGCGCAGCGGATCTCCGAGGTCGTGCGGGCCGTCGCGCGGGAGCTCGACTCCTGACGACCTAGGCGTCCGGCGCGGTCTGCACCGCGAGTTCGCCGCGGGGCAGGACCTCGTCGGCGGGGGAGAGTCGCGCGGACGCGGAGATGACGGTGAATCCGATCAGCACCCGGTCCGGCACCGACCGCAATGTCAGCGTGTAGGTGCTGTCCGACCCCTGCGGCTGCTCGTCTTCGACGAGCCCGCGCGGCGTCTGGTAGACGGCCGCCAGATTCCACGGGCCCTGCGCGATCTCGCTCGAGACGGTCAGCATGACCGTCGACCCGACCGGCACCGGGACCGTCGCGGTCTCGCGCGGCGCGGTGATCTCCGGATCACAGGCGGTCAGCATCAGGTCGCACCACCAGCGCGGATCGACCGTGTGCAAGTCGTCGCCGACCGCGACGTGCAGGTAGGGCTGGTCGTCGGA
Organism: Gordonia terrae; assembly: GCF_001698225.1. NCBI lineage: Bacteria > Bacillati > Actinomycetota > Actinomycetes > Mycobacteriales > Gordoniaceae > Gordonia > Gordonia terrae. The sequence continues at coordinate 1,497,107 of NZ_CP016594.1, forward strand.
GCTCGCATTGCGGGTCAGCAGGAACACCGACGTCCCCACCACCGCCACGAACAGCACGACGACGATCGCGATGATCGACAGAGCCTTCTTCTCACCACTGCTGATCACTGACGTCGCTGTCCTGTCTCGTCGTTCGGCGGGTGGTCGCCGGGGCTGTACGGGCGCTCACCCCGGTTCTCGAAGCGGGCGGTCGACGGTGTCCGGGTGGGCATGCGAGCTGTCGACGGCCGTTGGCTGTGCGGCCGGGTGTCGGCGTCGGCCGGGCCGGTCCGGATGTCCGATCGGGCTCCGGCGGCACGGAAGGCGACGGTCGGCGCGGCGTGGTCGGGGCGACGACCGCCCAGACCGGGGACCAGTGACCTGCCGCGGGTGGTCATCACGGTCTGCAGCAGCCCGAGTCCGAGCAGCACGGACACGACGGTGAACCCGATCCACAGGGTCGGCGGCAACAGGACCCCGAGCGAGGCGCCGAAGACCCACGACAACTGCAGCACCGTCTCCGACCGGCCGAACGCCGAGGCGCGGGACTCGTCGGGGAGATCGTCCTGGATGGAAGAGTCGAGGCACACCTTGCCGATCGCGCTGGTGCCGGAGGCGACCAGGGCCGCGACTGCGGCTGCGGCGATGTTGCCGAAGATGGCCGCCAGTACCGCGACGACGAAGCAGGCCGCTGTCGCGCCGACGACGATGCTCGGCGGGTTCTTCAGTTCGAGGCGGGTGCCGACGCCGTTGCCGATCAGGTTGCCGACACCGGCGGCGGCACCGACGGCACCGAGCAGCAGCAGCTGGGTCCAGTCGGAGGCGTCGCCCTGCTGGGCCTTGGCGTAGAACGCCACGAAGAGCGTCAGGAAGCCCGTCAGGATGCGGATCGTGCCGTTGCCCCACAACCCTGCGACGACCTTGCGGCCGAGTGGCTGGCGCATCTTGGCGGCGAGCATCTTGGCGCCGTCCCGGGCGCTCGTCGGCTGATCGGAGTCGCCGGGGGCGGACCGGGCGGGTTCACCGTGGTAGGTGAGGGTCGTCGGGATCTCACCTTCGGTGGACTCCACCCACGAGGGGATGCGCATGCACAGATAGGCGCCTGCGCCCGCGACCACGGCCAGCCACACCATGGCGCCTGGCAGATGCAACGGGAGCGCCTGGCCGAGCAGGAACTCGATGGCGGCGGCGACCGCGCCGCCCACGATCGTGCCGCCGATCAGACCGAAGGTGGTCAGCCGGGAGTTCACCCGCGGCAGATCGATGGTCGGCGGCACCACGCGCGGCGTGACCGCCGACTTGAGGACGCCGAAGGATTTCGACAGCACCAGCAGGCCCAGGGCGCAGGGATAGAGGACCCACGGGTCGTACTCCAGCTGCTGCGTCACGTCGTTCCACTGGACGTTGGCCATGATCAGCAGGGCCAGGACGACACGCAGGCCGAAGGTCGTGGCCATGGCGATCCGGCGACCACGCTGCAGCCGGTCGAGGAGAGGTCCGATCAGTGGCGCGATCAGCGCGAAGGGTGCGATCGTCAGCGCCAGGTACAGGGCCACGTTGGTCTTCGACTCGCCGGTTGCCGCGGCGAAGAACAGCGTGTTGGCGAGCGCGACGGCCATCGCGGCGTCGGCGGCGAAGTTGGCGATCACCGGCAGCGTCAGCGCGGTGAGGCCCGACTGGTCGGCGCCGTCGGCGGTGGCCGCCTGATGGATCTTGCCGATTCCCTTGCCGGTCAACTCGCGGCTCCGCATCGCCGCGACCCGCATCACCGTCAGCTTCTTCGGCGTCCGGCCGCCACCGTTCTGGGGCCCGTGCTCGGTCGGCATCGCCCGGGTCTGGTCCTCCGAGGGCGGCCGGCCGCGGTCGTCGAGCGGCGGGAGATGCGGATTGTGCGTGGGCGGGGGGAGGTAGGCATTGCGGCCGGGGCCCGGGCCGGCCGGTGGCTCTCCCCATCCCGGTGCCGGTCGACGGGTGCGCATCTGTCGTGTCTCGTCGGCCGGATAGTTGGTCGAACCGGGGTGCTGCGCGGCGCGGCGTGCGCGACCGTCGGGTGGTGGCTGCTGGGGATGCTGGTTCGCGGGACCCCTGGGGGCCCCGCGCCCCTCGTCGTGTCGGGAACTCCGTGGGATCACGCTGACGATTGTTCCTCATCTCCGGCCGAGGTCGCTTGAAGCGGGTCGGTTGTGTGGCACACGTCGGCGATATTGCACACTGGAGCGGTGACTCTGGTTGGTGACGGCGAACGACACGGTGACGGCGAACGGCTCCTGGCGGCCGTCGACATCGCGCGTGCCGCGCTGCTCGACGAAGGTCAGCGGCCGGGCGCGCATCGGCGCAGTGTGGCCGAGGGCGACTGGGCCGCCGCGCACTACTTCGACGCCGAGCTCGCGGGTTACCGGGGCTGGCAGTGGTGCGTCGTGCTGGCGGGCTCCCCGGGCAGTGACGAGATCACGCTCAGCGAGGTCGTGTTGCTTCCCGGTGACGGTTCGTTGCTCGCGCCGCCGTGGGTGCCGTGGGCGGAGCGGGTCGCCTCCGGAGACCTGGCCCCGGGTGATCTGCTCGCCGCCGAACCCGATGATCCGCGGCTGGTGCCGAATCAGATCGACACCGGCGACGAGTTCCGCTTCGATTCCGAGTCCGTCGAACCCGACGACATCGGTCAGGTCGCGGGCGAGCTGGGACTCGGCCGCAAGCGGCTGCTGAGCCCGGAGGGACGCGCCGACGCCGCGCAGCGCTGGTACGACGGCGACTTCGGGCCCGGCTCGGAGATGGCCCAGGCCGCGCCGTTCTCCTGCTGCACGTGCGGCTTCTACGTTCCCCTCGCCGGTGCGCTGCGGGCCGGGTTCGGTGCGTGCACCAACGAATTCGCCGCCGACGGACGCGTGGTCTCGGCCGAGTACGGCTGCGGTGCGCATTCGGACGTGCAAGGGCCCAAGGGCAACGGCTCGCCGGCCTATGACGCCTACGACGACGGCGCGATCGAGGTCGTCGCCATCTCCCGGGACGCGGAACCGGCTCGGACCTGATCCGGCGCACCCCGACCGTGAGCGACGACCCGTTCGGCACCGCGGTACTCCGGTCGTCGACCCTGGACGCCTGGGCCGCATCGCCCACGCGGCTCGCCGAGGACGCGGCGGCCGAGTCGGATCTGGTGACCGTCGGATACCGCGATCGGCTGTTGACCGAACTGGCCGCGAACGCCGCCGACGCCGCATCGGCGGCCGGTGTCGCGGGGCATCTCGCCGTCTGGGTGGACGGTGACGCACTGCATGTCGCGAACACGGGCGCCCCGCTGACCGACGCGGGCGTGCGTTCGCTTGCCGCGCTGCGGGTCTCGGCGAAGGTGTCCGGCGAACCGGGTGACCGGCAGATCGGCCGGTTCGGAGTCGGTTTCACCGCGACCGCGACGGTTGCCGATCGTGTCGAGATACGTTCACGCACGGGGTCGGTGGTCTTCGACCGGGCCGCAACGCTGGACGCGGTGCGCGAAGCGGGGATCAGCGTCGGTTCGAGCGCGGACGTGCCGGTCCTCCGGCTGGTGTGGCCGACGAACCGGGAACCGGCACCGGGTTTCGACACCGAGGTGGTCCTGCACCTCCGTGAGGATCCCGGTCCACTCCTCGCGACGATGCCGGCGCAGGCGTCGGACCTCATCGTCGAACTGACTGCACTACAACGGATCACGGCCGGCGACGTCGAGGTGTCGGTGGAGCGGACGGCCGGTCCGGGCGTCGACGACGAGGCTGCGCGGTCGGTGTTGACGACTGTGTCCATCGCCGGCGATCTCGCATCGACCGGCCTGCCGCCGACACGTCGGTGGCTCGAGGTCGCACGAGGCGGCACACGCTGGCTCGTCGACGCCGACGGTGAACCCGGGCCGGCCAGTGACGTCCTGCGCGCACCCACCCCCACCGACATCGAACTCAGCCTGCCGTGCCGGTGCATCACCGACCTCGCCCTCACGCCGGACCGGCGACACCTCCATCCGCATGCCGAGATCGGCGACGCGGCAGCGGGTTACGTCGATCTGATCCGGCTCGTCGAACCGACACGCCGAGTGCGCCTGATCCCGGAGCTGCATCTGGCGCGGAACCCCGACGACGCGCGGCTCATCGAGGCGGTCCGGCGCGAACTCCGGGACGCCGCTTGGCTTCCGGCCGCAGCCGGTGCCGACCTGGTGCCGCCGCGTACGGTGATGCTCGTGGGTGTGACCGATCGGCTCGCGGACACCCTGGGCGAACTCTTCGGTGACCTGCTTCATCCGGATCTATCACTGACACAGCACCTCCCGGCGCTGGGTCGGCTGGGGGTCTCGGAACTGGGGCTTGCGGAGCTGGCCGAACGGCTCGTCGGCATCGAGCGCGACCCGGCGTGGTGGTACGACCTGTACGACGCCCTGGCGCCGCTGGTGTCGACCGGGCGCGAGGTCGAGGAACTCGGTGCCCTGCCCATCCCGCGGTCGGACGGGCGGACCGCGATCGGGGTTCGCGGCCTGTTCGTCAGCGACCGGATCTCGACGCCGATGCGGTGGATTCCCACCGTGCATCCCGAGGCCCGCCACGAGTTGCTGACGCGACTCGGTGTCGCGGACCTGACCGTGGCCGAGGCGCTCGCGGACCCGGCGTTGCGCAGTCTCGTCGAGGACGTCGACTTCGAGGCGGCCGACGACGGACTCGCCGCCGAGGTGTGCGCCGTGCTCCGTGCCGACCTGGATGCGCCGGTCCCGTCGTGGCTGTCGGCGCTCGCGCTGCCCGACGCCGACGGTGAGCTGCGGCCGGCCGATGAGCTCCTGCTGCCCGGCAGTCCGCTGCTCGAGGTCCTCGTCGACGACCACCCGTTCGGTGTCGTCGACACCGAGATGGTCGCGGAGTGCGGGGCGGAGCCGTTGCGCCGGATCGGCGTCGGATGGGGGTTCGTCACCGTCGACGACGACCTGCCCGTCGGGCCCGAGCATGACCTCCCCGACGAGGAGGACTGGTGGGAAACACTCGCCGATGCTCCGGAGAAGCTCAGTGCGGTCCGGGATCTCGATCTGATCGACGAGGGGAGCTGGCCGGCGGCGCTGACCATGATGGCCACCGACGAACGGATCAGGCCGCTGTTGGCCGACCGCGCCGGTTACACCGCCTGGTGGTTACGACGCCACGCCGAGGTCGACGGGCTGCTGCTGGGGGAGTACCGATCGCCGTCGGATGACGTCCTGCAGAACATCATCGACCCCCTCGACCACCCGTACGCCGACGAACTCGGCGGCGCCCTCGCCCGTCTGGAACCCGACTCCGCCGACGACGCGACGTTGCTGCTGACCCGGCTCGGCGATCGGGCCCGGACGATCAGCGCGGGTGCCGCGGTGTCGGTGCACGCGGCCGTCGTGGCCGCATGCCGGCGCGGTGTCGTCGACCCGCATGAGGTCGAGGTGCCGGAACGCGTGCGCACGCTGGCCGGTGAGGCCGCCGACCGCGCGGTGGTCGTCGACCGGCCCTGGCTCCTCCAGGTGCTCGCCGACGACGAGTGCGTGCTCGCCGGCTCGACGGTGGTCGCGTCCGACGCCGACCTCCTGGGCACGCTGCTGGACCTGCCGCTCGCGAGCGAGGAGTGCTCGGCGTCGGTGTCCGCGCCCGGTGAGGCGGTGAGTTGGTCTCACCCCGACGTGGTGCGTTTTGCAGCCCTCCGCGGTGTCGAGGTGCCGCACGCGGAGGTCCGGCTGCACGACGAATTGTGGGTCACGGTGCGCGACAACGACACCGACCGTGAGGCCCGGGTCGAGTGGTGGGTCGACGCCGCGGGTGTCACGCACCTCGAGAAGCGCCGGCATCGATCCCCGCGGTGAGAATCGACGCGAGCTGGCGGTAGGCGGCCGCGTCGTCGAGCCCGGTCGCCGCCCGCACCTCGCGGCGTTGGATCCGGCTCATCATCGACGACGCCAGGTCGGCGGCGAACGCGGCGTCGACGTTGCGGAACTCACCCGCCGCGACCCCGTCTGCGATCAGCGCCTGGACTCGCGAGGACGCTGCCGCGGTGTTGCGCTCGTACAGCGCGCGAGCGGGTTCGAACGCGTCGAGGTCGCGCATGAACGCCTCTGATGCCGGTGCGAGTGCCTCGCCGACCGCGACGAGGTAGGCGACGACCCGATCGCGCGGACCCGTCGACGCTGCGACCCGGGCCTCGACCTGCTCGGTCGCGGTGCGGAAGAAGTGGGTCACGGTCGCGGTGACCAGTTGTTCCTTGCTGGCTGCGAGCGTGTAGAGCGTCGACTTCGAGCATCGGAGTTCGGCCGCGATGGAACCGATCGACAGGTGGGCGAATCCCTCGCGCAGGATCAGTTCGAGCAGGGCGTCGAACAGCGCTGCCCGGCGGCGGGTCGCGAAACCCTGGTTCGGCATGCAAGAATAGTACCGCGAGAAGGACTTGAGTACTAGTTTGGTTATCTGCTGCTGTTACCTGGAGGTCTGAGATGCCGGTCGATCGTCTGCTCCCCAACGACGAGGCGCGCGACCTGATCGCGCTGGTCCGCGACATCGCCGACAAGCGCATGGTGCCCATCGTCGATCAGCACGAGAAGGACCGTCAGTATCCCGAGGGGCTGTTCGCCGAACTGGGCGAAGCGGGGCTGCTCGGCCTGCCGTACCCGACGGAGTGGGACGGTGGCGGCCAGCCGTACGAGGTCTACCTCCAGGTGCTCGAGGAACTCGGCGCGCGCTGGGCCGCGGTCGCGGTCGCGGTGAGTGTCCACGGGCTGGCCTGTCACCCGCTGTTCAACTTCGGTACCGACGAGCAGAAGCAGCAGTGGTTGCCGGATCTGTTGAACGGCAAGCTGATCGGCGCCTACAGTCTCAGCGAACCGCAGGCCGGCTCGGACGCCGCAGCGCTCGCGTGCCGCGCCGTGCCCGGCGATGGCGGCTATTCGATGACCGGTGCGAAGGCGTGGATCACGCATGGTGGCATCGCCGATGTGTACAACGTCTTCGCCCGTACGGGTGAGGGTTCCAAGGGGGTGTCCTGCTTCTTCGTCGCCCGGGACACCGACGGGCTCAGCTTCGGCAAGCCCGAGGACAAGATGGGCCTGCACGCGGTCCCGACGACCGGCGCCACCTACGACGACGCGTTCATCGAGGAGGGCCGTCGGCTCGGGTCGGAGGGGCAGGGGCTTCAGATCGCCTTCTCCGCTTTGGATTCGGGGCGTCTCGGTATCGCGGCGGTGGCGACCGGTCTGGCGCAGGCTGCGCTCGACGCCGCCGTCGACTACGCGCAGGAGCGAGCCGCGTTCGGCCGCAAGATCATCGACCACCAGGGTCTGTCGTTCGTGCTGGCCGACATGGCCGCCGCGGTCGATTCGGCCCGCGCGACCTATCTCGACGCCGCTCGGCGCCGCGACGCCGGCATCGACTACACGCGCGCGGCCGCGACCGCCAAGCTCGTCGCCACCGACGCCGCGATGAAGGTGACCACCGACGCGGTCCAGGTGTTCGGCGGGTACGGCTACACGCGCGACTTCCCGGTCGAGCGTTACATGCGCGAGGCCAAGATCACCCAGATCTTCGAGGGCACCAATCAGATTCAGCGACTGGTGATCGGTCGGTCGCTGGCGCGGTGAGTTCGCCGAGCATCGCTGTTCAGCGCGGGTTGTAGTAGAACGCGCGGTCGTCGAGTCGCCGGAACCTCGGTCCGCCGAGCCTGATCATCAGGCGCAGGATCGCGGGGATGCGGGCGTACACCGCATCGCGGTCGGCGCCGACGAGTCCCTTCGCCATCAGCGGGCACGTACGAAGTGTCTCGGCCAGACCGGCGCGTCTGCTCATCTTCTCCTCGAAGGCGTCCCAGTCCGGCAGTGTCAGCCGACGCTGCACGATCGCGATCGCGTCGGTCTCCTCGTGGGCGAGGTGCCGGCCGAGAACCTCCTCGGTGCGCAGCAACGCCTCCGCGAGAGCGGCGCGGCCGGCGGCGTCGGCGTGTTCGGCCATCCGCGCGAAGCCGGCCGCGCACTCCTCGAGCAGTGGATCGATCTCGTCGTGCTCGGCCTCCATGGCCTCGAGTACCTCCCGCTCGGTGCTGTCGCATCGCTCGAGCAGCAGCGGCCACAGTTCGAGATCTTCGCCGGTGTGGTGGTGGTGCAGCGCGTGCGCGAACATCGTCCATCGCCGGGCGAGTGCTCGCCACGTCCCAGCGTCGTCGATGGGTGTGACCGGCACGGTGGCGGCGAAGTCGGCGAGGTCGCGCCGGAACCCGTGATGCAGGACGTACATCATGAACGGGTCGATCGGCCCGTCGGGCGCTGCGGCCTGCCCGGGGAGGAACAGCTGGATCGGGTGGGCGGTGTGGGCGGGGTGCGTGGTCATCGGCGGTGTCCTCATCGGTACGGGGTCGGGCTGTGTCGATGACAACTGTCGGCGGTGACGCTTGTGACGTACTTGCAGGCGACTTGGGCGACGCCTGATTCGGACCGGTGTTCCGCGGTGCGTGTCGATCGAACAGACGACTGATCGCGCCCGGATAGGGTGGCGGAATGTTCATCTCTCCGACGACGATCGACGAGAACATTCTGAACTGGGTCGTCGAGAACCGTTCGGAGCCATGGATCTCGATCGCCGAAGTGGTGACTCTGCTCGGGAACACCGTGACGATGACGGTGTTGACCTTGGCGGCCGTGGTCGCGCTCGTCGCGACACGACACCGGGTCGACGCCGTCCTCGTCGGCGCCGGAGTGCTTTCCGGTTATGCGGTGATGCAAGCGCTCAAGTACTCGTTCGCGCGGGACCGCCCGCCCGTCGAGGACCGCCTGCTCAACATCGACACCTTCTCGTTCCCCTCCGGGCACGCGATGATGACGATGGTCGTGTTCGGGCTGTTCGCCGTCTCGGCGTATCGCTGCTTCGCCTGGGTGCGATCGCATCGCTGGATCCTGGTGATCGCACCTGTGCTGTCGATCCTCGTGGGCCTCACGCGGATACAACTCGCCGTGCACTGGGCCACGGACGTCGTGGCCGGATGGTTGTTCGGGGCGATCTGGGTCGTACTGTGCACGTGGGTCCTGCTTCGGTACGAATCGCGACGCGGCACGGGCGATCTCGCCGGGGATCGGCATTAGGTCACTATGAGCGCGGTACTCACTCGGACCGAGACGGCATCGGCTTGCGCCGCACCGGATCGGACTCGATTGCGCCGACGGCACCCGTTGGCCGGCGGGTAAGAGCTGCTCGATCTCGACAATGTGATCCCGGCGGTCGACGCGGTGACCTGGACAGTGTGGCCAACCAGGCCTTTCGGGACGTCCGCCGGCGGCGTCGACCCACGCCGCGAGCCGGCCGTATCCGCCTCTGCATCTCCAGGAAGGGGCAGTTCGGTTCGATATGTGACTCATACTGCCCCTTGCTCGTTTCGAATCGACCGTGGCGGTCGATTCGAACTCATCACTGGCGAGTGCGCCAACCACGATGTGAGGGCGGCAGGCCGCGCGGGTTCGAAGTCAGGACCACTCAGCTCGATTCGGCGGCTTCGTTCCCACCGGACGGGTTTGCCGACAGTTCGATCAGGGTGGTGGCAATATGACACCCGGACCGGCGACGCCATCGCGACTGTCGCCGCGCCTGCTGGCGCGCCGGTTTGCTCGGAACGATGACGGGTAATCGGTTCATCGCGATACGGTCGGGTATGGATTTCTCCCCGTCAGCGCGGTCGGCCGAACTCACCGAACGCGTGCGCAACTTCGTGACCACCGAGATCGAGCCGGTCGAACCCGAGATCCATCGGGACATCAAGGCCCGTCGCGACGGGGACGGCAACCCCTGGACGCCGTCGCCGATCATCGCCGACCTGCAGAAGAAGGCACGCTCGCAGGGGCTGTGGAACCTCTTCCTGCCTGCTGAGCACGCCGGTCGTTATGCCGCGGACTTCGGCACCGACGGCGGTGCGGGACTGTCCAACGCCGACTACGCGCCGATCGCCGAGGCGATGGGATCGTCGGGGCTCGCGCCCGTCATCTTCAACTGCAACGCACCCGACACCGGCAACATGGAGGTGCTGCTCCGGTACGGCACCGAGGAGCAGCGCAAGCAGTGGCTCGAGCCATTGCTGACCGCGGAGATCCGCAGCGCCTTCTGCATGACGGAGCCAGCCGTCGCGTCGTCGGATGCCACCAACATGGCCGCGACCGCCGTGCTCGACGGCGACGACGTCGTCATCAACGGAACCAAGTGGTTCTCCACCGGCGTGGGCCATCCCGACTGCAAGGTCCTCATCTTCATGGGCGTCACCGATGCCGAGGCCGACCGGAAGTCGCGTCACACCATGGTGCTCATCCCGATCGACGCTCCCGGCGTGACCGTCGACCGGATGCTGACCACCATGGGCTATTTCGACGAGCCGTTCGGCCACGGTGAGGTCAGCTTCGACAACGTGCGCGTCCCCGCGTCGAACATTCTGCTCGGACCCGGCCGCGCCTTCGAGATCGCGCAGGGGCGGCTCGGTCCGGGCCGGGTGCACCACTGCATGCGGGCGATCGGGCTCGCCGAGAAGTCATTGGAACTCGGTGTGCGGCGGGCGCTCTCACGCGAGGCCTTCGGCAAGCAGCTCGCCCGTCTCGGCGGCAACAGCGAGCGCATCGCCGACGCCCGGATCGCGATCAACCGGTCGCGACTCCTCGTCCATCACGCGGCGTGGCTGCTCGACCAGGGCCTGTCCCGCGAAGCCGTGTCGGCGGTCAGCGAGATCAAGGTCGAGGTGCCCAACATGGCGCTCGGCGTCATCGACCTCGCCATCCAACTGCACGGCGGTGCCGGCATGACCGATGATTTCCCGCTGGCCCAGGCCTGGGTGGGCGCACGATCGCTGCGCCTGGCCGACGGCCCGGACGAGGTGCACCGCAACGTCGTTGCGCGCATCGAGTTCGGCAAGTACCGCTGATCGGGGGAACGAGATGACTGATGAAGTCGCGGGTGCAGGCGAGGTCCGCACCGAAGACGCATTCGACGTCGAGGCGGTGGCGAAGTGGCTCGAGGCCAACGCTGCGGATCCGGCCGGTCTCGACGCCGTCCCGGAGGTTCGCCAATTCGGCGGCGGCGCATCGAACCTCACATTCCTGCTGCGTTATCCGGCAAAGGATCTGATTCTGCGCCGGGCGCCGCGGGGGACCAAGGCGCGTGGCGCGCACGACATGGGACGGGAGTACCGGATTCAGTCCGAGCTCGCGACGGCCATCCGGTACATCGCGCCCATGATCGCGTTCTGCGACGACGAATCGGTGCTCGGCGCGGACTTCTACGTCATGGGCCGCATCGACGGTGTGATCCCGCGGACCGAATGGCCCGCCGACGTTCCGCTCGATGCCGAGCAGGCGCGCCGGCTCTGCCTCAACTTCATCGACACCCTGGTCGAGGTCCACTCGGTCGATCCGAGCGGCACCGGACTCGCCGACCTCGGCAAGGGGCACGGCTACGTACGCCGCCAGGTCGACGGATGGACCGCACGTTTCCGCAACGCCCACACCGACGACGTGCCCGACTTCGAGCCGACGATGGCCTGGCTGGCCGAGAACCAACCCGACGATGTTGCGAACTGCGTCATCCACAACGATTTCAAGCTCGACAACGTCGTCCTCGACCACGACGATCCCACCCGTGTCATCGGCATCCTGGACTGGGAGATGGCGACTCTGGGCGATCCGCTCATGGATGTCGCGGGGTCGATGGCCTATTGGATCCAGGCCGACGATCCGGAGGCCATGCAACTCATGCGGCGCGTCCCGACGCACCTGCCCGGCATGATCAGTCGCGCAGAATTCGTCGAGAAGTACTGCGAGCGGATGGGGTTCGACATGACTCCCGAACGCTGGCGTTGGTACGAGGTGTTCGGACTCTTCCGGGCGGGTGTCATCGCCCAGCAGATCTACTACCGCTATTACCACGGACAGACCACGAACAAGGCGTTCGAGCGGTTAGGTTATGCCGTGGGCATCCTCGGCGGGCGGTTGGACGAGCTCCTGCCCGACTGACACGTTGCCGCCGAGAGGAACTCAGACCATGGCCGAAGACCTGACCGCCCCGGCCGGTGTGGACGAGGAGTTCCAGGACAGCGGATATGCGCCGGAATTACGCAGGACACTGGGCGGTTTCGCGGTGTTCGCGATCTCCTTCGCGTTCATCTCGGTCGCCGTCGGTGTGTTCGCCACCTACGGCGACGTGCTCACCACGGCCGGCCCCGTCGGTATCTGGTTGTGGATTGTCGCGGCGATCGGTCAGACACTCATCGCGCTCGTGGTGGCCCAGTTCGCCGCGCGAATCGCGCTGAGCGGTTCGTCGTATCAGTGGGCATCGAGACTGGCCGGCCCGAAGATCGGCTGGTTCTTCGGTTGGCTGAGCTTCTGGTATCTCGCGATCGCCGTGGTGGCGATGGACAACGCACTGGCGAGCCAGGCGTTCATGCCACTGGTGGGGATGGCCGAGAACGAGGACACCGCGAGGGTGATCACGTTGGTCATCCTCGTCGTGCAGGCGGTCCTCGTGATCGCGTCCACCCGGTTGCTCGGTCTGTTCACCTCGGCTGCGGTGGCCGTCGAGCTGGCCATCGTCGCGGTCCTGGTGATCGGGCTCGGCGCGGTGATGATCTTCACCGGCAGCGGAGATCTCGACAATCTCGCCTCGCGCGGGGTCGCCGAGGGCGCCGCCGATTACTGGGCCATCGGTGGCGGGGTGATGGCCGCGATGGTCATGGGCCTGACCACGCTGGTCGGTTTCGATTCCGCGGCCAACCTCGCCGAGGAGGCCAAGGACCCGTTCCGCAGTGTCCCGCGCGCCATCGTCGCATCGGTGGTCGCCGCTGCCGTGGTGGGTCTGATCTTCCTGATCGTGCTCACCATCGCCATCAAGGACGTCACGACGGTGAGTGCCGGGGGGTCTCCGGTCGCGGCGATCATCCGCGACCAACTGGGTCCTTTTGCTGAGCGAGTCCTGCTGGCGTGCATAGCGTTTGCGATGTTCGGTGCCGGCATGGTGGTGATGGCCGCATGTTCGCGGCAAGTGTTCGCGATGGCGCGCGACCAGCGGTTCCCGGCCCACCGGTTGATGCGCCGGGTCAACCCGGCGACCCAGACGCCGGTCCCGGCGACCCTGCTCATCCTCGCCGTGGGGGTGGTGCTCATGGTGGCCCTGCCCGGTGACGCACTCATCGAACTCATCATCGCCTCGACGATCCTGCCCGCCCTGATCTACGGCGGCATCGTCGTCCTCTATCTGGGAGTGCGCAAGCGGTTGGAGCACAAGGAGGGCGGTTTCAGCCTCGGCCGGTACGAGCTTCCCGTCGCCGTCGCCGCACTGATCTGGGTGTGCTTCGCGCTCTTCGTCCTCGTCACGCCCGACGAGGCGACGGTCCCCACCCTGATCGTCGGCGGTCTCATCGTCGTGGGTGCGCTCTACTTCGCGGTGATGATGGTCCGCAATCGCGCTGTGCTCGATCACGAACCGGGCGCCGACGAGTTCGCGCCGCGAGAACCCTAGTCGAGCCCCTCCTGCGCGCCGCGGTCACCGCGTCGGACGCCGGCACGCTGCACGAGGACGATCGTCGTCCCGAGCAGGCCGACGGCCAGCCCGACAAGACAGATCGGGAGCGCGCGGTCGCCGCCGAGATCGGTGACGGCCACGAGCACAGTGGCGATCACCCACGCGACCATCCCGACCACGATCACCGGCTCCGGGGCGCGCAGTGCGCGGGGTAGTTCGGGGATCTCAGGTGTCGCGGACATGGACAACAGGGTAGCTTTCGGAACGTGCCACACGATGAGCCGAGTGAGTCTCGCGATCTGAGGTCCTCCGACACCCCGGGTGCCGACGCACCGACGGGGCACCTGCCCACCGAACCCGACTTCCCGGCGACCACGCCGGGGCCGGACTCCGCCGTTCCCCACGGCCCGCTCGACCGGTTCTTCAAGATCTCAGAACGCGGTTCGACGCTCAACCGCGAGTTCCGCGGCGGTCTGGTCACGTTCTTCACGATGGCCTACATCGTGGTGCTCAACCCGATCATCATCGGCGGTATCCCGGGCGGCGAGAAGAACGCCGACGTCCTGGGCAACGTCCTGCCGCTGGCGCAGGTCGCCGCGGTCACCGCGCTCGTCGCGGGCGTGATGTCGATCCTGTTCGGCCTCGTCGCCAACTATCCGTTCGCGATCGCGGCGGGACTGGGCATCAACAGTCTGCTGGCGGTGTCGATCGCCCCGCAGGTGACGTGGCCCGAGGCGATGGGTCTGGTGGTCGTCGACGGCATCATCATCGTGTTGCTGGCCGTGACCGGATTCCGCACCGCGGTGTTCAACGCGGTGCCCCCGGAACTGAAGGCTGCGATCGCGGCCGGGATCGGTCTGTTCATCGCCTTCATCGGTTTCGTCGACGCCGGGTTCGTCAAGCGCATCCCCGACGCCGCCGGGACCACCGTGCCCGTGCAGTTGGGCAGCGACAACTCGATCTCGACCATTCCCACCCTGATCTTCGCCGTCGGCGTGCTGCTGATGGGTGTCCTGGTGGTGCGCCGGGTCCCCGGCGGTCTGCTGATCGGCATCGCCATCACGACCGTGTTGTCGATCGTGCTGGAGCAGATCTTCGACTACGGGTCGAGCGTCGACAACCCCTCGGGCTGGGGACTGAGTGTGCCCGACATCCCGAACGCCCTCGGCGGTCTGCCCGATCTCAGCCTGGTCGGCGACGTCGACCTGTTCGGTGCATTCACGCGGATCGGGGTGCTGGCGGCGTCGGTGCTGGTGTTCGCCCTGGTGCTCTCCAACTTCTTCGACGCGATGGGCACGATGACCGGCCTCGGCAAGGAGGCCGGGCTGGCCGACGAGAAGGGCAACCTGCCCGGGATCGGCCGCGCGCTGGTGGTCGAGGGCACCGGTGCCATCGCCGGCGGTGCCGCCTCGGCGTCGTCGAACACCGTGTTCGTCGAGTCCGCGTCCGGTATCGCCGAAGGTGCGCGCACCGGCCTGGCCAACGTCGTGACCGGTGTGCTGTTCCTTGTGGCGATGTTCCTGACACCGCTCTACGAGGTGATCCCGCTCGAGGCGGTCGCCCCCGCGCTGGTGGTCGTCGGTGCCATGATGATCGGCCAGCTCACGACCGTCGACTTCAAGCGGCTCGACTTCGCGCTGCCGGCGTTCCTGACCGTGGTCACGATGCCCTTCACCTACTCGATCGCCAACGGCATCGGCATCGGCTTCATCAGCTGGGTCGTGATGGCGACCGCGGCGGGCAAGGCGCGTACGGTGCACCCGTTGCTCTGGTTCGTCGCCGCGGTGTTCGTGGCCTACTTCGCGCGCGGACCCATCTCCGACCTCATCGGCTGACGGACTCGCGCGACGTTCGTCCGGGTTTGCCCGATTCAGTGTCGTCCGCCCGATGCAATTTGGTTGCGGTCGGGGCTGGGTACCGTTTTCCTGGCCTACCCTTTGTGAATGCATTCACCATACGGTGACGGAAGTCTGTCGGGCGATCTGTCCCTCGCCGTGGTGCGCCTCGCGCGCCGACTCCGGGGTCGGCGCGAGAACAAACTCGTATCGCTCACACAGCTGTCCGCCCTCAACACCCTCCACCACGAAGGACCGATGACGCCGGGCGCACTCGCGGCCGCCGAGCGGGTCCGCCCTCCGTCCATGACCCGGGTGATCGCGTCGCTGTCGGATCTGGGGATGATCAAGCGCGAACCGCACCCGACCGACGGCCGCCAGGCCATCGTGACGTTGTCGCCGGAGGGTGTCGATGTCGTGATCGACGAACTCGCCGCACGCAAGGCGTGGTTGAGCGACCGACTCGCCGAACTCTCCGCCGACGAGCGGGAGATCCTGCGCGAGGGCGTGCAGATCGTCAACAAGATCCTCGGACAGGCCGACACCGACGTACCGCGCTCACGCGCGATCTGATCCCTGCTCCCTGGTCCGGAACTTCCGCGAACCGCTGGTCCTGATCCGAAAGAAGCACGGCCTACCGCCCCCTAATCCGAAAGAACCACAAACCCACTGGTCCCTGAGGTGCGAGGAGCGATAGCGACGAGCCTCGAAGGGCCTGGTGAGATACCCTGCGAGACCCTTCGAGGCTCGCTTCGCTCGCACCTCAGGGAGCAGAAGATGAACGCTCCTGTCGTCGTCCACTACAGCCGCGAGGTCCGCTGACCGGTCTCCCCGCTCCGTGAGGAGTCCCGGAGCTTGCGGAGGGACGTCTCGAAGGGTCAGAAGAACGTGCCGGAGAACGGTGCGCGATCGGTCATGAACGCGTGGTCGAGGGCCCTCAGCGTCGCCGGGGAGTCGACGTGCAGGCGTCCCGCCGCCGCGAAGGCCGAGGGGCGGATCCCGCCCAGGTAGATGCTGGAGAGCACCGAGATGTCCAGCCGCACAGTGGGCGTCGCACCCGCCTTCGCCGGCGCGACGATCGCCCCGCCCTCGCGTACCGAGATGTCGAAAACGCCTCCGTGCCCGCGGAACTCGTCGGTCACCTCGATCACGGCGTCGAGATCGGCCGCATAGTGGCGGGCGCCGAGCGCTGCCGGGACGTCGAGGATGCGCAGCCACATCGTGTCCGAGGTGCCGGTCACCGACACCGACCGCGGATTGACCAGTTTCTGTGGCAGCGGATCGTCGACGGGGATGCTCGCGGTGATCGACGGGATGAGGTCGAGGTTGATCAGAACGCGCCACAGGTCGGTGTGCGCGTCGTCGGTGACCGCGAAGACCTCGTTGACCTCGCCGCGCACCGCGCCGGTCTCGTCCTTGTAGATGCGGTAGCTCGCGTAGCCGTCGGCGTGCAGCAGGTAGTGCAGTCCGCTCGCCGACAGGGGCCGCTCCGACGCCCGGTCGGCCAGGATGGGATTCCACCAGGCGGGGGTGCGGGTGAGGGCGCCTGGCGTGGTGAGGGTCCACCGGGCGTGGAGGTCGGGGATCGCCGCGGCCACCGCGTCGGCGTCGGCGTACCGGACGGTGGCGTCCTCGGGCTGCGCGGCCCGCATCGCCGCGCCCGGCGTCAACGACACCGAGTTCGCGAAACACGCCGGGCCGAAGCCGAACCGTTCGTAGATGGTTCCCTCGCTGGCGGTGAGGATCCCGAAGGTGTACTTCTCCGTCTCCCACTGCTCGACGAGTTCGGTGAGCATGCGGCGCAGGATGCCGCGACGCCGGTGGGTCGAGGCGACCGACACCCACGACAGTCCGGCCGCGTCGGACACACCGCCTCCGGGCAGCGACATCGACATCCGGTAGAACATCGCCACCCCGACGAGCGGTCGGGCGTCCAGACCGGTGTCGCGCACCAGCACGACGTCGTCGTCGGCGACCTTGCCCCGCAGATCGGCGACCTCGTCGTCGGGCAGCGGGTTGCGCATGGCGAACGCACGGGCATCGGTGGTGATGATGTCGGCCCAGTCCGCGTCGGTGGCGCGGTCGAGGGACAGACGTGACATCGGAGTCGAATCGCTGGTCACGCCTTCCACAGTTTCACACCCGTGCGCTGCCGGTTTCGTCCGGGTGGCACACTGTTGCGGTGCCCGGGCTCGCAGTGAACGTGATCGACATCGACGACCCGGCGGACCCGCGGGTCGACGACTTCCGCGATCTGAACTCCGTCGACCGACGACCGGACCTGCCGGTCCTGCCCGGTGGGCGTCCCGGTCGCGGTCTCGTCATCGCCGAGGGCGTCCTCGTCGCGCAGCGGATGATCGCCTCGCGCTTCGAGACCCATGCATTCCTGGGTGTCGCCAAGCGGCTCGACGAACTCGACGCCGATCTGCGGGACCCCTCGCTGACCGGCGTGCCGTTCTTCCGTGCCACCGCCGAGGTGATGGCCGAGGTCGTCGGCTTCCACCTCAACCGGGGCGTGCTCGCGGTCGCCCGGCGCCCGGTGGCGCTCACGGTGCCCGACATCCTCTCCAGCGCACGGACCGTCGCGATCCTCGAAGGTGTCAACGACCACGAGAACATCGGTTCGATCTTTCGCAACGCCGCCGGATTGGGCGTCGACGCAGTACTTTTCGGTCAGGGTTGCGCCGATCCGCTGTACCGCCGGTGCGTGCGGGTGTCGATGGGTCATGCACTGCTCGTGCCGTTCGCGCGGTTCGACGACTGGCCGCGCGGTCTGGACCTCCTGCGGGACCGCGACTTCCAACTGGTCTCGATGACACCCGACCCCGACGCCGTGACCCTCGCCGAAGCCGTCACCGCCGAGAAGGTCGGTTTCCTCGTCGGGGCCGAGGGGCCCGGCCTGACGGCGTCGGCGATGGCGGCGACCGACGTGAAGGCCCGGATTCCGATGAGCCGGGGCACCGACTCGCTGAACGTGGCGACCGCGGCGGCCGTTGCGTTCTACGAACGCGCACGATCGGGCACGATGGGGGAGTGACCGTCGAGTCGGAGAGCGGCGAGCCGACGCCGTGGGCCCTGGGGATCATCGTCGGCGTCTTCAGTGCGTTGTTCGCCGCGTTCGTCCTGGTCGGCGTCTATCAACTCATCGGCGGGATATTCCGCTTCCTCGGCATCGCCGCGGTCCTGGTCGTCGCGGGTGGACTCGGCTGGACCCTGTGGGAGTTCCGGGCGCGACCCGTGTGGCGCTGGGTGGTCTGGGGGTTGCTGCTCGGCTTCCTCGCCGGCGTCGCGTCGTCGATCGCGTTGCTCGCGCTGGGCCGTCCCGCTGCCTGACTCTCAGAAGCCGAAGTACTCGCGGATGCGGCCTCGCTTGCGGGCATGCTCGTCCGGCGGGGCCGTCCGCTCCTGCGTGCGCGAAGCCGTTGCCGCCCGGTAGTTGTCGTAGTCGGCCGCGGTCGGCTCGTACTCGGCCGGGTGAAGGGCGAAGCAGGTGACGGTGATCGACGAAGGGTCGAGATCGGACTCCGCGAGCGGGTGGGTGTAGCGGAACCCGAGCCACGCGCGATTCGACTCCTCGGCGAGGTGTGCGGGGTGAAAGGGCAGCGACATCGGCGCGGTGGGCACGCCCTCGGCATGACTCAGCGGGTGTTCACCACCCCAGAACGGTTTCTCGAAGGTGAACGGCAGGCCGTGGTCCTCGTGGATGGTCACGGGGTCGGCCGCGAAGGAGCGGCGTAGCGTCCCCGACTCCCATCGAGCGAACACGCCGAGGGACGTGTCCGGCTCGGCGTACAGCAGGGTCGTCGTCGCGCTGGGGCGGATCCGTGCGAGTGCGCGGGTCAGTGTCGACGGTGCTTTCGTCTCGAACAGCGAGCAGGACACGACGGCCAGCGGGCCGTAGAAGCCGGCGTAGACGTGGGTGTCGCGGGCTGCGGCGGCGGTCGCGAGATCGGTGTCCACGAGGGGGACGAGCACACTGTCGCCGAAGACGGCGGAGGCCAGCTGATGGGCGTGCTGAGAGTCATTGGCCGGACCGGTGCGGAGGATCGAGGCCGGATCGTCGGAGTCGATGAACCAGACGGTGGCCGCGCGCGCCGAGGCCACTCAGCTGTTCCCGTTGCTGCGCACGCCGAGCAGGACATCCTCCCACGCCGGGACAGCAGGTTTACGCGTCTTCTTCCGGCGCGGACGTTCGGGTCCGGCCGCGGGAGCCGACGGCGCGTCGTCCGTGTCGGCGTCGTCGGGCGGTGCGGGCGTGGGCTCGTCCGGGGTGTCCGCGGTGTCGCCGGAATCGGTGGGCTGGTCGTCGAAGCCGAAGTCGAACGGCACGGTGCCGTCGTCGTCGACCGGCCGCCGGTCGTGGCGCGCGCGTTGTGCACCGATGATCGAGTTCGCGTCGATGGTGACCTCTTCGCGTCCGTCCGGGGTCGTCTCTACGGCGACCTCGGGGGTGGCCACCGGGGTCAGCCGGCGACGGGGAGCGATGGTCTCGGGGTGGGTGAGTTCGTCGGCGAGATCGTCGAGCGGGTCGACGCTGCCACCGTGCGAGCCGGGCTGGTAGCGCCAGTGCGCCAGGTTGTCGGTTCGTCCGACGCTCCAGGCCACCTGCACCACCCAGTAGCCGTCGTCACCCTTCCATGCGTCCCAGTCGGCGTCGTTCGGGTTCTGGCCGTAGGCGAGGAGTCCCTCGGTGACCGACTCGACGAGCGTCGCGACGGCGGGGCCGTCGTGGCGGATGGGATGCGCGGCGCCGGCGAGTTCGGTGGCGCGGCTGCGTTCGAGGAGGACCGGGTGGGCGAAGCGTTCGATCTTGTCGACGCCCACCCCTGCTGCGGCCGCCACCTCGGCGACGGTTGCACCCGCTCGGATTCGTGCTTGGATCTCGCGTGGCCGCAATGCACTCTCCATCTCGATCTCGATCTGTCCCAGTCGTGAGATGTCGCCGCGGGCTGCGGCGCGGAGGCGTTCGTCGGAGGCGATCCGGAATTTCTCACCCGATTGCGGGTCTTGACAGATGACATGGAAGCCGTCGGTTTCCACTCCGACGACGCGGAGCTCACGCATCTGCTCCTCCTCCGGTGGGTGCACGCATTGGGGTCACATTAACTCACCGATCTGCCGATTCACTGTGGGACACGCGGCAAAACCGCAGTTCAGCACGCGTGGGGCTCAAGCGACGCCAGCGGTCGATGCGTCGGATGTGGTCTGTGGGAACCAGGCTACCGGTTCGTGAACCACGACCGGCGCGCCGCAACGATCTGTGCGGCGCGCCGGTGGTCGACGGATCTACGAGGCGGTCAGAGACGCTCGACGATGTAGTCGATGCACTCGGTGAGCTTGCTGACGTCCTCGGGCTCGATGGCCGGGAACATGCCGATGCGCAGCTGGTTCCGACCCAGCTTGCGGTACGGCTCGGTGTCGACGACCCCGTGCGCGCGAAGGATTTTGGCGACGGCCGCGGCGTCCACATCGTCGTCGAAGTCGATGGTGCCGACGACCTGGCTGCGGTTGGCTGCCCCGGTGACGAACGGGGTCGCGAACTGGCTGGCCTCGGCCCACCGGTAGAGGCGTGAGCTGGAATCGGCGGTGCGCGAGACACACCAGTCCAGGCCGCCGTTGTTGTTCATCCACTCGATCTGGTTGGCGAACAGCAGCAGCGATCCGACAGCCGGGGTGTTGTAGGTCTGGTTCTTGCTGCTGTTGTCGACGGCGGTCGGCAGCGACAGGAACTCCGGGCACCACCGGTCGGTTTCGGCGATCTCCGCGACGCGGGCGAGCGCACGCGGGCTCATCAGGGCGACCCAGAGTCCACCGTCGGACGCGAAGCACTTCTGCGGCGCGAAGTAGTAGACGTCGGCATCGGCGATGTCCACGGGCAGGCCGCCCGCACCCGAGGTGGCATCGATGGCGATGAGCGCGTCATCGGAACCGGCCGGACGCACGACGGGAACCGCCACACCCGTCGAGGTCTCGTTGTGGGCCCAGCCGATGAGGTCGACGCCGCCGAAGTCGTCCGCGGTCAGCGCGGCCGGATCGGGTGCGGTGCCGGGGTCGGTCGAGATGACCGCGGGGGAGTCGAGGAAGGGGGCCTTCTTCGCGACCGTCGCGAACTTCGACGAGAACTCGCCGTAGGTGAGGTGCAGCGAACGCTGCTTGATCAGGCCGAACGCCGCGGCATCCCAGAACGCGGTGGTGCCACCGTTGGAGATCACGACCTCGTAGCCCTCGGGCAGGGAGAACAGGTTCGACAGGCCCTCGCGGATCGAGCCCACGACGTTCTTCACCGGGGCCTGACGGTGGCTGGTGCCGAACACCGACGCACCGGTGTCGACGAGGGACTGCAACTGCTCGGGGCGCACCTTCGACGGTCCGCAACCGAAGCGGCCGTCCGACGGCAGCAGGTCGGCGGGCAGGGTGACGGGTGCGGTGGCGGCTTCGCTCATGTCGGCAATTCTAGGGAGTGGTCCCCGCCACCTCGGGTTCGGTCCCTGCAAACCCGGTGACAGCGCCGTCTCCGGCTCGGTTGCCTCTGCATGTACGCGCGACGAGTGCAAGACGCGCCTGTGCACATGAGTGTGCGGCTCAGGCGGACTGGCGTCCGATGATCGTGTCCAGATGGCCGACGAACTGCGACAGGAACGCGTCCTCGCCGTAGAAATTGAGCTTCCAGAACACGGCCTGGCTACCTCCGGATGTGATGGCGACCAGGTTGAGCTCACGTCCGCGACCTATCAGCGTGACGGTCAGACTCAGCCGATTGTTACCAACCATGCTGTAACGCTCGAAGACGAGAGTTGCGCAACGGACGTCGCCGACCGTGATGTCGCTGCCCGCCTCGTAACTGGCCGACGAGCTGCCGTTGAGAACGCAGGCGTGGATTGCGTGGAGGACTTCGTCGAAGTCGCCGGTGAAGGCGCGCTCGTGCTTGGACATGTGTTCTCCTTGGTGTTTCGGTGGCGAGCGCGTCCGGCCACGTCAGCTATCTCTCGATCCGATGTGATCACGGGGGTGGCCACTCGGGCGACTGAGGAAGCACCGGGAAC
Source organism: Gordonia terrae (assembly GCF_001698225.1). Taxonomy (NCBI): domain Bacteria; kingdom Bacillati; phylum Actinomycetota; class Actinomycetes; order Mycobacteriales; family Gordoniaceae; genus Gordonia; species Gordonia terrae. The sequence goes on from NZ_CP016594.1 coordinate 1,519,454, forward strand.
TGTTCCGGCCGAGGTGAAATCGCGGTCACCGAGTCCGTGTCTTCGGTCACGACCTGGCCGCGGTACGCGGGATGTGATCGGACGATTTCTCTTCCTCGGGACAGGCATGTCGCCATTCTCGGATCGTCGCGGACGCTGCGGTATACGACCTGCCACGGTTCGAACGCGTCGAAACGAGGGGCCCTGTCGCCGGAGTCGATCGGCGCAACTCGGTTTGCATCCTGTCGCGGATCGATCGCATCAGGCGATCGGGTGGCGTCTACGGCGTAAGCCGAGCCGCCGAGATATCCACCGGCCTTGGGTTCGTCGAGCTTAGGGATCAGCCCGAAGTTGTAAGCGCAAACGAGGGCATGAACAGAGTCGCGCGTAGAGGAGAGCGACGCAAGGTGAACGAACAGGGTGCCGTGCTTAGCGGTCAGATTGGTGCGGTCTCCGCTGAAGGTGTAGGCGCCCGGGATGCCGAAAGCGTCCTCGGCCGCGGCCTCTGCTCCAGGATAGTTTCGTGGACCAGGGACGCTGAGAATGCTCCCTGCCTCAGTGGTCGCGCGCACGACTTCGGCCGGACGGGAATGAAGATCGACTCCGGGTTCGCTTGACCAGACAACGTTGATCCTGCCAACCAGATGATGAGGGAATCGATAGGTGGCGGGGGTCTGCACGGAGGCCGGAGCATCTCCTGCCATTTGAGCTGTCGTGGCTGCCGCTGAAGACGAAGCCCTGTTGAGGCTGCGAACACGCGGTCAGAGGCAATACGATCACCGCGCACGCTGCAAGTTTGAAGTAATCGATCCGCATCGGTCTACTTGAATGTCGCAAGCTGTCTAGTCAGGATTCCGGCCATGCGGGAGACTGAGGCAGAGTCGGAAACCCTCTTTCGCCGAACAGTTTCGGCACCAACTCCGCAGGGGATCCGTCGGACGCGAAAGGGCTCTGGCCGGAGTACGCCGGAATCTGATCGAGCATTCGGGCTGCCCATCGACTGCAGGGTCGCTCACTGAAGGGCGGTTCCGGCGGCGCTGGAGTCCCTCGTCGAACTGCATCGAACTTCCACGGGTAGAAAACGTCGAAATTCGGGGCACGCGCGGTCGCCCCTGCAACTACATCCCGACCGACACCTGCCCGTGGATCGGTCTTGCCTCCGGGAAGTTGGGCAACGAAGCTGAATTCGGTCGCGTTGAGGTAATCGCTCTCCGGCTCTTGTGTCTTCACATCGGCGCGACCGTTGGTTGTGTAACACCCGCGGGCGGAGACTTGGTTTTCGCTGGAATCCAGCTCGAGGATGGTGGCGTACAGAGTGCCGAAATACGCTGGCTTATCACCTTCCGGCTGTTCGGGTGCGAAGAGGCAACTCATACGATGGTCGACGGCCGGGGCGGGAGCGGCGGCAACTGCACCGGGATAAGCGGCCTGCCGGCCGAAGATCGACAACTGGCATGACTCAACATAGGCGCGCGCCAACTCGGCTGCTCTGCTGTAAAGGTTGATTTGGTCGGGTGCAGACCAGACCGCGTTGTAGGGACCGGCCACCCCAGTGGGGAAACGGTAAGTACTGGGCTCGGAACTCGAACTCGTCGAGGCTGGCATCTTCCCGCGTCCATTGTCCTGCGGCGATACCGATGTCGAGCAAGAGATGACGGAGAGTACTGCACATAGCGCAATGACAGTGAGAACCGATGGAGGCCGGAGTAGGAGTTTCATCTATTCGGGGCCGTTCAGAATCATGTTGTCGTAGTTGTCGGGATCGGTTGGATCGAAATGCTTTCTACCATCCGTGTCCCCGGTGCTGGTGCCGGCGTGCAGTGAAGCGACAAGGCTGGATTCAGATCCCAATGCTCTTTCCATCGCGCCTAATAGCTCGCCGGTATCGCCATTGTGCTCACTAAGGATTTGGGCCAATGGTTTGAGTCGGCCGTCCGAGCCATACCATGCCTCGGACTTGCCGCCGATGTCCGGGATTCCCTCCGTTGCTGAGAGTGCGCCATACACAAGATGGAGTTCGTCCTCTGAAGCAGATCCGCCGCCGACAGTTCCTGGCGGTGGCCTGAAGTCAAGGTCGCCTGCTGATTCGGCAGGGAAGAGCCACGGCGAAGCTGCCGTACCGGCTGCGCCGGCAGCAATAACCGCAGGATGGGGTACTCCGGTCAACCCGGCTGACGCCGATGCCACGATGTTTCTGATCTTCGAGCCGGTAGCGTTCTTTTCTTCAGCACTTATATTCTCATCGATCTGGAGATCGTACTCAGCCCCGTAAAGACCGGCTTGCCCGAGGGCGCGCAGATTGGCGCTTAGCGTTGACAGAGAGCGTGCTCGATCCGGATCAGAGGAAAAGTCCTCGGCAGCCAACGCGCCGTTGCGGATAGTCTGGTCCAAGATGTCGCGATAGAGATCGGCTCCCGCTCCGGTGCCGTCTGGATTCTCCGATGTCGGTTGGCCATACGTATTGTCGCTCGCGATGAGAGTGAACAATCGTGCGGTGCGCTGCTGCAACTCACTTGCATCGAGTGACGGATCGAACCCGGGGTGACCGTGGACCTCTGAATGCCCGCCGGCGAGAATATTCAAGTACGGCAGGGACGCTTCTCGAAGCGCTTGTGCCAGGTGAGGGTTGATCTTCCCGACCGCATCGCCGGACGAGTTCGCGTTCATCAGTCCGGCAAAGTTGTTGTCGCCGTCCGTGGTTGTTGCGTAGTCGAACAGTCCTGTGAAAGCGCGGTCGGCGAGAGCGGTCTGCGCTGGGTCGCCGCTCGTGCCGTCGTCGCGAATCCAATCGATGAGACCGCCTGCGGCGTCGCCGCCATCCTCCCAGTCGTGTTTGAGCACGTACCCGAGCATGTTGTCTCGGTCATAATCGGCGAGTTCCTCGCCGCTGGAGTACTCACCAGTGAGGATGGCGGCCGACGCCTCGTGGTTTCTGGTGCCCACGTCCATAAAGGTTCGGATCGTATCCTCGTAAGTTCGTGTGAGTGTCTCGTGGCCGTCGCGTGGTCCGCCGTAGTTGATCTCGGGTGCAATCAAACCGCTGTCGTCGGCGCTCCGGCTTGCACCTCCGGCAGCTTTACGGATGAGCTCGGTACCGAATCTTTCTCCCGGCGACACGTTTCCGGAGTTTGCGAGGAGACCGGCGAGTGGAACATCGAAGTTTCGGATGCGCGCTCCGTCATTGGAGTTGTGGTTACTCGCCCAGTCCTGCACCCAACCGGGCAGGTACTGATACCCGGTATTGGCGCCGACGTTCTCGTTCGACAGGGTGAGGAGGCCTTGGCCGAGGGCCTTGGACCAGGCGTCTCCGGTGGGTGTGTGCATGCCGTCGAACTTCGACTTCAGATCGAACAGTCCGTCTGACCCGACCGAACCGTAGAACGTGTGAAGGTACTCCTGGACACCACGCGGGACGTCGTCCAGCTTTTCGCCGTTCATCAGCCGCGCGATCTGCTCGTCGCTCAGGCCCGCCGCTCTCAGGCTGCGCCCGACCGCAGCAGCCTCTTCGTCGGTCCAGCCATCGGCGGCCAGCTGGCCGTGGCGGCGCCCGTCCTGCGCGCTGAGGGTGAGTGCCGGCGGTGCGATGGTGTTCAGGTTCCCGACGGCGGTCTGGATCAGAGCGGCGTGATCGGAGGCTGTGGTGGCCAGCTCGTCAGCTTTCCCCTTCACGAAGCTGGTCATCTCACCCTCCATGTCGGCGATCTGACCAGGAGTCAGCTCGTCGTCCTCCTTCGGGACGTACCGCATCTTCCACGACGGATCGGATTCGCTGACCAGCAGGAAGCGCTGCATGGATGCACCGAGCAGGGCGCCGTTGACTGCGGTCTTCGACGAGTCGATTGCCGCAGCGGCGTTGTTGAGCGCTGTTTGAAGGTCGTCGACCTTGGCCGCTACCTTCTTGGCCCACCCGTTCTGGTCACTCGCCCGCGCATTGGCCGCCGACCTGGCGCCGCCGGCCCACGACGTGTTGGGCACCTGGTCAACCGTTCGTTCGGCTGCCTCGGAGTTCTCTCGAATGGCATTCGCAAGGCAGGTCAGCTTCGCCTCGGCCAGCTCCCAGGGCCGCCACGAATCCATGATCACTTTTGTGAGGGGCGGGTGCCCGCTCATCGGGGTGGCTCGTTCTCGAGGAGAGCGGAAAGGGTACGGAACTTGGTCGCGTTCTCGCCGTCGACGTCGACCGCGATCGTGCGCGCTGCGCGCACGGCAGAGGCGAATGTCTCCCACTGCCCGGATACGGCTGTCTGCGCCTGCGTCAGTTTCGCTGTGGCGTCGGCACCCGCGCCGACGAGAGGTGAGTTCGGCATCGACGTGTTGATGGTGGCGGTGACGTCTGGCCTAGACGCGGACTCGATGAAGTAGCCCATGCCCTCGAGCGCACCCGCGACGCCGTCCATCGCACCTGAATTGACGACAAAATCCCCGCTCATCGTTCCCCCGACAGTCGTTGTGAGCACGTGACTTGGGAACACTTTACGATGCCGGCCGCGACCCGACGAGCGGGTGTCCACAACCGACCCGACCAGCCTGAACCTGGTCGCGGCTGTGGAAGGGACCTACAGCCCCGGCTTCACGACGTCGCCCCAGCCCTCGACGTCTTCGGGGCGCCGGGGGCTCGGACCGGTGTAGATCGCGGCCGGGCGGACCAGCTTGCCGAGCCGCTTCTGCTCCAGGATGTGCGCGCACCAGCCGGCGGTCCGGCCACAGGTGAACATCGCGGGCATCATGTGGGTCGGCACCTCGGCGAAGTCGAGGATGACCGCCGCCCAGAACTCGACGTTGGTCTCGATGGCGCGGTCGGGGCGTCGTTCCCGCAGTTCGGTGAGCGCGGCCTGCTCGAGTGCGGCGGCGATCTCGAAGCGAGGGACGCCCAATTCCTGTGCGGTGCGGCGGAGCACGCGGGCGCGCGGATCCTCTGCGCGGTACACGCGGTGCCCGAAGCCCATCAGCTTCTCCTTGCGGTCGAGGATTCCCTTCACGAGTCCTCGTGCGTCGCCGGTGTTCTCGACCTCTTCGATCATCGGCAGGACGCGGGCGGGGGCGCCGCCGTGCAGCGGTCCGGACATGGCGCCGATCGCGCCCGACAGCGATGCCGCGACGTCGGCCCCGGTGGAGGCGATCACCCGCGCGGTGAAGGTCGACGCATTCATCCCGTGCTCGGCGGCGCTGACCCAGTAGGCGTCGATCGCGGCGATGTGCCGGGGATCGGGGTCGCCCTTCCACCGCGTCATGAAACGTGCGGTGACGGTGTCGCATTCGTCGATCACGTGCTGGGGGACGGCGGGCTGATGGATGCCCCGCGCCGACTGCGCCACGTACGACAGTGCCATCACCGATGCGCGGGCGAGATTGTCGCGGGCGGTGGCGTCGTCGATGTCGAGGAGCGGCTGGTAGCCCCAGATCGGTGCGAGCATGGCCAGCGCGGCCTGGACGTCGACCCGCACGTCGCCGGTGTGGATCGGCAGCGGGAACGGTTCGGCCGGCGGCAGACCGTCACCGAACTTGCCGTCGACCAGCAGGGCCCACACGTCGGCGAAGGTCACCTTGTTCTCGACCAGGTCTTCGATGTCCACGCCGCGATAGCGGAGATTGCCGCCGTTCTTGTCCGGTTCGGCGATGTCGGTCGTGAAGGCCACCACGCCCTCGAGTCCGGCGACGAAATCCTCGGGAACAGTGTTGGCCATGGCAACCCACCTCACTCGACGTCTGTGTCGTGCATCCGCGGGGGATGCGATCCACGACGAACTGTAGATCAGCACGCCGCCCCGCGTGTACCCCGGAGTAACGAGCGAGGTCGGAGTAGCGTCAGGACGGTGCTGGACGAGTCGCGCGACCCCATCGACCTGCCGAACATGCGCGTCGGATATGGCGGCGGGATTCCCCCCAACATCGGCGAGGGTGACCGTGCAGCCGGGGCCGACGGCATCCGCGAGAACCTCGACCCGAGTTGGCTGCGCGGCGACCCGCCGTGGCTGGACCTCTTCGGAGTCTGGCTGCGCGAGGCCATCGACGCCCGCATCGCCGAGCCCAATGCGATGGTCCTCGGAACTGCCGACGCGGAGGGCCGACCGTCCACGCGCACCGTCCTGTGTAAGGGAGTCGACGCGAACGGCGTGGTCTTCTTCACCGGTTATCAGTCGGACAAGGGGCGGCACCTCGCCGCCAACCCGTATGCCTCGGTGACGTTTCCCTGGATCGCCCTGGAACGGCAGGTGCACTTCCGCGGTCCGGTCGAACATGTCAGTGCCCTGGAGATCCAGGCGTATTGGGAGCTCCGACCCCGCGGTTCGCAGCTGTCGGCAGCCGCGTCCGAGCAGTCACGGCCCATCGGCAGTCGCGTCGAACTCGAGCAGAAGGCCGCCGAACTCGCCGAAGCCTACGGCGGGTTCGACGAGGGCGCCGAGGTCCCGGTCCCGTCCGAGTGGGGCGGGTACCGCATCGTTCCGGTCGAGGTCGAGTTCTGGCAGGGTCGAGCGAACCGCTTGCACAACCGGGTTCGGCTGACCCACGTCGACCACACCTGGCGTGCCGAGCGGCTGCAGCCGTGAGTGTCGGGGCCCGTCAGCGGTAGTCGAGACGGTTCGGGTAGAATCCGGCGATGCCGCACTGCGCCTGGGCGAAGATCGGTGCCCGGTACACGTGGTGGGACACGCGCACGCCGTTCACCCAGATCGTGCACCGGGCGTAACCGCCCCACGACGTGATGTTCGCGGCCGTCTGCTGCCGCTTCTTGTGTGAGACGAAAGTGATTGTGGTCGACCACAACCGGGTCTTCGGATCGAAGTCGCGCAGGTTCATGCCCACCTGCGTGGTGCGAGGCGCCCAGCGAAGGTGCGACCGCCCCTCGGGCGACAACGACCCTAGCGGAGAGCGGCGGCATCGCCGACGTCACTCTCCACAGGGCAGTCGTCGGCCTGCGTGACCCGCCCCCGGGCGGCGGTCATAGCATCGTGGAAATGGCCCGCCTTCTCGCCGACACCGCGCCGCTGCGCAATCACTACTTCCGGCGGCTGTGGCTCGCGAACATCGTCACCGTGATCGGCGCGCAGCTGAGTGTCGTCGCGGTGCCCGCTCAGATCTATGAGGTCACGGGGAGTTCGGCGTACGTCGGGCTGACCGGGGTGTTCGGTCTGGTCCCGCTCGTCGTCTTCGGCTTGTGGGGCGGGGCCCTGGCCGACGTCGTCGACCGTCGGACCCTGCTGATCATCACGACCATCGGCCTCATCGTCTGCAGCGCACTGTTCTGGGCACAGGCCGCGATGGGCGGGCAGAACGTCTGGATCGTGTTGGTGCTCTTCGGCGTTCAGCAGGCCTTCTTCGCCGTGAACCAGCCCACGCGGACGGCGGTACTACCTCGACTCCTCGACACCAAGGACCTGCCCGCCGCGCTCTCGCTGAACATGACGGTGATGCAAGCGGGCGCCATCGCGGGGCCGTTGGTCGGCGGCTCCCTGATCCCGGTTCTCGGCTACTCGCTCCTGTACTTCGTGGACACCCTGTTCCTGGTGCCGACGCTCATCGCCGTCATCATGTTGCCGTCCCTGCGACCGGAGAGCGAGGCAGCGCCGAAGGTCGCGGGCCTGCGCTCGGTCCTCGACGGCCTTCGGTACCTGGCCGGGCACAAGATCCTCCTGGCATCCTTCCTCGTCGACCTCATCGCCATGATCTTCGGCATGCCGCGGGCGCTGTTCCCACAGATGGCCCACGAGAACTTCGGTGGCCCCGAAGGCGGTGGCATCGCGTTCGCCTTGCTGTTCACGGCAATCGCCGCGGGAGCCGTCGTCGGCGGGATCTTCTCGGGTTGGGTCGCCCGCGTGCAGCGGCAGGGTCTCGCGGTCATCGTGTGCATCATCATCTGGGGTCTGGCGATCACCGGGACGGGGATCGCGGTGTCGTTCGCCGACGGCGCCGCCATGCCGATGCTCGTCGTCGCGGTCGTGCTGCTGATGATCGGTGGGGCGGCCGACATGGCGTCCGCGGCGTTCCGGCAGACGATCCTGCTGGCGGCCGCGACCGACGAGGTGCGGGGCCGACTGCAGGGCGTGTTCATCGTCGTGGTGGCCGGCGGCCCGCGGATCGCCGACGTCGCCCACGGCGCCGCGGCCGCCTCGATCGGGGTCGCCGCCGCGACGGCGTTCGGGGGCATCGCGGTCGTGATCGCGACGATCGTGGCCGCACTGATGATCCCGGCGTTTGTGCACTATCGCGCCGGTCAGCGCACCTGAGGGCCCGGTTCGCCGACCAGCGCGACCCGGCGATCGGTGCCACCATGGACGCCATGACCGCCGCCGCCACCGGATTCGACGTGCCGCTCATCGACATCTCGCCGTACACGCGCAACGGCGATCCCGCCGACCGGGCCGTGGTGGCGGCGAGGTTCGACGACGCGGCGAGTTCGGTCGGCTTCATCCAGGTCGTCGGGCACGAGATCCCGGCTGCGGTCATCGACGAGTTCACCGCGGTCATGGACGACTTCTTCGCCCTTCCGCTCGAACTGAAGAAGACCTACCGCACACCGCCGGAGATCAATCGCGGATACGCGCCGCCGAAATCGGAATCCCTGTCACTCTCGCTGGGCGTCGAGTCCGCGGGACGCATGAACGACTTCTTCGAGGCCTACAACGTCGGGGTCGAGGCAACGCAATACCCCGAACTCGACCTACCCGCCGACCAGTACGCGACAAACACCTGGCCGGCCGTCGACCATTTCCAGGCGGCGGTCTCGGCGTACTTCAGCGAAGCCCGCCGCGTCGCCCACACACTGACCAGGATCTTTGCCGACGCCCTCGACCTGCCCGCCGACTTCTTCGAGGGTTTCACCGACCATTCCCTCGACGTGCTCCGGATGAACAACTACGCCCTGCCGCCGGGTGAGATCGAACTCGACGGCGAGCTGACCGGCATGGGCGAGCACACGGATTACGGCATCGTGACGGTGCTGTGGGCCGACCAGGTGCGAGGCCTACAGGTGCTGGATCGGAACGGCGAATGGCACGACGTGAGTCCGGCTGACGGTGCGCTGCTGATCAATCTGGGCGATCTGATGGCGCGCTGGACCAACGAGCGGTGGACGTCCACCCTGCATCGGGTGAAGCCGCCGATCGTCGACGGCACGGTGGAGCGGCGTCGTTCCGCTGCCTACTTCCACGACGGCAACCTCGACGCGATGATCGCGACGCTGCCGTCGTGCGTCGGGGCGGGCAGTCGCTATTCGCCGATCACCGTGGGCGAGCACATCGGTGCGAAGCTCGCCGGCTCGCGAGCCGGACGTCCGAATCCACACGCCACCCGGGAGGCCGGACGGGTTCGTCAGGCGATGCGGCGAAGTCTGGGGCAGCAATAGCCGGCGGTGCGGTGAGTCTCAGTCCGCGGTGAGCACGCCCGGGTACGAGGCCCGCCGTGCGGCGCTCATCGGGCAGTAGTGCATCGGGTTGTCGCGCTCGCTCTCCGGGGGCAGGTTCCGCGTGGGCGTGTGCACGATCGGTGCGTCCGCGGCGACTCTTCCGGTGACGCGGTCCCATGCGTCGCGCGGCCGCGGATGGCGCAGCACCCGCTTGGGTAGGAGCTTGTGCATCACGAGGTTGATGCCCTTGCCCAGCAACCGGAATCGTCGCTCGTCCGTGTCGGTCCACTCGAGGCCGAGGATCTCGCGAACCGGCTCGTCGTAGAACCCGGTGGTCAGCCACATGAACAGCTTCTGGTTCTGCGGCACCAGGTACCGGTCCCACAGCCACGTCGGGATGAAGCCGAGGAAGGGCGGCGGCGGCAACTGGGTGATGTCGAGGACCGTGCGAACCGAGACGTGATCGCGGAGCACGTTGCGGCACATGTAGTCCCAGTACTCCAGGAAGTCCTCGTAGGTGTCCGGCACGGGACGCATCGACACGCCGTACTGGGCGTACCAGGCCTTCGACTCCTCGAACAGTTGGCGTTTCTGGTCCTCGGTCAGGAAGGGGCCGAATCGCTCGCACAGCCGGACGTTGCCGTACCAGAACGTGGCGTGGGCCCAGTAGAAGACATCGGGATCCAGCGCGTGGTAGCGGGACCCGTCGTCCATCGTCCCCTTGACGGTCCGGTGGTAGTCGCGTACCTCCAGCCCGGTCTGCGCGCCGGGCACGACGGAATCGAAGACCACCCCGCTGATGGGATACAGCGACCGCATCAGACGCTGCCATCGCTCGCCGAAGAAGTCCGAGTGGTCCCACACCGCGGCGCCCAGTTTGGGGTGCATGTTCTGGATCGACCCGGCCCACAGGCCTTGGAACATCCCCGTCCAGGTGCCCCAGATCTGCCAGGTCAGCGAATCCGGACCGAGAGGCTCGTAGTCGTGTGCCGACGCCGTGTCGTCGGTGTGAACGGGACAGGCCTCCGTCGCAGCGTCCATAACCTCGGTCATGAGACGAAACCCTAGGTTCGTCTCACCCCGGTGTCAACTGTCGGTCACTCGGGATTCTCGTGGGTCACGGCCCGGTAGCCACGTGCGCCGGCCCGGTCGACCGCGGCCTTGACGAGTCCGAAGACGAGACCCTGCAACGCGGCAGCCACCAGGACCTCGGTGTTCGAGCGCTCGAGGTCCTTCGGATCGGGTGCCGACTCGTCGTCGGAGATCCGTTTCCAGATCTGACCGAACACCGCGCCCGCGGCGATACCGCCGAGCACGCTGGTCGCCAAGGACATCGGTTTGTACATCGCCTTCGATACGGCACTCATGCGAATTCCTCGCTCATTCGGTAGTGGACCCCGGGCGGATCGTGGTCGGAGGTCAGCGGCGTCGACGACGGACGATGACGATGGTGCCGACGGCCAGCACGGCGGCCACCGCCGCGCCGATCAGCACGGTCGAGTTCTCCTGGGCCTTCACCTGCGCGGTGTGCGCCGTCCTCGACGCCGCGTCGTTCACCCGCGCCGGGACATCCAGCTTGGCGGCCAGCGCGTCGACGGTCTCGGCCAGTTCCTGGCGTTGCTGCTCCACCGGGGGCGGGGTGTCGGCCGTAGTGTTGTTCTCGGGTGTCTCACTCATCTACAGGTGCTCCTTCACAGTCGCCACGTCGCGCTGGACACTCTCGACGGTGCGCTCCGGGGCCGGCGGCACCGCGGACTTGGCCCGTTTGGCTCCGATCGCGGCGGCGGCCCCGCCGATGACCAACAGGATCACCCCCACGATCACCGCAGCCAGCCACGCCGGTACCGCGTTCGCCAGCCCCAACACGGCTGCCGCGACAAGAGTGCCGAGGCCGAACAGCACCAGCAAGGTGCCCGCACCGGAGATGCCGGCGCCCACCCCGATCCGGGTGCCCTTGCCCTTCATCTCCGCGACCGCGTGCTGCAGCTCGGTCTTCACCAGGGTCGTCGTCTGCTGCTGCAGACGTTCGACGAGCTGCACGGTCGACAGGTCGTTCACAGACGGATCACTCACGCTCGTACCTCCTATCGGGACGCTGGTCTATGGCTTCCCGCGGTCGGCGATTCCGAAACGTCGATTCTCCGCTCAGCGCTGCCGGAATCGGATCTCCGATCAGCGTTGCCGGAATCGGATCTCCGATCCGGGAGCGACCTGCGCGGCGAGATCCACCGCCTCGGCGGTGAGGACCGCCGCCACCGGATAGCCGCCGGTGACCGGGTGATCGGCGAGAAAGATGACCGGACGGCCACTCGGCGGGACCTGGATCGACCCGTGGGCGATGCCCTCGGAACGGAGCTCCGCGGCGCCGTCACGATGCGTGAGGAGGGGAAGCCCCGAGCCCTCGGCGCGGTCGACCCGCACGCCCACGCGATTGCTGTCGGTTCCGACCACCCAGGATCCGACGCACACGTCGGCCGGTGCAGCGAGATGGTCGGCACGGGGGCCGGTGTGGCAGTCCAGAACGACGACCTGCGGGTGCTCGTTGTCGGCGGGGGCGGACCACGTGGTCGGCCAGTCACCGGCGGCGTGACCCAGGGGCAACAGCGCGCCGGTGTCGAGTGGAGGCGGCCCGAGTCCGGAGAGGGTGTCGGTCGACCGCGAGCCCAACACCGGTTCGACGTCGATACCGCCCCGCACGGCGACGTAGTTGCGCAACCCCCAGGTGGGTGCGTCGAGCGACAGCTCGTCACCGGCACGAAGCACGAGAGCCGCGGCGAGCCCCGCGGGGATCCCGTTGCGACGCACCACGGTGTCCGCCCCGGTCGCCGCGACCAGTACGTCGGAATCGGCGCGAATCCGCAACCCGCCCAGCGTCGTCTCGACCACCGCCGCCGACTCCGCGTTGCCCACAAGACGATTGGCCAGAGCGTGGGCCGCACGATCCGCAGCCCCCGACCGCGGGACGCCGAGGTGTGCGTACCCCGGCCGCCCGGCATCCTGGACGGTCGCCAGAGGCCCCGTCGCGAGAACGGTCAGCGAGGTCATCTTTGTCCGCGCCCGGCGTCGACGAAGCGGACCATCCGGCCCGCGGTGAACAGGGCGGGGGGATCGGCGTGCGCGTCCCACAGGCGAACATCGGTGCGGCCCAGCAACTGCCAGCCGCCGGGGCTCGACTTCGGGTACACCGCGCTGTACCCGGCGGCGATCGCGACCGACCCCTCCGGAACGTTGGTGCGTGCTTCCCGGCGTCGACCCACCGTGTCGAACGGGTGCGATGCCTCGTCGTCGGCGACAAGATAGCCGAAACCCGGTGCGAAACCCATGAACTGGACGCGCCATCGGGTGCGGCAGTGCACCTCGACGACCTCGTCGCTCGTCATGTCCAGTGCCGCAGCCACATCCGCGAGGTCTGCGCCGTCGTACTCGACCGGGATGACGATCTCGTCGGAAACACGCTCGTCGTTGTCGTGCTCGGCGTCGGTTCCGCGGTGTCGCAGCGCGCGGCGGACACCGAGTTCGTCCACACCGCGATCCGGATTCGCCTGGACCAGGAGGGTGTGCGCGCTGGGCACGAGATCGGTCACCTCGGCGAGCTCGCCGCGATCGATCGCGGCGCGCAACGCCCTGGTCGCGGCGAGCACCGCGGCCGACGGAGCGTCGTCGGCCGAGAAGTCGAGGACCACCGCGTCGGGGCCCGCCGGCAGCTCGTGCATGAATCGAATCTACCTCGGGCGACATGGTGTCCCACCCCGCGAAGTCCAGACGTGCGCCCGCGTTGCGGTGGCAGACTCGGTGGAGGTGCCGTGCCCGGTGGCCCATGCGAATGCGAGGAGAGACCGTGAGAGAGATCGTCGTCTGCGGCGAGTCGCTGGTCGATGTCGTGCAGCAGGGCGGAAGTCGTCACGAGGCGAACCGAGGAGGCCTGGCGCCCCTGCAGCCCGCCCTGGGCGGCGGTCCATTCAATGTCGCAATCACCTTGGGGCGGTTGGGGAGTGCAGTGTCGTTGCTTTCGGCGGTGTCCACCGACACCTATGGCGATGCGATCGTCGACGCGCTCCGCGCTGCCGGGGTGGGAACCACGCTGGTCCAACGTCGCGACGAGCCCACTTCGCTGGCTCTGGCGACCATCGCCGACGACGGATCGGCACACTATTCCTTCTACGTGGAGGGGACCGCAGACCGGGCGGTCACCGATCCGGGCGCGCTGCCGCCCACCGTCGCGGCGATGACGTTCGGGACCCTGTCGCTCGTGCTCGAACCCGGTGCCACGGTGTACGAGAACCTGATGCGTCACTGCCGCGCCGAGGGTCGAGTCGTGGTGCTGGACCCGAACATCCGGCCCGCGGTCATCGACGACCCCGACGGCTACCGACGCCGTTTCCGCAGCTGGATGTCGTCGGTGGACCTGGTCAAACTCTCCGACGAGGACGCGGCCTGGCTCAGCGACGGGCCGGCGGGCAGTTCGGCGGCGGACTGGCTGGGTGACGGAGTGGCAGCGGTTGTCACCACAGCCGGGGCATCGGGTATCACCGTTCGTACAGCGGTCGGTGAGGTGACCGCGCCGGCGCCGTCCGTCGACGTCGTCGACACGATCGGCGCGGGGGACAGCGTCCTCGGGGGCCTTGTCCACCACCTGGACCGGCACGGTCGGCTCTCCCCGGACGCGGTGCGTTCACTGACCGTCGAAGAGTGGCGAGAAGCGGCCGAATTCGCAGCTCACGTGGCTGCGGTGACGGTGTCGAGGCCCGGGGCCGACCCTCCGTGGGCGGGCGAGCTGAGAAGCGACTAGGTTGTACCTGTGTGTCCTACCCGGACACTGTAAAAATCTCTGATCTGAATAAGGGGTTCGTGTGTCTGCTGAAACAGTCCCAGCCGACCAGGCGTCCGACACGGCCTCAGCGACCTTCACCTACCCCGGTGGACAGCTGGAGCTCCCGATCCTGAAGGCCACCGAGGGCACCGACTCGGTCGCGCTCGGCAAATTCCTGGCCGAGACCAATCTGACCACCTTCGACGGTGGCTTCGTGAACACCGCGTCGACCAAGTCGGCCATCACCTACATCGACGGTGACGCCGGCATCCTGCGCTACCGCGGGATCCCGATCGATCAGCTGGCCGAGAAGTCGACCTTCATCGAGGTGAGCTACCTGCTCATCTACGGCGAGCTCCCGACTCCGGCGCAGCTGGAGGACTTCACCACCAAGATCCAGCGCCACACGCTCCTCCACGAGGATCTCAAGCGCTTCTTCGACGGCTTCCCCCGCAACGCGCACCCGATGCCGGTGCTGTCGAGTGCGGTCAACGCGCTGTCGGCCTACTACCAGGACTCGCTCGACCCCAAGGACGACGAGCAGGTCGAGCTGTCGACCATCCGCCTCCTCGCGAAGCTGCCGACCATCGCGGCCTACGCGTACAAGAAGTCGGCGGGTCAGCCGTTCCTCTACCCGGACAACTCGCTGAGCCTGGTCGAGAACTTCCTGCGGATGACCTTCGGCTTCCCCGCGGAGCCCTACGAGGTCAACCCCGAGGTTGCCAAGGCGCTCGACATGCTGTTCATCCTGCATGCCGACCACGAGCAGAACTGTTCGACCTCGACGGTCCGCCTCGTCGGCTCGTCGCAGGCCAACCTGTTCACCTCGATCTCCGGCGGCATCAACGCACTCTGGGGTCCGCTGCACGGCGGCGCCAACCAGGCCGTGCTCGAGATGCTCGACGACATCCGCGCCGACGGTGGCGACACCAAGGACTTCATGAAGCGGGTGAAGAACAAGGAAGCCGGCGTCAAGCTCATGGGCTTCGGTCACCGCGTCTACAAGAATTACGATCCGCGCGCCGCGATCGTGAAGAAGACCGCCGATACGATCCTGGAATCGCTTGGCGTGCAGGATGATCTGCTCGACATCGCGAAGGGTCTCGAAGAGGTCGCGCTCAACGACGACTACTTCATCGAGCGCAAGCTGTACCCGAACGTGGATTTCTACACCGGTGTCATCTACCGTGCAATGGGCTTCCCCACCCGCATGTTCACCGTGCTGTTCGCGCTGGGACGCCTGCCGGGATGGATCGCCCACTGGCGCGAGATGCACGAGGACCCGACCACCAAGATCGGCCGTCCGCGTCAGCTCTACACCGGCTACACCGAACGCGACTACGTCCAGATGGGCGATCGCTGAGCGACCGCTCTCGCCGGACACGTCTGACCGCCGCACACCCGACTCAAAGGAGAGTCCAGTGACCAGCACCGAGAAGCCCACGGTCGAGTTCCAGGCGGGACCCCCGCCGGCCGACCTGACCATCTCCGACCTCATCGTCGGCGAGGGTGCCGAAGCCGCCCGCGGCGGCATCGTCGACGTTCACTATGTCGGGGTCGACTACGAGACGGGCGAAGAATTCGATTCGTCGTGGGACCGCGGCCAGTCGGCCAACTTCCCGCTGGACCGGTTGATCCCGGGCTGGCAGGAGGGCATCCCCGGCATGAAGGTCGGCGGACGCCGTCAGCTGACCGTTCCGCCCGAGCTCGCCTACGGCTCAGCCGGTGCGGGCCACCGTCTCTCGGGACGGACGCTCGTGTTCGTCATCGACCTGCTCGGAGTGGGCTGACGTCCGCGACCTCACTGGTCTGGCTCAGGCGTGATCTGCGCCTGAGCGACCTCCCGCCGCTCGCCGCGGCCGCCTCGGGGACCGATTCGTCGGTCCTCGTGTGCTTTGTGCTGGACCCGCGACTGGAGAAGTCCTCGGGTGAGCGGCGCCTGGCCTTCCTGTTCGACTCGCTGCGCGAGATCGACGACAAACTTGACGGCAAGCTGCTCGTCGTCCGGGGACGCCCCGAGGACGAGATCCCGAAGCTGGCCCGGGCGGTCGACGCCGAACGGGTCCACGTCTCCGAGGACTTCGCGCCGTTCGGCCGACGACGCGACGAGGCCGTCGCCGACGCGCTCGGCGACGTCGAACTCGTGGCGACCGGGTCGCCGTACCTCGTCTCGCCCGGTCGGGTGACCAAAGACGACGGTTCGCCGTACAAGGTGTTCACGCCGTACTCGAAGCGGTGGCGTGACCACGGGTGGCGCGCACCCGCCGACTCGTCGGTGCCGGCGAAGAAGATCGTCGACCCATCGGATCTGACGAAGGCCGGACGCATCCGGGTCCCTGCCGCGCCGACGACGCTCTCCATCCCCGCGGGCGAGGATGCGGCCACGGAGCGCTGGGCCGAATTCGTCGACGGCGATCTCGCCGACTACGACTCCGGCCGCAACGATCCCGCCGGGGACAGCACCAGCCGGATGTCGGCGTACCTCAAATACGGCAACATCCATCCCCGCACGCTCGCCGCGGATCTGGGCAGGTCGGGGGGAGCGCAAGCCTATCTCCGCGAGCTCGCGTTCCGTGACTTCTATGCCGATGTGCTCTATCACTGGCCACACAGCTTGTGGCACAACTGGAATCGCCAGTTCGACGGCATCGATCTGGATACCGACGAGAAGGCCTACGAGCGGTTCGACGCCTGGAAGGCCGGGCGTACCGGCTTCCCGCTCGTCGACGCCGGGATGCGTCAGCTGGCCGAGACCGGCTATATGCACAACCGGGTGCGCATGGTCACCGCGTCCTTCCTCGTCAAGGATCTGCACCTGCCGTGGTGGTGGGGAGCGGAATGGTTCCTCGATCAACTCATCGACGGTGACATGGCGTCGAACAACCACGGTTGGCAGTGGGCTGCGGGCACGGGAACCGATGCGGCACCATACTTCCGGGTGTTCAACCCCGAGGCCCAGGCCAAGAAGTTCGACCCCGACGGCGAGTATGTCCGCCGGTGGGTGGGCGACATCGACGCCGACGACTATCCCGAGCCGATGGTCGATCACAAGGCCGAGCGTGAAGAGGCGCTCCGCCGATTCGGCCAGATCTAGTCCCGCAACCTCCCCTGTCCATTGAGCGCCCCCACTGCTGGTTGAGCAGCGAGGAGCGTAGCGACGAGCGTGTCGAAACCACCTGCCGCACACGAGGACTGCACTGGCCCGATCCAGCTTCGCTGGCCGTCCCGCGAGGGATGAGATCGTCAGAAGGGTGGTGGGTCGAGGCGGTCGAGTTCTTCGCGGGCTCGTTTGTTCCGGGCGCGCTCTTGTCGCCGGCGGGCCAGTTTGGCGTCCAGTCGGCTGGTGGTGCGCTCCGAGTTGTCGGCGGAGGCGATGATGTGTGAGGTGGGTGGGGCTTGAGCGGCCTGTTCGAAACGGATTCGCCGCAGGTTGGGGAAGGTGTCTTCGAGGGTTTCGGCATCCCCGGGCAGGGTGACCCCTTCGGGGGTCTCGTATTCGGTGACCAGGCGGCCGTCGTCGTCGCGGTATTGCACGTCCACCCAGTCACCGTGGGTCTTGAGGAGGTGACTGGGGCGGCACTTGGCGTTGAGGTTCTCGCTCGACGTCGCCCCACCCCGGGCAGGGTCGGTGTGGTCGTATTCGGAGACGTGGTCGAGATCGCAGGCGAACGCTGAACGGGTGCAGCCGGGTTCGGTGCAATAGCCGTCCCGCACCCGCACGAAATCGGCGCACGACGTGGTCGGCCGGTACCCGTTGCCGGGATGGGTTGCCGGATACACCACTGCGACCGATGCGGTGGTGGCATCGGTCGAGTCGTCGAATTGCGCTGCGGTGGGATAGTTTTCGCTGTCGGACTGCGGTGTCTCGTCTGGTGCCGGGCGCCCGGCGGTCCGCCGCTGCGCATCGTCGCTGCTGCGGGCCACATAGGTCGGTTGGGTGCGGGCCGGGGTGACCGGGGACAGCGTGGCGTCCGGGCGGGCCGCGAGGTCACGCACATGCTCATCGGAGATTATGCCGTGCTCATCGAGGAACCCCACCCCCGGCGCACCAGCCAGGGTCGCGGCATCGGTCACCACATGAATCACTATCTCGGCGCGCACCGCGTCGAGGACACTCTGCGGGTCCGGGATGTCCGCGGTGCAGGGCTCGTCGTCGGCGCACTGGCACTCGAATGCCGTGCGGGTCAACAGCGCGAACATCGCATCGGACTGGCGGTGCCCGCGCTTGCGCCCGTCTCGTTTGCATACCGCATCAGCGAGGACGCGGACGGCTTTTGCCGAGATCCGCACGTTCTCTGCCGACATGACGGCGGTGAGTTCGGCGGTGCCGTCGGGCAGTTCGTGGGTCCACACCCCACGTTGGTCCATCGCGTCTTTGCGGCGTTGGCGTACCGCATCCGGATCGTGGCGGAACACGAGGCGGTCGACCATGTCCCGCAACCGCGCCCGATCCCACACACCGCTGCGGCGGCGCAGAGTATCGGCGATCTCGGCGTCGAGGGCGGGGATGATGGGGTCGTCGGCGGGGATCAGCTCGGTGCGGGAGAGGATCAGCCGGATCTGCCACTGCGACAGGATCCCGTCACGCAGGGTATCCGCGGTGTCGGGAAGCCGGTCACGCAGGGCGATTGCCTCGTCGATCAAGATTTCGGCCTGCCGTCGTGACACCGCGGCTTGGCGGGCGATCCGGGCGGCGCAGTCGGCGTGGCCGTCCATCACGAACCCCTGCGCGCTGGTGGTGACGAGCCGGTCGGTCATCGCCGCGATCGTCTGATATCGATGCCAAGCGAGATAGGACTCTCCGCGTCGGGTGGCGTCGAGGCCGGCCATCAACAACACCATGTCGGTCTCGGCCGCGAGGCCAGGATCGACCCCGGCGACGAACTCGCCCGGTAGATCGGTCCACATCCTCACAACGCCCCCCGACGCCTGTTTCGTCACCCACCCCGAGCTGGGTGATCCGCTACAGACCAATGTAAACCCGACCACCGACAACCTTTTCCCGATCTCAGCAGACGACGTCGTCGTGGTCGAAACGGGTTCCGGGCGTTGCAATATGGGGCCGGCCGGGTTGGCGACGCCTGAGTTCCCCGGGTCACCAGGTGGTTTCGACTCGGCGCCTCGCTCCGCTCGGGGCCGGCTCAACCAGCGGAGGAGGGGCTCGCTCCGCTCGGGGCCGGCTCAACCAGCGGAGGGCGGGCGTTACAAAGGGTCCTGCCACGCATTGCAACAGGACCCTTCGTGAAGCTCGCTCCTCAGCGGGCGAGCTTGAGCACCTCACCCCACCCGATGCGCGATCCGGTGCGCAGGATGGAGCGCTGGTAGATCCGCGCGGCGATCCAGGTGGCGGCGGCGCACGCCGCACCCATCAGACCGAACGTCACGATGATCTGCACGGCATCGGTGTCGCCGGTGGCGATGCGCATCGGCATCAGGGCCGCGCTGAACGGCGGTATCCAGCTGAGCACCTCGATTAGGGTCGAATCCATCGCCTGGACACCGAAGATGCCCGAGTACAGCACCGCGACCGCGAGGAACGTCAGCGGAGCCGACGACGAGTTCAGCTCTTCCTGTCGGGACACGATGGCCCCGGTCGCCGCGTAGAGAGAAGAGAAGAACAGGAACCCGAGGAGGAACCACGCGATCACCGCCGCGAACATCCCGAGGGCGGCACCCGGGAGGGTAAGTATTCCGGTCGCGGTACCGGCGATCAACGCGGTGGCGCCGAGCAGCACCACCTGGCCCAGGGCGACGACGCCGATGCCGATGATCTTGCCCCACAGCAGGTGCAGCGGCTTGATGGTCGCCAGCAACAGCTCCACGACCCGCGACGTCTTCTCTTCGACGACGCCGACGGCGACCATCGTGCCGCCCATCATGATCGCCGTGACCAGCAACACCACGCCCACCATGGCGATGAGCAGACGCTGTCCCTCATCGGGCTTGTCCGGCTCGGTCTGGGTCACGCTGATGTCGACGGTCGGCAGGGTGGCGGCGTCGACGCCGCGTTCGGACAGTGCCGCCGTCAGATTCGCCTGCGAGACCGCGGTTCTGATGGGCCCCTCGAGCGCGGGCTCGAGGCTGTCCTTGGTGATGATGACGTACGACCCGGGTGCCTCACCGGGTACGAGCGCGGCGGCCACATCGCCGCTGTTCACGCGGTCCCGCGCCTGCTCGACGGTGTCGGCGGGTTCGGTGGCGATGGTGGTGCCCGACGCCTCGCCGACGGACACGATGGACTCGGTGACCGCTGACGGCTGACCGACGACGGCGACCTTCTCGGTGTCGTCCCCGCCGGAGAACAGGTTGATGATGATGGCGCCGGCGATGATCACGACCATCAGCAGTGCGGTGCTCACCACGAAGGACTTGGTCTTGGCGCGCGTGGTGATCTCGCGGCCGGCGACGAGACGAATGGCCTGTGCGGCAGTGGCTCTGGTATCGCCGGTGGCGGGTGTCGGCGGGGTGTCGCGTACCGTGGTCATGCGGAAACCACCTCTCGGAACAGGTCGGTCAGGGACGGGGTCGAGGTCGCGAAGCGGTGGACGGGACCGTGTTGTAGCGCGGTGGAGAGGATCAGCTGATCGTCGGCGGTCTGCGGGTCGATGAGAAGGCGGGTCGTCTCGCCGTACTCCACGTTCCGCACGCCCGGAAGGCCTTCGGCCCAGGCGATGTCGGCACGCGGCCCGGTGATCTCGAGGCTGACCCCGTCACGAGCGCGAAGGTCGTCGACGGTGCCGAGCGCACGCATCTGGCCCTTGGCGATGATGCCCACGCGATTGCACAACCGCTGCACCAGGTCGAGCTGATGCGAGGAGAAGATGACCGGAATGCCCTCGGCTGCCTTCTCTTTCAATACGTCGCTCATCACGTCCACGGCGACCGGGTCCAGGCCCGAGAACGGCTCGTCGAGCACGAGGACGGTGGGATCGTGGACCAGTGCGGCGGCGAGCTGGACGCGTTGCTGGTTGCCGAGGCTGAGATCGGCGACGTTGTCGTCGTAGCGCGCGCCGACGCCCAGCCGGTCGGTCCAGCGCCGGACCGACTCCTCGGCCTCGGCAGCGGACATACCGTGGAGACGGGCGAGGAACGTGAGTTGCTCGCCGACTTTCATCTTCGGGTACAGGCCTCGCTCCTCGGGCATGTACCCGATGCGACGGCGCAGGTCGAGGTCGATGCGGCGGTCGCCGAGCCGCACCTCGCCGGAATCGGCGGCGAGCACGCCGAGGATGATGCGCATCGTCGTGGACTTGCCGGCGCCGTTGCTGCCGACGAAGCCGAAGATCTCACCGGGCTCGACATGAAAGGTCATGTCCTGCAATGCGACGAGATCTCCGTAGCGTTTGTGGAGCCCGTCGACGATCAGTGGTGCGGTCACGGCGCACCCTCCTCACTGGGGATGGTTGTCGGGTCGGATGACAGTGCTTCGAGGTCTTCGGGGTCGGGATCGGCCATCCACCAGGCGGTCAGCATGGTCGGCACGCAGATGGCGGAGAGTACGAGGGTGATCAGCAGGATCGCCGAGCCGTAGACGGCCTGCCCGGGTACCTCGTCGCGGAAGCTGAGGACGATCAGCACCGCGTACGGGATGAACATCAGGCAGTACAGCACGGTGAAGCCGATCGAGCGTGCCGAGTTGCGTTGCGCCACCTGGATCTCGTCGAGTGCCGTCACCGGTGTGTCGGCGATCGAGCCCGTGACGATGCGGAGCAGGTAGAGCGTCGTGATGATCCCGAACAGGCCGATCATGAACGGGAGGAGAAACCACCCGGATGTGAAGAACGCGATGATCGAGCTGAAGAGGAGCACGGTCGCGAAGAACACCTGCGCCACGACGAGGCGCCGGAACGTGCGCCGGGTGCGCCACGAGGTCAGGCGGTGGGAGTTCTTGGCATTGAATTCCTGATGCCGCTGACCGCGCCATTGTTCATAGCGTCGCCAGAGCGCGGGGGTTGCCTCCTCGGGGATGGCCGAGTAGGGGTCGGTCATCGTTCACCTCCGGTGTCGTCGGTGTGGATGGTGTGGACGGGTGGTGATTCTGGTGACTTCGGGGATGTTTCGCGGTGGTAGAGCGCCGCCGACATCGCCCCGAACTCTCGACGGCTGAACACCGCCTCGACGGGGAGGTCGAAGACGTCGCAGATACGGAAGGCGAGGTCGAGGCTGGGATAGTTGTCACCGCGTTCGAGTGCGCCCACCGACTGCACGTTGATGCCCACGAGGGCGGCGAGTTCGGCCCGCGACATCCGACGCTCGGCGCGAAGGACGCCGATGCGGTTGTAGATGGGAAGCTTTTCCCCACGGCGTATTGGACTCACGTGACTTAGTGTTGTGAAAACACAACAACTTGTCAAGAGCGGGCAAACCGTCCCGCCGTCGGGTCAGTGCGCGGACACGCCGAGCAGCTCGGCCGCGACGCGCGCCGCCTCACGCCCGGCGCGATTGGCGCCGATCGTGGATGCCGACGGGCCGTAGCCGAGTAGCTGAATTCGCGGATCGGCGTCGACGACGGTCGCGAGGCGCCCTGTCATGGTGATCCCGCCACCCGGCGCGCGCAGCCGAAGCGGGGCGAGATGGTCGATGGCGCTGCGGAATCCGGTGTTCCAGAAGATGACGTCGAGGTCCAGGTGGTCGGGTACGCGCGCGCGATCGAGGCCCTCACCGGTCCCGCCGTCGCAGTCCCAGCACACGCCGGTCTCGGTGATACGGGTGAACATCGGGCGCCATGTCAGGATCCCGTCCCGTTTCGCCGCCGCGATCGCCGGGGTGAGCGCCAGCCCGGTCACCGACACCACCGACGTGGGGGGCAGCCCGGCGCGCACACGCCGTTCGACACGGGCGACGGCCTCGCGTCCCTGTTCCGGGGTGAACGGCTTGGAGTTGAACACCGGTTCGCGCCGCGAGCACCAGAACGTCTCGCTGCCGGGTGCCTCCCGGGCGATCTCGATCAGCAACTGGATCGCAGAGATGCCCGCACCGACGACGAGGACGCGTTTGCCCTCGAACGCCTCGGGCGACGTGTAGTCGTGTGTGTGCAGCTGTCGGCCGCGGAAGTCGGCTGCACCCGGGATGTGCGGGATGAACGGCCGGTCCCAGGTGCCGGTGGCGTTGACGATCAGATTCGACGTGACCGAACCTCCGCCACCCAGCTCGGCTCGGAAGCCGTCGCCCTCACGTCGAACGGCGCGCACATGCACGGGCCGATGGACGGTGAGGCCGAACTTCTCCTCGTAGCGGCCGAAATAGTCGGGGACAGCCGTTGCGGCCGGTAGCTCGTCGCAGTCCAGGCCGAGCGCCTCGACCAGACCCCAGCCCGGTAGGTCGTGGACGCGGTTGGCGGTGGCCAGGGTCAGCGTCGGCCACCGGAACTGCCAGGCGCCGCCGGGCCCGGGGGCGTGGTCGAGCATCTGGTACCGATCGCCGAGCCCGAAGCGGTGGAGGAAGTAGGCCGCCGAGAGGGCGGCTTGTCCGCCGCCGATGATCAACACATCCGTATGCGGGGCGGGCTGTGCGCCGGTCGGGGGGATCTGCACGCCACCACCTTGTCACGCCGTGCCGCTGTCAGGCCGATGCGAGGTGTGGTCGGTAGGGTGGTGGCCCATGATCCACTCCACCACCGACCGATCGGTCGTCACGATCGAGTTGGACCGGGTAGACAAGCGCAACGCCCTGAACGAGGAGATGCTGTCGGGCTTGTCCGGTGCCTTCGACGCCGCGCTCGGGGCGGGTGCCCGCGCCATCGTCGTGACCGGTCGGGGGCCGGTCTTCAGCGCCGGTGCCGACCTGTCCGGCCCGGTGTACGACAAAGGTTTCCTCGACATCCTCGTCGGCACCCTGCGGCAGATCGAGACCGCGCCGGTACCCGTGATCGCGGCGTTGAACGGGTCGGCGATCGGCGCGGGGCTGCAGCTGGCGATGGCCGCCGATCTCCGCGTGATGGCACCGGACGCCATCGCGGGCATTCCGGCCGCGAAAATCGGTGTCGCCGTGGACGAGTGGACGATCCGGCGGCTGGTGTCACTGGTGGGGGCGGGGCAGGCCCGGGGAATGCTGATCGGGTGCGACCCGCTCGGTGCCGATCGGGCCCACGCGCTGGGCTTCGCGAACCGCATCGGCGATCTCGTCGATGCCCAGCACTGGGCGCACACGATCGCCGACCTCGCCCCGCTGACGCTCCAGCATTACAAGCTCGTCCTCAACGGCGACGGTGCCCGCGATGCGGCGCCCGACGACCGGGCCGCGGCGATGATGCGGGCGTGGGAGAGTGCCGACCTGCAGGAGGGCCGCGCGGCCCGCGCCGAGAAGCGCGCGCCCAGGTTCCTCGGGTCCTGAGCGGAGTACCTCGCTACCGGCGGTGGATGGGGCCGGTTCCCGCGTGGAGGGGTGTCGCCGTCGCACGATGTCGTTCGGCGATCAGCTGCGCCGCGATGGCCACGGCCGCCTCGCCGGGTGTGTGCCCGCCGAGGTCGAGCCCCAGCGGTGAGCGCAGACGGGCGAGTTGCCCGTCGTCGAGGCCCGCGTCGCGGAGACGTTGACGGCGGTCGTCGACGGTCCGTCGCGACCCCAGCGCACCGACGAAACCGAGGGTCGGGGAAGCGAGTGCGACGCGCAGGGTCGGGACGTCGAACTTCGGGTCGTGCGTCATCACGCAGATCGCGGTCGACGCACCGACCCGTCCGTCCCGGATCTCGCCCGCCAGATACCGGTCCGGCCACCCGACGACGACGTCGTCGGCGTCGGGAAACCTTGCGCGGGTGGCGAACACCGGTCGCGCGTCGACAACCGTCACCCGCATCCCGAGACTCGTCCCGAGTGAGCTGAGCGCCCGCACGAAGTCGTTGGCGCCGACCAATATCAGCCGCGCGGGTGGGGCGAAGGTCTGCACGAAGGTACGGGGGCGTTCGTCGGACGGGGCGTCGCAGTCGTCGACCCCGATGAGCCCGCTGCGGCCGGTGGTGAGGAGGTCGGCGACGTCGCGGTCGAGACGACGCCAGGCCGGCTGCGACGTCGCCGTGGCGAGGTACCAGTCGGTGTCGGCGGTGAGGGTCGTGGCCCACGAGATCGGTTCGTCGTCGTCGAGTGCGGCGACCATGCGGGTGAGGTGCCGACGGCGCTGGGCGGTCGGGGAAACCCGCTCGACGAGGACCTCGATCTGCCCTCCGCAGGTGAGGCCCGGCGCGGGGTCGTCGGGATCGTCGACGCCGTAGTGTTCGACCACGGCGACGCCGTCGGCCAGGACGTCGCGCGCGGTGTGCACGAGCGCGGATTCGACGCAGCCGCCGGACACCGACCCGATGACGGTGTCGTCCTCGGTCACGATCATCGCGGCGCCCAACTCGCGGGGAGCCGATCCCGTGGTGCCGACGACCCGGCAGAGCGCAACCGGCCGCGCGTCACCGGTGTCGAGGAGTTCGGTCAGGGACCGCAGGACGTCGCGCATGTACTCCAGTGGACCAGAAGATCACCGTCCCGACCAGGTGGCCGGCGCTGCGAGTGCCATGTCGCGGTACGCGGGCTGATGTCGGCGCCCTAGTCGCCCAGCACTCGCCGCAGATAGTCGTTGGCGAACACGCGAGACGGGTCGTACCGGTCCCGCACGGAACGGAATTCGTCGAATCGCGGGTAGACCCCGCGGAGGTACTCGGCGTCGCGGGTGTGCATCTTGCCCCAGTGCGGTCGGCCACCGAAACCGGTGAGGATGGCTTCGACGTCGGCGAAATAAGCGTCGGAGTCGGCGGGGTCGTCGCGGTGGTAGCGGTGGACGGCGATGTAACCGCTGGTGCGGCCGGATGCGGTGGACAGCATCAGGTCGTCGGCGGCCGCGGCGCGGACCTCGATGGGGAAGCTCACCAGATACTCGCGCCGGTCGAGCAGTGCCCGGATCTCGCCCAGGGCCTCGGGAACGGCGTCGAGGTCGATGGCGTACTCCATCTCCCGGAACCGGACGTCACGGTCGGAGACGAACACCCCGGTGGAGGTGTCGGTGAACTCCCGCGCGGAGAGCGCGCGACCGGTGACACCGTTGATGGCCGGTACCAGCCGGGGGACGCGCGCACCGATCTCGCACAGCAGTCGGAGAGCCTTGTTGCTCAGGAGTTCGTCGTCGATGTAGCGCTTGATGCGTGACGGGCCGGTGAGCGGGGCGTCGGGCCCGACGCGGGTGTTCGTCTTGACCAGAGCGCAATTGGTGTGCGGGAAGATGTAGAACTCGTGGTGATCGGTGCTCGCGACGCGTTCGTGGAACGCGGCGATCGCCGCGTCGGCGGTCTCCGGCCCCTCCACGGCGTGCAACCGGAACTCGTCCACGCACTCGATGGTCAGTTCGACGACGACCCCGAGGGCGCCGAGGCCGAGCGCGACCGCCTGTAGGTCGGTGTCGTCGGAGGTCAGCGTGACGATGTCACCGGTGCCGGTGACGACTGTCGCGCCGACGATCTGGGTGCTGATGCCCCCGAAGGCCAACCCGGTGCCGTGGGTTCCGGTGGAGGTGGCACCCGCGATGGTCTGCCGGTCGACGTCGCCGAGATTCGTCATCGCGAGACCGAAAGGTGCCAGGAGACCGGGGATCTCGTGGAGATGGGTACCGGCCCGCACGGTCACGCGATGGGCGTCGACCGACACGAGTCCGCGCAGGCCGGACAGCTCGAGTTGCACATCATCGGCAACGGCGATGGGGGAGAAGCTGTGTCCGGCGCCCACGGTCTTCACCGTGCCCTCGCGCGCCGCTGTCTCCCGGACGATGCCGGCGATCTCCTCGGTGCTCGACGGACTGACGACGCGGTTCGGCGAGCAACCGGCGGTACCGCCCCAGTTGCGCCAGGCTTGCGTCGAACGCGCAGCGGTACCGCTCACAGGAAGCACTTGCCCTCTCCTCGGTAGGTCGGCACGACCTCGCTCACCGTGGCCCGCCCGGCGTCGTCCCGATCGATGATCGCGACCTCGCGAGCCCGCTCGCACACCTCGCCGGACTTGGTGTGCCGGAACCACACCCGATCTCCGACGGCGACCCGGTCGGCGGCCGCACCCCGCAGTGGGGTCTGCACCTCGCCGGCCGCCTCGGTGCCGACGAAGGCGAGTCCCTGCGGCCACACCGGTGACGGCAGCCGGTCGGCGGCCGGCGGGCCGGAGGCGATCCACCCGCCGCCCGCACAGGTCACGATGCCGGGGGCGGGGCGCCGGACGACGTCGAGCCCGAAGGCCAGTGCGGGCGCGGGCCGGAAGCGCTGATAACCGTCGAACAGGTGGCCGCCGAACAGCCCGCTGCCGGCCGCGATGTCGGTGACCGCGCGATCGCGTGCGGTCTCCTCGAGGGATCCGGTGCCGCCGCCGTTGACGAACTCCAGGTCCGCGATCTGACGCAGTTCCCCGATCACCTTGCTCCGACGACGGCGCAACTCGGCCATCGAACGATGCTGCATCGCCCGGACGGCGCGGTTCGCCAACGCCTTACCCGGGACGGCGTCGGCCACCCCGGCGACCTGCGCCTCATAGGACATGACTCCGACGAGGTCGAAGCCGGGACGGGCCACGACATCTCGTGCGAGCTCGAGTGCATCTCGACGTGAGTGCACCGGTGAGCGGCGCACGCCGATGTGGACCCGTCCGCCGAGCAAGCGGTACGACGCATCGAGGTCGATGGCGACTCGGATCGGCGGCCGGGCGCCGGCTGACACGACGGAATCGATGACGTCGAGCTGGTCGACGGAGTCCACGAGCACGCTCACCCGGCTCGTCGCGACCTCGTCGGCGATCAGGGCCGCCAGCGCATTCCGCCGCACGCTGGGATAACCCATCAGCACCTCGCCGATTCCCGACTGCGTGGCCAACCAGTGCGCCTCGGCCAGGTCGTAGGCGAGTACGCCGTGGAAACCGGGGCGACCGACGATGTCCTCGACGACCGAGCGGACGCGGACCGATTTGGTGGCCAGCCGGATGGGGACACCCGCCGACCGTCGGGTGAGGTCGGCGATGTTGTGCTCCAGGGCGGCCCGGTCGAGTGCGAGGACGGGGGCGTCGAGTCCCGCGTCGGTGACCGCCTGATCGATTGCCGCCCAGTGGGATTCGGGGTCGCTCAGCCAGGGGGTGGGCGTCGTCCCGCCGGCCTGGGACGCGTCGAGACCCTCACTCGAAGCTGACATAGGTCATGAGCTGGTCGGCGATCGAGCGGATGATCGCGTCGACGACCTTGTCGTCGGCGGTGCTGAGGTAGACGAGTGTGATCGAGTTGGTCGCCGCGATGATGAGCGGACCGAGGTCCTCGACCGGCGTGGTCCACACGATGGGCGTCAGGTCGGCCATCGACCGCAGCCCCGCCGAGGCGACCCGGTAGAGCTGCTCGTACATGTGCTTGCCGACCTGCTGCAGCTCCGGGTGATTGTGGGCGTAGATGCCGAGCGCGATGGTCGCCTGCATCCGTCCCGGGTCGGCTTTCAACAGGTCGTAGAACGCGTGGAATTGCCGCACCATGCTCGACCGGATCGTCTCCGGCCCGGGCTCCGATCCGTAGTCGGCGGCGGGCAGCACGGCGTGCAGCATGCGCTCGATGTCGGTGGGCACCGCCGTCTCCATCACCGCGCACAACAGTGCGGTGCGGCTCTCGAACGCGTAGTGGAAGCTCGCGAGCGGCATCCCGGCGTGGGCGCAGATGCGACGGGTCGTCGCACCCTCGACCCCGTGATCGGCGATCACGCGGTACGCCGATTCGATGAGCGCGCTTCGACGTTGGTCGACGGACATCCGTGCCACTGCGGTGACTTCCTGACCGCATGCGCCGGCGCATGCTCGGTGGACAATGCTCGGTGGAGCCTATCAGTGCCGGTGAGGCACACAATGCGCTTCACGCACTACTGTGTGGACGTGACCTCCACGACCGGTAGAAAAGGCACGACCGACCTGCGCCACGATGTCCTCGCGCGCGTGGGTTCGGCAGGAGCGGCGGTGGCCGACGCCGTCGTCGGGCGGCTCGCGGCCGAGGGACTCGGCCCCGCCCGCGCGCTCGGCGCCTCCCGTGCGGAGATCGCGCCGCATGTGCTCCACAGCCCGCACCAGCGCGATGGCGCCTTCGACAACCCGGAACCCCCGTCGATCGCCGACCCGAGCCTGCAGGTCCTCACCGACATGGCCCGGCGGCCCGGCCGGCCGCGCCGACCCGTCCTGGTGACGGTCCCGCGCTTCGACGCGCCGGCCGACCTCGCCGTCACCTGGCTCGGTCACGCCACCGCCGTCGTCGACATCGACGGCGCCCGTGTCATCACCGACCCCGTTCTCAGCCGTCGCTGTTCGCCGAGTCAGATCGTCGGTCCCGCACGCATGCACGCCGCGCCTCTGTCGGCGTCTCAATTGCCGCCGCTCGACGTCGTCCTGATCAGTCACGATCACTACGACCACCTCGACATGGACACCGTCACCACCATCGCCGACACGCAGCCCGATGCGGTCTTCGTCACGACGATCGGGGTCGGTGCGCACCTCGCGTCGTGGGGGATCGCCGAAGACCGTATCCGGCAGGCGGATTGGTGGGAGGAGGTGGTGGTGCCGACCAGGGCGGGCGAGCTGCGCTTCACGTGCGGCCCGGCACGGCACTTCTCCGGGCGCTGGCTGGCACGCAATCTCACACAGTGGGGCAGCTGGGCGATCGCCGGCCGCGACCACAAGGTCTTCTTCTCCGGGGACACCGGACACAGCGAACGATTCGAGGACGTCGGCGCCCGCCTCGGCCCGTTCGACCTCACCCTCATCGCCGTCGGGGCCTACGACGTGATGTGGCCCGACATCCACGTGAACCCGGAGGAGGCCCTCTCGGTCCACCGGATGGTCTCGCCCGGTTCGGGTTCGGACTCGGTGTTCATCCCGATCCACTGGGGGACCTTCAACCTGGCGCGTCATCCGTGGGGCGAGCCCATCGCGCGGCTGCGGGCGGATTCGCGGCCGGACACGCCGACGATCCTGGTGCCGCAGCCCGGTGGCTCGATCGACCTGACCCACCGGACCGGTACCGGTGTGGCACAGCCCGGTTGGTGGGAGGCCTCCGCGTGAGCTCGTCGACGGGGATCGCCAGTCCCGGTCTCACCGCCGCCGAGGTGGCGCAGCGGGTCGCGGCCGGTCAGGTCAACGCCCTGCCCGACCGGTCCGGTCGCAGTGTCTCGGACATCGTGCGCGCGAACGTCTTCACGCGGATCAACGCGATCCTCGGGGTGCTGTTCGCGATCGTCGTGTTCACCGGCTCGCTGATCAACGGGCTGTTCGGGCTGCTGATCATCGCCAACTCGGGCATCGGCATCATCCAGGAGATCCGCGCCAAGCGGACCCTTGACAAGCTCGCGATCGTCGGTCAGGCCCGACCACGGGTCCGGCGCGACGGCACGGTGACCGAGGTGCCGCCCGATGAAGTGGTGCTCGACGACATCATCGAGATCGGTGCGGGCGACCAGATCGTCGTCGACGGTGAGGTCGTCGAGGCGACCGCGCTCGACGTCGACGAGTCGCTGCTCACCGGCGAGGCCGACCCGATCGACAAGGACCCGGGAGCCGCCGTGCTGTCGGGCAGTTTCGTGGTGGCCGGCGGGGGCGCGTACCGCGCCACCAAGGTCGGCGCCGACGCGTACGCGGCGCAGCTCGCGGCCGAGGCGTCGAAGTTCACCCTCGTCTCCTCGGAACTGCGCTCCGGGATCGACCAGATCTTGCGGGTGATCACCTGGTTGCTGATCCCGGCCGGCGTGCTGACGATCATCAATCAGCTCTTCATCAGTGACAACGATCTGCGCAAGTCGCTGTTGGGCATGGTCGCCGCGTTGGTGCCGATGGTCCCGGAGGGGCTCGTCCTGATGACCTCGATCGCCTTCGCGGTGGGCGTCGTGCGGCTGGGTCAACGGCAGTGTCTGGTGAACGAGCTACCGGCCATCGAGGGACTGGCGCGCGTCAACGTGGTCTGCGCCGACAAGACCGGCACCCTGACCGAGAACGGGATGCGACTGGCCGAGGTGCGAAACCTCGGGTCGGTACCACGCGAGACCGCGGACCAGGTCTTGGCCGCACTCGCCGCCCACGACCCGCGACCCAACGCCAGCATGGTCGCGGTCGCCGAGGCCCACCCGGTCGCGCCGGACTGGACGGTGACGGCCGTCAAACCGTTCACATCCGCCACCAAGTGGAGCGGGATGTCGTTCCGCGGAAGCGGCTCCGGCCCGGATGCCGGAAGCGACGACGGGCACTGGCTCATCGGTGCGCCCGACGTCCTGCTCGACCCGGCGAGCGACACGGCCCGCCTCGCCTCCGACATCGGCGCCACCGGACTCCGCGTGCTGCTGCTCGCGTGCACCGACATCCCCGTCGACACCGACCCCGCACCGGGTCAGATCGCTCCGGGAACCGTGTCGCCGGTGGCGCTCGTGGTCCTCGAACAACGCGTGCGTTCCGACGCGCGCGACACGATCGACTACTTCGAACAGCAGCATGTCGCGGTGAAGGTCATCTCCGGCGACAACGCCCGGTCGGTGGGCGCGGTCGCCGCGTCGCTCGGCCTCGGGTCGGTCGACACCTCGGTCGACGCGCGCGAGTTGCCCGCCGAGACAGGCGAACTCGCCGACGTCGTCGAACGCGGTGTGACGTTCGGCCGGGTGCGGCCCGACCAGAAACGCGCCATGGTGAAGGCGTTGCAGTCGCGGGACAACACCGTTGCCATGACCGGGGACGGCGTCAACGACGTCCTCGCGCTCAAGGACGCCGACATCGGCGTCGCGATGGGCTCGGGCAGCTCCGCTGCCCGGTCGGTGGCCCAGATCGTGTTGCTGGACAACAAGTTCGCCACTCTTCCCTACGTGGTGGGCGAGGGTCGTCGCGTCATCGGCAACATCGAGCGCGTCTCCAACCTGTTCCTCACAAAGACCGTGTACGCGGTGCTGCTGGCGCTGTTCGTCGGTGTGGGCGGACTCCTCGGGGCGGTGTTCGGGTCCGATCCGCTGAGCTATCCGTTCCAGCCGATCCACGTGACGATCTCGGCCTGGTTCACCATCGGCATACCGGCGTTCGTGCTGTCGCTGGCTCCCAACAACGAGCGAGCACGCCGTGGTTTCGTGCGCCGGGTGCTGCTCAGCGCGGTGCCCAACGGCGTCGTCGTCGGTCTGTGCACTTTCGTGACCTACCTGATCGTCAACCCGGGCGGCGCCGGTGTCGAGGTGGGCGGGGACGCCGTCGAGCTGTCGCAGCCTCAGACGCAGGCCGCCACCGCGGCGCTGATGACGTTGATCGCGATCGCGGTCTATGTGCTCGCGGTGGTCGCCCGTCCGTACAACTGGTGGAAGGTCGTCCTGCTGGCGGTCTCGGCCGGCGCGTACGTGCTGATCTTCGCGTGGCCGTTCACCCAGGACCTGTTCCGGCTCGACTCCTCGAACTGGGGGATGAACTCGGTGGCCCTGATCTCGGCCGCGGTCGGAATCGTGTGCGTCGAGGTCGTCTCACGCGTCGCGCCGAGGTGGATCGCCACCCACGGGGACGAAGCGCAGCTCAGCGGGGCGCTCGTCTCCGACCGATAGAATCTGCGGCAAGTGGCCGGAAGATGTCCGGCACGTCGATCAGAGGAGACGCCATGGATCTCAAGGGACTCGTCAACAAGGCCAGAGCCACGCTGCAGAAGAACCCGAACCTGATCGAGAAGGGCGGCGACGCCATCGACAAGGTCACGAAGAACAAGTACTCGGGTCAGGTCGACAAGGCACAGGACGCCGTGCGCAAGGCCGTCGGCGCGCCTCACCAGAACCCGGGGCACCAGAACCCCGGACCGCAGAATCCCGGGCACCAGAACCCGGGTAACCCCCAGCAGTAGAACGGTTCACGCGCCCGCCCGCGGATGTCGGCGATACGTCGACACCGTCGGGTCGCCGCCGATCCAGAATCGCCAGTCGAGGTCGGCGGCCCGACGGACGCCGACCCGTGGGCCGGCGACCACGCGTTCGCCGGCTCGGGGCGTCCCGGGTTCGAGGAGCACGGGGGTCGACGGGTCGGTGAGGTCGGTGTCGAGGTCGGCCATCGTGATCCCCAGAGCGCGGCACAGATTGCCCGGGCCGCTCGCGAGTCGGTCGTCGGAGACGGGCCCGACGCGGGTGACACCGCGCCGGGCGCGCGCGAGTTCGGTGCCGTCGATCACCTCGCCCGCGCGCAGCAACACGGCGGCCGCAGGACCCGGACCGGCGACCACGACGTTCGCGCAGTGGTGGCCGTGGATGCGGTAGACGTACAGGCGGCCCGGCGGGCCGTACATGATCTCCGAGCGGGGTGTTCGGGTGTAGGCGTGGGACGCCGGATCGTCGGGACCGGCATACGCCTCGACCTCGGTCAGGCGGATCGTCACACCGTGCCCGGTCAGGTGCGAGCCCAGCAGCGAACGTGCCTGTTCGGCGGCGGAAGCGGGGGCACTACTCTCTTGGGTCATGGCGAAGACGAGCGACTCCATCGGCGTTGATCTGTCACCGGAAGATACCTGGGCCGCGGCTTCGGATCTCTCGCGGTACAGCGAATGGCTGGTGATCCACGAGACGTGGCGCAGTCCCCTCCCGGACGCCACCGAGCTGGGGAAGGGGACCGAGATCTCGTCGATCGTGAAGGTCAAGGGCACCCGCGTCCGCTTCGACTGGGTCGTCGAGAAGTTCGAGCCGGTCTCCCACGTGCGCCTGAAGGGCAACGGCAAAGGCGGGGTCAAGGCCAAGCTGGATCTGGGCATCGCTCCCACGTCGACCGGATCGGAAGTAACCTTCACTGTTGATCTGGGTGGGCTGCCGCTGATCGGACCCGTGGGCAAGACCGCGGCGATGGCGGTTTCGGGGGATCTGCGTAAGTCGCTGCTGAAGTTCCGTGAGGTGTTCGGCTGAGCCACGCGTGAGCGCGCGGGCCGCGACCGCCGATGCGTCGATGCGTCGTGCGGCGGCCACGCGAGAGGCCGCCTGCCGGCTGCCGTACGAGGGGAACGGGAAGAAGACAAATGGGGCGTCACAGCTCCGGTGCCGATCGCGCCGGAAACGAGTGGAACGGGAACGACCGGACGGGAGGGGCGGTCCCGCCGCGTGCGCAGTCTCCGTCGAACAGTGCCCGGTCAGACCGCGATGACGACTTCGGTTTCGAGCATCGCAACACCGACGGGGGCCGTCGCGGCGGATGGCTGTGGGCGGGTGCCGTTCTGCTGGTCGTCGTCGCCCTGGTCACCGGCGTCATCATCTGGCAGACCAGTTCGGGCGGCTGCGGTGAACGCACCCGGGTGGCGGTGGCGTCGGACTCGGCGATGACGGGGCCGCTGCGCGAGGTGGCGCGGCAGGCGTCCGCGGATTCGTGTTTCGACTACGACGTGCAGACGGCCG
Source organism: Gordonia terrae (assembly GCF_001698225.1). Lineage (NCBI taxonomy): Bacteria > Bacillati > Actinomycetota > Actinomycetes > Mycobacteriales > Gordoniaceae > Gordonia > Gordonia terrae. Next base: position 1,553,931 of record NZ_CP016594.1, read on the forward strand.
CGGGCGCGGACGTGCCCGGACTCCTCACGCAGGGTGCCGCGGCTCCTGATCTCTGGGTCGCGGACTCGCAGGTGCAGGCCCGCCGTGTGACCACCCAGGTGCGTCGTGAACTCGACCTGGTGTCGCCGTCGATCGCGTCGACCCCGGCCGTCGTCGCCGGTACCGACGTGCCCGAGCTGGGCACCTGGGTGGAGGTCATGAAGCTGCCGGACCTGCGCACCGGCAGCCCCGTGGACACCAGCACCGGGGACGCGCCGATCATCGGCGCCCTCGCGGCGGTCGACTCCGGCGAGCTCGCCGACGAGGACTTCACCGAGGCGATGACCATCCTCGCCATCCAGCAGAACAATGCGCGCCTCGCCAACGACAACGAGGGCACCCGGCTCAACCTCGCCAACACCTCCGGCGTCCCGGTGGTCACCACCGAGCAGCAGTTCGACCTCTTCATGCGTACCCATCCGGGCTCGAAGCTGACGTCGACGATTCCCGCGGCCGGGACCGTGATGCTCGACTACCCGCTGGTCAACACGGCACCCGCGGCACGTCAGCAGGCGTCCGCCGACGCGGGGGCGGCCCTGGTAGCCGCTCTGAGCACCGACGCGGGACGCGCCGCACTGGCCGACTCCGGATACCGCGACGCCGACGGGAACGGCGTCGGCCAGCCGGTGAAGGAGCTCGAACTCCGCGATCCGTCGTCCGTCGACAAGGCGCTGCGACAGTGGCAGGTCCTGGGTGTGCCGATCCGCTCGCTGGTCGTGCAGGACACCTCCGGATCGATGGAGACGCCGGCCGGCGGGACCACCCGGGCCGGCCTGCTCATCGACGCCTCCCAGACCGGGCTGAAACTCTTCCCCAACAACACGATGATCGGCGGCTGGGCGTTCAGCGTGAACAAGGGCGGGCCCGGGCAGGACTGGGAGGAACTCGCCCCGATCCGTCGCCTCGACGCCCGCTCGGGGAGCGGTACGCATCGCGACGCGCTCGGCCGGGCCGTCGAAGAGGGGCTGTCGGACCTCGGTGGCGGGACCGGTCTCTACGACACGACCCTCGCGGCGTTCAAGAAGGTGCAGGACACCTACGACCCGAACTACTCCAACAGCGTCATCATCATGACCGACGGACAGAACGAGGATCCGGACAGCATCACGCTCGACGAACTGCTCGCCGAGTTGAAGCGCCTCGAGGACCCGGCGCGTCCGGTGCTGGTGCTGACGATCGGCATCTCCGACGACGCGGACTCCGACGCACTCAAGCAGATCGCGGAGGCGACGGGCGGCACCACCTACGTCGCGGAGAACGCGGCCGACATCCGCACCGTGTTCGTCGACGCCATCCAGGCGAGGGTCGCGGCCGCCGGACGCTGAGACCCGTTTCGCCGACGCCGCGGGCGTCGTCGGGACGAATGCGCGCGCGATCGGCACAATTGGTACATGACGTACATCCCAGAGACGCCCGAGACCCTCGAACCGCGCAGCACCGCCTCCTCCGAGTCCCCCCGTCCGTCCCGGACTCTCCGGGGATCCACCGCACTTGCTCGCACCGGCGGGGTGGTCGCCGCCATGGCGGCGGTCGGACTCGTCGCGGGCGCGTGCTCGTCCGGGGACTCCGGGTCGGGAGACTCGACCACCGGCACGACGGCGGACAGTTCGGCCGCCACCGAGGCGGCCGACGCCGGCTCCGGCGAATACAAGGACGGCGAGTACACCGCGCGCGGTGAGTACATCTCGCCCGGTGGCCCGCAGAGCGTCGGCGTGACCGTCACGCTGTCGAACTCGGTCATCACCGCGGTGTCGGTGGACACGAGCCAGACCAAGGGGCCGTCGCTGGAGTATCAGGGCAAGTTCGCCGGTGGCATCTCCGATGTCGTGGTGGGCAAGAACATCGACGAGATCGAGGTCGACAAGGTGTCCGGTTCGTCGCTCACCTCCGGTGGCTTCAACGAGGCGATCACCCAGATCAAGGAAGAGGCCCAGGCCTGACCGCACTCGGTGCCGCGCACCACTGGACCTTCGGCGCGATCGGGACCCGATGGACGATCAGTACCCCGTCGCCGCTGCCCGTCGACGTGGTCGACGCGGTGGACGCCGAGATCGACCGGATCGATCGCGCGTGGTCCCGGTTCCGGGACGACTCGACGGTCGCGGACATGGCCAGGCAGGCGGGTCGGTACCCGATCGCCGACTCCGACCAGCCGCTCGTCGACTGGTATCGCCGTCTCTACGACCTCACCGGCGGCGCCGTGTCGCCGCTGGTGGGGCAGACGCTCGCCGACGCGGGTTATGACGCTGCCTACAGCCTGCGCGCGTCCACCCGGGTGCCGGCCGCCCCGGCATGGGACTCCGTGATCGGCGAGCACACGGGCGCACTGGAGATCCGCGAACCGGCGTTGCTCGACGTCGGTGCTGCCGGAAAGGGATTCGCGGTGGACCGGGTGGCGGCCATCGTCGGCGCGAGCGTCGACGACTTCGTGGTCGACGCCGGTGGCGACATGGTGGTCTCGCCCCGCTCCCGCGGACTGCGGGTGGCGTTGGAGCATCCGTCCGATACGACGAAGGCGATCGGTGTCGTGTCCGTCGCCGGTGGCGCGATCTGCGCATCGGCGAGCAATCGGCGGGTGTGGGCCGACTGGCATCACATCGTCGACCCGCGCACGGCCTCACCCGCCCGAGAAGTCCTGGCGACCTGGGTGATCGCGCCGTCGGCGATGGAGGCGGACGGCTTGGCGACGGCGCTGTTCTTCACGCCGGCGGCGTTCCTGCGCGGCGACTTCGACCACCACCGCGAAGGTTTCCACCACGTGACCATCCGACGCAACGGGAGCGTCGAGCACACCGCGATCCCCGGATTGGAGTTGTTCCTGTGACAACGCTTCTGCCGCAGCTGCTCTCGCCGATCGATGCCGCCCGGCGACACCTGACCCCGTATCGGGCGGTGCTGTGCGGGTTGGTGGTGCTGGTCGCGGTGGCCTTCGTCGTGTCCGCGACCGACGCCGATTTCGGGTACGGCCCGGACGACCTCGCGGTGTGGCTGGTGGTCGCGGTCGGGGTGAGCGCGGTCGTCGGTTATGCCTGCGCCGGCGTGTTACGGGTGCCGCCCAACTCGGACTCCTGGCTGATCACCGGACTGATCCTGTTCTTCGTGTTGCCGGGCGGTTCCGAGGACACCGCGGTGGCGACCGTCGCGGTGGGCGCCGCCATCGCCGCGGCGTCGAAATATGTTCTCGCGTGGCGTCGTCGGCTGTTCGTCAATCCCGCGGTCGCGGGCGCGATCGGTTGCTATGCGCTGGCCTATGCCGGTGTCGAGGGCATCAGTTTTCCCTTCTGGTGGGTGGCCGCCGAACCGCTGCTCGTACCGATGATCGTGGTCGGCGCCGTGGTGGTGACGCTGATCCGCGAGTGGCGGCTGGCCCTGGTGTTCATCGGTGCCTCGCTCGTCACGATCGGGGTCGTCGAGCTGGTGCGGGGTGGGCAGGACCTGTCGACGTGGGTCGTGTCGAGTCCGATGCTGTTCGTCGCGGCCATCATGCTGCCCGAGCCGCTCACGTCACCCGCCACCGAGATCCATCGGCTCGTCTATGCGGCCCTGGTGGGCGTGCTGATGCACTGCCAGTACACGATTGCGATCACCGACGCGTACACGTTGGCATTTGTGCCCGAGGTCGCGTTGCTCGTCGGATGTCTGTACGCCTTCGCGGTCCGCCTGGTGTCGGGGACCGCGCGCCGGGTGCCGCTCGACGTGGTGACCACCCCGGTCGCCGACCGGACCTACGCGGTGCGCGGTGAAGCGGTCGGTGCCCCCGCGTCGTTCCGGGCGGGCCAGTGGTCGAGTGTCAGTGTGCCCCGGTGGTCGGCACCGGTGTGGTCGGGTTCGCGGCGGGTCTTCTCGTTCGTGTCCGCGCCCCGGCAGCAACCGGTGGAGTTCGGTTTCACGGTTGCCGCGAAGCCGTCCGCGTACAAGGCGGCGCTGGTGGAGGGGACCGCGCGGCGCGCCTACGTCGACGAGATCGGCGGCGACTTCGTTCTGCCGCGGGCGTTTCCGTCCAACGGCGCGGTGGTCTTGATCGCATCGGGGATCGGCATCACGCCGTTCGTGTCGATGGTGCGGGATCTGGTGCAGTCGGAGCCGGGTCGGGATCTGTCCGGACTGACCGTCGTGCACGTTCTGCGGGACCGACGACGCGCCGTGTACGACGATGATCTCGACAGCGCTCGGGCGGCCGGTGCACGCGTCGTGACCGTCGAAGCGCCGGACATCGCCGATGGGGTCGACGATGCTGACCGGGTCGCCGAACTGATCGGACCCCGCGCCGCGGGCACACATTACTACGTGTCCGGCACACCGGGGTTCGTCGAACGGACCTCGGCGACGATCCGTCGGCTCGACGGTTCCACGAGGACCCGGCCCTGGCGTGTTCACACCGACTCGTTCGCCGGTTACTGAATCCCGGCGAGATGGGGATAGCCTCTCCGAGTCACGAAATCGTTGACTGTGCGGAAGATTTGGTCGACTGTGCGTTGATTGTCGTTGACTGTGCGCACCCCATGTTCGGGTCGCCGCTGCCGGGGAGTTCGGGGTGTTGCGGGTCCATAGGTCGGGTCACCCGGCCAGCGCGCGCAGGAAGAAGCCGAGATTGGCCGGCCGCTCGGCGAGACGGCGGACGAGGTAGCCGTACCACTGTGCGCCATAGGGGATGTACACGCGGACCCGGGCGCCGGCGTCGGCCAGACGACGCTGCTCGTCGACGCGAATGCCGTAGAGCATCTGGTGTTCCCAGGTGCCCGGGGCCCGTCCGAACTCGTCGGCGAGGATGGTGGCGGCGTCGATCATCGTGGGGTCGTGGGAGGCGACCATCGGGTATCCGCGCCCCTTCATCAGCGTCCGGAGGCAGCGGAGATAGTTGTCGTCGACCTGCCGGCGCTCGGTGAAGGCGACTGCGGCCGGTTCGGCATAGGCGCCCTTGCACAGGCGGATTCGAGCTCCCGACGCCGCGAACTCGGCGCAGTCGTCCTCGGTCCGGCGCAGGCCGGCCTGCAGCACGGTTCCGGTGTCCGGGAAGTCGTCGCGCAACGAGCGCACGATCGCCAGTCGCCGGTCGACGGTGGTGTGACTCTCGGCGTCCACGGTGACCAGGACGCCCCGGCCATCTGCGGCGTCGACGATCGTCCGCGCGTTCTCCTCGGCGATCTTCGCGCCGTGCTCCGGCAGGCTCAGGCCGAGTGCGGTGAGCTTCACCGACACCTCGACCGACCCGGCAGGTGCCGACCGGAACATCGACAGTGCCTCGAGGAGTTCGAGATAGGCGCTCACCGTGGCGTCGGCCCGGGATTCGTCGACGGTGTCCTCACCCAGGTGGTCGACCGTGACGGCGAGTCCGTCATTGAGTTCGGCTCCGACGGCGGTCATGGCGTCGGCGAGTGATTCGCCCGGCACGAACCGGCGCACCACTCTCTCGGTCACCGGCCACCGCTCGGACACATCCTTGACGCGTTCGCTACGCGACACCGCGACGATCGCCGGACGCAGCACGGTGTCGAAGACGGTGCCCATCAGATCCCCGTCCAGTCGATGGCCATGTGCGGGTAGGTCGTCGTGGTGGGCGGGCTGAAGGTCTCCTTGATCGTGCGGGTCGACGTCCAGCGCATCAGGTTCTGCTTCGATCCGGCCTTGTCGTTGGTCCCCGACGCCCGGCCCCCGCCGAAGGGCTGCTGTCCGACGACCGCACCGGTCGGTTTGTCGTTGACGTAGAAGTTGCCCGCGGCGTTGCGCAATCGGTCGGACGCCAGTGTGACGGCCGCGACATCGGTGGCCATGATGGACCCGGTCAGTGCGTAGGTCGCCGTCGAATCCACCAGTCCGAGTATGTTCTCGTACTCCGCGTCGTCGTAGACGTGAACGGCGAGGATCGGACCGAAGTACTCGGTGGCGAACGCCTCGTCGGTCGGATCGTCGGACAACAGGACGGTGGGCCGTACGAAGAAACCCTCGGAGTCGTCGCAGTCGCCGCCGACCGCGACGGTGAGCGAAGCCGACGACTTCGCGCGGTCGATCGCCGCCACCTGCTTGTCGAACGCGCGCCGATCGATCACCGCGCCACCGAAATTCGTCAGATCTCGAACGTCGCCATAGGTGAGTTCGGCGGCCTCGCCGAGGAACTCGTCGCCCATCCGATCCCACACCGACCGCGGGATGTAGGCGCGTGACGCCGCCGAGCACTTCTGTCCCTGGTACTCGAAGGCCCCGCGCGACAATGCCGTTCGCAGCGCGTGCGGCTCGGCCGAGGAATGCGCGACGATGAAGTCCTTGCCACCGGTCTCGCCGACGAGGCGGGGATAGTTCCGGTATCGCTCGATGTTGGCGCCGACCTCGCGCCAGAGATGCCGGAACGTGCGTGTCGACCCGGTGAAATGGATGCCGGCCAGATCCTGGTCGGCGAGTACGACATCCGAGACGGCCACGCCGTCGCCGTGGACGAGGTTGATCACACCGGGCGGCAAGCCGGCGGCGTCGAGAAGGGCCATGATCAACTGGGCCGAATACGCCTGGGTGGGTGAGGGCTTCCAGACGACGGTGTTGCCCATGAGCACCGGAGCCGTGGGTAGGTTCGCGGCGATCGCGGTGAAGTTGAACGGGGTCACGGCGTAGACGAAGCCGTCCAGCGGACGATGGTCGAGCCGATTCCACACCCCCGGTGACGACTCCGGTTGTTCGGCGAGGATCTCGCGGGCGAAGGCCACGTTGAACCGCCAGAAGTCGACGAGCTCGCACGGTGCGTCGATCTCGGCCTGCTGCACCGACTTCGACTGACCAAGCATCGTTGCGGCCGCGATCCGTTCGCGCCACGGCCCGGCCAGCAGTTCGGCGGCGCGCAGGATGACGGCCGCCCGGTCGTCGAAGCTCGTGTGCGCCCAGTCGTCGGCGGCGGCGCGAGCGGCGTCGACGGCGGCACGGGCGTCGTCGTGGGTGGCGTTGGTGATGAAGCCCAGGACCTCGCGGTGTGCGTGGGGCTGGACGACGTCGATCTCATCGCCGGCACCGAGGCTCAGATGGCCGCCGATGATGTGGGGGAACTCGCGCCGACCGGCGTGGGACTGCCGCGCCAACTCGTCGACGATGCGCGCGCGCTCCGGCGAACCGGGGGCATAGCCGTGTACGGGTTCATTGGACGGTCGAGGGGGAGTGGTGATGGCATCCATGAGTCCAGTCCACCGTCCCTCCCGGCGCCGCGATATGGCCGATCGGCAAACATATCCGTCGTAGCCTTGTCCGTATGGACAAGACCGCGGGCATCGCTCTGGGACGGCTGGTCCTGGCCCTGGATCAGACCGTCGCGACCTTGGTCTCGTCCCCGCGCGGGCTCGACGCCCCGGTGTCGACGCTGGCGATGGTCGACACCGACGATCTCCACTACGGGCTCGGGCGTGCGGCGCGATCGGCCGATCTCTTCCTTCTCGTCGGACTCGGCGACGAGATCGGTGTCGAATGGCTCGGTGACCTCGGTGCGCATCGCCCGGTGGCCGTGCTGACCAAGAGCTCGACACCGGCGTTGATCGGTCTAACCGAGCGGCTGGGGATCGCGGTCATCGCCATCGACCCGCACGCCCGCTGGGAACGGATCTACAACCTCGTCACCCGGGTGCTCGACGCTCGATCCCATCCGGCCGGGGACGGCGAGTCCATGGAGTCCGGGAGCACCGGCGACCTGTTCCAGCTCGCAGCCGAGGTCGCCCGGCGGACCGGAGGCCTGGTGAGCATCGAGGACGAGCATGCGCACGTCCTGGCCTACAGCTCGGCCGGTGACGAGGCCGATGAGTTGCGCCGGCTGTCGATCCTGGGCCGGGAGGGTCCGCCCGAGATGCTCGCCTGGTTGCGGGAGTGGGGCGTGATGGACGCGGTACGGCAGTCGTCCGGGGTCGTGACCGTCGACGCGCGTGCCGATCTGGGGTTGCAGCCGAGACGCGCGGTGGCGATCCGGCCGGCACCCACCGCCCGACCGAGCGGCTCCGGCGACGTCCTGCTGGGGGTCGTCTGGCTGCAGGAGGGATCTCGTCCGCCGGCCCGCGACACCGACGAGGTGCTCGTCGGAGCCGCAGCCGTTGCGGCACGGATCATCTCGCGGCGCCGCTCCGCCGGCTCCGACCACGATGAGCGGGTGCGGCGGCTCCTCGGTGTGGGCGGCGAACCAGTCGACACCGATCGTCTCGCCGCCCAGCTCGGCATCGCGCCGTCGGCGACCGTGACGATCGCCGGGTTCGCCACCCCCGACGGCATCCGCGGGGGACAGGTCTCGGCACTGATGTTGCACGCCAGCGCATTCAGTCCACTCTCGGTGACGGTCACCATCGGCGACCGCGCCTACGCCGTGCTGCCGGGGGTCGCGCTCGACGACGCCGTCACATGGGCCCGGGTCGCCGTCGGCGCGGCCGACCGGCAGTTCGCGGTGCCGGCCCGCGCCGTGGTCGCCGGTCCCGACAGCATCTCCACCGCAACCGAGCTGCGCCACTCGATCGACCGCGTGCTCGATGCGGCCGGCCGGGAAGCCGACCTGATCGACGATGTCACCACGGTCGAGCGATCCCGCACCGGTGTGTTGCTCGGCGAGATCATCGGATTGCTCTCGGAGAACCCTGATCTCGTCGACGACCGGGTCACCGGCCTCGTCGATCTCGACGCCCGCAGCGGCAGTGCCTTCACCGCGTCACTGCGCGCCTACCTCGATCACTTCGGTGACGTCCGTGGGGCGGCCGCGGCACTGCATGTCCACCCGAACACGTTGCGCTATCGCCTACGTCGGATCCAGGCCCTCACCGGGATGGACCTCGACGATCCGGCGACGCGTCTCGTCGTGGCGCTGTCGCTACGTGTCCGGTGAGGGCGGCACAGCGAGTCCGAGTGTCACCCGCCCGGGAGATCCGATGGGTACCGTGGCGCCCATGCCGTCCTCGTCGAAGTCCCTGTCCGACCTCGCCGGCCGGCGGGTGGTCGTCACCGGTGCGACGAACGGCATCGGGATGGCCACCGCCGCGGCGCTCGCCCGGGCCGGAGTGCGGGTGGTGTTGGCCGTCCGCGACACCGAACTCGGCGCACGACGCGCACGGGAGTTCGGCGGCGAGTGCGAGGTGCTCCGACTCGATCTCGCCGACCTCGCCTCGGTGCGGGCCTTCGTCGCCGAACTCGACGGTCCGGTCGATGTACTCGTCAACAACGTCGGGATGTTTCCGCACCAGCGCAGGACGACGCCGGACGGGTTCGAACTGGGCATCGGCACGAACTTCCTCGGCCCGTTCGCCCTGACGAACCTCCTGCTGCCGCGTATCCGACGGCAGGTCGTGTCGGTGGGTTCCGAGGGGCACCGCCACGCCCGCATCGACCCCGCCGATCTCGACCACCGACACACCCGGTGGTCGGCACCCCGGGCCTACGCCGCGTCCAAGCTGGCGGTGATGCTGTGGGGCCTCGAACTCGACCGGCGATTGCGCGCGGTCGGGTCACCGGTGACCTCGATGCTCACGGACCCGGGCTGGGCCGCGTCGAACATCTCGAACAAGCCGGGCCTGGGAGTCCTGCACCGGGCGGCCCAGGGTCTGGCTGGAGTGCTCGGCAACGATCTCACCGCCGGGGCGGCACCCACGCTGCACTGTCTGACCGAACCCATCCCGCCGGGCAGCTATGTGGGGGTCGACGGACTGTGGGGACTGCGCGGCCGGCCGGTGCTGTCGGGCCGCGCCCGCATCGCGTGCGATTACGAACTGGCCGGCAGTCTGTGGAGCAAGGCCGAGAATCGCACCGGCACCCGGTGGCCGTTGGGGTAGGGCTCGCGTCGCCCTGCCGGGTCACGCCAGATCGGTCAGTCGATCCGACAGCTGGGCGGTGAGTTCGTGCGCATAGTGCACCTGCCGCTCCAGTTTCTCGCATGCAAGTCGGGCGCGCTGCCGGAACTCCGCGATCGCGTCGAGTGCCGCTCGCCGGTCCTCCGGTGCCGCGTCGCTGTCGTCGAGAACGCTCTCGGCGTGCAGGAGTTCACGCATGTCATCGAGCGTGAACCCGAGTGGTTTCATCCGCCGGATCACGAACAGCCGATCGATGTCGGCACGTGTGTACAACCGGAACCCCCCGGCCGAACGCGCGGACGGCACGACCAGGCCGACCTCGTCGTAGTGGCGGATGGTCTTGATGGACAACCCGGTTTCCGTCGCCACCGCGCCGATCTGCAGATGGCCGGTGGTCTCGGTCCCTCCGTCGGTCACGACCCGCCCTCTCTACCCGGTCAGCCTTCGCCGCCGAGCCGGCCACTGAGACGCCGATGGCGCTCGGCGCTGTGGCCGTCGAGGCCGACGATGGTGGCGGTCTTGCCCTTGGCTGCGTACTTGGTGGTGATCGCATCGAGGGTAGCGACCGTCGACGCGTCCCAGATGTGCGCCTCGCTCATGTCGATCACGACGTCGTCCGGGTCGCCGGCGTAGTCGAACTGGTAGACGAGGTCGTTGCTGGAGGCGAAAAACAGTTCGCCCCGCACCGCATAGACCCGGGTTCCGGGTTCGGGGTCGGCGACCTCGACCACCTCGGTGACGTGTGCGACCCGGCGCGCGAACAGCACCATCGCCGTGAGGACACCCACGATCACGCCGTAGGCCAGATTGTGGGTCGCCACGGTGACGACGACGGTCGCGACCATCACCGCGGTCTCGCTCTTGGGCATGCGCCGCAACGTCTTCGGGTTGACGCTGTGCCAGTCCAGAGTGCCCACCGACACCATGATCATGACCGCGACGAGAGCCGCCATGGGGATCAGGGCGACGATGTCGCCCAGCCCGACGACCAGGATGAGTAGGAACAGTCCGGCCAGGAACGTCGAGATCCGGGTGCGCGCCCGGGACTCCTTGACGTTGATCATGGTCTGGCCGATCATCGCGCACCCGCCCATCCCGCCGAAGAGGCCGGTCACGATGTTGGCGATGCCCTGCCCGGTGGCCTCACGCGTCTTGTCGGAATGGGTGTCGGTGAGGTCGTCGACGAACTTGGCGGTCATCAGCGACTCGAGCAGGCCGACGAGTGCCATGGTGAACGCGTACGGCGCGATGACCGAGATCGTGTCCCACGTCAGCGGGACGTCGGGGAAGAACAACGTGGGGAGGCTGTCGGGTAGTTCGCCCTCGTCGCCGACGTCGGGGACGGCGAAGCCGACCGCCAGGGTGACCGCGGTGAGCAGCACGATCGCCACGAGCGGTGACGGGATCGCCGAGGTGAGCCGGGGGAGACCGACGATGATCGCGAGTCCCGCTGCGACGAGGGGATAGACCAGCCACGGAACGCCCAGCAGGTGCGGCAGTTGGGCGGTGAAGATCAGGATCGCCAGCGCGTTGACGAACCCGACCATCACGCTGCGCGGGATGAAGCGCATGAGTCGCGCGACCCCCAGGGCACCGAGGACGATCTGGATGACACCGGCCAGGAGCACCGCCGCAATCAGATGGTCCAAGCCGTGACTGGCGACCAGGGGCGCCACCACGAGCGCCACGGCGCCGGTGGCCGCCGAGATCATCGCCGGACGGCCCCCGACGATCGCGATCGTCACCGCCATCGTGAACGAGGCGAAGAGACCCACCCGCGGGTCGACCCCGGCGATGATCGAGAACGAGATCGCCTCGGGGATGAGTGCGAGTGCGACGACGAGACCGGCGAGGACCTCGGTACGCAGCCGTCGTGGGGACCGCAGGGTCGCCAGTACCGACTGTCGGCGGGCAGGGGTCAGCACCTCGGCGGTCACGGCGTCTCCATCTTCGCGAGCGATCAGAACGGATGTCGCGCAGTGACTCACACACCTCGCCGGATCGTCGGCGACGATGGCGACCGGGGCCGACCCTACGGACGCGGCAACTGTACCCTTACGGGAGGGTAGATATCCACACCCGGTCGGTTGCGCGCCTAGAGGATCGTGAGCATCTCGTTGTAGGTCGGCAGGGGCCAGAGGTCGTCGGCGACGATGGATTCGAGGGTGTCGGCAACCTCGCGAACCGTGGCCATGGCCGGGATGAGGGTCTCCAGCGCGTACGTCGACTCGTCGAGTGTGGACTCGCCGTGCATCCCGGCGATGCCGGCATCCAGCGTCGCCAACCCCTCGTGCAGCGCGCCGATCAGGCCGGTCAGCTCCTCGAGCAGCGGTGTGGGAGCGTCGATCCCGGCCATCTTGAGCGACGCCGCGGTGCCCGCGAGTTCACCCTGGTAACGGATCGCGGCCGGCATGATCATCGTCTTGGCGATCTCCGCGGTCTCCTTGGCTTCCACGAGGAGGGTCAGCGCGTAGTACTCGAAGATGACGTCTTCCCGGGCCTCGAGTTCGCGGGCCGACAGCACGCCGTACTTCTCGAAGATCTCGATGACCTCCGGCGAGGTGTACTCCGTCACCGCGTCGACCGTCGTCCGCAGGTTCTTGAGGCCGCGGGCGGCCGCCTCCTCCTGCCATTCGTCGGAGTAACCGTTGCCGTTGAAGATGACCGCCCCGTGCGAATTGACGATCTCCTGCAACACCTTCTGAACGGCGTCCGCGAGATCGAGCCCGTCGGCGAGGAGCTTCTCGAGGTCGGCGGCGATCACATCGATCGAGTCGGCGAGGATGGTGTTGATGGCGACCATCGGATCCGAGATCGACTGGTTGGAACCCGGTGCGCGGTACTCGAATCGGTTGCCGGTGAACGCGAACGGACTCGTGCGGTTGCGATCTCCCGGATCGGCCGTCAGCGGCGGGAGGGTGTCGACGCCGAGTTCGATGACGCCCGCGGCCTTGGAGCCGGTCGCACCGCCCTTGGCGATCTGCTCGAACACATCCATCAGCTGTTCGCCCAGGAAGATCGAGATGATCGCCGGCGGAGCCTCGTTGGCCCCCAGTCGATGGTCGTTCGAGGCGGACGCGACCGCGGCACGCAACAGTCCGCCGTAGAGGTGGACCGCGCGGATGATCGCGCCGCAGAAGGTCAGGAACTGCATGTTCTCGTGCGGGGTGTCGCCCGGGTTCAGCAGATTGCCCTGGGTGGAGTTGCCGAGCGAGAAGTTCACGTGCTTGCCCGAGCCGTTGACGCCGGAGAACGGCTTCTCGTGCAGCAGACACTTCATGCCGTACTTCTCGGCGACGGCCTTCATCGTGGTCATCATCAGTTGCTGGTGGTCGTGGGCGAGAACCGACCGTTCGAAGACCGGCGCGATCTCGAACTGGCCGGGCGCGACCTCGTTGTGTCGCGTCTTCGCCGGGATCCCCTGCTTGAACAGCTCGCGGTCGAGCTCGATCATGAAGGACAACACGCGCTCGGGGATGGCGCCGAAGTAGTGGTCGTCGAACTCCTGACCCTTCGACGGCGGTGCGCCGAACAGGGTCCGGTTGCAGGTCATGAGATCCGGTCGGGCATAGAAGAAGTGCTCGTCGATCAGGAAATACTCCTGTTCGGCGCCCGCGTACGAGACGACGGTGTCGACGTTGTCGTGACCGAACAACCGGAGCAGCCGCATCGCCTGCTTGCTCATCGCCTGCTGGCTGCGCAGCAGCGGGGTCTTCTTGTCGAGGGCCTCACCGGTCCACGAGATGAAGATCGTCGGGATGCAGAGCGTGTTGCCGTTCGGGTTCTCCAGGAGGTACGCGGGACTGGTGACATCCCAGCCCGTGTAACCGCGGGCCTCGAAGGTCCCGCGCAGGCCGCCGTTGGGGAAGCTCGACGCGTCGGGCTCGCCCTGCATCAGCGTCTTGCCCGCGAACTCGGCGAGAGATGCACCGGTGGAATCGGGTTCGAGGAACGAATCGTGTTTCTCGGCGGTGAATCCGGTCAGCGGATAGAACACGTGGGCGTAGTGGGTGGCGCCCCTCTCGATGGCCCAGTCCTTCATCGCCACCGCGACGTAGTCGGCCAGGGTGGGGTCGAGCGCACAACCGGTGTCGACGGTCGCGGCCACCGCCTTGAAGACGTGCTTCGGCAGCCGCTTCTTCATCACCGACAGGCTGAACACATTGCGCCCGAACGTGTCTGCCAGCGGTTCGGTGAACCCCGGTGCCGAGCAGTCGTAGGTTGTCACGGCCTCGATCGCCTGTCGGCGGGACATGCTGCCACTCATGGTTACTCCTGGATGATCTCGGCCCCCACGTGCGCGGGGGTCGCACGACGACGTCGCCACGTCGTTGTCGCAGATGCGAGCGACTCGACGCTATGAGCTGGGTGTATGCGCTCGATTGCCCCCGTGTGACGCCGAGGAAAACTACTTGCCCCGGAACCGGTTGAGGCAGTGTCGAACCCGGAACGAGGCCAGGACGGGTCAGCGCAGGGTCGCGTCGTCGCCCATCACGGCACCTTCGCGACGCGGATCGGCGCCGCCGATCCAACCGCCGTCCTGCCGGAGCAACGCGCTGAGACCGCTCGACTGCTCCTCGATCGACACCTCGGCGCCGCGCTCCCGCAGGCCTCGGACCAGGGGATCTCCGGCGCCGTCGTCGGTGGTGTCGACCAGGGGGTGTTCACCGCCGACGTTCGAGGTCGGAGTGTTGGCCGAGCCGAAGTCGATCATCGACACGGCCTGCTGTGGGTCGAGTCCCCAGTCCAGCATCCCGACGATCGTCTTGATCACGAACTGGATGATCACCGACCCGCCGGGTGAGCCGAGGGCTGCGACCACCTCGGCGGGAGCGCCGTCGGCGCCCGGTTGCAGGACGAGGGTGGGAGCCATCGACGACCGTGGCCGTTTGCCGGGCGACACCCGGTTGGCGAGCAGCGTGCCGTCGTCGTCGCGGGGCTCCGCGGAGAAGTCGGTCAGCTGATTGTTGAGCAGGAAGCCGTCGACCATGTGGTAGCTCCCGAACGCGGATTCGATCGTCGTCGTCATGGAGGCGACGTTCCCGTAGCGGTCGGTGACGGTGATGTGGCTGGTCCCGTGTTCGGAACCGGCATACGACCCCAGGGGCACCGGCCCGAGGTCGCCCGCCGGGGCCTCGCCGAGCGATGAGTCGGGCTTGATGAGTGCCGCGCGCGATCGGAGATAGGCCGGGTCGAGGATGGTCGCCACCCCTCGTCCGGGGAGGGGGACGAAATCGGGGTCGGCCACGTACTTGTCGCGATCGGCGTAGGCGAGCCGCTCGGCCTCGGTGACGAGATGCACGGCGGCCGGGTCGGGGCGTCCGCCATCGGCGTCGACGTCGGTCGGGGGCATCGACGGGAGGTCGAAGTTCTCGAGGATGCCCAGTGCCGACGCCACGGCGATCCCGCCCGACGACGGCCCGGGCATGGCCACGATCTGGCGTCCGCGATACGTCGTCACGACCGGGTCCCGGACGAGTGCGCGATACCCGCGGAGATCCTGCACCGTCATCAGACTCGGCGTCATGCCGCCCGCGGTGGACCCGGCCTCGGCGACGATGGCGTCGGCGAGCGGCCCGTCGTACAGGGCGCCGGCGCCGTCGGCGGCCAGCGCGCCGAGCGTTTTCGCGTAGGCCGGGTTGACGAGCCTGGTGCCGGCCGCCTTGGGGGAGCCGTCGGCGGCGAGGAAGTACGCGCGCGCATCCTCGTCGACGGCGAGTTCGGCCGCGGACGCGGCGATCGCGGTCGCGAGCCGCGGGCTGATGTCGAAGCCGTTGTCTGCCAAGCGCACTGCGGGTTCGAACAGGTCACGCCAGGCGTGCCCGCCGAACTCGCCGTGGACCGTCTCCAGCATCCGCATCACGCCCGGCACCCCGATGGACCGGCCTGAGGCGCGGGCGCTCGGCACGGGCGGCGCGGGATCGTCCGGGCTGATCCGGGTCAGGTAGGACTCCGTGGCGGCGGCCGGGGCCGTCTCGCGCCCGTCGAAGGCCCGAACACTCTTCGACGCCGCGTCGTAGTAGAGGGCGAAGGCGCCACCACCGATGCCGGACGACTGTGGTTCGACGAGGCCGAGAACCAGCTGCGCGGCGACCAGGGCATCGGCGGCCGTGCCGCCGTCACGCAGGACCTCACAGGCGGCGCGGGTGGCGAGCGGATTCGCCGTTGCCGCCGCATATGTCGTGGTGACGACGGGCCTCATCCCGGTTCGGAACCCCGAGGCCACTTCCGGTCTGGTGGCGATGTCGGTCGGTGCGGCGGACACCGACCGGGCGTCGATCATCTCTCCGTTGGGGATCTCGGCGCAGGTGATCGGATTCGCTTCCGGCGGGGCCGAATCCGTGCCGCACGCGGTCGCGATCAGGGCGGTGGCCAACGCCGCGGACAGCGCGCGCACGATGACAGGGACTCCGCGACGGGGCGTCATCGACCAAGCGTACTGGCGATCGGCCGTCCGCGAGGAGAACCGGGTCGGGTGGTTCAGGTGAGTCGGGGGAGCGCATAGGGTCGAGGCGGTAGGGCCGCACCGGCACGGTCGGCCGAACGAGACGAACGGGGAGAATCGTGGGAGTGGTACGGCATCAGGCGCGGATCGACGGGCCGCGTGAGCGGGTGTTCGAGTACGTCGACGGGTATCAGAACGTCAGCGAGTACATGTTCGGGGTGACTCGTTTCGAACCCACCACCGAGCAGACGAGCGGACTGGGCGCGACCTTCGCGGTGACCATCGATGTCGGTCCCAAGGCGCTGAAGTCGATCGTCAAGTGCACCGAATACGTCGAGAACGAACTGATCGCACTGGAGGCGATCGAAGGGTTCGGGGCGAACACCAGGTGGCGATTCGCCGACGCGGACGGTGGATCGGGAACAGACCTGGACGTCGAATTCTCCTACACCCTCCCGGGCGGGATGGCAGGCAAACTCCTCGGCAAGATCATCGGCCCGTTCGCGGCCCAGGCCGTGCGCCACACCGAGGTGACCATCGGCAAGAAGGTCGGCGCCACCGGCTGACCGCCGGTTCAGGCCGCCTCCCGGTCGGCGGGCTCGGGTATCCGGTTCGGCAGGTGTCGCGAGAACAGCAACGCCAGGACGAGGAGACCGAACACGACGAACAGTGCCTGCTGCAGCGCCGCGATCTGCGAGTCCGCGTAAGCCTCGGACACCGCCTGTGCGGACTCCGACGAGCCGCCCGCATCGAGAACGAGGGTGCGGGCCTCGTCGGCGGAGATGATCGGTACGCCCGCGGCGTCGACCGTGCTGACGATCTGCTGCTGATCCGCCGCGGGGAGGTTCTCGGTGTCGTTGACCGCCGACACGAAGCCCGACGAGAGCATGAGGAGAAAGACCGAACCTGCCACCGCGGTGCCGAATGACGACCCCAGGTTCTGGAACGTGCCCTGGAGACCGCCGACCTCGGAGGTGTCCTTCTCCTCGACCGCGGACATGTTGACGTTACCCAGCTGCGAGGCGAGCAGTCCGAATCCCGCGCCCACCACGAACATTCCCGCCGCGAACACGGCGCTGCGCAGGTCGGTTCCCACCGACGCGATGACGAGGAGTGTCCCCAGCGCCATCGTGATCTGCCCGCCCCGGGCGATGAACCGCGCGGAACGTCGTGCGGTGAGCCAGGATCCGAGGATCGAGAACAAGATGAGACCGACCGAGAGCGGCAGGATCTTCACCCCGGTCTGCAGTGCGTCGCGCCCGAGCATCGTCTGCAGGTACACCGGGACCACGAAGAACAGGGCCGCGATCGCGAAGTACTGGGCGAGGAAACCGCCGAGTCCGCTACGCAGAGGGGCGATCCGGAACAACTCGACCCGTAGCAGCGGCTGTCGGCCGGAGTCGGCGAGAGTACGTTGCCGTAGGACGAACAGCCAGAGTACGACGACTCCGAGGAGCAGCAGGTAGGCGACCGGCGAGACCCCGAGCGGGGCGATCGCGTCCCCGCCGATCTCCGGCGGGTGCTGCGGTTTCAGCCACCCCCAGGTCTTCGACTGGAGGACGCCGTAGACGATCAACGCCAGACCGCCGGCGGAGGCCACGACACTCAGCGGGTCGATGCGCACGTTCGCGTCCCGGGGGACGTCGCGGATCAGCTTGGCCGCGAACAGGACCGCCACCATCACCACCGTCTCGGCGACGAACACGTAGCGCCACGACAGGTAGGTGGTCATCACGCCACCGAGGAGCGGGCCGATGGCCGCGGCCAGCCCGGTGACCGCGCCCAGGATCGAGAATGCGGTGACACGCGCCTTGCCGGTGTAGTTGATGGCGGCCAGCGATGCGATCGCGGGGATCACCAGAACCGCGCCAAGTCCCTCGACGAGCGACCACCCGATCAACAGGACGGTCAGGTTGGGACTCAGCGCCGTGGTCAATGACCCGATGCCGTAGATGACCGCACCGATCTTGAAAGCTCGTGCGCGGCCCATCAAGTCGCCCAGCTTGCCGCCGGTCAACATGAACGCGGCCATCGTGAGCGCGTAGCAGGTGATCGCGGCCTGCATGCCGGTGATCGAGGTCCCCAGGTCGTCGGCCACCACTGAGATCGACACGTTCATCACGGTGCTGTCGAGCACCATGACGAACTGGGAGATGGCCAGGATGATGATCACAGACCAAGAGCGCATCGTCAGTCTCCTCAGATGTGGTGAGCGCTCTGATCTTTACAGGTTCGGGCCGTTACCGCGTGGGATTGAGCATCGGTACGAGGAACTGACGCGCGACGGTGGCGAGCTGCTCGTCGTCGGTGATGTCGACGACACGACTGGGCACGGTGAGGAACGACGCCGACACGCGGACCATCATCTCGGCCACGAGATCGACGTCCAGCTGATCGGAGATGTTGCCCGCCACTTGTTCTCGACGCAGCTGCGCGGCGACGAAATGCTGCACCGTCGCGAGCAGCATGCCGTCCCCGCCGATCATCGATTCGATGAGCATGCTCGGTTCGGCGTCGCTGATCTCGCCGATCAGCGGATTGCCGGAGATGGCGCGGAGTGAACCGACGAAGCCGAACACGACACGGTCGGCGACGGTTTCGGCACGGGGTATCTCCGCGCGGAAGCGGTCGAAGTACCGGCGGAACTCGCGCAGCACCACCTGGTCGACGAGTGCGTCCTTGGTGGCGAACTTCCGATACAGGGTCACCCGCGTGACACCCGCGCTCTTGGCGACCTTCTCCATCGGCGTGCGTTGGACGCCCAGTCGGCAGAACAGTTCGAAGGCCGCGTCGAGGAGGCGCTCGGCGGTCGGGTCGGCCGCTCCCTCGGACGGTGTCGAGGACTCGAGAAACGCGCGCTGGAGTAGTGAACTCGACAGTGAGGCGCCGGTCGGCTGCGTGGTCACCTGGTCACCCCCTTCGTCTCATGATGACCGCCTGGGCTTCCATGATCGCAAAAATCGCGAAACACATGTGTCCTGGACCACCCGGTGGTAACAATGATACAAGGATACGTTGTTTGTCACATTGATACATGGAAGTGGTGGGACGGGGTCATGGAAGATCTGAACAGGCGGAATCTCATACGCGCCGGCGGTGTCGTCGGTGCGGCCGGCGCGGTGGCCGCGCTCTCGCAGACGACACCATGGACGTGGTCGCCGGCGAACTCGGTGCCCGGCCGAGGCCGCGGCGCGGATCCGCGGCAGCTGTGGGACGACGAGGCGGATCCGGTGATCGCCAAGGTCATCGACAGCGGACAGGTACACAAGGTCAACCGGCTGCTGCGCACGTGGCATCGTAACTCGCAGCCGCTGCCGGCCGGGCTGCCCTCGGAACTGCGCGACTTCATGGAGTACGCGCGCCAGTTGCCGTCGTGGACCGACCAGGCCAAGCTCGCCGACGCGGTCCGCTTCAACCAGAAACGCGGAACCTACCTCGGCGTCCTGTACGGCTTCGCCAGCGGCATGATGAGCACGGTCATCCCGCGCGAGGCCCGGTCGGTGTACTACTCCAAGGGCGGGTGGGACCTCAAGGACCGGATCACCAAGACCGCCAAGCTCGGTTACGACATCGGCTCGCTGAACGCCTACCAGCCCGGCGGCGAGATGGTCGTGACGTGCGTCAAGACGCGCATGGCCCACGCCGGCGTGCGGCATCTCCTGCCGCAGTCGCCGCACTGGGTGCACGGGGCGACGGAGAAGAAGCCGATCAGCCAGGCCGACATCATGGTCACCTGGCACAGTCTGCCCACGACGGTCATGCGCAACTTCGACAAGTGGAACGTCCCCATCGCCGCCGACGAGTCCGCCGGGTTCCTGCACTCGTGGCAGATCAGCGCCTACATGCTGGGCGTGAAGGACGAGTACATCCCCGCCTCGTGGGACGCCGCCGACTCGCAGGCGCGGCAGGTCCTCGATCCGATCCTGGCGCCGACCCCGGAGGGCCGCAAGCTCGCCGACATGCTGCTGGATCTCGGCATGAACCTCGATCTCTCACTGATCTCGCGGGGCGTGCTGGGAGCGCTCACGAGATTCGTGCTCGGCGACCAGGTCGCCAACTGGTACCAGATCCCGCGCGAGCCCGTGTGGAGCCCGCTGCTCGAGACGGCGTGGGGTCCGTACGTGCAGATCCGCGAGGGCCTGCTGAACGTCGGCATGCCGCGGGAGGCGTACTGGCTGTTCGACGAATTCCTCCGCCAGTTCGTGCTCTTCTACATGTCCGAACTCCGGATGCCGATCAACATCGAGATCCCGGTGATCAACAACCCGAAGTACAAGTAGCCCACGCCTAGTCGGCGGACACCTGCGCAGCCCCCGCCGACTCGCCGACTTCCACCGCCCGGTCCTGCTCCTTCTTGTTCCGCTTCGGGAACAGGGGGATGCGGGGTCGGGCGGTCAGCCATTTGCTGAACGGCAGACGCAGGAGGAGGTCGACGAGTGCCAGCGATGCCGCCAGCACCAAGGCGATCAAGATGATCGAGCGCAGGACCGCCGAGTGCGGGAACCAGTCGAAGAGCCCGCTGAGGAATCCCACGCGGCCCAGGATGTCGAGGATCAGCGGGTGGACCGCGAAAACCCCGAACGCGCGGAGCGTGGCCTGCGACACCAGCTTTCCGCCGGCCGGGCGCCCGGCGGCGCGTCGGTCATCCCAGACGAGACCGATCAGCCAGAGCAGGACGAAGCCGCCGACGAACCAGGGCAGTGACACCGGGTTCCAGGCCGTGTTGGCCTTCCACGGCACATTGCCCGGTGAGGTCGCGAGCAGGTAGCCGGCGATGGTGAACGCGGCGCAACCCGCCGCCACCAGGACGACCGTGGCCATGTGGTCGCGCAGCCAACGGTCGACGGCCTCGCGGTGCTGCGCGGCCAGGACACCCATCGCCACGAAGAGCGCGTACATCGGGAGCGTCTTCCACAGATGCTGGTACGCGACGTCCCATGCATGACCGGAGGGTCGGGGGAGGTACTGGTAGACGACGAACACCAGGAGCTGGATCGCGGTCGCGCCGGCGAGCAACAGCCACGGGCGGGTGCGGCCGCGTTCGAAGACCCATGCGATCAGCGGGAAGAACAGGTAGATCTGCATCGAGATCAACAGGAAGTACAGCTGGTACTTGCCCTCGCCCACGAGCAGGTCGTGCGCAAGCCGGGGCAGCATCTCGCCGACGGGCGGGAAGGGGTTGTCGGCCAGGATGAGGTGGTCGGTGATCGTGTAGATCAGCGTCCAGGCGAGGTAGGGGCCGACGACCAGTCCGAAACGACGGCGCCAGAACTGCCACGGCGACATCTCCCGGCCCTGCATGCTCAGCACCAGGACGTACAGCGTGACCGCGACGAAGCCGTAGCGTGTCAGATGGCACAGGGTGCCGACCAGATTCGCGCCGCGGATCTCGTCGACCCCGCCGTTGATGGCATTGACGCTGTGGGCGACGACCACGAAGGTGAACAGCACAACGCGAATGAAATCGGCGGTGTGGGCGCGTCCGCGCGGCTCGGTCGCAGGCGGGCGAGGTGCCGAACCGGCAGGACGTGGTGATGCGGCGGAGTCCGGCGACTCGGCGGTGGTGGCCGTGGTCTCGTCGTCGTCGGCGGTGCGCGCCGATCCTGATGCCGCGTGCACCAACGAAAAGACCTCCCCGGGTGAAACGGTAGAACGTATGCGGTAGGCAGTGTACGGACACAAGCTGGCAGCAACCTCAACGCCGGGGTGTTCCGAGTGGCGACAATCACAGCCGGAAATGTCCGTTTCGAGCGATGCCCCGACTATAGCGAGGATGCGCTCGGGAGCGTTGGCGGAGAGGGTGCTGCCCGGGTGAGGCGCTGACGTAGACTGCCGGATGGCCGTGCCGCGGAACCGCGGCCACGGCATCGACAACCCCGCCTTCGTAGCTCAGGGGATAGAGCAACCCTCTCCTAAAGGGTAGGTCGCAGGTTCGAATCCTGCCGAGGGCACCACACCGGTTTCGGACGGCAGGTCCATCCGCCGAGCGGTCTCGGGCTATGCATCGGCGCCGGATTTCGCGAACCGCCGACGGTAGACGAGCGGCGAGACGCCGACACTCGCGGCGAAGTGATGGCGCAGCAGCGTGGCCGACGTGAAGCCGACCCGCCGCGCCACCTCGTCGACGCTCGCGGTGGTCGACTCCAGCAGGTTCTTCGCCGAGAGCACGCGCTGCTCGGTCAGCCAGCGACGAGGCGAGATCCCGACCTCGTCGACGAACCGTCGCGCAAAGGTCCGCCCCGACATGTGCATACGGGTCGCCATGTCGTCGATGCTGATGTCGCGGTCGAGGTTCGCGGTCATCCAGGCGAGCAACGCGCCGAATCCCTCGTCGGCGCACGCCGGCATCGGCGCCTCGACGAACTGGCGTTGACCGCCGTCGCGATGCGGTGGCACGACCATCCGTCGCGCGATCCGGTTGGCGACCGCCGGCCCCCAGGACTCGCGGACGAGATGCAGTGACGCGTCGATCCCGGCGGCAGTGCCGGCGCTCGTGGTGATGGGGCCGTCGTCGACGAAGAGGACATCGGTGTCGACCTGCGCCTGGGGGAACATACGCGCCAGATCGTCGCCGTACCGCCAGTGGGTGGTGCACCGGCGACCGTCGAGGAGTCCGGCGGCACCGGCGACGAACGCGCCCGAGCAGACGGTGAGGACGCGTCCGCCGTTGTCGACGACCGCACCGATGGTGTCCAGGATCTCGTCGGGGTAGTCGCCGCTGATGCTTCCGCCGGGGATCACCACGAGATCGACGTCCCGGCACTCCGGCAGGGTGTGTGACACCTGCAGCGAGACCCCGTTGCCCACCCCGAGCGAGGATCCCGGTTCGGGGGACGCGACGCGAAAGTCGAAGGCCGGGACCCCGTCGTCGGTGCGGTCCAGGCCGAACACCTCGTGGACGACCCCGAACTCGAACAGCGCGACGCGTCCGTAGAGGAGGACGCCGACGGATTTCAACACCGCACCAGTATGGCAGATAATTTGCGAACAATGGCTTTGCTGCCACTGGTGGCGGGAAAGCCGTGGGCGAATGATTACTGCCATGACACTCCTCTTCGTTCTCGCCCTTGTCGTCGTCGTCTCGGTCGCCTGCGCGACCGGAGTGCTGGCTCTCGCCGCGCGTCGTACCCCCGCCGGACAGCGGACGCCGGGCCAGCGGATCTCCGACTGGTTCACGCGGAATCCGCGGCGGCCCTACGGCCCCGACACCGAGCGGGTCGCGGCGGAACTCAGCATCCTCACCCGCCGGTACGACAAGCTCATCTGACGCCCGGTCCGCTGCGCTACCGTTGCGGTCGTGACTTCACAGACCGTCCTCGTGACCGGCGCGACCAGTGGCATCGGCGCCGAGGTCGCCCGTCAGTTCGTCGCGCGGGGGCACCGGGTGTACGGCACCACCCGCAACCCCGACTCCGTGCGCAACCCGCTGCCGGGCGTCACCTATGTCCGGCTCGACAACGCCGACTATGCCTCCGCCGAATCGTGCGCGGCCCTCGTCGGCGAGGTCGACATCCTGATCAACAACGCCGGCGAGTCCCAGGCCGGTGCGCTCGAGGACACGTCGATGTCCGCCGTCGAAGATCTGTTCCGGGTCAACGTCTTCGGACCCATCGCGCTGACCAAGGCGGTGTTGCCCGGGATGCGTCTGCGGCGTCGCGGCACGGTCGTGATGGTGGGGTCGATGTTGTCCAGCTTCCCGGTTGCCTTCCGGTCCAACTATGCCGCGACCAAGTCGGCGCTGAAGGCGTTCGCGCTCGCGTCCCGACGCGAGCTGGCGCCGTACGGTATCCGGATGATCAGCGTCGAGCCGGGCACGATCGCGACCGGGATCGGTGATCGCCGGAGCATCCACATCGGCGACGATTCGCCGTACCGCGCCGAGTACGAGATGCTCGCCGCCGCGACGCGTCGCAACGAGGACGCGGGAATCACCGCGGAGAGCATGGCCACCCAGATCGTCGACGCCGCTCTCGCCGACCATCCGAAGCCCTTCTATGCCAAGGGCAATCAGGCGGGCCTGGTCTTCCTCCTCCGACGCCTCGCGCCGAGGCAGCTCATCCTGGATATGACCGCCCGCAAGCACGGACTCCCCAAGGTGACGATCTGACCGTGCGAATCACACTGCGCGTCATCGGGATCGGACCCGGGGGCCCGCGCCAGATCACGCTGCAGGCCATCGACGCGATGGCCGACGTCGACGCCTTCCTCGCACTCGAGAAGGGCACCGCCAAGAGCGGTCTGCTCGACGCCCGCCGCGCGATCCTCGCCGAGCATGCGCGGCAGGGTCATTCGCTGGTGGAGATCCCCGACCCGCCGCGCGACCGCGAACCGGAGAACTATGACGCCGAGGTCCGCCGCTGGCATGCTGCGCGCGCCGATCTGATCGCCACCGCGCTACGCGACGAGGTCGGTGACGGCGGCGTGGCCGCCTTCCTGGTCTGGGGCGACCCCGCACTCTACGACAGCACGCTGCGCATCGTCGACGATCTCGCGGCCCGCGACGACCTCGAACTCGTCGTGGAGGTCATCCCCGGCGTGACCAGCGCTAGCGCGCTCACCGCGGCGCACGGCATCGTCGCCAACCGCGTCGGTGAACCGATCCACACGACGACCGGCCGGCGCCTGGCGGACACGCCCGTGGGCGCCGACGCCAACCAGATCGTGATGCTCGACGCCGACCTCGCCTTCCGGCACACCGCCGACCCGGACGATCACATCTGGTGGGGTGCCTATGTCGGAACCGACGACGAGATCCTGATCAGCGGCCGGGTCGGCGAGGTCACGGACCGGATCGTCGAAGCGCGCGCCGCGGCCCGGGACCGGATCGGCTGGATCATGGACATCTATCTACTACGGAAGACGAGTCGGTAGTCGTCGTCACAGGTGTTCCCGCGCAACCAGTTCCACGGTGACGACCATGGCGATGGAACTCACCGCCAGCAGGGCGATCAGCACGAACAGCTGCATGGCCGCGGCCGCCCACACCGAGGCGCCGCCGAGGACCATCCCGACGAATGCGCCAGGGATGGTGACGAGGCCGACCGACCGCGTCTGATCGAGGCCGGGTATCAGGGCGGTGGCCGACGCCGGGCCGGCGATCTCCATCCGCGCGTCTCGCCGCTCGAAGCCCAGCGACAGTGCGGCCTCCACCTCACCCCGACGCACGCGCAGCTCGTCGTGTGCCCGTCGACCGGCGAGCGAGGCGGTCACCATGGCGCCGCCGAGCATGATCCCGGCGGTGGGGATCACGGCGATACCGCGACCGGGGAGCACCCCGGCCACGACGAGGGCGGTCACGATCACGATCGTCGGCGCGGCGACCGGCCCGGCGCACCAGATGACGTCGACGAGTCGGGGACGCGCGGGACGGACACGTCGGGCGGAGGTCCACGCGGCCGCCGAGGCCATCGCCGCGACGAACAGCGCCGAGGCCCAGAGGTGCGGGACGACCGCGGCGAGCACGGCGGCCAGCGCAGCCAGTTGTACGGCGGCACGCAGCGTGGCGACGACGGTCTCCCGAGCCAACCCGCTTCGGCGGTTCACCATCACCGCGACGCCGGCCAGCAGCACGATGACCACCACCAGGGCGGGGCCGATGCGCACCACCGCGTCGCCGATTCCGTTCACCGATCCAGTTCACCAGGGCCGGGCACGCACCGGCAGCGGAACGTTGTCTGCCCGCACCGATTCACCAGATCTGCTGCAGCGCGGCGAGCATCTCGTCGCGGATCTCGCTGCGGCAGATGACGAAGTCCGGCATGTACGGATGCCGGTTGTTGTACACGATCTCCGAACCGTCGAGTCGACTGCAGTGCAGGCCCGCCGCCAGCGCGACCCCCACCGGCGCGGCGTTGTCCCACTCGTACTGACCGCCGGCGTGGACGTAGGCGTCGGCATCCCCGCGGACGACGGCCATCGCCTTCGCCCCCGCCGAGCCGACCGGCACCATCTGCAGACCCAGTCGGTTCGCCACATGACTGGTCTCGTAGGAACCGCCCCATCGGGAGGTGACCAGGCGGCGGGTCAGTTCACCGGCGGGGCGCTCGACCGTGTCCGACCGAAACAGTTCACCCGTCGCGGGCAGCGACACCGACGCCTCGGTGACGATCCCGCCCTCGGTCAGGGCGACATGCACGGCCCAGTCCGCCGAACCGGCGGCGAATTCCCTTGTGCCGTCGAGCGGATCGATGATCCACACCCGAGCGGCGGTGGCCCGGTCGCCGACGTCGGCGGCCTCCTCGGACAGCACCGCGTCGCGTGGCCGGTGTTTGCGCAGCACCGTCGAGATCCAGGCCTGCGCAAGCGCATCGCCCACATCGCCGAGCATCGCGCCGCCCAGCAGGTCACCGGACCGGATTCCGAGAAGTACTTCGCCGGCTCCCTGCGCGATCCGGGCGGCCAGGTCGGCGTCGGAAAGTCGGGAGTTCATCCCACAACTAGAGCACACTGGTGGCATGCCTGAGCTCCCAGAGGTGGCCGCCATCGCCGACTACGTCGACGGTCGAGCGGCCGGACTCCCGATCCGTCGGGTCGACGTCGCGTCGCTGTCGGTGCTGAAGACGGCCGATCCGCCCTACACGGCGCTGATGGACCGGATCGTCGAATCCGTCGGACGTGTGGGGAAGTACCTGGTCATCCGGACCGTTCCCGGTTCGGCGGCCACCGCGTCAGAGCCGTTGTTGCAGCTGGTCATCCACCTGTCGCGCGCGGGCTGGGTGCGGTGGAGCGAGGACCTGTCGCCCAAACCCCTGCGGCCGGGCGGCAAGAGCCCGATCGCCCTGCGCGTGCATTGTGGACTACCCGGTGAGGGATTCGACGTCACCGAGGCCGGCACCCAGAAGCGGCTCGCCGTGTGGCTGGTCCGCGAACTCACCGAGGTCGAACGCATCGCGGGCCTTGGACCCGATGCGCTCGAACTGACGGCCGAGGAATTCGCGGAGATCCTCGCCGGGACGACCGGCCGGATCAAGAACGTGCTCACCGACCAGCACACCATCGCCGGGATCGGCAATGCGTACTCCGACGAGATCCTGCACACCGCACGTCTGTCGCCGTTCGCCTCGTCGAAAACGCTGAAGCCCGACCAGGTCGCCACTCTCTACGACGCCATGCGCGGCGTGCTCACCGACGCGACGGGTCGCCTGGAAGGCCAGGCCGTCGCGCGGCTGAAGTCCGAGAAGCGCACCGGCCTGCGCGTACACGCCCGCACCGGCCTGCCGTGCCCGGTGTGCGGCGACATCGTCCGCGAGGTGTCCTTCGCCGACCGGTCCTTCCAGTACTGCGCCACATGCCAGACGGGCGGGAAGGTGCTCGCCGATCGGCGGATGTCGCGATTGCTGAAGTAGCCGTCGCGGCCGGGCGGAGAACCCGGAACTTACCGGCCGGTAGCCTGGCGGTCGTGACGACACGACAGAGAATTCTCATCACGGGGGCCAGTTCGGGGCTGGGGGAGGGCATGGCCCGGCGCTTCGCCGCGCAAGGGCGTTCGCTCGCGCTCGCGGCCCGCCGACGCGACAAACTGGAGGCGCTGGCCGATGAGCTCCGGCCGTCCGCCGAACGTGTCGAGGTCGCGGCGCTCGACGTCACCGACGTCGAGGCCGTTCCCGAGGTCTTCGGGAGACTGGCCGACGGGCTTGGCGGTCTCGACCGGGTCATCGTCAACGCCGGACTCGGCAAGGGGGCGCCCCTCGGTACCGGCAAGGCCGCGGCGAACATCGAGACGGTGCAGACCAATCTGGTCGGCGCGCTCGCCCAGGCCGAGGCGGCACTGGAGATCTTCCGGGCGCAGAACGCCGGCCATCTGGTGCTCGTCAGCTCGATCTCGGGTGTCCGCGGCATGCCGAAGGCGCAGGCCGCATACTCGGCGTCGAAAGCCGGGCTGACGGCGCTGGGGCAGGGGCTGCAAGCCGAGTTCGCCTCGTCGCCGATCACGGTGTCGGTGGTCGCGCCGGGCTACATCGAGACCGACATCAACCGGGGCGTGAAGACCTCCCTGATGGTCGAGACGGACAAGGGCGTCGATGCGCTGGTCAAGGCGATCGAGGCGGAGAAGGGGTGGGCGCCCGTACC
Organism: Gordonia terrae; assembly: GCF_001698225.1. NCBI lineage: Bacteria > Bacillati > Actinomycetota > Actinomycetes > Mycobacteriales > Gordoniaceae > Gordonia > Gordonia terrae. Next base: position 1,582,272 of record NZ_CP016594.1, read on the forward strand.
CGCGTGGCCGTGGACGCCGATCGCCGCGGCGCTGAAGTTCCTGCCGGCGTCGGTCAGCCGCCGGCTGGTCTGAGCGTTTCCGCCTCGCGCGGAACTCATTCACGCAGTGGACCTTTCATCGTGCCATGGCCGGAGGGGACTAGCGTGGCGGAATGACGCGCAACCGGTGGCGGTCCTGGTGGGTCCTAGTCGCTGCCGTGGTCGGTTGTGCCGGGCTGCTCGGTTGCGTGCCGTCGGCACCGGCCGGCCGGGTCCCGGCATCCTCGTCGGTGCACCCCTCATCGACGTCGCAGCCGACGAAGACGCTGACGACCGGCCCGCGCCGGGACATCGAGCCGGTGGCGGCGCGGTTCCCGGCGCTGGCCGACGCGACCGTCGACGGCTGGGCGGCAGGCACTCTCGGGACGAGCGCGACGGGTCGCGTACCCGGGCCGAGCGCCTACTGGTTCGACGCGGTGATGAACGCCGGCGCCGATCAGGTCGCGCGGTGGGCGGCGGAGTACGAGGCGAAACCGGTGCCGGAGCCCCTGTCGCCGGTGAACGCGTTGCGCGAGTTCGTCCCGCCGGGCGAGCTTCTCGGCAGCCCGGAACTCGACCGGGCCTTCTCGTCGGCGCAGTGGCAGGCGCGGGTCTACCTGTCTCCGGCGTCGGGGCGCGTGGTCGTCCTCGGTGTCGACGACTGACCTGCGTAAGGTGGCCGTCGTGGCGAACAAGCAGGGACAAGTGGTGGCGTCGGGCGCGTTTCAGGCGTTCGGCGCCCGGCAACGGGAGCAGGTCGGCGAACTGCTCGGCGAGATCTTCGACCGCACGGACATCGCGGCCATGGGCTCCGACTGGCGGGGCATCGTCTATTTCACCCTCACCGACGACGAGACGACCTCCGCCGACACGGTTCTGGGCTTCGATCCGTCGAGCGGGACCTCGGGCGAGCTGGCCACCGTCGACGAGGTGGCCGAGGCGATCCGCACCGGCGATGTCGCCGAGGCCGTCGACGTCGCGAGCTTCGACGCCTGGCGGGCGGCGACCGGCACCCGCGCGCTGGACATGGGCGCCTGCGTGCCGCCCACCCTGTACGAGTTCCTCGGCGGCGATCCCGCCGAACGTGACATGGAGCCAACAGATCTCGTCACCTACGTGGCCACCGCGGCCGCGATCATGGGCCGCATCCAGTCCCTCGGCGTCGAACCCGGGGACGAGATCCCCGACGAGGTCTTCGACGAGGAGTACTGGAAGTAGGCCCTCAGACCGCGCGGCCGCGTCGTTGCCGGTACCAGGTGACGAGGGCGTCGGTCGACGAATCGTCGTGGGTGTCAGGTGCTTCGGGTTGGACGAGGGTGCCGAGCAGTTCCTTGGCCTGGGTCTTGCCCAGTTCGACGCCCCACTGGTCGAACGGGTTGATGCCCCAGATGGCGCCTTCGACGAACACCTGGTGTTCGTAGAGCGCCACGAGCTGGCCGATCACCGACGGGGTGAGCTGGGGGGCGAGGATCGAGGTGGTGGGTCGGTTGCCGGGCATCACCTTGTGGGCCACGACGTGTGCGGGTACGCCCTCGGCGGCGATCTCGTCGGCGGTCTTGCCGAAGGCGAGCACCTTGGTCTGGGCGAAGAAGTTGCTCATCAGCAAGTCGTGCATGGAGCCCGTCCCGTCGGCGGAGGTCGGTAGGTCGTCGGTGGGTTCGGCGAAGCCGATGAAGTCCGCGGGCACCATCCGGGTGCCCTGGTGCAGCAGTTGGTAGAAGGCGTGCTGACCGTTGGTTCCCGGTTCGCCCCAGAAGATCTCACCGGTGTCGGTGGTGACGTGGTGGCCGCCGGCGGTGACCGACTTGCCGTTGGACTCCATCGTCAGCTGCTGCAGGTAGGCGGCGAAGCGGGCCATGTCGTTGCTGTAGGGCAGTACCGCACGAACGCCGACGTCCCAGAAGTTGTTGTACCAGAGGCCGATCAGGCCGAGGATCACCGGCGCGTTGCGCTCGAGGGGCTGGGTGCGGAAGTGCTCGTCGACCTGGTGGAAGCCGTCGAGGAATTCGGCGAAGCGTTCCTTGCCGATCGCGGCCATCACCGACAGTCCGATCGCGGAGTCCACCGAGTAGCGGCCGCCGACCCAGTCCCAGAAGCCGAACATGTTGTCGGTGTCGATGCCGAAGTCGGCGACTTCGGCGGCGTTGGTGCTGACGGCGACGAAATGCTTTGCCACGGCGTCGGAGTCGGCGTCGAGAGCCTGCAGGAGCCAGGTGCGTGCGGCGGCGGCGTTGGTGAGCGTCTCGAGGGTGGTGAAGGTCTTCGAGGCGATGATGAACAGTGTCGTCTCGGCGTCGAGGTCGGCGAGTGTGCCGACCATGTCGGCGGGGTCGACGTTGGAGACGAAGTGACAGCGGATTCCGGCGTCGACGTAGTGGCGCAGCGCCTGGTAGACCATGACCGGTCCGAGGTCGGAACCGCCGATGCCGATGTTGACGACATCGGTGATGGGTTTGCCGGTGTGTCCCTTCCACTCTCCGCTGCGGAGGCGGTCGGTGAACTCGCCCATCCGGGTCAGGACCTCGTGGACGTCGGCGACGACGTCCTGGCCGTCGACGGTCAGTGTCGCGTCGGCGGGCAGCCGCAGGGCGGTGTGCAGGACCGCGCGGTCCTCGGAGGTGTTGATGTGGGTTCCGGCGAACATGTCGTCGCGGATCTCCTCGAGACCGATCTCGCGGGCCAGGCTCATCAGCAGTTCGAGGGTCTCGCGCAGCACCCGGTGCTTGGAGTAGTCGATGTGCAGATCCCCGACGTCGACGGTCAGCTCGGTGCCGCGCGCGGGGTCGATCGCGAACACCTCACGCAGATGCATGGCATACACGTGCGGCTGATGAGCCGCGAGCGCCTGCCAGGACTGCGTCGCGGTGATGTCGCCGTGGTCGGTGCCGGTGAAGTCGCTGCCAGGGGCCTGGGTGCTCATGACCCCTAACCCTATGTGCTCGGCGGCCGGGCCGCGACGGTCGTCACACGCGGCGCGGAGACATCACCGGATCACCACGTCGGCGATATGACTGCTCGGAATCAGCGGCCCAGCGGTCCACGCCCCAGGCGCAGCAGCAGCATCGCGAGGGTGTGCCCCTCCTGGCCGAGGTCCTGGAAGCGCTCGAGCACCTTCACCTCGCGGCTGTGGACCAGGCGGGGTCCGCCGGAGGCCATCCGCGCGGCGCCGATCTTCTTCGACACCGCCGACCTGCGCTTGATCGCGGCGAGGATCACGGCATCGAGCCGGTCGATCTCGAGCCGCAGCTGGTCGATGTCGTCGGGCAGGTCGCCGACCTCGGACGAGAGCTCGTACTTGTCGAGGTCGATCGAGTGCTCGAACGACGTGCCGCCGGACGGGCGGGGGTCCTGAGCGCCGGGGCTGGGGCTGCGGTCGGTCACGCGCCCGATTTTGCCACGACGCCCCCCGACGACCCGCACGTGGCCGAGTCACCCGACCCGACCACGACGCTGCTCGGCGCACATGGAAACTGGAGCGCATGCCCAATGCTCGGATGGTGTCCCTCGTCGCCCTGTCCCTGATCGTGGGTCAGCTGATCATCCGGGGCTGGCTCGTCGCGACGGGCAACTTCTACTGGGACGATCTGGTCCTCGTGGCACGCGCGTCGTCGAACCCGATCCTGTCCTGGGAGTATCTGGGCCACAGTCACGACGGGCACTTCATGCCGGCGGCGTTCCTGCTCGCCGGGGTGGCCACGTGGCTGGCACCGCTGAACTGGGTGCTGCCGGCGCTGATGCTCGTGGCGATGCAGGCGATCGCGTCGGTGGCGGTGTGGCGGATGGTGCGGACCATCGCGCCGCGCGCCCGCATCGGTGCACTCGTCGCGCTCGCGTTCTATCTGTTCAGTCCGATGACGGTGCCCGCCTTCGCCTGGTGGGCGGCCGGCCTCAACACCCTGCCCCTGCAGGCGGCGATGGCGTGGATCGTCGCCGACGCGGTCCGCCTCGCGCGCGGTGACGTCGACGACGCCCGACGCAGGCTGGTGTGGGTCCGCTCGACGATCGTCTTCCTGATCGCGCTGGCGTTCTTCGAGAAGTCGTTGTTCATCCTCCCGGTGGCGTTGGTGGCCGCGGTCCTCGCGAACGGCGGTCCCCGCGCGACGACGGCGACGCTGCGGGCCGCCCGGGAGTTGTGGCTGGCGCTGACCGTCGTCGCCGCGTCGTGGGTGGCGGTGTACTTCATCACCACCGACCCGACGTCGGGTGAGCATTCGGTGGCGCAGACCGCGCGCCTGGTCTGGCGGTCGGTGACCGATGCGATCGTGCCGTCGCTCGTCGGCGGGCCGTGGGAATGGGAACGGTGGACACCGAGCCCCCCGACGGGTTTCCCGCAGATGTGGATGATCGTCGGCGGCTGGCTGGTCCTGGCCGTGGTCACCTGGTGGGCGGTGGCCCGCCGCCGCGGTGGCGCGGTGATCGTCGCGTGCGCGGCCCTCTACGCGGTCGCGGCGCAGATCCCGGTGATGTGGAATCGGTCGAGCCCGCAGACCGCGATCGAACTCGCCCAGCACATGCGCTACCTCCCGGACACCGCGCTGGTGTTCAGCATCGCGCTGGCCGTGCTGTGTGCGGCGCCGGCCCGGAACGCCGAGGTGGGCGGGCGGCATGCACGCACGTCCGACGCGGAGTCCGGGCTCGACGAGGAGCGGTCGGCCTTGCCCGCCTTCGCATCGGTCGTGGGTGCGCTCGTCGCGGTGTCCGCACTGGTGTCGCTGGTCTCGTTCTCGTCGTCGTGGCGGGACAACCCGACCGGCGACTACCTCGAGACGGCGACCGCGTCGCTGCACGATGCCGCGGCGCAGGGGCCGGATGGCCTGACCATGCTCGATCAGTCGGTGCCGCTGGAGATCTTGCAGCCGTTCGTCTACCCCGACAATCAGATCAGCCGCATCTTCGGTCGGGTGGATCCCCGGCCCGACTTCGGGGCGGCCACCGACCGGCTGTTCGTGCTCGACACCGCGGGAAACCTCGTGCCCGGCGGCGTGACCCAGCGACGCATCATCTACGCGGGTTCGGGAACCTGCCGCACCCCGGAGGTCGACGGGCCCTCCCGACTGCGACTCGACGGCCCGCTCTTCTCCTGGCCCTGGACGATCGCGCTGAGCTACTGCGCGACCCGGGACGGCGAGATCGAGATCGCCCTCGAGGACGGGGAAGCGGTCCGGGCGCCGGTCCGCGCGGGACTGGGGTCGGTGTACGTCCGGATCGACGGCGGCGGCGACCGCGTGGACATACGTCCCCTGACCCCGGGTCTGCGGTTGCACACCGGCGCCGGTCGGGTGGGCGAGGCCGCCGAGGCGCGCTTCGCCGGCGGCTGAGCGCCCTCAGTCGTAGTAGAAGGCGGAGATGTTGTCGCTCTGGTTCTCCGCGGCGATCAGGGCCCGGAGGGCCGACGCGGTCTCCTCCTCGGCGACGAAGTAGACGACCTTTGCGTCCCCGGCCGCGGTGACCTGTTGCCGCATCTGCTCGCGGAGCACCTCGGTGCCCTCCCAGGACGGATCGAAGGTGCCGCCGACGATGTGCTCCCGATACCCGTCACCGAAGGTGATGTGCATGTTGCCGTCGGTGCCGATGCCGTCGAAGACGTAGTCGCCGCGCTTGATCGCGTAGTAGCTCGGCAGGCCGGTCACGCTGGCACCGAAGCGGGCCTGTTCCGGTTCCTTGTTTCCGGTACGGACATAGACGATCTCGGTGTTGGTCTGCTTCTCGTTGTTGTCGATGAGATCGTTCAGCTCGGTCTCGGTCGAGTCGATGAACGCGAGGTAGGTGAAGCTGTACCGCGACGCGATGTTGGTGTCCGGCGGGAGGTTGGTGGCCGCACACCGGGTGGTGCCGTTGCGACCGAAGTCCACCCGCAGGACCACCTTGCACTCACCGCCGAGCGCTCCGGGTGGTCGGTTGCCGACCGCGAAGTTGAGCGTCAGACCGTAGTTGAAGTGGCCGCGGACGTCGTCGGTGTAAGGGCTGCCCTGCACGGTGTAGTCGAAGGCGCACGACGAGGTGGTGCATGCACCGGTCTGCCGCGAGGACACCACCGGTTGCTTCATCCACAGCCCGGGCGCGGGTACCGACACGAGGTCCGAGACGAGTGCGCGCTGGTTGGCGAACACCTTCTGGGCCTGGTCGGCCGGCTGCAGGCTGACCGCCGCGTCGATGTCGTAGGTGACCGGGCCCTGCACACTCTGACCCTTGACGTTGGTGACGTTCTTCGTCTCCGGATCGAACGTGACCTCCCAGGCCCCGATCTTCACCTTGTCGTCACCGACGAACTCGATCGGCGGGTCGGTGGTCGGCCAGTGGCGGGCGTCGGGCGTGCCCTTGTTGGGTGCCGGGAGTTCGGCCCCCAGCTGCGGCGCGTCGCCGGCCTCGATGTTGCCGATGTCGCCGGCGAGATTGTCCGGGCCGAGGATCGTGCCCAGGCGCGGCATGCTCGTGAAGCGGGTCGAGGCCCACTTGTTGTCCAGGGGCCCGGTGTCGAGGTTCGTCTTCTCCGCGTCGACGAGGAGCTCGGTCCAGAGGGCGCCGGGCGCGCTGATGAACGGACTGTTGCCGATCTGGCGGTACTCGCCCTGCTGCGCGCCGAGGGTGATCGTGCCCTCGGCGGTGTTCGACGTGGTGACGATCAGGTCGTCGAACTCGACCGTGCCCTCGCCGCGCTCGTCGTCGTATTTGTAGGTGACCCGGCCGGTGAACTTGGCCGCCGGGCTCGTGGCCATCTTGAACAGCACCTCGTCGAGGCTCTTCTGCGCACGGAAGGCGGGCGTGGGTTCGACGGTGCCCGCGCTGCTGAACGGCACGAACGACAGGACGAGCGCGATGACGAGGGCCAGTGCTCCGACACCGAGTGCGATGGCGGCGGGGACAATGGACGGTCTCTTCATGGGCGCCTCTTCCTGCTCGCCGGGGCGGCGTCGCCGCATGCGAGTTCGTTCGCAGACAGGGCACCCCGAGCCGGTGGTACGGCGTCATATTAGCCGCGGGCGACGACGATCGGGGCCTCAACCCACGGGGCCGGTCGACTGTTCGATGGACCTCGTACCGGGGCCGAGCGGACCGGCCGACGGGGGTCTGTCGGCAGTGGCGGGTAACCTGGACAACCGATGAACAGCTCTTCTTCTGCCCCTCTTCTCGCCGGTCGCGCGGGCGCCGCCTCCTTGGGTGCGGCCGCCGACGATCGGGTCGCGCGCCTGCTCGAAGGTCTCAACCCGCAACAGCGCGCCGCGGTGCTGCATGCCGGCGCACCGCTGCTGATCGTGGCGGGTGCCGGCTCGGGCAAGACGGCGGTGCTGACCCGCCGGATCGCCTACCTGCTGGCCGCGCGGGATGTCACACCCGGACAGATCCTGGCCATCACGTTCACCAACAAGGCCGCCGCGGAGATGCGCGAGCGCGTCATCGATCTCGTCGGCCCCCGCGCCGCCTACATGTGGGTGTCGACGTTCCACTCCACGTGTGTGCGCATCCTGCGTGCGCAGTCGGGGTTGCTGGAGTCGATGAACTCCAACTTCTCCATCTACGACTCCGACGACTCGAAGCGGTTGTTCGGCATGGTGATCCGCGACCTCGACCTCGACCCCAAGAAGTTCAGCCCGCGCGGGGTGTCGGTGGCCGTCTCGAACTTCAAGAACGAGCTGATCTCGCCCGACGAGGCACTGGCCTCGGCGCCCGAGGACGATCCGACCTCGACGACGATCGCCCGGATCTACGCCGAGTACCAGCGTCGGCTGCGCGCCGCCAACGCCTTCGACTTCGACGACCTGATCGGCGAGACCGTCGCGCTGCTGCACCGGCACCCGCAGGTCGCCGAGTACTACCGGCGCCGGTTCCGTCACGTTCTGGTCGACGAATACCAGGACACCAACCACGCGCAATACGTGCTCATCCGCGAGCTGGTGGGAGAGCAGACCACCGCGAGCGGTCTGGAACCGTCCGAACTGTGCGTGGTCGGCGATGCCGACCAGTCCATCTATGCGTTCCGCGGTGCCACGATCCGCAACATCGAGGAGTTCGAGCGCGACTTCCCGTCCGCCGAAACCGTTCTCCTCGAACAGAACTACCGGTCGACGCAAACGATCCTGTCGGCCGCCAACGCGGTCATCGCGCGCAACTCGAACCGGCGCGAGAAGCGGCTGTGGACCGACTCCGGCGAGGGTGAACTCATCGTCGGCTATGTCGCCGACTCCGACCGCGACGAGTCGACGTTCATCGCCAAGGAGATCGAGGAGCTCACCGACTACTCGATCGGCGGTTCGTCGAGCCACAAGTACTCCGACGTCGCGGTGTTCTACCGCACCAACACGGGGTCGCGTGCGATCGAGGAAGTGTTCGTCCGGCACGGGATTCCGTACAAGGTCGTCGGCGGCACCAAGTTCTACGAGCGCAAGGAGGTGCGCGACGTGGTGGCCTACCTGCGGGTGGTCGCCAACCCGGACGACTCGGTCAGCCTGCGCCGCATCCTCAACACCCCCCGGCGCGGCATCGGCGACCGCGCCGAGGCCTGCGTCGCCGTGCATTCGGAGAACACCGGCCGGAGCTTCTACGAGTCGCTGATGGACGCGGCCGAGGGCAAGGTCGCCCTGTTGAACACACGGGCCGTCAAGCAGATCGGCGGGTTCGTCGAACTCATCGAGGGCCTGCGTTCGGACTTCCTCACCCACTTCGGCGAGGCGGGCACCGAAGACGCCGACGTGGCCTTCCTCGACGCCACCGAGGAATCGGCGGACATCGGCGAACTCGTCGACGCGATCGTCGAACGCAGCGGCTACCGGGCCGAACTCGAGGCCTCCAACGATCCGCAGGACGGCGCGCGTCTCGACAACATCAACGAACTCGTGGCCGTGGCAAGGGAATTCAGTGCCGATGCGGCACAGGTCGACGCCGATGCCGATGACCCGGACATCGAGGTCGACCGCGAGGGCGAGCCCGAACCTGGTTCGCTCGCAGCGTTTCTCGAGCGCGTCTCGCTGGTCGCCGACGCCGATCAGGTGCCCGACGAGGGCGAGGGTGTGGTCACGATGATGACGCTGCACACCGCCAAGGGGTTGGAGTTCCCGGTCGTCTTCGTGACCGGTTGGGAGGACGGGCATTTCCCGCACATGCGCGCGCTGGGCGATCCGGCCGAGTTGAGCGAGGAACGCCGGCTGGCGTACGTGGGCATCACCCGCGCCAAGCAGCGTCTCTACCTCACCCGATCGGTCACCCGAGCGTCCTGGGGCCAGCCGGTGTCGAATCCGGAATCCCGCTTTCTGCAAGAGATCCCGCAGCATCTCATCGACTGGCGCCGCACCGAACCCCGACGCTCCGCACGCGGCTTCGGCGGGTCCTCGGGCGGAGTGTTCGGCCGCGACGGGGGATTCTCCGGCTCGGGCGGTTCGTCGTCGATGGGTCGCGGACGTTCGTCGTATTCCTCGGATCCGGCACGTGGTCGCAACAAGCAGGTCCAGCTCGACATCGGCGATCGGCACAACCACCCGAAGTACGGGATGGGCAAGGTCGTGGCCAAGGAGGGGAGCGGCGCCACCGAGCGCGTCACGATCGACTACGGCGGCAGCGCGGGTCGAGTCACTCTTCTCACCGCGGGCGGGATTCCCGGGGACAAGCTCTAGGGGGAGGGCAAGCGACACCCCCGGCTCTCCCTGAGGGGTGCTCGGAGCTTGCGGCGGCCGCGCTGCTACTAGCCGGTGTAACCGGAGAGCTTCACGCCCTTGGCTGCGAGCCACGGCACGGGATCGATCTTGGTGTTGCCGTTCTTCCACACCTCGAAGTGCAGGTGCGGCCCGAACGAGAAGCCCTCGTTGCCGACCAGGGCGATGACGTCGCCGGCGGTGACGCGCTGGCCTTCTTTGACGAGGACGCCCGAGGAGGCCATGTGGCCGTACATGGTGACCGTTCCATCGGCCGCCTGGACCTGAACCCAGTGGCCGTATCCCGATGCGGGCTCGGCCTTGATCACGACGCCGTCGGTGGCCGCGTGGATCGGGGTCCCGAGCGGAGCGGCCATGTCGATGCCGCCGTGCATGGTGCCCCAGCGCATCGCGAAGGCCGAGGTGAAGTCGTAGCTGCCGAGCGGGATCGGCGAGGTGAAGAGCGGGCGGCGGGCCAGGGCCTCGCGGCGATCCTGGTCTGCGGCCATCTTGGCGCCGACACCGAGCTGGTTGGTGAAGACGTTCATCTGGTCGGTCTGTGCTGTCGCAGCGGCCACTCCGGGGCCGAGTTCGACCGGTGCGGCGCCGGGCGCTGACGCGTCGTTGACGGCGGCGGCGTTCACCGGGGCGGGCGCTTCGTCGCCTGTGCCGACCTGGGCGACGGCGGCGACGGCTGCGCCGGCCGCCATGGCGATGAGGGCGGCGCGTCCGCCCTTGAGGGCGTTCGGGGGCGCAGCGATGCGGTGCTTGCCGCCACGGCGCACGCGCTGTCCGGCCGGGTTGGTGCGGAAGGGGCGATTCTCGCCGTCGAGGGCGTCGTCGGCGAGGGTGTCGAGTTCGCCTCCGTCGAAGGCGTCGAGTTCGGCGCCGTCGACATCGAACGGCTCGTCGTGCTCGTACTGATCGAACTCGTGCTCGGGAATCAGGATGTCCTGAGTGATCTCCGAGCGGGTGGGGCGGTAGTAGCCCTGCCACGACGACGGGGTCCAGCCGGCGTCGGAGGACTCGCGGGTGGTGGCGGAGTCGGCGAAATCGAAGTCGTAGTCGCTGAGGTCGTATCCGGCGGCGCCGTCGGTGTCGACGATGGGGATGATCGTGGTCATCTCTTCCGCTGTGACGTCATCGATCAACCCGCCCGATCGGACGCGGCCCGATCCGCGTGAGACACCGAGTCCCGCCAAATCGTCCACCTCATCTCTTGCTGCCGCATCTCGTCGTTGGCGGATTCGAAGTTACCGTCCGTAATCCTTCTGTGACCAACCGCTGAGAGCCGACGGTAACGAAATGATTGCGGCAAGTCCAACCGTAGAAAGCGACAAACCGGGATATTGTGAGCTGAGTCACACGACTTGTGCGCCACGCTCGAAATTGACGAATTTGCAGTTCACGATGGTGCATTGAACCTGTGAATCCGGCGAGCAGATGTCGGCGGGTGTAAGTGCTGCTCATGGACGCTCGGGGTGGGTGTCCCCCTCACTCGGCGCCGCCAATCCTGTGAGGGCCGACCGAGCGAGTGATCTGTCGCACAAGCGCAGGGTGCGCGCGGGGTGGCGATTTCCGACAGGTTTAAAGTCCGATATGGCCCGCATTACACCCTTGCGCGGGCAAATCTACGAGATGGTGAGCTGAATGGATCTCTTCGAATACCAGGCGAAGGAACTGTTCGCCAAGCACGGGGTTCCCACCACACCCGGTCGGGTGACCGATGATGCCGCCGACGCGCGGGCGATCGCCGAGGAAATCGGCAAGCCCGTGATGATCAAGGCGCAGGTCAAGACCGGCGGGCGTGGCAAGGCAGGCGGCGTGAAGTACGCCGCGACCCCGGACGACGCGCAGTCCCACGCTTCCAACATCCTTGGCCTCGACATCAAGGGCCATGTCGTCAAGAAGCTGCTGGTCGCCGAGGCCAGCGACATCGCGGAGGAGTACTACATCTCCTTCCTGCTCGATCGCACCAATCGCTCGTACCTGGCCATGTGCTCGGTCGAGGGCGGCATGGAGATCGAAGAGGTCGCCGCGACCAAGCCCGAGCGCCTCGCGAGGGTCGCCGTCGACGCCGTGAAGGGTGTCGATCTGGAAACCGCGCGCTCGATCGCCGAGCAGGGCCATCTGCCCGCCGAGGTGCTCGACGCCGCAGCGGTCACCATCTCGAAGCTGTGGGAGGTCTTCGTCAAGGAGGACGCCACCCTGGTCGAGGTCAACCCGCTCGTCCGCACTCCGGACGATCAGATCCTCGCCCTCGACGGCAAGGTCACCCTCGATGCCAACGCCGACTTCCGTCAGCCCGGCCACGAGGAGTTCGAGGATCGCGACGCCACCGATCCCCTGGAGCTCAAGGCCAAGGAGAACGACCTCAACTACGTCAAGCTCGACGGTGAGGTCGGCATCATCGGCAACGGTGCGGGCCTGGTCATGTCGACGCTCGACGTGGTCGCCTACGCCGGTGAGAAGCACAACAACGTGAAGCCCGCCAACTTCCTCGACATCGGCGGCGGCGCCTCGGCCGAGGTCATGGCTGCCGGTCTCGACGTCATTCTCGGCGACGAGCAGGTCAAGAGTGTCTTCGTGAACGTCTTCGGTGGCATCACTGCGTGTGACGCCGTCGCCAACGGCATCGTCGGTGCTCTGGAGAAGCTGGGGTCCGACGCCAACAAGCCGCTGGTCGTCCGCCTCGACGGCAACAAGGTCGACGAAGGCCGCAAGATCCTGGCCGATGCGAACCACCCGTTGGTCACGCTCGCCGAAACCATGGACTCGGGCGCCGACAAGGCCGCCGAGCTGGCGAGCAAGTAAGGGAGCCACGGAAATGTCGATCTTTCTGAACAAAGACAACAAGGTCATCGTCCAGGGCATCACCGGCGGCGAGGGCACCAAGCACACCGCCCTGATGCTCAAGGCCGGCACCAACGTCGTCGGCGGTGTCAACGCACGCAAGGCGGGCACCACCGTCTCGCACGTCGACGCCGACGGCAACAACGTCGAACTCCCGGTGTTCGCCTCGGTCGCCGAGGCCATGAAGGAGACCGGGGCCGACACCTCGATCGCCTTCGTGCCGCCGAAGTTCTCCAAGGACGCCATCATCGAGGCCATCGACGCGGAGATCCCGCTGCTCGTGGTCATCACCGAGGGCATCCCGGTGCAGGACTCCGCCTACGCGTGGGCCTACAACGTGGAGAAGGGCGAGAAGACCCGCATCATCGGCCCGAACTGCCCCGGCATCATCACCCCGGGTGAGGCGCTGGTGGGCATCACGCCGAACAACATCACCGGCAAGGGGCCGATCGGTCTGGTCTCCAAGTCGGGCACCCTGACCTACCAGATGATGTACGAGCTGCGCGATCTCGGCTTCTCGACCGCCATCGGCATCGGCGGCGACCCGGTCATCGGGACCACCCACATCGACGCCATCGAGGCGTTCGAGAAGGATCCCGAGACCAAGCTGATCGTCATGATCGGTGAGATCGGCGGCGACGCCGAGGAGAAGGCCGGCGAGTACATCAAGGCCAACGTGACCAAGCCGGTCGTCGGTTATGTCGCGGGCTTCACCGCTCCCGAGGGCAAGACCATGGGCCACGCCGGAGCCATCGTCTCCGACGGTGCGGGCACCGCCCAGGGCAAGAAGGAGGCCCTCGAGGCCGCGGGCGTCAAGGTCGGCAAGACGCCGTCCGAGACCGCCTCGCTGGCACGGGAGCTCTACCAGGCCCTGTAAGCCTCGACGCACACGGGAAAGCCCGGGCGGGAATCCTCCTCGCTCGGGCTTTTTCATGGGTCGACCCGCCACAGTCGCCGCGTGAGATAATCCGTCGGTGAACTCCCAGGCTCGACGCGGCGCGATTCCCCAGCTGGTGGGGGAGTCGGTGCGGTACGCCGGGGTGCTCGTGGGGGTTGCCGAACGGCTTCCGGTGGCGGGCGGGTTGATCGGGTCCGCACGGGCGCGGATCGCCACGATCACCGACGCCGCTGTGACGGTGGCGGTCTCGACGACGCGAGCCGTCCTGGGCGTCGTCATCCGGGAAGTGGTCGACGCGCTGGTCGAGGAGGTCGACCTCACCGACCTCGTCCTCACCCATGTCGACCTCAAGCGCCTCATCAGCGAGGTGCTCGCACTCATCGACATCGACGAGGTGATCACCACCGTGGATCTCGATCGTGCTGTGGCACAGGTGGACCTGAACGCGGCGATCGACCTCGTCGACCTCGACGCGGTGATCGGCAAGGTCGATCTCGATGCCGTCGCCACCGGAATCGACATCGACGCGATCGCCGCGCGGATCGACATCGACGCCATCCTCGGGCGGGTCGATCTGATCGGGCTCGCCGAGGAGATCATCGACGGCGTCGATCTCCCCGACATCATCCGCGAGGCGAGCACCTCGGTGACCGCCGATGTGATGACCGATGTGCGCAGCACCAGTGAGCGCGCCGACGACGCGGTGGCCAATGCGGTCAACCGGTTTCTGCGCCGGCGTGGCGCCGCGACCGTCGAGGCTGCGCCCGACGCCGAGGGACCTCGATGACCGCTGAACCGAAACCGACCGGGCCGCTGGAGGATTCGACTCCCGCGTCGCCGCCGCCGACGACGCCCGGCCGGCCACCCGCGCACAAGGCGCATGCGGTGCAGGACCGGGACAAGAACGCCGGCATCGTGAGTCGGGGTGTCGCCTCGTTCCTCGACCTCCTCGTCGTCTGGACGATCCTCGGCGCCTCCTACGCGGGACTGTCCCTGATGAAGTTCGTCATCTCGGTCGGCGAATTCTCGCTGCCGGAAGTCAATCTGATCTTCACCACGACCGGCTTCGTCCTCGTCGCGGTGCTCTATCTCGCGACGTGCTGGGAGATCTCCGGACGGACGCTCGGGTCGGTCGTGATGGGCCTGCGCGTGGTCAATTCGGAAGGGGCCCGCATCCGGCCGACCATCGCGGTGCTGCGCGCGCTGCTGTGCACCTTCTTCGCGATAGGCCTCGTGTGGGTGGTGATCGACCGGCGTCGTCGGTCGGTGGCCGACGTCCTCCTGCGGACCCGGGTCATCTACTCTCGGTGACCGCCTTGAGTCGGGTCAGCCCCTTCTCGAAGTCCTTGCCCAGCATCTTGTCGAAGATGCCGAAGAGTCCGGCGACGCGGCTGAACAGCGACTGCGGGCCCACCATCGTCCAGGACACCCGCGTGGCCCGACCCTGCGGAACGAGTTCGAAGGTGACGGTGTTGGTGGCCTTCATCGGCTTCTCGAACTCGAGGCGCACCTCGACCTCTCGGGGTTCGTCGACGCGCGTGATCTCCATGGCACCCCGCCCGGCCTTCTTGTTGCCCGACCACGCGTACTCGGCGCCGACACCGCGCTCCGCGCCGGAGTAGTCGCGCGTCATGTCCGGATCGACGCCCTCCCACGGGGACCAGTGCACCCACTGCCGGAAGTCGGTCAGGTACGGCAGTACCGCCTCGGGCGGTGCGTCGACGGTGATGGATCGGGTGATGCGGAACGTGTCGGACATGCGGGTCTCCTGGCCGTCGGTCGGCTGATTCGAGGTGACGTGAGTATGACACCGGCGGGCAGCCGATACGGTGGCATCCATGGGTGAACGGGCACGGCTGAGCGCACCGGTCCTGCGCGACATGCTCGTCGACGAGGGAACGTGGGAATCGTGGGACTCCCCGGTCGAGAGTCCGGCGTCCGCCTCGGACGGCGACGACGACGCCTACGCCGAGGAACTGGCGCGGTCCCGCGAGCGCACCGGGTCCGACGAATCGGTGATCACCGGCTCCGGTGTGATCGGCGGCCACCCGGTGGTCATGGTGATCAGTGAGTTCGGCTTCCTCGGTGGGTCCATCGGACGCGCCGCGGGTGCCAGGATCGTGACGGCGGTCCGGCGCGCGACGCATGAGCGGCTTCCGCTGCTGGCCCTCCCGGCTTCGGGGGGCACCCGGATGCAGGAGGGGACTGCGGCGTTCCTGCAGATGGTCGCGATCACCGGTTCCGTCACCGACCACAAGGCCGCGGGACTGCCCTATCTGGTGTACCTGCGCCACCCGACGACCGGCGGTGTGTTCGCCTCGTGGGGGTCCCTCGGGCACATCACCTGGGCGCAACCCGGAGCGCTCATCGGATTTCTCGGACCGCGTGTGTACGAGGGCCTGCACGGTGAGCCATTCCCCGACGATGTCCAGACCGCCGAGAACCTGGTCCGCACAACGGTTGTCGACGACGTGGTAGCGCCGCTCGACCTCCGCGACCGCCTCTCGGCGGTACTGCGCCTCCTCGCCCGTCGGGGAGATGCGGTGGCGCCGACCGACTCGATTCGGGTACGTGCGCGACGCACGCGTTCGGGGGAGCCGGACGACACCTGGGCGTGTGTCCGCGCGACCCGGGAGCCCGAGCGCGCGGGACTCGTCGAGTTCCTGGCGCACGGCGACTCCGCGCCGCTGTCGGATGCCGGGCCACTCCGATTCTCGCTGAGCGACTTCGACGGACACGTCGCACTGGTCGTCGGATATGACCGGACGTCACAGGCGGCCGGCGAGTTGCCGGGTCCCCGGCACCTGCGCGAGGCGCGCCGGGCACTCCTGACGGCCGGGGACCTGGGGCTCCCGGTGGTCACCGTGATCGACACCCCGGGCGCGGAATTGTCGGTCGTCGCCGAGGAGGGTGGCCTCGCGGCGCAGATAGCGCGCTGCACAGTCCAGTTGATCAGCGCCCCGGTGCCGACGGTCTCCGTGCTGTTGGGCCAGGGTGCGGGCGGTGCGGCGCTGGCGCTCTTCCCCGCCGACTTCCGCGTCGCGCGCGCCGATGCCTGGCTCTCGCCGTTGCCGCCCGAGGGAGCGAGCCTCATCGTGCACCGGGATCTCGACCACGCCGGTGAAATGGCCTCGCGGCAGGGCATTCTCGCCGGTCGCATGGCGGCTCAGGGGATGATCGACGTCGTCGTCGACGCCGGATCGGATGACGAAGCGATGTCGGCGCTCCGTGACTCGATCGCCCGGTACCTGGCCGCTTCGCTCGTTCCGGACAGCGAGGCGCGCACGCGCGTGCCGACGGCGGACGCCCGATGACCGACCGCGTGGTTGCCGTCGGCGCACTCATCACCGACGAGGACGGCCGAATCCTGTTGATACTGCGCCGCAACGAGCCGTCGGCCGGACACTGGAGCCTCCCCGGCGGCAAGGTCGAGCCCGGGGAATCGCTCGACGAGGCGGTGGTGCGCGAGGTGGAAGAGGAAACCGGTCTGGCGGTGACGGTCGGTGAACCGGCCATCCAGCTCGAGATCCCGGTCGGCGACGGACGGGTGTACGAGGTGCACGACTTCCGGGCCGAGATCCGTTCGGGGAACCTGCGTCCCGGTGACGACGCCGCCGACGCGGCCTTCTTCACACCGGCCCAGGTGCGCACGGCGAGAGTCACCAGCCGGCTGGTGGAGTATCTGGAACAGGCCGGTGCACTGCCACCCGAGTCGCCCTGACCGGTCATCGAGCCGAACCCGCGGACGGCAGTTCGCCGTGTGGGGGTGACGTGGTGCCCGAGAGCGGTTGTGTGCAGGATGGAGACATGACCGAACTACTGCCCCTGGACCCTGACCAACTCCTCACCACCACCCGCTCGGTGCGCAAGCGTCTCGACTTCGATCGTCCCGTGCCGCTCGACGTGGTCAAGGAGGCGCTCGAGGTCGCGTTGCAGGCGCCGACCGGCAGCAACAGTCAGACCTGGCACTGGATCGTGCTCACCGACTCCGAGCTGAAGCAGAAGGTCGCGGACTACTATGCGCAGTCGTTCGCGAAGTACTACTCGGGCCAGGCCCCGCGGGACGAGACCGGTAAGCGGGTCGCGTCCAGCGCCCAGTACCTCGCCGACACGATGGGTCAGGTCCCGGTGCTGGTCATCGGCGCCATCTACACCGGAGGGGGCCTGCCGGCGGGTAATCAGGCCGGTGTGTGGGGTTCGTTGCTGCCGGGTGCCTGGAGCCTGCAGCTGGCGCTTCGTGCCCGTGGTCTCGGGTCGGCGTGGACGACGTTGCACATCAACTACGAGAAGGAGATCGCCGAACTCCTCGGCATCCCGGACAACATCCATCAGGGTGTGCTGCTGCCGGTGGCCTACAGCAAGGGCACCGACTTCAAGCCCGCACCGCGGAAGTCCCTCGATTCGGTCCTGCACATCGACGGCTGGTGATCAGGAGGTGCCGGGTCCCACCTGATCCGGCACCTCGCACCGCAGTGCAGCCAGCGCCATCGCGGTCAGAAGTCGACGCAGTCCGTTCTGGTCGAAAGCGGGCAGGCGCGGCGAGGAGTTGAGCAGCCCGAACATCGCGTGCACGCGCACGCGGGCCTCGGCGCGGTCGAGAGCCATGCCGGCCTCGTCGGTGACGGCGAGGAGCACATCCACCCACCGTTCCACGTAGCGGCGCTGCAACAGTCGAACCCGATGATTGGCGGCCGGGGTCATCGACGGCAGGTCGCGATCCTGCACGGTGATGAGGTCGGGGCGGGTGACGAGCACGTCGATGTGAAAGCCGATGAGCGCCACCAGCGTTTCCGACGGGGAGCCACCGCGGTCGGCGACCTCGCTGCCGCCGTCGTGCAGTCGCTGACTGATGTCGATGAGCATCTCGTCGAGCAGCTCGGTCTTGGAGGAGAAATGGCGGTACATCGCCGGTCCGCTCACCCCGACAGCCCGTCCGATGTCTTCCAGCCGTACCCCCGCGAACCCGCGCTCGGCCATCTGACGAGCGGCGGCGGACAGCAATTCGGCACGACGGGCCGCCTTGGCCTGGGTTCGGCGCGTCGGCGGACGATTCGTGGCTTCCGATTCGTCCTCGCGCGGTTCGTGCGTTGCGGACATCGATCCCGCACTCTACGCGTCCGTGCATGCGAACGAGATGCAGCCTGACCGACGTCGGCGGGCGGATCCCGGTGGCGGGTGACCCGGTCGAATGAAAACTGCGCCGGCCACCGCTTCCGGGGCCGGCGAGGGCTTAGTCTTGCGCATGGTCGCGCGCCGGACGGCGGGCGCAGGACAGTCCGGAAGGGCGGCGGGCCGAGTCCCGCATCAGCGACGAGGAGCGGATCGTGAATCCAGGCGAACCCCAGCACCCGGGCGGTCAGTGGTCAGGCGTTCCGCAGGGCCCGCCGCAGACCGGAGGCTTCGCCGGAAACCAGGACCAGACGGCCCACGTTCAGCACCCCGGCACCGGAGGTGTTCCCGGTCAGCAGTGGAACACCGGCGCGCAGTACCCGCCTCCCGGTTGGGGGCAGCCGACCCGTGGCCCGCGTGCCGACCTGTCGGTGATCTTCGCGCTGGCCTCCGCGCTCGCCGGGATCGTCACCTACTTCATGGGTTTCCTCAGTTGGGTCTCGGTGTCGGCGGGCGCCGAGGAGGAACTCAACCGGTGGGGCACCGACTTCGAGGAGGGACAGGGTGGGATTCCCGCGTTCTTCTCCTACGAGATCGTCCTGAACCCCGGGAAGTTCTTCATCGCACTCGGGGTCGTGGGCATCGCGGCGACGTTCGTCCTGGTTCCTCGCTATCGCAGGGCGCTGCCGTTCCTGGCGGTCGTCGGGGTGGCCGCGTGGCTGGCGCTGTTCGCCGCGGCCCTCATCACTCCGCCGTTCCTCGATCTGGGCGCCGGCGCGATCGTCGGACTGATCCTGGGCTTCCTGCAGGTGGCGCTGCTCGTCGCGGCCGCCTTCTTGTACGGTCTGAAGAAGGATGACGCGCACCACTCCTGACCACGGACCCGACGATCCGATCGTCGGTCTCCTGCGTCGTGCCGGGTGTGTCTTCGCCGAAGAGGAAGCCGCACTGTTTCGCGAGCAGGCCACCGGCGCAACCGAACTCGATGAACTGTGCGCACGCCGCGCGGCGGGGGAGCCGCTCGAACATCTCCTGGGATGGGTCCGCTTCGGCGACCTGCGGTTGTGTGTCGGCCCAGGAGTCTTCGTGCCGCGACAACGCTCACTGTTGCTGGCACGCACCGCGGTCGCCGCGGCGCGGGCGCGACCGTCCCCGCTGGTGCTCGAGGCGTTCTGCGGCGTGGCACCCATCGCCGCGAGTGTCGCAGCCGCCGTCCCCGGTGTCGGTCTGCACGTCATCGACACCGACGACACCGCGCTCGGCTTCGCGCGCCGAAACCTGCCGGACGGGACCGGGATTCATCGCGGTGCCGGACTCGACGCACTACCGGCGGCACTGCGCGGCCGTCTGGACGTGATCGCCGCTGTGCCGCCCTACGTACCCGACTCGGCGCTCGGTCTGCTGGCGCCGGAGGCGCGGGATCACGAACCACACCGGGCGCTGCTCGGCGGCCCGGACGGCCTCGACCACATCACGGTGCTGATCGCCGACGCCCGGACATGGCTCGCTGTCGGTGGCGAGTTGCTGATCGAGATGAACACCGCCCAGGCCGAGCAGGTGGTCCGGGGCGGCGGCGCGACTCACGAGTCCGACATCATTCTCGGGGGAGACGGGCAGACTGCCGTCATGTGTTGTCGCCGGACGCGCTGACGGCCGCCGGTTTTCGGTCACGCCGGCCGAAACCCCCTAGATCCCCAGCGCGGCCCGTTGCCGTGCGACCGCTTCCCGGTACCGTTCGACGTTCGCCATCTTGACCCCCTCGTATCCGCGGACCATGTCCGGCAGTTCCGCGAGGTCGACGACCGCGGGTAGCCGGTCCACACCGATGCGCCCACTGGCGAGCGCATCCAGGACGGCGTCGACGAGCTCCCGGTACTCGACGATCAGCGCACGTTCGGTGCGGCGGACCTCGCTGCGACCGAACGGGTCCCACCGGGTTCCCCGGAGCCGCTTCATCGTTGCGAGTGCGCTCAGCGGGCGGTCGGCCCACGACCCGAGGGCAAGCTTCTCGCGCATGCCCATACTGCGCAGCGTCGGCGGATGCAGCCGCACTGCGACCTCGGCGTCGGCGCCGAACTCGTCGGCGATCCGCGCGGCGAACGTCGGGTCCTGCGTGAGCCGGGCGACCTCGTACTCGTCCTTGTAGGCCATCAGCTTGTACAGGTTCCGGGCGACGGCATCGGTCAGCGAGGAATCCGGTGCGACGCGCCGCACCCGCTCCACCGTGGCGAGGTACTCACGCGCGTACCGCTCGTCGGAGTGGGCGGTCAGTTCGTCGTACCGGATCGCGATGGTGCGCCGGAGTTCATCGTCGACGCCCTCGAGCCCGGCGACCACCCCGAGGGCATGGGGGCTCGGCTCGATCTCGGCGGCGGGACGGCCGTGCAGACCGTCGATGGTCTCGGATACCGAGCCCGGATCGGCCACGATCTGTCGGCCGCGTCGAAAGGCCTGCACGTTCGCGTCCACTGCGACGCCGTTGAGTTCGATCGCGCGCTCGATCGACGCCGCCGTGATGGCCAGGGAGCCGGCCTGATAGGCGGCACCCACCATCAGCATGTTGGCGAACTGTTCGTCGCCGAACAGTGCGGTCGACATCGCTCCCGAATCGAGGTACACCGCGCGCGTCACCCGGTCGTCGATCGCGGAATGGACGGCGGCGTCGGACGGGAAGCCGACGGAGGTGTCGATGACCATCAGGCCGGTCGGCACCTGCGTCGTCGACACGACCGCGATCGTCTTCTCGGGAGCGGCGACCTTGAGGTTGACCGGGTCGGTGCCGACGAGAGGATCGCACACGAGGTACAGGTCGCAGTCCTCGGACGCCACCTTCGCCGCCTGCTCCAGCGGATGCGGGGCCACCTTGATGTCGCTGACCACCGCGCCGCCCTTCTGGGCGAGTCCGGTCATGTCGACGGTCCGGGCCGAGTGCCCGTCGAGGACGGCCGCGGTGGCGAGGACCTGGGACACGGTCACCACCCCGGTACCGCCGACGCCCGTGACACGCAACGAGAAGGTGTCGCGGATGGTGGGGACTGCGGGCGTCGGTAACGCGGACTCCGCCAGATCTGCTGCGCGGGTGCGAATTCGATCCGTGCCGGGGGCGACGGTGACGAACGACGGGCAGTCGCCCCGCAGGCAGGAGAAGTCGAGGTTGCAGGAACTCTGGTCGATCCTCGTCTTGCGTCCGAACTCGGTCTGCACCGGGTGTACCGAGAGGCAGTTCGACTTCTCGCCGCAGTCGCCGCAGCCCTCACAGATGCGTTCGTTGATCACCACCCGACGAGTGGGGGTCGGCATGGTGCCGCGCTTGCGCTTCCGGCGCTTCTCGGCGGCGCAGTGCTGGTCGTGGACGAGGACCGTGACGCCCGGGACGGCTGCGAGTTCGGTCTGCACGTCGGACAGATCATCGCGGTGTCGGACCGCCACCTGTTCGGGAAGGCCGAGTGTGCGAACGTGTTTCGGGTCGTCGGACGTGACCACGATCCGGTTCACGCCTTCGTCGAGCAGCAGCGACGTCAGCCGTGGCAGGGTCATGGCACCCACCGGGTCCTGCCCGCCGGTCATGGCCACGGTGCCGTTGTAGAGCAGCTTGTAGGTGATGTTCTCACCCGACGCGACAGCCGCTCGCAACGCCAGGGATCCAGAGTGCGAGAAGGTTCCGTCGCCGACGTTCTGCACGAAGTGGTTCGCGGAGACGAAGGGGGCCATGCCGATCCACTGCGCACCCTCGCCGCCCATCTGGGTGACGCCGGCGATGTCGCCGACCTGTCTGGGGTCCATCAGCAACACCATGGCGTGACAACCGATACCGGCGCCGACCAGGGTGTTCTCGGCGACCTTCGTCGAGCTGTTGTGCGGACAACCGGAGCAGAAGTACGGCGTGCGCACGGCCAGTGGGAGTTCGATGCGGGTGTGGCGAGCGGCTTTGCGGTCGAGCCAGATCTGTGCGGCGTCGACCCCGTGGCGGGCGAGCCGGTCGGCGAGACCACGGGTCACGGCGTCGACGTCGAGTTCGCCGAAGCGGGAGAAGAGGGTCGAGCCGTCCTCGTGGACCTTGCCGACGATGCGGGGGGCCCGCGGATGGCGGAACAGGATGTCGCGCATCATCGTCTCGATGAAATCGCGCTTCTCCTCGACGACGATGACCTCGTCGAGATCGCCGGTCGCGGTGTCGAACATGAACCGGTCGAGGATGTCCCGCTCGATCGGGTAGACCATGCCGAGTTTGAGGATGCGGATCCCGAGCCGCCGCAGATCGTCGTCGTCGATTCGCATCAGGCGCAATGCCTCCCGCAGATCGAGGTAGGTCTTGCCTGCGGCCACGATGCCGATGCGGTCGTCGGGACTCGAGACCACGATCCGGTTGATGCCGTTGAGCCGGGCGTACTCCTGCGCGCGCGGAAGTCGGGTGGTGAGCTGATTCTGCTCGAGTTCCATCAGATGGGCGCCGAGCAGCCGTCCGCTGGGCACATGGGGACTCGTCCCGAGCTCGCCGAGGACGGGCACGATCCGGTCGGGGTCGACATGCGCGGTCGACGCTCCGTCGGCGACGTGCGCGGAGATCTTGAGCGAGGTCCAGAGCCCGCTGGTGCGGCTCATGATCGCCGCATGAACGCCGAGGTCCAGGATGTCCTGGGAATCGGCCGGGTAGAGGATCGGGATGTAGAGGTCGGCCAGGGCCATCTCGGACGCGCATGGAACGGTGGAGGACTTGGCGCCCGGGTCATCGCCGACGAGCGCGACGGCGCCGCCGGCGGAATGGGTTCCGATGAGGTTGGCATGACGCAGCGCGTCCGTCGCGCGGTCGAGACCGGGGGCCTTGCCGTACCAGTATCCGACGACGCCGTCGCGGGGGTGCCCGGCCGCGGACGGTGCCAGGTCGCGATCGCCGCTGACCTGGGCGGCGAGTTGAGAACCCATCACCGATGTCGCGGCGAGCTCTTCGTTGAGGCCGGGCCGGTGGATGACGTCGTACGGGGCGAGATGCTCATGGCGCCGGGCGAGCTCGAGGTCGTATCCGGCGAGGGGAGAGCCCTCGTAGCCGGAGATGAACGAGGCGGTGCGGAGGCCGGATCTGCGGTCGACGCGAGCGCGGTCGCGGACCATGCGGACCAGGGCCTGGATTCCGGTGAGGTAGATGTCGCCGGCGTCGCGTGTGTAGCGGTCGTCGAGCGAGAACCCGGCGACTGCCGCCCCGGGCGGTCGCGTGTCGGGGGTCGGGATGTGCTCGAAGCGGGCACGATCGTCTGCGAGGGTCATGGGGTCACCTGGCCTTCTATGTGCGGTGGCCGATCCGGGGTTCCGGTTCGTCGGCGCATCGGTTGTGGCGGCCCGGGGGTGGTGGGCCTGCCACAACAGTACGAGATGACGTGACGCGCGTCACGTCACGCCGCCTGCGCCGGCCGGCGGGATTCCGGCCCGATCCGGGCGTGACATGGGCCACTGCATCGCGTACGATCACTTTCAGTTAATCCCAACTAACTGAAGGGTCGACGGTGACCAGCACGCTCGACGGCTTCCGGGCCGCACACCAGCGCAATCTCGACCTGCTCGGCGAGCGCCTCCGAGACGTCTCCGCCGGCGGTGGGGCGAAGGCGCGCGAGCGTCACGTCGCCCGCGGCAAATTGCTTCCCCGGGACCGGGTCGACGGTCTGCTCGATGTCGGCTCGCCGTTCATCGAGGTCGCGCCGCTCGCGGCCTTCGGGATGTACGGCGACAAGGTGCCCGCCGCGGGGGTCATCGCGGGTGTCGGCCGGGTCGCCGGTCGCGAGTGCATGATCATCGCCAACGACGCCACCGTCTCGGGCGGGACGTACTACCCCGTCACGGTCAAGAAGCACCTGCGCGCGCAGGAGATCGCGGCCGCCAACCGGCTGCCCTGCATCTATCTCGTCGATTCGGGCGGCGCGATGCTGCTTCAGCAGGACGAGGTGTTCCCCGATCGCGATCACTTCGGCCGCATCTTCTACAACCAGGCGACGATGAGCGCGGCGGGGATCCCGCAGATCGCCGCCGTCCTCGGTTCTTCCACCGCCGGCGGGGCCTACGTCCCGGCCATGAGCGACGAGACGGTGATCGTGCGCAATCAGGGCACCATCTTCCTCGCGGGCCCGCCCCTGGTGAAGGCGGCGACCGGTGAGGACGTCTCCGCGGAGGACCTGGGCGGCGGTGCGATGCACTCGTCGGTGTCGGGCGTCACCGATCACCTCGTCGACAACGATCAGCAGGCCCTTGCCAAGGTCCGCGAGATCGTCGCGACCCTCGGACCCCGCGAGGCCGCCCAGTGGGAGACCGTCCCGGTCCGTGAGCCGCTGCGGCCGCAGACCGACATCTACGATGTGGTGCCCACCGACCCGCGAACTCCCTACGATGTCCGGTCGGTCATCGAGATCCTCTGCGACGGAGGCGAATACTCGGAATTCAAGGCGAACTACGGCACCAGCCTGGTGACCGCGTTCGCGCACCTGCATGGTCATCCGGTGGGGATCATCGCCAACAACGGTGTGCTGTTCAGTGAATCAGCCCTCAAGGGCGCTCATTTCATCGAACTGTGTGACCAGCGCCGAATCCCGTTGCTGTTCCTGCAGAACATCACCGGCTTCATGGTCGGCAGGGCCTACGAGCAGGGCGGCATCGCCAAGAACGGGGCCAAGATGGTCAACGCGGTGGCGTGCGCGCGGGTCCCCAAGTTCACCGTCATGGTCGGCGGGTCCTTCGGAGCGGGCAACTATTCGATGTGCGGGCGCGCATACTCGCCGAGGTTCCTGTGGATGTGGCCCAACGCCCGCATCTCGGTCATGGGCGGACCGCAGGCAGCGGACACGCTCGGAACGGTGCGGCGCAACCAGATCGAGCGGTCGGGTGACGAATGGACGGCCGACGACGAGGAAGCGTTCAAGGCCCCGATCCGCGAGCAGTTCGAACGACAGTCCGATGCCTATTACTCGACGGCGCGGCTGTGGGACGACGGCATCGTCGATCCCGCCCAGACCCGGACCCTGCTCGGCCTCGCGCTCGAGACCGCCCGGTACGCACCGCTCGCCGAACCGCGCTACGGCGTCTTCCGGATGTGACCCGACCGTGCCGAAGCCGCTCCCGCCTACCCCGAGGACCCCGACCGTGAGTACCAGAACCATTCGGCCCGCTCGCTCCGCTCCCGGCGCCAGACCCATTCGCAGTGTCCTGGTGGCCAACCGTGGTGAGATCGCCTACCGCGTGATCGACACCCTGCGCCACATGGGAATTCGCAGCATCGCCGTCTACTCCGACGCCGACGCGCAGGCCCGTCACGTGCGCGAGGCCGACGTCGCGGTCCGCATCGGTCCGGCCGCGGCTGCCCAGAGCTATCTGGACATCGGGGCCGTGGTCGCCGCGGCGCGCGCCACCGGCGCCGACGCCGTCCACCCGGGCTACGGATTCCTCTCGGAGAACCAGAAGTTCGCGGCCGCTCTCGCAGAGGCGGGCATCGTCTTCATCGGGCCGCCCGCCGAGGCGATCGCCACCATGGGCGACAAGATCACGGCCCGCGCCGCGGTCACCGCCCGCGAGGTACCGGTGGTACCGGGTCTGTCGCGGCCCGGGCTCACCGACGACGATCTCATCGCCGCGGCACCCGACATCGGTTTCCCGGTTCTCATCAAGCCCAGCGCGGGTGGCGGCGGCAAGGGTATGCACCGCGTCGGGGAAGCGTCCGAACTGCCTGCGGCACTGCAACGAGCACGACGCGAGGCCGCCGCTGCCTTCGGCGACGACGCGCTGTTCCTCGAGCACTTCGTCGACACCCCGCGCCACATCGAGGTCCAGGTCCTCGCCGATGAGCACGGGAACGTGATCCACCTCGGCGAACGCGAGTGCTCGCTGCAACGGCGGCATCAGAAGGTGATCGAGGAGGCGCCGTCGGCGCTGCTCGATGCCGAGACCCGGGCACGTATCGGGGAGGCGGCCTGCGATGCCGCGCGCAGTGTCGGCTACACCGGCGCGGGGACGGTCGAGTTCATCGTGTCGGCGCACCGGCCGGACGAGTTCTTCTTCATGGAGATGAACACCCGCCTACAGGTCGAGCACCCGGTGACCGAACTCGTCACCGGAGTCGACCTCGTGGAACAGCAGATCCGCGTCGCCCGCGGGGAGGTGCTGGGTCTCACGCAGGACGCGATCACCCTGCGCGGACACGCGATCGAGGCGCGCGTGTACGCCGAGGATCCCGCTCGCGGCTTCCTGCCCACCGGCGGCACGATCGAACATCTCGTCCATCCCGACACCTCGCCCGGCAGTGGGATCCGCGTCGACTCGGCCATGCTCGACGGACTGCGCGTCGGCAGCGACTACGACCCCATGCTGGCGAAGGTCATCGCCGTCGGCGCCGACCGCGAGGAGGCCCTCGAACGCCTCGATCAGGCCTTGGCCCACACCCGGGTCCTGGGCGTCGTCACCAACATCGACTTCTGCCGCTTCGTGTTGCGTCAGCAGTCCGTCGTCGACGCGGACCTCGACACCGAACTGCTCGACCGGCTCGTCGTCGACTACGCCGCGCCGGAGCCCACCCCCGAGGCCCAGGTGCTCGTCGGACTCGCGCGCATCGGGGCCCGCGATGCGGGCGATGTCTGGTCCTCGGCGGTCGGATGGCGTGTCGGACCGATCGCCCCGGTCATCACCCGGCTGGTCGCGGGCGGACGGCACTCGACGGTCTCCATCCAGGTCGACGCCGCCGACGCGCGATCGCTCTCGGGAACCGCCACCGTCGTCGCCGACGACGACACCGAGGCGTCCTGGACCGGACACGTGGTCTATCAACCGGCGCAGCCCGGCGACGGACGCGACTCGGACCGGCTGGTCGTCGACGGCGTGTCGCAGTCGTGGTCGAGTGTCCGTGTCGGCGAGAGTTGGTGGGTGGCAGGGCCGTCGGGCACATGGATCCTCGAACTCGCGAAGCCCCTGCTCGACGAGGCCGCCGACGAACACGCCGGTGAGATCACCAGCCCGATGCCGGGCACCGTGGTCGCCGTGGCCTCCCAGACCGGCGACGACGTGTCCGCGGGCCAGTCGATCGTCGTCGTCGAGGCGATGAAGATGGAACACGCACTGACCGCCCCGGTCGACGGCACCGTGGACATCTCGGTGGCGGTGGGGGACAAGGTCGATGCGGGACAGATCCTCGCTGTCGTCGCCACGCCCGCCGGTCCCCTCGATCCCTGAGGTGCGAGGAGCGTAAGCGACGACCCGCCAACTTGATCCCTGAGGTGCGAGGAGCGTAAGCGACGAGCCACGAAGGGCCCCGAACCACCCGTCGACAACCTTCCCAGGAGAACATTCACATGGAACTCACCCAGGAGTACACCGACCTCATCGCAACGGTCCGCGACTTCGCGCAGACCGTGGTGGCGCCGGTGGCCGCGAAACACGATGCCGAGCACAGTTTTCCGTACGAGGTCGTCGCCCAGATGGGCAAGATGGGCCTGTTCGGTCTCCCGTTCGAGGAAGAATACGGCGGCATGGGCGGCGACTACTTCGCCCTGTCGCTGGCGCTGGAGGAGCTCGGCAAGGTCGACCAGTCCGTCGCCATCACGCTCGAAGCCGGTGTGAGCCTGGGCGCCATGCCGATCTACCGCTTCGGTACCGAGGAGCAGAAGCAGCAGTATCTGCCCGAACTCACCGCCGGCACCGCCCTCGCGGGATTCGGTCTCACCGAACCGGGTGCCGGGTCCGACGCCGGCGCCACCGCGACCACGGCTCGCGACGACGGCGACTCGTGGATCATCAACGGCGGCAAACAGTTCATCACCAACTCCGGTACCGACATCACCTCGCTGGTGACCGTGACCGCGGTGACCGGTGTGCAGGACAACGGCAAGAAGGAGATCTCGACCATCATCGTGCCCTCCGGGACACCGGGTTTCACCGCCGAACCGGCGTACAACAAGGTCGGGTGGAACGCCTCGGACACGCATCCGCTGACCTTCACCGACGTACGCGTCCCCAAGGAGAACCTGCTGGGTGTGCGCGGACGGGGGTACGCCAACTTCCTGTCGATCCTCGACGAGGGGCGCATCGCGATCGCGGCCCTCGCGACCGGCGTCGCGCAGGGATGCGTCGACGAGAGCGTGAAGTACGCCAAGGAACGCCAATCCTTCGGCAAGGCGATCGGCGAATACCAGTCGGTGTCCTTCGCCATCGCCCGGATGGAGGCCCGGGCCCATGTCGCCCGGACCGCGTACTACGACGCGGCGGCGAAGATGCTGGCGGGCAAGCCGTTCAAGAAGGAGGCCTCGATCGCGAAGATGATCGCCAGTGAGGCGGCGATGGACAACGCCCGGATGGCGACCCAGATCCACGGCGGCTACGGCTTCATGAACGACTATCCCGTCGCCCGGCATTACCGCGATTCGAAGATCCTCGAGATCGGCGAGGGCACCACCGAGGTGCAACTCATGCTGATCGCCCGCGAGCTGGGGTTCGCATGAGCGCCACGGCGGCGTCCGGGCCGGACGCAAGCGGTGGCGCCGCGGGTCGTCGAATCGTGCAGCGGGGGCTGTGGTTCGAGGAGTTCGACGAGGGCACTATCTACGAGCACCGTCCCGGGCGCACCGTCACCGAGGCCGACAACGTGTTGTTCACGACACTGACCATGAACACGCAGGCGCTCCATCTCGACGCCGCCTGGTCGGCGGAGCAGCCGGGTTTCGGCGGGCAGCGCCTGATCAATTCGATGTTCACCCTGTCGACGATCGTCGGCTTGTCGGTCTCGCAGCTCACCCAGGGCACCCTCGTGGCGAACCTGGGGTTCAGCGAGGTCGCGTTCCCGGCACCGCTGTTCGCGGGCGACACGCTCTACGCGGAGACCGAGTGCACCGGTAAACGCGAATCGCGGTCGCGCCCGGGCGAGGGCGTGGTGAACTTGACCCACATCGGACGCAACCAGCACGGCGAGGTCGTCGCCCGCGCCGCACGAGCAACGCTGGTGCGCAGGCAACGGACGGAGTGACGACGATGTTCTTCGAGGATCCACCCGGCGGCCCGGTCGCAGGTTCCGGACTGGCGGGGCAACTCACCAACGCGTGGTTGCCGCCCGGGCCGGCCCTGCTGTTCTGCCCGGCCGACCGTCCGGAGCGATACCAGAAGGCCCTCGACCGCGCCGACGTGGTCATCATCGACCTCGAGGACGCGGTGTCGCCGGCCAACCGCGCGGCAGCCCGGGAGGCACTCGTCGCCCATCCCGTGGACCCGGATCGCACCATCGTGCGGATCAACCCGGCCGGCACCGGCGACTACCGGCGCGATCTCGCGGCCGTGGCGGAGACGAACTATCGGGTGGTGATGCAGGCCAAGGCCGAGGACGTCGCCTCGATCCTGGACACCGCGTTCCAGACGATCGCGTTGATCGAGACGCCGCTCGGCGCGACCCGGGCCCGGGACATCGCGGCGACCTCCAACTGCATCGGACTCATGTGGGGGGCAGAGGATCTCGTCGCCGGCCTGGGCGGAACGTCGAGCCGGTTCGGTCCCGGCGAATCCCGCCCCGGCGAGTACCGGGACGTCGCGAGTTGGGTGCGCTCGATGGTCCGCATCGCGGCCGCCGCGCACGGCAAGTTCGCCGTCGATTCGGTGCACCTCGACATCGAGGACGTCGACGGACTCGTGGCCGAGGTCCGCGATGCGGTGGCACTGGGTTACACCGCCACCGCGTGTATCCACCCGTCTCAGGTCGATCACATCCGGGACGGTTACCGACCGTCCGACGAGGCGGTCGAATGGGCGCGCCGGATTCTCGACGGCGCCGCTGACCACGCGGGCGGGGTGTTCAGCCTCGACGGCCAGATGATCGACGGACCGGTTCTCCGCCAGGCCGAGGTCGTCCTCTCCCGCGTCAGCGATACGCGTCCCGATCCCGCCGGCGAGAACTGACCGAACATCCCCACCCCACCAGGGCAACACGCCCGACGACAGACCGGAGCAGAACATGAGCACCGAGGCTCACCCGAAGCCTGCACACACGCGCGGTGAGGAGACACCGGCACTGCTCGCCGAGACCATCGGCGCCACTCTGGCCCGCACCGTCGAGACCTACGGCGACCGAACCGCCCTGATCGATGCCGCGGCGCGACGGGAATGGCGGTATTCCGAGTTCCACCGAGACGTGCGTGCCGTCGCGGCCGGTCTGCTGCGACTGGGTGTGTCGGTCGGCGACCGAGTCGGACTGTGGTCGCCCAACCGGTTCGAATGGGTTCTGACGCAGTACGCCGCCGCCGAGATCGGTGCGATCCTGGTCAATCTCAACCCCGCCTATCGCCAGAACGAGATCGAGTACGCGCTGCAGCAGTCCGGGACGGGCGTCGTGCTGGCCGCCGAGAGTTTCAAGGACTCGGCGTACGCATCGATGCTCGAGCAGGCGCGCTCGCGGTGTCCGGAACTGCGCGAGGTCGTGCTCTTCGACTCCCCGGGGTGGGACGCACTGTGCGCCGACGCGAGTGCCGACGAACTCGAACGTGTCGCCGAGATCGCCGCGTCGCTGTCGCCCGACGATCCGATCAACATCCAGTACACCTCGGGTACAACGGGATTCCCGAAGGGTGCGACACTGTCGCACCGAAACATCGGGAACAACGGGTATCTCGTCGGCGAACTGCTGAACTACACCGCCGACGACCGGATCTGTCTCCCCGTGCCCTTCTACCATTGCTTCGGCATGGTGATGGGCAATCTCGCGGCCACGAGTCACGGTGCGGCGATGGTCATCCCGGCGCCGGCGTTCGACCCGCGCGCCACCCTCGACGCGGTTGCGGAGTACCGCTGCACCAGTCTCTACGGCGTGCCCACCATGTTCATCGCCGAACTCGATCTGCTCGACGACGGGCTCGACATCGACCTGTCGAGCCTGCGTACCGGCATCATGGCGGGGTCGCCGTGCCCGGAGTACGTCATGCGGCAGGTGGTCGACCGCCTGCACATGCGCGAGGTGTCGATCTGTTACGGCATGACCGAGACGTCGCCGGTGTCGACGCAGACGCGGGTCGACGATCCGCTGGAGTTGCGCGTCACCACCGTCGGCCGGGTCGGCCCGCACCTGGAGATCAAGATCGTCGACCCCGGCACCGGTGAGACCTCCGGACGCGGCGTGACGGGCGAATTGTGCACGCGCGGTTACTCGGTGATGACCGGATACTGGAACGAACCCGAGAAGACCGCCGAGGCCATCGACGCCGACGGCTGGATGCACACCGGCGACCTCGCCGACATGGACGACAATGGATATGTCCGGATCACCGGGCGCATCAAGGACATGGTGATCCGCGGCGGGGAGAACATCTACCCGCGCGAGATCGAGGAGTTTCTCTACACCCATCCCGACATCCTCGACGCCCAGGTCATCGGCGTGCCCGACGAGAAGTACGGCGAAGAGCTGATGGCGTGGGTGCGCCTGCGCGACACCGCAACCGAATTCACCGCGGACGACCTGCGGGAGTTCGCCACCGGCAAGATCGCGCGGCACAAGATCCCGCGGTATGTCCATGTGGTCGAGGAGTTCCCGATGACCGTCACCGGAAAGGTCCGCAAGGTGGCGATGCGGGACGAGGCGGTTTCGATTCTCGAGCAGCTGCGATGATCATCACGAGTGAGGCGGTGCGGACCGCGGACACTCAGATGAATCGCTTCGGGCGTTTCGTGCAGGAGCGATTCGGGGTCGACACAAGCGAGTACGACACCCAATGGTCGTGGTCGGTGCGGCAACCGGCACAGTTCTGGCGTGCGGTCTGGGAATTCTTCGACCTCGACGCCCTCGCCGCGGAACCCCTCGATCCCGGGGACGAGGCGGTACTCGCCGACGACCGGATGCCCGGGGCCGTCTGGTTTCCGGACGTCCGCCTGAACTACGTCGATCAGATCCTGCGGCACGCCACTCTGCCCGGTGCCGCGATCGTCGGGATCGACGAGGCGGGGGAGCGTTCGGAGATCGCCTGGTCGGAGTTGCCGTCGCAGGTCGCCGGCCTGGCGTCGACACTCCGTGCGCACGGGGTGGGTCCCGGCGATGTGGTCGCCGCGTACCTGCCCGACATCCCCGAAGCCGTCATCGCCTTCCTCGCCACCGCGTCTCTCGGCGCGGTCTGGTCGGGATGCGGTCAGGACTATGCGCCGCAGGGCGCGGCCGGTCGCCTCGGTCAGCTCGCGCCGAAGGTGCTGTTCACCGCGGCCGGCTATCGCTACAACGGCAAGGTGGTCGACAAGCGCTCCGACAGTGCGGAGCTGGCGGGCCTCTTGCCGAACCTCTTCGCGCACATCACGATCGGAGCCACCGATCCGGGGTCGTCGACCGTCGACTACGCGCAGGCATGCAGCGGCGACCCCGGCGACTTCCGGCCGCTACAGGTGCCCTTCGACCATCCGTTGTGGGTGCTCTTCAGTTCCGGCACCACCGGACGGCCCAAGGGGATCGTCCACGGGCACGGCGGAGTTCTCCTCGAGCATCTGAAAGCCGGTGCCCTGCACGGTGATCTGTCTGCGGACGATGTGTTCTTCTGGCAGACGGCGCTCAGCTGGATGATGTGGAACTATCAGGTCGCCGGACTTCTCTGTGGTTCGCGGATCATCTGCTACAGCGGCTCGCCCCTGTACCCCGACGCCGACCGACTCTGGCAGATCGTCGACGACGAGCGGGTCACCTACTTCGGCACGAGTCCAGGTCAGTTGCAGGCGTCGCGAAAGGCGGGACTGGAGCCCGGGCGTCGGCACGATCTGAGCCGGCTGCGGACGCTCGGGAGCACCGGATCATCCCTCGCGGCAGATCTTTTCACCTGGGTCGACGACCACGTCCGGCCCGGCCTGCCCATCTCGTCGATCAGTGGCGGCACCGACATCGTCTCCGCGTTCGCCGGTGGCTCGACCGGCGAGCCGGTGGTGCCCGGTGAACTGTCGGTCCGTTACCTCGGTGTGGCGCTGGAGAGTTGGTCGCCCGCAGCCCGCCCGCTGGTGGGGGAGGTGGGCGAACTCGTCGTCACCGCCCCGATGCCGTCGATGCCGGTGAGCTTCTGGGACGATCCCGACGGTGCGCGATACCGCGCCGCGTACTTCGCCCACGAATGGGAGGGCGGGGCGTCGAAGCCGGTCTGGCGGCACGGCGACTGGGTGACCGTGACCGAACGCGGGTCGCTCGTGATCCACGGCCGTAGCGACGCGACGTTGAACCGTCACGGGATCCGGATGGGATCGGCCGACATCTACGAGGTCGTCGAAGCGCTCGACGAGATCGCGGAGGCGTTCGTGCTCGGTGTCGACGGACCGGGCGGCGCCTACTGGATGCCGCTGTTCGTCACCCTCGTCCCCGGCGCAACGCTCGACGATGACCTGATCGGCCGGATCGCGGCCTCGGTCCGCGACCGGCTCTCCAAACGCCATGTGCCCGACGAGGTCATCGAGGCCCCCGGAATCCCGCACACCCGGACGGGAAAGAAACTCGAGGTTCCGGTCACCGCGATTCTGGCCGGCCGATCCGAGGTCAACATCGACCCCAAGGCGGTCGACGACTATGCGCTGATCGACTGGTACGCCGAGCAGGGGCGCGCACACCGCTGGTGAGCACGGCCCATGGCCCGATGAGGGGGCCGCGTTGTGCAAGGGTCATGGGACCCGGCGGGCATGTGTACTAGCGTGGGGAACAGTTCTGCGCTCGTGGGGGGCGACGGCCGGACGCCGTCACCTCGACGTGACCCGCTGATCCAGACCGACCGACCCGACCCGACCAGGAGATCGCGATGACCTACCCACCCGGCGGCTACGGGCAACAGCAGCCCGAGTCCGGACAGTCTTACGGCCAGTACGGCAATCAGTCCGGCTACCCGCAATCCGGCGCCCACAACACCGGTCCGCAGGCGAGCCCCGCGCCCGGCTCCGACCAGTACGGCCAGGCGCAGCAATACGGGGGCCAGCAGGGTTACGGCCAGCAGTATGGGCAGGCCGGCCAGTCCTACGGGCAGGGACAGCCCGGTTACGGACAGAGCCCTGCGCAGGGCTATGGCGACCAGGGTTACGGCCAACCCGGGTACGGCCAGCAGGGCCAGCAGGGCTACGGCCAGTACGGGTACTCCCAGCCGCCGGTCAAGCAGCCGAGCCAGGGACTCCCGGCCATCACCCCGGTGCTCCTCGCGGCCGCCATCGGCGCCTTCGGCCTAATCGTGCTCTTCAGCGGATTCCTGTCCGCGGCCGAGACCTATGACTTCGCGCTCAAGTTGTTCCAGACGCAGTACAACGCCCCGTACACGCTGATCAGCGTTGCCGGAATCCTCGCGCTCATCTCACTGATCCCGGGCATCAAGGTGCCGGCGGCTCCGATCGTGGCGTCACTGGCGATCACCTCGTTCCTGATCACCCTGTTCCAGTTCCTCAACATCGACGACAACGGTGCCGGGGCGATCGTCCTGCTGATCTTCACCCTTCTGTCCGCGGTCCTCGCCGTCGTGTGGTTGCTCACCGATGCCGCCGTCATCAAGGTGGCACCCGCGGTGGGCGATGCCACCGCAGCCGTGGCCCCCGGCTCGTCCGCCGCGACGCAGTCCGACACCGGTGCGCATCAGCAGACGGGCGGATACGGCGACGCGCAGACCACTGCCTACGGCACCGGGAGCGCGCAGGCGCAGTACGGCCAGCAGGCATCGGCCAACTACGACCCGTCGGCCTACTCGCAGTCATCGGGTGCGTCGACGACCGGTCAGAGCGGATACTCCGCCGGAACGGGGGAGTCGTCGGCGTCGGCCGCCGGTGCGGCCTCCGGACACGGCGAATCGGGCTACGGCGACTACCGCCCCGGCCAGTACGGGGCCGGCGCCTCGGGTGCATCCCCTTCCGCACCCGGCGCCTCCGCGAGCCCCGCGGGCACCGACACCCCGGCCGGAGACCACTCCACCACGGTCTTCCAGAAGCCGGAGCCGCCCACCGGAAGCGGCAACTGACCCCTCGCACTCGGTGCCCCGTCGACCATCGGTCGGCGGGGCACTGTGTTTCGCCGTCGGCCGAGCCGGCCCCGCCGGTCGGGCCGGTGCGAAGCCGCTCGGTGAGCTGTCTCCCTTTCGCGGCTCACTCGGCGCGTCTACGACGGCGTCGGCCGGGACCGTGTCAGGCTCATGACGATGCCTTCCCTCAAGCCGGACCCGACCACGGACAATCTGGCGTCGCAGCTTCGTAACCTGCGGCGATCGCGTCGTGCGCAGCGCACGGCGGCCGAGGGTTCGGCCCGCCAGCTCGCGGTGGTGGCGTTCACCGTTCCCGCGATCGCGCTGGTGACCCTGATCGTCGTCATGCTTGCGGTGCTGCTCTTGGCCGGCAGCGGCCTGACCGGACTCCCGAGCGCGATCGCCTCGGGTTGGTTGGCCATCCACCAGGTGCCGGTGACGATCAGCGGGGTCACCGTCGGCGTGCTGCCGCTGTTGCCGACACTGATCGTCGCCGCCGGTACGGCCCGGCTGACGGCTCGGGCCGTCTCGATCGGCACGAACTCGGCCGAACGCGATCGGCACGATCTGTTCGACCTGGGGGCCGTCGTCTTCTCGGCGGTGATCGGCCCGGTGCTGATCACCGCGATGTCGTTGGCCGTCGTGATGGACGGTGGATCGGTCCTGCCGATCCAGACGCCCAGCGCGCTCGTCGCGTTCCTGTACACGCTGGGCGTGCATGGTGGCGCCGCCCTGGCCGGGATCGTGTGGAGTCGACGCCGGGACTTCGCGGTCCGTGGGCGCGTCTCCCACGCCGATCGTCGAGGCTTCCGATACGGACTGGTCGCGGCACTGATGCTGCTCGTCGCCGGCGCCGTACTCGTGTGCCTGCGCATGCTGATGCGGCACGGGCAGATCGGTGAGCTGATCGAGACCGGTTACGACTTCGACGGATTCCTGGGACTCTGCCTGCTCTCGGTGCTGTATCTCCCGAACGTGATGGTCGCCGCGATGGCGGTGCTCGTCGGTTCCGACGTGCAGCTCGGCGCGATGACGGTCGATCTGTTCACGGTTCGCGGTGGCGCCGTGCCGCCGGTCCCGGTGCTCGCGGTCCTGCCCGACGGGCCGGGCGCCGGAGCCTGGGGATTCGTCGGTCTGCTCGTGCCGGCCGGCGTCGCGGGCTTCGCCGGCTGGCGATGCCGAGACCTCGATCCCATGGCTCATGTGCGTTCGGTGGGAGTCGCCGCGGCGGTGGCGGCCTCGGCGGTCGCCGTCCTGACCGTCGCGGCGGGCGGCACGCTCGGGGAGTTCGGTGACGTCGCCGTCACCGTGTCGGCGGCCGGGGTCTTCACGCTGGGCTGGATCGCGGTCGTCGGCCTGCTGATCGTGCTGGTGTACGCCTTCCTGCCGTCGACCCGCGCAGCCCGCCTCGCCGTCGGCGACGAGTACTTCGACGACCCGCTCGATCCCGGTTACGAGGACGAGTACGTCATCGTCACCGACCTGGACGAGGACGATGAGTACGCGGAGTACTCCGAGTTCGACGACGGTGACTACGAGGATGCCGATCACGACGGTTACGAGTACGACGACGAGGTTGTCGACGACGAGCCCCGCGACGACGAACCTCTCGACGATGCCGACGCACGCGACGACGGTTCCGTGGTCGCCGACTCTCCGTCCGGTTCCGAACCGGCGGCGAACCGCGTGTACGACGACGATCTCGATGAGACCGATCTCGCCGACAATGCGGACTACGACCTCTATCCCGGCTCGCACGGCACGTCCCGGCAACGCTGAGGCGAACCCCGCCGGCAGGGCGCCCCGGTGCGCGGCCGTCCCGACGGCGTCGCACCCGGCTCGGGTGGCGCAACGTGCGGCGATTAGTCTCGACGACGTGACATCCCCGACGGCACCCGGCCGCACCCCGCTGGTGGTGATGGCGTCGGGCACCGGTTCGCTGTTGGAGTCGCTGATCGCGCGCGGTGGCGCCGAGGATTCCCCGTTTCGGGTTGCGGCGATCGTCGTCGACCGTGTGTGCCGCGCGCAAGAGGTCGCGCAGCGCAACGAGATCCCGCTCATCACCTGCCGTGTCGCCGACCACGCCGACCGCGCGACGTGGGATCGTGCGCTGACCGAGCAGGTCGCCGCGATCGGACCGGAGTGGGTGGTGACCGCCGGGTTCATGAAGATCCTCGGCCCGGCCTTTCTCGGACGGTTCGGTGGACGTGTCGTCAACAGTCACCCGGCGCTGCTGCCCGCCTTCCCGGGCGCCCACGGTGTCGCCGAGGCACTCGACTACGGCGTCAAGGTCACCGGCGCGACGGTCCACCTGGTCGACGAGGGCGTGGACACCGGTCCGATCCTCGCCCAGCAGGTGGTCACCGTCGATGTCGACGACACCGCCGACACCCTGCACGAGCGAATCAAGACGGTCGAGCGCGTGTTGCTCGCCGACGTGGTGGCCGCACTGGTCACCAGAGGAGTAGTCATCGATGGACGAAAGGCCCGCATCCCGTGAACGCACACAGCCCTGACAGTTCTCGTCGACCGATTCGGCGCGCTCTGGTGAGTGTCTACGACAAGAGCGGTCTCACCGATCTCGCGACGGCGCTCCATGCGGCCGGGGTGGAGATCGTGTCCACCGGATCGACCGCGAAGACCATCGCAGGCGCGGGTGTCCCGGTCGTCGAGGTGTCGACGCTGACCGGCTTCCCCGAATGTCTCGACGGGCGCGTCAAGACCTTGCACCCGAAGGTCCACGCGGGCATCCTCGCCGACACCCGAAAGTCCGATCATGTCGCGCAGCTCGACGAGTTGGGCGTCGCCGCATTCGATCTCGTCGTCGTCAACCTCTACCCGTTCACCGCGACGGTGGCCTCGGGCGCGACGCCGGACGAGTGCATCGAGCAGATCGACATCGGCGGTCCGTCGATGGTGCGCGGCGCAGCCAAGAACCATCCGTCGGTCGCCGTCGTGGTCGATCCCGAGGACTATGCACGGGTGACCGAGGCCGTTGCCGCGGAGGGCTTCTCCCTCGCCGACCGGAAGGAGCTCGCGGCAAAGGCGTTCCGGCACACCGCCGACTACGACGTCGCGGTGGCGTCGTGGATGTCGAGCGTCGTTGCGCCCGAGGACGACTCGCAGTTCCTGGCGTGGGCCGGGGCGACCTGGACCCGCTCCGCGGTGCTGCGCTACGGCGAGAACCCGCACCAGGCGGCCGCGCTGTATGTCGGGAACGCCGGCGCCGGCGGGGTCGCGACCGCCGAGCAGCTCCACGGCAAGGAGATGAGCTACAACAACTACACCGACGCCGATGCCGCCTGGCGCGCCGCGTACGACTTCGATGCCCCGGCGGTCGCGATCATCAAACATGCGAACCCGTGCGGGATCGCCATCGGTGCCGACATCGCAGAGGCGCATCGGAAGGCGCATGCCTGCGATCCGATCAGCGCCTACGGCGGTGTCATCGCCGCGAATCGCGAGATCACCGTGGAGATGGCCGAGCAGGTCGCCGAGATCTTCACCGAGGTCATCGTCGCGCCCGGTTTCGCCGACGGCGCGCTCTCGGTCCTGACCCGAAAGAAGAACATCCGAGTCCTGGTGGCCACCCCGCCGGCGGCGACCGGGATCGAGACCAAGCCGGTGTCGGGCGGATTGCTGATGCAGCAGCGTGACGTCCTCGACGCCGACGGTGACAATCCGGCCAACTGGAACCTCGTGGCCGGACCGCCGGCCGACAACCAGACTCTCGCCGACCTCGAATTCGCCTGGCGGGCCTGTCGTTCGGTCAAGTCCAATGCCATTCTGCTCGCCTCCGACGGTGCGTCGGTCGGGGTGGGCATGGGGCAGGTCAACCGCGTCGACTCCGCGCATCTCGCCGTGCAGCGCGCGGGTGACCGAGCGGCAGGCAGCGTCGGGGCGTCGGATGCATTCTTCCCCTTCCCGGACGGACTGCAGGTACTGCTGTCGGCCGGGGTGAAAGCCGTTGCCCAGCCCGGCGGATCGATTCGCGACAACGAGGTGATCGAGGCGGCCGATGAGGCGGGCGTGACGCTCTACCTCACCGGGGCGCGCCATTTCGCTCACTGAGCTCGCTCTACTGGTCGTCGCCGGGTTCGGCGCCGGCCTGATCGGCTACATCACCGGGCTGGCCTCGATCGTCAGCTATCCCGCGCTGCTCGCCGTCGGACTCAGTCCGATCGCCGCCAACGTCACGAACACGGTCGCGCTGGTCGCCGTCGGGGTGGGGAGCACCGCACAGTCGGGACGCTCCCTCCTCGACGGTGACCGGCGGCGTCTGATCATCGGCGCAGTCGCCTCGCTGATCGGCGGCACGGTCGGTGCGGTGCTGCTGCTCTCGACGCCGGCCGAGGCGTTCGAGGCCGTTGTGCCGTTCCTCGTGGCGATCGCCGCGGTCGCGCTACTCGTACAACCCGTCCTGCGACGCTGGGCGACCTCACACGTCGAACGACCCTGGGTGTTCATCCTGGGATTGACGCTGATCTCGGTGTACGGCGGATACTTCGGCGCGGGGGCCGGGATCATGATCCTCGCGCTGATGCTCGTGGTGACCAGCGAACCATTGTGGCGCGCAGCATTGTCCAAATCG
Source organism: Gordonia terrae (assembly GCF_001698225.1). NCBI lineage: Bacteria > Bacillati > Actinomycetota > Actinomycetes > Mycobacteriales > Gordoniaceae > Gordonia > Gordonia terrae. The sequence goes on from NZ_CP016594.1 coordinate 1,622,304, forward strand.
TTGTTCCTCGGCATCGCCAACACGGTCGCCGCCGTCGGATTCATGATCTGGGGACCCGTCGAGTGGTGGGCGGCGCTCGCCATGGCCGTCGGCTGCCTGGCCGGTGGATGGTGTGGTCCGCCCGTGGTGAAACGCCTACCGCCCGGACCACTTCGGATCGTGGTCGGAGTCTGCGGACTCGGGCTCGCGGGGTGGCTCGCGTTCAGTTGAGGCGTCGGCCTCGGGGACGACCCCGGCCGACAACCGCTGCTCCGCTGCTGTCTGATCCGGGGGAACCGCGGACTCGCCGGCCCCCGCTGATGCTCCTGGTTGCGAGGACGGAGTAGCGACGAGAATTCGCAGTGCGGCCCGTTCCCGGCCCACGATTCGACCGGGAACGGGCCGCACTGCTGTGTCACTGTGGAGTTGTCAAGGGACGGATGCGGTCCCGAGCAAGGATCGGGTGCGGGAAGGCGCTGCGCGAGGGTTCTGGTCGATGGGAGTGTCAGGCGGCGTTGTCGAGGCGCATGGTGCGTCGGTTGTGGGCGGGTCGTGGTCGGCGTTGTGGGTCGATCGAGGCGGGTGGCACCAGCCAGGGGTGGCGGTCGAAGCCCATGACGATGTCCCACCCGTGGTGGTGGACTTGGGTGTGGCAGCGTTGGCAGAGCAGGCAGCCGTTGTCGAGGTCGGTGGGTCCGCCGTCGGCCCAGTGCTCGATGTGATGCACCTGGGTGTGTGATGGTGGTGCACCGCATTTGATGCAGCATTGGTCTCGCACGATCGTCGCTCGTCGTAGGTGTGGTGGGAACAGGCGGTGGGTGTGGCCCATCTGTAGCGGTACACCTTCGCCGTCGAGGACGATTTCGGTCAGCGACCCGTCGCACGACAGCTGTTTCGCTGTTGCATGGCTGACGGATCCGGTCCAGGGCAGGGCGGCCGGGTCTCCGGTGGCGGGGATCGTGAGCATGAGTTGTGTCCGTGGGGAACCAACGGTGTCGAGGGTGGCTCCGAGTGCGGCTTGGTCCAGAATCAGTTCGAAGGCGTCGGCGCGGCGTTGTTCTGCGGTGCGGCGGTCGTCGGCGCCGTCGGGTTCGGGGCGTGGGCAGGATCGTTCGTCGATCATGGCCATGAACTTCTCGCCAACCACCTGGGTGACGTCGGCGCGGATGTCGACACGGCCGTCGTCAGTGGTGTGCGCGTTGACTGAGTTCAGCGCTGCGTCGTCGGCCGCGGGTACACCGGTGTCGGAAGCGCCGGCAAGGCTGTTGGTGATGACTCGGGCGTGCTTGAGTACTTCTGTTGGCGTCGCACCGGACAGCGCCTGAGTGAGGATCTCCAACTCGTACGAACTCATGTCGTCGTCGGAAAGAGGTTCGCCACAACGCTTCTCGATCTCGTTCAGTCCGCGCACGATCGCGTCGACGATCTCGCTGGTCAGTCGCCCATCAGCGGCGTGACGAGCAAGTGTGGGGAGGGTGGGTAGGGCGTCGACGCTGCGCATGACGCGGTGGGCCGAGCTCGGTGCGTGCCCTGACTCGATCAGCATCCTCTTGGTGGTGCTCCCGACTTTCTGTGCGACGCCGAGTTCGTCGAGTTGTGCTGTGTGGTTGACGATCTGGTGGTCGGCGATATTGCGTATGAGTCGAAGTGTGTTCAGTGCGTCGAATGTTGCTGCGCCGGTGGGGTCGTCGGTGGGCGGGGTGGTCTCGATGAGGTGGTCGAGGAGAATGGCGAGCTCTGGCATGTCTCCACTGTACGGGAACGTTCGTTCGATTTCGAGGAAATTCCACAACCGATATTCGCGAAATCATCTACTGTGCACCGTATTTCGTCGACTGTGCGTCGTTTCCCGTTGACTGTGCGTGGATCGTTCACATGGGTGAACTCCTGTCCCATCCGTCTCGGATTTGGCTCGCTGTCGAACAATTGAGTCCGAGATCTTTGGGCTGAACCCCGTTGCGAACCCTTCGAGGCTCGTCGCTTGCGCTCCTCGCACCTCAGGGGGGCGGGGGAGGTCTCGTCGCTTGCGCTCCTCGCACCTCAGGGGGGCGGGGGAGGTCTCGTCGCTTGCGCTCCTCGCACCTCAGGGGGCGGGGGAGGTCTCGTCGCTTGCGCTCCTCGCGCCTCTTTTTGACCGCTAGGGTAAGTCGTGGTCGCTGCAGTTGCGAGACTGCGGTCGACGATGAACCACTGATGTGGCTGTCGGGGAACCACTGTCGACCCCAAAGTGGCACGAGCACTCGCCGACTGGAACGACGTGTGGAACGCTTGTCCACGGGACGCCGATCTCGACGACGACGAACCCGGCTGGACCGCGACCGGTCTGTTTTTAACGCTCGGGTTCGGTCCGCGCTGACGGGAGTCGCCGAAGTCGCCGTGCGGTCCTGCACCGGCGGGCTTCCTGAACCCTGCGCCTTGAACGCCAGCTCCCTGAAAGCGCCGCCACTGCGAAAAGATCGCGCGACATGCACACGTGGCCGCTTTTGTAGGTATCGGACGGGAGTTTTCCTCTCGACGACGAAAACTCTGTTCGTGGGGGTTTGCGATGTCTAGACATGCACGGTGACCTTGTTTGTGGACATCACCCCGGAAGAAGCGGGTGGTGGGGCGGAGCGCACGTCGCCCGGTGGTTCTTCGCGCGTGCGATCCCTGTTGACCCGGGTGGGACTCCCGCTGCTGTCGGTGGTGGTGTTCGCTGCGGTGTGGCAGCTCGTCGCCGTCAGCGGGATCTGGAGCGAGACCTTCGTGCCGCGTCTCGGCACGGTGTGGCAGGCCTTCGTCGACATGTCCACCACGCACGACGGCGTCCGCGGTTACGCCGACTACTACTGGTGGGAACACCTGTACATGACCCTGCGCCGGGTCTTCGCCGGCGTGGCCATCGGTGTGATCCTCGGAGTCCTGCTCGGACTGGCGATGGGAACGGTGGTGTCCCTCCGGCGACTGCTCGAACCGTGGCTGACGTTCCTGCGCGCACTGCCGCCGCTGGCCTACTTCTTCCTGCTGGTCATCTGGCTCGGCATCGACGAGGCTCCCAAGATCACGCTGCTGGCCCTGGCCGCGCTGCCGCCTGCCGCGGTGGCGACCACCGCCGCGGTCAGTGCCGCGCCGGTGGGTCTCATCGAGGCGGCCCGCGCGCTCGGTGCGTCGCGGTCCGAGGTGATCCGCGACGTCGTCGTACCGTCGGCGCTGCCCGAGACCTTCACCGGTGTACGGCTTTCGGTCGGCATCGCCTACTCCTCGGTGGTCGCGGCCGAGCTGTTCAACGGCATTCCCGGAATCGGTGGCGTGGTCAAGGACGCCAGCAACTACAACAACACACCCGTCGTACTGGTCGGCATCATCGCCATCGGTCTGTCCGGACTGATCATCGACGGGCTCCTTCGAACAATCGAGCATCGAGTGGTGCCGTGGCGCGGAAAGGTCTGAGGGACATGAGCTTCACACACAGGGGGACCGGCTCGAGCCGGCTCGGGCGATCGAACGGACTGCGCCGCTCGCGGTTCGGTGCGGCGCTCGGGGTGATCGCTGCGATCACACTGATACTCGCCGGGTGCTCGGTCGACAACTCCGGCGACGACAGCAAGCCGACGATCCGGCTCGCCTACCAGTCCTTCCCGAGCGGCGACCTCATCGTCAAGAACAACGGCTGGCTCGAAGAGGCCCTGCCGGACTACAACATCAAGTGGACCAAGTTCGACTCCGGTGCCGACATCAACACCGCGTTCGTCGCCAAAGAGGTCGACTTCGCCGCCATCGGCTCCAGTCCGGTGGCCCGCGGACTGTCCGCGCCCTTGAACATCCCGTACCAGGTGGCCTTCGTCCTCGATGTCGCGGGCGACAACGAGGCGCTCGTCGCGCGCAACGGAACCGGGATCAACACCGTCGCCGACCTCAAGGGCAAGCGGGTGGCCACGGCATTCGCCTCCACCGCCCACTACAGCCTGCTCGCCGCGCTCGACCAGGCCGGCGTGAACCCGAAAGACGTGGACCTGATCGACCTGCAACCGCAGGCCTCGCTGGCCGCCTGGCAACGCGGCGACATCGACGCGGTCTACACCTGGCTGCCCACCCTCGACGAATTGCGCCAGGACGGAAAGACTCTCATCGCCAGTCGACAGTTGGCCACCGCCGGCAAGCCCACGCTCGACCTCGGGGTGGTCTCCAGTGACTTCGCCGCGGCGAACCCCGACGTCGTGAACACCTGGCGTCAGGTCCAGGCCCGGGCGCTGACCCTCATCAAGGACGACCCGCAGGCCGCGGCCGACGCCATCGCCGCGCAGCTGGGTACGACCCCGGAGGATGCGGCCAACCAGCTGAAGCAGGGCACCTACCTCACCGTCGCGGAGCTCACGAGTCCGACGTGGCTGGGCACGCAGGGCAACCCGGGCAATCTGTCCGAGAATCTGCACAGCGCAGCGGTGTTCCTCGCCGAGCAGCAGCAGATCCCCGCGGCCCCGCCGATCGAGACCTTCCGAGATGCCATCTACACAGAGGGATTGCCGGGTGTCCTCGAGCAGCAGTAGCCAGATCGTCGACACCGGACGCTCCGCGGGTGAGCGCGGCGCGATCCGCCTGCACAACGTGTCCCAGCGGTATGGGACGGGTGCGGACGCGGTGACCGCGGTCGGCCCGGTCGATCTCGACGTCCCGCCGGGGGAGTTCCTGGTGCTGGTGGGTGCATCCGGATGCGGCAAGTCCACCCTCCTGCGGCTGATCGCCGGGTTCGAGCCCGCGACGTCGGGTGAGGTGGTGGTCTCGGGCGCTGTCCCGGTGCCCGGGGTGTCCTCGGGTGTCGTGTTCCAGCAACCGCGTCTGTTCCCGTGGAAGACCGTGGGCGGCAACGTCGATCTCGCACTCAAGTATGCGAAGGTCCCGAAATCCGAACGGGCGGCGCGCCGGGACGAACTCCTCGAACGGGTCGGATTGGACGACACCGCCCACCGGCGCATCTGGGAGATCTCCGGCGGTCAGCAGCAGCGCGTCGCGATCGCCCGCGCGCTGGCGGCCGAGACCTCCCTGCTCCTGCTCGATGAGCCGTTCGCGGCGCTGGACGCACTGACGCGAGAACGGTTGCAGGAGGATGTGCGTGCGGTGAGTTCCGACAACGGACGCACCAACGTCTTCGTCACGCACAGCGCCGACGAGGCGGCCTTCCTGGGCAGCAGGATCGTCGTGCTCACCAAGCGTCCCGGACGTGTCGCGCTCGATCTCACCTCGCCGTTGCCACGCACCGGCGTCGAACCCGAGGAGCTGCGGGGTTCGCCGGAGTACGCCGCGTTGCGCGCCGAGATCGGAGCCGCCGTGAAGGAAGCCGCAGTGGCCTGAGGCCCGCCCTTTTCCTCACCGTGGGCTCAACCCTGTCCGGCGGCGCGGCGGACGGATAGACAGTACGGGTGTCCACCACCACCGTTCCGCGCGCCACGAGGCCCGGTCGCTCATCGAGCGCTCCGGGGTCACATGGGGGTCCGGTCGGCGGTGGGAAGTGCACTCTCCACTCGATGAACTGGGCGGACGGCTCCCACCACGGTTCGCCGCCGGCGCACCCCGCTCCCACCCTCGCCTTCCTCGACCCGGAGAACGATCCTCATGACCACCACCGCACACCCCGTCGCCACCGCTTCCCGTACTGACGCCGGAACCATCTCCAGCGGAGTCGAATTCGACATCGACGAGTTCGGTCCGAGTTTCGGCGCCGAGATCCGCGGCGTCGACGTCGCATCCGCTTCCGATGCGCAGGTCGCCGCGCTTCGGCAGGCGCTGATCGACTACAAGGTCATCGTCCTGCGCGATCAGGATCTCGACGACGCGGCGCACATCCGATTCGGAAATCGATTGGGCGACCTCACCTTCGGGCACCCGGTGTGGAACAGCGGCGACGTCCCCAATGAGGTCTACTCGCTCGACAGCGCCGACAACGGATTCGCCGACGTCTGGCACACGGACGTCACCTTCATGCCGCGTCCGCCGATGGGCTCGATCCTCCGCCCAGTGGTGTTGCCGCGCAACGGTGGTGACACCAACTGGGCGGACGCCGAGCTCGCGTACCGGTCGCTGTCGGAGCCGATCCGCCGGATGATCGACGGACTCAGTGCCGTGCACGACGGCAACCGCGAGTTCGGTTACTACCTCAAGCAGCGACGCAACGGCCGCGGTAACACGTGGGACGGCGAAGAGGTCACCGAGCTGGTGCCGGTCACCCACCCGGTGGTGCGCATCCACCCCGAGACCGGACGGAAGTCGTTGTTCGTCAATCCCGGCTTCACCTCGCACATCGACGGTGTCTCCGAGGCGGAGAGCCGCGGCATCCTCGACCTGCTCTACGCGCATCTCACCAAGCCCGAGCACATCGTCCGTCACCGCTGGCGTCTGGGCGACCTCGTGCTGTGGGACAACCGGAACACGCTGCACTACGCGAACCGCGACTACGGCGATGCCCGCAGGGTGATGCATCGGATCACCCTGCGTGGCGAGGCGCCCATCGGGCCCGCCTGACCGCACCCACCCTCGACAACTCCCACCCTCGGCCGACCGGCCGGTGGTGGGAGTTGTCGTTTGCGGGGCCCGGGGTTCTCTCCAAGCCGCCCTGGCGGGTATTCAACCAAGGGGTTGACAACGTCCCCGGAGGGGCGCACGATCGTATTCAACCAAACGGTTGAGGAGTTCGGATGGCAGACGAGTTGTCCAAGGTGTTCGCCGCACTCGCGGACCCCACGCGGCGCGACATGGTCGCGCGGCTGGCGGTCTCGGATGCGACGGTCAGCCAGCTCGCCGAGCCGTACGACGTCAGCATCCAGGCCGTCTCCAAGCATCTGAAAGTGCTCGAGGACGCCGGCATGGTGACCCGCACCCGGGAGGCCCAAACCCGTCCGGTCCATCTGGAAGCCGAGGTGTTCGACCTCATGACCAAGTGGATCGAGCGGTATCGGAAGCGGGCGGAGGGGCGCTACCAGCGCCTCGACGCGCTGCTCGCCGAGATGAACGACGGCCCCGAGGCCGAGAATCCGACAGCGCCGGACCTCGAGGTCGAACAACCACTCCACAAGGAAGGAAAGGTGTCATGACCGCAACCCAGACCCGCTATCCCGAGGCCGCCATCGAAGCCGATCAGGAGGTGCCGCTGATCCGGATCACCCGCGACTTCCGCGGGACCCCCGCGCAGCTGATGAAGGCCCACACCGATCCCGAACTCTTCGTCCGGTGGGTCGGACCGGAGGCGATCAGCAGCCGGATCGTCGAGTGGGACGTCCGTGACGGCGGCAGCTGGAGTTATGTCTCCACCCACGAGGGACAGGAGTTCGGATTCCGCGGCTGCTTCCACACCGTCGGCGAGGACAAGATCGTCCAGACGTTCACGTTCCTCGGCATGCCCGACGCGGTGTCGCTGGAGACCCTGTGGTTCGAGGACCTCGGTGACGGCACGACGCGACTCCACGCCCAATCCCTCTGCGACAGTTTCGAAGCCCGTGACGGCTGGCTCGCCTCCGGCATGGAGGTCGGCGTCAACGAGGGCTACGCCGCCCTCGACCGCATGCTGTCCGACGGCACGGTCTGAGTCCCCGGACATGACCATCGCAGACTTGGACGCCGCTGCGCGCCACCGTGACGTCGCCGCCGGTTTCGCGGACGTCATCGCCGGCGTCAACGACTGGAACGCCCCGACGCCGGTCGACGGATGGGTGGCGCGCGACGTCGTCGCCCACCTCGTCGACTGGTTCACCGGGTTCCTCGCCGCCGGCGGCGTCGAGCTCCCGGCCGGCCCGACCGTCGCCGACGACCCGGCCGGGGCGTGGTCGGCGCATGCGTCGGGGGTTCAGGCCCTTCTCGACGGACCGTCGGCCGAGGACACATTCACCCACCCGATGGCAGGCGAACACCGCCTCGCCGACGCGGTCGACCAGTTCTACACCGCCGACGTGTTCATGCACACCTGGGATCTCGCGCGGTCCCAGGGCGCAACTCCCGATCTCGACCCTGCGTTCGCTGCTCGCCTCCTCGGCGGCATGGCGTCCATCGACGAGATGTTGCGCAGCTCGGGCCAGTACGGCCCGAAGGTCGAGGTGCCCGACGATGCCGACGTGGTGAGCCGGCTGATGGGCTTCATCGGACGCGACCCGGCCTGGACGCCCGCACCTGCCGGGTAGGCGACCGCAACGGCGCAGACGCAGATCCCAACTCGGAGTAGCGTGGATCAGGTGCCAGAGGACAACGTCACCACCCATGGTTCTCAATCGACCGAAACCCGCCACCCGTCGCCCCGGACCCTCGGCGAACTCCGTGCCAGCGGCCACGTGCAGCGCAGCATCCGCGACGAGATCCGCAACAACCTGTTGTCGGCGCTCCGCGCGGGCCGCGACCCCTGGCCCGGCATCGTGGGCTTCGAGGCGACCGTCATCCCGCAACTCGAGCGTGCGCTGATCGCAGGCCACGACGTCGTGATGCTCGGCGAGCGCGGCCAGGGCAAAACGCGCATCCTGCGCACGCTCGTCGGCCTCCTCGACGAGTGGACGCCGGTGATCACGGGTTCGGAGCTGGGCGAGCACCCGTATGAGCCGATCACCCCGGGATCGATCCGGAAAGCTGCCAACCTCCTCGACGACCTGCCGATCGAATGGCGGCACCGTTCCCAGCGATACAGCGAGAAGCTGGCGACGCCGGACACCTCGGTCGCCGATCTCGTCGGCGACATCGACCCGATGAAGGTGGCCGAAGGGCGGAGTCTCGGCGACCCGGAGACCATCCACTTCGGGCTCATCCCGCGCGCGCATCGCGGCATCGTCGCCATCAACGAGCTGCCCGACCTCGCCGAACGCATCCAGGTGTCCATGCTCAACGTGATGGAGGAGCGCGACATCCAGGTCCGCGGCTACACGCTGCGCCTGCCGCTCGACGTCCTCGTGATGGCCAGCGCCAACCCGGAGGACTACACCAACCGCGGTCGCATCATCACCCCGCTCAAGGACCGCTTCGGCGCCGAGATCCGCACGCACTACCCGCTCGAGCTCGACGACGAGGTGTCGGTCATCGAGCAGGAAGCCGACCTCACCGCCAGCGTCCCGACGTTCATCACCGAGATCCTGGCGCGGTTCACCCGCTACGCCCGCGACCATCCCTCGATCGACCAGCGCTCGGGGGTCTCGGCGCGATTCTCCATCGCCGGTGCCGAAACCGTTGCCGCGGCAGCACTTCACCGTGCGACCGTCACCGGTGAGGACCAGGCGGTCGCACGGGTCGTCGATCTCGAGTCGGTGATCGAGGTGCTGCGCGGCAAGATCGAGTTCGAGTCCGGTGAAGAGGGTCGTGAACTGGAGATCCTCGAACACCTGATGCGCAAGTCCATCGCCGACGCCGTGCGGGCGCATCTGGGCGGTATCGACATGGCGCCGCTGGTCTCCGCACTCGAGGAAGGCGAACCGGTCGTGACCGGCGATCGTGTGCGGGCGGGCGACCTGCTGGAGTCCATCCCGTCGCCCGACACCACTGCGGCAGTCCTCGACCAGATCGCCGATCGGCTGGAGGCCGACAGCGAGGGGGAGCGGGCCAGCGCCGTCGAATTGGCCCTCGAGGGCCTGTTCCTGGCTCGTCGCATCGGCAAAGAGGCCGACGAGACCGGACAGACGATCTACGGCTGACATTTTCTGTCCCCTGAGGTGCGAGGAGCGAAAGCGACGAGCCACGAAGGGCGCCGCATCGAAAGAATAGGGAGAACACATGGCGCGCAAGAGCTTCCATCGTTCGCGCTACCAGCGGTACACCGGCGGGCCCGATCCGCTGGCGCCACCGGTCGATCTGCGCGAGGCGCTGGAGACGATCGGCGAGGACGTGATGGCCGGCGCCTCGCCGCAGCGTGCCCTGCGGGAGCTGCTGCGTCGCGGGACGCCGGACATGCGCGGACTCGACAAGCTGCGCGAACAGATCAACCGTCGCCGGCAGGAATTGCTGAAGAAGCGGAACCTCGACGGCACCTTCGCCGAGATCCGCGAACTCCTCGACCGCGCGGTTCTCGAAGAACGCAAACAGCTCGCGCGTGATCTCGACGACGACGCCCGGTTCGCCGAGATGCAGATCGGCAGTCTTCCGCCGTCGACGGCGCAGGCCGTCGAAGAACTGTCGGAGTACGACTGGCGCAGTCCACAGGCTCGCGAGGACTACGACAAGATCAAGGACCTGCTCGGCCGGGAACTGCTCGATCAACGTTTCGCGGGCATGAAGGAAGCGCTCGAGGGTGCGAACGAGCAGGATCGGCAACGGATCTCGGAGATGCTCGGGGATCTGAACAAGCTCCTCGAGGCGCACAACCGGGGTGAGGACACCGCGGAGGCGTTCGACGAGTTCATGGGGAAGCACGGCGAGTTCTTCCCGGAGAACCCGCGCAACACCGAAGAACTCATCGATTCGCTCGCCCAGCGGGCGGCCGCGGCGCAACAGTTCTACAACTCGCTGACCCCTGAGCAACGGGCCGAACTCGATCAGCTGGCGCAGCAGGCGTTCGGCTCGCCCGACCTGATGAACCAACTCGCGCAGATGGATTCGCAGCTCCGGGCGGCCCGGCCCGGTCTCGACTGGGACAACGCGCAATCCTTCTCCGGCGATCAGCCGATGGGACTGGGTGAGGGCGCCGCCGCCCTGCGTGACATCTCCGAACTCGAAGCGCTCTCCGAGCAGTTGTCGCAACAGTACGCGGGCGCGCAGATGGACGACATCGACCTGGATGCGCTCGCCCGCCAGCTCGGCGACGATGCGGCGGTCGACGCCCGGATGCTGGCCGAGCTCGAGAAAGCGCTGTCCGAACAGGGATTCTTCGACCGCACCGCCGACGGGCAGCTGCGCCTGAGTCCCAAGGCGATGCGTCAGCTCGGTCAGTCGATCTTCCGGGACATCGCCGAACAGCTGTCGGGCCGCCGCGGCGATCGCCAGACCCGCCAGACCGGGTTGCTGGGTGAGCCGACCGGCGCCTCCCGTGAGTGGGAGTTCGGTGACACCGATCCCTGGGATGTCACCCGCACCGTCTCGAATGCGGTGCTGCGCACCGTCTCCGAGACCACCGAGCCGTCCTTGGCGACTTCGGAGATGGCGCGGTCGGGTGTGCGCATCGATGTCCGCGACGTCGAGGTCTCGGAGACCGAGAGCCGGACACAGGCGGCGGTCGTGCTCCTCGTCGACACATCGTTCTCGATGGAGATGGAGGGCCGGTGGACGCCGATGAAGCGCACCGCGATCGCCCTGAACCACCTGATCTCCACCCGTTTCCGCAGCGACGAGCTGCACCTCATCGCGTTCGGCAGGTATGCGCGCTCGATCGACATCGCGGAGCTGACTGGTCTGCAGCCGCGCATGGAACAGGGCACCAACCTGCACCACGCGTTGCTGCTCGCGCAGCGGCACCTACGACGGTTCCCGAACGCTCAGCCGGTGGTCCTGGTGGTCACCGACGGAGAGCCCACCGCGCATCTCGATCCCAGCGGGGAGCCGTTCTTCTTCTATCCGCCGCACCCGCAGACCATCGCGCTCACGGTCCGCGAACTCGACCATGTCGCCCGAATCGGCGCACAGGTCACGTTCTTCCGGCTCGGCGAGGATCCCGGGCTGGCGCATTTCATGGACCAGATCGCGCGCCGGATCGGCGGACGCGTGGTGGCACCGGATGTCGACGGTCTCGGCGCCGCCGTGGTCGGCGACTACCTACGGGCTCGAAAGGGCCGTCGCCGCGGCTGACTTCGATCAGCCTCCGCCGCCGCCGCGCGACGATGTACGACGGATGGCGTCGTCAAGCCGTCGCCGGCTTTCGGCCGGCGACGATCCAGAGCACGATGCCCACCAGCGCGAGCAGACCACCGAGTCCACCGCCGAAGACCGCCAGCAGCACACCCCCGACGCCGCTGAAGATGCCGGATGCGTCCAGCGATGCGACGACGGCGGGCGAATCGCATCGGAACGAGTAGGTGCCGGATTCGACGACCTCGAAGGAGTCGAACGATTCGACTCCGGAGCCGTCGAAGGTGAACTCGGTTGTCGTGTTCGTCCCCGGTGCCAGCGCGGCGGGACCGGTGATCTCGCAGGCGGGCACGCCATTCGAGGCGCTGGTGCTGAACAACTGGAACTCGTCGCCGGCGTCGTAGTACTGCTCGGCGGTGGGATCGACCTGGAACGCCTTGTCCGCCTGGTCGACCACGTTCCCGATGCCGGCGACCGCGAGGATCACCCCCACCGCGACGGACAGGACCAGGATCACCACACCGACCAGCGTGAGGATCTTTCCCCATCGTCGCATCCCGGCGCGGTCCTTCCGCGGCGGAGGGGGCGGCGGGTAACCACCGTAGGGGCCGGGTTGCCCGAAGCCCCCCGACGATTCGTATCCGCCGCCCGGGAAAGGCGGCTGCTGGGGATATGAGGAGCCGTACGGCGACTGGTGTCCCGAGGGGGTCGGTCCCGGCTGGCCTGCGCCGGGCCGGCCCGGGTCGTGGGGCTGGCTCATCTTCGCCTCCGATGGTCGCCGGCCGGCCGTCCCGCCCGGACCTGATGAATTATGCCGCTCAGCGGGGGCTTTCGTCGGCCGGTTGGGCAGCCGGGTCGTCGTGACGAGAGCGCGGCCCGCTCGGCACTCGGGGTCGACTCCGGGAAAGATCAGGGTGGTCGAGCAGGACTCGGCCCACTAGGGTCTGCAGACGTGACCGAACCCGGCGAACTCCCGATTCCCGACGACCGTCGAGCCCGGCTCCGTGCCGCGGACGCGGACCGCGAACTGGTCCACGAGATCCTCTCCGCCGCCATGGCGCACGGCAGTCTCTCACCTGTCGAGTACGAGGAGCGCGCCGGAAAAGCGGTGCTCGCCAAGACCTTCGGTGATCTCGATGCACTGACCGACGATCTGCCGGTCGCGCAGCTCGGCGTCGCCATGCCCGCGGCCAGCTTGTCACCCGGGCCGCGGGTGACAGGTGGGAGCTCGGATGCAGCCGTCCGTCACCGACTGGCGATCATGTCCGGAAGCGAGTTGTCGGGGACCGCGGTGGTCGCCGATCAGCTCACCGCCACCGCCATCATGGGCGGGGTCGAACTCGACCTGCGGGAGGTGGAGTTCACCGCTCCGGTACTGACGGTGCAGTGCGTGGCGATCATGGGCGGCGTCGAGATCAAGGTGCCCGACGGGGTCACCGTCGAGATCGGGGGACTCGGCGTCATGGGTGCTTTCAGCGGCAGATCGCAGAAGGCGTCTCGCCCCGGTGCACCGGTCGTGCGGGTGACGGGACTCGCGCTGATGGGCGGCGTCGACGTCAAGTACGTGCCCCGCGACGAGCCGGACGCCTGACCGGTCACGCGAGCAGGAGCGCGACCACCATGATGGTCGGAATCGACGCGAGGGTCGTGATCAGCGCCGTGTCCCGGGCGAGGATCTGCCCGCGCCGGTAACGGGTGGCGTACACCAGGACGTTCTGTGCCGTGGGCAACGCCGCGATGACGACCTGGGCGAACAGGGCCTCGCCCTGCTGTCCGAAGCCCCAGCGGGCGACCACATACACGGTGATCGGCATGACGATCATCTTCAGAACACTCGCCAGCGCGATGTCGCGGCGGGGGCTCTGCCCCTTCTTGAACACCGCGACGCCGGTCAGCGACAACCCGAACGCGAGCAGGGCCGCGGGTACCGAGGCGTCGCCCAGCATCTTCAGCGGCGACATGACCGCGGCCGGCGGCGTCCAACCGATCAGCGAGAGAGCCAGTCCGGCGAGTCCGCCGACGACGATCGGATTGGTGATCGGGGCGACCAGGGAGTCCCGCAGGAGTGAGCGCCCCGAGTCGCGGTCGAGTGCGGTGAGATCGAGTGCGAGCAGTGCCACCGGTGAGTAGATCAGGATCTGGAACAGCAGCAACGGCGCGATGAACGACGCGTCGTCGAGCACGAAGATGGCGATCGGCAGTCCGAGGTTCACACTGTTCACGTAGGACGCCGACAGGCCGCCGATCACGAGTTCGGGGACCGCGCGTCGAAGCCAGAGTCTGGCGATCACCACGTAGACGACGCCCATGAGGAATGCGGTGCCACCGGCGATCACGAGCGTCGCCGAGAAGACGACCGACAGGTCGGAGGTGACCATCGAGTGGAACAGGAGTGCCGGGGTGAAGACGAAGAACACCAGGCGGGACAGGACTTCGTGCGCATGGTCGCCGATGACACGCGTGCGCCCGAGGACGTAACCCACCCCGACTACAATGAAGATCACCGTGAAGCCGGAGATGACGCCAGACACCGGTCGAGTCTAGTCGTTAGGCTGGTGAACACATTGTGTCGGATCTACATGGGGGTTGTGCGTGAGTTATCCACCGGGACAGGGTTCGGGCCAGGGCCAGGACGACTGGGGTACGGTGCCGAGTTCGGGGTCCTCGGGCAGTTCCGGCCCCAACCTCAGCAAGGGTGACCAGGGCCAGGGTGCCGCTCCGGAGTACGCGCCGACCGAGTACGGCCAGACCTACCAGCCGGGCCCGTCGTCGGACCCCTACGGCCAGAATGCATACGGCCAGAACCCCTACGGGCAGAACCCGTCCGGCCAGAACGTCTACGGCCAGGACCAGTACGGCCAAAGTGCTTACGGATCGCCGGCCGGCGGCCAGGGGTACGGGACGCCGGGCCAGGATCCCTACACGCAACCGCCCGGCGGGTCCTACGGTCAGTACAACGATCCGTACCAAGCAGGCCAGGCGCCCGCCTACGGGAGTGCGTACGGGTCGCAGAACCCGTACGGCGCAGCGCCCTACGGCGGCGGTTACGGATACGCGCCACCGCAGAAGAGCACCAATGGCAAGGCCATCGGGGCGCTGATCTCGGGAATCGTCGGGCTGGTGATGCTCGCCGCGTGCTTCCTCATCTCGTTCCCGGTCGGCATCGCCGCGGTGGTCCTCGGTGTCATGAGCCGACGCGAGGTCGAGCAGGCGGGGGACACGCAGACCGGATCGGGCATGGCACTCGCCGGGATCATCACCGGCGCTCTCGCCATCGTCGGCGCGATCGTGTGGGTCGCCATCATCATCGTGGCCATCGCGGCCGGGAATTCCACGGACTCCGTCTACTACTACTGAACGAATCTTGGGCCGTTCCGGGATCGTGATCATCGACTTCGGCCCAGTTCGGAGCCCCTTTTCACTAAGCTGTGCAAGATGCACGGCCGGGTGGGCGTGCACGCATCTCCCCGCGTCGTCCTGCTGCGGCGCAGCTTGGTGAAAGGCATCCGATGACCACTCCGACCGAGGGCAGCGATCCGACGGATCCGGCCTCATCACCCAGACCGCCCACGGACTCCTCGGCGACCGACCCGTCGCCGTGGGAACCGACCCAGAAGGCGTCGGTTCCCGACGCCGCGCCGGACTCGGTTCCGGTGACCTCGACACCCGGGGCCGGGCCCGATGACACGGAGATTCCCGAGTCTCACAGTCCGGCCGACGGTGTCACCCAGGTCATCCGTACCGACGGCGTGTCGAATCCGCAGTCTGCGCAGCCGGTTTCGCCGCCACCCACCGCAGGCGGCCCGCCACCCTCCGGCCCGCCCCCGTCCGGTTATGGCTCGACCCGCGTGATCTCGACGCGGCCGCCTTCGGGACCGCCACCGGGACCGCCGCCGCCGCCTCCTCGGCAGGGCCCTGGCCCGGAGCGGGGATTCGGTCCGGAGCAGGGATTCGGCCCGCAGCATGGTCATGTCCAGCAGCCGGGCCACGGTCAGCACCCGGGTCACGACCAGTCCGGCCGGCCGGGCTACGGCCCCCCGCCGGGTTACGGCCAGGCCCCGCAGGGGCCTGCTCCGGGTCGGCACGGGCAACCGTTCCCCCCGCCCGGCGAGGGCCGCTCTGCCGAACAGGGTCCGGCCGAACCGCGCTCCGCCGATCCGTCTCAGGGCGGCGCAGACGGCTCGTCGACCAACACACTGGCCGTCGGCGCCCTCGTGGCCTCGCTGCTGGGTCTGCTGTGCAGCGGGATCGGCGGCATCGTCGGACTGGTGCTCGGGATCGTCGCACGCAAACAGATCGCGGCGTCGGGCGGAAGGCAGACCGGCGACGGTATCGCGCTCACCGCGATCATCATCGGCGCGTTCATCCTGGTCGTGTGGATCGCGTACTGGCTGGTGATCGCACTGACCGACCTGCAGTCGCCGTGGAGTTACTTCTGAGAAGTGCACGATCGGAGGCCGGTGGGTCCGCCATTTTGGAGCTGGACGTCCTCGCCAGGTAGTCTGGTCCAGTTGTGTGCCGCGGCCGCGTCGGGTCGACGGGCGCACTCAGGGGCCGACCAGTGACGCATGGCGTCGCCATCGACCACGCAGACCACAGTAGGAGAAGGGCTCAACCATGGCTGTACCGAAGCGCCGGATGTCGCGGGCGAACACCCGTAGCCGTCGTTCGCAGTGGAAGGCGGAAAACCCCGCACTGCAAGAAGAGAAGGTGAACGGCGTCCCCGTGCGGATTCCGCGTCGTCTGGTCAAGGCGGCTCGCGCCGGCCTCATCGACCTGGACCGTCGCTAGCCGCGTTCGGTCGCCGTTCCGGCACCGCACTGACATACCGATGACCGCCTCCGGTCCCACCGGGGGCGGTCATTCGTGTGCCGGTGGTCGTCCCTGTTCCTGATCCAGAGGTGATCTCGTGCTGCTCGACGTGCTCAACTTCGCGGGTATCGCGGTGTTCGCGGCGTCGGGCGCGATGCTCGGGGTCCGCAAGGACTTCGACATGTGGGGGATCATCACCGTCGGCGTCCTCACCGGTGTCGGCGGCGGGGTCCTGCGTGACGTACTCCTCGGGATCACCCCGCCCGCATCGATCAACGGATGGGGTCCGATCGTCACCGCGACCATCGCCAGCCTCGTCGTCTTCTTCTTCCATCCCGCGTTCACCGCTCTGCACCGGTCGATCCTGGTGCTCGACGCCTTCGGGATGGGGCTCTTCGCCGCGACCGGGGCGAGCATCGCCCTCGACGTCGGGGCGAGCGCCTTCGCCGCGACGACCGTCGGTCTCCTCACCGCGGTCGGCGGCGGGATGCTCCGCGACGTGATCTCCAATGAGATCCCACTCCTCCTCCAGCCGTCCGATCTCTACGCCGTGCCGGCGGTTCTCGGTGCCGCCGTCGTCGCCGTCGGTGCCACGTATACTTCTGCGCCGCACTGGATCTGGCTCGTCGTCGGGTCGGTTCTCGCGACCGGTCTCCGGCTGGTGAGTCTGCGGTTCGCGCTGAAGCTCCCGACTGCGCGACGGTAACGCCCCGCAAACCCACCCCTTTTCCGTGAACCCACCCGGGCCGAGTGCGGTGAGTTTGCGGAAAGAGGGTGGGTCTGCCGGTCACTCGAATCCGCCGAGTCGAAGCGCCTTCGTGATCTGCTCGTAGAAGCGGGCCTTGTCGGCGAGGTCCGGCCAGGTCCACCGGACGACGATGTACCCCTGCGCGCGCAGCTTGTCCTCACGCGCCTTCTCTTTGACCACCGTCTGCCAGGCGGGCTCGTTGCCCACGCCGCCGCTGTAGTTGACCATCCCGTCGAACTCGCCGACCACCGTGTTCGCCAGCAAGAAGTCGACGCGAGCGATGAGCCTGCCGTGGTCGTCGACGATCTCCACCTGTTGCCGGGGTATCGGCAGGTCGGAGACTCGAGCATGATTGCACGACTGAGGGATTCGCCGACACTCTCCGACGACGCGTTCGCGTGCGCCATCGCTCGGCGAAGCATCTCGACCCCCTTGAATCCTCGGCACGAGTCGAGGATCCGTCTCATCCGGTCTGGATCGGCATCGCGTCGAAGGGCGGCATCGAGCACCGCGAGGGCCTGCCGGTTGGTTCCCAGTCGGGCGACATCGCACGCCGTGCGCTCGATGGACGTCACCGTGACCCCGTCGATGACCTCGATGTCCTGGGGGTCGACGACGGCCTGATGTCTGACGATGTTCCTGGCCCGTTTCCCGACTATCGGCGACGTCACATGAACCTGCGACAGGTCGGGCCCGTAGGTCCATTCGTGTCAGACGCACGAACGCCCGTCCGGACCCAACTTCCGACAAACCCACCCAATTTCCGTGAACCCACCAGGTTTAAGCGCGGTGAGTTTGCGGAAAAGGGGTGGGTTTGCGGGGGTGCGGGACTACTGGGCGATGTACTTGTTGACGGTCCGGTTGAGGAAGTTCGGGATGAACTTGGCGGCGTTCTGGAGGACGAGGGTCTGCGTGCCGACGGAGTAGCTGGTGCGATGCAGCAGCTTGTCCTGGCGGGTCGGGTGCACCGACTCCCAGATCTTGTCGGCGACCTGCTCGGGGGTGATACGGATGCCCAGCGTTTTCGTCGACTTCGCGCCGCCGGTCGCGAGCGCGGTCTTGGCCCAGAGCGGCCAGATGCTGACGACGCGGATGTCGTCGTGCTCCCACTCGAGCTCGAGTGCCTCGGTGAGGCCGGCGACGAAGAACTTGGTGGCCGAGTAGACCGCGATGCCGGGCTGGCCGTAGATGGCCGACGCCGATCCGATGTTCACCAGGTGCGCGCCCGGCGTCTTCTTCAGGTACGGGTGCGCGGCCTGAGCGCCGAGCGCGACGCCGAGGGCGTCGATGTCGATCTGACGCTTGATCTGATCCGGCGAGATGTGGTCGATCTGGCCCTCGTGGAGGATGCCGGCGTTGTTGTCGAGGACGTCGAGTGTGCCGCCGGTGTGCGAGGTGAACTCGGCGAGGGCCTCGGCCCACTGCTCCGGTTCCCGGACGTCGATGGTGCCGGTGATGAAGTCGGGATGGTCTGCCTTCACCTTCGCCAGCGCGTCGACGTCGACGTCGTAGACGCCGACGGTCCATCCTTCACGGCCGAAACGTTCCGCGGTGGCGAGACCGATTCCGGCGGCGCCGCCGGTGATGAAGATGGAAGGCATGCGAACTCCTAGTCGGTGAACAGAACAATTGGACGTCGATGACCTGCGACGATCGTGCTCGGTGTCGAACTTACCGGTGAGTATATTCGTCGATTCGTTTACTCGGTCACACGGCGGTGCTATCTTGACAACACGCATTGTCATTACATCGATCATTGTCACGATCGACGACCGGGAAGCGAGTGCTCCATGACCGCCGCGATGGAACGATCCGAGAACGTCATCAGTCTGCGTGACCAGGGAACCGAAGAGGTCTCGGCACGGTTGCTGGCATCGGCCGCCCGGTTGTCACGCAACGCGATGACCGAGATCGACTGGTCCAAGCCGATGGACCCCACCAAGTACGGGTGCAGCCCGGAGTGGTCCTCGCTGTACGGAACCGCGTACTGGGACGAGCTGACCGAGGAGCAGCGCATCTCGGTGACGCGCCACGAGTTCGCGTCGATCATGAACATCGGGATCTGGTTCGAGATGATCCTGCAGGAGATGGTCATCCGCGACCAGTACCTCGGCGACTACCACGGGTCGGAGTTCCAGTTCGCGCTCACCGAGGTCGCCGACGAGTGCCGGCACTCGCTGATGTTCGCCAAGGCGTCGGAGAAGATGGTCGGCGCGTCTTACCACCCGTCGAAGAAGGTCTCGCGCCTCGGCAAGATCTTCATGCAGACCGCGAAGAACGAGGTCGCCTACGCCGGCATCCTGGTCGCCGAAGAGGTCTTGGACGTCTTCCAGCGCGGCTGCATGCGCGACGACCGGGTGCTCGACTTCATCCGCACCGTGAACGAGATCCACGTCCTCGAAGAGTCGCGCCACATGAAGTTCGCGCGCGAAGAGGTCCGTGACTCCCTGGAGGGCGTCAGCTGGGCGCGCCGCCAGTTCAGCGCATTCGCGGTCGCCGTCGGGGCCTACTTCATCGTGACGAGTCTGGTGCAGCCCAAGGCCTTTGCCGACGCCGGACTCGATGTCGACCGTGCTGTCCGGGAGATGCGCAGCAATTCGCACTTCCACTCGATGATCCGCAGCAGCTGCGCCCACCTCATGGAATTCCTCGACGAGGTGGGACTGCTCACCAAGCCGGCCATGCGGTACTACCGGAAAGCGCACATGCTCTGATGTTCGTCATCACCCAATCATGTTGTAGCGACGCGGCATGCGTCGCCGTGTGCCCGGTCAACTGCATCCATCCGACGCCGGAGGAGCGCGGCTTCGGCAGCTCCGACATCCTGCACATCGATCCCGAGGCGTGCATCGACTGCGGCGCCTGCGCCGACGCCTGCCCGGTCGACGCGATCTATCCCGCCGACAAGCTCGGCACCCGGGACAAGGTCTTCATCGACATCAACGCGGACTTCTACAAGAACAACCCGGATGTCCGGTCGGGCTGGGCGCCCATCGGCGAGGACTCGGAGTCGACGGTCACCTATCCGGACGTGCCGAAACTGCCTGCGGGACTCCGCGTCGCGCTGGTCGGCACCGGGCCCTCCGGCGGTTACGCGCTGCGCACGCTGCTCGATCGGACCGAGGCGCGGGTCACCGTGATCGACAAACTCCCGACGCCGGGCGGGCTCGTGCGCGCCGGGGTCGCCCCGGATCACCCGGGCACCAAGGGCGTGCTCCGCGGCTTCGACCTGCTCTACCGCGATCCCCGGGTCACGATGCTCACCAACGTGACCATCGGCGACGGTCGAGACCAGATCACGCCCGCCGAACTGGCCGACCACTTCGACGCCGTCTTCTATGCGGTTGGCGCGAGTGAGTCACGGCGACTGGGCATTCCGGGCGAGGACCTTCCGGGCTCGACCTCGGCCACCGATCTCGTGGCCTGGTACAACGGGGTGCCCGGCGTCGACGCCGGGCCGCCGTTGCGTCGCGGAACCTCCGACGACCCGGCGGTGGGCCGCGCGGTCGTCGTCGGTACCGGCAACGTCGCTCTCGACGTCGCGCGCATCCTGGTGTCGCCGCCGGAGCTGTTGGCCACCACCGACATCGCCGACCGTGCGCTGGACCTGCTGGCCGAGCAGAACGTGCACGAAGTGGTTCTGCTGGGTCGTCGCGATCAGGCCTCGGCGGCCTACACCGCGGCCGAATACCGTGCGCTGTCGGAGATCCCGGGCGTCGAGGTCGAGGTCATCGACGAGGTCGACGGTGCCGACCTCTCCAGGTTCCGTGAGCCGGCCGATCCGAATCGCCGCCGAATCGTGTTCCTGTTCCACAGCAGCCCCGAAGAGATCACCGGTGATTCGCAGGTCGAGTCCGTCACGGTCCGCACCGGCGAGGGACGTCACCACATCGCGACCGATCTCGTCGTGCGCTCGATCGGCTATCGTTCGACCCCGATCCCCGGGCTCACCTTCGACGATGCGCGCGGAGTCTTCAGCAACGTCGACGGCCGCCTCGTCGACGAGACGGGCGCGATCATCCCGGGCGGTTATGTGCTCGGCTGGGCCAAGCGCGGACCCAGCGGTGGGATCGGCGCCAACAAGATGTGTGCCACGCGAACCGTCGAGGACTTCCTCGCCGATGCCGCGGCGGGACGTATTCGACGCACCGATCGCGAACCCGGCGCGTTCGGCGCCCTGGTCCGCAAGCGCGTCGCGACGGTGATCGGCTACCGCGGAATGCGTGCCATCGATCGACGTGAACGTCGTCGGGGCCTCGAGCAGGGGCGACCGCGGGTGAAGTTCACCCAGGTCGCCGAGATGGTCGGCGCCGCCGGGTGGCGCCGGACCTGAGGTCCATCGTCGGCGCGGAATCCCTCCGCGCCGACGCTCGACCGTGGCACGATCGGGGTTCCGGCATGTCGAGGGAGGCGCGATGACGACGACCGATACCGACAAGAAGTGGCGCGAGCGATCGTTGCTCGTGGTCTTCGTGGCTGCGCTGGTGACCCAGAACGCCATCGCGATTCCCTACGTGCGAAGTAACGGTCCCGAGTCGGTGAAGGACTTCTTCGTCGGCGACATCCTGAGGACGACTCCGGGCCGGTTCGCGATGGTGGACCTCACCTTCGTCGTCATCGGCTTTCACCTGTGGGCCTTCGCCGAAGCCCGCCGGCTCCGCATCCTGCCCTGGTGGGCCGCGTCGGTGGCGCTGACCTTCGGGGTGGGTATCGCCACCGCGATCCCGTTCTTCTTCCTCGCGCGGGAGCGTGCGCTCGGCGCGCGATAGTCCCGTTGCCCGCGCTCTCCTCGGCGGGCGGGCCCGGTGAGAACCAGACAACGTCGCCGTAACACCGAGGCAAGTCGCATTTCATGCGCCTCGCGGATAGTGGCGACATGTCGAGCACTCCACGTTTTCTGCAGGGTGTCCATGCGTTCGCCGGCTCGGGTCTGTCCAAGCCGGGGCCGATCGACGCGTCGCTGACCTTCGTCGTGCCGTCGGGAATGACGGCTCAGCCGTTGTACTTTCGCGGCGGTAACAGCTCCGACGAACTCATCTGCGTGACCCTCGTGCGCGACGGCACCCCGATGCGGATGTTCCCCATGGGGGCGAAGTCGTCGGTCAATGTGCCGTTGCGGGTCGTCGAGGACGTGGAACCCGACAGCACACTGGAACTCCTGCTCGCTGCGCCCGAGGGGGCGAGCGGCGAGGTCGTCGTCGACTTCGGGATGGTCGTCTTCTGATGGGCGGCGAGTACGCGACGCCTGACCGGGAGGCGGTCCGCAGGCTGGTGGTGGTCGGCAACGGCATGGCCGGCGCGCGCACCGTGGAAGAGATCATCTCCCGGGGAGGCCGGGATCAGTTCGACATCACCATGATCGGCGACGAGCCGTACGGCAACTACAACCGGATCATGCTCAGTCACGTGCTGGCCGGTGAGGCCGCGGTCGACGACGACGATCTGATGCTCAACCCGATGGCGTGGTACCGGGAGAACGACGTCACTCTCCACTCCGGTGATCGTGCCGAGTCGATCGACCGGTTCGCCAAGACGGTGACCTGCGCGAGCGGACGGATCATCGGATTCGACGTGCTGATCGTCGCCACCGGGTCCCACACGTTCTTCCCGAACATGGACGGACTGCGCGAGTCCGACGGCCGGCTCGCGCGCGGGGTGTTCGGCTTCCGCACCATCGAGGACACCAACGGCATGCTGCAGATGGCGGCGTCTCGTGACGACGTGCGCGCGGTGGTGATCGGCGGTGGGTTGCTGGGACTCGAAGCCGCTTATGGCCTTCGGACGCAGGGGCTGGCCGTCGACGTCGTCCACTCGCCCGGGCATCTGATGAACCAGCAACTCGACGAGCGCGGCGGCAAGGTGCTGCGCAACCAGATCGAAGCGCTCGGGGTCGGTGTCCACACCGGCAAGCGGACCACCGCGGTCCTGCGCAACGACGACGGGACCGTTGCCGGTGTCGGTTTCACCGACGGGGATTCGCTGCCCGCCGACATGATCGTCGTGACCGCCGGCATCCGCCCCAATGTCGAGATCGCCCGCGGCGCGGGCCTGGTCGTCGAACGCGGAATCGTCGTCGACGATCAGATGCGTTGCGAGGACGAGGCGTTCATCTACGCGGTCGGCGAATGCGCGCAGCACCGCAGCGAGGTGTACGGTCTGGTCGCGCCGCTGTGGGAGCAGGCGGTGGTGCTCGCCGACGTGCTGACGGGCGCGAATCCGGCTGCGGAGTACCATGGTTCGCGCCTGACCACCAAGCTCAAGGTCGCCGGCGTCGACGTCGCGGCCATGGGTGTCAAGGGCCCCGAACGCGAGGACGACGAGTTCGTCCAGTTCTACGAACCGCGCAACGGCGTCTACAAGAGTGTGGTGGTCCGCGACAACAAGCTCATCGGAGCGATGCTGCTGGGGGACATCTCGAAGGTCAATTTCCTCACCCAGGCATTCGACGACAAGGTCCCGCTGCCGGACGAGCGCATCTCGATGCTGTTCGACCTGGGCACGCCCAGCGCCGAGACCGGGGCGGCCGAACTCGCCGACGACGTGCAGGTGTGCAACTGCAACGGGGTCACCAAAGGTGACATCGTTGCCTGCGTCGCGTCGGGGTGCACGAGCGTGGGGGATGTGTGTGCGAAGACCCGCGCCGGCAAGGGTTGTGGGTCCTGTAAGGGTCTCGTCGCCGACATCGTCGAACTGGCCGCGGGCGACGCGCTCACCGCCGACGCTTCGGCCGACTGGTACGTACCGGCGATCCCGTTGACGAAACCCGAACTCATCGCCGCCATCCGACGGCAGAACCTTCGGTCGGTCAGCGAGGTGTTCGACAAACTCGCACCCGATGGTGAGGACGCGACGGCCAAGATGCCGCTCGCATCGCTGTTGCGGATCATCTGGGGCTCGGACTGGAAGCGCGAACCCGGTGCACTGTTCGTCAACGACCGTGTGCACGCCAACATCCAGCGCGACGGCACGTTCTCGGTGGTTCCCCAGATGAAGGGCGGGGTGACCTCGCCCGATCAGTTGCGCAAGATCGCCGACGTCGCCGAGAAGTACTCGATCCCGATGATCAAGGCGACCGGTGGACAACGACTGGACCTGCTCGGCGTGAAGAAGGAAGACCTGCCGAAGGTCTGGGAAGATCTCGGCATGCCGTCGGGGTACGCCTACGGCAAGAGTTTCCGAACCGTGAAAACCTGTGTCGGAACCGACTACTGCCGATTCGGACTCGGCGATTCGACGCAACTCGGCATCGACATCGAGACCCGGTACCAGGGGCTGGAGTCGCCGGCGAAGCTCAAGCTGGCGGTGACCGGCTGTCCGCGCAACTGCGCGGAAGCGCTGTGCAAGGACTTCGGTGTGGTCGCGATCGGTGACGGCAAGTGGGAGATCTACGTCGGTGGCGCCGCAGGCGCGCACATCCGCAAGGGTGACCTGCTCGCGACGGTCGACTCGGCCGACGAGGTGATCCGGTTGTGCGGCATCTTCGTCCAGTACTACCGCGAGCAGGGCAAGTGGCTGGAGCGCACATACTCATTCGTGCCGCGCATCGGCATCGACGAACTCCGCGCGATCATCGTCGACGACCGTGACGGACTGGTGGCGGGGTTGCAGGAGGGGATCGACGCCGCAGTCGAGGCCTACGTCGATCCCTGGCTCGATCGCGCCGAGCCGAAATCACCCGCGCAGTTCACGTCGGCGCTGCCGCTGCTTCCGCTGCCCCAGGTGCCGGTCCGATGACCAGCGTGTCGGTGGACGCCGGCGTCGTCGTCGGTCCCATCGCGGATCTGCAGATCGGCGAGAGTCGGGCATATGCGGTGCAGGACAGACAGGTCGCGGTGTTCCGGCTGACCGACGGGACCCTGCGCGCCACCGACGCCGTCTGCCCTCACCGCGGGGGACCGCTCGCCGATGGCCAGTTCGATCTGGGCAGGGTCGTCTGCCCGTTGCACCAGTACGCCTTCGGCCTCGCCGACGGTCGATGTACCACGGACGGAATCGGTTCCGTCGGCGTCTACCGGGTCGAGGAGCGCGACGGGGACATCGTGCTCTGGTTGGATAGCGCTCCCTGAGGAGGCACGGAGCTTGGAGAGCGTCTCATCCTGCTCCCTGACCCCCACTGCTCCCTGAGGTGTGAGGAGCGATAGCGACGAGCCACGAAGGGCTGGTGACGGAACGAAATATCCTCTCACATAATCGAGGTGCATCTTCATTCGGTCGCCTCGCGCGGCCGCCCGCCCCGGCGGCCGGCGCGAGTGCGAAGCAGATCGATGTCACCGTCGATCAATGCCTTCTTCTTTGCTCGAGACCAGCCGTGGATCCGTCGCTCGATCGCGTACGCATCGTCGAGTGACAGTTCGACCGACCAGGCCAACGTCACCGGCCTGCGGCGCGCCGTGAAACCCACCTGTGCGGAGCTGTGCTGGCGTAGCCGATTGTCGAGGTTTCGCGTGCTTCCGACGTAGTACTTCCCGTCCGCGCACTCGAGGATGTACGCCCATGCCATCGCAGCATCGTCGGGGATTCAGGCAGCCCGTAGAACGCATATACGCCTCCCTGTGGAGAGTTCGTAGCAGCTCCCGGCACCTGTGTACTTCGAGTTGCGGTGCCCTTCGTGGCTCGTCGCTTGCGCTCCTCGCACCTCAGGGAGCATGGGGTGGCGTCGCACCTCGGAGCTGCGGCCAGGCGGCCGTCGTGCACGACGAAGGATCTTTGCGAATTTGCGGCTCCCTGAGGTGCTTGCGCTCCTCGCACCTCAGGGAGCATGGGGTGGCGTCGCACCTCGGAGCTGCGGCCAGGCGGCCGTCGTGCACGACGAAGGATCTTTGCGAATTTCCGGCACTCTGAGGTGCTTGCGCTCCTGGCACCTCAGGGAGCATGGGAATCAGTACACGTCCCGCACGTACCGCTTGTCGGCGGCGAGTGCCTTGACGTAGGATTCCGCACTCGCGGGGGATCGGCGACCGTGCTGCGCGACAATGCCTTTCAGTGTTGCGTCGACGTCCTTGGCCATCTTCGTCGCGTCCCCGCAGACGTACACGTGGGCGCCGTCGTGCAACCACTGGTAGAGCTCCTCGCCGTGCTCGCGCATCCGATCCTGCACGTAGATCTTGCGGTCCTGGTCGCGTGAGAAGGCGACGTCGAGGCGGGTCAACACTCCGTCGCCGAGCATCGCCGTCAGCTCGTCGCGGTAGTAGAAGTCGGTGGCCGAGTACTGCTCGCCGAAGAACAACCAGTTCTTTCCGTTGTGCCCCAACGCCTCGCGTTCGCGCAGGAACCCGCGGAACGGGGCGATGCCGGTACCGGGACCGATCATGATCATCGGGGTGTCGGGATCGGCCGGCGGACGGAAGTGACTGGTCGACGTCACGAAGACACCGATCTCGTCGTCGGCGCGGTCGGCGAGGAAGGTCGAGCAGACGCCGCCCCGGGGTGTCCCGAACAGGTTGTAGCGCACCGCCGACACCGTCAGCTGGACTTCGTCGGGACTTTCCACGGGGCTCGAGGAGATCGAATACGAACGCGGCACCATAGGTTTGAGGACCTGCATCCACTCCTCGACGTCGGCGGCGACGGGGTGATCGGCCAGGATGTCCACCGACTGACGTCCCCACGCCCACTCGGTGAACTGCTGCTTGTTCCCGGCGGCGATCAGGGTCTTGAGGTCGGCGGAGCCGGCGCGATCGGCGACGAAGCGGACGAGATCGGGTGTCACACGGGCGAACTCGATCCGCTCCCGCAAGGCGTCGTGCAGGGGCAGGTTCTCGCCGGCCACGGTCACCGACGCTTCGGCGTCGAGACCGGTGCGCTCGAGGAATTCCCCGACGAGTGCGGGATCGTTGCGTGGCCACACCCCCAGCGCGTCACCGGCCTGATAGGACAGGGTGTCGGCGGGGAGATGAAAACCGAAGTTCCGCACGTCTTTCCGTGACCCGTCGGAGTTGAGTCTGACGTTCCGGACGAGCGAGGTGAGCAGGGGCTTCTTGCGCGAGTAGGCCGGCGCGGATCGCACCGACGGTGCCGCCGCGGAGTCGGCCGGTTCGCTGACCACGGTCACCCGGTCGTCGTCGACCCCGGAGGTGGGCGCCCGGTTCGACATGCTGATCGCCCGGATGACCTCGGTCAACCAGCCGCCGGCCGTCTCCTCGAAGTCGGGTTCGCAGTCGACACGATCGAGCAGGCGGCGTCCACCCAGTTCGCCGATGCGGGTGTCGAGATTGCGTCCGTGTCCGCAGAAGTCGTCGTAATTGGAGTCGCCGAGCGCCAGCACCGCGTAGTCGACCCCGGTCAGGTCGGGAGCGTCGTCGGAGTTCAGGGCATCCCAGAAGGATGTGCCGTTGTCCGGTGGGTCGCCGTCTCCGGTGGTCGAGGTGACGAACAGGGCGGTGCCCTTCAATTCGCCGACCTCGACGTCGTCCATGGATCGGGCATCCACTCGCAGACCACTGGCCTTCACCCGTTCGGCCGTTTCCACGGCGAGTTCCTCGGCGTTGCCCATCTGCGATGCCCACAGCACGGTCACGGTGTCGGTGTCCGGCTCCGTCGACGACGAATCTCCCTGGGCTGCACCCGTATCAGGCGCCACGGTGCCCCGGGAGTACAGGCCCGCGAGCACGCCCGACACCCAGACGCGCAGCTCGGCACCCAGTGGTGCATCGGCCGGAAGGACCGGACTGCCCGCGGGAGATGCACCCACCCCGGCCGCCAATCCGGCCAGATAGAGGCGTTCGGCCGGCGTCATCGAGGGCGGCGCCACCTCGGACACCCCCAGTGCTTCGGTCAGTCTCGTCGACCCGGCGGCGACGACCGGCGTGTCGTCGGCGTCTCCACGCGCAGCCGGCACCCGGATCAAGGTCACCGCGCACACCTTCAGCTCCGGCTGCTGCGAGAGCGGGTCCACCGCGTCGGACGTGACCGCGTTGATCGCGAGGTGCTCGCCGAAGACGTCGTTCCAATGGAACGGCACGAAGCAGTTGCCGGGCCGGACGCGGTCGGAGATCCGCGCGGGCAACACCGCCCGGCCCCGCCGGGACGCGACCTCGACCTTGTCCGCGGCTGTGATGCTCAGCCGGTCGGCATCGTCCGGGTGGATCTCGACGAAGGGCTCCGGATTCAGTTTGTTCAGCTTGGCCACCCGTCCGGTCTTGGTCATGGTGTGCCACTGATGCGGCAACCGGCCCGTGTTGAGCAGGAACGGATAGTCGTCGTCGGGCATCTCGGCCGCGTCGAGGTGCGGGCGGGCGAAGAACTGCGCGCGGCGGGTCGGGGTGGCAAAGGCCAGCCGCGGCGTCGACCCGTCGTCGAGGCGGTGCAGGGTTTGGCTGCGACCGTCGTTGAGATACCGGATCGGGTTGCGGGCACCGCTGTCGGCCGGGTCGGCGGCGTCGTCGGAGACCGGTGGACACGGCCACTGCATCGGAGTCCGGCGGAGTCGGTCGTAGGTCACCCCACGCAGGTCGTACCCGGTGTTCGGGTTCGCGAACCGCGTGATCTCCGCGAACACCTCCTCGGCGCTCGAGTAGTCGAAGGCGTCGGCGAAGCCCATCTCCGAGGCGATCCGCGCGATCATCTGCCAGTCCGGGATCGCCTGTCCGGGTGCGGCGAGCGCGGGTTCGAACAGGGTGAGGTTGCGTTCGGAGTTGACCATGACACCGGTCGACTCCGACCACAGGGTCGCGGGCAGGACGACGTCGGCGTACTGGTTGGTCTCGGTCTCGACGAAGGTGTCCTGGGCGATCACGAGTTCGGCGCGTTCGAGTCCCTCGATGACGGTCTTGCGATTGGCCACCGAGGCAACGGGATTGGTGCAGATGATCCAGCACGCCTTGATCTCACCGTCGGCCATGCGCTGGAACATGTCGATGGTGCCACCACCGACGTCGGTGCGTAGCGTCCCGGCCGGGACACCCCAGATGTCCTCGACGAAGTCGCGATCCGCCGCGGACACCACCGAGCGCTGGCCGGGCAGGCCCGGACCCATGTAACCCATCTCGCGGCCGCCCATGGCATTCGGCTGCCCGGTCAGCGAGAACGGTCCGCTGCCGAGTCGGCAGATCGCACCGCTGGCGAGGTGGAGGTTGATGAGCGCGTTGGTGTTCCACGTCCCGTGGGTGGACTGGTTGAGACCCATGGTCCAACAGCTCATCCAGTTGGCTGCGTTCCCGATGAGGTCGGCGGCCGCCCGCAGGTCGGCTGCCGGTATCCCGGTGATCGATTCGACGACCTCTGGCGGGTACTGGGCGGCGAACTCGGGGATCTGGTGGAAGCCGTCGGTGAAGGACTCGATGAACTCCGAGTCGGTGTGGCCGTTCTCGATGAGCAGATGGAGCAGACCGTTGAGGAAGGCGAGGTCGGTCCCGGACCGGATCTGCAGGAACAGATCGGCTTTGTCGGCGGTCGCCGTGCGTCGCGGGTCGACGACGATCAGCTTGGCTCCGGCTTTGACGCGGTCCATCATGCGCAGGAACAGGATCGGGTGACAGTCGGCCATGTTGGCGCCGATGACGAGGAAGACGTCGGCGTGGTCGAAGTCCTGATACGACCCGGGCGGCCCGTCCGAGCCGAGTGACAACTTGTACCCGGTCCCGGCGCTGGCCATGCAGAGCCGCGAGTTCGACTCGATCTGGTTGGTGCGCAAGAACCCCTTGGCCAGTTTGTTCGCCAGGTACTGCGCCTCGAGCGACATCTGGCCCGAGACGTACAGCGCCACCGCGTCGGGTCCGTGCTCGTCGATCACGGTGCGAAGCCGGCGAGCCGTGTCGGTGATGACGTCGTCGAGTTCGGCGGGCCGGAGCTGACCGCCGCGATCGTCCCGCACGAGGGGAGTCGACAGGCGTCCGCCGGCCGAGAGCATGTCCGCGGTCGTCGACCCCTTGGTGCACAGGCGGCCGAAATTGGTCGGATGATCGGATCGTCCGATCGTCTTGGTGACCCGGTCGGAGTCGTCGTCGAGCTTCATCTCCATGCCGCAGCCGACGCCGCAGTAGGCGCACAGCGACATCACCGATCGGGACACGACAGAACGAGTCGGGGCAGGGACGGTCACGGGTTCCAGCGTCGGAGGTCGATGTTTCGCGACCCGAAGCCCGGCGTTACGCATCCATCAACTTGACCTCACAGGACTCGGTCCCGGATGTGAAAGGGTGCGAGAACCGCAGGTGAGCGACGAGACCGTCACTCGAACGAGCGGGTTTCGGCGTTGCTCAGCCGGATCTCAGCCGGGGTGGATAAGACTGTATCCATGCGCATCCTCGTGGTCGATGACGATCGGGCCGTCCGGGAGTCGTTGCGACGGTCGCTCACCTTCAACGGCTACAGCGTCGAGACCGCCGGTGACGGCATCGAGGCACTCGAGAAGATCCTGGCCGACCGGCCCGACGTGGTCATCCTCGATGTCATGATGCCCCGTCTCGACGGTCTCGAGGTGTGTCGCCGACTCCGTTCCGCCGGTGACGACCTCCCCATCCTGGTCCTGACCGCCCGTGACTCGGTGTCCGAGCGGGTGTCGGGCCTCGACGCCGGAGCCGATGACTACCTGCCGAAACCGTTCGCGCTCGAAGAACTCCTCGCCCGGTTGCGGGCGTTGCTGCGTCGTGCGTCACCCGACGACGACGCGGACTCGGAAACCCTCACCTTCGCCGATCTCTCGCTCGACCCCGTCACCCGCGACGTCACCCGCGGCGAGCGTCCGATCAGCCTGACCCGCACCGAGTTCGCCCTGCTCGAGATGCTGATGGCCAACCCGCGCCGGGTGTTGTCGCGCAGCCGCATCCTCGAAGAGGTGTGGGGATACGACTTCCCGACGTCGGGCAACGCCCTCGAGGTCTATGTCGGGTATCTGCGGCGCAAGACCGAGGCTGACGGTGAGCCACGACTGATCCACACCGTGCGCGGCGTCGGATATGTACTCCGGGAGACGCCGCCCTAGTGATGGGGAAGTCGTCGAACCCCGCGTCACGTCCGAGGACGCGGGATCTCCTCCGCGACCGGGTCACCCGGGCGATCACGGGGCACAGCGCCGGTGACGGATCCGACGAGAAGGAGATGCGCGCGCCGATGCCGCTGATGCGCGCGGTGTCACTGCGGACCCGGGTGACGATCCTGTCGGCGACCGTCGTCCTGGTCTCGGTGAGCCTGATGGCGGCCGCCGCGTACTTCGTCGTCTACCGCGCGATGTACAACGACGTCGACCAGCAGCTCGAGAGTCGCGCCGACGGGATGGCCGCGCTCGCCCGAGCGGGGGTGCTGCGCACGCAGCCCGAACAACTGGTGGCGGGCACGGTGTTCTCCACCAACATCTCGATCGCGCTGGTGACGCCCGGCGGTGAGACGTATCTGATCGGCCAGGTGCCCTTCGACGACGTCGAGCGTGGCATCGTCCGATCGCCGTCGGTGCCCGGCTCGACGCAGCAGAGCCTGCGCACCACGCGAAACCAGCGAGTCCTGACGCGCAAACTCGACGACGGCAACACCCTCGTGCTCGCGCAGAGCCTGATCCAGACCGACCGGGTACTCAAACGTCTGGCCTGGGTGCTGTTCGTGGTCGGCTGCGGCGGCGTCGCGCTGGCCGCCCTGGCCGGGACGACGGTGGCGCGCGCCGGACTCCGGCCGGTGGCCCGGCTCAACCGGGCTGTGGAGCGCGTCGCCCGAACCAACGACCTCACACCCATCCCGGTCACGGGCAACGACGAATTGGCCAAGCTCACCGCGAGTTTCAATGCGATGCTGCGCGCCCTCGACGAATCACGGGACCGGCAGGCGCGTCTCGTCGCCGACGCCGGCCACGAACTGCGAACCCCCCTGACCTCCTTGCGGACCAACCTGGAGCTGTTGATCGCGGCGAGCCGACCGGGCGCCCGAGCCGTACCCGAGGACGACATGATCGACCTGCGGGCCGACGTGGTGGCGCAGATCGAGGAGTTGTCCACGCTGGTGGGCGATCTCGTCGATCTCGCACGCGAGGACGCCCCCGAGGTGGTGTACGAGGAGGTCGACGTCGCCGAGATCGTCGAACAGGCCCTCGAGCGAGTTCGACGGCGCCGCAACGACGTCGAATTCGAGGTCGATCTCTCGCCGTGGTTCGTCTTCGGCGAGGCGCACGGCCTCTCGCGCGCAGTGCTCAACGTTCTCGACAACGCGGCCAAGTGGAGCCCGCCGGGTCGGACGGTGAGTGTCGGTCTCACCCAGGTCGGGATGTCGAGTGCGCAGCTCACCGTCGCCGACGCCGGCCCCGGAATCCCCGAGGAGGACCGCGGTCTCGTGTTCGAGCGGTTCTATCGGTCCACCCAGTCGCGGTCGATGCCGGGATCGGGCCTGGGACTGGCGATCGTGCGTCAGGTGGTCGAACGACACGGCGGCACCGTCGTCGCCGACACGTCGCCGCTGGGGGGAGCGCTGATCCGGATGACCCTGCCGGGCCGGGCAACTGCCGCGGAACCATCCCCGCAGGTGATTCGTCAGTAGAGGAGAAGCGGTGACATCGGCGCCGACGACTCAGCTGCCGGCGACGGCGAACGGCTCCGTACGCACCCGGTGTGACCTGGTCATCGATAGGGTTGACTGGAGGCGCAGTTCGGGTACACGGCCGAGGAATCGGTCCCGGCCCGTCCATCGGAACAGATCAGCACCGGCTGCACAGACGAGCACGAGCACACGGCCGGACCGACGAGGAAGAGACGAAGATGACGACTGGCGGTTCGCACGGTGACGGTTCCTACGGGGGCGGTCAGCACGGGGATGGTCAACCCGGTGGCGATCAGCACGGTGGCGGTCAACCCGGTGGCGGCCGGCCTGCCGGGGCCCACCACGCGGCGCCCGGGAACGAAGCGTCATCGCCGGGTGGTTCGTTCGGCCCGCCGTCCGGGTCCTTCCCCGCACCGGGCGGCCGGCCCGGTTACCCCAGCAGCAATGCGCCGACGTCGTCGTACGGCCGACCCGGCACGAGTCCGTTCCCGCCTCAGGGCCCCTACGGTCCGGGTCCCGCGTACGGACAGTCGGGGCCGGCGCCCTACGGCGCGCAGCTCGGCTCGCAGCCCGGCATGCCGGGCCAGGGCGCGGACGGCTCGTCGGCCGCGCCCACCAAGAAGAAGGGGGGCGGCGGACGCCTCGTCGCCCTGGGAGTGGGTGCCCTCGTGCTCGCGTTGGTCGCGGGCGGTGCGGGCGGTGTCGCCGGATACAACCTGGCCGATTCCGACGGCGGTTCCAGCACCAGCAGCGGCCCGCTGGGCGGCGATCCCGGCAACGGCAACACGGCCCCGGTGGCCGCGCCGGCCGGTTCCGTCCAAGAGGTCGCGGCCCGGGTCACCCCGTCGGTGGTCTCCATCGAGGTCGCCTCCGGCGGGGCGATGGGCTCCGGCTCGGGGGTGGTGCTCAGCGACGACGGCGTCATCATGACGAACAATCACGTCGTCAGTGCCGGCGGCGACGGCCCGGCATCGCGCGTCGCGGTCAACTTCGCCGACGGTTCGCGATCGCAGGCCCGTGTCCTCGGCGCCGACCCCATCTCCGACATCGCGGTCATCAAGGTCGACCGCGACGACCTGACACCGATCACCGTCGGCAACTCGAACAATCTCGCCGTCGGGCAGGACGTGATCGCGATCGGCTCGCCCCTCGGACTCGCGGGGACGGTCACGACCGGGATCATCAGCGCACTCAATCGGCCGGTGCTGACGTCGCGTGACCCCGGAACCAACACCACCTCGGTCATCGACGCCATCCAGACCGACGCCGCGATCAACCCCGGCAACTCCGGCGGCGCACTCGTGAACGCTCGCGGCGCGCTGATCGGGATCAACACCGCCATCGCCACCCTCGGTGGGGGCGAGGAGCAGGCCGGTGGCAGCATCGGACTCGGGTTCGCGATCCCGATCGACCAGGCCATCCGGGTGGCCCGGGAACTCGAATCGACCGGCAAGGCCACCCACGCCAACATCGGGGTGTCGGTACGGCCGAGTGGAGCGTCCGACGCACCGGGTGCCGTGGTCACCGCGGTGACGCCCGGCGGCCCGGCCGCAAGCGCGGGCATCCCCGACGACGCGGTCATCACCAAGGTCGACGACCGCGTCATCTCCTCCGGGGACGCGCTCGTGGCCGCGGTCCGGTCGCACGCCCCGGGCGACACGGTCAGCGTCACCTACGTGGACAACGGTGCGACCAAGACCGCCCAGGTGAAGCTGGGGACGCTCGAGGTCGGCTGACGCGGTGATCGTCGGCGGGACCGTCCCCGCCGGCGAGGACAACTGCATCGAGGAGGCTGCATCGACGCCCGCCCAGGGCGGCGGCGCAGCGCAGCACGAAAGACCGTTTCGACGGTCCTACCCATAGAAAGGGCCTGTCATGTCCGACGCTGCTTCGCGCAAGCCGGGTAACACCGTCGTCTCCGCCGAGAACGACATCGACGAGAACTCGCTGGACGTCCGCCTCGCGGGCGGGCCGGGACCGGTCGATCCCGCGGACGTGGTCGCCGCCGACGCCGCGGCGCGTGAATTCGTCGCCCGCCACGAACAGGCCACCCATCGTCCCCAGGGCGAGGAGATCGGCCGCGCGCTGGTCGTCGTGGTCGACGACGAAGCGGCCCACGGTGAGGATCAACGACTTCTCGGCCCGCTCGTGAGCGAGTTGCTCGCCGAGGCCGGGTTCCACGTGGACGCCGCTGTCGTGGTCTCGGGCGACGAGGTGGAGATCCGCAACGCGCTCAACACCGCGGTGATCGGCGGTGTGGACCTCGTGGTGTCGGTGGGCGGGGTGGGTGTCGGCGCGCGCGATGTGACGCCGGAGGCCACCGAACCGCTCCTGGATCGACGTCTGCGCGGCATCGAAGAGGCCGTTCGCAGCTCGGGCCTCGCCGCAGGAGCCACCGACGGCGGACTTTCGCGCGGCCTGGTCGGAATCAGCGGCCAGACACTCGTGGTGAATCTGGCCAACTCGCGCGCGGCCGTCCGTGACGGGATGGCGACCGCGGCGCCCCTCGCCAAGTACGTGATCGAGTCGATCAGCGAGTTCTGACCGGTTCGCTCTTCGGGCCGTTTCTGGGCTGCGAAATCTGTTCAGCAATGCTAAGAAAACACCTGGTTAACAGGGTGATGACCGCCTCTCGATTGGACGTCTGACCCGGTGGCACACGATCCCACAGACCCGGAGAAATCCGCGATGAGCAGCGATGATGACGCCGCGCAGCACCGAGCTGCGCGGCGTCGTCGCCTCGACTCGGTGTTCGGGGACGACCTCCCTGAACTGACTTCAGACGAGAGTGACCAACATCACACAGGGCATTCTAAGGATTGGTTCGAGGCGCAACGACCGCCTCATCACGGGTGAGCGGTGCGCGCTCGCACGCGGGCACAGCAGGGTGTTTTCCTGTCGTTAACTTTCGACTTTCGATCGCTGGCGAATTCGGTATTCACGATGGTGCGTGGCCTGTTCGTGACACGCTCGAGTCCTCCTGTTGCCCCACTTGAGACCCCTCCGATAACGTTCGGCTCGACGACACGCCGGTCCCCAGAGTCGGGGACCGGGGGTAGTCCTGCGATCTGTCGCGAGTGACAACGCAGCAGTGACCAGGAATTCGATGGATTCTTAACGACAGCTAAGACATGCGTAAGAGCTGGCTTGGTGGTAACTGTGTGGAAGCCCATCGAACGTCGTGGGTCATGACTTGCGGGTGTGAGTGCATTCCGCGGGGTAACAGCCGAATCCTGTGAGAGGGAACGAATGAGCAAGTTCAGCAAGCTTGGGCTGCGCCGCGCCGCGGGCGCGGTCGCGATCGCCTCGGCCGCGGTCGTGGGCCTGGCCGGCATGGGTGCCGGTGAAGCTGCGGCAGTGAAGCTGCCGAATGGTTACAAGAACGCGACCGGCATCGACGGCGAGTCGATCCAGACCTGGCGTACCGCCGAGAGCGCGTACCCGATCCCGACCGTCGCGAACAACCCCGCATCGCGCGGATTCGTGATCTCCGGTACCTACTCCGGCAAGGCGTCGGCGGGCGTCGGCGGCAACCTGGCCGTGAAGTACATCGTCGGCTGCCAGGTCGACGTCAGCGGCATCACGCTGGACCTCGGTGGCGCGATCAGCCTCTCCGCCACCACCCTGTCGGGCGAGCTCGGCCTCCCGCTGAAGCCCGGCCAGGTCGCGGTCGTCGACATCACCGACAAGGACTACTCCGATTCCGGTGTGGCCGCCATCCAGCTGTCGCAGCTCTCCTTCAACCTGAACCAGTGCGGTGGCTACGCCTCGGCCCGCTCGGCTGTCAAGACCATCGGCGCCAAGGGTTACAGCACCGACGACGGCAAGGTCAGCGGCGAGGGCACCCTCATCCAGTCCACCCTGTACGGCCAGCCCTTCACCATCGGCTGATCAGCTCAGATAAACCAGCTCCACCTGACTTGTCTGCCCTGAGCAGATCGATATTCCACGAAGGGGAATCATGAAGAAGAACATCACGCGTCGCGTGGTTGCGGCGGCCGGTATCACCGGTGCCGTCGCGATGGGCCTTACCAGCCTGGGCGCCGGCGGCGCCGCCGCCGGCCCGCTGCCGGGTGGCACCATCACCAAGACCCTGGTCGACGGCACCCCCGTCACCGTCCAGCTGTTCGACGAGTACGTCAACGTCCAGCGTCCGATCAGCAACGTCCCCACCACCCGTGAGGTCTGGCTGTCGGGCAAGGTCCGCGTGACCGTCGGCGGCAAGGCCGAGGGCGGCTCGATCAAGGTCGGCTACGACGTCGGTTGCCAGGTCAACTTCGGCGGCGGCGATGTCGAGGTGCCGGGTGT
The DNA here is from genome assembly GCF_001698225.1 of Gordonia terrae. Classification (NCBI taxonomy): domain Bacteria; kingdom Bacillati; phylum Actinomycetota; class Actinomycetes; order Mycobacteriales; family Gordoniaceae; genus Gordonia; species Gordonia terrae. Next base: position 1,659,322 of record NZ_CP016594.1, read on the forward strand.
CGAAGGCGGAATCGACTACAGCAATCCGTCGAACGTCACCGCCGGTGGCGGCCTCAGCGGCGACTCGGTCGGTGCCGGCTTCTCGCTCGGCCCGGGCGAGGTCAAGCGTCAGTGGCTCGTCAACGAGACCTCAGGCGACGACAAGTCGTACAAGAACTACGAGGTGAACGCATACACCTTCGCCGGCCAGAAGGGCGGCGTCGCGTTCAGCCAGGAGCAGTTCAAGGTCGAGGGTTGCGCCGGCTACGCCGCGGCCCGTGCCTTCGTGCAGGTCACCGTCAGCACCGACGCCGTCAAGGGTGTCGTGGTGCTGAACGGCAAGCACTTCAGCATCGGCTGATCGACTCTTTCTCTCCACGCCGCGGGGCGGGAATCCGAACGGATTCCCGCCCCGCGGTTTTTGGTTGGCGGCTCGCTGCGGTGTCGCTGTGAGTCTCCTGTAACCGGCCTTCTCGCATGGTTTTTCGACGGTAATCGGTCGTAGTGTCGGTCGCGGCGGTCCCGTCCCGCCGGCGAGGAGCGAGAAGACAAGTGTGCACTGCAACCGAATCGAGAGCGGCCGACGACGGTCGAGGAGTGGCGGAGTCGGCGCCACCGGTGCCGGGTCGTGACACCGGGCCGGCGGCGTTGTCCGTGCCGGCCACCGTCCGTCGGTTCGCTCCGCTGCTCGCCGGTCTGCGGTGGCAACTCGCGATCGCGGTGTTCTGCCACCTCGTGCAGGTGGGCACCACGGTCGTCACCGTCGCCCTGTTCGGCCACATCGTCGACGAGGTGCTCGTGTCCGGGGACCTCGGTGCGCTCTGGACACCGATGACGATCTGGGTCGGGGTGTCGGTGCTCGGCGCGGGGACGTCGTACGCGGGCGCGATGCTCACCGGAAACGTCACCGAGACAGTCCTGCTGCGCCTCCGCGATCAGTTGTATGCGCACACCCAGCGGCTCGCACCGCATGCGCGGAGCCGATTCGGAGGTGGAGACCTGGTGTCGCGCAACACCGGTGACGTCGAGGCGGTCGACAGTCTGTTGTCGTCGGGAGTGGTCGCCGGCGTCGTCGCGGCGGTGAGCGTGCTCGTCTACGGGCTCGCGGCGTTCGTGACGAACTGGCAGCTGGCGCTGATCGCGGCGATCCTCGCGCCGCTGCTCTGGCTGATCGCCCGTCGATTCGGGACCGCGGTGAAACGCGCCTCGCGCCGGGAGCGGGAGGCGGCCGGGCAGATCAGTTCGCTTGTCGCCGAGGGCATCGGCTCCACGGTGGCCTTGCAGGCCGACAATCAGACGGCGCGTCACCGGCGTCGGGTCGCCGACCAGAGCCGGCGGTGGCGGGATGCCCGGATGTCGGAGCTGCGGGCCGACGCCGCCTTCACCGAGGCCGTGACGGTCGTCGAGGTGCTGTGCATGGTCGCCGTCATCGCGTTCGGGGCGTGGCAGATCTCCCGGGGCGAGGCGCAGTTGGGCACACTCATCGCCCTCACCGGCTATCTCGGCTACCTCTATCCGCAGATCCAGACGCTGAGCGGTCTGGTCGTCGAGGTCACGTCCGCGACCGCGAGTGCCGAACGGGTGGCCCAGGTCCTCGATGCGCCGATGGGGGCTGCCGACGAGCACCTCGTCCATCCCGGCCCCACCGCACCGAGTGTCGCCGCCCGGGCCCCTGCCGGCTCCGTGGTCGCGGACTCCGGCCCCGCGGCCTTGTCACTGACCGGCGTGTCGTTCGCGTACCCGGACAGCAGGTCTCAGGTTCTCGAGGACGCCCACCTGGAGATCCGCGCGGGTGAGACGCTGGCGATCACGGGTCCGAGCGGCGCGGGCAAGAGCACCCTGACCTATCTGCTGTTGCGCCTGTATGACCCCGATGCGGGCACGATCCGGTTGAACGGCACCGACATTCGCGACCTCGACGCGGCCGGGTTACGGGCGCACCTGTCGGTGCTGCACCAGCAACCGGCCCTGATGCGCGGCACGATCGCCGAGAACATCCGCTTCGGTCTCGAGACCGCCACAGCGGCCGACATCAGCGCGGCCGCGAAGACCGCGGGTGCAGCCGAGTTCATCTCGAGAATGAGTGGCGGCTTCGACGCCGAGGTCGTCGAGCGAGGGGAGAACCTGTCCGGCGGTCAGCGACAGCGAATCGCGCTGGCGCGCACGGTCCTGCGGAACCGGCCGGTGCTCGTCCTCGACGAACCGACCACCGGTCTCGACGACGAGAGCGTCGGCGAGATCCTCCGGCCACTCGCGGAGATCGCGTCCACCCGGACCACGCTTCTCATCAGCCATGACCCGCGCGTTCTCGAGCTCGCCGACCGGCGAGTCGAGTTGCGCGACGGACGTTTCCTCGCTGCCGGACCGATGGGGCCGCGGCGAGCGAGGCGGGGGCTATCCGAGGGCGCGTTCGTAGAACGACCAGGAACGGTGCAGCTGGTCCTGCCAGTACAGCCATGAGTGGGTGCCGGTCGGCGGGAGATCCACGGTCGCCGGGATGTTCAGCTCACCGAGACGGTTGAGGAGCTGGACGGTGCATCCGAGGGTGGCGCCCTCGATCACGCCACCGACGACGACCTGGTCGGCGAGGGTGTCCAGATCCTTCACGTACCGAGGATTGTCGTACTGCCCGGGCAGACCACCGGCATTGCTGATGTAGAGCTTCTGGCCGCGGAGTTTGGCGGCGTTGACCACCGGATCGTGGGCGCGCCAACCGGAACCGCCGTAGGGGCCCCACATGTTGGTGGCGTCGCCGTCGCCGCGTGTCTCCACGACGAGGCGGATGTACTCCTGTCCGAACGGATCCGACGTCGTCGGGCAGCCGCTGTAGGAGCCGACGGCCTCGTAAAGGTCAGGGTGCTCGATGGCGAGGTTCAGCACCGACGTCGCCGACGACGAGATCCCACCGATGGCGTTGCGGCCCGAGGTGTTGTACGTGGCGTCGACGACCGTGGGCAGCTCCTTGCCCAGGAAGGTCGACCACTTGTGCACGCCGAGAACCGGATCGGGCTTCTGCCAGTCGGTGTAGTAGCTGTACTGTCCGGCGTTCGGGATCACCACGTACAGATTCTTGTTGCGGGTGAACTCGACGATGTCGGTTTTCTCCAGCCAGTTGGCGCGGTCCTCGCCGCCGCCCGCACCGTTGAGCAGGTAGAGCACCCCGCGCGGCTTCGACTCGTCGGCCGGCTTGATCACCGTGAGCGGGACATCGCGATTCATCGCGTCGGAATGCACCACGATGTCGGTGACACGGCCGGGTGAACCGGCGTCGACCAGTCGTGGTGCCGCGCTCGCCCCACCGGTCAGCGGGGCGACGAGCGAGACGCTGAGGGCGACGACTGCCGCCAACCCGAGCCTGCGCAGACTGCTGTACACGTTTCCTCCTGATCGGGAGACGACGGACCGGTGACCCGACCCGCGCTGGCTCCTGCCTTCTGTCACGGGTTCGACCCCGTGTCCGGACCGTTCGGACTGCTGCCGTTCACCCGCTCGTCGTCCGGAGTGGCCTCACCCGGACCGCCCGGCGCCAGTCCGCACCGCCGGGCGTAGATGCCGCCCGCGGCGATCAGTTCCTGGTGGGTCCCGGCCTCGGCAATCACCCTATCGTCGAGCACGACGATCGTGTCGGCCAACGCGGCGGTCGCCATGCGGTGGGTGATCAGCAAGGTGGTGGTCCCCGCCCGCAGACGGTGCAGGGCGCGTTGGACGAGCAGCTCGGTACGGGGGTCGGCAGCGCTCGTCGCCTCGTCGAGGATCAGGATCTTCGGCGACGACGCGATCGCCCGCGCAACGGTGACCAGCTGTTTCTCGCCTGCGCTGAGGTTCTCGGATTCTTGGCCGATGACGGTGTCGATGCCGTTCGGCAGGGCGGCGACGATCTGCGCGACGTGGCTGTCATCGAGTGCGGCGTCCACCGCCCGCCCGTCGTCGATGCCGAAGGCGATGTTCTCGCGGACGGTTCCGGTGAACAGCCACGGCTCCTGGGTGACGACGGCCATGTCGGCGCGAACCTGCTGCGGTCCGAGTTCGGTGAGGTCGACGCCGTCGATGGTGATCGATCCGCGGCTCGGTGTGTAGAACGCCTGCAGGAGGTTCGTGAGGGTGGTCTTGCCCGACCCGGTGGTCCCGACCACGGCGGTGGTCGTGCCGGGCGCCATCCGGAAACTCACCGACCCGAGGACGGGGTTGTCCTCGTCGTAGGCGAAACCCACGTCGTCGAAGACGATCTCGGGTGGGAGCTGGTGCCGGCCGGACGAGGCGGGTACCGGCACGCCGGTGTCGACCCCGACGTCCTCGGGGGCCTCGAGCACCTCGCGGACCTTGCCCGCCGACACCGTTCCGGACTGGACCTTGGTGACGAAGCCGGCGAGCTCGCGGACCGCACTGGTCAGCTGTTGCGCGAACACGACCACGACCTGGGCCGCGCCGAGACTCAGCTGGCCGTCGACCACCATGATCCCGCCGAGGACGGCCAGGACGAGGAACACCAGGGCATTGACCGCGGTCAGCACCGAGGGCAGTGAACCGCCGATCCACTGGGCGGAACGGACCGAGGAGAAGAGGCTGTCGTTGAGGTCGCGGAAACGGCGTGCCGCAGTCGGTTCGGCGTTGTAGGCCTGCAGCATCCGGCGCGCGCTGAGCTCCTCCTCGACGTGACCGGTCAGGGCGGCGGTGGTCGTCCACCGGGACTCGAGGTGCGGCCGCGCCCGGCGGGCGAGCAGGACCGCGGCCAGCGCCGACACGGGCGCGGCGACGAGAGCGACTCCTGCCAGGACCGGGGAGATGACGAACAGCACGGCGGTGACGACGACGAGCGTCAGGGCATTCGTCGGGACGGTCACCAGCACCGGGGCGATCACGGTGGCGGCGTTGTCGGTGTGCGCCGTCAACTTGCTCACCAGCGCACCGCGTTTGGTGTTCTCGAAGTAGCGCAGCGGCAGCCGGTGGATCTTGTCCTCGATCCGGGCGCGGAGTCCGGCCACCGACCGCTGCACGGCGACGGTCAGCAGCTGGCCCTGGGCGAGGCTGCAGGCCGCGGCGGCCACGAACACCACGATCTGGACGCCGAGCAGGGTCCAGAGCAGCCTCCAGTCCATCGTCGCCTCGCCGACCGTGCCGTCGACGATGACGTTGGTGATCGCGCCGAACAGGATCGGTGCGACCACGCCTGCGACGGCCGCCAGGATGGCGAAGAGGGAGATCGCGGCACCACGACCCCGGCTCAGGTCGAGTTGCCGCACGATCCAACGCAGCGATCCGTCCGGCCCGGTCGTCTTCGGCGACGGGGTCGGTCGCCGGCCCTCGGTGGGTGCGCCCGGCCGGGCCTGCGACCTCTGGTCAAGCATTGGTCACCGCCTGTGCGTAGGCGATCTCCCGGTAGATCTCGCTGCGGTCCCGCAGCACGGAGTCGGTGCCCAGGTCGACGATTCGTCCGGCGTCGAGCACGGCGATGACGTCGGCTCGCTGCACCGATGACACCCGCTGCGCGGCGAGCAGGACCGTCGCGTCCGGATCGGCCCGCCGCAGGCGGTCGATGATCGCGGCCTCGGTGTCGACGTCGAGGGCGCTGAAGGGGTCGTCGAGCACGTACAGCGACGGCCGGCGGAGCACCGCGCGGGCCAGCGCCAGCCGTTGACGCTGACCGCCGGAGAAGTTGCGTCCCTCCTGCGACACCGCGGCCTCGAGAGCGCCGGGACGCGTCGAGACGAAGTCGGCGGCCGCGGCGACCTCGAGGGCGGACCACAGTTCGTCGTCGGTCGCGTCGGGGCGGGCGATCCGCAGGTTGTCGGCGATCGTCCCGGTGATGAGTTCCGCGCCCTGACCGACGAACGCACTTCGTGCCCGAACCCACGCGGGTGCGAGGCCGGTCACGTCGTGTGCGTCCCAGCGGAGGAGCCCCGAGGTCGGGTCGGCGAACCGCAGGGGCAGGGACAGCAGAGTCGATTTGCCGCTCCCGGTACCGCCGAGGATGCCGGTGACCGTGCCGGGCGCGCAGAACAGCGAGACCTCGTCGACGGTGGGGGCCTCGGCCCCCGGGAAGGAGACGGACACCGCGTCGAAGACGATCGCGGGTGGCGTCGACGATCCATCCGCCTGGGGAGCGCCCGGGTCGAGGGGCTCGGTGTCGAGTACCTCGGTGATGCGTCCCGCGCTGGTGACGGCGCGCGGGATGATCCCGGCGATCATGGTCAGCAACGACACCGCCAGCAGGATCTGCGCGAGGTATCCCACCGTGGCGGTGATCTGGCCGATCTGCATCTCCCCGCGGTCGACGAAGACCGCACCCAACGCGGTCACCGCGACCACGGCGAGGTTCGAGACGACGGTGACCATCGGGAGCATCAGGACCTGCAGACGACCCAGACGCAGGGCCACATGGGTGAGTTCGTCGTTCTCCGCCGCGAACCGAGTGCGCTCGCGGTCCTCGCGACGGAAGGTCCGGATGATCGCGATCCCGCGCAACTGCTCACGCAGCACCCTGTTGACGACGTCGAGGCGACGCTGCAGCTGGGCGGCCCACGGCACCAGACGTCGTACGAGCACGGCGACCAGGATCACGAGCACCGTCCCCGCGACGACCAGCACCGGCGCCATCCGCCAGCCCTGAACCAGCGAGAGCACCAGTGCGCCGAACAGCATCAACGGTGCGGTCACCACGACGGTCAGGGCGACGAAGAGGAATCCCTGGACCTGGCCGACATCACCGGTGGTACGCGTCAGCAGGCTCGACAGGCCGATGGAGTGGACCTGCGGATCGCTGAACGCACTGATCCGGCTGTGCAGGCGAAGGCGGAGGTCGCGCGCGGCGGTCGCCGAGATGTGTGACGCGAGAAAAGTGGCTCCGATCGACACCACCAGGTTGATCACGGCGACGACGACCATGAGCACACCGACTTGTTTGATCGTGGCCACGTCGCCGCGCAGGATGCCGTCGTCGATGATCGCGGCGTTCAGTGCCGGCTGGGCGAGTGTGGTGAACACCGACGCGAGCTGGAAGACGAGGAAGCCGGCACAGGCCCAGCGGGTGGCCCGGAGCGCGTCGAACAGGAGCGCGAGCAGCGCGCGGACCTCATCCTTGCTCAGCGAGCGGGTGACGGGCATCAGGTGAGGCTACTCCGGGTCGTGGTGACGCTGGCGAACCGCGCGGAACAGAAATTCAGCCCCGACATCGGGCTCGGTGGATGCGCGGTCGTGAGTGTTCCGAAGTCTACATGCGCGCGTTTTGCGCCGGACCGCACCGGATATCCCGGCCGACGATTCATCCGCTCTATCGCAAAATGGGCGCGAAGAATGCTTCGATGTAGCGGAAAAACGTCGGGTGCGGAGCCAAAAACCGCCCCGGACCGTAGCCCGGGGCGGTTGGTCTCGGATCGAGATCTACGCGGGAGCGTCTTCCGAACCCGATTCGATCGAACCCGTGACCAGTTCGACGATTGCGTCGGTGATTGCGCCCTGAATGATGTCGGCCATGTGATCTCCTTCGTCGATGGTGGACTTCCGCACGTGGACGTCGATCGCAGGCGAACGACGATCACGACGCGAACAATACGATATTCGACAATGCAGCCGTCGACAGTCCATGGACTTCCGGTGAACCGTCTCGCAACAATCGGGTGCGTTGACCCGGTGATTATTTTCCGTATGGCTGCGCGAAACGCACATCGCCCCCGGCGTAGACCGGGGGCGATGTGCGAAAAGCGGTGGATCAGTTCTCGGTCGGAGCCTCGTCCGACAGGCTGTCCAGGTCGCGGATGATCTCGCTGAGGTTGATCTCGATTCCGGTTGCCATGTGAATCTCCTTCTGGGGCTTGAATTGAACGTGGCGAACTGGCCGAAGACGATCGGCCGGTACTTCTAGTCCTCGATCGGGGTGCCGTCGCTGTCCAGCGACCCGGTCAGCAGGTCCTTGATCGCGTCGCCGATTCCTCCACCGACTACTTCACCCATGACAAACTCCTTCTCGTGCTCGTGTCCGTCGGCATGTGCCGATGAGAGGCATGCGAACTCGTCTGTCGTATCGCCATCGCGATCAGTCGACTGCGCATGCCTGGGGAAACTCCTCTATCGGAGCAGAACGCTGATCTGGAATCAGCGATTCGCGTTGCGGGGCCGAATTACTCGGCGGTCGTGCCGTCCGAGCCGCCGCCTTCGTCGGAACCGGTGACCAATTCCTCGATGTAGAGGCGGATCCAGGAAATGCTGATCGCGTCAGACATGCGAATCTCCTAATGGTTGTCGACGATCTGATTGTGAAGCGCGTCGTTCCGTCTCGAAGACGGCAACGCGGCCGACATTACCGCACACCTCAGCACCTGTCCTGACCAGAGGCGGTTGAATTCTTGGTGAACTCATCCGCATCCGGGATGGGCGAACAGGTCGGCCGAAGCAGCCCAGGTGGTTGGTCGTGTGCCGCGCAACTGTGCTGGTATGAACCGATGACGCAACGCGTGGAGGTAGGCGGCACGACGACCCGGCAATTGGTCGAATCGGATCGGGAGACCGCACTCGACCTGCTCGAACACGGACTGCGTGAGGTCCCGGTCTACCGCTGGCTGATCGGCGCGGACGCGCCTGTGGAGGCATACCGCTGGTACGGGGAGATCCTGTTCATCGAGTATCTGCACGGCCTGCACGGTGTGTTCGACGAGCGGGGCGAGTTGATCGCGCTGATCGCGGTGTCGGCCCCCACCGACGAAGCCGGGCGGATCGACGAGGACCTCAAGACACGCACCAAGCATCAGGTACAGGCCATCGACGGCTTCGTCCACCGCTTCACCGAGTTGCAGCGGAAGTCGGAGGAGGCGCAGGTTGCGGAGAACCCGATCCGGGTGATCTTTGCGCTCGTCCGGCCGGATCATCGCCGAGGTGGCACTCTCGCCGGGCTGGTCGACCCGGTCATCGAACGCGGACGACGCGAAGGGCTGCCGGTCACGTGCAGCACGAGCGACGAACAACTCTCCGCGTTGTACGCCCGCAGATGGAAAGCGCTGGTACGCACGGAGTTCACGTTGACCGACGGTCCCACCGTGTGGGTCCAGCGCGTCGATCCGCCGGTGTGAGGAGTTGTTCCAGCGGTGGGAGCGAAGCGAGCCACGAAGGGTGGTGGGTCACCAGCCCTTCGTGGCTCGTCGCTTGCGCTCCTCGCACCTCAGGGAGCAGAGGGCAGTCGCTTGCGCTCCTCGCACCTCAGGGAGCAGAGGGCGTCGCTTCTTTCGGATTAGGGAGCGGAGGGGTGTCAGCTACCGAAGAACCACGGGAACGTCTTGGGGCGGGCCTGCGGACGCGCCTGGTTGCGCTGCTGCGGACGAGCCTGGCGGCGGTTCTGGGGCTGCGGCTGACGGTTCTGCGCGGGCTTGTTGGGCATTCGATCATCCTGTTCTCGTTCGGTCGCACCGGTTTTGGGGTCCGGTGCGGTCGCACGTTCCGGCGACGAATCCCAAAGTAGGGAGCCAACCTTCGGGTTCGGATGGTTCCGCCTGTCAGCTTCCTGCGAGACCGCGGTCCGCGTCAGCGCGAGTGACGGCCCGGCGCGTCCGGGCCCTCGCCCGGGAAGTCGCCCGGGTACTGCTCACCGGGATAACCGGATCCGGGGCCGGGCGGCGGGTAGTTGCCGGCACCCGGGTAATTGCCGGGCGGCGGGTAGCTGCCCGGAGCGGGTTGCGGCGTCGGAAACGGCTGTCCGGTAGGGCCTCCCGGCGGCGGTCCCTGCGGCGGGCGGTTCTGCGGAGGAGCCGACTGGGGCGGAACGGACTGGGGCTGGCCCGATTGCGGGGGAACCGGGTGTGAGGGCGGACCCTGAGGAGACGGGGGAGTCGAGATGCGTTGCGTCGTACCGGCTCCGGCGGGCGCCTCATAGGGGGCAAAGGAACCCGACGGCGGACCGTAGGAGTCGCCGGCAGGCCCGGCCGGATCGGACAGATGCGGCGGCAGGTCGCTCTCGGCTTCCGCCTTGGCTTTCGAGGTGCCCTCGGGGTCGAGCAGATCGCGGATCTCGGACAGCAGCGCGATCTCCGTGACCTCCGCCTTCTTCCCGAAACCGCCCAGTTCGGCCAGCTTGTTGTACGGCAGGATGATGATGAAGTACACCACTGCGGCGATGATCAGGAAGTTGATCACGGCAGTGATGACGCTGCCGAGGTCGACGAATGTCGATGGGTTGTCGGTGATCTGGAAGCCGAGTCCCTGCGCGGCGTCGGAGCCGACGGGGATCGAGTTGATGATCGGCTGGACGATGCCGTCGGTGAAGGCGGTGACGATCGCGGTGAACGCCGCGCCGATGATGACCGCTGTTGCCAGCTCGACGACGTTGCCCTTGAGTATGAAGTCCCTGAATCCCTTGAGCACGGTGTGCGGCCTCTTTTCGGTGATGTCCTGCTCTTGTCCGGCGATTCTGCGCACGATCGGAGCAAATCCGACACGCGCTGTGCGAGCTCGTACTACCCTATCCACGATCGTGAAGGAACCGATCCATTTGAGTTGATTCGCGCCGCTGTGTCGTTGCGGGCGAGGTCGGTATCCGCGGTCAGTGCAGGACCACGGCGAGCGACGTGTCGAGCCCCGCGGCGGCCACCCGGTGAGCAGCCGCGGCGTCCATGGCGAGCAGCACCGGGGCGGCCGCCGCCCGGCTGGGAGCGAGGCCGCCGGACTGCGGCTCGGCGGCGTGGAGGGCCACGACTGCCCGGCGTGCCAACACCTCCGCGTCCTCGGTCAGCACGTCCACCAGGTCACCCGGGCGGAGGAGTGAGGTCACCGCGTCGTCCGACAACCGGATCGGCACGAGGCGGGCGTCGTCGATCCCGGTCAGGTCGGCGGGCAGATGCGAGGACAGCAACCGCGCGTCGGTGAGGATCTCGCCTCCGCGGACGCGTCCGGTGACCGTCCGTCCGATGGCCGGTGCCGCCTCGGTCAAGACGCCGTCGGGAACCGTCCCGCCGGCGACCAGGTGGGATCGTAGGTCGCCTGACTCGACGATCTGACCAGGCAGCAGGTCATGCGCGGCTACCAGGACCTCGACATCGCCGTCGGCGCGCGTTCCGGCGACCCCGATGACCGCCGCTGCGACGACCAGGCACGCGGCGGCGACGCGGCGGACCAGGAGGTTGCGTGTCCACCCCGGGCGCAGTGCGGAACTCAACCGGTCGCGAAGTCGAGGCCCGAGGGAGGCGCTGGACGGGTGCTTCGACGGGGCAGACATGAGGCAGAGGCTAGGTTCGTCGACCGGGATGGGCGGCGCTCCGGACGTGCCTGTGGACAACTCGAAACCTGCCCTCGGTCCCTGTGGACCTCGTCCTCGCGGGCGGGTCGGAATGGCCCGCGGCGTGGCAGTGGGGGAGAATCGGTGATCGGTGTGCCGGGAAGTCTGGTCGGCCGCTGCCCGGCGCGGGTGGCGTGACGATGATCCGTCCGTCCGACCAGAGGAGATCGATGACCGACCAGACACCAGACGAGCTCGCAGGCGACGCCGGCCGGGCGAACCGATTGCGGCGCTGGGCCGCGCTCGACACGACCAGCGGGGCACTGCTTCTCGTGGCCGCCGCCATCGCCGTGCTGTGGGCCAACTCGCCGTGGCGCGCGGCCTACGATTCCCTGCTCGACGTCGAAGTCGGGCCCGAGGCGCTCCACCTGCACCTGTCGCTGGCGCACTGGGCGTCTGACGGGCTGCTGGCGATCTTCTTCTTCGTCGTGGGGGTCGAACTCAAACACGAATTCGTGGCCGGGAGCCTGCGAGACCTGAGACTCGCGGGCGTGCCGATCGCCGCTGCGGTGGGCGGGATGGTCACCCCCGCGCTCTGCTACGTCGCGGTGGTCGCCCTCGGCGACCCCGAAGGGTTACGGGGCTGGGCCATCCCGACTGCCACCGACATCGCCTTCGCCCTGGCGGTGCTCGCGATCTTCGGACGCGGACTGCCGCTCGCGCTGCGGACGTTCCTGCTGACGCTCGCCGTCGTCGACGACCTCCTGGGCATCATCGTCATCGCGACCTTCTACACCGAGGAGATCGACTTCGTCATGCTGGCGGCCGCGCTGGTCACGGTGGCCCTCTTCGCCGTGCTGGTGCGGCAGGCGTGGCGGTGGTGGCCGGTGCTCATCCCGGTCGCCGTCACCGCATGGGCGTTGATGCACGCGTCGGGGGTGCACGCGACAGTTGCCGGTGTCCTGCTCGGATTCGTCGTGCCCGCCGTTGCCATCCGCGGCGAGGCGCAGCCGCGCACCGAACGACTCGACGACGCGGTTCGCCCGTACTCCGCCGCGCTCGCCCTGCCGGTGTTCGCCTTCGCCGCCGCGGGGGTGACCGTCGTCGGCGGGGCCGGGTCGATCGTGCAGCCGGTGTCGATCGGCATCGTCGTCGGACTCGTCGTCGGCAAACTCGTGGGCGTCCTCGGCTCGACGTGGCTGATGACGACGTTCACTCCGCTGCGATTGCCCGACTCGATCGGGCTTCGCGACCTCCTGCCGGTGGGCCTGCTGACCGGCGTCGGATTCACTGTTGCGTTGCTCATCGCCGAACTGAGCTTCGAGGCCGGCTCAGACGATCACGCCGCCGCGGCGAAGGCGGCGATCCTCGTCGGATCAGTGGTCTCGGCGATCCTCGCCGCGATCCTGCTGCGGTGGGACGCCCGCCAGGCGCGCGACCCGGACATGAACCGCGACAACATCCCCGACATCGACAAGGACGTCATCGGGGGATAGGTCCCTACTTCGACAGTGTCGCGGCTTCCCGGGTGTCGTCGGCCCGACCGTAGGACTCCCAGAACGTCGCTCCCACGATGCCCAGGGCGACCGGATCGAAGATCGGGTCCTTGCCTTCCTTCTTCTGCCTCTCGTAATCGCGCAGCGCCTTGAACGCCGGCTGCTGCAGGATCAAGATGCCGATGATGTTCAGCCACGCCATCAGGCCGACGCCGATGTCGCCCAGCGTCCACGCCTCGCTCGCCGTGGAGACGCAGCCGATGGCCACCGACACCAGGATCAGGGCCTGGAGCAGCATCGTCAGATTGGCGCCGAGCGTGCTGCGGAGCGGACCGATGTAGATCGTGGACGCCTTGCCCATCAGGAACCGCAGGTTGGTCTCGGCCATGTAGTAGTACGCGATGATCGTCGTGAGGCAGAAGAACGCGAGTGATACCGCGACGAAGGTCGATCCGGCGCCGCTCCACATGCTGTCGAAACCGATCTGGACGAAGGTGGGGCCCACATCGGTGCCGCCGGGAAGCAGGCCGCCGTCGGCGATCACCGTGCCGTCGGCGCTCTCACCTTCGAACACCCGGTAGGCGCCGGTCGAGATGATGAGGAAGCCGGTGGCCGAGCAGACGAACAACGTGTCGATGTACACGGCGAACGCCTGCACGAAGCCCTGCTTCGCCGGGTGCGAGACCTCGGCGGCCGCCGCGGCGTGCGGTCCGGTGCCCTGACCGGCCTCATTGGAGTAGATGCCGCGCTTGACGCCCCACATCACGGCGGCGCCGACGACCGAACCGAAGACGGAATCGATCCCGAAGGCGCTCGCGAAGATCAGGCGCAGAACGTCGGGGATCTGCGAGGCGTTGGTGAACACGACGACGAGAGCGAACAGGATGTACAGGACGGCCATGAACGGGACGACGATCGTCGCGAAGGTCGCGATGCGCTTGACCCCGCCGATGATGACGAACGCGAGCACGATGACCACGCCGACCGCGACCGCCCAGTCCGCGATCCCCCACGCCTGGTTCATCGCGAGCGCCATCGAGTTGGACTGCACACTCGGCAGCAGCAGTCCGCAGGCGAGAACGGTCACGGCGGCGAACACGAGACCGTAGACCTTGAAGAACGGTGCCGCCTTGGTGTGGGCGAGTGCCTTGCTGAAGTAGTAGGCCGGCCCGCCGCGGTATTCGTTGGTCAGTGGATCTCGGGTCTTGTAGATCTGCCCGAGCGTGCACTCGACGAACGACGTGGATGCCCCGAGGAAGGCCATCGCCCACATCCAGAACAGTGCGCCCGGTCCGCCGAACGCGATCGCCGTGGCCACACCGGCGATGTTGCCGGTACCCACACGGCCGGCCAGCGAGATCATCAGCGCTTGGAAGGACGAGACACCGTCGGGGGAGCTCTCGCCATGACGCATGACCCGGATCATCTCGGGCACGTGCCGGATCTGCAGGAATCGCGACCGGATGGAGAAATACACCCCCACGCCGAGACACAGGTACACCAGCGGATTGCTCCAGATGATGCTGTTGAGGTCGTTCAGGAAATCGGTCATGAGACTCCAGCGATGATGGGTGTTGCCGCGCGGGCAGCACGTCGCGGACATTGCGCGGTGAACGGATTACTTCGGCTTGGCAAACACTTTGCACGACGCCAGGCGGTGGTGCGCGACAAGCCGGGAATCGAACGACGGAAAATCAGCTCGAAGCCTCGCTTAGCACTCGGAATGACTGAGTGCCAAAGTCGGTTACACTGGTCAGCGTTTACTGACTTTTCGGAGGTTTCGGTGCCCACCTACTCGTATGCCTGCACGGAGTGCGACAACAAGTTCGACATCGTCCAGTCCTTCTCCGACGACTCGTTGACCGAGTGCCCGCAGTGTGCGGGTCGTCTGCGCAAGCTGTTCAACTCGGTCGGCATCGTGTTCAAGGGCAGCGGTTTCTACCGCACGGACTCGCGTCCGGGATCATCGTCGGACACCTCGACGTCGTCGTCCTCGTCAGAGAGCTCGTCGTCCTCGAGTTCCACGTCGTCGGACAGCTCGTCGAGCAGTTCGAAGTCGGACTCGTCCAGCTCGTCGTCGACGAAGAGCGAGACCAAGGCCGCGACGCCGGCCTGACCGGCGCCACGACGACATCATCGACGCAAACCCGGGCGGCTGTCACGACGACACCGCCCGGGTTTCGCTGTCCCGCCGATCAGGCGAGTCTGCCGAACCCGTCCTCGGGTGTGAGTGTCCAGCCGACCGGGACGTCGTGGTCGCCGGACGGAAGTGAGTCGACGACCTCGTCGTCGTAGACCACGCCGACGAGGTCGGCCGACAGCCCGTGCAGGGTGCGGTCGTAGTACCCCGCGCCCCGCCCCAGCCGCACCCCGCTCTTGTCGATGGCCAGCGCGGGCACCAGGATCACCGATGCCGCGCGGATCGCGGTCACCCCGACCCGGTCGGTCGTCGGCTCGAGAAGGCCCCAGCGGCCCGGCGCCAACGAGTCCGGCCCTGTGTAGGGAGCCCAGTCCAACGGTGCGGGACCGCCGTCGGGGACCACCGGGACGAGCACCGAGACGCCTCGGTCGACCAGCGCGTCGAGCATCGAATTCGAGCCGGGTTCGTTGCCCACCGGCACGTGGGCGGCAACCGTGACGTCGTACTCCAGACGGAACGGGCAGGCGTACATCCACTCGGCGAGGGCGGCGGCGGAACGGTCCCGTTCTGCCTCGGAGCGCCGGGAGCGTCGCTCTTCGATCTCTTGTCGCAGTTGCTGTTTCAGCGTTGGCAAGACCCGACCGTCCTTCGCGTCGTCTCGACACCGGTGGCGTGTGCGTCCCGGCGGTGACAGCCGGGACGCCCGCACTGTATCCGACCGTCGGAATGCGTGTGGTGAGGTCCCCGTGACCGCCGTCTGTCCGGCCGACCACTCACTCCTGTCCTAGGGTGGATTCATGAGTGCGACGGATAAAGCTGGTTTCAGTGAGTACGACGGTGTACCCAACACTCCGCCGATCCCGCGTACGGCGGTCGTCCCGGCAGCCGGGTTGGGCACGAGGTTCCTGCCGGCCACCAAGACGGTTCCCAAGGAATTGCTCCCCGTGGTCGACACCCCGGGCATCGAGCTGGTCGCCGAGGAGGCCAAGGCGGCCGGCGCCGATCGTCTGCTCATCGTCACCTCGCCCGGCAAGGACGGCGTGGTCGCCCACTTCGTCGAGGATCTCGTCCTGGAGAACACACTCGCCACGCGCGGCAAGGAGTCGATGCTGGCGAAGGTGCGCAAGGCGCCCAACCTGCTCGAGGTCGCCTCGGTCGTCCAGGAGAAGCCGCTCGGCCTGGGTCATGCGGTCGGGTGCGTGGAGAGCTACCTCGACGACGACGAGGACGCCGTCGCGGTCCTGCTGCCCGACGATCTGGTCCTGCCCGGCGGTGTCCTGGAGGTCATGGCCCGCACGCGGCAGCGCCGAGGTGGGTCGGTCCTGTGTGCCATCGAGGTCCCCGAAGAACGGATCAGCGCGTACGGCGTCTTCGACGTCGAGCCGCTGCCCGATGCCAACAACCCCAACGTGATGCGGCTCAAGGGCATGGTCGAGAAGCCCGAACCGCAGGACGCGCCGTCGAATCTCGCCGCCGCGGGCCGCTACATCCTGGACCGCAAGATCTTCGACGCGCTGCGGCGCATCGAGCCCGGGGCCGGCGGTGAGCTTCAACTCACCGACGCGATCGCGCTGCTCATCGAGGAGGGCGAGCCGGTTCACGTCGTCGTGCACCACGGCACCCGGCACGATCTCGGCAACCCCGGCGGTTACCTGAAGGCCGCCGTCGACTTCGCCCTCGACCGTGACGATTACGGCCCCGATCTGCGCGAGTGGCTGGAGAAGCGACTCGCCGACAGCTGAGTCGGCGCCGCGATCGACGGTTGCATCCGCGCGCCTCGCACGCCGAGGCGGGAGTGCTCGATAACGTCTCCGACGTGTTGTATCGAGTGCACGACGCGCCGCGGGCTGTCGTCTGCACGTTCCGGTGCCGACCGGTTGAGACGAGAAGAGCGGTGAGATGCGGTCTGTCGAAGATCATCTGACGCTGGTGACCGCGGCGGCGGTGGCGCCGCGACCGGTGCGCGTCGCGATCTCCGAGGCGCAGGGCCTGATGTGTGCCGAAGAGGTCGTCACCGAGCACCCGATGCCCGGATTCGATCAGGCGGCGATCGACGGCTACGCGGTACGGGCGGTCGACGTGGGGCTCGCCGGGGTACTCGCGCCCGAGGACCTCGAGGAATTCGACGCCAACGGCGCGGAGCTGGTCGATCTCGAACCCGGCGAGCCGATGATCGTGTCGCTGCCCGTGGTCGGGGAGGTCGGCCCGGGTGCTCGCACACCGACACGACTGCAACCACGTCAGGCGGTGCGCGTCGAGACCGGGGCCCCGATGCCGACGCTCGCCGACGCAGTGGTCCCGCTGCGCTGGACCGATGGGGGCGATCAGAAGGTCAAGATCGGGCACGGTGTGGAGAGCGGCAACTACGTCCGGCGGGTCGGCGACGACGTACAGCCGGGCGACGTGGCTGTCCGCGCGGGTTCGATCATCGGTCCGGCCCAGGTCGGTCTCCTCGCGGCGGTCGGCCAGGCGCGGGTGATGGTCCACCCCCGGCCGCGGTTGTCGGTCATCTCGGTGGGCAGCGAGCTCGTGGACATCGACCGCACACCCGGGCCCGGTCAGATCTACGACGTCAACAGCTACGCGCTGGCCGCCGCCGCCCGCGACGCCGGAGCCGATGTGAACCGCGTCGGCATCGCCGAGCGCGAGGCGTCGCGGATGCGCGAAGTCGTGGAGGCGCAGCTGATCCGCTCCGAGATCGTGGTGATCTGCGGTGCCGTCGGGGGCAGTGCGTCGACCGCCGTCGCCGACGCGCTCGCCGATCTCGGCGACCTCGAGATCGTGCGTGTGGCGATGCATCCCGGCTCGGTCCAGGGTTTCGGGCGCCTCGGTCGCGACGAGGTGCCGACGTTCCTGCTGCCCGCCAACCCGGTGAGCGCGCTGGTGACCTTCGAGGTGATGGTCCGTCCGCTCATCCGGATCGCGCTCGGGAAGCGGCAGCCGATGCGGCGGATCATCAAGGCCCGCACCATCGGACCGATCGCGTCGGTCCGCGGCCGCAAGGGCTACCTGCGCGGGCAGTTGATGCGCGACGAACGTTCCGGTGACTACCTGGTGCAGGTACTCGGGGCGTCGCCGACCGGGTCCTCGCACCTGCTCGCCGAACTGGCCGAGGCGAACTGCCTGATCATGGTCGACCCCGATGTCGAGGAGATGGGCACGGGCGACGAGGTCGAGGTGGCCTTCCTCGCGCAACGCGGGTGACGTCGGACGTCGTGTCCGTCCGACGCGAGATCCAGGTCTCACGCCGTCGGCACTGTGACAGCGCATAAACTTCTCCTCGTGTTCAGGTGGTTGAGCGGCAATCAGGGAAGCCCGGGCTGGCCGGCAACTCTCGGGCCGCTGCGCACCCGGACCGGCACGGTCACCCTGCGGCCGGTGAAGATGCGCGACGCCAAGACCTGGAGTGAGTTGCGGATCCGCAACCAGAACGCCCTGTTGCCCTGGGAACCGACCGGCGTGGGGAGCTGGGCCGAACGCCATCAGCCGGGGTCGTGGCCGCCCCTGTTCGCGGTGTTGAAGTCCGAGGCGAAGCGAGGGGCGTTGCTCCCGTTCGTCATCGAACTCGACGGCCGCTACGTCGGACAGCTGACTGTGGGAAACATCCAGCGTGGAGCCGTCCGGACCGCGTGGATCGGCTACTGGGTGGATTCGGCCGTCGCAGGCAACGGCATCGCGACCGCCGCCGTGGCGCTCGGGGTCGACCACTGCTTCGGTGCCGTCGGCCTGCACCGGCTCGACGCGACGGTGCAGCCGCTCAACGAGGCGTCGCAGAAGGTGTTGACCAACATCGGATTCCGGCAAGAGGGTCTGCTGCTGCGCTACATGGACGTCAACAAGCGCTGGCGTGACCACATGCTGTTCGCGCTCACGGCCGAAGAGGTGGTCGGCAGCGCGGCCGAGGCACTGGTCCGGGCGGGCAGGGCGACGTTCCAGTGAGTCGGGGCGCGGCGTCCCGACCGACATGCACTTGGGAGATCAGTGCGTTTCGGGATCCGAGTATGTACTACTGGGTTTCGGGGCCGACCCAGCCCGACGACCTCGACGACCTGACCGAGATCGGCGGCACGCAGGCCGAGATCTTCTATGAGTCAGTGGGACTGGCGCGATACATCGTGCGCCTGGACCGCCACACGTTCGACGTGGCGTATTCGGCCGACACCTCGCCGGACACCCCGAGCGCGCCCGATGGGGCGGGGCTCGTGATCTCGGCGCTGCTCGACAAGTACGGCTACCGTTAGCCGCCGGTCAGCGTCCGGTTTCGACGGGGAAGTCCCGCGCGCGCATCTCCGATTCGATGGCCCCTCGAGTACGCAGATAGGAACTCGTCCGGATCGAGTCGTCGGCGGTGTACAGCGAGGGCAGGAACGTCGAACCGCGCTGATCCCGGTGCGCGCCATCGGCGCCCGCACGCAGCAAGACGAGGCAGTGATCGATGTTGAGCACATCAGCCGCGGTGAACAGCGGCGTCCGGCCGGCGAGTGGTTGCACCGAGTCGAGGTCGGCGCCGCGGTCGATCAACAGACGCAAGGCGTCCCCGCGACGATGGCGGACCGCGGTGTGGACGACGTTGCCGCCGATCCGGTCGGACGCCTCGACCAGCCCCTCGTCGAACCCGATGATGGTGCGGAAGGCGTCGAAACGGTCGAGCAGCACGCTGTAGGCGACGGCGTTGTATCGGCCGGCGCCCGGCAGGTGTGGATCGGCGCCCGCGCGGAGCAGGGCACCCACAGCCGTCGGCGGCCCGAATTCCACCGCCCACTGCAGGGGTGTGATGTCCACGCGGCGGGGGTCGATGTCCGGGTCGCCGCCGAGTTCGTCGAGGTCGGCGCCGACGGCGATCAGGGATTCGATCTGCGGCTGGTCGTCTCGCCGGGCGGCGTCGAGCAGTCGAACGGTGGGTGCGGTGAAGTAGTCGGCCGCGTCCACGCGCGTCGAGACGACATCGGCGATCCATCCGCATCCCGCGACCATGCACGCCGACATCGCTGCGGCGAACAACCCCACGAGTCTCCTCATCCGCACCACGTCCTCCGCACCAGGCTGTTCCCTCCACGACCTTCGCCCCGAATGTCCGATTTCGACGATAGTCCGGATCGGCTCGTCGACACATAGGCTCTCGGAATGACCGAGCACATCGACGAACTGGAGATCGTGGTCCGCGGCAACGCTCGCGGGCGGTACCGGCCCGAGCGCGGAATCATCCACCTCGTGGTGCGGGTGGAGGGTGCGGACAAGCCGGCGGTGTACACGCGCGCGGTCGAGGTCCACGCCGAGCTGAGTCACGCGCTGACGGACCAGGAGTCGGCCGGGGTGGTGACCCGATGGTCGGCCGACTCGGTGCGGGTGTACTCCTATCGCCCGTACTCGGAGACCGGGGAGCGGCGAGAACTGGTGTACAACACCCGTATTCGCATTGAAGCCGAGTTCGTCGACTTCGAGCGGCTGTCGGAGTTCATCGACCAGTGGGCGTCGGTCGACGCCATCGAGATCGGGGACGTCGACTGGGATCTGCGCGAGGAGGCCCGGCGCGAACACGAACGAGAGTTGCGTCGCGCCGCGGTCGACGACGCGATTCTCAAGGCGCAGGCCTATTCCGATGCGGTGGGTCGGGGACCGGTGACACCTGTGCTGTTGTCCGATCCGGACATGGCCGTGCGCGTGCCGGCGTCACCGCGACGGGCCATGCCGATGGCGGTCGCCGCCGGTCCACCGTCCTCGCCGTCGCTGGAACTGCGGACCGACGACATCGAGATCGCCGTGGCGGTGGACGCGCGATTCCGGGCGCAGTGACCCTCTCGGCAAACGGTGTTGCTGAGAGGCGCGTGTGAAACCCGTGCCGATTCGCTTGTGACACGGCGCGTCTACCCGGGGCCGACGTCTCGTCGCCCTAGATTGTGGAGTGGCTTCGTGTGACCAGAGTGAATGAAGGGAGAGTCGCATGCCCAACTCCGTACTGTGGGTCTGTCTCGTCGCGGTCTGGCTCTTCGTGCTGGTCCCGATGGTCATCAAGGGACGTCCGCAGATCCTGAAGTCGACCGACGCGGCGCGCAAGACGCGTCTGCTGCACCGTGGTGGGTCGCGCGCCACGACCGCTTCGGGCAACCGCCGCCGGTCGTCGGCCCGTCACCCGCACGACCCGTCCTGGAAGTCCTCGCGCCGCAGCACAACCACGACGCTCGAGAAGGACGCCGACGTGGAGGCCGCGGACGATGCCGAAGTCGATGAGACCAAGCCCTCGACCCGGATGCGCCGTTCCGGCAACGCCAAGGTCGAGAAGCCGGTGGCCGAATCCGCGGACGACGACACCCAGGTGGCCGAGACCGTACTCGACGAGACCGAGGACGGGCTGGTGGACGGCGACGAGACCGCGGAGACCGGCGACGACATCGAGGCCGAGGCCGGCGTCGAACACGTTGACACCACCGAGGACGAGGCGGACGCCACGTCCGAGGCCGCCGAACACGACGACGACTTCGAGGACGTCGACAGCGAGTACGAAGACGCCGAAGACGAACTCGACGACGACACCGACCACGACGACGCCGACTACGACGACGCCGACTACGACGACGCCGACTACGACGACGCCGAATACGACGACGCCGAATACGAGGACGTCGCAGACGAACTCGACGAAGACGAGTACGACGACTACGCCCGTGGGTCGCGGCACACCGACGCGCCGTCCGCGGTCGACGAGGACGAGACCGCCGAGACGGACGACGCCGAGGTCGACGAGGTCGAGGACAGCCGCCCCGCGGCGCGCTCGTCGAGCAGTCGACGGTCCGGACGCAGCATCTACTCCTCGGACAAGGAACGCGAACTCAAGTACCGGGAGCGTCAGCGCGTCACTCTGGGGCTGTTCGTACTCGTACTGCTGGCGATCGTGGCCGGGTTCGTCGTCGGGATGCCCGGCTGGGTCGCCACCGGCGTGCTCGGTCTGCTCCTGGTCGGTTACCTCGCGTACCTGCGTCGTGCGGTGAAGACCGAGCAGCAGATCCGGGCGCAACGTCTCGCGCGTGCCAAGCGGTCGGCGCGCGCCGAGGAGGAGCGTCGTCGACGCGCCGCAGCGGTTCCGGAGTTCGCCGCCGCACCGCCGCCTCCGCGACTTCGGCGACCCGGCGGCGCAACGGTTCTCGAGATCGACGACGAGGATCCCGTGTTCGATCACATCCCGCCGTTCCAGCGGCGTCGCATGGACCGCGAGGACCTGCAGTACCGCCGCGTCGGCTGACCCGGCATCGCAGTTCAGCAGTAGGTCTCGCTCGGCGACACCTACTGCTGAACTGCTTGTGGGTTACTTGGTCAGTGCCGGCCTGCCATGCGAATCCAGCCACGCCTGACCGGCTTTCGCGGCCTTCGACAGCGCGAACCGTTCGCCGAGGTAGGTCGCCGGGGCGCCGATGACGGGGATGTAGGCCAGCATGCGGAACAGCGCCATCGGCTGCGGACGCTTCTCGAATTCGTCGTCGACGGCGCGCAGCAGCTTCGCCGCATCCCAGATTGCGGCGAACAGCGACTTCTCGCGTTCCTTCGGTTCCGACGGCAGGGACTCGCCCGACTCGGCGGTGACATCCGGGTTCGTGAGATCGCGCTTGCACAGCACCGACGCGAGCAGCTGCACCTGCCGCTTGCGATCGGTGACCTCGTACTCGCGGGCGATCGCCACCAGCACCATGGCCTGGTTGGCGAAACCGAGGTACGGGGTGATCGGCAACCGTTTCGCCCACACCCCGAAGACGCCAGGAAACGCCACGGCGCCGGTGTTCAGGGTGCCGATGCGGGTCACCCACCAGCTCGCCCGCTTGTGCATCGACCGCTCGGACCAGCCCTTCGTGCCGGGCCACTCCGCAACGTCGAGCAGCTTCGACGCCGCGTGCTGAGCCTGCTGCAGGCGCGAGTCGGAATGGTCGTCATCGTGGAAGGTGTGGCCCTTCAGCCCGAGCGGGTCCCGCTCGGCGAGGGCATCGAGGACGGGGTTGATCACCCCCACGACATTGTCGAGAATTCCGGCCAACTGCTGATCAGACATCCGAGGCACTCGTCCAGCCTAGTGGTGTACCAGCCGTTTGGGAGTCGACGACCCCGGGCTGATAAAGTGGCTCGCGGTTGGTCGCAAGACCTCCCGGGGCTATGGCGCAGTTGGTAGCGCGACTCGTTCGCATCGAGTAGGTCTGGGGTTCGATTCCCCATAGCTCCACCAATAACAGCAGTTCAGACGGCCTCACCCGCGTCCCGGGTGGGGCCGTTTTTCTTGTCGCCACAGGTGTAGACCACTTTTCGGGTAATCGTCTGGCCGTCGGCTTTCGTCGTCCCAAGGGGGTGCTACCCGGCGTTGCCGTAGACCTCGACGATGTTGGCCTCCACCTTCGGCGCTGTGACAGAACCACCCATGGTCGTGTCGTAGGTCTCCGACCCGGTGACACCCACCCACAACGTCACGAGATCGTCCTCGACCACCTCCTTGAAGGACGCCAGGCCGGTCGTCACGATCGTGTTGATGTCGAAATCGTAGAGATCGACTTGCTGTCCGTCGGTGTTCACCCTGATTTGGAACGTGCCCGTCGCCGCATCGGCCTGGACGACTCGTCCGTAGATCACATACAACTCGCCCTTGTGCGCGTCCGGGTTCTTCGCGACGAGCTGCCAGTCACGAGAGGTGACATTGCGGTACGACGCCTTGTTCGTGAGCCGCCGGAATTCCCTGTCGCGCTGTTCGCGTGCGGCCACCGCCGATCGAGATGCGGCAGCAGCAGCGGATGGATCGGGCGCGAAGACGGTCACAGACCCGGACTCATCCGCGGTCACAGTCGAGCTGCTGCGTGCGCTACTCGAGCTCGAGTCGCCGCCGGATGACCCGATGACGGCAGTGCAGGAACCCACGACGAGAAGGAACGCGAAGAGCGATCCACCGATGATCAGGAGCGGCTTGGCTGCGCCCGATTTCTTGCGCTGGGGATACGGCGGGAAGGGCCCCGACGGTGGTGGAGTCGGCTGGCGATTGGCTGTCCATTGGTACCCGTCCCACCACCGGATCATCGTGGGGTCTTCGGGATCGCGATGCCAACCAGGAGTGGATGGCCAAGGGGGTGGCGGCTGTGACATTCGCGGATCATATCGGGCGTATCCGGCAATCCGCTGTCGTCTGTGCGAGCGTATCGAGCCGCCGCATCCGCGGCGCGTGCTGGCCCACATCAACGGCAGTCTGCAATCAAGAACGTGTTGCCTCAGGCAACTACGCGGCGTGAATCCCCATAGAATCTCATCAGCTTCCGGTGGGTTCCGATGCGGCTCTCCGACGCAGGTCAGGCGCTGCTCAGCCCGGTGCCAGCTGGGTTCGATTCCCCATAGCTCCACCGAAAACAGCAGTTCAGACGGCCTCACCCGCGTCCCGGGTGGGGCCGCTTCTCGTTGTCCAACGGGAACCTGTGCGAGGCGATCGAGCAGGCGCCGCGCGTCCCCCCTGAGTCCCCGGCTCAGAGTCGGGTCCGCAACCCCCAGCCTCGTCGTCAGTTGCCGGGGCTCGTGACCTCTCCCGGTTCGCGATCGCGTTCCTGACGCGCCGCTCCGACCGCATGCTTGGTGTATTTGCCGGCCAGAACGAGCAGCGCGATGGGCACCATCCAGTTCAGCAGTAGGTCGACAGGGCGGGAACCGTCCGACGGTGCGGACGCCGGCTCGACAAGTCCGGCCACCACATGGCCGACGCCCATGAACAGGACGGCCAGTCCCCAGACAGCACTGACCTTCCGGTTGGTCGCCCGGAACAACGGGCTCGACCATCGCTCTTCGGGTACCGAGTCCTTGGCGTATTGCTCGGTGAAGGGGACGGTGGCCGCGGAGATCAACATGAGTACGGCGAGAAGCAGGGTGGAGCCGCCGCGGGCGAAGTTTGTCAGCCAGTCTCCGAGTGAGTCGCCACCGATGAAGCCGGCGACGGCGATGGCGCCGAAGGTCACCACACCTGCCACGTCGAGGAATTTGATTCCACCCCGCCCACGGCTGGTCCATGCCATGACCGCGGCGAGTGCCGCCGCACAGAGTGCGGCGATGGCGACCGAGTCGTCGCCGTGCCGGTGGCTGAGCAGCGAGAACAAGAACCAAGGTGCCAAACCGAGAACAAAGCCGATCGGATTCATGCGATCACCGAAAGTGTCTGGAGTCGAGTCGATGTCATGATCATCCCAGCACGTACGTCGCCTGGGAGTGCGCGCCGAAGCGGTCGATGCGCGCGAAGTTGATCTCACCGTCGGAGGCGCCGGTGTTGCCGAGGGTGGTGAAACCGAGCGCCCAGCTGAGTTCGGACCGGTAGCGCCAGTGCGCCCACCGGTAGCTGTTGGAGTACGTCACCGACGCCGACATGTGCGCCGGGTTCGCTGACCAGGCACGCACGACCTCGACGCCGCCACGCGGAAGGACCGGGGCGGGAGGGTCGATCCACTGTGTGATCGACGAACTTCCTCCCCAGGTGTCGGTGGACGGCCATCCGCTCAGCGACAGGTCCCAGCCCGTCTTGTTGATCATGATCAGGGTCACGGTCGATCCGCCTGGAGGCGTCGGCCGTGCCTGAGCGTGCGGCGACGTGCCGATGCTCAGGCCGAGCGCGAACAGCAGTGCTGACACGAGTGCGATCAGACGGTTGGCGGATCGTGTTGTGTGCATGACGGGGTCCTCACTGATTGTTTCCATGGGGTGATCTGCTCGACGGGCACACTTTCCGAAATGCTGCTCGGTGTGGCAGGTCGACTCGCTGAGATGCGACGATAGCACTTTGAATGTAGTCCAACTACATCAAAATAGAGACGGGATGCTTCTCCGCGTCCGGCGGGCGATGGGGTCGTCCACCGCCCGGTGAAGGTGGCGGGATGGCCCGCGATCACCACCAGGAAACGGCGGGCCCACCGTGGGGGTGGACATGCTGGTGGTCGCAACGATCGAGATGTCGTGAATTGCAACGGCTTCCGGTCGCGGGCAGCATTGCAGATGCCGCCCTCGGTAGGGGGCGTTCGGTGCGGGCAAGGAGGTTGCGGTGAGTTGGTGCCGTGTAGCAGGTGGTCCCTGGTCAACGGCGCCCGCTCTTGCGATCGTGATCGCCGGCGCTCTGGTGGGCTGCGCCGGCACCACAACCGGCAGTGGCACGCCCGTCGGGTCGTCGACCCGTGGCCTGTCGGTGCCCTCGACAGTCGGGGAGGTTCATCTGGACGTCGGCGACACGTTGGCCGTCGAGTTCGGCACCGTGAACTACAGCGTCGGCGATCAGTGGAGGGTGGCCGATGATCCTGATCCCGAGGTGCTCACACCGTTGCTCGCCGACGGGTCGGGCGGCGAACAGGAGCCGGCCCCGCCCGGGAGTGCAATCGAGCTGACCATGCGGTTCGTCGCAGTGGCGCCCGGCTCGACATCGATCGCTTTCGAGTATTCCTATCGGGGTGGAGCGGGCACCCCACCCGATTCCGGCCCGCGGCGCCGAACCGTGACGGTGACAGTGGCAGGGCAGTCCTAGCGCGCGGCCTCTCGGTCGGGCACGTGCCGGCGGCGACGCAGATCGTGCGCGGGGTCAGCGATCCGCGGTGACCCGTGTACCTGGGAGTCACGCGGATGCGGCGGCGCGATGAGAACCGGGCGTACACTGCGACCAACTGGATCGAACATCCGACAGACCACTGTCGGCGTCACCGGTGTCAGATGACCGCCCACGGGTGGTCGAGTCAGGTGGCAACGGTGAAGGTCGCTACTCGTCCCGTGGGAGTCAGCCCACGGGTCTCCCCGAACAACCGGCTCGACGGATGAAGCCGCTGCTCGGCCCGCCCCGCGTCCGGTTCGGCCTCGATCCCGCCGCCGCGATCAACGGGGCCTGGTATCCGTACACCTTGCGTCTCGCCGAGGAACTGCCGGGGATGCTGGCGGCCGCTCGACCGCAAATCGGCGAGGTCACCGGAATCGACGTGAACTGGAGCAGCTTTCGCCGTCTTCCCGGTCTCGACTCACCGGACTCGCCGGAGATGCCGCCGCTGATGACCCTCACGTGCGGGGGTAAGACGGTGATGCTCTTGGTCATCCCACCCAGGACTGCGTCGTCGCTGGCGGCCATCCTGCTGCGCCAGGCGAGCGACACCGCCGCCCCCGGCGGTCAGTGCCATTCCCTGGAATACCGACGCGCCGAACGGATATTGGTGCGTGCGGGTGGCCATGGGGCTCGGGCCGCCCGCTGAACTGCGTCGAGCAGCGACGCCTGGGCGCGAGGACTTCCGCACCGCTGCCCTGTGGCCGGTGTAGATTTCGCGCATGACCGCCGCGATGCTGACGTTCGCCGGAACGCTGCTCGTCGCGATGATCGGCGCGGTCATCGCGCGGCTCGACGCCAATGACCGGCACCAGAAGCTGTCGCAGAAGGTCGACATCCTCGCGAAGCTGCCGCACGACTCGGCGGCACATGCGCGCATGAGCGGAATCGTCCTCGACGCCATCGACGAACTCGCGGAGTATGAACACCGGCGGCGGAGCGCGGTCTTCCAGCGTCGGGCACTCACCATGGCGTTGCTGGCCTGGCTCGTGGTGGTCGGCCTGCGCATCGCGGCCGAGCAATTCGACGTCGGGCACTACGAGCAGATCATGCACTACGTCGCGGTCACGCTTCTCGTGCTGGGATTCGTGCTCGTTTTCGCCTCGGTGGTGGCCACCATCCGCGACATCCGGCACCGTCACGACGAGGAACCCGCGTCAAACTGACGACGTTCCGCTCCCGGAAGCCGAGGTCTGTCGCGCTGGGATCCGCCATTTCACAGTGGGTCCTGTGAAACCCACATCGTGCCCTGAGACGGTTTGTTAGTTTCCGTCCATGAGATCGCCGAAGATCGTGTGGGGCCTGGTCGTCGCCGTGATCGGGGTGCTGGTGGTGACCGTGGCACCGGCGCGCGCCGACCCGCTGCCCGTCACCTACAACTTTTTGGCCGGGATACCGAACGAGCTCGCGAAACCCGGAGGCTCGCTTCCGGGGTCGAACGACTGGACCTGCAAACCGTCTGCACGTCATCCCAACCCGGTCATCCTCGTGCACGGGACGGGTGGATCGCAGCAGACCAACTGGGGCACCTACGTCCCGCTGCTGAAGAACGAGGGCTACTGCGTATTCGCGCCGACCTACGGCGCGGTGAAGGGAACCCCATGGCCGATCAGCGCGATCGGCGGCATGGGTGAGATGTCCGCCAGCGCTGCCCAGTTCGGCGCATTCGTGGACAAGGTCCGCCGGACGACCGGCGCGTCCAAGGTCGACATCGTGGGCCACTCCCAGGGGACGGTGGTGCCCGCGTACTACGCCAAGTACCTGGGCGGACGGGACGCGATCGGCAACTATGTGTCGCTGGCTCCGGCGTGGCGGGGCTCTGGGGTCGGTGGGAACGACGTCATCATGCCGATCGCCCGGTCTCTCGGATTGCAGCCCGAGCAGGTGCCGTTCTGTCAGGCCTGTGCCCAGCTCGATCCCGGAGCGGCGGTACTGCGCAAGATCGCCGCCGGGGGCTACTACCTGCCGTCGATCCGGTACACCAACATCGCCACCCGCTACGACGAGCTCGTGGTGCCGTACACGCTGGGATTGCCGCCGGGCGGATCGAACGTACGCAACATCGTTGTGCAGGACGGGTGTTCGGTCGACTACACCGAGCATGCCGGGATCGCCGGTTCGCGTCGCGCGGCGTTCTTCGTGCTCAACGCGCTGGATCCGGCGAATCCACGACCGGTTCCGTGCGATCGCGCCGCACCCATCACCGGGAGTCCGTTCTGAACGTGAGCAGGCGACGTCTCGGTGGTGGCCGTCGGCGCGTGCGCGCCGGCGTCGTGGCCATGTCGTGCGCCGCGATGCTGCTCGCGATCTGCGGTCTCGGCGGTGTCGGAACCGCCTCGGCGTCCGTTCCGCCGCTCGGCCCCGCCTTCGAATTCGGCGTCGCCCAGTCCGGTTTCCAGTCCGAGGGGTACAACCGTGACTCCAACTGGGTCCGTTACGGAAACCAGGGCCGGGTCGCCCACCGTGTCGGCAACGCCGTCGACTTCTACCATCGCTACGCCGAGGACATTGCCCGCGCGAAGAGTCTGGGCGTCGGCATCTATCGGACTTCGGTCGAGTGGTCGCGAGTGCAACCGTCACGCGGCCGGGATGATCCGGCGGGGTGGGCGTTCTACGACCGGGTGATCCGCGCGGTCGTCGACGCCGGGATGCGACCCATGATCACCCTCAACCACTGGGTGCACCCGGGCTGGGCGGTCGACCTCGGCGGTTGGAACCGTCCGCAGATGTCCGCCGACCTCGTGCGTTTCGCCGAGCGGGTGGTCGACCGGTACTCCTGGGCCGACCCGCTGTGGATCACCTTCAACGAACCCACCGAATACGTTCGGCGCGAACTGATGTACGGGGGAGTGGCACCGCAGAACGTGGGGCTCATGGCCGACGGGATCGTCGCCGCGCACCGGTCGATCCACCGATACATCCACCGCGTGCAGCCGGGCGCCCAGGTGTCGTCGAACATGGCGTACTACCCGATCGCCGGCCTGCAGACATGGCTGGAATCGGTCTTCCCGCAGCGCATGCGCGACACACTGGACTTCGTCGGCATCGACCACTATTACTCCTTCTCGGTCACCGATGCCTCGGTGGCCAACGGCGCGACGGGTGAGTTCTGGAAGAGCTCGCAGGCACCGGAGAGCATCTACTACGTGCTACGTCATGTCGCGCACCAGTTCCCGGGCAAGCAGATCCGGGTGATCGAGAACGGACTGGCCACCGACCCGCAAGGCCGGCGGCCCGACGGTTACCGCCGGGCCGATCACCTTCGCGACACCGTCTACTGGTTGCAGCGCGCCCGACAGGACGGCATCGACGTGGCGTCCTACAACTACTGGAGTCTCACCGACAACTACGAATGGGGCGACTTCGATTCGCGCTTCGGCCTGTACACCGTCGATGCGGAGCGTGACCCGACTCTGACCCGTCACCCGACCGATGCAGTCGCCGCCTACCGTGAGATCACTCGCGACAACGGCGTTCGCCCGGGGTACCGCCCGACGCGGATGCCGGTGACGTGTTCGCTCGTGGCGGTGCCGGACAGTTGCGCGAATCCGGCTGTCGTGCGGTGACTTTCTCGCCGTCACTCACGCGAGGCCGAGGGCCCGCAGGCCGGCGGCGGTGGCCGCGGCGAGGATGACCACGACCGCGAGGGGCGCCCTCAACAGCGCCGCGATCACCCCGACCGTGACGCCGATTGGACGCGCCCAGCCGGCGAAGTCGTGGTCGATGAAGAACGCGCCGGTCAGCGCGACGGCGACGAGCAGGACCACGGTCGCTCGATCCATCAGCCTCTCGACCCCGTCCGAGACCGAGATGCGGTTTCGCAGAACGGGTCCGGCGGCGCGCATCGCATAGGTGCCGACCGCGAGGACAGTGATGCCGATGGCGAGGGAGATGCCGGTGCTCATCGACATCCCGGAACGCCGTTGTGCTGGAGCGCCTCTCGCGACGATGCGGTCTCGTTCACGGTGTCCGTCCTCGTGCCGGGTAGGGCCGGTGCGCTCGGTGGGGTCCGCCGAAGCCGGCGGAGTGACTCCACGGCGGCGAAGCCCACAAGCGCTCCCATGATGGGCAACCCGGCCGGTAGGAACGGCGTCGAGGCCACGGCCACCGCCGCGCCGACGGTCACGGCCGCCCAGGTGGCGCCGTCGCGCAGGGCCGGGATGGCCAGCGCGGCGAGCAGAGCGGGGAAGGCGGCGTCGAGCCCGAGGCTCGCGGGATCGGCGACCACACCGCCGAGCGTGGCACCCAGTGCTGCGCCGACGGGCCACGAGACCAGAACGCCGAGTCCGCACAACAGGAAAGCGGCCCGTGCCCGACGCGGGTCGGATTCCGCGGTCGCCAACGCGGCCGTCTCGTCGTTGATGAGGTGGGCGCCGACGACGAGCTCCGGGGTGCCGCGCAGGTGCTTGCCGACGGCTAGGCCGTACCCGAAATTGCGGGTGTTGACCAGCAGGCCCGCCAGTGCGGCGAGGATCGGCGCCCCGCCGGCGGCCAGGATGCCGACGAAGACGAACTCCGACGATCCGGCGAGGACGACCGTGGCGATCAAAACGATCTGCCAGAGGGCGAGACCCGCGCCGTGCGCGGCCACCCCGTACGACGTCCCGATGACCAGGACGGACAGGGACATCACCACGACGGCGCGCAGGGTCGCCGTGTCGAGTGTTCTCCAAGCCGAACGCATGACTATCATAGTGAACAGGAGAAGCGTGTTCGTCAAGATGGACGATCGGACGGTTTGATGAACGAGACGCGGGTGAACCCCAAGGAGCTGGTCGCGGCGTCGTTGAAGAGGGAACGCACACGAGCGGGTCTGTCGCTGACCGAGCTCGCGCGTCGTGCCGGGATCGGGAAGTCGACGTTGTCCCAGCTCGAATCGGGGGAGGGGAACCCCAGTGTCGAGACGCTGTGGGCGCTCTCCACGGCGCTTGGTGTGCAGTTTTCGGCGTTGCTGGACTCACCCACACCGACCGTCGAGGTCATCCGGTTCGGCGAGGGGCCGGTGATCCCCGCCGCGGACGCGGACTACTCGGCAACCCTGTTGTCCACCGCGGCGCCGGGGTCGCGGCGCGACATGTATGTCATCAGAGCCGAACCCGGCAAGCCGAGAATCTCGGCGCCGCATGCGCGCGGGATCATCGAGCATGTCGTGATCAGTTGCGGCCGTGCGCGTCTCGGTCCCACTGATGCCACCGAGGTGCTGTTGGCCGGTGACTACATTTCGTATCCCGGCGATGTCGAGCACGTCTTCGACGCGCTCGAGCCGGGCACCGTCGCGGTGATGCTCAGCGAGGCGTTCTGAGACGGTGGCACAGGTTCTGGCGAAACGCGACGTGCATCACAGCGATTCGCGGTATCGATCACCGACGCGTACTGTTGCCAGAAGTGATGCGCCCGTACAGGCCGCGTCCAGCGTCGTAGAACGCCTCTCTCGCAGGTCCGGACATTCCGACACCGGTCGGCCACCTGCCATTGACTTCATACGGCGAACGAGCTCGCGCACCCGCGTGTTCGCCACCGGCACCGCCCTTGCACCTCAGTCGTGCTGTTCGCGTGCCAAGCACAGGAAGAAACCTGCACACCACATGACTGCTGTACTCGAAAACCCGGCCACCACCACCGATGCTGCTGCGTCGACGCCTGGTGTGTCGTTCGAATCCCTCGGTGTCCCAATCGAACTCGTCAAGGTTCTTGCCTCTCAGGGCAAGACCGACGCATTCCCGATCCAGAAGGACACCCTCCCCGACACCCTCGACGGCAAGGACGTCCTGGGCCGCGGCAAGACCGGCTCGGGCAAGACCCTCGCCTTCTCCATTCCGCTCGTCGCCGGCCTGGCCGAGATGCAGGTCAAGCGCTACGTGGGGGCACCCACGGGGCTGATCCTGGCGCCGACCCGCGAACTCGCGACCCAGATCGCCGCGGTCGTCGAGCCGCTCGCCGCCTCCGTGGGACTCACCGTCACCACCGTGTTCGGTGGCGTCAAGCAGACCCGCCAGGAGCAGGCATTCCGGCGCGGTGTCGACATCGTCGTCGCCTGCCCCGGTCGTCTCGAGGACCTGATGCGTCAGGGCATCGTCCGCCTCGACGAGGTCGAGATCACCGTGATCGACGAGGCCGACCACATGGCCGACCTCGGCTTCCTGCCCGTCGTGACCAAGATCCTGGCCGCGACCCCCGCCGACGGACAGCGGATGCTGTTCTCGGCGACGTTGGACAACGGCGTCGACAAGCTCGCCAAGCGGTTCCTCGACAACCCGGTGCTGCATTCGGTGGACTCGGCGGAGTCGCCGGTCGCCGCGATGACCCACCACGTCTTCGAGGTCTCCTCGGCGAACAAGCAGGATCTCGTCGCCGAACTCGCCTCCGGCACCGGGCGCCGCATCCTGTTCATGCGCACCAAGCATCAGGCCAAGAAGCTCGCCAAGAAGCTGACCGAGGCCGGGATCCCCGCCGTCGACCTGCACGGCAATCTCAGCCAGGCGCAGCGCGACCGCAACCTCGCCGCCTTCGGTGAGGGAGACGTCCGCGTCCTCGTCGCCACCGATGTCGCCGCTCGCGGCGTGCACGTCGACGGCATCGAGCTCGTCGTACACGTCGACCCGCCGGCCGAGCACAAGGCCTACCTGCACCGATCGGGCCGCACGGCTCGCGCCGGGTCGGCCGGCGACGTCGTTACCGTCGTCCTGCCCGAGCAGCGTCGTGAGGTTGCGCAGCTGCTGCGCAAGGCCAAGATCAAGGTGACCCCAGTCTCCGTCGACGCCACGTCGGCTGCTGTCGACGAGCTCGTCGGTGAGCGCGCGCCCCGCGTGTTCGCGGCGGCACGCGCCGCAGCAGAGGCTGCTCGTGGTGGCGGTGCTCAGAACGGGCGGTCCCAGGGTGGTCGTTCGCAGGGGAGCCGCCGCGGCGGTCGTGGCCGAGGCCAGGGCGGTAACAGCAGTGCTCGAGGCGAGAATCGGAGCGCCGGCACCGGCGGTGGCCGGAACTCCGCCGGCGGTGACTCGCGCGGCACCCGCGGCGAGGGCCGCGGACGTCCGGCCCGGAGTGACTCACGGTCCGGCGGTTCGCGCTCGGCCGAGGGTCGCACAGGCGGTCAGGGTCGAGGCGCGGGACACTCGCGGGCCGGCGATCAGCAGCGCGCGGGCAGCCGCGGGCAGGGACGTCGGGTGAGCCGCCCCGCCGGTTCGCCGACCGGTCGCTGACCGAGACGTCAACCGCGACAACTGAAGAACGATATTCACCCAGGTGTGAGCGAAGCGAGCTTTCTGTGTTCCCCGAGGTGTGAGCGAAGCGAGCTTTCTGTGTTCCCCGAGGTGTGAGCGAAGCGAGCCTCGAGGGGCTGGTGACATGAGTCGCCTGCCCTTCGAGGCTCGTCGCTTGCGCTCCTCGCACCTCAGGGAGCAGGGGTTATGCGGTTCTTTCGGCTTAGGGAGCAGAGCGGTGGCCGCTTGCGGTCCTCGCACCTCAGTGTCTGCGGCCTGGCGGCCGTCGTGGACTACGACAAACTCCGCTCCCTGAGGAGCTGAGCGGTGGTCGCGTGCGCTCCTCGCACTTCAGTGGGGCGGATCAGGCAGGTAGGAACCGCTGGGCCAGCCGCGGTGCGAGCCACGGGCGGGCGCCCCAGGCGATCGCCTTGACGGTGAGGCCGATCCATCCCGGCGACACCCGGCCGTAGCCGGCCAGCAGGGCGGTGGCCGGGTCGACGCTGATGTGTACGTCGGGGCGGCGGGGTTCCGGCGGATCGATCACGAGCTCGCCGTCGGTGAACTCGTAGACATGGCGTTCGCCGCACCCGCGCAACCGGATGTCGTAGGTGCCGGAATGGCCGGCGGCGTTCACCGGATCGACCCAGCTCGGCAGGATGTGCTGGCGGGCGCGGATGATCATCGACACCACCTCGGGCTCGACCCACCAGCGGGCGCCGACGGCCCGGGCGATGTCGTGGGCGTGCACGACGAACTCACCGATCAGCAGACCCAGTGCGGCGTCCGCGCGGATGAGGCGGTCGCCGTCGAAGTGCATCTTGGGGACCTGGGCGTGGAAGTGCGACACCTCGTCGACGAGTTCGCGCAGGTCGTCGGCCAGCCGACGGCACAGCAGTCGCACGTCCCGGGTGGGCAGGTTGGCGATCTGCTTGGCGTTGAAGTCGGGGACGTCGACCGCCGAACAACACCATTCCCCCTCGCCGCGGGCGAGTCCGAGAAAGCGCGACGGTGCCGACGCGACATGACCCAGGCAGTCGGTCAGCGTCCAGCCGGGGACGTCCGGGAGCCGGGTGTCGGGGTCGTCGACCCCGAGCACGAGATCGGTGAACCGATCCCCGGTCGTGAGCGCGGCGTCGATGTAGTCAAACCTCGAGAACATCCCCGTCGCGCGTGGTTCCTCCCCCCACATGGGGCACGACAGTACCCCGGCGCGTTGCGACGTGCGACACATTCAGTCCCAACACGCCGAACCTGGGGACAGATGTGCAACGTGCGCAACATTATTCACAAACGCGCACGGTGATTTTCAATCGTGTGACGCTGCCGGGGCGGCTTCGCCGAGACGGACGCACACGACGCCGAGCACGATGAGCAGGCCGCCGGCGAGCTGGATCGGTGCCGGCAGCTCGTCGAGAACCAGCCAGGCGAAGACCACCGCGAACAGGACCTCGGACAGCGCGACGAAAGACATCACGCGCGCGCCGAGGAGCCGCCCGCCCGCGATGCCGAAGCCGTAGGCCATGGCGGCCGAGACCACACCGAGCAGGACCAGCGGCACCCACCAGGCCACCTCGAGTGCACCGACCCGGACCGGAACGGTGGTCATCGTCATCGGCAGGAGTCCGGTCAGTCCGGCGCCGACGAGGGCCAGCGCACCGATGAGCAGGCCGCCGGCGGCGAGGCTCAACGGCGGCCAGCCCGTGCGATCGTCGGCCGAGATCACGAAGTAGGCGGCGGCCCCGACCATCGCGGCCAGCGCCCACAGCACCCCGACCGCACTGATCGGTACGTCGCCCGTCAGGTCGAGCACGAGTGCCAGTCCGGCGATCGCGAGGGCCGCGCCGAGGACCGTGACCCGTCCCGGCCGCTGACCGTGGCGGAGCCACATCCACACCAGCACCGCGACCGGCGCGGTGTACTCGATGAGCAGCGCGACCCCGACCTGCAGGTAGGTCACCGCGTAGAAGTAGGCCAGCTGACAGCCTGCCACGGCGAGCAGGCCATAGCTGACGAGCACGGGCCAGGACCGGCGGCCGGGCCGGTCCGGGACGGGCCGTCGGCGATCACGGAAGGCGAGCAGGCCGGGCACGGCCAGCACCAGTCCGCCGAGCGCGATGCGCACCGTGACCGTCGCGCCGGCCGACCACCCCGCCTCGATCATGGCCCGGGCGAGTACGCCGGAGATGCCGAAGCAGGCCGAGGAGATGAGGGCCAGCGTGATGCCGAGGGCAGGTCGAGGGAGGGCGGGAGTGCGGTCTGCGGAGCTCACGGATTCTTCGCGGCGACGATCGCCGTGCGAACGGCTTCGCGGCACTCCGGCCCGGCCGGCTCGCCGGTCCCGAGGTAGAAGCTGCCCGGGCGACCCTCGTCACCGGCGAACCCGGTCACCGAGAATCCGTCCGACTCGGGAACATACGGGGTCGACGACATCGACGCGACGCCCAGCGGACACGACAACGCCGCGACCCCGCGCTTGGCCCCGGACACGACGACGATCAGGTGGGTCGGGTGCAGCACGATCAGCGTCTGGTGCTCGGAGTCGGGGTCGACCGGGTTGCTGCGTCGTCCGAAGACCTTGCCGAGGAACGTCGTCGACGGCGGGTTGATGCTCCGGGTGATCCACGCCGGCAGATCATCGGTGACGGTGAGCTGCTTCGACTCGGCGTGGTCGCGCAGCGTCGCGGCGACGTCGGCGGGAAGGTCGGACAGATCGGCACGCACGGTGGTGCGCTGGTACGCGGGCCCCATGGCTGCTCAATCTAGTGCAGTGGCCCCGCCGTCGAGGCCGGCGACGGACTGCGCGACACCCAGACGTCGGCCGAGTAGCCGACGCCGACGCGGCACCGAGACCTCCGGCGCCTTCGCCTCGAGGTCGTCGAGCAACGACGCGACGGTCTGCGCGGAGTCGGTCTTGTTGGTGCCGATGAAACCCGACGGCCCTCGCTTGATCCACCCCGTCACGTACATGCCCGACACGGGTTCGGTCCCGTCGAGAACGCGGCCGTCGAGGTGGGGGATGACCCCCGCGGCGTCGTCGAACGGCAGGCCGGGTACCGGCACGCCGCGGTATCCGACCGAGGTGAGGACCAACCCGGTCTCGAGAGTGGTGGTGTCGCCGGTGGGTTCGATGCCCACCGCGGACCCGGCGTCGTCGACGACCGGCCGGTTGCGGCCGACGACCAACGCGCTCGCCCGACCGTGGGGGCCTGCGGTCACCTCGGACGGAGAACTGAAGAAGGCCAGCCGGATTCGACGGCCCGTCGGCTCGGGGCGCGCGGCGCATTCGGCCAGGATCTCGAGTTTGCCGCGGACGGTGGCGTCGAGATCGGCCGGCGCGGGGAGCGCATCGAGATCGGCGGCATCGACGGTGACCGGGACACCCGAATCGACCAGTCCGATGAGTTCGGGGAGGGTGAACGCCGCGTGCGCGGGTCCGCGACGTCCCATCACGACGACTTCGCGCACCGACGAGGCCCGCAGGGTCGCCAGCGCACTGCGAGAGATGTCGGTGGCCGCGAGCGTGTCCGGGTCGGCGACGAGAATGCGCGCGACGTCGAGGGCGACGTTGCCGTTGCCCACGACCACGACACGCTCGGTGTCCAGGTCGACGTCGAGGTCGGTGAAGTCGGGGTGGCCGTTGTACCAGCCCACGAAGGAGGTCGCACTGGACACACCCGGGAGGTCGAATCCGGGCAGTGCGAGTCGCCGGTCGGTGGGGGCGCCGCCCGCCCAGATCACGCCCTGGTGTCGGGCGCGCAGGTCGGCCAAGGTGAGATCCCGCCCGACCTCGGTGTTCAGCAGGATCTCCAGACGCGGGTTGCGCGCGATGTCGTCGAACAGCTCCATCACCTTGCGCGTGTGCAGGTGATCGGGCGCAACGCCGAAGCGTGCCAGCCCGAACGGTCGGTCGAGGCGCTCGTACATGGTGACCGACACCTGCGGCTGCCGCAGCAGCTCGTCGGCGGCATACATCGCCGAGGGGCCCGATCCCACGATGCCGATCGAGATCGAGCGCTCGACGGCCAGCTGCCGCGGCCGGTCGATGGGTGCGAGTGGCAGCCGACGGGCCGGGTCGACAGGGAAGCGAGCGGCCCCGTCGGCCGGATCGTGGTACTGCGTCGCGTTGACCTCGACGAACCGCTCCTGGCCCGCGGGCAGACGGTGACCCGGGACGATGGCGCCGACCGGGCACGCACTCACACACGCGCCGCAGTCGACACAGGTCGCGGGATCGATGTACAGCATCTCGGCGATGCCGAAATCGGGTTCTTCGGGCGTGGGGTGGATGCAGTTGACGGGGCATGCATAGACGCACGACGCGTCGCCGCAGCACGCCTGGGTGACGACGTGGGGCATGGTCTCGGGATCTACCTGCGTTCGGTGCGGCTCAGGCCGCGGTGTAGGTGGGCTCGCTGCGAAAACGCGAGGGCCGACCGCTGATGCCGAGTGCACGCCACAGCAGTCGCGACACCGGGTTCATCAGCCCGCTCTGCTCGCCGAGCATCCTGACGTCGCCGAAGACGTTGCGCAGGAAACGCTTCGACTCCGCCGACCGCCAGAAGATGTCCTTCATGACCTCGTCGGGGACGTCGAAACGCTTGGCGAATCCACGCGGGGGCACCACGATCGCGCCGCACAGGATGCGCATGGTCAGCGGGAGCATGAGGGACAGGATGAACCGCTGGAAACGGCCACGCTGCGGCACCTGCTCACGGATGAGGTGATGGGCGAACGAGATGTGGCGCGCCTCTTCGGCGACATGGAGCTGCATGACCGCCGCCATCGTGGGATGCAGGCTGGCGCGGGTGCGCAGGAAGTCCTTCTGGATGTGGTCGATCGGCTCCTCGCCGCCGAGGACCCCGAAGAAGAACAGGGTGGGGAAGACGGTCGAGACGAGCGGGACGAACGGAGAGATCAGCCGGTAGCCGATCTTGGCACCCGGCACGTCCACCCCGGTGCGGTTGATGAACTCCTGGAACATCAGGGTGTGGTTGCACTCCTCCTTGGATTCGTGCGTGGTGTACCGGAATTCGCGCGCGCCGTTGGGGAGCTTGAAGCTGTACTGCATCAGGCCGCGGATGAGGATCGACTCGAACTGCAGTCCGACCTTGGCGACGTTGGCCTGGCGCCACATGCCGATCTCGATCTGCTTCTCCTGGGGAAGCTGCTGGTACCACGGGTGACGGCCGATGGGATCGACCTCGTAGGACAGGATCCACCGGGGGTCGTTCTCGGTGATCGCCATGTGCGGCGCGTCCCAGTCGATGTCCACGTAGGGATCGAAGTTGCGGTGGACCGAGGCCGCGGACAGGTCGTCGAGCACCTGGCTGTAATCGTGGTCGCCGCCGGATTTGTCGTGCTGCGGCACGTAGCGGGCGGGGGCCTCGTGCTCCCGATCGGTCGGGGTGAGTGCTTTCGTCATCGTCGCATCCCTTCGGGTGGGCGGCTCGGTCGGTGAAACAGACCACAGCGGATGACTCGAACGTATTTCGACGCCGCCTTATTTGTCAACACTCGATGTCACGTTCGATACCGGCACAATGGGCTGGTGCGCGTGTCGGTCGATGTCCGGCTTCGGGGGCTGACCTGGTGAGACGGGTGTAATTCGATCGGGTTATATAACCCGGTCGAGGCGATGATCGCGGGTTAGAGTTACCACCGTCCGTGCCCGTGTCTGCTCACCTGGAGGAGCGATGTCCCGTCGTGTTCACGCGTCCCAGCGCTTCCGGGCCCCGACGCACTCCACCTGCGCCCGCCGGCACGAAGCGCCCGCGGTCGTGACCCGGGTCCGGGGCCGGTCGTGAATCAGCCGCCGCAGGGTCCGACGCGTGTCGTCCCCTCGCCGGGCGGGCCTCCTCCGGGTATGCCCCATCCGGGCGGTCCCCGCCCGGGTGCGCCGGGTCCCCATCGGCCCGGTCCGCCGCCCCCGCCTGCTCCCGGTCCGATGCCGCGGCAGGCCCCGCGGTCGCCGAACCGGGGTGCGCCCGGTCCCGGCGGTGCCCTCGGTGATCTGACCCCGCAACTCATCGACACCGACATCTGGACCGACGCGATGGTCGAGGGAGCGGGCATTCCCGTCGTCGACGTCCCGTTCGTGACGGTCGGGTCGGGCATCGGCTCGTTCGTGACCGTCGACTACTTGCGGATCAGCGGGGTGCCGCTCGATCGGATCGCGGTGCTCGGCCCGCAGGACGTGCCGTGGCACAGCTATGAGTACCTGACGCGGGTGTCGCAGATCCCCCGTGGGGAGCGCCTGCGTTCCGACTCGGCGTCGACCCCGGACAACATCTGGGGTTTCCCGTCGTACGCGGTCCGGGAGGCGTGGGCGGACAAGAAGTTCAAGCCTCTGTGGAATGTGTTGGTGGAACCCGTCTTCGCGAACTTCTACACGCCGAAGGCCGGACAGGCATTCGCCTCGATGGAGAAGGAGTGCGAGCGCATCGGCTACCTGAAGTGCCTGCACCGCGGCCAGGTCCGGATGATCCGGCGTCGCGCCGGTGGCGGGTACTTCACGATTCTCACACCGCCACAAGGATCTTCGCCCACCAAGCGGGTGGCGTTCCGCAGCCAGTGGGTCCACGTCGCGATCGGTTACCCCGGGATCAAACTGCTGCCCGATCTGCAGGCGTTCCGGGAGACCTACCGCGACGCCAGCAAGGTCGTGAACGCCTACGAATCCCATGAACACATCTATCAGTCGTTGCAGCGCAAGCCCGGCACCGTGGTGATCCGCGGCGCCGGGATCGTCGCCTCCCGGGTTCTCCAGCGACTCATCGACGATCGCGACGCGTACGGGCTCCAGACGCAGATCGTGCACCTGTTCCGCACCTACTACGACAAACCGCACGGGCCGCACATCTTCATGCGGCGCAAGGGCAAGGACGGCTGGGCCTATCAGGGGTTCAACTACCCGAAGTCGGTCTGGGGCGGACAGCTCAAGGCCCGGATGCGCAAGCTCGAGGGGCATGAGCGGGCCGAGGCGTACAAGCAGATGGGCGGCACCAACACGCCCGTCCGCGACGACTGGCAGGAGCAGCTGGCGCGTGGGCGGCGCGAGGGCTGGTACCGCGTCGCCGTCGGGAAGGCAGAGAGTCTGGTGCCCGCGGCGGGTGGTCAGGGTGTGGTGACCACGGTGCGGGTCGACCCGCACGCACCGATCCGACAGGACCACCGGCCCGACGGGACCTTCGAGATCTACGCCGACTACGTGATCGACTGCACCGGACTCGAAGCCGACGTTCGCGAGCACCGCCTGCTGCGCGACCTGCTCGACCACACCGGTGCCGGCATCAACCCCGTCGGCCGCATGGATGTCGAACGTGACTTCGAGCTGAAGGGCACGCGGAGCGGGAACGGCAAGCTCTACGCCTCCGGCAGCGCCACACTCGGGGGCTATTTTCCCGGCGTCGACACGTTCCTCGGCCTGCAGATCGCCGCCCTGGAGATCGTCGACGACCTGGCGCGCCAGGGTTTCTGCAAGCGCCTGACGCCGTGGCGGTCGACCGCTCAGTGGTGGCGCTGGATGAACAACAAGGGAGTCGACTGACATGTTGCCCACCCTGTGGGGGCGAATCCAGACCCGCGTGCTCGTGCTCGGCATCCTCGGTGGTCTGTGGACCATCGTGCTGGTCCCGTTCCTCTGGCTGATCTCCTCGGGTGATCCGACGATCCTCGACGTCTACCGGGTCGCCTTCACCGTGCTCGTCACCGTCATCGTCCTCGGGGTGTTCTGGGAATTCCTGTACCACTTCCTGCAGCAGTTCCGGTGGGAGAAGGACTGGCCGACGCTGTTCGGGCTCCTCACCGCCATCAACGAGGGAATTCTCGTGTGGGTGGTGATCGACAACACGGGACTCATCCCGGAGTCCCTTCGGCCATCTCCCTTCGTGTTCTCGGTCCAGTTCGTCACCACGTGGCTGCTCGTGTGGGTGGCGGTCAACGGGCCACTGCGAGCGGTCTTCCCCCACTGGCGATTCCAGGGAGGTCGTTTCCTGTGACCAGCCCGGGCGACATCCCCAGCGTCACACCGACCGTGACGCTGATCCGCGGGGAGGGGGTCGTGATCCGCACGCCGGCGTTCCTGTGCCTGGTGAACGACGCGGTGCCCGCGTCCTTCCTCACCGACCTCCTCGACATCGAATCGGCGGTCTCCGTACCGGATTCGGCACCCCGACGCGGACGGCACCTGGTGCGGGCGCTGGCACAACTGGTGGCCACCGCAGCCGACCCGGTCGACATCGCCTTCGCCGCACCCGACAGTGCCGGCATCGCGATCTTCCTCTCGGGCCGGGTGTACGGCGAGACCGACGGCAAGCGTGTCGAAGCGGCCGCCGGCGACACCTACGACCGCGCCGTGCCGTGGCCGTACGAGGGTCTCGGGCTGTATCTCGCCGGCACCGAGCCGGCCGAGGTCGGCGAGGAGCGATTCGACCTGGTCGAGGGCACGGTGCCCGCCGCGGGTGCGTTGCTGCACACTCCACTCGGCCTGCGCGGCACCGAGTTCCACGCGGTGTCCGACAGAGCGGCGCAGCCTCGGCCCGACGGAGCGGCGCAGCCGCGGCCGGACCGGGTTGTCGAACCGTCCCGACCCGACCCGGATGCGGGGCCGCCGACCGAGGCGCTGGGAGGGCTCGACGAGCCGGATCATCCCGAGATGCCCAGAACTCCGGCGCCCGAAGCGGAACCGGAGCCCGACCCGATGGGCACCACCGAACGGATGGCCCCCGGCGCCGGGAGCCCCGGATCGCCCGCACCGGACCCGCTGCCGTTCACCTCGACTCCGCTGGGCGGCCCGTTCGAGGCGGAACCGTTGTCGCCGAACGCGCCGCTCCCGTCCGAGCCCGCGCCGCGGGACGTCATGCCGCCGGGCGGACGCGCGCCCGTCGAACCCGGAGCCGCGTCGAATCCGTTCGCCGAGCCTCTCGAACCGCGCGCGCCCCTGCCCAAGGCAGAGCATCAGAAGCCCGCGACCGAGGTCGTCAAGATCGAGGCCTCCCGGGCCATGGTCCACGGGATACGTTGCTCGCGAGGCCATCTGAACCACCCGCAGTCGTGGCTGTGCGGAGTCTGCGGAATCCGGATGGATCAGTTGACGACCTTCCTCGTCGAGGGGGAGCGGCCGCCGCTGGGCTGGTTGCTGCTCGACAACGGATTCACCTTCCTGCTCGACGAGGACCTGGTCATCGGTCGAGAGCCGGGATCAGCCGGAGGCGGACCGGCGGCTTCGCCCAAACCGATTCGCGTACAGGACGAAACCGGTCAGCTGTCGCGGCGGCACGTCGAGATCCGGCTGGTGGAGTGGACGGTGCAACTGGTCGACCTCGGGTCCGCCAACGGCACCTTCGTCGCCGATCCCAGCAACGGCAACCGCGAGACCCGCCTGCTGCCGCATCGTGCCCATGTGCTGGTGCCCGGATCGCATGTGCGAATCGGCGGTCGGCACTTCATCTTCGAGTCGCACCACGCCCGCATCTGAGGGATCCGAGGTCATGGAGAAACACACGATCGCCTTCCTGCTGCTC
Source organism: Gordonia terrae (assembly GCF_001698225.1). NCBI lineage: Bacteria > Bacillati > Actinomycetota > Actinomycetes > Mycobacteriales > Gordoniaceae > Gordonia > Gordonia terrae. Next base: position 1,702,420 of record NZ_CP016594.1, read on the forward strand.
GACGTCGCGGTCGTCATCGCCGCCGCCCGGGTGGGCGGGATGATCGCGCGGGCGTGCCGTCAGCCGGCCGTGGTCGGCGAGATCGCCGCCGGGATCGCGCTGGGCCCCAGCCTGCTCGGACTCCTGCCCGGCAATCCCGACCAGTGGCTGTTCCCCGACGACGTCCGGCCGCTGCTGGGCGCGCTGGCGCAGATCGGTCTCGTGCTGTTCATGTTCATCGTCGGCCTCGAACTGGACATGAGGCTGACCAAGGGGCGTGAACGCGCGGCGGCGAGCATCTCGGCCTTCTCGATCGCCCTGCCGTTCGCTCTCGGTGCCGGGCTCGGAGTGCTGCTCTACCCCTCGCACAACATGGTCGGGGGCATGGAGATCGAACGGCTCGGGATGGTGCTGTTCATGGGCGTCGCGATGTCGATCACCGCCTTCCCGGTACTGGCGCGAATTCTCACCGACCGCGGGATGATGCGGACCGTCCCCGGCGTGTTCAGCCTGGCCGCGGCCGCGATCGACGACATCCTGGCGTGGACGCTGCTGGCCTTCATCATCGCGATCATCCAGGGCGGCAGTCCGCTCGAGGTCGCCAAGATCGTCGGGCTCACGCTCGTGTACGCGGCCGTGATGTTCGGCGTGGTTCGTCCCCTGCTGGCCAAGCTGATCGCGTGGCGCGACACGGCCGGCCGGCTCACCCCGGACATCCTGGCGGTCATCCTGATCGGGCTGTTCCTCTCGGCGGCGGCGACCGACGTCATCGGCATCCACCAGATCTTCGGCGCCTTCGTGTTCGGCGCGGTGATGCCGAAGGTGGGGGCCGAGCAACTGCACCGGGAGATCCTCGAGCGGCTCGAGCAGGCGAGCGTGCTGCTTCTGCTGCCGATGTTCTTCGTCGTGACCGGACTCAACGTCGACCTCACCGAGATCGGGTTCGCGGGGATGGGGCAGTTGCTCCTGGTCCTGCTCGTCGCGATCGCGGGCAAGTTCGTCGGTGCCTATGCCGGCGCGCGGGTGAGTGCGATACCCACCAGGCAGAGTGCGGCCATCGCGGTGTTGATGAACACGCGCGGACTGACCGAGCTGGTGATCCTCGCCGCCGGCCGGGAGCTCGGCGTGCTGAGCGACGAGCTGTTCGCCATGCTCGTCGTGATGGCGCTGGTGACCACGATCCTGACCGAGCCGTTGTTGCGCGTGGTGTACCCGGACCGGGTGGTGGCCAACGACATCGCGGCAGCCGAGCGGCGTGCGCTGGCCACCGCCACCGCACCCCGGGTCCTGGTGCTGATCCGCGATCCCGTCGGAACGGTCGCGGACCTGCGGGCGAGGCACCGGCGAATGCTGGATTGCGCCACCGGATTCGACGTCGTGCTGGCCGGTCTGCTCACTGCTCCGGATCGGTCCGCCCGTCCACTCGAGGTCGGTATCCCGGTGGTGCCGGACTTCGCGGCGATCGCCTCGGCCGTCGAGAAGCTCTCCGAGCTGGGCTCGTCGCTGACCGGCGCGGGTTCGGTCTCTGTGCTGTGCCGGTTCAGCGCCGATCCGGCCGCCGACCTCGACGCGATGTCGGAGAACGCGCATGCCGACATCATCGTCGTGGACAGTGTGGACCGATCCCTGGGGGAGTCGCTGCGATCGGCCCCGGTCGCCGTGATCGACGAGGCCGCCGATGCGGCGGTGGCCCCGGGTCGCAGCACCGTCACCTGCTTCGCTGCCGACAGTCGCAGCGGCCGGACCGCTGCGCTGGTGGCCGCGGGTCTGGCGCTCTTCGGATCGCGCTCGCTGACCGTCGTCGCATCGGGGTCCCGGCGCCGGTGGCTCGCAGATCTCAACGCTGTTGCGGAACAGGGAGTCTCGGTGTCGGTGCAGGATCCGCGGCGGCATCGCGACGATGCGGTGTCGTTCGCCGTCGCCGCACCGGACGAGGGTGGCCCGGGCGCACCGGTTCCGGTCACCGTCGTCGACAACACCGGGACAAGCGAGGAATCGCTGGGCGACCGCGTGGCGGCCCTCTATCCGCCGCCGGTGGCGCAACCCACGCCGTCGCGAGCGGCCCCCGACACATCCAGCCCCGACATCGGTTCATCATCGGAGAGGCACTGACATGGCGACAGTCGAGATCCCGCAGCAACTGGCGGATTTCACGGTGCTCGAGAAGCTCGGCATGGGCGGCAACGGGACGTTCTACCTCGCCGTGCCGCCGGCCCGATTGGGTCTGCGCACCGACCGCGTGGTGGTGAAGGTCTTCGGGGGAGTCTGCAGCGACGACGCCTACCGCCGAGGCGTGCGCGAACTGCGGGCATTCGCGGCCGTCGTGTCGCCCTACCTCGCGGGCCTCTACGACGCGGTGCTGCAGGGCCAGTTCATGTACGCGATGGAGTACTTCCCGCTCGGCTCGCTGGGCAGTCCGGCCCGCGAGTTCAGCCGAGACGAGAAGCTGGCCGCCATCGCCGACGCGGCGCGCGGGGTCGACGCACTGCACGAAGCCGGGATCGCGCACGCCAACATCACGCCGTCGAGCATCATGGTCACCGACACCGGCGGCAAGATCTCCGATCTCGGCCTGGCCCGGGTCCTCGCCGCCGACGAACCCATCACGAGCTTCGCCCAGCCCGGCGCGGTGCAGTACATGGATCCGGCACTGCTGGCGGGTGACGTGCCCTCGCGTGCGACCGACATCTGGTCGCTCGGAGCCTGTCTGCACCGTGCCCTCACCGGCGACGGGGTGTACGGGGAGGTCCCGGACGCCCAACCCCTGCTGGCGATCCGGGCGGCGCTGTCGACCCCGCCGGCGCTCTCGGAGAATCTGGACCGCGACGAACGCACCCTGATCGCCAACTGCCTGGCGCTTGCCGGTTCGCGTCCGTCGACCGCCTCGGAGGTCGCCGGCCGGATCGACGCGCTCCGCGGGCGCTGACCCACGACCTCGCACCGGCCGCCGGGCGGGCGACAGTCCGGGCGGTCAGCCCAGCGGCGCGGTTCGCCACCAGTCGTCCAGGATCTCGCGGCCGGTGTGCCCGGGCCACGTCGTCACCAGGGTGTACTCCGCGTATGGTGAACCGCTGAAATTCGTGACGACCCAGCCGTCCGCCACACTGTCCCGGCTCGTCGAAGCCGGCCCGTCCCGCCAGCTGATCTCGTCTCCCGGAAAACCTTTCAGGTCGGCCGTGACAGCGGCACGTGCGGCCGGCGTCGGCGTGCGCCACACCACGAATCCGACGCTCGCGTCGTCAGTACACGAGATGCCGTCGACGCCGTCGCGGAAGACCGCCGCGCAGGCGGCATCGCGCCAGCCGGTCCCCTCGGGTGTGTCGGGGAGGAGTTGCGGGAAGGCCGCGGCGATCGGGGCGACGGTCGACGGCCACGGGGGCCGGGTGGTGCGCGCACCGAGGAGCATCAGCGATCCGACGACGACGGCGACGACCAGCGTCGCGACGAGAAACGGTGCGATCCATCGACGGCGTCGTGGCGACGCCGGCACCGGTGTCGTGGACGGCTGCCCCGTCGCCGCGACCGTCCGGTTCCGGTCGGTGCTGATCTCGGTCGGCCGGTCCGGATGACCTGCGGGCTGGAACACGCGTGGGACGTGGTCCGGGCGGGGCGCGTTCGCGACGATGACCTCGGTCGGAAGTTCGCCGCCGGTGTGCGTGAGATGTAGGGCGAGTTCGGCGGCGCGGACGAATTCCGCGCAGGTGCGGTATCGGTGATCGGAACCGGCGTCGAGTGCGCGCGCCAGCACGGCGTAGAAGGCCGGCGACACGGCTCCCGACACCCGATGCCGTGCGACCGAGTCTGTGCCGGTGAGCAATTCGACGAGTGTTCGACCCAGGGAAGCGACATCGTCTGCCGGATGCGGCATCTGGTCACCGTTCGCCGGTGCGGTGAGGCCGAACCCGGTGAGCGTGACGACCCCGGGGGTCGCCGCGGCGGAGGCGGCCAGGTCTGCGGACTCGGCGAGCAGGATGTCGGCGGGGGAGACGTTTCCGTGCACCAGTCCTCGGCGGTGTGCGGCGTCGAGCGCCTCGCCCACGATCGAGACGATGCGCACCGCGAGTTCGTTGTCGATGCCGTCGGGCCGGCGGCGGACGACCAGTGCGGCGTCGGAAGCAGGCACGGGTGTGACCGCCACCCATGACCGCCCGCCGGCAGAACCATGACCGGCGACGCGTGCGATCGCGGGATGCCGCATCGTGGAAGCCTTTTCGAGCGCAACGGGGAACCAGCCGCCGAACCCGGGGTCGGCCGAGGTCCCCCGGTCGACAACGGTGAGCAGAACCCGCCCGGCAGGCGAACCCGGTGTCGGGGGCTCCCCGGCGCCGCCGTGGCGGACGGTCGCGAGGTAGTCCGTACCGTGCGGGCGCCTGCGGAGCAGGCGGTCGACGCGATGAGGCCCGACGAGAGTGCCGGGCAGGAGTGGCTCGTCGTGAGCCGGACCGACGGACACGGCGCCCCCTCACCTCAGGTGAGTCCTGACTTTACCGGTCGGACCATGTCCGCCCGGGGTGATCAGTCGTCGGTCGTCGCCGCGGAGATCATTCGAAGAGGAGCGGGGCGGAGTTGAACAGCATCACGATGAAGAAGAACAGCAGGAACCACGCACCGCCCTGCCACACCTGCCAGCGGCCGTTGCGCTTCCAGACCAGGTACGTGCGGTACAGCATCGCGCTCGCGCCCACGAGAACCACGACGGGGGAGGCCACGACGAGTACGGTCTGCAGCGAATCCGACGACGCGTGGGCGAGGAACAGCAGGCCGAGTCCGAGGGCGACGGTGATCCCGACGTGGATCAGGATCGCGCGAAAGTCGTTGGTGCCGTTCTGCGGAAGCGGTGACGTCATGGTGTCCACCAGGTTACACGCCGGGCGAATCGTGCAGAAAGCCACCGCGATCAGGACTTCGTACTCATTGCCGCGGCCACGACGCCGGGGCAGGATGGAGGGCGGGGCCGAACCGGGCCGCGCGGGGCGACCCGAACGGCCCGCGGCCGAACCCGAGGACCCCACCCGGGTCTGTCGAGATCAGAGGAGATGAGCCACAACATGAATGCGATACTCGTCGGCGTGGACGGGTCGGACGCGGCCACGGGAGCAGTGCGATGGGCCGCCCGGGCCGCCGCGGCCGAAGGTCTCGATCTCAAAGTGGTCGGTGTGTACGACGCCAGCACGAGTGACTACGCCCCCGGCCTCATCATCCCGCAGGACGTCGTCGACGCCATCCGCCAGGACGCGTCCGACGCCGTCCACGCGGCCGCCGACGCCGCGAAGGAAGTGGCGCCCGGGGTGACGGTCGCCACCTCGATCGTCGACGGCGACGCGACCCGGGTCCTGCTCGAGCTGGGCAAGGACGCGGCGATGATCGTGGTCGGCACCCGCCGTCTCGGCAGCGTGAAGGGACTGTTCCTGGGTTCGGTGAGCACCAGTGTCGCCGCCCACGCGCACGGCCGGGTCGCGGTGGTGGCCGCCGAGGGCAGTGACGCCGGCCCCGTCGTCGTCGGTGTCGACGGTTCGCCGGTCAGTGACGCCGCGGTCGCCGAGGCCTTCCGACAGGCGTCGCTGCGGAACGTTCCACTTCGGGCGGTGCACACATGGACCCCCCTCGACGCGGACGCGCTGCACGGTTACGGCATCGGGGCCGACGAGGTGGCGCGGATGACGCAGGACGCGGTGGAGGTGCTGGCCGAGCGGCTGGCCGGATACGCGCAGGACTACCCGGACGTGACGATCGAACGCTCCGTGCTGCCCGAGGACCCGGCGAAGGCCCTGCTCGACGCGGCGGGCGCCGACGCGTCGCTCCTCGTGGTCGGGAGTCGTGGGCGGGGTGGCTTCCGCGGGCTGCTGCTCGGTTCGACGAGCCAGAAGGTGATGCACCACGCCGAGTGTCCGGTGATGGTGGTCCGCGCCTGACCGGACGAACGCGGCGCGTCGTTCCCGATCGCGGACCGGGGCCGACGAACCGGCGGCGCTTACCATCGACGCATGACGCTGAAGAAGCTGGAGCTCTCGGTCGGGGAGCTCGCCCAGCGGGCCGGTATCGCCCCGTCGGCGGTCCGCTTCTACGAGGACCAGGGCCTCATCTTCAGTCGGCGCACCTCGGGTAACCAGCGCCGTTATCACCGGGCGATGCTGCGGCGCGTGGCCTTCATCCGCGCGTCGCAGGTCGCCGGTATCCCGCTGTCGGTGATCGGTGAGGTGCTCGCCGAACTCGGCGACCATGAATCCCCGCCCAAGTCGATGTGGGAAGCGGCGTCGAAACGCTGGATGGACGACATCAATCACCGCATCGCGCTGCTCGAGAACATGCGGGACATGATCGGCTCGTGCGTGGGTTGCGGCTGCCTCTCGCTCGGGGAGTGTCACCTCCTCAACCCCGGCGACGAACTCAACAAACTCGGTCCGGGGCCGCGCCGACTCCTCACCGATCAGTAGCGAGCTCGACCACAGCGGGTTCGGCCACTTGCGATTCGGGGCGCACAACTGCCGGCGGTACTGTTGCCCCATGGCTCGACCGTCGCGCGTGGCGCTGGCTCTGGGAAGTGGAGGCGCTCGCGGTTACGCGCACATCGGGGTGATCGCCGAACTCGAGGCACGCGGATTCGAGATCGTCACCGTCGCCGGCTCGTCGATGGGTGCGCTCGTCGGCGGCCTCTACTGCGCGGGCAAACTCGACGACTACGTCGACTGGATCTCCGGCCTGTCGCAGCTCGACGTCGTCCGGTTGCTCGACGTCTCGCTGACCAAGCCGGGTGTCATCGGCGCCGAGCGCATCCTTCTCCGCGTACGAGAGATCCTCGGCGACACCGTGATCGAAGATCTCCCCGTCCCGTTCACCGCCGTCGCCACCGACCTGAACGCCGGTCGTGCGGTCTGGTTCCAGCGCGGTGTCCTCGCCGACGCCCTGCGCGCGTCGATCGCGATCCCGGGGGTCATCAGCCCGCACGAGCACGGTGGCCGGCTGCTCGCCGACGGCGGCATCCTCGATCCACTGCCGGTGGCGCCCACCTCGACGGTGTCGAGTGACGTGACCATCGGCGTCATCATCGGCTCCGACGGCGGTCCGGAAGCGGGCGCCATCCGCGAGCCGAAAGCCAAGGGACTGCTGCGCCGCAACGTGGCGCCGATCCTCGACAACGAGTTCATCCGCGCGGTCCGGGACCGGCTCGGCCACGAGGTGCCCCCGACCGAGCGCGGCGAGCCGTCGGCGACAGGCGGGGCGGCGACAGACGGGGCGACGACGGGTGGGGCAGCGACCGCCAGCGGCGGTGCCGACATGGTCGACGCGGCGGCCGGGCCGGACTCCGTCCCCACCACCGAGCAGGCCGGGTTCGGCGTCGACGAGCCGGCTCGGATGGGACGCGTGGAAGTGCTCAGCCGGTCCCTCGACATCATGCAGGAGGCCCTGACCCGCTATCAGGTCGCCGGTTATCCGCCCGACGTCCTGATCAGGGTGCCTCGGCGGACGGTTCGCACGCTCGACTTCCACAAGGCCTCCGAGATGATCGAACTCGGCCGGACCCTGACGGCGCGAGCCCTCGACGACCTGCCCGAGCTGCCATGAGGCAGATCCCCCGCGGCATCTGGGTCCTGCTGTCGGCGAACGTCGTCATCGCACTCGGATACGGCTTCATCGCGCCCGCGTTGCCGACCTTCGCCCGTACCTTCAACGTCTCGTTCACGGCCGCGACCGCGGTCGTGTCGGCGTTCGCCGTCATGCGGCTCATGTTCGCGCCCGCGACCGGCCGCCTGGTCACGGTCTTCGGCGAGCGGCGCATCTACCTGACCGGCCTGCTGATCGTCGCGGCGAGCACGCTGGCGTGCGCGTTCGCCCAGACCTACTGGCAGCTGCTCGTCTTCCGCGGCCTCGGCGGAATCGGCTCGACGATGTTCAGCATCTCCGCGATGGCGCTGCTGATCCGGATGGCGCCGAGCGACATTCGCGGCCGGGTGTCGGGCTTCTTCTCGGCCGGGTTCCTCATCGGCAGCATCACCGGGCCGCTCATCGGGGCGGCGCTCGTCGGCTTCGGCCTCCGTGTCCCGTTCGTGGTGTACGCGGTTGCGCTGCTGGTCGCGTCGACGGTGGTGGCCACCCAGCTGCGGGAGGTCATCGCCCCCGATCAGGCCGACGGCCCGGCCGGCGCGCTGATCGGTTTCCGGACCGCCCTGCGCGACAGCGCCTATCGGGCGATCCTCGCCTCGAACTTCACCCAGGGCTGGGCGTCCATGGGCGTCCGGGTCGCGGTGGTGCCGTTGTTCATCACCGAGAGTCTCGGTGCCGGAGCGGGAATGGCCGGGATCGTGCTGGCGATCTACGCCGCGGGCAACGTGCTGGCGATCCTGGTCGCGGGCCGGTTGTCGGACCGGTTCGGGCGGCGGCCCATCATGCTGCCCGGTCTCGTCATCACCGTCGTCGCGACCATCGCGCTCGGCTTCTCGCCGAACGTCGGCGTCGCCCTGGCGTTGTCGGTGGTCGCCGGAGTGGGCTCGGGTCTCTTCGCACCCACCCATCAGGCGGCCCTCGCCGACGTCCTCGGCAACCGTCAGCAAGGCGGTTCGGCGTTGGCCGCCTACGGCATGTCGTCGGACCTCGGCGCCGTCACCGGACCCGTGATTGTGGGGTTCGTGGCCGATCGGGTCGGCTTCGGCCCGGCGTTCGTGCTGACCGGGGTGGTGGCGGCGGTTGCGCTGGTCCTGTGGATCTTCGCGCGGGAGACCGCGCCGGCGATCGTGGGCGACGGCCCCACGATGACACCGACCGACACGAACCCCCGCGGTGCCGATGAGTGATGTGCGCGGGCGGACGACGAATTACGGTTGAGCGATGACCGGTGCAGGGCAGTCGGATCACCCGCCTCGGCGGACCGTCGGACGCGTGGGCCGATGACGTCCGGCAACGGTGGCCGCGCGCCGGGATACGACTACGCGCTCGGGGCCGACTCGGAGGTCGGCGTCCTGCGGGCGGTCATGTTGCACCGTCCCGGCGACGAACTTCGCCGACTCACCCCGCGGAACAGCGACCAGCTCCTCTTCGACGGGCTCCCGTGGGTCGGGCGCGCGCAGGAGGAGCACGATGCGTTCGCTGAGGTGCTGCGCGGCCGCGGAGTCGACGTGTACCTCCTCGGCGACCTGCTCGCCGAGACGATCGCGCACAGCGGTGCGGCCCGAATCCAGGGCATCGCGGCGGCTGTCAGCGCACGCCGGCTGGGAACGCACCTCGCGGAGGATCTCGCCGCCCACTTGCGGGGTCTGTCGCCGGCCGACCTCGCCTACGTGCTGATGGCCGGGATGACGTTCGACGAGCTGCCGATCACCCCGTCGGCAGAGCGGTCGTCACTGGTGCGGCGGATGCATCACGGGCCGGAGTTCGCGATCGAGCCCCTGCCCAATCTGCTGTTCACCCGCGACAGTTCGTTCTGGATCGGTGGACGGTTCGCGATCACCTCGCTCGCGCTGCCCGCACGGGCCCGGGAGACGTCGCTGACCGATCTCATCTACGCCCATCACCCGCGGTTCACCGGCGCCCGACGTGCCTACGAGTCGCAGGTGGCGCCGGTCGAGGGTGGCGACGTGCTGCTGCTCGCCGCCGGTGTGGTGGCCGTCGGGGTCGGCGAACGCACCACGCCTGCCGGGGCAGAAGCGCTGGCGCGCAGCCTGTTCGACGACCATTTGGCGCACACGGTGCTCGCGGTGCCGATCGAACAGTCGCGGGCCTTCATGCACCTCGACACCGTCTGCACGATGGTCGACACCGACGCCGTGGTGATGTATCCCAACATCCGCGACACGATGTCCGCGTTCACCCTCGTCCACGACGCCGCGACCGATGCGGTCCGGATCACCGGTGAACGGCCCTTCCTCGACGCGGCCGCCGAGGCGATGGGGATCTCCAAGTTGCGTGTCATCGACACCGGCCTCGACCCGGTGACCGCCGAACGGGAGCAGTGGGACGACGGCAACAACACCCTCGCCCTCGCCCCCGGGGTGGTGGTGTCCTACAACCGGAACTCCGAGACCAATCGGCGACTCCGCGATTCCGGCATCGAGGTCATCGAGATCGAGGGTCGCGAGCTGGGCTCGGGCCGCGGCGGGCCGCGGTGCATGTCGTGTCCACTCGCACGTGATTCTCGGGAAGGGGGCGCGTCGTGACCTCGGATTCATCGACCCCCGACGCGGCGAGCGACGCCGCCCCGTCGGCGCTCGCCGCACTGCGGATCGACGCAGACTCCGATCGGCCGCCCTTCGAGCAGGTGCGGGTCGGCGTCATCGACCTCATCGAATCCGGGCAGTTGCTCACGGGCGAACGCCTCCCGACGGTGCGGGCGCTGGCGTCGCGGCTCGGCGTGGCCGCCAACACGGTCGCGCGCAGCTACCGGGAGCTCGAGGCGGCCGGGGTCATCGAGACCCGTGGGCGGCAGGGATCGTTCATCAAGGCCGGTCGCCACGATGCGCTCGACGCCGGCTTTGCAGCCGCCACCGAGTACGTCGAAACCGCCCGTGAGCTGGGCTTCGACGATTCCCTGATCGTTGAGATGCTCAACCGTGTGCTCGGGCGAACTTGAATAGATTCATCGAGATTGATTGGCTTGAACGATGACAAGTGAACAGGATGTGATCACCAGGCGTCCGAAGCAGACATTGGACCCGGTGGTCTTCACCGTGACCGCGGTTCTGGTCATCGCCTTCGTGATCTGGGGGATCGGCGACAAGGAGAGCCTCAACACCACTACGACCGAGGTGCTGAGTTGGATCACCAACAACCTCGGGTGGTTGTTCATCCTCTCTGCCACGGGCTTCGTGATCTTCGCGATCTTCCTGGCCGTGTCCAAATACGGCCGGATTCCGCTGGGCCGGACCGGGGAGAAGCCGCAGTTCCGCACCATCAGCTGGATCGCGATGATGTTCAGCGCCGGCATGGGCATCGGACTGATGTTCTTCGGCGCCTACGAGCCGCTCTACCACTTTGCTAGTCCGCCACCGGAAATCGGTCCCGACGACATCCGCGCGGCCATGGCGACGACGATGTTCCACTGGGGTTTCCACCCGTGGGCGATGTACGCGGTCGTCGGTCTGGCGCTGGCTTACAGCACGTACCGGCTGGGTCGGACGCAGCTGATGAGTGCGGTGTTCGAACGGCTCCTCGGTCCGCGGGTATCCAACGGGCCGGGCGGCAAGGTCATCGACATCCTCGCCATCTTCGCCACCCTGTTCGGCACCGTGGCCTCCCTGGGCCTCGGCGCGCTGCAGATCGGATCGGGTCTCGACACCCTCGGCTGGGTCAACGAGCCCACCAAGATGCTGCTCGTCGCGATCATCGCGCTCCTGACCGCGGCCTTCGTCGCGTCGGCGGTGTCGGGAATCGCGCGCGGTATCCAGTGGTTGTCGAACATCAACATGGTGCTCGCCGTGGTGCTGGCGCTGTTCGTCTTCGTCGCCGGTCCGACCATCTTCATCCTGAATCTGCTGCCGACCACTCTCGGGGCCTACGCCACCGACCTGACCACCTTCGCGGCCCGCTCCGACGCCACGGTCACGACCGAGGCGGGTCATCAGTGGCTGGCGGACTGGACGATCTTCTACTGGGCGTGGTGGGTGTCCTGGACCCCGTTCGTCGGTCTGTTCCTCGCGAAGATCAGCCGCGGTCGCACCATCCGCGAGTTCGTGATCGGCGTCATGGTCGTCCCCACAACTGTGTCGCTGGTCTGGTTCTGCATCTTCGGCGGCACCGCGATCCATCAGGACATCGAGGGCACGCTGGCCTTCGATCCGGCGACCGCGGCCAGCGAGAGCACGCTGTTCGACGTTCTGGCCCACATGCCGTGGACCGGGGTGGCCTCGGCCCTGGTGATGATCCTGGTCGGCATCTTCTTCGTGTCCGGCGCCGACTCGGCCTCGCTCGTCATGGGCACCCTCTCGCAGCGGGGCGTCGAACACCCGTCGCGCTCGCTGACCGTGTTCTGGGGTGTGCTGACCGGCGTGGTCGCCGCGCTTCTCCTGGCGATCAGCGGCGACGACGCCCTCGACGGCATCAAGACGATGGCCATCATCGCCGCGCTGCCGTTCGTCGTGGTGATGATCGGCATGTGCCTGTCGCTCTATCTCGACCTCCGGCGCGACCCGCTGATCGTGTCCCGGCACGTCCTGACGGCCCAGGTCGACGAGCACGTCCGGGAGCAGGCGGTCGCCATCGCGACGGGCGAACTCCAGTCGATCGACGCCGACGCGGTACGGCACCTGGAGAAGATCGACCCGGACTTCGTCGAGCAGGCGAACGGTTCGGAGGCCGCCGGATCGACCAACGGGTCGTCGCCCGCCGCGCCGTCTGTCGGCGACGACGGCCGCACCGACGGGAACCGGGACGAGGGCCAGCACGACACCGATCGCCTGCCCGGACCTGCGGTCTAGCAACCGATTTGCCCCCGATGGGGCGATGACACCCGGTGGGCCGCGCGATGGTGCGCGGCCCACCGGCGTCGGCGGGGTCGTGCCGTGGGAGGGAAGGGCGCCTACGGAGCGTCGATCTCCGCGATCGACGCGGCGAGAGCAGCGGTGAACGTCTCGGCAGCCGCCCGGTCGAGCCGGGACGTCGTGACCCGCAGGCCGTTTCGGGGGGTGGCGCTGTCGACGGCGAAGATCGTCCCGGGTTGTACCGCCCAGCCACGACGGGCGAGCTCGGTGCTCACCTTCTCCGCGGGGACCTCGCGGGGCAGGTCGACCCAGGTGTTGATCCCGTCAGGTGGTCCGAGCGTCGACGCGACGCCCTCGGAGGTGAGTGCATCGATGAGAAACTCTGTGCGACGGGCATATTCGTCGCGAGCCGTGGTGATGAGCTCGGTCGTCGCCGGATCGGTGAGAAGGTGCGCCGCGGTGGTCTGCAGCAGGTGGCTGACCCAGGGGCGGCCGGACCGGAGTCGCGCGTCGAGTGCGGCCGCCGTCGTCGGGTCGGCATCGACGAGGGCGACCCGCAGGTCCGGACCCAGGAACTTCGCGACGGACCTGACGACGGCCCAGTGCCGGCTGTTGTCCGGGATCACGCGCCGGTAGTCGTAGACCGACAGCAGCGAGAAGTGGTCGTCTTCGATGACCAGCACCTCGGGGTACCGCTCGAGGAGCGTACGAAGTTCTCCCGCACGGGTCTCGGAGAGGGCGATCCCGCCGGGGTTGTGGCCGCGGCAGGTGACGATGACGGCCCGAGCGCCCTCGTCCAGCGCCCGTGCCAGGTGATCGGGTCGCATGCCGGACCCGTCCAGTTCCACCGGTAGCGCGCGATATCCGTTGACGCGAATCGTGCCGACGCTGGCGAGGAAACACGGATTCTCCACGGCGACACCGTCACCCCGGACGAGGTGGGTGTTCAACAGCCGTTCCATCGCGTCGACGGCGCCGTGGGTCGCGACCAGTTCGCCTTCCTGCGGATGATCGCCGAACAGCACCGGCGCCGCGGCCCGGAGCGCCGGAGCCACCGCGGAGGTGCCGTACATCGTGGGCCGGTACGGTGACGCGGCGATCGCGGCGCGCAGGTCGGGGAGGAGATCGGGGTCCGGGTTGCCGCCGGCGAGGTCGACGGCATCTGCCGGAGCGGCGAGTTCGCTGCCGGGGTGGAGTCGGTCGGCGACCACCGTTCCGCCGCGGCCTCGGGTGTCCGCCGCGCCCAGTACGACGAGCTGCCGGTATGCCGTGGCCACGGTGTTGCGGTTGACGCCCAGCTCGGTTGCGAGTTCACGGATCGGCGGCAACGTGTCACCCGGTCGGAGTCGGCCGGAGACGATCGCGTCCCGAGCGCTCTGAACGATCGCGTTCACTGTCTGCCCGGTGATCACAACGGACACTGTAACCCCAGCTCCCCATTTTTGTCCTAGGACAAATGCTACCCTGGTCGTACAACGCCGAGATCAGGAGTGTTCGCCCATGAGTCACGAGTCCCCGCGCCCGGCCTGGTGGCGCTACGTCGCGTACTGGTACGGCGGCAGACTGCCTGTCTCGGTGCAGGATTGGGTGATCAACGACCTCGTCGGTCCCGGCGCGTCGGCGCGGATGGTCGCTCGGTGGTCGATACCGTGCATCATCCTCGTGCTGCCGATGCTGTTCGTCCCGGGGCCGTGGGGGGTGCGGATCACCATGACCATGCCGATCCTGCTGTCGTACCTGTTCTTCTCCATCGCGCTGAACCGTGTCTATCGCCGCTACCGGCTGGTCCAGCACGGACTCGATCCGGCACTGATCAACGCGCTCGACCGGGAGAAGAACGCCGACCTCTACGCCGAGTACCACCGGAAGTACCGCAACGAGGCCGCACCGCCGCCGTTCCCCGTCTCACGGTGAGGCCGCGTGGGCCTCACGGGGTTCGGTTGCGCGCCGGGAGTGCTCAGCCCCAGCTGGGCAGCCAGATCTGCTGGCGCCAGAGGCCCGGTGATATCGGGGAACCCGTCAGGATGGGCCACAACCAGACGAAGTTCGCGACGACCAGGCCCACGTAGATCGCGACGACCAGGATAGCGAGCGCACGGCGCTCGGGCCGGGCGCGCGCCGTCGCCGCAGCCGAACGCAACAGATCACCGCAACACAGGGCGAGACCCATCACCAGGAACGGCGCGAGGACGGTCGCGTAGAAGAAGTACATCTGCCGGTCGAGGGCGAGGAACCACGGCAGGATGCCGGCGAGGTATCCGACGAGGACCGCCGCGTACCGCCAGTCGCGACGCACGATCCACGACCACAGTCCCCACAGGAGCATCGGCAACGACAGCCACCAGAGCGCGGGCGAGCCGATGAGCATCTGGGCGCGGACGCACTCACCCCCGCCGCACTGGTCGGGCCCGTTCTCGAGCGCGTACAGCATGGGACGCAGGCTCATCGGCCACGTCCACGGCTTGGACTCCCACGGGTGATGGTTGCCCGCGGAATTGGTCAGCCCCGAATGGAACTCGAGGATGCCGGACTCGTAGTACCACAACGATCGCCAGGCACCCGGCACCCACGCGAACGGGCCGTCGGTTCCGATCGTGTTGCCCACCTGGTAGCGGTAGACGGCGGTCTCGCTGGTGAACCAGGGGATGTAGGTCAAGAAGTAGATGACGACCGGCATCACCGCGAGACTCGCGCCGCTCGGGACGACGTCGCGCACCAGGGTGCCGACCCAGGGGCGCGGCACGTGATAGGCGCGGCGGGCGGCCACGTCGAAGCCGATCGCGAGTGCGGTGAAGAAGATGACGTAGTAGATGCCCGACCACTTGGTGCCGCAGTTCAACCCCAGCATCACACCGGCGGTGAACCGGTACCAGCGGAAGCCGAGTCGCGGTCCGAACGGGCTGTCGGCGATGCGGCCCTCGAGGTACACGCGGTACATGCGTTCCCGGACCTGGTCGCGATCGGCGACGAGCGCGGCGAACGTGGCCACGATGAAGAGGGTCTGGAAGATGTCGAGCATGCCCATCCGGGATTGCACGAACAGCACGCCGTCGCAGATCGCGAAGATCCCCGCAATGGCGCCCACCAGCGTCGACCGGGTGAGCCGGCGCACCGCGCAGTAGATCAGCACGACGACCAGCACGCCCGAGACGGCCGGTGCGACACGCCAGCCGAGTGGACCGTAGCCGAAGATCGCCTCGGACGCCGCGAGCATCCATTTGCCGACCGGTGGGTGCACGACCAGGCCGTACGCCGGGTTGTCCTCGATCCAGTTGCCGCCGGACAGCACCTGCCAGCCCTGGGGGACGTAGTGCTTCTCGTCGAAGACCGGTGTGCCCTTGTCGGTGGGGTGGGTCAGGGCCCAGAACCGGGTGATGGTGGCCAGCAGTGCGATGACGACTCCGACGAGGAGTCCACGCCCGCGGTCGGGGGCACCGAACAGCGGCGACGGAACCTCCGGACCCAGGCGGGGTCGCGGAATCGGAGACCGTGGGTCGCCGCCGGACACCGGGGTGTCGTGCACGGCGGTGATGGTCACCCGATCGATCCTAGTGGTCCCTCGTAAGCTGGCTGTCGATGAACACCGCCCACCCCGGCATGTCCCACGCCGACGACGACGCCTCCGGGCCTCCGGACACCAGTGCTGTCGCCGACCCCGGTCGCGTGTCCCACGGTCTCGGCCGGCTGGTGCTGGCCGCCACGCCGATGGGACAGATCGACGACGCCTCGCCGCGTCTGCGTGCGGCCCTGCAGACCGCGGACATCGTCGCCGCCGAGGACACCCGGCGCGCCCGTTCGCTGGCCGCGGCGCTCGACGTCGAGATCGGCGGGCGGCTGGTCAGTTACTACGACCAGGTGGAGGCCGCGCGTACCCCGGGTCTCGTCAGCGCGATCGCCGAGGGGCAGACGGTACTGCTGATCACCGACGCCGGGATGCCGTCGGTCAGCGATCCCGGGTATCGCGTGGTGGTGGCATGCGCCGACGCGGGACTCCCGGTCACGGCACTGCCCGGGCCGTCGGCGGTGACGACGGCCCTCGCGGTGTCGGCGCTGCCCTCCGAGCGGTTCTGCTTCGAGGGTTTCGCTCCCCGCAAGCCCGGCGCGCGAGCCGCATGGCTGCGCGAACTGGTTGCCCAGCCACGGACCGCGGTGTTCTTCGAGTCGCCCCACCGACTCGCCGACACGCTGGTCGCCGCGGCCGAGATCCTCGGTCCGGACCGCCGCGCGGCGGTGTGCCGCGAGATGACCAAGACCTACGAAGAGGTCCGGCGCGGCCCGCTCGCCGAACTCGCCGAGTGGGCGGCTGACGGCGTCCGCGGCGAGATCACCGTGGTGATCGCCGGTGCCGTAGCCGCCGAACCCGACATCGACGACCTCGCCGATCGGGCCGAAGAACTCGTGGCAGGCGGCATGCGACTCAAGGACGCGTGCGCCGAGGTCACGCAGGGTTCCGGTGCCTCTCGGCGCGACGTCTACCAACAGGTACTCGAAAGACGTCGAGCTGATCCGGGCTGACCCGCAGTTCCACTCGCGGCGCCAGTCGATACGGCCGGCTCGAGACGAGCGCCCCGACCACCCGGCGCAGTCGGGACAGCTCGGCGCGCACGCTGACGGTGTGGCCGTCGTCGCCGAAGAGCAGCTGGCTCAATCGCTGTGAGGTGAGGCCCTGGTCACCGGCGTCGGCGAGGAGCAACAGGATCTGGGCATGCCGGCGGGTCAGCACCGTGCGCCACGGCTCGCCGTCGCCGGTGACCGTGACGGTCGGCTCGCCGTCGAGGGAGAGCTCGGCCAGGACCGGGCCGGACGGGCCCGCCGGACGCACCAGCCACCCCTGCCCGAGGCGTTCGACCACACAGATCCCGAGCCCCGGCACGAACTGCCGCATGTCGTCCGTCGGGGCGGCGACGCGGACGGGCGGCGTGCAGCCGCGCCCTTCGGCGACCCATCCGTCGTCGTCGATGAGCAGCCCCGGCCCGTGCAGCCCGGCCAGCTGCGATTGGCCGGTGAATCGCAGGTCGGCGAGCTCGCGCTGGTGGGCGAGGGTGATCTCGTGTTCGCCGAGGGCGGCCAGCGCGGAGGTGAACGCCGATGCCGCCGGCTGCATCTCCATGGCCGGGCCCGCCAGGCCCGCAATGGCGATCATGTCGCCGGTGCGGTGGTCGTGCACCGGTACCGCGGTGCAGAACAGCCCATGCAGCGAGCTGTAGTAGTGCTCGGCACCGAACAGCCGGGTCGGGCGCTGGAGGTGCACGGCGAGGCCGACCGCCGTGGTCGCCGTGGAGTTCTCGTCCCATCGGCTGCCCTCGACGAGCTCGAGCCGGTCGGCCTCCGGGAGAACGGACGCCGAGCCGCCGCGCCACAACAGCACGCCGTCCGCGTCGAACACGCCCAGCGTCATCGAGGCGTCGTCCGCGGACTGGGCGAACAGTCGCTGAAGTGGTTGTACCGCGTCTCTTAGGGGGTGCGTGGCGCGCCGGGTCTCGAGCTCATCGTCCGAGATGTGGCCCGGATTGTGCGTGTCGACGGTGGACCGGTGTCGGCCCGACCGGACACGACCCCAGGATTCGACGACATCCCCCGGGACCCCGGCACGTGGGGTGCCGCCGGACATGTAGGCATGGTGGTCACGGCGCAGATCGCGATCGAGCACCGCGAGATCGGTGGACGACCGGATGGGCACAGTCATGGCGGAATCGTACCCAACGAGGGGGTCGATCATGTCCAACCGCGCGACCCCACGATACTCGCGGCCTTGTCGAGGCACTCCTGCCATTCCCGATCCGGGTCGGAGTCGATGGTGATCCCGCCGCCGACACCCAGGGCGAGTGCCCCGTCGGGCGTGATCTCCACGGTCCGGATGGCGACGTTGAGGTCGAGTGCCCGCCCGGGGCCGGCCATGCCGATGGCCCCGCAGTACACGCCGCGCGCGTCGGACTCCCAGCCCTCGAGCAGTTCCATCGCCCGCAGCTTCGGGGTGCCGGTGACCGACGCCGGCGGAAACGTCGCCGCCAGGATGGCGTCGTTGCCCGTTCCCGGCGCCAGGATCGCCTCCACCCGCGACACCAGGTGCCAGACGCCGGGGGCGGGTACGACGGTCAGGAGTTCGGGGACCCGCACGCTGCCGGTCACCGCGATCCGGCCCAGATCGTTGCGGACCAGGTCGACGATCATGATGTTCTCGGCGATGTCCTTGGCAGAGGCGGCCAGCGCATCGGGGTCGGCGGAGGCGGGCAGGGTGCCCTTGATCGGCGACGACGAGATGATGTTGCCGGCCCGGCGCAGGTACGTCTCCGGCGACAGGCTCGCCACCGCCCCCCAGTCACCTTGCAGGAAAGCGGCTTTCGCCGGCGCGGTGGCGCCGGCGAGTCCGGTGAAGAACTCGACGGGCCGGCCGCTCAGCGTGCCGGTGAAGCGGGTGCACACGCACGCCTGATAGACCTCACCGGCGCGGATGGCGTCGAGGCACTGTGCGATGGCATCCAGATGTGAACTGCGTTCGGGCGCATGCCATTCCACCGTCGGTGCAGCGGTGGATCCGCGCCGCGTGACGGGGTCCGCCCGGTCTCCGGCGGCGCGCACGGCCGCCTTCGCCCAGTCGGGTACACCGGTGCCGGTGCAACTCCAGCGTCCATCGCGGAGTACGAGCACGCCGTCGGTGTGTCCGCCGACGTTCGGCGGCAGCGACGCGTCGTGCGGCCGCACCGGAAACCCGAGGTACCCGAACCAGAACCGGTCGGGGTCATCCGGGGGCAGGCAGCCGGGTGTCAGTTCGATCGACGGTGCGATGACGGCGTCGGCGTCGTACCAGTCACCGATCAGCGCGGCCGGCGGCGGCAGGCGACGGGCGGCGGTCTCGGCGTGCAGTGCACGCAGTACGTCGAGTGCCGGCGCCACCGCGTCCGGGCCGAGCGAGTCCGACCCCACCCCGTCCCACGCGACCATTCTCGATGTGCGGGTTCAGTTCTCGTACCGGGGGAACACCGGAGTCGGCTTCGGCAGCGCGGTACCGGGTTCCAACCGGGTGGCGGCTGCGGTGAACTGCCGATCGTCGCCGACGACGAGGAGGTCCAGGATCTTGTTGGACGACTCCGGCATGACCGGTTGGCTCAGCAGCGCGACGATGCGCACCACCTCGGCGCAGACGTAGAGAACCGTGCCGGTGCGGTCGAGGTCGGTCTTGGCGAGCTTCCACGGTTCCTGTGCCGAGATGTACCGGTTGGTCTCGGCCAGCGTCGACCAGAGCGCCTCGAGCGCCAGGTGGATGGCCTGGTTGTCGATGTGGGCGCGCACGATGTCGAGCAGGGAATCCGCACGTGTCAGCAGCGCGGTGTCGGTGTCGGTGAACTCGCCCGGTGCCGGCAGGGTGCCGTCGAAGTACTTGCCGATCATCGACAGGGTGCGCTGCGCCAAGTTGCCGAATTCGTTGGCGAGGTCGGCGTTGATGCGGGACACGATCGCCTCGGCCGAGTACGAACCGTCCTGACCATAGGACACCTCGCGGAGGAAGAAGTAGCGCACCGGGTCGAGACCGAACTCGACGATCAGGTTCTCCGGGTCGACGACGTTGCCGACCGACTTGCTCATCTTCTCGCCCTTGTTGAACAGGAATCCGTGCGCGAACACGCGCTTGGGCAACTCGATCCCGGCGCTCATCAGGAACGCGGGCCAGTAGACGCAGTGGAATCGGATGATGTCCTTGCCGATGATGTGCAGGTCGGCAGGCCAGAACCGCGCGAAGGTCTCCGGGTCGTCGGCGAACCCGACGCCGGTGAGGTAGTTGGTCAGGGCGTCGACCCACACGTACATGACGTGTTCGGGATGTCCGGGTACCGGGACGCCCCAGTCGAAGGTGGTGCGCGAGACCGACAGGTCGGTGAGGCCGCCCTTGACGAAACTGATGACCTCGTTGCGCCGGACGTCGGGACCGACGAACTCCGGCCGGGACTCGTAGAGCTCCAGCAGTTTGTCCTGATACGCCGAGAGGCGGAAGAAATAGGTCTCTTCCTCGGTCCAGGTGAGGACATGCCCGGTGTCGGTGGCGACGCGGTCGCCGGACTCGTCGACCCGGGTGTCGGCCTCGGCGTAGAACGTCTCGTCCCGGACGTCGTACCAGCCCGAGTACTTGTCCAGGTAGATGTCGCCGCGGTCGCTCATCCGCTTCCACAGTTCTTCCGAGGCGCGCTTGTGGTCCTCGTCGGAGGTGCGGATGAAGCGCTCGAAGCTGGACCCGAGGCGTTCCTGCAGCGACTGGAAACGGTCGGAGTTCCGCTTCGCGAGTTCGGCGGTGGGGATGCCCTCCGCGGCGGCGGTCTGCTGCATCTTCTGCCCGTGGACGTCGGTGCCGGTGAGGAACCGGACGTCGAACCCGTCGAGCCGCTTGAACCGCGCGAGCGCATCGGCGGAGATGTACTCGTAGGCGTGCCCGATGTGCGGAGCGCCGTTGGGGTAGGCGATCGCGGTGGTGATGTAGTACGGGCGTCCGTCGCCGTGGGATGCGCCGGACGGATCGGGGCTGGTCAGATCGGGTGCCATAGTGCCCAACAGACTACCGACCGGCCGGGACGGCACCCAATTGCGGTCCAGACGATTTCTGGTCGGCACTGTGTCGATCCTGCGCGCGGCGCTGGGTCTCCGGAAGGCTGCGGAGGCCGTGGGAGCTGCGGAACGGTCAGCACCAGCTCGCTGACCATCGTGCTGGTCCATGAACGGGCTCATGCGCCGACCCAGGTGCAGAACCATGCATTGTCCGAGGTGGCGAGGGCCAGACCCGCGTGGTGGCGGCACACACGACCGAGACGGTGACGGCTGAGGCGACCGGGACGGCGGCGACTGACGCGACCAAGACCGCGACGACTGATGCGTCAAGTAACGCGTCGAGTAACGCGGATTCGTTGCGGTCCATCTCCCGAAGATCCAGGAGACGGACCGCAACGACGCCCACGCCGTGCTCGGCTTTCACACTGTGGAGTTGTCAAGGAACGCCGCGACGGCCATGCCGTCAGGATCTGTGGTCGTGAGGTGTTGTCGTGTCGGGTGCTCGGTCCCGTCTGAGATGGCTTGTCCCGCAGTGCGTGCGGTGGCGCAGGACCTACACGAAGACGTCGTCGAGTCGCATCGTGCGTCGGTTGTAGGCGGGCCGCGGGCGGCGTTGTGGGTCGATGTCAGCAGGCGGGATCAGCCAGGGGTGGCGGTCATATCCCATCGTCACTTCCCAGCCGTGATGATGTACCTGCGTGTGGCAGCGTTGGCAGAGCAGGCACCCGTTGTCGAGGTCGGTGGGGCCGCCATCTACCCACGGCACTATGTGATGCACCTGCGTATGTGCCGCGGGCGCACCACATTTGATACAGCACAGGTCGCGGACGATGATGGCCTTGCGTAAGTGGGACGGGAAGAGTCGCCTACTTGTCCCCATCTGTAAGGGCACGCCTTCCCCGTCCAGGACGATTTCGCTCACAAGGGCGTCGCACGCGAGTCGCTTGGCGGTGGTCTGCGACACCGGACCGACCCATGGCAGTCGCGCCGGATCTTTCGCATCGGCCGGGATCGTCACCAACAGCTGGGTTCGAGGCGAACCGCTGGTGTCGAGGGTCGCTCCGATCGCCGCCTGATCCATCAACAACTCGAAGCCGTCGGCCCACCGCTGGTCCCGCGTCCGTCGATCCTCGCTGCCGTCGGGTTCGGGTCGCGGGCAGGATCGTTCGTCGATCATGGACAGGAACTTCTCACCGACCACAGCGGTGAGGTCGGCCTTGATCTCCACACGGCCATCGTCGGTGATGCGCGAGTTCACCACGTTCAGCGAGGCGTCCTCGGCAACCGGGATGGCGTCGTCGGCGGTGTCGGCGTTGCGGTGGGCGATGGTGCGTGCGTGGTCGGCGATCTCGGTGGGGGTGGCACCCGAGAATGCTTGAGCCAGCAGCTCGGACTCATACGCCGCCCGGTCCTCGTCGGAAAGTACTGTGGGTGTTTGCTTCTCGATGACGGTCAGGCCGCGGACAACCGCGTCGACGCATTCGGTCGCCAGATGCCCGTCGGAGGCGCAGTCGCCGAGCTTCGGCAACGAGTCGATCCGCTCTCCGATCCGTATGCTGCGGTGGGCGACAGCCGGCGCGAAACCCATCTCGATCAGCACCCCGCGTGTGGTCGACCCCACCCTGTCTGCCGCGCCGGTCGCTTCGAACGATGCTGCGTGCACGGCGATCTGATGACCGACGACGTTGTACAGCAACCGAAGTTCGTCCAGGCGGTCGAAAATCTCCCGGCCGGTCGGGTCGGTGGGTGGTTCGAGGGTGATCACGAAGTCTCGCATCTCGGCGATCGGGGTCATGCCACCAAGGTACTCGACAATCCGTTCGAAGACGAGCGGTTTCCACAACTACATCCAGTCAAAGATGTTCTACGACAGCGATTTTCACATCAGAACCATCAGTGAACAGGAGCACCTTCAGTGAACCGCAGTGAACCGCAGTGAACCGCAGTGAACCGCGGTGAACAGAAGTCCCACGAGTCACACAGTTTTCGTCGACTTGTTGAGCTATCAGCCCTGCGGCCGCCGATCGAGCAATACGGTCGCGGTGCGCGCGACCATTTCGTCGGCGTCACCGGTGCACGCCCGCAGCGCCGAAGCTGCTGCGGTACCGGGGATCTCGGCGAGAGCCTGCACCAGGCGCGATCGAACGGACGCGTCGGGGTCGGCACCCAGGCGGTCGACGAGAAGGTCGACGATCCGCTCGCGGTGGGCTTCGTGGCCGGCGAGGACCTCGGCGGCCTCGACATCGCGGTCGCCGGCACCGATGAGCTCGACCAGGGCATCGACCGCGACCGCGGCACCGCGGCGTCCGAGGGTCAGGGCAGCGGTGCGTCGGACGGCGGGATCGGGATCGGCGAGCAGTCCCTCGAGAACCGACGTGACGTGTGTGGTCTCCTCGATCGCGGCGAGCGCGGTGACCGCCCGGCGTCGAACAACCGGATCGGGGTCGGCCGCACCGTCGACGAGGCGGTCGACACCGCCCGGTCTCTGCGCGAGCGCCCACCGAAGGGCACCGGCGACGTTGGGATCCGGCTCCTTCAGGAGTGCGTCCGCCAGCGAGTCCCCGGACACCCTGACCTCGCCGGCCAGCATCGCGGCAGTCTGACGATCGGCCGCGTTGTCGGACTGGACGGCACGGAGCAGTCTGACCACTCCCAGCACCGCGGACCACTCGGTGGGCCCGGCACCCCGCACGTCCTGCAGACGCGCGAGGAGCTGGGCATCGGCAGCCATCCTCGCCTCGGTGTCGTCGATGAGGCGGTCCATGAGCGTGTCCGGTGCGAACCCCGGCTCGTCGAGCGCGCGGCCGACGTCGCGCAGCGAGAGTCCGAGCGATCGGAGGCTCTCGACGTGCAGGAGCCGCTCGAGGTCGGCCTCGGAGTACTCCCGGTAGCCGCCCGACGTCCGGCCGGTCGGTCGCACGAGTCCGAGTGAGTCGTAGTGGCGCAGCATCCGGCTGCTTAAGCCGGTGTGCCGCGCCACCTCGCCGATCAGCACCGCTACGTTCCGTCCGTTGTTTCGACAGCCGAATCGTCGTCGGGGACAGTGTTGGTCGTCGGCGCGACGAAGTCCGACGCAGCGGCGAAGTCACTGTCCGGGTCGTCGATCAGCCGTTCGGTGGCCACGACGTGTGCGCGCACCGCGCTGTTGCCCCGCTGTTTCGCGACGGCAAGCGGTCCGACCGTGGCGTCGCCGAGTCCGGCCAGGGCACGGCTGAGACTCCGTCGGACGTCGGTGCTCCCGCGGCCGAGTTCGCCGGCCAGTTCGTTCGCGAGCCAGGCCTCCCGGCCCGCCGGGACCAGGACGACCGCGGTCCGCCAGGCGGCGCGAGCCACCTCGTCGTCCGCATCGTGCAGGAGCGCGGGTGTGATCGACGTCCACACCGACCGGTCACCGATCTTCGACAGGGTGTGTAGTGCCTGTGCCCGCGCCTGCGGAGACGCGGACGCCAGCTCGGGAATGAGGCCGGGCACCGTCAGTTCGGCGGGCAACCGCGTCAGGGCCCAGGTCAACATGTCCCGCACGAAGAAGTCCGGTTCCACGCCGCAGCGTCGGATCAGCTCCTCGGCATACCCGGGATGCGGGTTGCTGCCCGCCGCCATCGCGGCCCGCAGCCGCATCGACGCGTCATCGGCCGACAATGCTGCCATCAGGGCCGGATCGAGTGGGCGGGTTGTCTGGTCGGTCATGATCGACCACCTCCTTCACCACCCACCTGACCGCTTGACACCGTGTCAAGGTCAAGCGTCGGGGGCCTTAGATCTCCCGACGATACGGATCACACCCGGGCGGGGCCTTGGGCGGCTCGCGATATTCCAGTTCCGGGATGTGCATGGTCATCGGGGCGGACTCGAGAGTGAACTTCTCGCCGTGATGCGCGAGGTCGATCGGCGGGCCCGACAGCAACCGATAGGTCGCGTTGTCCTTGTCGACGGCCACGACGATCTTCGAGTCACGGATGATCATGCGGAACGACATGTAGGTCAGCCGCTTCGGGAGCCGGGGCGCGAACGTGATGTTCCCGCCGAAGTCGCGCATGCCGCCGAAGCCGGCCACGCAGTCGGTCCAGGCACCCGCGAGCGCCGCGATGTGCAGTCCGCTGCTGACGTTGTTGTGCAGGTCGTGCAGGTCGGTGAACACCGACTCGGCGAGCAGATCGTAGGCGAGATCGGGGTAGCCGACCTCGGCCGCGGTGACCGCCTCACAGCACGCCGACAGGGACGAGTCGCGGACGGTGAGCGGGTAGTAGTAGTCGAAGTTGCGCAGTTTCTGCTCGGGGGTGAAGGCATCGCCGAACAGATAGGTCGCGAAGACCAGGTCGGCCTGCTTGACCACCTGCTTGCGGTAGAGGTCGTAGTACGGATAGTTCAGCAGCAGCGGATACCGCCCGACCGAGGACTCGAAATCCCAGGCGCCCAGCAGGGTGAACGACTCGCACTGCTGGTGGACGCCGAGGGCGTCGTCGTAGGGGATCGTCATGTCGTCGGCGCACGCCTCCCAGTGCGCCGCCTCGGCGGTCGTGACCCCGAGATGCTCGGCGAGATCGGGCCGGCGGTGCACGGCGGCCACCGCGTCCCGCAGGTTCTGTTGCGCTGCGAGATTGGTGAAGGTGTTGTTGTTCACGACCGCGGTGTACTCGTCGGGACCCGTCACCCCGTCGATGCGGAACTTCCCGTTCACATCGTGGTGACCCAGCCCGGCGAACAGTCGCGCGGTCTCCACGAGCAGTTCGACGCCGCACTCGGTTTCGAACTGCTCGTCGTTGGTCGCTCGCAGGTAGCGAGCGGTGGCGTTGGCGATGTCGGCGGACACGTGCACGCCTGCGGTGCCGGCGGGCCAGTAGCCCGAACACTCGTCGCCGTTGATCGACCGCCACGGGAACATCGCCCCACGCTGGCCGAGCTCGGCGGCGCGGGACTTCGCCTTGTCCATGGTGGAGTGGCGCCACCGCAGTTCCTCGCCGGCGGCGGCGGGGACCGTGTAGGTGAGCATCGGCAGGATGAAACTCTCGGTGTCCCAGAAGGTGTGACCGTCGTAGCCGGGGCCGGTGAGGCCCTTGGCCGGGATGGCGCGGGACTGACCGCGTGCGCCGGCCTGCAACACGTGGAAGAGCGCGAACCGGACGGCCTGCTGCAGCTCCGGATCGCCGTCGAGTTCGACATCGGCGTCGCGCCAGAAGTCCTCGAGGTAGCGGACCTGGTCGGCCTTGAGTGAGTCCCAGCCGGTCTCCATCGCCATCGCGAGGGCCGCGTCGACCTGGGCGCGCAGTGCCGGCACCGAACGCCGCGCCGACCAGCCGTACCCCATGTACTTGGTCAGCGTGAGGCTCTTGCCCTTCGGCACGTTCGCCGCGATGGTGAGCCGGGCGAGGTCGCCGTCGGCGCGGATGAACGTGTCCGCCTTGTCCGGGAAGTAGATCTCGTGATCCATCCCGGCCGCGATGTGCAGGCCGGACTTCTTGGTGTGGTGGACCAGCATGCCCCAGTAGTTGCGGCATGTCGCGAGATCGGAGACGAGGGGTGCGTCGAGCGCGGCCGCCAGACGCGGGTCGTTCCCGGGGGCGGGCACCGGCTCGTTGGCGAGGAGGTCCGACTGCAGGACGAGCTTCATGTCCTCGTCGACCGGCTCGACCTCATACCGGATCGCGGCGATGGTGCGCTTGGTGAACGACACGAGCCGCTCGGATTTGATGCGCACCTTGCGGCCCGTGGGTGAGGTCCAGACGGTGTGGCGACGCAGTGTGCCGGTACGGAAGTCGAGGGTCCGCTCGTGTTCTTCGGTACGCCCGTACCGGAGGTCCATCGGCTCGTCCTCGACGAGCAGCCGGATGATCTTGCCGTCGGTCACGTTGACGACGGTCTGTCCCGACTCGGGGTAACCGTAACCGCTCTCCGCGTAGGGCAGGCCGCGCAGTTCGTAGAAGCCGTTGAGATAGGTGCCGGGATGATCGACGGGCTCGCCCTCTTCGAACGACCCGCGTAAACCGATGTGTCCGTTGGACAGTGCGAAGAGTGTCTCGGTCCGGCCGAGCATGTCGAGGTCGACTCCGCCGCGCCACTTGAGCTGCCACGGGTGGATCTCGAAGCCGAAGTCGTGGCCGTGCTCGGCGGTCATGCGGGGAGCAATTCGTCGAGGTCCGTCACGACGACGTCGGCGCCGGCCGCGCGCATCGCCTCGGCCTGCCCACCGCCGACACGGTCGACGCCGACGACGTAGCCGAATTCGCCCGCGCTGCCGGCCCGGATGCCGGAGATGGCGTCTTCGAA
Organism: Gordonia terrae; assembly: GCF_001698225.1. Lineage (NCBI taxonomy): Bacteria > Bacillati > Actinomycetota > Actinomycetes > Mycobacteriales > Gordoniaceae > Gordonia > Gordonia terrae. The sequence continues at coordinate 1,729,605 of NZ_CP016594.1, forward strand.
GACCGCTGCCGCAGCGGGTTCGACGCCCATCTGCTCGGCGCCCAGGAGGAACGAGTCGGGAGCGGGTTTGCCGTTCAGGCCCTTCGACACGATGTCGAGCCCGTCCACCCGGACCTCGACGAATCTCGACAGATCCGCTGCATCCAGCACTGCTGCTCCGTTCTTCGAGGAGGTCACGACCGCGATCCGGAGACCCGCGTCACGAGCCGCCTCGAGGTACCGCACCGAACCCGGATATGCCTGCCCGCCGTCCTCGGCCAGGGACACCAGGAACATGTCGTTCTTCCCGTTCCCGATGGCGGTCACGGTCTGCGGGTCGACGTCGTCGATGCCGCGGGAGGCGAGGAAGGCTCGCACGCCGTCTTCCCGGGGACGTCCGTCGACGTAGTCGAGGTAGTCCTGGTCGGTGAACTCGACGAAATCGGCATGGTCCGCGCCGCCCGCACGCGCGGCGAGGAAGGCGTCGAACGCCTTCTTCCATGCCTTGCGGTGCAACACCGCGGTCTCGGTGAGAACCCCGTCGAGGTCGAACAGTGCGACGGTGATCGAATCTGGCAATCCCAACACGCTTCGCCACGCTACCCGTCCCGGACGACTCCGGCGCGATTTGCGCGGCCGGGCGAACCGTTTTCCCGCGGTGGTGGTGCTCGCGGCGGCGGGCGACCGCTCGCCGTCCCGGGGTGACGGGCCCGAAAAACCTTTGACCGGGCTGCAACTGAGGGTGAGACGATGAACCGATGACCCGACGTTTCGCCCAGATCGATGTGTTCTCCGCCACCGGAACCGGTGGTAACCCGGTGGCCGTGGTGCTCGATGCCGCCGACATCCCCGACGACCGGATGGCGGCATTCGCCCGCTGGACCAATCTGTCGGAGACGACGTTCGTGCTGCCGCCGACCGACGCCGCAGCCGACTACCGCCTGCGGATCTTCACCCCGGACGGGGAGTTGCCCTTCGCCGGTCACCCCACGCTCGGTTCCGCGCATGCGTGGCTGACGACGGGCGGCCGCCCTGCGGGGGAGGACATCGTGCAGGAGTGCGGCGTCGGCCTGGTTCGACTCCGCCGTTCGGGTGCACGGCTGGCCTTCGCGGCACCGCCGTTGCGACGATCCGGCCCCGTCGAGTCCGCGGTCGTCGCCGAGGTCGCCGCCGCACTGGGGATCGCGGCCGGCGAGGTCCTCGCGGCCGAGTGGGTCGACAACGGGCCGGAATGGATGGTGCTGCAACTCGCGTCCGGGGAGCGGGTGCTCGAGGTGACGCCGGACATCCCGGCGCTCGGCGATCACAAGGTCGGATTGTTCGGGATGTACGACTCGGACGGTGAGGTCTTCGGAGAGGTCCGGGCCTTCGTGCCGGGCATCGGCGTCCCCGAGGACCCGGTGACGGGCAGTCTCAACGCGGGTATCGCGATGTGGCTGCGTGCGAACGGTCACGCCCCGGCGTCGTATGTCGCGGCCCAGGGCGCCGCACTTGGCCGTGCCGGACGCGTTCACGTCCACGACGACGGCGAGAACATCTGGATCGGTGGCGACACGACGACGGTGATCGAGGGCACGGTGACGCTCTGACCCGGATGCCCGGGTGTGAGGGCCGCAACCGGAGGGTGTCGGCGCGCTGTGCCAAGGTGGTGCCATGAGCGACGCCCCTGGCGCCCCGGACAAGAGCGATCCCGAGACGAGCGGCGACGAATCTCTGAGCAACAAGGCCGCCAGGAAGCGGCGTCGACGCGAACCACCGCCCGACCCGGCGCCCCTGCCCGGCCTCGTCGACGCCCACACCCACCTGGCCGCGTGTGGCGGGCGCGATGCCGAGACGGTCCGTGCGATCTGCGACCACGCGCAGACCGTCGGTGTCGACCATGTCGTCACGGTTGCCGACGACATGGTCGACGCGCGCTGGGCGGTCGCCGCCGCGGACTGGGACGACCGGGTGTACGCGGCGGTGGCCCTGCACCCGATGCACGCCGGCGATCTGAACGACGAGACTGCCGCCGAACTCGAGCAGATGGTTCGTCATCCGCGCGTCGTCGCCGTGGGCGAGACCGGGCTCGACTACTACTGGCCCGGGAAGTCGGACGAGTGCGCGCCGCCCGAGGTGCAGCACGAGGCCTTCCGCTGGCACATCGACCTCGCGAAGCGTGTGGGCAAACCCCTGATGATCCACAACCGCGAGGCCGACCGCGACCTGCTGGACATCTTGGCCGCGGAGGGGGCACCCGACTCCGTGATCATGCACTGCTTCTCCGGTGACCGAAACGTTGCCCGCGAATGTGTCGACCGTGGCTTCATGCTCAGCTTCGCCGGCACTGTGAGCTTCGCCAACGCCGACGAGCTCCGGGTCGCGGCCGAACTCGTGCCCGACGACCAGATCCTCGTCGAGACCGACGCCCCGTTCCTGACCCCGCATCCCTACCGTGGCCAGCCGAATCAGTCCTACTGCCTCCCGTACACGGCGCGAGCGCTCGCCGAGGTGCGCGGCGTGACCGATGTGGAGATGGCGCGTCTTCTCGGAGCCAACGCGCGACGGGTCTACGGCATCCCTTTGCCATAATCTGGCCGGTTCGTTATCGTACTGTGATCCGCCTGGCCGACGTGCTGATCCACTCGGCGGGCGTGGTGCCAGTGTTGCCTATCAGGATGTCGTGCCCTTGTCTTCCTTGCCCAATTCAGAGTCGTCCGAGCCGGTGTCGTCCAAGTCGGTGTTCGCCAAGATCAACGGATCGAACTCGTTGCGTGTCCGCGTCGCGGTCGGCGCCGTCTGCGCCACTGTCGCGGCCGGCGGGATCATGGGCGTCACCATGCACAAGAACGTCGCGATCGACGTCGACGGCGACGTCCGGCACGTGTCCACCATGGCGATGTCCGTCGAGAGCCTCCTCGAGTCCGAGGGGCTGGCGCCCGCCGACGGTGACAAGGTGAGCCCCGCGCCCGACTCCGGCTTCGGCGACGGCCAGACCATCCGGGTGAACAAGCTCAAGCAGCTCACCCTCGACATCGAGGGCAAGCGCGAGACCATCGTCACCAACGCCTCGACCGTGGACCAGCTGATGGCCGAGCGTGGGTTGACCCACGCCGCCGAGGAGACCGCGTTCGGCCAGGAGCTGCCGGTCGGCGGCGGCCAGATCGAGGTCGCACTGCCCAAGCCGGTGAACCTCGTCGACGGGCCGGCCAAGAAGCGTCCGACCGTCGCCGCGCACACCGTCAAGGATCTGCTCGAGTCGCTCGGGACGCCGCTGGGCGCCGAGGACAAGGTCACTCCCGCGGCCGACACCAAGGTCACCCCGAATCTGAAGATCGTCGTCACGCGGATCAAGACCGAGGACGTCACGCTCACCGAGCCGGTCGCGCCGCCGGAGGTCAAGAAGGAAGATCCGACCCTCATCCGCGATCGCAAGGTGGTCGAGAAGAAGGGCACGCCCGGTGAGGCGCGCGTGACGTACAAGGTCACCACCGTCAACGGCCGAGTTGTCAAGCGCGACAAGCTGACCAGTGAAGTGCTCACCGAACCGGTCGCGGCCACCGTCCGCATCGGCACCAAACCGGGCGCGCCGTTCGTGCCGTTCGGGTCCGTCTGGGACGCTCTCGCCGCGTGCGAGGCGACCGGGAACTGGGCCATCAACACGGGCAACGGTTTCTACGGCGGGGTGCAGTTCGACCAGAACACCTGGGAACGCTGGGGCGGTCTCGAGTATGCGCCGCGCGCCGACCTCGCCAGCCGCGAGGAGCAGATCGCCGTCGCCAGCAAGACCCAGGCGGTCCAGGGCTGGGGCGCGTGGCCGTCCTGCTCGTCCAAGCTGGGCCTGCGCTGATCGACGAGACGCCGGCACCTGACGAGACGCCCGCGGGCAAGCCCGACGAGGCTCCCCGTCTGCTCGGTCCCGCACAGATCCGGGAACTCGCGGCCGAGGTCGGCGTCCGGCCGACCAAGACGCTGGGACAGAACTTCGTCCACGACGCGAACACGGTCCGGCGGATCGTCGCCGCGTCGGGTGTCGGTCCCGAGGACACCGTTCTCGAGGTCGGTCCGGGGTTGGGCTCGCTCACCCTCGCGCTCCTCGGAACCGCCGGCAAGGTCGTCGCGATCGAGATCGATCCGGTTCTCGCCCAACGTCTTCCGGCGACGATCGTGGAGTACGCGCCGGGCCGTCAGGACAATTTTCAGGTCATTCTCGCCGATGCGCTGCAGGTGACGCGCGACGACCTCCCCGCGGTGCCCACCGCGCTCGTCGCGAACCTGCCGTACAACGTGTCGGTGCCGGTCCTGTTGCACCTGCTCGGTCTCTTCCCCGAGATCACCACCGCCCTGGTGATGGTGCAGGCGGAGGTCGCCGACCGCCTCGCCGCGGGCCCGGGCAGCCGGACCTACGGCGTGCCGAGCGTCAAGGCGCGTTACCACGGGCGCGTGAGCCGCGCCGGTGCGGTGGGACGCAACGTGTTCTGGCCCGAACCCAAGGTCGAATCGGGGCTCGTCCGTATCGAACGCACCGACGATCACTCCACCGATCCGGTCGAACGCGCGCGGGTGTTCGCGGCGATCGACGCGGCATTCGCCCAGCGCCGCAAGACGATGCGGTCGGCACTGGCCGGATGGGCCGGGTCGGCGGCCGAGGCCGAACGCCGACTGCGCGAAGCAGATATCGATCCCGGCGTGCGCGGCGAGAAACTCGACGTCGACGATTTCGTCCGGCTCGCCCGCACGACCGCTGGTCTCTGAACCAGCCAGGAGCGACGACTCATTCCGCTCGATGCACCAGCGCGAGCGACGTCTCACTCTGCTCGATTTGCCAGCGCGAGCGACGTCTGACTCTGCTCCCTGAGGTGCGAGGAGCGATAGCGACGAGCCTCGAAGGGTCTGGCGACTCACGCTGCGAAAAACCCTTCGTGACGCTCGCAAGCTCGCTCCTCAGGGAGCATGGAAATCGCGGGACTCAGTTCGACGCGGCGCGCAGTTTCTCCAGCAGCTCGGGAGCGGCGTCGCGCAGGAACTCCTCCTGGGTGTCGCCGCCGATCTGGACGAGCGCGATGTCGGTGAAACCGGCCTCCCAGAAGGGTTTCACCGCCTCGACGATCTGATCGAGGTCGGGGCCACACGGGATGTTGCCCGCCACGTCGTCCGGCGTCACGAACTGGGTCGCGGCGGCGAATCCCGCGGTGGTGCGCAGGTCGGCGTTGACATCCCAGCCGCCGGCGAACCAGCGGAACTGATCGTGAGCGCGCTCGATCGCCTTGTCGCGATTGCGATCCCAGCTGATCGGGATCTGTCCGATCGCGCGCGAGCCCTGCCCGTCGACGGTCGGGGTCGACGAATGGGCGTTCCAGGCGTTGATGAAATCGGCGTCGGGTTCGACGGCGATCAGGTGGTCGGCGAGGGGACCGAACGTCTCGATACCCGCGTTGCCCGCGACCGCGACACCGATCGGGACCGGCTGATCGGGGAGGTCCCAGATCCGGGCCGCGTCGACCTGGAAGAACTCGCCGCGGAAGTCGACGAGCTCGCCGGTGTGCAGCTTGCGGATGATCTCGATCGCCTCGGCGAGCATGTCCTGACGGTCGGCGACCGACGGCCAGCCCTCGCCGACGACGTGTTCATTGAGGTTCTCCCCGGAGCCCAGGCCGAGGGTGAAGCGACCGTCGGCGAGGATCTGCAGTGTCGCGGCCTTCTGGGCGATGATCGCCGGGTGATAGCGGATCGTCGGGCATGTCACGTAGGTCATCAGGTCGACCCGCTCGGTCGCGTGGGCCACGGCGCCGAGGACCGTCCACGCGTACGGGGCGTGTCCCTGGGCCGAGAGCCATGGGAAGTAGTGGTCGCTCGACACCTCGAAGTCGAAGCCGGCGTCTTCGGCGCCGACTGCGTACCGCACCAGCTCTTTCGGGCCGGCCTGCTCGGTCATCAAGGTGTAGCCGAATCGGGTTGCCATGGGGTTCTCCTCTGCGAGATCGGTCGCGTCGGTGTAGGCGTTGAGTCGTAGGTCCGAAACCTGGGCGCTCGAGACGGTGGTGCCCGGGCAGGCGGACATTCGACGACGGGGCGCGGTTCTCGACCCCGGAAACGAGGTGCAGATGCCTGACCACAGAGCGGATGGGTCGATCGACACCGTGCTTCTCGATGTCGACGGTACGCTCGTCGACTCCACCTACCTCCACGCGTTGGCGTGGATGCGGGCCTTCGCCGGCCACGACCTGACCCCGCAGTGGTGGCAGGTGCACCGGGCGATCGGCATGGGTGGTGATCGTCTGGTCGGCGAGATCCTCGGCGACGACGTGGAGGAATCGCTGGGGGACACCCTCCGGGACGAGTGGGAGAGCGCGTACCGTGACCTGCTGCCCGACGTGCGGCCGCTGCCGGGCGCTGCCCACCTGGTCCGCGGGTTGCTCGACGCCGGGTATCGGGTCGCTCTGGCGTCGTCGGGCAAGTCGGAGTTCACCGACGCGGCGCTCGAGTCGATGGGTTTGTCCCGGAACGACTTCGCCGCCGTGACCACGTCAGACGACGCCGATTCGTCCAAGCCGGCACCCGACATCCTGTCGGTCGCCCTCGACGAGGCCGGCGGCGGCAAGGCCGTCGTCGTCGGCGACACGGTGTGGGACGTGGCGTCGGCGCACCGACTGCCTGCGGACTGCGTGGCGGTGCGGTCCGGTGGGTTCGCGGAGGGGGAGTTGCGCGATGCGGGCGCGGTGCTCGTCGTCGAGCATGTCGGCGAACTCGTGGACCGCGGATGGCGCCCCTGACCGACCCCGGCTGGGCCCCCGACCGGTTGCGGCGGTGGGCACGGGGCCGACCCCGGGGCGCTAGGCTGGATCATTGTGTCGCGAACGTCGCTGTCGGTGGTGTCGGACTCCGTCACCGCGCGGGCTCCGTCGAAGGTCAATCTGCACCTCGGGGTGGGTCCGCGCCGCGATGACGGCTACCACGACCTGGTCACCGTCTTCCAGGCGCTGTCCCTGCACGACGACGTCAGGGTGGCCCGTGCCAACGAGATGACCGTCACCGTCCGCGGCGAGGGCGCCGCGTCGGTCCCGGCCGACGAGTCCAACCTCGCGGTTCGGGCGGCACTGGCACTGGCCGACTGGGCGGACCGTTCCGGCAAGGTCGCCATCGACATCGACAAGACGATCCCGGTTGCCGGCGGCATGGCCGGCGGCAGCGCCGACGCCGCGGGGGCGCTCGTCGCACTGGCCGCGCTGTGGAAACTCGACATCGGCCGGGACGACCTCGCCGCGATCGCCGCGGGTCTGGGCAGTGACGTGCCGTTCGCGCTGCACGGCAACACCGCACTCGGCACCGGACGCGGCGAGCGGCTGATGCAGGTCCTCTCCCGCGGAGAATTCCACTGGGTCCTGGCCCTCGCGCGGGAGGGGCTGTCCACGCCGGCGGTGTATGGCGAGCTGGATCGGTTGCGCGACAGCCGATCTGGCGAGTGCGCCGACGACGCCGGGCGCGATCTGCTGCGTCGTCCCGACGAACTGATGCAGGCGCTGGCGTCGGGTGACCCGCACGCGGTGGCGCCGCTCCTGCACAACGACCTGCAACCCGCCGCGCTCTCACTGCAGCCGACCCTCCGCCGGACCCTGCGCGCCGGGGTCGATGCCGGGGCGCTGGGCGGCATCGTCTCGGGCTCGGGTCCGACGTGTGCCTTCCTCTGCGCCGACGAGACCAGCGCGGTGAACGTTGCCGCGGAACTGTCCGGCGCCGGCGTCGCGCGCTCGGTCCGCACCGCCAGCGGTCCGGCAGCCGGGGCGCGAGTGCTCGGGGCCGACCGAACCTGACCGTTCGTGCCGGCGCCCGCACGTGACCCTTCGACGAGGCGCGGGCAACAGCCAGCCGTCGAGTTCGACGAGGACGGTTATCGTCTGTCGGTCTGCGTCGTGCTGTCCAGTTCGTGGGGCGCAGGTCGGGATTCGCGACCGATCAGTGACCGCAGATGTGCGAGTTCGTCGGCGAGTTCACGCACAGCGGGGTCGGGGGAGTGCGCTTCGCGTGCGGGTGGTGTCGGGGTACGGCGTGCGCGGTGCTCGGCGGTGACCTGATGGTCGAGGTCGGCGAGCTCGCCGGCGAGGACCGAGAGTTCGTCGGCGTCGGGGGTCGTCGCCGGTGGTGTCCGCGCTGCGGATGCGCTTGTGACCCGGTCGGCGACGCGCTCCGTCGCGCTGACCACCGGAATCCAGGCCCAGGCTTCAGCTCCCGCCGGGGGAGGCTCGGAGAGGGTGCGCTGCAACGAGGTTCGCGCATCCGATAGCCGTCGATACACGATCCGGCGATCGGCGGTCACGACGTCTGGTGACGCATTGCCCGCCACGTCTTGGGCGTACCGTGCGAGAACGGTCAGCGTGGCGCCGAATGACTCGACCATGTGCACGCGGCGAGCCCCCGGCCAGACGAGGTAGCCGACGACGATCACGATGACACAGCCGATCACCGTCGTGGCCACCCGCGCTTCACTGAGATGGAGGATCGATGCGTGGGGTACGACCACATCGAGCAGAATCATGATCAGCGGTGTGAGCACCAATGCTTGCCCCAGATATGACCGCGTCATGGCCCAGGGCAAGGTTGCCGCAAGGACCGCGATGACAAGCCCGGAGATGATCGGTTGATGAGGGAGAACACCGACCGCGACGGCGACGCAGGCGCCGCCGACGGTGCCGATGCCACGAAGGACCGCACGACCGAATACCGAACCGAGGTCGGGCTTCATCACCAGCGCGACGGTCAGCGCGATCCAGTACCCATGTGCGACGGGCAGGACGAAGTACATGGCGTAGGCGATGGCTGTGCACAAGGCCAGTCGGCCGGCCGACGCGAGCAAGGCCGGACCCGGCGGGGACGGCGTGGTGCGTTCGGGCGGTGCGGTCGATACCGGCGAGGGCGCGTCGCCGAAGATCGCGTCCTCCAGCATGCCGAGGCGGATCAACGTCCCGTCCGGTGGGCGAGCCCCGGGTCGGCGCCGATGGGTGAGTGCAGCGGCGCATTCGGCCAGCCGCGGCGCCGTCTGTACGGATAGGTCCCGATCTGCATCGTCGGCGAGCAGGCGGGCCATCAGCTGATCGGCAGCCCGCGAGATGGCCGCTGCCCGGTCGTACTCGGGGGTCGGTCCACCTGCGGTACCGCGCCCGGTGATGGCCATGTGATCGAAGGCGTCGAGCGCACTGATGGCCTGCGCCCGCTCCACGGCGAGATCGGTGTTGCCGGCAGCTTGTGCGCGAGCGAGCACGGACAGTGACCGCAGCAGGGTCACCAATGAGTCTCGCTGGGGCCGAGACCGGCTGATGGCCACCTCGACCGCAAGTCCCGCGGCATAGAGAACCGCCCCGGCGAGGAACAGTACCGCCGGTTCCCAATAGGGTCGAGCTGCTGGGACCCCGATCGCGATCGCCGCGATCACCATCGCCTGCATCGTCGCCACCGACACTGTTCCCGAGTACCCGCTGACGATGCCGGAGACGCCGGCGATCACGGCCATCACGGCCACGGTGACCGGGGCCGGTGCGGTGGACAGGACTCCGAGACAGTACGCGGCGGCCGCGAGTGGTGTGGTCGTCGCGAACTGTCGGAAGCGGGCCCGGTACGCCACCGACTTCTCGCCGGCCGCGAGCAGCAGCGTTCCCATGCTGATCCACATCCCGACCAAAGGGTGACCGGTCAGCGCACCGAGGGTCACCGGGGCAGCAACGGTCACCGCGCCCCGGATCGACCGGCCCAGCGGCCATGTCGCCGACGGTGTGGCGAGGAGGGCCCGCATCCACACCGTCGGCTGCCAGCCGGGCAGATCGGTGGTCACGACTGGTGCGACGGATCCTGCAGTGTGGCGAGTTGGGCGAGGAGTGCGAAGGAAAGGAACGTCATCGGACCCTGATCGGCGAACTGTCCGCTGACGTTGCCGGCGATCCCGCCTTCGACCGACAGTTTGCCCTGCAGGTCGAGTTTGAGTTGCGGAGAGTCCTCGGCGAAGTCGAGATCCGCGAGGTCGACCCAGACGATGTTCGGCCGTGTGGTCGACTCGAAGACGAAACGCTTGTTCGTCAGGTCGGTCACCGTCTGCCAAATCGTCTGGGAGGCATCGGGTTTTCCGGGATCGGGCAACCGGAAGGGTTGCGCAGCATTGCGGATGACGCTGAACATCCCGGCGATAGCCTCGACCTTGCTCTTCGGCTGGGGTAGTCGCCCGGAGTAGTACGCCGCGCGCGCGAATCGGTGCTCTGCCTCGGTGTCACCGGGGAGGGGCTGGTCGCCGCCGAGGCCCTCCCAACGCCGGAGAAGCTCGACCTGCTTGTCATAGGTCGGTGAATTCGTCATCACCCGGAAGGAGCTGTCGTGATAGACACGCGGCTTCCCGTCGATGTACTCGATGATCGCCGAGTCGCCGGTTGCATCGTCGAGCGCGAGATGAATGGTCGGCGGGTTCCCGCCGGTCGGATCCGGCATCTGGATGACCTGAACATTGGTGTCCTCGACCCACTGCACGGCATCGGCGACGGTTGCGAAGTTGTCGAGGAAGTACTGCAGCCAGACCGCCTGGCTGAGCGCAGGCCTGGATTTGTCGTGCTCGCCGTATGTGGATTCTGCCAGCCAGAGGACGTGACCGGCGAGTCCTGCTTCGTTGATGCCATCGACCGAGATGATGTCGAACGCAGCAGCGATCACGCTCCCGTACTTCGAGGTCCAGGTCAGCTCTCCCTCGACGCCGTCGTCGCGACTGATCCCACGGGGCTGGGTCCACAGGTTGGTCATCAAGTCCTTGTGGAAATCCATGTTGCGGCCCACGAGCACTGCGCCCGCGGCGTCAGGCCAAATGACTCGGGTGCACATACTTGATCACCACTTTCTTTATAAGACGAGCGAATTGACTCGAAGGAGCTGGCGGTACGCGAAGATGTCAACGGGTGATGTCGCTGAATGGATGCGATCAACCCTGCAAGGTATCGACTTTCGCGAATCCGTGACCATCTCGGTCGATCAGGACATTAATACTCGGGAACCGTCCTGCCGGTGGTTCGAGACCCATCTGGCACAGATTCGCTGCGTTGTGGTCACAGAATGCAGACGCGAATATGTGTCCGGTGTCGACGGTTGGGTTTGGGACATTTCAGGCACGGATTCGTGCCCTGTTTGGGTTGGTCGGGTACGACCGTCGGGGTGCCCGACCGGTGGGCACCCGCCCGATTCCGGTCGCTGCCCGGAGCGCCCGGTTTCGATGCGAAGGTTGTGAAAAGCGCTGTACAACAGCACTTTCTGTCGATGTTGGTTTCGGTTCGCCTACCCCGGTTCGGTGTTTCTCGACGACGGGGGATCGTTCGAGGCGACGACCTGACGCCGGCCTGATGTCGATTGATCGATAGCGGACTTCCGCTGTGACGCGACGCAATTCGACGCTAATCTCCGGCCGTGACGAATGCTGAGCCAGGCATGTGGATGTCTCAATCGAAGCGTTGTCCGAACAGGTTCACGTCCCGATGAACGGGCCGAGGATTCTGTGTCGTGTGCCGTCGGGGCCGAACGAGGGGCTGATCTCCGCGTCATTCCATCGCGGAACGCCACTCCTGATGAGAGGTCCATCATGAGCGCGACCGGAGATTCCGGAGAGGGAGGGCCTGGTCCGATCGGCGTCGCGGACGAATTCCGCGACTCGGATGAGTTCCTGATTGTCGCCGAGGGGGTGGCGGTACGTGCCTCCTGGGGGCCGATCTTCGGACCCACCGACGTGGCGATCCGCGCGGGCGGGGTCACGGTCCTGCAGGGTTCGGGCGGTCGTGGACGAACGGCACTCCTGCTCACACTGGCCGGGCGGATGGCACCCACCAGCGGCTCACTCACCGCTTTCGGGAGGACGAACGACGCCCGAAAGCTCTTCAAGAACGCGGCGATCGCCGACATCGACGAGGTCGACGGCATCGACCAGACGATCAGGGTAAGTGACGTCCTGACCGAGCAGATCCGCTGGCAGGCCCCGTGGTTCCGATGGGTGGGGCAGTCGACGGCCGACGATCTGGAGCGGTTGTGCCGACCGGTGTTCGGGCCGCTGACCCTTCCGCACCTCGATGCCTTCGTCGAGGAACTGCCCGAACTGACGGCTGCACTGTTCCGCATCGCGATGGCGAACCTGCGACGACCGCCACTGCTCGTCACCGGCGGCGTCGACCGGATGACGCGGACCAGCAGCGCGCACCGGCTACTCGAGCGGTTGGTCGACCTCGGGCGTGAACAGACGGTCATCACCGCCGACGTCAACGGTGTCCATCCAGGTGTCGGCATACGTGAGGTCCTCCTGGTCGACAACCTCACCGACCACGAGTTCGTGCGAATCGTCTCAGAAGATCGGAACTGAACATGCTTGCCGCATTCTCTCCGGGCAGCGACTTCAAGCGTTACTACCGGGGCCGCATGCCCCGACTCGCGCTGATCGTCATCATCCTCATGCCGCTGATGTACGGCGCGCTCTACCTGTGGGCATTCTGGAATCCGTTCAACGCCGTCGACAAGATTCCCGTGGCCCTTGTGAACGCAGACAGCGGTGCCGTCGTCCAGGGGGAGCCTCTCAAAGCCGGTGATCAGGTCGCGGCAGGTCTGATTGCTTCCAAGCAACTCGACCTCCACCCCGTCTCGGCAAAGGAGGCCGAGGAAGGCGTCGCGAACGGGACCTACTACTTCTCGATCACCCTGCCCGAGGACTTCAGCGAGGCCCTGGCGTCCCCGACGAGCGGCACGCCGCGATCGGCCGAGCTGATCTTCACTTACAACGACGCGAACAACTACCTGTCGACGGTCATGGGACAGGACGCCGCCCAGCAAGTTGTCAACCAGGTCGGTGCGCAGGTCGGCGCGCAGACCTTCGACATCGTCCTGAACGACGTCAGCCAGATGATCCCGAAGCTGCGACAGGCGCAGGCCGGTGCGAACGAGCTGAACGCCGGGATGAAGACTGCGAACACCGGTGCCGGGGAACTGGCCACCAACCTGGTGACGGCGCGGGACGGCAGTCAGCAGCTGGCCGGCGCCCTCGATGAGCTCGACACGGTCGTCCAGCGCGCGACGACCCCGCTGATCGCCGCACTCGGTCAGGGCCCTGGTTCCGGACCGAGTCCGCAGGAACTCGCGGCGACCGCGTCTCGGCTGGGCGCCACGAGCGGGTCCATCGCCGAGCAGCTCGGAGCAGTGTCCTCACGGCAGTCACAGGCGAGTCGACTGCTGTCCGACGCTGTGAACCGCCTGCGGTCCAGTCCTGACCCCAACGTGCGTGCCATCGCCGACACCATCGCACCAGCCCAATCGCTGCTCGACACCGGCGGATCGAGTCCCGACGCGAACAACCAGCTCACCCAGCTGCGAACCGACGCGCAACTGTTGTCCGGCCAGTTGTCGAACCCGCAGAGCCCGACGCGGATCGCGCTGGGCCTGTTCGCCGACGACGGCCTGCGCAATGACGTTCTCGCCGCGCGCTCGGCGTCCTCGCAACTGAGCTCCGGCGCCGACCAACTGAGTACCGGTCTGGTCGAGCTCAGCAACGGCGCCGACCAGCTCGCGGCGGGTACCGTCCGACTCGCGGCCGGTACCCAGCAACTGGCGAACGGGATCAACGAGGGCGTCGCGGCGATTCCCGCGTGGTCACAACAGCAGAAGGACGAACTGACCGCCACTCTGGCACGCCCGGTCGCGCTCAAGGAGAACACCCTCAACGAGGCCAAGACCTTCGGCACCGGCTTCACCCCGTTCTTCTTCGGGCTCGCGCTCTTCGTCGGCAGCATCATCGCCTGGATGCTGTTCAACCCGTTGCAATCCCGGCCGATCGCGCAGGGTCTCAATTCGTTCCGCGTGGTCCTGGCGTCGTTCGCGCCGACCTTCATGGTCGGACTGCTGCAAGCGACCATCCTCTATCTCGTGGTGGTCTTCGCGATCGGTCTGCGACCGGCGTATCCCGTTGCCACATATGGCTTCATGCTGCTTATGGTCGCCATGTTCCTCGCGATGATCCAGATGTTCAACGCGCTGTTCGGTCCGGCGGTCGGACGAGTGGTGACCTTGGCGTTCCTGATGATCATGCTCACCTCGGCGGGAGGTATCTATCCCGTCCCGACCACCACGAAACCGTTCCAATACATCCACTGGGTGGATCCGATGACGTACACCGTCAACGGCCTGCGGCAACTGACGGTCGGCGGCGTCGATCATCGCCTGTGGATCGCGGTCGGTGTGGTGGCCGGACTCACGGCGGTGTTCCTCGCCGTGTCCACCTGGGCGGCACGCCGAAACCGCCAGTACAACATGGACCGTCTCTACCCGCCGGTCGAGGTCTAGATAGCCAGGTCACCCACGGACTGCCCGAGTACGTCAATCCGACTGAAACCCCTACTCCCAAGGAGAGAGAGTATGACCACCACCGAGCATTCGAATGCCAGAACAACCACCAACGCAACCGATTCGCTGTTCATCAACCCGGTCTTCGTGCGGCCCGGCGAGGCGACCGAGCTGCCGAAGTTCCAGATCCCGGACGGAATGAGCCTGCCCCAGACGGCGTATCAGATCGTGCACGATGAGGCGATGCTCGACGGCAACGCACGCCTCAACCTCGCCACGTTCGTCACCACCTGGATGGACGACGAGGCGCGACAGCTCTATAGCGAGACCTATGACAAGAACATGATCGACAAGGACGAGTACCCGCAGACCGCGGCGATCGAGGACCGGTGCTGGAAGATCCTCGCCGACCTGTGGCACGTGCCCGACGTGGAGAGTTCGATCGGGACATCGACCATCGGCTCGTCGGAGGCGGCGATGCTCGGGGGCTTGGCACTCAAGCGGCACTGGCAGGCGCGTCGCAAGGCCGAGGGCAAGTCGACCGAATCGCCGAACCTCGTGCTGTCCACCGCGGTTCAGGTCTGCTGGGAGAAGTTCCTCAACTACTTCGAGGTGGAGCCGCGGTGGGTTCCGGTCACCGAGGACCACGTCGTCTTGGACGGTCACGACCTCGAGAAGTACGTCGACGAGAACACGATCGGTGTCGTGGCGATCATGGGTGTCACCTACAACGGGTTGTACGAGCCCGTGAAAGCGATCTCGGAGAAGCTCGACGAGATCCAGGCGTCGACCGGGCTGGACGTGAAGATCCACGTCGACGGTGCGTCGGGCGCGATGATCGCCCCGTTCTGTCAGCCGGAACTGGAATGGGACTTCCGGGTACCGCGGGTGGTGTCGATCAACACCTCCGGGCACAAGTACGGCCTCGTCTACCCGGGCCTCGGCTGGATCATCTGGCGCGACACCGAAGCCCTGCCGGAGAGCATGGTGTTCCACTGCAGCTACCTGGGCGGTGACATGCCCACCCTCGCGCTCAACTTCTCGCGTCCGGGCGCACAGGTTCTGTTGCAGTACTACAACTTCCTGCGCCTCGGGCGGGAGGGGTATCGCCAGATCCAGCAGAGCTCACTGGACGTCGCGCAATACCTGTCCGGGAAGATCGCCGAGATCGGACCGTTCGAGCTGGTGAGTCGAGGCGACACCATCCCGGTCTTCGCGTGGCGACTCAAGTCCGATCACACCGACAACTGGACACTGTTCGACCTGTCCGACCGACTCCGGATGAAGGGCTGGCTCGTACCCGCCTACCCGATGGCGGACAACCTCGCGTCGATGACCCTGCAGCGCATCGTCGTACGAGCGGGATTGAGCCATGATCTGGCGACCGCGCTGCTGACCGACATCGTGGCCGAGGTCGACTTCCTCGACAGTCTCGACGCTCCGATGCCGCGCGTGTCCGACACCGGTTCGCACTTCCACCACTGATGTCCCGGTGCCGGGGCGCCGTCGACGCCCCGGCACCGGTACGTGTGGTGTCCGACTCCTGAGGACGCACAACACATGAGCATCGCTGTCGAGCCACGGCACTGGCGCCATCTCCTGCTCGAACCGACCCTCAACAAGCAGTGCTGGGGTTTCGTCATCGGCTCCGCACTGTTCGCACTCGGATCGGCCCCCGGCTTCGGCGCCTGGGCGGGGGCGTCGAACTCCAACCTGTGCTACTTCGTCGGTGCCTGGTTCTTCACCGCGGCCGGACTGGTCCAGCTGCTCCGCAGCGGACCCGCCATCGTCTCCGTCGGTTACGGTTCGGGCACGATGGTGCGTGCGGAATGGCTTGCCGCATCGACCCAATCGGCCGGCACTATCATGTTCAACGTGAGTACAGCCTCCGCGCTCACCGCCCATACCGCCGCGGCCGACAAGCATTTCGTCTGGTCTCCCGACGCGGCAGGTTCGGTGGCGTTCCTCATCAGCGGTGTCGCCGCGAGCATTGCCTACACCCGCACCGACCGATGGTGGAATCCGCGGAGCGTCGAATGGTGGTCGACCCAGATCAACTGGGTCGGCTGCGTCGCGTTCGCGGTGTCCGCGGTGGGTGCCTACGTCCTCGCCGACGGCAACAGCCTGGACAACACCCTCGCCAACACCGGTACGTTCGTCGGCGCGCTGTGCTTCATGTTCGCGTCGCTCATCGTCGCGCCGGTCTGGAAGCGGGACAGGGGATGACACCTTCTGGGCAGTCACCCGACACGGCTTCGGTATTCGCGGACGATGTCGTCGAGCAGTGGTACGGGGAGATCGGAGCATTCAGCCCGGTGGGCCAGAGCGCGACCCGCCATGTCTACCGGGCAGGTAGGGAAGGTGCCGCGCAGTACCTGCCGGCAGCACTTACGGTCTCCGGACCGGAGGGAGTCGAGAGCTTCGCCGAGATCGTTTTCTGGCGTCCCCTCTCGCTGATCTGCGCCTTCGCCGCGCTGCGTACGCCCTGCACGATGGTCGGCAAGGGCCCGCCCGATACGACCGGACGCGAGTCCTATGTCATCGTCGGCACCCAGTCCATGCCTACCACGGGGCTCATCACCCAGGGTCGCCGTTCGACGTCGTATCGAGGAGAGGACTTTCTCGCCGTACTCAATACGTCGCGCAGATTCACGCACACGTCCTTCGACATCAGTGATCCAGTCGGGGTGTGGATACCCTCCGCGCTGCTGGCCGAGGATGCCGGAGAGGATGTACCCCCCATCATCGAGACCCCGCTCGCCCGCTCCGCCGCTGCGTTCGTGCGGAACTTCGCCCACGAGGTCGCGGTACGCGGGGCGGAAACCGACGCGGAGGCAGAGCTCGCCGCGATCGACGTCGTCCGTAGCGCCCTGCGCAGTGTGCGGACGGAGACCGCACAGATCGGCAACAACGTCACGAGCACCCAGGAGGCCGCGGTGGCACTTATCGAACAGAACTACCGCGACCCTGAGTTCACCGTCGACTCGATCGTCCGCAGCATGCATGTCAGCCGACGCCATCTGTACCGGATGTTCACCGGGGTCGGTGAGTCACCGGCAGCACTGATCGCCCGGCGTCGGCTCGAGAGGGCCCGGACCCTGTTGGAGACGCAGGGCGACATCACCATCGACAGAGTTGCCGCGGCCTCGGGGTTCACGTCGGCGGCCATCCTGCGCAACAGATTTCGCGCTGAGTTCGGCGTGACCCCGGACCTCTTCCGTCGCAACAGTTGTCAGACCGCAGGAGCGGATGGGTGAAGGTGCGCGGATGAACGGCCGAGGCTACTCCCGCAGGGGCCTTGAACCCGCCGTCGTAGATGCTTGGTACGACCGGTGGGGGGTGCGGCATCCGGACGAGTTGCCCGACCCCATTCGCCTCCGCGGACGGGCAGGTCTCGCGGCCTATTCGTCGGCATTCAGTTCGGTCAACGCTGAGTTTCCAGAGGGCTACGAGTCGATCATCTATCACCGCAAGATGTCGATGATGATGGCGCACTGCGAGTTACACACACCAAGAACGACGGAGCTGACCAGGGCGGCGATCCGAGAGATGCCGATCGACCTGGTGATCGTCGCCGCTCATGTTCTCGAGTCCGATCTCCGTATCACCCAGTACGGCACGGAGATGGCATACGGCGAGGGGCAGTTGGTCGTCCTGGCGTTGGACAGTCCGTTCGTGAACGTCGTCGACTGTGTCGCAGACAGCGCGATGTTGCTCATCCCCAAGCGGTTGCTCGGTCTCAGCAGCGAGTCCGGATCGGCGCCGCGCCTCCCGGTTGCCGCTGACTCACTCGTATCGAGGTCGACGGCGCAGTTCGTGCGTCGGTTCGCCAGTGACGCTGCGATGCTGGGACGAGAGGTCACCACGGAGATGGAGCTCGCGGCGATCCGGATGATCCGGGAGGCGATCGGTATGCACAGCTACCACGAGCGTCATCCCCAGCGCGACAGCGTCATGGTGCGCGAGGCCGCTGCCGAGCTGATCGAACAACACTTCGCAGATCCGCGCTATTCGGCGGATTCGATCGCGTCGGCGCTGCACATGAGCCGCCGCCATCTCTATCGGCACTTCGCCGACGCGGATACCTCGCCAGCGATCTTGCTCAAGCGACGTCGACTTGCGCACGCTATGGAGTTGCTCGCCGCCGAGCCGGACCTACCGCTCGACGCGGTCGCCGGACGGTCGGGTTTCCTGTCGGTCGCCGCCCTGCGCGGCCGATTGCGGGCGGAATTCGGGGCGGGGTGGACCGAAATTCGCACTCCGGTTCACCCACCGCGTCCGCCGGCATCTCCGAAATCATCGGGACATCACCGCGCGCAAGGACCGACCGGGGGCTGACCCGCTTCTGCAGGTTTCCATAGCCGGTACAGTCGGTCGATGCTCTGCCGACCACCGCGGACCGCGACGCCAACCCTCATCGTTCTGCTGCTCTGGCTCGGGTCCCTCGTCGTGACCGGCCCTGCCACCGCCGCCGCCCCCGCCGACGGGTTCGTGTTCACCACCACCGACGTCGTTGCCGACGAACTCCCCTCGGCGGCCGCATCGGGCACCCGGCTCACCTACGCGACGCGCGATCAGAACGGCCGCCCGGCGATGTCGAGCGGCGTGTACTGGGTGCCGAAGGGGACGCCGCCGGCCGGTGGCTGGCCGATCGTCTCCTGGGCACACGGGACGGTGGGCCTGGCCGATGAGTGCGCGCCGACCCTGCACCGGCTCGGCGATGGCGTCGAAGCGCCCGTGCGGGCGGCACTCGCAGCCGGTTATGCCGTGACCGCAACCGATTACGCCGGGCTCGGATCGGCGGGGGAGACGGAGTACCTCGGCGGCCGGGCGGCGGCGTATTCGGTGCTCGACATGATCCGCGCGGCGCGATCGGTCGATCCCTCACTCGGGTCGCGATGGGTGTCGACCGGCCATTCGCAAGGCGGGCACGCCGCGCTGCAGGCGGGCCGCCTCGCCGCGGACCACGCACCCGAGCTGCCGGTGGCCGGCATCGTCGCGATCGCCCCGGTCTCGTCGCTGGAGAACCTGTTCGGATTGTTCGGCCCCCGCGTCCCCGGTCTCGGCGCGCTCAACGTCCTCAGTGCGCCGTTCCTGTTCACCCTCGCCGGACTCGACCACGCCCACCCGGAGCTCGGTGTCGCCGACTTCCTGACCTCCGACGGCAAGCGTTTCCTCGACCGCGCGCGAGCCCGGTGCAACGGCGATCTCGTCGACGCGCTGCGGTCGGTGTCCCCGGGCTCGCTCGTCGCGTCCTCGTTCACCGCCGAGCCGGAGTTCCGCAACGCCTTGCGCGAGTATGCCGAGGTCCCCACCTCCGGGTATCCGGCGAAGGTCACTCTCGCACATGGGCTTCTCGATCCGGTGCTGCCCTATCCGCTCAGTCGCTCCCTGCGGTCGGCGATGCGCGAGGCCGGTACCGATGTCGACCTCAAGACCTACGCACGCGCCGACCACAGCAGTGTCGTCGACGAGTCGCTGCCCGACGTGATGACCGCGATCCGGGAGTCGTTCGGCCGGTAGCGATCACTCGAGCGCTTCGCCGAGTTCCATCCAGCGTTCCTCGACCTCGGCCAGCTCGGTCTCCATCGCGCGGATGCTCTCCGTCTCCGCGGCGAGCCCCTGGTAATCGGAGTGATCGTGGTCGGCCAGCGCGGCTCGGGCGGAGTCGATCTTGCTGTGCAGCTTGTCGATCCGACGTTCCAGCGAGGCCAGCTCCTTGTTGGCCGCGCGGAGCTCGGCGCCACTGAGAGACGGGCTCGAGTTCCCGCCGGCAGGGGTCGACGCGGTCGCCGAGGCCACCGCCGAGTTGCTCTTCGACTGTGCTGCACGCAGTTTCAGGAACTCGTCGACCCCGTTCGGGAGGTGACGCAGCTTGCCGTCGAGGACGGCGAACTGCTGATCGGTGACGCGTTCGAGGAAGTACCGGTCGTGCGAGACGACGATGAGCGTGCCCGGCCAGGAGTCGAGGAGATCCTCGAGCGCGGCGAGCATGTCGGTGTCGAGGTCGTTGGTCGGCTCGTCGAGAATCAGCACGTTGGGGGCGGCGAGCAGGATGAGGAGCAGCTGCAGCCGACGCTTCTGCCCGCCGGACAGGTCTTTGACGGGGGTGGAGAGCTGGGCGGTGTCGAAGCCCAGTCGTTCGAGGAGTTGCGACGGCGAGAGCTCCTGCGCCTTCGACCCCGAGCCGAAGGTGTAGGTGGTCTGTAGTTCGGCGATCACCTTCCGGACCGGGTCGTCGAGGTACCGGTCGAGATCGTCGAGGCGTTGGGTCAGCGTCGCGACCTTGACGGTCTTGCCACGCTTGACCCGTCCGCCGGTCGGCTCCACGGTGCCGGCGATGAGGCCGAGGAGCGTCGACTTGCCGGCGCCGTTGACGCCGAGGATGCCGGTTCGCTCACCCGGGGCGAGTCGCCACTCGACGCCGTCGAGGACGTCGCGGTCGCCATAGGACACCGACACGTCGAGGAGGTCCACGACGTCTTTGCCCAGACGCGCGGTGGCCAGGGACTGCAGGGCGACCGTGTCGCGCACCGGCGGGACGTCGGCGATCAGCGCGTTGGCGGCGTCGATGCGGAACTTCGGCTTGGAGGTCCGCGCGGGGGCCCCGCGACGCAGCCAGGCGAGTTCCTTGCGGGCGAGGTTCTGCCGACGCGCCTCGACGGCCGCGGCCTGCCGGTCGCGTTCGACGCGCTGCAGGATGTAGGCGGCATAACCGCCTTCAAACGGTTCGACGATCCGGTCGTGCACCTCCCAGGTGACGGTGCAGACCTCGTCGAGGAACCACCGATCGTGGGTGACGACCATCAGTCCGCCGGCGTTGACCGGCCAGCGCCGCTTGAGGTGCTCGGCGAGCCAGGTGATGGCCTCGACGTCGAGGTGGTTGGTCGGCTCGTCCAGCGCGAGGACGTCGTGCTCGCCGGCGAGCAGCCGGGCCAGCGACACCCGACGGCGCTGACCGCCCGACAGCGAACTGGTGGGCGCCGCCCATTCGACGTCCCCGAGCAGTCCGCCGATGACGTCGCGGACCTTGGCGTCGCCCGCCCATTCGTGTTCGGGGCGGTCGCCGACGACTGCATGCCCGACGGTCTCGTCCTCGTCGAAGACGTCGACCTGGTCCAGGACACCGATCCGCACTCCGCCACGCACGGTGACGCGACCGGAATCCGGCTGCATCCGTCCGGCGAGCATCGCCATCAGGCTCGACTTGCCGTCGCCGTTGCGGCCGACGATCCCGATGCGGTCGCCCTCGTTGACCCCGAGGGACACCGACTCGAAGACCTTGGTGGTCGGGTATTCCAGGCCTAGGGTTTCCGCGCCGAGTAGATGAGCCACCCGTCAGACGCTAGTGGGTGGCCGGTGCCGGGCTAACGGCGGATGGCCCCGTTGACCATGGCCGCGAACGCGACGGCGCCCGCCTGGTTGACGTGGAAGGGCAGCGCGATGCGATTCGACAGCGAGCTCTCGTACCAGGGGTTGATCAGGTTGCACGCATCGTGGCCCGCCGATCGCCGGTTCGCGTCGATGAAGGTGCCGCCGACCTTGGTCGACGCCCGCCAGAGCGCGCCGTTGGCACGATTGAAGACCTCGCGCATCCATCGGGCGTCGGGGTCGCTCAGGGGTACGAGCGGCCAGCATCCGCTGAAGCCGATGAAACCACCGAGCCCGACGACGATGATCTGGGCCTTCGGCGCCTTCTGCCGGATCGCACGCAGCGCCGGTGTCACCCGGTTCTCCATCAGGTCGATCCGCCACCGGACCTCGTTTTCGAGAGCGCGGTTGTGGCGACAGCGGCGGTCGGTGAACGCGGGGGTCCGGCACTGGTTCAGGATCGCGTTCCACCGCATGTCGTTGCCGCCGATACTCACGGTGATCACTTGCGCATCACGGGGGACCAGGTGCAGCTGAATCGGTTTGGTACCGCCGCTGGTGTGCTGCGGGGACCGGTACAGGTGTGTCGCCTGCGCGCCCGCACACGAGGCGTCGATGAAACGCCGCGGCAGGGTCGCCCCGGCGACGAGGGTCGGGTAGTTGAACGCCGACCGCTTACATCCCGCGAAGTACGCGGGGGTCGGGGTGTAGAAACTCCCGGACGCACGCGAATCTCCGAGCGCCACGTAGGTGCCGCCGGTGTAGCGCACGGGGGCGGCCTGCGCGGGCGCGGCCACCGCCGCCATCATCGACACCACGAACGCGGTGACCAACACCGTCGCCAACACCTGGAATCCGCCCCGGACAAACCCCACCACGCACACCACTTCCGCTACCCGCCGATTGCTCAGGAAATCTTAAGGCAACGACCCCGGGTCCGGCCGCAGAGTGCGGGATCGGTCTCGGAAGTCGGCACAGATACCGCACTCTGCCGCGGACGTGGAACCTGCACGGTTCGGCGTGCGTCTACCTGTGCATGGCCACTGCACCTGCCTTGCGGGCATTCGCTCTGGCGCGCGACGGCGTTGTCACCGCGGCCGAAGCCGGCGAGCACGGTCTCGTGACCACACGGCCGGCGACGACAACCGTCACCGCTTCGCGGAGTTGGCACGGTTCGCCGGTGAAGGGGACGCTCGTCGTGCGAAGAAACCTCGACGAGTCCGACATCGTGGTCGAGAAGGGCCTCACGGTGACGACCGTGCCGCTGTCCGTCCTCGAGGGTGCCATCGAAGGAAAGATCGACGTGCTCGACCGCGCCTTGCAGGACAAGAGGGTCACCGTCGATGCTCTGGTGCAGACGTATCAGCGTCGACGACGCTGCCGAGGTGCACACGAGATGGCGAAGATGCTCGCGCTCCTGGGTTCTGGTGCTCGTTCGGTCGCCGAGCGATCGCCTGATAGTCCTCACAGAGTGCGGGATTCGTACTGGAAACCGGCACGAATCCCGCACTCTGCGGACGCGGGTCCTACACCTACAGGCCGAGATCCTTGGCGATGATCGTCTTCATGACCTCGCTGGTGCCGCCGTAGATGCGGGTGACACGGGTGTCGGCGTACAGCCGGGCGATCGGGTACTCCAGGACGTAGCCGTACCCGCCGTGCAACTGCAGGCACTTGTCGATGACCTTGCCCGCCGTCTCGGTGGCGAACAGCTTCGCGCGGGCCGCGTCCGGGACGGTGAGCTCGCCCTCGTTGTGGAGTTCGAGTGCCCGGTCGACGAATTGCCGGATGGCCTCCACCTCGGCGGAGCACTCGGCGAGTACGAACTTGGTGTTTTGGAACGCGGCAACGGGTTTGCCGAAGACGTCGCGCTCCTTGGTGTAGGCGATCGCGTGCTGGACGGCGGCGGCCGCGGTGGCCGACGCCCCGATGGCGATGGTCAGCCGTTCCTGCGCGAGGTTGTGCGCCAGGTAGGAGAAGCCCGCGCCCTCCTCGCCGAGCCGATCCTCGACGGGAACCCGGACCGAGCTGAACGAGAGCTCGGCGGTGTCGGAGGCCTTGAGTCCGATCTTCTCGATCTTGCGACCCACCGCGAAACCCTCGGATGCGGTGTCGACGACCAGGATCGACAGCCCCGCACGACGATTCGACTCGTCGAACGCCGCGGTTCGGGCGACCACCAGGATGCGATCGGCCAGCGCTCCACCCGTGATGAACGTCTTCGCGCCGTCGAGTACGTAGTGCGACCCGTCCTCGGACAGCTTGGCCGTGGTCGAGATGTTGGCGAGGTCCGAGCCGGTTCCGGGTTCGGTCATCGCAATGGCGAACATGAGTTCGCCGGAACAGAATCCGGGCAGCCAGCGCTGCTTCTGCTCGTCGGTGGCGTACTCGACGAGGTAGGGGAGGATCAGGTTGGAGTGCACCGAGTAGCTGCCGAAGGTGACACCCGCGGCCGAGGTCTCCTCGGCGATCACCATCGAGTAGGTGAAGTCCGAGACACCTCCGCCGCCGAACTCCTCGGGCGCTTCGATACCCAGGACGCCGAGTTCGCCCAGCCGGTTGTAGAACTCGCGCGGCGGATGCCCCTGCTTCTCCCAGTCGTGGTAGACGGGCGCAACCTCTTTGGCGATGAAGTCCCTGATCGTCTTGCGGAAGGATTCGTGGTCCTCGGTGAAGATGCGGCGCTGCATGTGATCCCTCGAAACTGTTGTGGGCGGGTGGTTCTGACGACGTTCATCCCTGCGGCGGTCATCGCTCCCGATACTCGCGCAGCAGTCCCTTGGAGATGATCTGTTTCTGGATTTCGCTGGTGCCCTCGCCGATCAGCAGGAAGGGCGCGTCGCGCATCAGCCGCTCGATCTCGAATTCCTTCGAATAGCCGTAGCCACCGTGGATTCGGAAGCTGGCCTGCGTGACCTCGGCGCAGTACTCGCTGCACAGGTACTTGGCCATCCCGGCGGCGACGTCGTTGCGCTCGCCGGAGTCTTTCAATCGCGCCGCGTTGACCATCATCAGGTGCGCCGCCTCGACCTTGGTCGCCATCTCGGCCAGCGAGAACGCGATGGCCTGATGTTCGGCGATGGGTTTGCCGAACGTGGATCGCTGCTGTGCGTACTTCACGCCGAGTTCGAATGCGCGCTGGGCGATTCCGCAGGCGCGCGCCGACACGTTGACCCGCCCGACCTCGACGCCGTCCATCATGTGCGCGAAACCGCGGCCGGGTTCGCCGCCGAGGATGTCCGTGGCCGGCGCGCGATAACCGTCGAAGATCAGCTCGGTGGTGTCGATGCCCTTGTAGCCCATCTTGTCCAGCTTGCGCGGGATCGTCAGGCCGGGCAGCACCTCGCCGAATCCGGCGGGTTTCTCCACCAGGAACGCCGTGAGGTTCTTGTGCGGCCGTTCGCTGCCCTCGTCGGTACGGACCAGGGCGGCAACGAGAGTCGACGACCCGCCGTTCGTCAGCCACATCTTCTGCCCGCTGATGACGTATGCGTCGGCTCCGTCCCGCTTCGCGGTGGTCTTGATCGCCGCCACGTCCGACCCGAGTTCCGGTTCGGACATCGAGAACGCGCCGCGGACCTCACCGGTCGCCATGCGTGGCAGGAACCGTCGCTTCTGGTCGTCGGTCCCGTGCTGGCGGATCATGTACGCCACGATGAAATGGGTGTTGATCACCCCGGACACGCTCATCCACCCGCGAGCGAGTTCTTCGACGCACAGGGCGTAGGTGAGCAGTGACTCGCCCAGCCCGCCGTACTCCTCGGGGATCATCAGGCCGAACAGGCCCATCTCGGCCATGCCGTCGACGATGGCCTGTGGATACTCGTCGGCGTGCTCGAGCTCCTGCGCGGCGGGGATGATCTGTTTGTCGACGAACGAGCGGACGTTGGCCAGGATCTCCGTCTGGATCTCGGTGAGGCCCAGGGTCTGCGCGAGGCGGGTCATGGTGGTGGCTTGTCTCCGAAGTCGGTCGGGGTGCGAACGCACCATCGGCGGCGAAGTGGCGTGCGACTCCACACGGTCCGTCTCACAGCATGCACGCCTCGACCTCGGCGAGGTAGTCGCCGTGAACTAAGGGAGCGATAGCGCGTGCCAATGAAACGAGGCGTGCCGAACGCACCAACGCTAAGTCTCCGATAGGGCCTGCCAATGACCCCAGCTCGCGCCGGGGCGGGCCTGGACACATAGGCAGGCGCAGTCGGATCGTTTGCCGAGCGAACGTTGTCAGTGGTGTTCACGCGCGGTTTGAATCAGGACAGATGTGATCCACCCCACTCGGCGATCACGTCGTCACCCAGACCACCCGTCGGAAGAGGTATCACCATGCCGGTCACGACCACCTCCGGATCAGGACCCGGGAAGAGGCCTGGGTTCGCGGCGCGCGCCTCATCCGGAGAGGCCACGCAGACCACCGACTTCGAAGCGGGCCGCACCCCGCGGGGCCTCGGCCCGCGCGGCGAATCCCGCGCCGGCGCCTGGGGTCTCACGGCTCTGCTGGTGAGCCTCTACGTGATCAACTACGCCGACAAGGCGGTGCTGGGCATCATCGCGCAACCGCTCCGCGAAGAGCTGGGCCTGAGCTCGTCCCAGATCGGTCTCGTCGGCAGCCTGTTCTTCCTGACGTTCACGATCGGCGGCTTCTTCGCGGGACTGCTCAACCGCTGGATGACCCTGCGCTGGTCGCTGGTCCTGCTGGCGCTGTGCTGGGCCGCGGCGATGCTACCGATGGTCATGGTGGCGTCGTTCGCGGTCCTCATCCTCAGCCGGCTGTTCCTCGGTCTCGCCGAAGGTCCGAGTTCGGCGCTCCTGCACACCGCTGCCTACTCCTGGCACCCCCCGGCCCGACGCGCGCTGCCCGGCGCACTCCTCGCCGGGGCGGCGTCGATCTCGAAGATCGCGATCGCTCCGCTGCTCGCCGTGATCACCGTGAGCTTCGGGTGGCGTTGGGCGCTGATCTCCCTCGCCGCCGGCGGCCTCGTCTGGTGCGTCGTCTGGCTGTCGACCTGGCGCAACGGCCCGTACATCGCGAGCGGCAAGGCGTCCAAGAAGACGCCCGCCGCGAGCGCCGACGCCGAACCGGCGACGCCGTGGATCTCGATCTTCCGCTCGCGCACCTTCGTCACCGGAGCCCTCGTGGTCATGAGTGTCTACGCGCTGGTCAGCGTCGTGCTGACCTGGCTGCCGTCGTACTTCGAAGAAGGACTGGGCTACAGCCGGCTGCAGTCCGGGTCGATGTTCGCGTTCCCCTCGATCGTCGGCCTGGTCCTGATGGTGCTGAGTTCGATCACGAGTGACCGGATGATCTCGAAGGGGGCGACGTCGCGGATGCTGCGCATCGTCGTGCCGTCGGTCGGGGTCCTCGTCTCGGGCGTCCTGCTGTTCCTGCTGCCCTCGGTCGGCACCCCGATCATCGCGGTAGCGATCCTGTCGATCGGCTATGGCTTCGCGGCCACGGTGTTCCCGCTGTTCAACGCGGCGGTCGCCGAGATCTGCCCGCCCCGGCAGACCGCGGGCACGCTGGGTGTCTTCCTGGCGATCATGGCGATCGGCGGTCTCGTCGCGCCGTACGCCACGGGTGTCATCGTCGACGCGGCCGCCACACCCGCCGAGGGCTACGCCACCGCGTTCCAGGTGCTCGGGATCGTCGCCGCGGTGTGCGCGCTACTCGCCCTGGTGTTCGCCGATCCCGAGCGGGACCGTGCCCGGTTGCGTCCGCACGCGCCGGCCGTCGAAGGCGCCACACCGTGACCTACGCGTCCCATAGGCAGGGCCTCATCGACTGTGAGTGTGAATCGACTTGTCTGCCAAGCGCCCCGGTGGTCGGCTCGTCACAACGGGCGATCGGCGTCCGCCGGCGTCGTGCACGTCGGACACAACCACATCCCTTGCCCTGACCTCGAGGAGTCCCCATGCGTGATGCAGTGATCGTCGACGCGGTCCGCGCGCCCATCGGCCGCCGCCGCGGCGCCCTGTCCGGTATCCATCCCGCCGATTTGTCGGCCCACGTACTCGAGGCGCTCGTCGAGCGGACCGGCCTCGATCCGGCCGTCGTCGACGATGTGGTGTGGGGTTGTGTCAGCCAGGCCGCCGAACAGGCGGGCAATGTCGCGCGGACGGCCGTACTCGCCGCCGGCTGGCCCGAGAGTGTCCCCGGGACCACCGTGACCCGGGCCTGCGGATCGAGCCAGCAGGCGGTCAGTATGGCGGCCGCGGCGGTTGCATCGGGTCAGCAGGACGTCGTGATCGCCGGCGGTGTCGAGTCGATGAGTCGGGTGCCGATGGGCAGCGCTGCACCGAACGGCGAGCATCAGCCGCCCACGGTCCTCGACCGCTACGGCGTCGACAAGTTCAGCCAGGGGACCGGCGCGGAGATGGTCGCCGCGAAATGGGGATTGGATCGCACGCGTCTCGACGAATACTCCTTGCGATCGCACGAACTCGCCGCACAGGCAGCCGACCGCGGCGCCTTCGACGCCCAGCTGGCCCCGATCCCAGGAGTGCTCGAGGGCGATGAGGGAATCCGGCGCGGTGGCACCCTCGAGTCGCTCGCCAAGCTCAAGCCGGCCTTCAGCGAGGACGGTGTCATCCACGCCGGCAACTCCTCGCAGATCTCCGACGGATCGGCTGCCCTGCTGATCATGTCCGCCGAGACGGCGAAGTCGCACGGTCTCACGCCGATCGCCCGAATCCACACCGCGGTCGTCGCCGCCGACGACCCGGTGATCATGCTGACCGGACCGATCCCGGCCACGGCGAAGGCACTCAAGCGCTCCGGGCTGTCGATCGACGACATCGGGGCCTTCGAGATCAACGAGGCATTCGCCCCGGTGCCCCTGGCCTGGCAGGCCGAGACCGGCGCCGACATCGAGCGTCTCAACCCACTCGGCGGTGCGATCGCCGTCGGCCATCCCCTCGGCGGATCCGGCGCGATCCTCATGACGCGGCTCGTCCACCACATGCGCGACAACGGCATCCGGTACGGGCTGCAGTCGATGTGCGAAGCCGGCGGCATGGCCAACACCACCATCCTCGAACTGCTCTGATACGGAAGAAGCGCAGAACCCCTGGGCCTTCTGCTCCCGAATCCGAAAGAAGCGACCCCATTTGCTCCCTGAGGTGCGAGGAGCGCAAGCGACGAGCCTCGAAGGGCCTGGTGAGGCACCTTGCGAGGCCCTTCGAGGCTCGCTTCGCTCGCACCTCAGGGAGCAACGGGGGCTCGCTTCGCTCGCACCTCAGGGAGCAACGGGGGCTCGCTTCGCTCGCACCTCAGGGAGCAACGGGGGCTCGCAAGATCGCACCTCAGGGAGCGGCAAAATATTTCATCGAAAGGTACTGCAATACAATGGAACTCAAGGGACTCTCCGTCGCGATCACCGGTGGCGCATCCGGTCTCGGTCTCGCAACGGCCCAACGTGTCGTCGACGCCGGCGGCCTGGTCACCCTGATCGATCTGCCGAACTCGGACGGGCAGGCCGTGGCCGACGGACTCGGCACCGCTGCCTCGTTCGCCGCCGCCGACATCACCGATGCCGAACAGTTCGCCGCCGCACTCGATGTCGCCGACGACCGCGGAGGTCTGCGCGGACTCGTGCACTGTGCCGGAGCCGGCCGGCGCATGCGCATCCTCGACAAGGAGGGCAAGGCGGGTTCGGTCGAGGACTTCGAATTCGTCATCAAGCTCAACCTCGTCGGGTCGTTCCATGCGCTCGCGCTCGGCGCGGAACGCATCGCGCGGCAGGAACCGGTCGACGGCGAACGCGGCGCCATCGTCATGACCGCGTCGGTCGCGGCGTTCGAGGGACAGATAGGCCAGATCAACTACGCGGCGTCGAAGGCGGGCATCGTCGGGATGACGCTGGTCGCCGCGCGGGACCTGGCCAGCAAGCTCATCCGTGTCAACACCATCGCGCCGGGCACGATGGACACGCCGCTGCTCGCGCGTCTGCGCGACGACGTGCGCGATGCGCTGGCCGCGAGCATCCCCAACCCCGCACGGCTGGGGCGTCCGGAGGAGTTCGGCCGGCTCGCGGCCTCGATCCTGGAGAACTCCTACCTCAACGGCGAGACCATCCGCCTCGACGGGGCGATCCGGATGGCGCCGCGGTAGCCGGAGCCGGCATGAACGGTTCGGCACTCCCACAACGCCTCTCGAGAGGAACATCGCGATGTCTGCCCCGACGCCCACCACTCTCCGCTATCCCGAGACCACGATGGCGGTACTGCCGGCGAGTATGGCGGCCCTGTACGGCGATCGTGCAGCCGTCGTCGACGGCGCGACGACGCTCACGTTCGCCGGGCTCGACGCACGGTCGGCCGCGGTGGCGTCGGCGTTGCGCTCCGCGGGGGTCGCCGATCGCGATGTGGTCCTGCTGTACCTGACCAACAGCGTCGAGTTCGTCGTCGCCTACTACGGGTCGTTGCGCGCGGGCGCATCCGTGACCCTGGTCAATCCGTTGCAGCCCGTACCGGGTCTGCGGCGTCAGATCGCGGAAACCGGTGCGGTGGTGGGTTTCACGCAGGTCGAACAGTCCGGGCGTCTCCTGGAAGCCGCCATCGGTACGAGGTTGACGACGGTGGTGACGGTGGACGGGGCCGCGGATGCGCGGGACGGCATCGACGCCGTCCCCCTCGCGGAGTTCGTCGCCGGGCATGGTGCGGCACCGCAGGTTTCGACCACGAGCGACGACGTCGCGCATCTGGCCTTCACCGGTGGCACCACGGGTGTGTCCAAGGGTGTGCGGGTCCTGCATCGCAACGTCCTCGGCAACGTCACGCAGATGATCGGGTGGCGGGCGGGACATTCCGTCGAGGTGGGTGCCGACGGGCTCCTGACGTTGGCACCCCGGTCGGCGGAGAACCCGGGGGTCGTCCCCGGGCACGCGGCGACGGTCGTGGTGTCCCCGCTGTTCCACGCGCATGCCCTCATCAACATGTCGTTTCTCCTTCTGTGCGGCGCCACGCACGTGTTCGCCGGTCGTTTCGAACCCGGACGGATGCTGGCCCTCATCGAGGAGCACCGGGCGTCGTACATGACGGGTAGCCCAGCGATGTGGCACGCGCTCGCCGTGCACCCCGACGTCCCCGCGCGGGACCTGACCTCGGTGCGGGTCGTCTCCTCCGGCGCCGCACCGATCGACCATGTGACTCTCGAGCAGCTCGAAAAGGCGTTCCCGGCAGCGGCGATCGTGGAGGGCTACGGCCTCACCGAGGCGACATGCCTGGTGTCCTCGGCGCCCCTGACGTCCGCGGGACGATACCGGCTCGGCAGTGTGGGTCTGCCGACGTTCGACACCGAGATCGAGATCCGCGCCGTCGACGATCCGACCGTCGTCCTCGCGCCGGGGGAGAAGGGGCAGTTGTGGGTGCGTGGACCGCAGGTCACCGATGGTTACCTCGATCACCCCGACAAGACGGCCGAACAGTTCGTCGACGGGTGGCTCGACACCGGTGACATCGCCTACCGCGACGCCGACGGGTACCTCTACATCTGCGACCGTGCCAAGGACATGCTGATCTACAAGGGCTACAACGTGTATCCGCGCGAGCTCGAGGAGATCCTGGTGACGCATCCCGACGTCGAGGCGGCCGCGGTCGTCGCCCGGGAGGCGGGTGCGGTGGGTCAGGAACCGGTCGCCTTTCTCGTCGCCCGGGGCGGTCATGTCATCGACGCCGATGCGGTGTCGGACTTCGTCGCGGCACAGGTTTTGCCGTACAAGAAGATTCGCGAGGTATTCGTCGTCGACGAGCTGCCAACGTCGGCGGCGGGCAAGGTCCAGAAGGTGGCGTTGCGGGAGCGCCTGACGAAAGCCTGAGGTCCCGGGCGCCGGCGCACGAACGAGGCGCCGGCGCGGCGCACACCGGCGGGGTCAGCGTTGCGCGCGCTTGACCAGGTTGCGCCCGATGATGAGTCGCTGGATCTCGCTGGTGCCCTCGTACAGGCGGAGCAATCGCACCTCGCGGTAGATGCGCTCGACCGGGACGTCGCGCATGTAGCCGCTGCCGCCGTGGATCTGCACGGCGAGATCGGCGACCTTGCCGACCATCTCGGTGCAGAACAGTTTGGCAGCCGACGGGGCGATGCGCCGGTCGGTGTCGTCGACCCAGGCACGGGCCGCCTCCCGGACCAGTGCGCGCCCGGCCATGACACCGGATTGCTGATCGGCGAGCATCGCCTGGACCAATTGGAACTCGCCGATGGCGGTACCGCCCTGGGTGGCGGTCGCGGCCCACGAGACAGACTCGTCGAGCGCCCGCTGGGCGGTGCCCACCGAGAGTGCGGCGATATGGACCCGGCCGCGGGCGAGGCTCATCATCGCGGCCTTGTAGCCCACGTCATCACTGCCGCCGACGAGGGCCGAATCCGGCACACGGACACCGTCGAAGTGCACGTCGGAGGTCCAGGCGCCCTCCTGGCCCATCTTGCGATCCTTGGCTCCGACGCTGAGCCCCGCGGCATCGGCGGGGACGAGGAACACCGCGATGCCGGTGCCGGCGTCGTCGGCCGGCCGGGTTCGCGCGAACACGACGAACAGATCGGCCAGCGGGGCGTTGGTGATGAACCGCTTCTCGCCGGTGATCACCCAGTCATCACCGTCGCGGACGGCTTTCGTGCGCAGTCCGGCCGGGTCGGACCCGGCCCCCGGTTCCGTCAGCGCGAACGAGGCGACCACCTCGCCGGACGCGATCTTCTCCAGCCAGGCGGTCTTCTGTTCGTCGGTGCCGAAGTGGACGAGGACCTGGCCGGCGATGCCGTTGTTGGTGCCGAACATCGACCGCAGCGCCAGGGACGTGTAGCCCAGTTCCATCGCGAGTTCGACGTCCTGGGTGAGATCGAGGCCGAGGCCGCCCCATTCCTGTGGGATGGCGTAGCCGAAAAGGCCCATGTCCTTGGCTGTTTGGCGGATGTCGTCGGGGATCGCGTCGGTGTCGAGGATCTCCTGCTCACGGGGGACCACCGCCTCGCGGACGAACGCACGCGTCGCGGCGAGGATGTCGGCGAAATCCTCGGGGCCCACCTGGGAGGTCGTGGCTGGTTGCATCACACCGGTCATGAAACCACTCTGGCGTGTCCGCCTGCGACCGTCCAATACGAAACCGGGATCGATCCGATAGCCGCTGCGTATGAGCGCGGAGGGGTTCGACGGCGCCGGATCTCGATAGATTGAGGTCACTCAACCGTTCCCGGAAGGACGACACCACACATGGCTCCCAGCACCACCGCCGAGTTGCTGCTCGAAGGACGCACCGCCGTCGTGACCGGCGGCGCGCAGGGCATCGGTCTCGAGATCGCCCGGTCGTTCGTCGGCGCAGGCGCCCGGGTCGTCCTCGGTGATCTCAGCCTCGACGCCGCGCAGGCCGCCGTCGACGAACTCGGCGGCAGCGAGGTGGCCCGGGCGGTACGGTGCGACGTCGTCGACGCGGGCGAGGTCGACACACTGCTCGCGGCGGCGGTCGAGGGCTTCGGATCCCTCGACGTCCTGGTGAACAACGCGGGGATCACCCGGGACGCGACGATGCGGACGATGACCGAAGACGACTTCGACCAGGTCATCTCCGTGCATCTCAAGGGCACCTGGAACGGGACGCGCAAGGCGGCGGCGATCATGCGCGAGGCCAAGCGCGGTGCGATCGTGAACATCTCGTCGTTGTCCGGCAAGGTCGGCATGGTGGGACAGACCAACTACTCGGCGGCCAAGGCGGGCATCGTCGGACTGACCAAGGCCGCGGCCAAGGAGATGGCCCATCACGGTGTGCGGGTCAACGCGATCCAGCCCGGCCTGATCCGGTCGGCGATGACCGAGGCGATGCCGCAGAAGGCGTGGGACCAGAAGATGGCGGAGATCCCGATGCGACGCGCCGGTGAGGTCGGTGAGGTCGCGAGCGTGGCCCTGTTCCTCGCCTCGGACATGTCGTCGTACATGACGGGCACCGTCCTCGAGGTCACCGGCGGTCGCTTCATGTGACGGTCCGCGCCCACCGAACCCCGCACGCTTCTCTTCACTCGAAAGGTCACCCATGCGCGACGTCGTCATCTGCGAACCGGTACGCACCCCTATCGGCCGCTACGGCGGAATGTTCACGAGCCTCACCGCCGTCGACCTCGGGGTCGCCGCGCTGACCGGAATGCTCGACCGCACGGGGCTCGACCCGGAGAAGGTCGAGGACGTCATCCTCGGACATTGCAACGGCAACAGCGAGGCGCCGGCGCTCGGTCGTGTGATAGCACTCGACGCCGGATTGCCGATCACGGTGGGCGGCATGCACATCGATCGACGATGCGGCTCGGGCCTGCAAGCCGTCATCCAGGCCGCCTACCAGGTGTCCGCGGGCGACAACGACCTCGTCGTCGCGGGCGGGGCCGAATCGATGAGCAATGCGTCGTTCTACTCCGTCGACATGCGGTGGGGTGGGGCCCGCACCGGTATCGCGATGCACGACAGCCTCGTTCGTGCTCGCTCGACCGCCGGCGGCAAGAACTATCCGGTGCCCGGCGGGATGATCGAGACGGCCGAGAACCTGCGCAAGGAGTACGAGATCTCCCGCGCGGAGCAGGACGAGCTGGCTGTGGCATCGCACGAACGAGCGGTCCGCGCCCAGAAGGACGGCGTGCTGGCCGAGGAGATCATCCCGGTCACGGTGCCCGGCCGCAAAGGCGATCAGGTCATCGACACCGACGAACATCCGCGCCCCGATGTCTCGGTCGAATCGCTGTCGAAACTGAAGCCGATCATGGGCACGATCGATCCGGACGCGACCGTGACGGCGGGCAACGCCAGTGGCCAGAACGACGCCGCGTCGATGGCGATCGTGACCACACCCGAGGTCGCGGAGAAGCTGGGCCTACGTCCACTGGTGAAGCTGGTGTCCTGGGGTCTGGCGGGGGTACCGCCGCGCACCATGGGGATCGGACCGGTACCCGCGACCGAAAAGGCGCTCGCGAAGGCCGGACTGACACTCGCCGACATCGACGTGATCGAGTTGAACGAGGCCTTCGCGGCGCAAGCGCTGGCGGTGACGCGCGAGTGGGGATTCGGCCGGTTCGGCGCCGGTGGCGACTTCGAGCGCACCAACGTCAACGGTTCGGGTATCTCCCTGGGACACCCCGTCGGCGCGACCGGCGGCCGCATGCTGGCCTCGCTGGCCCGCGAACTGCACCGTCGAGATGCGCGCTACGGGCTGGAGACCATGTGTATCGGCGGCGGCCAGGGACTCGCGGCGGTCTTCGAGCGCGTCGCCTGACACCGAGACTCGCCGGGCCCCACCTGATCCGCACCGGTGGGGCCCGGAGTTCCACCCGTCATCCCGCCGATTCGCGCACGAGGTCGACGAATGCCTGGCCAACGGCCGACAGCGACGGCGGGTGGAAAGCGATCGCGAAGGGACGCACTACATTCGGCTCGATCTCGCGGATGACGACCGGTCCGTCGGCCGACTCCGCGACCGACCGCTCGAGGAGCGTACCGCCGATCCCGGACTCCACCATGGGAAGCCGTTCCTCGCGGATCTCCGACAGTACGGCCAGCGGTGGCCGGACGCCCGCGACTCGGATGGCCTCCTCGAACTCGTCGGCCACCGAGTAGCCGCGCGGCACGAAGACCATCGGGATCGACGGCAGGTTGTTCAGCGGGATCGGGCCATCGGGCACCTCGGTACCGGGTGGGTAGACCAGCACGTGTTCGTGTTCGCCGATCACGATCACCTCGAGATCGTCACCGGCGATGGGCAGGTGGGCGACGGCGAACTCGCAGTGACCGTCCTCGATGGCCGACGCGGCCCTGGTCTCGTCGCGCAATTCGCCGAGCCGCACCGACACTCGCGGATACGTGGCCCGGAACCGGGCGACGAGATCGACGACGGGCCCGACGGCGGTCGCGGCGAAGGCGAGAATGTCCAGGTGGCCGGTGAGTTCGTCCGCCGATGCGGAGAGCAGATCGTCGACGGCGTCCATGTCCCGCACGATCTGCCGTGCGGGACCGACCATCGTGCGCCCGGCCGCCGACAGGACCATCCCCCGACCTATGCGGTGGAACAGCTGAACCCCGAGTTCGCGTTCGAGCGCCCGGAGTGCCTGGGACACAGTGGGTTGGGCGACACCCAGGGCCGATGCCGCACCACCGATGCCCTTGTTCTCGACCACTGCCAGGAAGTATTCGACCTGCCGCAATTCCATGGTGGAACTCACCAATCCCGTGGTTCGGCGGGATCGGGAGCGATCCCGCAGTGGACCTTCGCCGCGGAGATGAAGGCGAGTGCGGCCGGCGAGGGGAGCCCCGATCGCAGGACGAGGCCCCACGGTCGGGTCAGGGGCGG
Organism: Gordonia terrae; assembly: GCF_001698225.1. Taxonomy (NCBI): domain Bacteria; kingdom Bacillati; phylum Actinomycetota; class Actinomycetes; order Mycobacteriales; family Gordoniaceae; genus Gordonia; species Gordonia terrae. The sequence continues at coordinate 1,765,578 of NZ_CP016594.1, forward strand.
GTCGAGTGCCAGGCGCCGGAGTCCCGCGAGCTGCCGGTCGGCCACGGTGCGCGGGAGAACCGTTGCCCCGGTTCCCTTCTTGACCAGGCTCCACACCGCGGACGGCAACTGGCAGTCGACCACCACGTTCTTGCCGTCGTCGTCGAGGAGCCCGTCGAGAAGCGCCGCGGTGATCGGGTCGCTGTGATCGATGACGAGAGGTAACGAGCGGACCGCCGCGTGCGGCATCGGATCGTGCAGGCTGTCGGCGAGCGTGGCCGGCGCCGCCACGACCAGCTCCTGCTCGGCCATCGGGATGGCCGTGAACGTCGCGTGCTCGGCGGCCGAGTCCATGATCCCGACCTCGGCGTCGCCCGATCGCAACGCCGACAGCACTCCGGCGGGGCTGTCGGCGGAGACGACCCGAACCGACAAGCGCGGGAAACGTTCCCGGAACAGGCGGACGACGTTGACCACCGGATCCACACTGAACGCCGCGTAGGTCACGACGTCGACGCGGCCGGCGCGCAACTCGCGAACCGCATCGACCTTGGCCTTGGCTCGGTCGACGTCGGCCAGGATGCGCCGGGCGGCGACGTCGAGTTTGCGACCGGCCTCGGTGAGTTCGAGACGACGGCCGGTGCGGTCGAACAGGGTGACGCCGAGTCGCTTCTCGAGTGTCCGGATGGCCTGGGAGAGCGAGGGTTGTGAGATGTACAGCGACTGGGCGGCCTTCGTGATGCCGCCGTGGTCGACCACGGCGACGAAGTAGGTCACGAGGTGCAGGTCCACCCCGGTCACCTTATCCGGCGCCGGGAGCGGAGCGAGCGGGCCGAGTGGATCCGGCGCCGGGAGCGGAGCGAGCGGGCCGAGTGGATCCGGCGCCGGGAGCGGAGCGAGCGGGCCGAGTGGATCCGGCGCCGGGAGCGGAGCGAGCGGGCCGAGTCGATACGGCGTCCGGGGAGGTCACTTACCCGTCCATCGCGGCGCCCGCTTCTCGGCGAAGGCGATGGCGCCCTCCTTGGCGTCGTCGGAGGCGAACACCGGGCCGAGGAAGTCCCACTGCTTCTTGATCAGTTCGGGATCGGTGTAGCGGATCGCCATCGAGGTGACCTGTTTGGTCGCCCGGACGGCGAGGGGGCCGTTCGCGGCGATGACGGCGGCCAGTTCGCGGGCGCCGGCGAGTGCCTCACCCGGTTCGGTGACCCGGTTGACCAGCCCGAACTGGTGCGCGCGTTCGGCGGTGAGCGGTTCGCCGGTCAATGCGAGTTCCATCGCGACCTGGTACGGCAGGATCTTCGGCAGGCGGAGCAGCCCACCTGCTGCGGCGGCGAGCCCGCGCTTGACCTCGGGGATGCCGAATTTGGAGTTGTTCGCCGCGACGACGAGGTCGGCCGACAACGCGAGTTCGCACCCACCTGCCAGCGCCCAGCCTTCGACGGCGGCGATGAGTGGCTTGGTCGGCGGCGAATCGGCGAGCCCGCCGAATCCGCGGCCTTCCAGCGACACCACTTCGCCGCGCGTGAAGGCCTTCAGGTCCATCCCTGCGCAGAACGTCCCGCCGGCGCCGGTGAGGATGCCGATGGTGAGGTCGTCGCGTGCCTCGAGTTCGTCGATGGCGGCGGCGATGCCCTCGGAGACCTCGCGGTTGACGGCGTTCTTCGCTTCGGGGCGGTTGATCGTGATGACGGCGACGCCGTCGGCGAACTCGGTGAGCACTGCACTCATGGGGACTCCTGGATCGGTGGGTGGAGCGGGATGTCAGGTGTTCTCGGTCATGGAGATCGGTTGCGGCTCAGCCGATGTGGCGCTATCGGTGAGGAACCAGCGAACCGGGTTCGTGGCAGCCGTGTCGTCGTCGGGAGCACCGGCGGGCACGCGTGCGTCGAGGATCCCGCGTTCCTGCAGGACGACCAGATGGGCGTGTGTCTCCCGCAGTGCCAGGCGGCTGAGCGTGAGCGACAGCTCCTCGAACGGGCGCGACCAGGTCACCGATCGGGTGATCTCCCACGCCGTGCTCTCCGGATGCCGGGCCACCGTCTCGGTGATCTCACCGAGTCGTTCCTCGTGATGCGTGAGCAGCCCCGTCACCCGGTTGCCGAGGCCCCGGAATCGGTACTCGTGGGACGGCAGCGCCTCGTGGTCGCGCATCTTCTCGGTGTTGGCCAGCGAGATCAGGTAGTCGGCGAGGGGGCTGTCGGTCTGCATGGGATTGGTCGAGATGTTCGGACTGATCCGCGGCAGCAGGTGGTCGCCGGTGAAGATGACGCCGGCGGTGTCGTCGGCGAAGCAGAGGTGTCCTGCGGTGTGGCCGGGGGTCCAAATGGCGCGGAGATCCCAGCCGGGGATGTCGAGCGGGGCGTCGCCGGTCAGCTCGCGGTCGACCGTCCGGCCGTCGGGCATGCGGATGAAACCCACCAGGCCCTCGTCGGCGACCTCGGCCGGTGCGCCGAGCAGCCGGAGTTCCGACCGCGCCTGCTCCAGCTGGCTCTCGACCTCGTCGTCGGAGTGGTGACGCAGATACCGGGCGTCGTCGCGATGCATCCACAGCTCGGCGTCGACGTGTTCGAGCAGGCGCGGCACGAGCCCGAAGTGGTCGGGATGGAGGTGGGTCACACCGATCGAGCGCACGTCGGTGAGGTCGTGGCCGGTGGAGCGGATGCCGGCGACGAGGACATCCCATGACTCGTCGGACGGCCAGCCGGCATCGATGAGCGCGAGACCGCCGTCGGGCAGTCCGAGGGCGTAGACGAGGACGTATCGCAGCGGATTGGGACCCATGGGTACCGGGATCGACCACAGCTGCGGCCGGACCTCCTCGACCGGCGGCAGGACCTTGTCGGCCCAGGCCTGCTTCTGCAGTACGCCGGTGACCTCGATCGGGACCATCCAGCCTCCTCCTCGGGTGCGTCGTTCGCGCCGGGCACCGCGACGAGTGGTGCAGTGAACTGCTGTCATCCGATCACGAGACGACTTCGACGCTCAAACTGGGTGCGGCTCAGACACCCTGAGGTAGGACCTATGTGTCGAGTTCGGCGACGCACACGGGTCGGCCGTCGGCCGGGTCGATGGGGCGGCCTTCGGCCGGGCGACCACCGGCGGCCTCCGCGGACCCACCGAGTGCGGCGGTGTCACACGCCGCCGCGACCTCGCCGATGAGACGACCGGCGAGTTCCGGCTGGATGAGCGGGAAGAGGTGACTCGCACCGGGAATGACGGTGAGCGATCCATTCTGGGCCGCCTCGACGAACCGCTGCTCGTGCATCCGGAACTGGTCATGGCTCCCGTTGACGAACACCGTGCGACCCGGATAGCGCCGGATCTCACCGAGAGCGTCGAATCGCTTGATCCCGGCGACGACGTCGGCGATCGAACCCAGGGCGAGCCCGCCGATCTCCATGTCCGCCGACACCTGCCGCCCGACGGCGAGGCGGGTGGCCACCTGGCTGATGATGGCGGCCTGACGCGGGAGGAACGCTGTCACCGCCCCGAAAGTCTCGAACGGGGCGGCGAGCAGCGGACTCGGTTGCGTGGTCGCGCACATCGGCACCAGGGCCGCGGCAGCCTCCGGGTGGTGTCCGGCGACCGCCATCGCCACATAACCGCCCATCGACATCCCGGCGACGACCGCGGGTCGGCCCAGTCGGCGGATCTCGGTGAGCACCGTGTCCACCGCACCGGACATCGAGAACGTCTCATCGCGTCGCGCACCGTGGCCGGGGAGGTCCGGGGTGGCGACCTCCCGCCCCGGTGCGGCAGAACCGGCGACTGCCTCGGCGACGCGGTGCAGCGTTGCGCCGCTCACTCGTAAGCCGTGGACGAGGACGACAGGTGTGGGCTCGTCCACCGGGGAATCGACGGTGACGGGTGCGGGCGCGGCCATCGCACGCAGTATGCAGGCGAATCGGCCTCCACGCCGCGCGCGTCATCGACTGTTCGTCAGCGGGCTGCTTCGGAGTCCGTTTGTTCGGTGTCTGTTCGTTCGAGATCTGCTTCCGCGGCGGGCGGGGACACCCGCCGCTCGATCCCGATCCGATCCAGGAACCCGGCGTCGTGGGAGACCACCAGGAGCGCACCGGTCCAGGCCTCCAGAGCGTCGACGAGTTGCGTGACGGTGTCGAGGTCGAGGTTGTTCGTCGGTTCGTCGAGGATCAGGAGCCGCGGTGTGGGGTCGCCGAGCAGGGCGTCGGCCAGGGCGACGCGTAGTCGTTCCCCGCCGGACAGTTCGGCGAGTGCGCGATCCGCGCGGGCCCCCCGGAACAGGAACCGCGCGAGGTGCGCCCGCACCTCCTGGGTGGAGATGTCCGGGTGGGTCCGCGCCAGGTGTTCGGCGATCGATCGCGCCGGGTCGGGGAAGGCGATCCGTTGAGGCACCGATGCGTACGGCACGACGACGGATTCGCGCGCGATGACGTCGGCGATCAGCGTAGATTTCCCGGAACCGTTGGGACCGACGAGGGCCACCCGCTCGGGTCCGTCGACGCGCAGACGGTCGTCGACGATGATCTGGGCGCGCGGGGCCACCTCCGGCGTCGGCACGACGATCCGGGCGGTCCGGTCGGCGCGGATGTCCTCGCGCGCCTCGTCGAGACGTGTTGCCGCGGAGGCGACGTCGTCGCGATGGGCGTTGCGGAGCTTGCCCGCCGACACCTGTGCCTCACTCTTCCGATTGTGCGCGACGATCTTCGGTACCCGCTTCTCGCGTTCGGCGGTGGCGCCGGTCCGGGCCCGCCGGTCGAGTTTGATCAACGCCTCGGACATCTCCCGGCGCTGTTTGCGCAAGTCGCCGGCCGCGGTGGCGAGCGCGGCCTCGGCGGCTTCCTGCTCGGCGTCGACGATCTCGCGGTACTGCGAGTACGGGCCGCCGAACAGTCGCACGCGACCGTGGTACAGCTCCACCGTTGCGTCGACGCGCTCGAGGAGCTCGAGGTCGTGACTCGCCACGACCACCGTGCCCGTGAACGCGGTGATGGCGTCGAAAAGCCGTGCGCGCGAGTCGGTGTCCAGGTTGTTGGTCGGCTCGTCGAGAAGCAGGATCGTCGGATTGGCGAGAAGCGCGGCGACGATCGCCAGCAGGGTGGCCTCACCGCCGGACATGGCGCCGACCGGGCGGTCGAGGTCGCGCGGCAGGCCCATCTGCTCGAGGAGTCCGACGGCGCGCTCCTCGACGCCCCAGTCGTCCCCGACGGCGTCGAAGTCCGCCGGATCGACCGAACCGTTCTCGATTCGCGCTATGGCGCAGCGGATCTCGTGGATGCCGAGAGCCTGCGCCACGGTGGACGACGGATCGGATTGCGGGTCCTGTGCGACCACGCCGACCTCGGTTGTCGACGCCCCGCCCGCGAGGGTGACACTGCCGGACGCCGGCCGCAAACGGCCCGCGATCAGGCCCAGGAGCGTCGACTTGCCCGCACCGTTCGCACCGATGAGAGCGTAGGTCTCGGCACCGAGAGCGAGGTCGAGGTGATCGAAGACGACGGTCCCGTCAGGCCAGGCGAACGAGACGTCGGACAGCACGATGGAAGATGGCATGAGCACTCCTGAAGTGGATCGGGTACACCGACGAGGGCGTCGATGATGTCCGCCGGCGGTGCCGACGGGCCGGGGCCACTTCAGTTCTTCATCGCGGTGGATCACTCCTGACAGGTCTACGTGCAGTGGTGACCACCGTAGCGGACGAGTCCGGCGTTGCCAACGGAATTACGGCCGGAGTGTTCTGGTCCGGGGTCACCGCTACGGTTGGGGTATGTCTCACCTCCGAACCTCGGTGTCCAACGGCGTCGGCGAGATCGTCCTGGACCGGCCCAGGGCTCTCAATGCGTTGGACCAGAGCATGATCGACGACATGTACGTCACCCTCGGCGAATGGGGCGACGACGACGCGATCGACACGGTCCTGATCACCTCGGCGAGCGACCGCGCATTCTGCGCGGGCGGCGACATCCGCGCGATCCGCGAGCACGCCATCGACGGCGACGCCGCGGCCATCAGCAGGTACTTCGGCAGCGAGTATCGACTCGATCAGCTCGTCGCCGACTACCCGAAGCCCTACATCAGCCTCATAGACGGGGCGGCGATGGGCGGCGGGCTGGGGATCAGCGTGCACGGCGAGATCCGGGTGGTGACCGAGAAGGCGATGATCGCTATGCCCGAGACCGCGATCGGCTTCTTCCCCGACATCGGCTCGACCTACTTCCTCCCGCGACTCCCCGAAGGCGTGGGCATGTGGCTCGGCCTCACCGGCGCCCGGATTCGCGGCGTCGACGCGGTGGCCGTCGGCCTGGCAACGCATTTCGTGTCCTCCGCGGACCTGCCGGCGGTCGCCGACAGCATCCGTTCGGGTGCTCCGCTCGCCGACGCGCTCGCCACCTCCGGGACCGAGGACATGAGCGACGTGCCCCTGCGAAAGATCGGTGAGTACTTCGCCGACGACAACGTCAACGCGATCCTCGGGGGTCTGCGCGGTGCGGTCGGCGACGACTGGGCCCAGGAGATGGTGCGCCTCCTCGAGAGCGCCTCACCCACCAGCCTCTGGGTGACCGCGGCGATGATCAGTGCCGGCGCGAAGTCGGGGATCGACGAGTGCTTCGACCGCGAACTGTATGCGGCAGAACAGATCACGCAGACCCATGACTTCCGCGAAGGCGTGCGGGCGGTACTCGTGGACAAGGACCGCAGCCCCGCGTTCGACCCGGCCACCATCGACGACGTCGACCCCGCCCTCGTGGCGCGGATCGTTGGTGCCGCCGCTGGTTGAGTCGGTCGCCCCCGCTGGTCGAGCCCTGTCGAGACCACCTGGCGACACCCGTGTCAGGGCGTGAGTTGGAACCACCCCGACAGTGCGACACTGTCTGTCGAATTGCCCTCGGCGTCCGGTTGTTTCGTCGTCGACGACTCGTCGAGGTCGTAGGCGACGTCATCGTTCGGGGCGAGTGGGTTGGCGTCGACCCGCGTCGCCGTCGGGCAGGAGAACGACCCGGCCGCGAGTGTGCCCGACATCCCGCTGACACTGAGCTGGCAGGTGGACGAGTGGTGATAGACGCCGTTGATCGAGACACCGATCTGGGCGTTGATCGGCCTGGTCAACGGCCCGACGGTGGGGCGGGTCGCGCCAACGGGCGGTAACAGGCCGCCGGTCAGTTCACTGATCAGGAACTCGATCTGTGCGCCGCCGGCACCGGCGTCCTTGAACACGAACAGCAGCGAGTCCGGTGGCACGTCGGGCCGTGCGGGTCCCCACCGGTCGAATTCGTAGCAGCTCGAGTCGGCGGCGCGGCTCGGACCCGCCGCGGGCCCGCGGCCGGAGTCCGCCGGGGTCTTCGTGACCGCGACCTTGATGTCGCCGTGGCGGAATTCGAAGTTCTGGCCGCTGCGGTCGACGCTGCCCTGGGGTGGCTTCTCGGCGCAGATCGCGGAGTCGACCGGTCGTGCGGTGGGCGTCGGGGTCGAGGTGGTGGTCGTCGACTGCGGCGGGGTGTCCGAGCCGCAGGCGGCGATGAGTGCCGACACCGCCGCGCCCATCAGCACGGCAGCGCGTACGGGCCGTCCCCGGGAACCCACCGTCCGGTCAGTCCGCAGCCGCGACAAGGGGTTCGAGAGTGAGGTCGGGGTGTTCCTTCTCGATGTACTGCAGGCGCCACTTGTCACTGAAGAGGGCCAGCACCGCGCCGTCGGTGCGCGTGAAGACCTCCACGCCGCGTTGCCGGTTCAGTTCGGCCGCGCTGTCGGCGTCCGTGCGCCGGGCGAGGGTGTAGCCGAGGGGTTCGATGATCGTGTCGACGTTGTACTCGGCCTTCATCCGGGCCGTCACGACCTCGAACTGCATCGGTCCGACCGCGGCGAGCACCGGTGACGCCTCACCGCGGGTGTCGTTGCGCAACACCTGGACCACGCCCTCGCTCTCGAGTTGGTCCATGCCCTTGCGGAACTGCTTGTACTTGTCGGCCGTGGTGGCGCGCAGCGTCGAGAAGTGTTCGGGCGCAAACGACGGGATGGGCGGGAACTGCACCTTGGGGCCGTCGTAGAGGGTGTCGCCGGGGGCGAGCGCGGTGGCGTTGACCAGGCCGACCACATCGCCCGGATAGGCGGTGTCGACCGTCGAGCGGTCGCGACCGAACACGGCCTGGGCGTACTTGGTGGCGAACGGTTTTCCGGTCTGGGCGTGGGTGACGACCATGCCGCGTTCGAACTCACCGGACACGATCCGCATGTAGGCCAGGCGATCCCGATGACTCGAGTCCATCCCGGCCTGCACCTTGAAGACCACCGCGCTGAACGGATCCGTCACCGGCCGGTCGGTGCCGTCGACATCGGCTCGGGGGCCGGGCGGGGGAGCGAGCTCCACCAGGACCTCGAGGAGTTGCCGCACACCGAAGTTGAGCATCGCCGAGGCGAAGATCATCGGCGAGGTCTGTCCGGCGAGGAACAGTTCCTGATCGTGGTCCTGGCCCATCTCGGTGAGAAGTTCGCTCTCCTCGAGTGCCGATGTCCACTCGTCGCCTTCGCGGGCCTGCGCGTCGTCGGCGGACATGATCTCCTCGGGCGCGATCTTGGCGCCGCCTGCGGTGCGGGTGAAGTGCACGTATTCGCCGGTGCGTCGATCGAGGAGACCGCGGAAGTCGCCCGCGATGCCGACCGGGAAGAACAGTGGGGTCGGCGTGAGGCCGATGCGCTCGGTGATCTCGTCGATCAGCTCGAGCGGACTCTGCCCGGGCCGGTCCCACTTGTTGATGACCGTGATCACCGGGATGCCGCGGTGGCGGCACACCTGGAAGAGTTTCAGGGTCTGCGGCTCGAGTCCCTTGGCGGCGTCGATCAGCATCACCGCCGCGTCGACGGCGGTGAGCACCCGATAGGTGTCCTCGGAGAAGTCGGCGTGACCCGGGGTGTCGACGAGGTTGATCACACTCGGGATCTCGGGGTCCGGCTGAGCGGCCGCGGAGTAGTTGAACTGCAGCGCCGTCGAACTCACTGAGATGCCGCGTGCCTTCTCCATCTCCATCCAGTCGGAGACGGTCGACTTGCGGCCCGCCTTGCCGTGGACGGCGCCGGCCTCGCTGATCATCCGCGCATGCAGCGCCAACGCCTCGGTCATCGTCGATTTACCGGCGTCGGGGTGGGAGATGATGGCGAAGGTTCGACGACGCGTCACTTCGCGACTGATCACCTCGGAACTCACGAGGTTCCAGGCTACCGGGCGTGCAGAGGGCGGCCAAACTCGCTCGCGGTCGAGCGCCCGGGGGCAGGTTGTGCCGGTATGCGGCATCTGATGCCCCCGCGCCAGAAGCCGGGAACCCGTCACCCGTGCTGCGCGTCTGATCATCGTGCAGCTTCCCCCGGGCCTTCGGCGCCGCGCTCTCGTCCGTGACGGCGTACTGACCATGGCCGATGCGCTCGACTTCGGCCTCACGCGGTCCGCGGTCCGGCGTCGAGTCGATTGCGGGGACTGGCTGCGGTACTCACGTGGGGTGTATTCGCTCGCCGATCATCCGGCGACGCCGGCCACCCGTGCGCGGCTGGCGGTCGCGACCGTGGGCCGCGGTGCGGCGCTGTCCGGAGCCGGAGCCGCGTGGTGGCACGGGCTGATGGACGAGCCGCCGAAGAAGTTCACGGTCACCGCGCCGCGATCGCGGCATGGCACTCCGGTCGAGGGCGTTCGGGTCCGGCGCCGCCGCCTCACGGACGCGGAGGTGGTGACCCGCAAGGAGCTGCTCGTGACAGCGTTGCCGCTGTCCGTGCTGGAAGCCGCGATCGAGAGCGACAGCGGAGTCCTCGACAACGCTCTGCTCGTTCGCAAGGTCTCGCTGCGTCAGCTACGAGTCGCCGCTGAACGTCGACGCGGTAAGGAGGACGGACCCGCGATCGCGGCCCTTGTCGACGGGGTCGAATCCGGTGCGCGCTCGGTGGCGGAGCGGCTCGCCGTCGACGCGTTGAGCGCCGGGGGCGTGAGCGGTTGGTCGTGCGGTCATCCGGCCGGCGGCTACTTCATCGACCTGGCGTTCCCGGATCGGCTGCTGGCGGTGGAGATCGACGGGATGGCATTCCATCGCGACGCGGAGACGTTCCAGCGAGACCGCCGACGCCGAAACGACCTCATCGCATTGGGTTGGACCGTCCTCAACTTCACATGGAGTGACCTGCGGGAGCGGCCCGACGACGTCGTGGCGCGTGTCCGCCAAGCGCTGGGCCTGCAGCGCGACCGGCCGGCATGACAAATCCGGGGGCACCGTGAACCGCTGAGCGGACCAGATTGCCCCCGGACGCGATACGCCGCCCTACTCGAACGGCACCGGCGGCATGGTGACGACCTGCGCGGCGTAGGAGAGTCCGGCGCCGAAGCCGAGGAGAAGCGCGGTCTGCCCGGGCTGCGCCTTGCCGGTGGACAGCAGGTCCTCCATGGCGAGCGGGATCGAGGCGGCGCTGGTGTTGCCGGTGTACTCGATGTCCTTGGCCACCACGGCGTCGTCGCGCAGTTTGAGGTTCTTCGCGAGCAGTTCGTTGATGCGGGCGTTCGCCTGGTGGGGGACGAACACGTCGAGGTCCTCGGAGCCGAGCTTCGCTGCCTCGAGGGCGCGGTGGGCGACCTTGCCCATCTCGAACGCGGCCCAGCGGAACACCGCGGTGCCCTCCATGCGCAGGTACGGACGCTGGGTGCGGTCGCTGTCGAGGAAGGTGACCCAGTCGAAGTCCTGGCGGATGGCGTTGAACTGCGAGCCGTCGGAGCCCCAGATCACCGGGCCGAGCTGCTGCTGCTCGGTGGGTCCGACGACGACCGCGCCGGCGCCGTCGCCGAAGATGAAACAGTTGGTGCGGTCGGTCATGTCCATGGTCACCGAGAGCTGTTCGGCTCCGATGACCAGAACGTGCGTGGCGCTTCCGCCGCGGATCATGTCGGAGGCGAGGGCCATTCCGTAGCCGAAGCCGGCACAGCCGACGGTCACGTCGAAGGCGGGGACGCCGTTGCAGCCGAGTTCGGTGGCGACCTTGGTCGCGCCGGCCGGGGTCAGCAGCAGGTGGGTGTTGGTGGCGAGGATGACGGCGTCGATGTCGGAACCCTGCAGCAGCGCGTTGGCGATCGCCTTGCGCCCGGCGTTGACCGACATCTCCATGACGCTCTCGTCGCGACGCGCGAACCGGCGGGTCTTGATTCCCGTTCGGGTGTAGATCCACTCGTCGGACGAGTCGATGTGCTGACAGATCTCCTCGTTGGTGACGACGCGTTCGGGGCGGTACGCGCCGATGCCGAGCATGCCGATGTTGTTGATGCCAGTGGTGTCTGCGATGACCGCCATGGTGAACCCTTCCCGAAAACGTGCCCGGCGAATATGTGACCCGACATACGACGGTACTCACACGGTCTCTTACTGGGAAGTAGCGGGACCCCGCCCGTATTCGTTACGGACTTGCGAAATGCGGACCGAATTCGTCCTCGATGCGGTGGAACCTGGTCGGTAGGTCGATCGACCACCGTCGGGGCGTCGGAAAGTCGCCCCGAGGTCCGACGATCAGCACACGACGACGTGCGTGCACCGCACAGCGCGCCCGTCGACACACCGTTCAGGCATCGAGAAGGGGAGTCCGCATGATCCACGCACGCGGGTTGGTCCAGGTGTTCCACACCGGGAAAGGAAAGAAGAAGCGCGAGGTGAGGGCCGTCGACGGTGTCGACCTCGACATCGCGGAAGGAGAGGTGGTCGGGTTCCTGGGTCCCAACGGCGCGGGCAAGACCACGACGCTGCGAATGCTGACGACCCTGCTGCGACCGACCGCGGGAACCGCGACGGTCAACGGTTTCGACGTGGTCGCCGACCCGGTCTCGGTCCGGCGCAGCATCGGCTATGTCTCGCAGGCCGGCGGCACCTTCAGTCAGGCGCAGGCCGGCGACGAGATCGTCGACCACGGCATGCTCTACGGGCTGTCCCGTGCCGAGGCGACCCGCCGCGGTCACGATCTGTTCTCCCAGCTCCAGCTCGACGGTCTGTGGGAGCGGCAGCCCAAGAACATGTCCGGCGGCCAGAAGCGCCGGCTCGACATCGTCATGGGGCTGGTCCACGAACCGTCCCTGGTCTTCCTCGACGAGCCCACGACCGGTCTCGACCCGCAGGCGCGCGCGAACCTGTGGGACCACATCCGGCGCCTTCGCACCGAGCGTGGCGCAACGGTCTTCCTCACGACCCACTACCTCGACGAGGCAGACGAGCTGTCCGACCGGATCATCATCATCGACAACGGCCGCATCGTCGCGGCGGACACCGCCGACAACCTGAAGGCACAGGTTTCCGGTGATCTGGTGGCACTCGAGGTCGCCGACTCCGCGGCCGTGTCCACGGCTGCGGAGAAACTGGCCGCGGTCACCGGTGGTGGGGGCGAAGGCCGGATCGAGATCGACGGCCGACATGTCCGAAGCCGTGTGCCACGGGCCGGCCGGGCGGTTCCCGGGTTGCTGCGCGACCTCGACGCCGCGGGCATCACCCTGGACTCCATCGAGGTCATCCGGCCGACCCTCGACGACGTGTTCCTCACCCTCACCGGCCGGTCGCTTCGCGACGCCGAAACCGAGCGAGGCGACGACATCGCTTCGCAGACAACCGAAACCGAATCCGACTCGGCCGCCGCCGCGTCGTCCGAACTCGATCAGCAGGGGGCCAACCGATGACCACGTTCCTCCGCGAGAGCACCATCGTGTTCCGCCGACAGATCCGCATGAACCTGCGGAACCCGGCCTGGGTTCTCATCGGCGTGATGCAGCCGATCCTCTATCTCGTACTGTTCGGGCCTCTGCTGAAGCCGCTTGTCGCGCAGTTCCCGGGCGGGGCGGACAATCCGTACACGTTCCTGGTGCCCGGTCTGCTCGTGCAGCTGGGCCTGTTCGGTGCGCTGTTCGCCGGCTTCAGCCTGATCGGCGAATGGCGCGAAGGTGTCATCGAGGCCGAACGGGTGACTCCCGCAAGCCGCACGGCCCTGCTCACCGGCCGGCTCATGCGGGACATGCTGCAGCTGCTCGTGCAGGCGCTGATCCTGGTGGTGCTCGGCTACCTGATGGGCATGCGCGGTTCGGTGGTCGGCGTGATCCTCGGCATCATCATCACGATGCTGATCGGTGGCGCGTGCGCCGCGGCGTCGAATGCCCTGGCGCTGACCACCAAGAGCGAGGATGTGATGGCGCCCCTCATCAACATGGTGATGATGCCGGTCCTGTTGCTGTCGGGCATCCTGCTCCCGATGACCCTCGGGCCGTCGTGGCTGCAGAGCCTGAGCGACTTCATGCCGTTCCGGTGGATCGTCGACGCGGTGCGCGACACCTTCTCCGGCGACCTCGCCAGTGCTCAGGTCCTGTGGGGCGTCCTCGCGTCGCTAGTCCTCGCCGGACTCGGAACCCTGTGGGGCACTTCGGTGTTCCGTAAGGAAAACGCCTAGCGCCCGTCGAAACTGGTGATCGCCGGGGCCGGGGGCAGGGTCACGACCGCGCCCGCGTAGCTGAGGCCTGCGCCGAAGCCGAGGAGCAGCGCGGTCTGCCCGCCCCTGGCCTTGCCGGTCGCGAGCATCTCCTCCATGGCGAGGGGGATCGAGGCCGCCGAGGTGTTCCCGGTGTTCTCGATGTCGTTCGCCATCGGCAGGTCGTCGGGGAAGCCGAGGTTCTTCTTCATCAGGTCGTTGATGCGGGCATTGGCCTGGTGGGGCACGAAGACCTCGATGTCCTCGACACCGACTCCGGAGGTCTCCAGCACGGTGGCGAGGGCCCTGGGCAGGGTGATGGCTGCCCAGCGGAACACCTTGGGTCCGGCCATCGTCACCACCATGCGACCGACCGGGTCGGTCCCGGGGTCTTTGTCCTGATAGGCCTGCGCGCGGTCCATGTACTCGGGGATGTCCCAGTTCTGCCCGATCGCCTCGGCGTTCTCGCCGTCGCTGCCCCAGACGGTCGGGGAGATCCCGTTGTCCTCGCTCGGCCCGACGACGACCGCCCCGGCGCCGTCGCCGAAGATGAACGCGGTGTTGCGGTCGGTGGGGTCCATGACCACCGACATGGTCTCGACGCCGACGAGGAGGACGTACTCGGCGCTGCCGGCACGGATGGTGTCGGCGGCGACCCCGAGTCCGTAGCCGAAGCCGCCGCACCCGGCGGCGACGTCGTAGGCGGGGATCCCGTTCAGCCCGATGTCGGAGGCCACGATCGGCCCGCCGTGCGGGATCTTGGTCTTCCAGCTGTTGGTGGCGAGGATCAGCGCACCGATCTTCTCCTTCGCGATGCCGGAGTTCGCGATGGCCCGCTCGGCGGCCGCGGCGGCCATGGACCGCGCCGACTCGTCGCCGCTGATCCACCGGCGGTTGCGGATGCCGCTGCGCTCGAAGATCCACTCGTCGGAGGAGTCGAGGACCTCGCACACCTCGTCGTTGCTGACCAGGCGTCGCGGACGGTAGGCGCCGATGCCGAGCATCGAGACGTTCTGATGTCCGGTCTTCACCGAGAGGTTGACCACTGTTGCCGATCCCTTCGCATTGCCCGCCGCAGCGATTCTACGGCCGCGCGGCCGCCCGGTTGGCCGTCCTCACCAGGCGTGCACGGTGTTCTGCGCGGACTCCAGATCCTGTCCGAGCAGCAGTTCGACGGCGTCACAACCGTTCGCGATCAGGAGTTCGACCTCGTTGCGAGCCGAGGAGGGGAACGGCTTCAGCACGAAATCGGCGGGATCCTGACGGCCGGGCGGCCGGCCGATGCCGATGCGCACGCGCAGATAGTCGCGCGTGCCGAGTACCTGGCTGATCGACCGCAACCCGTTGTGGCCGCCCTCGCCGCCGCCCCGCTTCAGGCGGACGGCGCCGAAGTCGATGTCGAGTTCGTCGTGGACGACGATCAGATCGTCGACGGTCACGGAGTAGAACTTCGCGAGCGGGCCGATCTGGCGGCCGGACTCGTTCATATAGGTGCGAGGCTTGGCGACGAGAACCGACTGGCCGCCGAGGCGCACCTCGGCGACCTCGGCGCCGGACTTCTTGTGCACCTTCCAGCGCTCACCGGCCGAGGCGACGAGGCCGTCGGCGACCATCGCGCCGACGTTGTGCCTCGTCTTCTCGTACTTGGACCCGGGATTACCGAGTCCGACAATGATTTTCACTACTGCACTTCTCGAACCGAGTGGTCGAGGGTCGGGATCACTCCGACTCCGCGGCGGCTTCCTCGGTGGCCTCGGCTTCGCCCTCGGCGTCGGCCGAGCCGTCGGCCTCGGACTCGGTGGCGGCGAGCTGCGCCTCGGTGACCGACACGATGAGGGTCTCCGGATCGGCGGTGAGGGTCACGCCCTCCGGCAGGTCCAGATCGGCGGCGTGCACGGACAGGCCGACCTCGGCGTCCTCCACGCTGACGACGATCTGCTCGGGGATCGACAGGGCGTCGGCCTCGACCTCGACGACGCTCGCGTCCTGGACGACCAGGGTACCCGGAGCGGCATCGCCCTCGACGATGATCGCGATCTCGACGGTGACCTTCTCGCCGCGGCGGACGATCAGCAGGTCGGCGTGCTCGATGTAGTTGCGGATCGGGTGGACGTCGACCTGCTTGGTCAGCGCGAGCTGGCTGCTGCCCTCGATGTCGAGATCGATGACGGCGTTGAGGCCGCTGTTACGCAGGATCGCGGCGAACTCGCGAGCCGGGAGGTGCAGGTGCTGGGGATCGGTGCCGTGGCCGTACAGCACGGCGGGGACCTTGCCCTCGCGACGGGCGCGACGCGCCGCGCCCTTGCCCTTCTCGGTGCGGGTGCTGACGGACAGCTTGCTGGTCTGGGTGGCCATGATGGTCTCCTCGCGATCGGTGGGTGTGTTCGGTCGGCGTCGCGACGAGCGACACCGGGCACGAGGACCGACGCGGGCATCCATCCGCCCGTAGGGCGTGCAGAGTGCTGCGATGGCCGCGCCGATCACGGTGACTGGGTCACCCTCGCCGAGACAACGGCGACCAGAGTAGCCGATGACCAACCGGGATGTCACATCCCCCGCTGCCGACGCTGAGCTCGGGGATACTGCTGACATGACCTCACAGACGCCGATCGAGATCGTGACGACCCTGCTGACCGAGTTCGCGCGGGGCGACGTGCCCGCCGCACTGGAGACCATCGACGACGACATCGCCTACACGAACGTCTCGTTGCCGACGATCCGCGGGAAGCGGAAGGTGGCCGGCGTCCTGGGCGGGGTGGCGCGCAAGGACTCGGTGGGATTCAACTACCGGATGATCAACGTGAGTGCCGACGACACCGGTGTGGTGCTGACCGAGCGGGTCGACGAACTCCGATTCGGTCGGCTGCACCTGCAGTTCTGGGTGTGCGGTCGCTTCGAGGTGCGGGAGGGCCGGATCACGGTGTGGCGGGACTACTTCGACTACTTCGACATGACCAAGGCACTGGTGCGCGGGGTCGCGGCTCTGGCCGTGCCCACGGTGCAGCGTCCACTGCCCGTGCCGGCGGTCTCGGCCCGACCCGCACCCGCCTGACCCGGCCGCTGCCGGCGGTCAGAGGATCTCGTCGAGTTTGTCGATGGGCCGCGGGATGCGAGTGCCCTTGTCGGTCACGACGATCGGGCGTTCGACGAGGATGGGGTGCTCGACCATCGCGTCGAGGATCTGATCGTCGGTGGCCGAGGCGAGATCGAGTTCCTTGTAGAGCGCCTCGCGTGTCCGGACGGCCTGCTTGGGTGTGATCCCGGCGTCGGCGAACAGCTCGACGAGTTGCTCGCGGCTGTACGGCTCGTCGAGGTATTTGACGATGGTCGGCTCGATGCCGGCGTCGCGGAGCGCCTGGAGCGCCTTCCGCGAGGTCGAACACTTCGGGTTGTGATAGATCGTCGCGTCCACGGGTGACACGGTACCCGGCGGATCTCCGCCTGCTCCCCGAGGAGCGCCGATCCCTCTGCTCCCTGAGGTGCACCGATCCCTCTGCTCCCTGGGGAGCGCCGATCCCTCTGCTCCCTGAGGTGCACCAATCCCTCTGCTCCCTGAGGTGCGAGGAGCGCAAGCGACGAGCCTCGAAGGGCTGGCAACTCGTGCTACGGAGCCCTTCGAGGCTCGCTTCGCTCGCACCTCAGGGAGCGGGGAGGCTCGCTTCGCTCGCACCTCAAAGAGCGGGGGAGGGGGCTCAGGCGATGCCGTCGAACAGGCTTGTGACAGAGCCGTTCTCGAAGACCTCGCGGATCGTCTGCGCGAGCAGGGGAGCGATCGAGAGGACGGTGAGGTTCTCGAACCGCTTCTCCGCCGGGATCGGCAGGGTGTCGGTGGCGATGACTTCCTTGGCACCGCAGCTCGCGAGACGCTCGGCCGCGGGGTCGGAGAACACGCCGTGTGTGGTGGCGATGATGACGTCGCCGGCACCGGCGTCCTTGAGGACGCGCACCGCGCCGGCGATGGTGCCGCCGGTGTCGATCATGTCGTCGATCAGGATGCAGGTCCGGCCCTCCACCTCGCCGACGACGCGGTTCGACTTGACCTGGTTCGGTACGAGCGGATCACGGGTCTTGTGGATGAACGCGAGCGGGGCGCCACCGAGGGTGTCGGCCCACTTCTCGGCGACCCGCACGCGACCGGAGTCGGGGGACACCACGGCGATGTTGTCGGTGCCGTACTTGCCCCGGATGTACTCGGCGAGCTGGCCCTGCGCGTGCATGTGGTCGACGGGGCCGTCGAAGAATCCCTGGATCTGATCGGTGTGCAGGTCGACCGTGATGATCCGGTCGGCGCCCGCGGTCTTGAGCAGGTCGGCGATGAGGCGGGCCGAGATGGGCTCGCGACCGCGGTGCTTCTTGTCCTGGCGGGCGTACGGGTAGAAGGGGAGGATGACGCTGATGCGCTTCGCCGAACCGCGCTTGAGGGCGTCGATCATGATGAGCGCCTCCATGACCCACTGATTCAGCGGGTACGGGCAGCTCTGCAGGACGAACGCGTCCGAGCCGCGCACGGAGTCCTCGAAACGGACGAACAGCTCACCGTTGGCGAAGTCGCGGGCGGTCTGCGGCGTGACCTTGATGCCCAGTTCGTCGGCGACGGCTTCGGCGAGTTCGGGATGGGCACGACCAGAGAACAGCATCAGGTTCTTCTGGTTGTCAGTGGTCCAGGTCATGAAAACTCTTCTGTTCGTGTCGTTTCGGATCTGCAGGGTCGAGCACGGGTCGGGGTGTCAGGCCGTCCCGGAGTCGTTCTCGCGTGCGTCGAGGGCCGCCCGCGCCGCCGCGGTGTCGGGCCGCTTGCGCACGACCCAGTCCTCGATGACGCGTTGTTCTCCCGCCGAGACCGCGAGGGCCCCCGGCGGTACATCTTGCCGCACGACGGTTCCGGCGCCGGTGTACGCCCCGTCGCCGACGGTGACCGGGGCGACGAACATGTTGTCCGAGCCCGTGCGGCAGTGGTCGCCGATCACCGTGCGGTGCTTGGCGACTCCGTCGTAGTTGACGAAGACGCTCGACGCACCGATGTTGGAGTGCTCGCCGATGGTGGCGTCGCCGACGTAGGTGAGGTGCGGGATCTTCGATCCGTCGCCGATGGTCGCGTTCTTGGTCTCGACGAACGTGCCGATCTTGCCCGCGACCCCGAGAGCCGTCCCGGGACGAAGGTAGGCGAACGGACCGACGGTGGCGTCGGCACCGATGACCGCGTCGCTGCCGTGCGTCCGGATCACCTGCGCACCCGCTCCGACGGTGACGTCGGTGAGAGTCGTGTCGGGTCCGATCACGGTGTCGGCGGAGAGGTGTGTACGACCGTGCAGCTGTGTGCCGGGCCGGATCTGCGCATCGGGCTCGATGGTGACGTCGATGTCGATCCACGTGGTCGCCGGGTCGACCACGGTCACCCCGTCGAGCTGATGACGACGGATGATGCGTCGGTTCAGTTCGGCGCCGAGCGCGGAGAGTTGAGCGCGGTCGTTGCACCCGGCCACGAGTACCGGATCGGCGACCGTGTGTCCGCGGACCGCCCGCCCCTCGCCGCGGGCGATCTCGACGATGTCGGTCAGGTAGTACTCGCCCTGCACGTTGTCCGTCGAGAGCTTCGACAGACCGACGCGCAGCGCGGCGGCGTCGAAGGCGTACACGCCGGCGTTCACCTCGGTGATCGCCCGCTGGTCGGGGGTCGCGTCCTTGTGTTCGATGATTGCCGCGACGGCGTCCCCGTCGCGGATGATGCGTCCGTATCCGGTCGGGTCGTCGGCAACGAAGCTCGTCAGCGTGACGGCGGCCCCGCCGCCGTCGAGGTGGGTGTCCACGAGGGCGCGCAGGGTGTCGGCGTCGAGGAGTGGGACGTCGGCGGCGGTGACGATGACGGTGCCGTCGAAATCCTCGGGGAGCGCGCTGAGTCCGACCCGGGCGGCGTCGCCGGTTCCGCGCGGCGAGTCCTGCTCGGCGATGCCGACCTCGACACCCAGGAGCGCGGCGATCTCACCGATGGCCGCCGTCACCCGTTCGCGTTCGTGGCTGACGACCGCAACCAGGTGCTCGGGTCCGATTCCTGCCGCGCCGTGCAACGCGTGGCCGACGAGGGACCGTCCGGCGATGGTGTGGAGGATCTTCGGGGTCTTGGACTTCATGCGGGTACCGGCGCCCGCGGCCAGGACGATCACGGCCACGGATGGCGACGTTCCCGTCATCGAATGCCCACCCTCTTCCTGATCGGTTACTGCCACGATCATGTCTCCTCGACGGCGCCGACGGGGGTCGCTGACCCGGCCCGCGGTCGCACGTCGGGTGCGATCCTACGCATCGGTGCCCCACGGCCGAAATGCAGCGCGCTGTTTGTGCCCGATCCTCCCGACGGGGCCTGATAGAACACATAGGGACCGCGAACGCCGAGCGATCAATCGGTAGATCCTGCTGATGTCCCGTTGACTGTCACCGACGGATCAGGGTGGGTGCGGGAGCGAGAACCAAGCGCGCCGGAGTTGTCCGGTTCGTGAAACGACCACACGGAGGTAATGAATGAGCACGCAGAAGACGGCGATCGTCACCGGGGCGGCACGGGGGATCGGCGCGGCCGTGGCCAGGCGTCTGGCCGACGACGGACTGGCGGTGGCCGTCCTGGACCTCGACGCCGACGCCTGCGCCGACACCGTCAAGGCCATCACCGACGGCGGTGGCAAGGCCATCGCGGTGGGTGCCGACGTCGCCGACGAGGCCTCGGTGAACGCCGCGGTCGAGAAGGTCGTCGCCGAACTCGGCAAGCCGACGGTGGTCGTCAACAACGCGGGCATCACCCGTGACAACCTCCTGTTCAAGATGACTGTCGACGACTGGGACGCGGTCATGGCGGTTCACCTTCGCGGCGCGTTCAACGTCACCAAGGCTGCTCAGAAGTACATGGTCGAGGCGGAGTGGGGACGCATCGTGAACCTGTCGAGCACCTCGGCCCTGGGCAACCGCGGCCAGGTCAACTACTCGGCGGCGAAGGCGGGCATGCAGGGATTCACCAAGACCCTCGCGATCGAGCTCGGCCGGTTCGGCGTGACCGCCAACGCCATTGCACCCGGATTCATCGAGACCGAGATGACCGCGGCGACCGCCGAGCGCGTCGGTGTGCCCTTCGAGGACTTCAAGCGCGCCGCAGCGGGCCAGATTCCGGTCAACCGTGTCGGTGTGCCCGAGGACATCGCGCACACCGCGTCGTTCTTCATCAGTGAGGGTGCGGGCTTCGTGTCCGGCCAGGTCGTCTATGTGGCCGGCGGCCCCAAGGACTGATCGGTCTCAGGCCTCGTTTCGACGACGCGATCCCGACCGGAGGCGCGTCGTCGAAACGAGGTCGCGCCGACGTGAGTGCCGCGGTGCTGTGGCACAATCGTCAGCGCAGTGATCCGCCATGGTGTAATCGGCAACACTCCTGATTTTGGTTCAGGCATTCTAGGTTCGAGTCCTGGTGGCGGAGCTCATGAGTCGAGGCGCGCTGGAGCCGTCCTGAGGTGCCCGGCAAGCGACGGGGTCCTGACGAGGCTCAGCCCGCCGGATGCGCCAGCCCCAGATTGTCCCGCAGCGTGGTGCCCTCGTAGTCGATGCGATACACGCCGAGTTCTTGCAGGACCGGCACCACCTCGTCGACGAACCGGTCGAGCCCGCCGGGCACGATGTGGGGCACGAGGATGAAGCCGTCGGCGACGTCGGCCTGCACGAAGTCGTTGATCGTGTGCGCGACGGTCAGAGGCGAGCCGACGAATGACTGGCGGCCGGTGACCTCGATGATGAGTTCACGCGTCGTCAGGTTCTTCGCCTCGGCGAGGTCGCGCCACTCGCGGGCGACGGCGACCGGGTCGCGGTGCATACGCACGCTCGCTCGTCCCTTCGCGACCGTGTTCTCGCCCGGGACCGGATCCTCCTGCGGGAGCGGGCCGTCGGGGTCGTGGGCGGAGAGATCGCGGTTCCACAACTGCTCCAAGAACTTGATCGCCGTCTGCCCGCTGACCTGCTGCAGGCGCACCTCGTGGGCGAGTTCGGCGGCCTGCGCGTCGGTGTCGCCGACGACGAACGTGGCGGCGGGCAGCACCAGGAGTTCCTCGGGACGCCGGCCGTGGGAGGCGAGCCGCCGCTTGACATCGGTGTAGAAGTCTCGCCCCGCGTCGTAGGTGGCGTGCCGGGAGAAGATGGCGTCGGCGGTCGCGGCCGCGAACTCCCGTCCCTCATCGGAGTCCCCGGCCTGGAAGATGACCGGCCTACCCTGCGGCGGACGAGGGGTCGGAAAGTGCCCGTGGATGTCGAATTGCGAACTCGTGAAGTCGAATTTGCCGGCCTCCTCACGAGCCAGGAACCGGCCGCTCGAGGTGTCGGCAAGCACGTCATCGTCGCGCCACGAGTCCCACAGCGTCGCCGCGGCGGTGAGGAATTCCTTGGCGCGTGCATAGCGCTGGTCCTCGGGCAGATAGCCCCCGCGACGGAAGTTCTCGCCGGTGAACTCGTCCCACGAGGTCACCACATTCCAGGCCGCGCGTCCGGCGGACAGATGGTCGAGGGTGGCGAATTGCCGTGCGACGTCGACGGGTTCGTTGAAGGTCGAGTTGATGGTGCCGGTCAGGCCGAGGTGGGTGGTCACCGCGGCCAGGGCGGACAGGACGGTGAACGTGTCCGGTCGCCCGACCACGTCGAGGTCGTAGATCAGCCCGTTCTGCTCGCGGAGTCGCAGGCCTTCGGCGAGGAAGAAGAAGTCGAACTTCCCGCGCTCGGCGGTCTGGGCGAGATGGACGAATGAGTCGAACTCGATCTGGCTGCCCGACGCCGGGTCGCTCCACACCGTGGTGTTGTTGACCCCGGGGAAGTGTGCGGCGAGATGCACCTGCTTGGTCATGCGACACCGGCCTTTCCAGTGGCGAATCGGTTGGACGGGCGGTCGAGGCCGAGGTGTCCGCGCAGCGTCGACTCGGTGTATCCGGAACGAAAGAGGTTGCGGCGTTGCAGTTCCGGTACGAGCCCTTGCGTGATCGCGCGTAGGTCCTCGGACAAGGCGGCCGGGTGCAGCCGGATACCGCTGATTCCCGCCACCGCCGCCCAGCGTTCGATCTCGTCGGCGAGTCCGGTCGGTGTACCGGTGAACGCAGCACTGTCGGGTGTGAACGGTTCACCGGCCCAGTCGTCCAGTTGGGCCCGGCGCCCTTCCGCCTCCTCGTCCGATGCGGCCAGCACCACGGACAGGTCGACGAACAACAGCGCGGGATCGTCGATCTCGCGACCGGCGTCCGAATGGGCGGCACCCACGGCGTCCACCGCGCGCACGGCGTCGTCGACATCGCGGGGGCTGATGAACCCGACATCGGCACCCCGCCCGATCACCTGTAGGTCGGTGGGATGTGCGCCGGTCGCGGCGACGACCGGCCGCCCCTGCGGCGGGCGCGGGGTGATGGCGGGGCCCCGCACCGAGAAATGGTCCCCGGCGAAGTCGATGTAGTGCAGCTTGTCTCGGTCGACGAAGCGGCCGGTCGCGACGTCGCGGATCTCGGCGTCGTCCTCCCACGAATCCCAGAGCAGTCCGAGCACGGTCGCGAAATCCAGTGCCTCGGAGGCGAGGTCGGCGAGCACCGCCGGGTCGTCGGGGAAACTCCGCCTGCCGAACAGGGCGGCCTCGGCCGGGTCCGCGGTGGTGCGCAGGACGACTCCGGCACGGCCGTTGCTGACGTAGTCGAGGGTCGCGATCGCCTTGGAGACGTGGAACGGCTCGGTGTGGGTGACCGTCGCCGTCGGGATCAGCCCGATCGAGCGGGTCGTGGGTGCGAGACGGGAGGCGAGCAGTAGCGAGTCGAGTCCACCGGTTGCCCGGTCGGTACGCGGGCGCACGCGGTGCAGGGCAAACGAATCCGCGAAGGTGACGAAGTCGAGCAACCCGGTTTCGGCCTCTGAAATCAGTCGCTGCCAGTGTGCCGCCGTCGTCAGGGTGTGTGGCTGGGCCCCGGGCGCGCGCCACGCACCCGGATGCGACCCCGAACCGTCGAGCGCCACGGCAACATGCACGTGTTCGGCCATCGAGTCCTCCCTCAGTCGTGTCGTGGATGTCTGTCCCCGTCTCGAACGGTGGCGGGAAGCCGGGGATTCCGGGACCCGATCATCGGATCGTGGTGGGTCAAACCCTTCCGATCTGCCGCCGACCACGCTTCGGTGATCAGGATGAGGCGTGTTCGGCGGAGGACTCGAGACGGTCAGGGAGAGGCATGACAGACAAGGAACCGATACCGCTGTCGGTGCTCGACCTCGCGCCGGTCACCGAGGGGAGTGACGCCGCGACGGCAGTGCGTCGCAGCGTTGCGCTGGCCCAGCACGCCGAACGCCTGGGATACCGGCGGTTCTGGCTCGCCGAGCATCACTTCGTCGCGGTCGCCAGTTCGTCGACGACCACCCTCATCGGGCTGATCGCCGGCGCGACCGAGTCCATCCGGGTGGGGTCGGCGGCGGTACAGAGCGGACTGCACACCCCGGTGTCGATCGTGGAGGCATTCGGGACGATCGACGCGCTGTACCCCGGCCGGCTGGACCTCGGCCTCGGCCGGTCCGCTCAACGTCGCACCGAGTTGTCGACCGCTGACCCGCAACCGGCACCCCGCGAGCCGGCACCCCGACAGCCCGACGAGATCATCGACGGCCTGCTCATCCCGACGCCGTTCCCCGTCGAGTCGGTCCTGAACGCACCGCGGGTCGTCGCCGCGTTCGAGGCGTCGCAGTTCGACGGTGCGTCACCGCCGGACTTCGACGACGCCGTCGGCGACGTCCTCGCACTCTTGTCCGGCGACTTCGTTCACCACGACGTTGCACTGACCGCTGTGCCCGGACGCGGTGCGGACGTGGCGATCTGGATCTTCGGGAGCAGCAAGGGGCAGAGTGCCCAGACCGCGGGGGCGCGTGGCCTGCCGTTCGTGGCCAACTATCACGTCAGCCCGAGCACGGTTCTCGAGGCCGTCGAGGCGTATCGCAGCGCCTTCCGCCCGTCGTCGGTCCTGGCCGAACCCTATGTCGTCGTATCCGCGGATGTCGTTGTCGCCGAGGATGAGCCGACCGCACGTCACCGCGCGTCCACCTACGGACACTGGGTGCACGGCATCCGGAGCGGGGCAGGCGCGCAACCGTATCCGGACCCGGATACGGCACGTCCCCTCGACGACGGTGCGCGCGTTCTCGTCGACGATCGGGTGCGAACCCAGTTCGTCGGTGATCCCCAGACCGTGGTGGACGGTCTGCGGACACTGGCCCGGGTGACCGGCGCCGACGAGTTGTTGGTCACCAGCGTCACGCACGACTTCGACCATCGCTTGATCTCGCACGAATTGCTCGCCACCGCGTGGGGATTGTGAGGGCAGTGACGTGACCGGTTTCGCGACAGCGGGTTTCGGGAGGCGCGCGGGCGTGCTGGCGTCGTTGAACGCCGTATGTGCGGGCATCGGACGCCGTGTCGACGTCGACCTCCTCGCCGCCGGCGCGGCTCTGCATCCCGAGGCGCCGCCACTGGGTCTGCCGCTCCAGACAGCAAGAACGGTCGGCCGCGAACAGCCCTCGTAGCCGGCTTCCGGTGGCACCATGGGGTTCCTCGGTGACGACGGTCGTCGCCGGTGAACGGCCACGAGGAACTATCACCATGTACGAGACCCCGGACGAACTCCGCGACCTCCAGACGCTTCTCGACGCGTCCCTTTCCCGATCGACCGACCACCTCCGGTCCATCATCAATACCGAGAACACCGTCGACGCAACCCAATTGACCGAGATCCTGACCGGCATGCGAGTGCTTGCGCTCTCGACGGTGACCGCATCGGGTGAACCGCGGATCAGTGCCGTCGACGGTCATTTCCTCCACGGCAAGTGGGTCTTCGGGACCGCGCGCACCGCCGCGAAGGCCCAGCACCTCCAGACACGTCCGGCCGCCAGCGCCGCGCACATCCAGGGCGAAGAACTCGGCGTGTTCACGCACGGGACGGTCGAGA
Source organism: Gordonia terrae (assembly GCF_001698225.1). Classification (NCBI taxonomy): domain Bacteria; kingdom Bacillati; phylum Actinomycetota; class Actinomycetes; order Mycobacteriales; family Gordoniaceae; genus Gordonia; species Gordonia terrae. The sequence continues at coordinate 1,790,969 of NZ_CP016594.1, forward strand.
TCCTCAATCCGCTGGACGGTCCTCGCGCCGATGACTGGCCCGAGCTGGTGGCGCACTTCAAGAAGATCTACGGCGACGACGCCTTCGACTGGGACGTCGAAGTCATCTACTTCCGATTGCACCCGCACTGGATGACGGTGTACGCCCCGAACCCGTCTCGTTGACTGTGGTCGAAAATCGTTGACTGTGCGTCGGTCGAACGTGGGACGCACAGTCGACGGATATAGACGCACAGTCGACGGATGTAGACGCACAGTCGACGGTCAGTCCACCGGGACGATGAACCCCTCGTCCTTGAGCCAGTTGTACGCGACGTCGGACGGGTCGGCCCCGTCGATGTCGATGAGCCCGTTCAGTTCCTGCATGAGCGGATCGGTCAGCTTGGCCGATACCGGCGCCATGAGTTCGGCGATCTCCGGATTGGCCTCGTTGAGGCCGGTGTTGACGACGACGCACCCGCTGTAGGGGAGGAAGAATTTGCGGTCGTCCTCCAGGACGACGAGATCGAGGTTCTTGATGCGGCCGTCGGTGGAGTACACCATGCCGAAGTTGCAGGGTTCGCTGCGTGCGGTCGAGGTGTAGACGACACCGGAATCCATGGTGGTCACGTTGCCCTTGGGCACGCCGCCCGGGGCGCCGAGCGGGATGTCGTAGGCCTCCAGCATCGGGATGAAACCGTCGGCGCGCGAGAGGAACTCGTCGTTGATGCAGAACGTCCGCTCGGACTCGGGCAGCTTGGCGATGTCGGACATCGTGCGGACGTTCAGTCTCTTGGCGGTGGGCGAGGAAGCCGCGAACGCGTAGGTGTTGTTGAAGTTCGACGGCGGCAGCCACTCGACGCCGTTGGCGCGTTCGGCGTCCCGGACGCGTTCGTAGAGCTGTTGCGGGTCGGAGATCGTCTCGGTCTCGCCGAGGTAGGTCTGCCACGCCGTGCCGGTGTACTCCCAGACGATGTCGGCGTCGCCGTTGAGGACCGCCTGTCGCGACGACATCGAACCAGGCGCGTTGGTCAGGTCGTCGACGTCGGCCCCGGCTGCAGCCAGGTAGGTCGCGGTGATCTTGCCGAGCAGGACCTGTTCGGTGAAGTTCTTCGACGTCACCGCGATCGACGTCCCTTCGAGCGGACGTTCGCCGCCGGGAAGGGAGGCGGGACGGAAGGTTCCGGACGAACTGACCAGCCCGCACGCCGACAGTGTCATCACCAGGGCGGCGGACGCGGCCAGGAGAGTGAGTGCGCGCGAGCGGGACAGGCGTGACCGAGCCATCATGCGATCCCCCGTGGTGTGGCGGCGAGTTCGACGAGGCGACCGAGCCAGTCGATCGTCATGGCGAGCAGGGCGACCAGGATCGCGCCCGACACCAGCAGCTTGGGCAGGAACAGCGTGATGCCGGTGGTGATGAGCGTGCCCAGGCTGTTCGCGCCGATGAACGTGCTGAGGGTGGCGGTACCGACGAGGATGACCAGCGCGGTCCGCACCCCGTTCAGGATGACGGGTACGGCGAGGGGGAGTTCGACCTGGACGAGGGTCCGGACGGCCGACAGGCCGATGCCCCGGGAGGCCTCGACCGTCCGCTGGTCGACCTGCCGCAGTCCGACGATGGTGTTCTGCAGGATCGGGAGCACCGCGTAGACGACCAGACCGACGATGGCGGTGGTGAAACCGGTGCCGAGCCAGAACGTGAAGAGCACCAGGAGCCCGATCGCCGGCGCCGCCTGCCCGATGTTGGCGATGTTGACGGCGATGGGGTTCAGCCACCGGAGGGACGGCCGGGTGAGCGCGATGCCCAGCGGAATGGCGATCAGGACGACGATGATCGTCGCGACGAGTGTCAGCTGGATGTGATCGAGGATGGTGGCGCGCAGCGCGGGCCACGACATCGACGCGCTCTCCGTGGTGGTGAACGTCGTGTTCGCGTACCAGATGACGAAACCGACGCCGACGACCACGATCACCAGCGGCTCGAACCAGACGTCGATCGGGATGCGGGCGAGACGGCGTCGAAATCCCTTCGGGACGGATTCCGGCGCAGGCGGTTTCGCGGTCTCGGTGATCCTCGCCTCTTCGGCGATGAAACCCGTCACCGGTCGGCGCTCGTCTCGGGAGCGCCGACCGCGGCGGTTCCGGTGCCGGGATTGGTGTCCTCGAAGCCGGGTTCGTCGTCGGCGGCGACGACCGGGGTCTCGACGGGTGCCGATCCCTCGGCGTGGTCGAGGTAGCCGCCGTGATCGTCGTCGTCGCGAACGGTCGCGAGCTGTCCGCGGATCGCTTCCATCACCGACGCGATGTTCAGGGCACCGACGACCGCGCCGCGCCCGTCGGTCACGAGCACGCCACCCTGACTGGTCGCGAGCATCGAGTCGAGGGCGTCGTTCAGCGTCGAGGACTTGGCGACGACGGGCAGCCGGTGATCGAGGTAGTCCGAGACCTCCGGCTTGGCGCGGATCTCCTCGACCGACGGCCAGGCGCGTGGGCGGCCGTGCTGATCGACCACGGCGACCCAGTCCTCGCCGGCCGCCTTCGCGCGCGACACGACGGCGCCGGACGCTTCTCCGACCTGGGCGGTGACGACCTCGCGGAAGTCGACGTCGCGGACGCGGGTCAGGGTCAGGTGGGCGAGGGTCGCGCCCGAACCCACGAACTCCTCGACGAAGGGGCTCGCCGGATTGGCGAGGATCTCCTCCGGGGGAGCGAACTGCTCGATGTGGCCGCCCTCGGAGAGAATCAGCACCTTGTCGCCGAGTTTGGTCGCCTCCTCGAAATCGTGGGTGACGATGACGATGGTCTTGGCCAGCTCGTGCTGGATCGCGATCAGCTTGTCCTGCAGACGAGCCCGGGTGATCGGGTCGACGGCGCCGAACGGCTCGTCCATCAGGAGGACCGGCGGGTCGGCGGCGAGGGCGCGGGCGACGCCCACGCGCTGTTGCTGGCCGCCGGACATGTCCTTGGGGAGCCGGTCGGCGAAAGTGGCGGATTCGAGACCGACGAGGTCGAGCAGGTACTCGGTGCGTTCGGCGATGCGCTTCTTGTCCCAGTTGAGGATTCGGGGGATGGCGCCGACGTTCTTGCTCACCGACCAGTGCGGGAAGAGTCCCCCGGACTGGATGACGTAGCCGATGGACTGACGAAGCTTGTCCGGATTCTCCGCGGTGACGTCGCGCCCGCCGATGTAGATGCGACCCTCGGTGGGTTCGATGAGCCGGTTGATCATCTTCAGGGTCGTCGTCTTGCCGCATCCGGACGGGCCGACGAAGGCGACGATGTCGCCGGCGTCGATCTCGAGGTCGAGGCGTGCGACGGCCGGGGTCGTGGTGCCGCGGTAGCGCTTCACCACACCGTCGAGCCGGATGGACTCGCCGGTGACGCTGCGGTTGTCGCCGTTCGGCGCGGACGAGGTGGCGGAGTCGGTCATGAGAGTCCCTTGGAGATGGTGAGTCGGCCGAGCAAGACCAGCAGAGCGTCGAAGACGAGGGCGATGATGACGATCAGAATCGTTCCGGCAAGGGCCATTTCGAGAGCATTGGCGCCGCCCAGGCGGGAAAGCCCGTTGAAGATGAGCGATCCCAGGCCGGGGCCGAGAACGTAGGCGACGATCGCCGCCACACCGACGATCATCTGCGTCGACACCCGGATACCGGTCAGGATCACCGGCCAGGCGATCGGCAGCTCTACGGTGAGCAGGATCCGCCACCTCGAAAGCCCGATCCCGCGGGCGGATTCGACGACGGACGGCGGCACGGAGCGTAGTCCGACCACCGCGTTGCCGATGACCGGCAGCGTGGCGAAGAACGCGAGCATCAGAAACGACGGCGTCACACCGAGTCCGAAGGGCACGATCAGCAGTGCGAGCAGTGCCAGCGACGGAATGGTCAGCGCCACACGGCTCGACGTCAGCGTCAGCGCGCTCGCCAGGGGGAGCCGGTAGACGACGGCGGCGATGAGGATGGCCACGGCCGTACCCACGAGCACTGTCTGGAACGACAGCGACGCGTGCTGATAGGTCAGAAAAGTGAGTGATCGCGCGTTCTCGCTGAGGTAATCCCACAATTGCACTGTCGGTGTCCCATCCCCGGTGTCTGGCTCGACATTACGCACGGAACAACGAGACTGCCGACATTTGGACCGATCCAGTGTGACTTTCGCGCGTCCGGGGTCGAAGTCCGCCCGAAGCGGTGCCATCCTGGACGGGTGAGTGACAGTGCGCTGACCAGTTCGGAGGCCGGGCCCGACGACGACCGGGCCCACCTGGCCGAGGCCGTGCGTTCGTGGACGCGAATCGTCGCCTGGCTGCTGAGTGTCGGCGGGGCCATCGGGTTCGTCGCCGCGTTCGTGCTGACCGTGGAACGGTTCGAACTGGCCGCCGACCCCGACTACGTGCCGTCCTGCAACTTCAATCCCGTGCTGAGCTGCGGTTCGGTGATGGCCGAGCCGCAGGCGGCGCTCTTCGGCTTCCCGAACCCGTTGCTCGGCATCGCCGGTTTCGCGGTCGCGGTCACGACCGGGATGGCGCTGCTGGCCGGGGCCCGCCTCGCGGGGTGGTACTGGGCGGGGCTGCAGGTCGGGGTCACCGCCGCCATGGTGTTCATCGGGTGGCTCATCTACTCGAGCCTGTACTCGATCGGGGCGTTGTGCCCCTACTGCATGGTGGTGTGGGCGGTCACCCTGCCGATCTTCGTCTTCGTCAGTGTGCGCAACGCGCATGCGAGTGGTCTCACCTCGCGTTCGCGCCTCGCGCTGGTCCTCGCGCGCAATCACGCCCCGATCCTCGTCGTGGGCGTCGGCCTCGTGATCGTGCTGATCGCGGTCCGGTTCTGGTCGTACTGGTCGAGCCTGTACTGATCCCCACTACGCTGGGCCCATGGCTATCGGGCGTCCAGCGGAGGGTTCGGCCGAGGTGCAGCGCGCGCCCCGGGCGAGGATGACGGGCGCGCAGCGGCGATTGCAGCTCATCGAAGTCGCTCGGGGTCTGTTCGCCGAGCGCGGTTTCGAGGGCACGTCGATCGAGGAGATCGCGCAGCGGGCCGGCGTCTCGAAGCCGATCGTGTACGAGCACTTCGGCGGCAAGGAGGGGCTGTATGCGGTCGTCGTGGACCGCGAGATGGAGACCCTGCTCGAGATGGTCACCTCGTCGCTCTCGAAGAACCGGTCGCTCTACCGCATCCAGCAGGTGGCTCTCGCGCTGCTGACGTACATGGAGGAGCGCACGGACGGCTTCCGCATCCTGGTCCGCGGCGACAGCACCGCCAGCACCGACGAGACGGCCACGTATTCGAGTCTCCTGAACGATGCGATCAGCCAGGTCGAGCACATCCTCGCCAACGACTTCGAACGACGCGGTTTCGATCCCACACTCGCCCCGCTCTACGCCCAGGCGCTCGTCGGGATGGTGTCGGTCACCGCGCAGTGGTGGCTCGATGTCCGCGAGCCGCCGAAGGAGGTCGTGGCCGCTCACCTGGTCAACCTGTGCTGGAACGGGCTGACGCGGCTCGACCCGGATCCCACCCTGGTCGGGCCTGACTACGTGGAATCGCTGAAGCGGACGAGGGTCGACGACGCCTGACCGACGCGCAACTATGGTTGATTCACTCTGCGTCCCCCGGCCGGAAGGATCACCCTGATGTCGACCCCCGGTGCCGACCGGCCGAACCCCGCCCTCCGCTGAGACTCCGAAGATGGAGACCGTCGGGATCTACCTGGTCGTCATCTTCGGATGCGGATTCCTCGCGCGCGCGGCACGTCTCCCGACGCTGGTCGGCTACCTCGCCGCCGGATTCATCTTGCACGCACCGGGAATCGACGAACTGCCGATCGTCGACAGGATGGCGGAACTGGGCGTCACCATCTTGCTGTTCACGATCGGACTCAAGCTCGACGTACGGATGCTGCTCCGGCGGGAGGTGGTCGTCACCACCGGGGTTAACCTCCTCGTCATCGTCGGTCTGACGACGGGCTTCCTCGGCATCCTGGGTGCGGTCGGGGTGCCGATGCTCGCCGGCGAGGGCTGGGAGACGCTCGCGCTGTTGGGGTTTGCGCTGTCCTTCTCGAGTACGGTGTTCGTCGTCCAGGTGCTCGACGAGCGCTCGGAGTCGCATTCCCTCTACGGCCGGATCGCCATCGGTGTCCTGGTCCTCCAGGACATCGTCGCCGTCGTCTATCTGACCGCGATGCAGGGCGAACCGCCCAGCCCCTGGGCGCTGGCCCTCGTGCTGCTGATACCCGGCGCGTGGATCGTCCGCAGGTTGTGGAACACCCTCGGCCACGGCGAGTTGCAGACCCTGTTCGGGATCGTGATGGCCCTCGTGCCCGGTTACTGGCTCTTCGAATCAGTCGGGGTGAAGGGCGATTTCGGTGCGATGGTCGTCGGTGTCCTGCTGGCGTCGCATCCTCGCGCGGGTGAGTTGTCGCGCACGTTGTTCGGGCTCCGCGAACTGCTCCTGGTCGGCTTCTTCGTGTCGATCGGGCTGCACGTCACCCCCACGACCGAAACGGTTCTGCTCGGCCTGCTCCTGATGGTCCTCCTGCCGTTCGAGGGTGCGGTGTACACACTCGTCCTCGCCCTGTTCGGCCTGCGTCGCCGGACGTCGATCCTGACCGGACTCGCGTTGGCCAACTTCTCGGAGTTCGGGCTGATAGTGATCGCGACCGGGGTGGGAGCGGGGATCATCGGCGAGGACTGGCTGGTCGTGACGTCGGTGGCGGTGGCGGGGAGCTTCGTGTTCTCCTCCCTGCTCAATCGCCGCGGCTCCGGCCTGGTGAACCGGTTGTCGGCGTTCGTCCCGACCACGGCCGCGGCCCGGCGACACCCCGACGACGCGCCGATCGTGCTGGCGCCGGCGCGGGTGCTCGTCCTCGGCATGGGCCGCGTCGGGCACTCGGTGTACGAGCGGCTCGTCGACGAGTACGGCCTTCCGGTGATCGGTGTGGAGAACGATCCGCTGAAGGCGAGCGAACTCGCCGGACGCGGCGTCCGGGTGCTCGACGCCGACGCCACCGAGACCGACTTCTGGGACCGTGCGGTGGGCGTCCACGAGCTCGAACTGCTTGTCCTGGCGATGCCCTTCCACGGCTCGAATCTGGTGGCGCTGGAACGGATCGAGGAACTCGGCGTCACCGGGACGATCGCCGTCGTCGCGCAATACGACGACGAACGCGACGAACTGCTCCTGCGCGGCGCCGACGTGGCGTTCCACATCTACGAGGGCACCGGCGTCGGGCTCGCCGACGCGGCGGCCGAGGCCGCGGGTCTGGAACGGTGACACCGGCGGTGCATCTGCGAGCCGGCGTCGCGCGTGGTCAGCCGTCGGCGCCGGTGGTGTCGTCGCGCTGCCACAGGTCCTTCTGCATGTAGACACAGTCGATCCACTGCTCGGCCTTGTGACCGATGGCCCGCAGACGGCCGACTTCGGTGAATCCGAACCGCCGGTGCAGAGCGATGGATCCCTCGCCACCCGTCGCGGCGATCACCGCGACGATCTGGCGGACGTTGTCCGGATTCGCGCGATCGAGCAGCGCCGCCATGAGGGCTGTGCCGATCCCGCGTCCGCCCTGACCGGGCCGCACGTAGATCGAGTCCTCGGTCGACAGGTCGTAGGCGGGCATCGTCCGGAACGTCCCGAGGTAGGCGTAACCGACCACTCGCTCGACACCGTCGTCGACGCCGCGGGCCACCACGAAGGGCCGCCCCGCGGCCGTGATCGCGGCGTGCTTGGCATGCCACTGGGACACCGACGGGACCAGATAGTCGAAGGTCGCGACGGTGTTCTGGACGTAGTGGGCGTAGATCTCCGCGACTGCCCCGCAGTCGTCGATCGTCGCGTCGGTCACCCGGATCGGGGTCGTGGGTGCCTCGGCTGCGCGCTCGCTCATGCCGACGAGGGTAGGACAGGGGCGACGGCCGCGAGAACTCCCGCTGACCGGGCGGGGACCGGCGGATCGTCGCCCCATAGAATCGGCGGAGTGTCGACGCAGTCTGCTCTGTCCGGTCTGGCCGCGCTCGCGTGTGCGGACAAGTCCTTCCGCGAGGTGCACGCGCACCGGAACGAGGGTCGGCTGGACATCACCGCGCCCGACGCGGCGCGACCCTTCCTCGTGTCGTGCCTGGTCGCCGGTGCCGAGGCCCCGCTCCTCGTCGTGTCGGCCAACGGCCGGGAGGCCGACGATCTGACCGCCGAACTCGCCGAGCTCCTCGACGACGCCGACGCCGTCGCGCAGTTCCCGTCGTGGGAGACCCTGCCGCATGAGCGGTTGTCCCCGAGCGCGGATACCGTGGGCCAGCGGCTCGCGGTGTTGCATCGCCTCGCCAACCCGGGTGACACCCCGTTGCGGGTCGTCGTGACGACCGTTCGCTCTCTGGTCCAGCCGATGGCCCCCGGGCTCGGCGACGTCGCGACGGTGACCTTGCGCGAGGGCATCGAGGTCGACTTCGACGCGCTGCTGTCCCAGCTCGTCGAGATGGCCTACGAGCGCGTCGACATGGTCGGGCGCCGCGGCGAATTCGCGGTGCGCGGCGGCATTCTCGACGTGTTCCCGACCACCGCCGACCATCCGGTGCGCGTGGAGTTCTGGGGCGACGAGATCACCGAGATGCGCGCGTTCTCGGTCGCCGACCAACGTTCCCAGCCCGAGGTCGAGACCCGCGAGGTGCGGATTCACCCGGGCCGTGAGCTGCTCCTGACCGAGAAGGTCCGTACGCGCGCAGCCGATCTGGCGGCGAGCAACGCCGGCGACCCGACCCTCACCGAGATGCTCGGCAAACTCACCGAGGGCATTCCGGTCGAGGGGATGGAGGCGCTGATCCCCGCGCTCGTCGACGGTGGCATGCAATTGCTGACCGAGGTGGTCCCGGACGGCACACGGGTGCTCATCCTCGACCCGGAGAAGGTGCGGACCCGGGCGTCGGATTTGTCGAAGACGGGTGCGGAGTTCCTCGAGGCGTCGTGGACCGCGGCCGCCATGGGTGCGGGCGCACCGATCGACGGCCGGTCCTCGGCGAGCCTCGGCATCGATCTGCAGGCCAGCGCGTACCGCCCGCTCGACGAGGTCCGGAAGGCGACGCTCGACGCCGGCCGTCCCTGGTGGACGCTGAGTCCGCTCGCGACCGGCAGCGGTGACGAACTCGAACTCGATCTCGCGCCCGGTCCCGCGCCGCGCGGTGACGAGCAGGAGATCGCGGCGACGTTCGCGCAGTTGCGCGCACACGTGTCCGACGGCAAGACCGCGGCGATCGTGGTGGCGGGCAAGGGCACTGCCCAGCGTGTCGGCGAGCGGTTGTCCGACGCCGAGGTGCCGCATGTGATCGTCGACCCCGGGCATCGTCCGCAGCCCGGTGAGGTCACCGTGTTCTGCGCGCCGCTGCGCGCCGGGATCGTCTGTCCCGATGCGGGACTCGTGGTGGTGGCCGAGGCCGACCTCACCGGTACGCGGGTCGCCAACGTCCGGGACGGTCGACGCCTCCCGGCCAAGCGGCGCAACCAGGTCGATCCGCTCGCCCTGGCCGCGGGTGACCTCGTGGTGCACGACCAGCACGGCATCGGCAAGTTCGTCGAGATGATCGAGCGGACCGTCTCCGGTGCCCGGCGCGAGTACCTGGTGCTGGAGTACGCCTCGAGCAAGCGCGGTCAGCCGGCCGATCGGCTGTATGTCCCGATGGACGCACTCGACCAGCTCTCCCGCTATGTCGGCGGCGAACAGCCGTCGCTGTCGAAGCTCGGCGGGTCGGACTGGCAGAACACGAAGCGCAAGGCGCGCAAGGCCGTTCGTGAGATCGCCGGCGAACTCGTCCAGCTCTACGCCGCCCGCCACGCCGCGCCCGGACATGCGTTCGGTCCCGACACGCCGTGGCAGCAGGAGATGGAAGACGCCTTCGACTTCACCGAGACCGTTGATCAGCTCACGGTCATCGCCGAGGTCAAGGCCGACATGGAGCGCGCGGTCCCGATGGACCGCGTCGTGGTCGGCGACGTCGGCTACGGCAAGACCGAGATCGCGGTCCGCGCCGCCTTCAAGGCCGTGCAGGACGGCAAGCAGGTCGCCGTCCTCGTTCCGACGACCATTCTGGCGCAACAACATCTGCAGACCTTCACCGAGCGGATGAGCGGGTTCCCGGTGCGGGTGCGCGGACTGTCGCGGTTCACCGACGCCAAGGAGTCCCGCGAGATCACCCAGGCGATGTCGAAGGGCGAGGTGGATGTGGTCATCGGTACCCACCGCCTCCTGCAGACCGGGATCGTCTGGAAGGACCTCGGACTCGTCATCGTCGACGAGGAGCAGCGCTTCGGTGTGGAGCACAAGGAGCACATCAAGTCGCTGCGTACCCACGTCGACGTGCTGACGATGTCGGCGACCCCGATCCCGCGCACGCTCGAGATGTCGATGGCCGGCATCCGGGAGATGTCGACCATCCTCACCCCGCCCGAGGAGCGGCATCCGGTCCTCACCTACGTCGGCGCCTACGCGCCGAAACAGGTCGCCGCTGCGATCCGCCGCGAACTGCTGCGCGACGGCCAGGTGTTCTACGTGCACAACCGCGTCTCCACCATCGACAAGACGGCCAGGGACATCGCCGCGATGGTTCCGGAAGCGAGAGTCGTTGTCGCACACGGGCAGATGGGTGAGGACCAGCTCGAACGCACGGTGGCGGGATTCTGGAACCGCGAGTACGACGTGCTGGTCTGTACGACGATCATCGAGACGGGCCTGGACATCTCGAACGCCAACACCCTGATCGTCGACCGGGCCGAGAACCTCGGACTCTCTCAGCTGCACCAATTGCGCGGTCGCGTCGGTCGTAGTCGCGAACGCGGTTACGCCTACCTGCTCTACAGCCCCGACCGGCCGCTGACGGAGACCGCGTACGACCGGCTCGCGACGATCGCGCAGAACAACGAGTTGGGCGCGGGCATGGCGGTGGCACTGAAGGATCTCGAATTGCGCGGCGCCGGAAACGTGCTGGGCGCCGAGCAGTCCGGGCACGTGGCCGGTGTCGGCTTCGATCTCTACGTCCGCCTGGTCGGCGAGGCGGTGGAGGCTTATCGCGCTGCCGCAGACGGGAAGCCGGTCGAATCCCGTGAGACGGGTGAGGTTCGCATCGATCTTCCCGTCGATGCGCACATCCCGGTCGAGTACGTGGACTCCGACCGCCTGCGTCTCGAGGCGTACCGCAAACTCGCGTCGGCAACCGACGACGCCGCAGTCGATTCGGTCCTCGTCGAACTCAACGACCGGTATGGTCCGCCGCCGGTCGAGACCACGCGCCTCGCGTCGATCGCCCGGCTGCGGTTGCGGTGCCGGGAGCGGGGGATCGCCGAGATCGGTCTCGCCGGTCAGGGCGTCAAGATCTCGCCGCTCTCGCTCCTCGACAGCGAGCAGGTGCGCCTGCGTCGTCTCTACTCGTCGGCCACGTACCGCGCGACGACATCCGTGGTCAACCTGCCGATCCCGCGCACCGGTGGCGTCGGGTCGGCGCGTCTGCGCGACGACGAACTGATCGAGTACCTGACGACGTTCCTCACGCAGCTCCGGCCGGAGCCGGTCGCGTGACGGTGGTGCTGCTGGACCCGGCACGGCCAGACCTGATCCCCATCCGGGCGCGTAAGAGTCTCGCCGGACCGGTGCGGGTCACCGAGGACGTGCCCGCGGCGATGCTGTGGGAGTTCGACCATGTCGAGCCGGTCTTCGACGACTCGCCGGACGAATCGGAGTCGGTACTCGTCAGCACCGACCCCGACCATCCACTGGTGCGGTCCCGGATCGCTCGTGGTGAGGAGATCATCGCCGCGCAGACGGTCGCCGGCATGGCACTGCTCGAGTCCGTGGCGCTGATGGACACCCTGAGGCGGAACGGGCCATGGGAGAGCACACAGACGCACCACTCGCTGCGCCGCTACCTGCTCGAAGAGGTCTACGAACTCCTCGACGCCATCGAAGCCGGCGATCCCGTCGAGCTCCGCGAAGAACTCGGAGACCTGTTGCTGCAGGTGCTGTTCCACGCGCGGATCGCCGCCGACGACCCCGACGCCCCGTTCGACATCGACGACGTCGCCCGCAGTTTCACCGCCAAGGTCTCGGGCCGCACCCCCGGCGTGCTGTCCGGGGCGCACTCGGATCTCGAGACGCAGATCCGGGAGTGGGAAGAACGCAAGGCCGCCGAGAAGCGGCGCGGATCGGTGCTCGACGGGGTGGCGACCACCCAACCCGCGCTCGCGCTGCTGCAGAAGGTGCTCGAACGTCTCACCGCGGCGCACTATCCCGTCGACACCATCCCGGCGGAGACCCTCACCGTGACGGTGACCGCAGGCGACGACAGCGTCGAGGCCCAGGCGCGAGATCGCGCGCTCGCGTTGATGTCCGACGTACGGGCAGCCGAGAAGCGCGCAGCCGAGCGGGGCATGACTCTCGACTCGCCGGAGGCGTGGGCGGCCGTGCTCGACGAGAACCCGGCCTGAGCGGGGGCCGAGACGCTGCGGGCGAGGAACGGTGAGCGCACAGTCGACGAAATCTGGTGCTCAGTCGACGGAATTCGCTGCACAGTCGACGTCGGGTCAGCTCTCGCTTCAGATGGCGAGCGCGGCCAGCTGCTCGGTGAACCCGGCCTCGTCGATCCGGGTGTTGCGTCCGTCCTCGACGAGGATCTCGCCGCGGACCATCACCGTGTCGACGATGGACCGCGAGCCGGTGGTGAGCAGCGATGCGCCGGGATCCCGGACGGGCAGTGTGGCGTAATCGCGGTCGAAGCGCAGCAGCGTGAGGTCCGCGGGGGCCCCGACCGTCACGCCACCGGCAACCGGCGGCAGGCCGAGTGCGGAGTTCGCACCGCCGCAGGCGATGTCGAGCATCTCGGCGTACCCGAGGAGGTCGGCGCGCCGATGGACGGCCCGCTGGAGGTAGGCGGCGATACGCAGGGTCGCGAGCATGTCCTGGGTGTCGTTGCTCGCGGCGCCGTCGACACCCAGCCCGACGGCCAGTCCGCGCTCCAGCATCGCCGGTATCGGGGCCACCCCGCTTCCCAGCCGCATGTTCGACAACGGGTTGTGCGACACCGCCACGCCTCGGGCCGCGAGGGTCCGCCGGCCGGCGTCGTCGAGCTCGACGCAGTGGACGGCGAGGACCCGATCCCACAGGAAGCCGTTCTGGTCGAGGTGATCGACGGCTCCGAATCCGGTGTGCTGCAGACACATCTGCTCGTCGGTGAGTGTCTCGAGAAGATGGATGGACACCGGCAGGCCGCGGTCTCCGGCGAATTCGCGGATCGTCCCCATCCCGGCCTCGGTGACCGAGCGTGGATTGGGTACCGCCAGGGCCATCGAGATCCGGGACCCGGCGACCTCGTTGCGGAGGTGGTCGACGTGCTCGAGAACGTCGCCGAGCGGTTGCATCAGCCGCGGCTCGAATCCCCACTTGCGAGTCGGATCGGCCCGGTCCGCGACTCCGCGGCCGAGGATCGCGCGGATTCCGGTGTCGCGCAGTGCTCGAACGACGGCGTCGTGGACCTCGCCCGAGGGGTGGGGCCACATGTGTTCGACGACGGTCGTCGTGCCCGACCGCAACAGTTCGAGGCACCCCGACACGGCAGCCAGGTACGCGCGTTCGGGGGTGATCGCGACCGATTCCTCGCCGACCGCAAGCAACCATTCGAGCAGGGGCGTGCATTCGGCGACGCCACGCATGAGGGTCTGTTGGAGGTGGGTGTGGGTGTTGACGAAGCCGGGAATCACGAATCCGCCGGTGCCCCCGGCTCCCCGGGTGGTCGACTCGATCGAGGTGACGACCCCCTCGGTGACGTGGATGTCGCAATGGGGTTGCCATCGACCCGCGGTGTACACGGTGACGTCGCGGAAGGCCGGGGCCGCCGTCGGATCGGCGGCCCCGGGGAGGTGTGCGTCCATCACTTCGCGAAGTTCGCGGCGATGCGCTGGGCGAGATAGTCGGCAGCGGTGATCGGCGGGTAGGTGCCGCCGGCGCTCTCGATCAGCACGTCGGAGTTCGCCTGTGCGAAGTACGCGAGCGTGTAGCGCGGACCGGTGTACTCGCCTCGTCGTGGGGCCCGGACCCGGTGGAAGTTCGACGGCAACCGGTCGTCGGACCAGCGCATGAGCATGTCGCCGATGTTGCAGGTGATGGCGTCGTCGGATGGCTCGACCGACGTCCAGGCCTGGCCGTCGGCCTCCGCTCCGGGAAGCACCTGGAGGCCGCCCTGGCCGGACCGCTGGAAGAGTAGGGTCAGGGCGTCGAAATCGGTGTGTGCGCCTGCGCGCCAGCTGTTCTCGGAATCGATCAACTCGTCCGGGAAGGCATAGTAGTGCAGTAGCCGCAGCGTGCTCTGATAGGTGTCCGCCGACGGGTCGTGCGCCCGGGTGAAGAAGTCGTGGTCAAGTCCGAGGCGCTCGGCGAAGAAGCTGAGCAGGGTCATGGCCAGCGACCAGCACCGGTGCTCGAACTCCTCGATGGTGGCGCGGAATCCGGCCAGCTCGTCCTCACTCGGCCACAGACCCTCCATGCGCGGGCGGGTGAACTGGTAGGACTCCTTCTGGTCCGGGGTTCCGATCGACGGGCGGACCTGGGTGCGGTACTCCCAGCCGGCGTTCTGACCCTTCTTGAGCGGGTACTGCTCCTTCACCTCACGGGGGAGTGCGAAGAACCGCGCGGACATGTCGAACGCGTGGTCCACCGCGGCCAGGTCGATGCCGTGGTCGACGACCTGGAAAAAGCCGATGTCGGTTGCAGCCGACCAGAGTTGATCGGCGATCTCGTCGCGGCGGTTGTCGAGGTCGGCAAGGCTGATCCGGCGGATCTCGCGGGCGGTGGTCTCGGTGCCCAGCCCGCCCATCCGGCGTTCGCGGTCGAGCTCGGCCATGTCGGCCGGTGAGTGCAGTGGGGTGGTCTCGGTCATCGTGAATCTCTTCTGTGGTCGGAGACGGTGGAACGGACGTGTCGGGTCAGCGGATCTGTTCGCTGATGAACTCGGTCGTGAACAACTGGTCGGCGGGCAGCGACGGTGGGAGGTCGGCGCCGCCGGCGTTCAGGATCGGGACGAGATCGTTGATCACGTTCTGTGCCTTGACCATGTCGTAACTGCCGTACACACCGTCGGTGCCCGGGGCGATGACCGCGCGATCCTTGAGCAGCCCCGCCGAGTACGCCGCCTCGCCGGCCGAATAGGGGGTGAAAGAGACGTCCTGGGACACCCAGTCGACGATGGTCGCGTTGATCGATTCCGGCGCGGCCACATAGTCCTTACCGGTCTGCTGGATCATCGGGACCAGCTTCGCCAGGCACGGCGACATCTCCGCGACGTCATCCGCGCGTACCGAGACGTTCGACGCATACACGTCGTACCCGGCGTCTTTCACCATCGCGTAGGCGACCGGCTTGTTCCACGACGGGGTCTCGTTCTCGTAGGTGTAGGGCTCGGAGTTGGCGAATCCCTGCTGGGTGATGGACGGGTCGCCGACGAAGCGGGCCGGTGCACCGTCGTAGCTGGTGTCGAGCTGACTCTGATCGAGCAGTCCCTTCGCCACCAGCCACTGCGGGAAGATCTGATCCTTCGAGACCACCACGCTGGCGTCGGATCTGCCGATGTCGGCGATCGTCGTGACGTCCGGGTGGGATGCGGGGTCCCACATGATGATCGACGGGTTGTACTGCAGCAACGGCGTCACTCCGACGACACGTTGATCTCTGGCCGCGGAAATCATCTGGTCGCCGTGGACGAGGCCGAGGTGGATGGAGTCGTCGGAGTACATCGCGGAGGGGACCGACTGGAATCCGATCGCGGGACCGCCTGCGCGCAAGGTGATGTCGACACCGGTGTCTAGGCCATCGAAGGCGAGCGGCCCGGAGACCGACTTGTTGTCGGTGTCGACGGTGTACCCCGGGCCGAGGAGTCCGATGACCCCGGCCATGTCGGACTGCGGTTGCCACTGCAGTTGGATCACGACGTTGTCGGGACAGGTTCCGGCAAGGGAGTATTCGGCGGGCGCCGGCGGCAGGCTCGACGCCGCGGTGTCGTCGGACCCCGAGCTCGAGCATCCGGCCACAACGGCCGCGCAGAGGGTCGCCGCCGTGGCCACGGCCAGACGCGAGGCGTTGGTACGGGACGGTGGGTGAGAAGTCATGGGATCTCCTGGACTCAGGCCGGACGTTCGCGACACATTCGCGATCTACATGTGAAGCTAGGCGGCCGATTCGGATTCCGCCAGCCGGGACGAGGCGCGGTCTCATCGACATGAATCCGTCGGTAAATGCTTCTGAACTGCACTTATGTTGTTGGAGAGATTCGGTGATGGGGTTGGTTCCCCGTTGCCGGTGACGCAGTGTTTACACCATGTCATCGGGTTGAAATACATGTAACCAATCATGAACAGGCAGACATTGGCTGTTGCCTACATGTAGCGAAGACGGGAAGGCCGCATGAAACTCTACGACACGGTGAACGACGTGGATGCGCGTCATCTCACCAAGAATGTCGTCGCCTCCGTCTCCGGGGTGACGAAGCGATTCGACTCCGGGACCCGTGCGCTGGACCGGGTGGACCTCGACGTGCGCACCGGCGACTTCGTGGCGGTCGTGGGACCGTCGGGATGCGGCAAGTCCACCCTGCTCCGGATGGTCGCGGGACTCGAGAAGCCTACGGACGGAAGCGTGGCGCTCGCCACGGAGTCGGTCGGGTTCATCTTCCAGGAGCCCACCCTCCTGGCCTGGCGCAGCGTGCGGGGCAATGTCGAACTCTGCGCCGAGATCGCACGACTGCCGCGGGGCGAACGCCGGCGCCGGGCGCAGGCGGCGATCGACGCTGTCGGTCTGACCGGATTCGAGTCCCAGTTGCCCCGCATGCTGTCCGGTGGCATGAAGATGCGTGCGTCGCTTGCCCGCTCGCTGACCTCCGAACCCGAATTGCTGCTTCTCGACGAACCTTTCGGTGCTCTCGACGAGATGACCCGGCTCGACATGCAATCGGAGTTGCAGCGGCTCTACGCCGAGCGACGGTTCACCGCGATGTTCATCACGCACTCGGTGTCGGAAGCGGTCTTCCTCGCCAACCGGGTGGTCGTCATGTCGGCGCGCCCCGGGCGGATCGTCGCGGACATCGGCATCGACTTCGCCCACCCCCGACATCCCGACCTGCGCTACGACGCCCGCTTCACCGATCGCGTCGCCGAGATCTCCGAAACCCTCCGAGGTGCACGATGACCACTGCCGCCCGATCCCGCCCCGTCACCGGCGTGCAACCCGATCAGACGCCGGCGTCCGCAGGGGGACCGTCGGGGTCATCGCGGCGCGGTACCGCGCGCCGCGCGGCGCTGGGCGTGCTCCGATACGGGGCCCCACCGGTACTGTCCCTCGCCGTCGCGATCGGCGCCTGGTATGCGGTCAGCTATCTGATCCTCGCTCCCGCACGGCGTTTTCTGCTCCCACCCCCGCACGCCGTGCTGTTCGACTCGCTGCTCGAACCGGATCACGTGGGCCCCATGCTCGACGCGCTCTGGGTCACCGCCAAGGTGTGCCTCGTCGGCTTCGTCGTCGCCGCGCTCATCGGGGTGTCCATCGGGGTCCTGATGAGCCGAGGGTCCTTTCTCGAACGCGCGATCTACCCCTGGGCCGTTGTGCTCCAGGTGATCCCGGTGCTGGCGATCGTGCCGTTGATCGGTCTGTGGTTCGGTTACGGGATGGTCGCCCGCACCATCGTGTGCGTGATCATCGCCATCTTCCCGATCATCGCCAACACACACTTCGGTCTCGTCTCGGTCGACAAGTCCTCACAGGAGCTGTTCACGCTGTCCAAGGCGACGCCGGTGCAACGCCTGCTGATGCTCGAGTTCCCGTCGGCGCTGCCGTCGATGATGACGGGTTTCCGGACCGCCTCGGGGCTCGTCGTGGTCGGCGCCATCATCGGAGACATGTTCTTCGCCAAGGGCGAACCGGGAATCGGCACGCTGCTCGACATCTACCGGGCCCGCCTGCAGTCCGACGACCTGATCGCCGCGATCGTCCTGGCATCGGTCTTCGGCATCCTCGTCTTCGGCATCTTCGGCATCCTCAACGCCGCCGTCAACCGCCGACGCTGACGACACGTCGCATCCACGCTCGCACCACTCCACTTTCGTCTCGACTCCACCCGGAGGACACATGTTCACCGTTCCGACGATCGACATCTCGGCCTACCGCGACCCGCACGGCACGCCCGCGGAGCGGAGCCGAGTGGCGCGCGCCCTCGACGACGCCTGCAGCGGAGTCGGTTTCGTCCAGATCGTCGGTCACGGCATCGCACCGGCCGTCATCGATGCCCTGACCGCGGCGCTCGACGAGTTCTACGCGCTACCGCTCGAGGAGAAGAAGCGATATGCCCGGCCGGGTCAGAACCGTGGCTACAGCCCCCCGAAGAGCGAATCGCTGAGCATGAGTCTCGGTGTCGCGGCGGCCAACCAGATGAACGACTTCTACGAGGCGTTCACCGTCGGCTCGGAGGGTGCCTGGTTCCCGGACCTGGACCTACCGGAGTCCAGCTACCCGACGAACACGTGGCCGGACGCGGCCCCGGGCTTCCGCGGTGCCGTAGAGGACTGGTTCGGCGCCGCGCGCGATCTCTCCCGAGTTCTGCTCACCGCGTTCACCGATGCGCTCGGTGTGCCTGCGGGCTACTTCGACTCGATGACCGACCACTCCATCGATGCGCTGAAGTTGAACAACTACACCCTCCCCGAAGGGGAGATCGAACTCGCCGGGGACTTGACCGGGATGGGTGCGCACACCGACTTCGGCATCCTCACCGTGCTGTGGGCCGACCAGGTACCCGGGCTCCAGGTGCTCGATCACGAGGGCCGATGGCACGACGTGGCGCCCGCCGACGGCGCATTGCTGGTCAACCTCGGGGATGCCATGGCGCGGTGGACGAATGACCGGTGGCGTTCGACCGTGCACCGCGTCGACCCGCCGGTCGTCGACGGCCGGATCCTCCGTCGCCGGTCGGCGGCGTTCTTCTTCGACGGCAACGCCGACGCCCTCATCGAGACGCTGCCCGGGTGCGCCCGCACCGATCACCCCGGATATCCACCGATCACCGTCGCCGAGAACATCAACGCGAAACTGGCCGGGATGAAGAACGGCGTCGCACCCGCCGGAGCCGATCGCGAGGCGCAGCGCGTGATGGCCGCGGGATGATGCCGTCGGCGATGATGCCGTCTGGGCCGCGGCCTTCTACGCTGGGACGGTCATGACTGGAAACGGAGACGACGGCGCCCTGCTCACGCAGTCGGTCCTGCGCCGCATACGCGACGAGATCTTCGACGGCACCCTCGAACCCGGTGCGTCGCTCTCGGTTCCGGGGTTGGCCGCTCGACTGGACGTCTCGCGCAGTCCGGTTCGGGAGGCGGTCCAGCAACTCGTCATGGACGGGCTGGCCGTCTACACCCCGCGAGTCGGGGCGAAGGTCGCGGTGCTCGACGACGCGATGCTGCGGCACGTCTTCGAGGTCCGCGAGGTGCTCGACGGTCTCGCCGCCCGCCAGGCCACGGTGCGGGTGACGCGCGCGGAGCTGGCGGGCCTGTGGGAGCGGGTCCGAGAACAGGAGCGGTTGCTGGACACCGATCCCGATCACCGACGCGACGCCGAACTCGACCTCGACTTCCACACCGCGGTCCGGTCGTTGTCGGGCAATGCGCCGCTGTGCGATGCCCTGCTGAAGCTCGACACCCAGTCACACCTGTACCGGTCCGACATGTGGTCGCACGAGGACAACCGCCGGCATGCCGTGACCGAACACCGCCGGATCGTCGCGGCGCTGGAGGCCGGCGACGCCGACGGGGCCGACCGGGCCGCACGGGCGCACGCCGCCGGCGTCCTCGTGCGCCTGCTCCGGACCTGAGGCCCTCTCGTCGGGGCGCGACTCAGGCGAAGAGGTGTTGTCCCCACCACTCGCCGGGAGCGAGCCCGGGGGGTACGGCGAAGACGGACGACCCGTTGGGGATGAGGTATTCGGTCATCGCGTCTCTGCGGGAGAGCGCGTGTTGCATCGGGACGAACTGCCGTCCGGTGTCTCGGTTGAACGCGATGAAGAACAGGCCTGCGTCCAGGTGGCCGAAGCCGTCCGAGCCGTCGGTGAAGTTATACCCGCGCCGCAGGATTCGGACGCCGCCGAGGTTGTCGGGATGCGCGAGCCGGATGTGGGCGTCGCGGGGGATGACCGGCGTGCGGCCGGAGGTGACCGCGAAGTCGGGTGTGTCGAATTCGTCGGTCTGTCCCAGCGGTGCGCCGGCCGCCTTCGTGCGACCGACGATCTGTTCCTGTTCGAGCAGGTGGGCGCGGTCCCACGGCTCGATGTCCATGCGGATGCGTCGGGCGACGAGGTAGGTGCCGCCGGTCATCCAGCGGGCGGCCGGCGGGTTGTCCTCGGCGCCGACCCACACCCAGCGGTCGAGCAGCTTGGTGTCCTCCGCCCGGAGGTTGTTGGTCCCGTCCTTGAACCCGAACAGGTTTCGTGGTGTCGACTGCGACTGGGTGGTCGACGAGGTGCGGCCGAAGCCGAGCTGGGACCAGCGCACCGCGGCCACGCCGAAGGCCATGCGGGCCAGGTTGCGGATCGCGTGGACCGCGACCTGCGGATCGTCGGCACATGCCTGGATGCAGATGTCGCCGTAGGACCGTGCGGGTTCGATCTTCTCCGCCGCGAAACCGGGAAGGTCCTGCAGGGCAGCGGGTTTGCGGTCACCGATGCCGAACCGGTCGGGGCGGGTGGGGTCGGCGGCGCAGGGACCGAACAGTCCCGGGCCGAAACCGATGGTGAGAGTGAGGTTCGCGGCGCCGAGTCCGAGCGCTTCGCCGGTGTCGGCCGGTGGTGTGTAGTCACCGAGTCCGGTCGCACCGTCGTCGACGGTCTCCTCGCCGCGAGTCATCCGTTCGGCCGCCGCGGTCCAGCGTTGCAGCATGGCGATGAGTTCGGCGCGGGAGTCGGTCACGACGTCGAAGCTGGCGAAGTGGAGCCGGTCCTGCGCCGCGGTGGTGATGCCCGCCTGGTGCTCGCCGCGGAACTCGACGATCTGGCCGGGTGGCGACTGCGACGACGCCGAGGCCCGCCCGAGGGCGACCCCGCCCGCGGCGACGACGAGTCCGGCGCCGGCGCCGCCGATCACCGCGCGACGGGAGAACCCGCGCCGTGGGGACCGGGGTGCGGCATCGGGTTCGCCGTCGCGCGGGTCGGGGGTCGGATCACTCACTGGGCCAGCACGATCCCGGGAACCTGCGACAGTGTCGCCGACAGCGCGTCGATCTGGTTGGACATCTCCTTGCGCTGGTCCGCGGAGACCTCGGTGTAGGACACGTACCCGTCACCGGAGCGATAGGTGTTCACCGAGTCGCGCACCGTGGCGAACTGGGCGGTGATGGTGTCCATCAGCTTCGGGTCCTTCGCCGAGATGATCGGCTGCAGTGTCGCGATCGCGGTCTCCGAGCCGTCGAGATTGCCGGCGAAGTCCCACAGGTCGGTGTGCGAGTACCGGTCTTCCTCGCCGTCGATCTTGGTGGCGGCGACCTCGTCGATGAGCGCCTGGGGGCCCTTCACGAACGACCCGGTCTCGAACTCGAACCCGGGTGCGTTGACCTCGTCGCGGAGCTTGGTCACGTCGGCGAGGAGCTGATCGGCGACCGGCGCGATGGTCTGCGGGTTGTCGGTGGCGGCCGCGTTCTGCGCGTCGGCCGGGGTGATCTGGCCGGGTGCGTCGCCGATCTCGGCCGGCTGCGGCGGCCACAGGAAACGTTCGATGCGGTGGAAGCCGGTGAACGGCTGGGCGCCGTCCTCGGTGTCGTCCCACCGCATGTCGATGGCGGGGTCGAGGTCGGGGAAGGATTCGGCGACGGGCTCGATGCGTTCATACGGTGTGCGTGCGAGTCCGAACTGGGCGCGAGCAGCGTCGAGGTCGCCTGCCTTGACGCTGCCGACGAAGGCGGTCACCTGTGCGTGCAGGGTGTTGAGTTGGTTGCGGACGTACTCGAGGTACTGGCCCTTGGCGGCGGTCACGTCCGCGGGCACGTCGGCCTTTTCCTTGCGCTCGCCGCCGACGGTGAGTTCGGTGCGGATGCCGGTTCCGACCATGCCCGGTTTGCAGGCCACCGTGTAGGTGCCGGGTTCGACGATCTCCACGCTGAGGTTGCCCGACAGTCCGGGACCGATGTTCTCGACCTCGCCGAGTACGCGGTTGTTGGTGCCGTACACGTAGAACTCGGTGACCTTGTCGCCGGAGTTGGTGACGGCGAAATCGACGTTGCCCGTGGTCGCCTCCGTGCTCGCTAGGTCGCATGCATCGTTGGTGGACGTGACCGTGATCGCACCGTCCGAGGTGGCCTTCTGGGTGCAGCCGGCCAGCAGCACGGGTGACACGAGTGCCACGGCCGCGCCGGCGGCCATCACGGTTCTGCGATTCACTGAGGGTTCCTTTCGGTTGCGGCTTCCGCGGATGCGGGGTTCTGCGTGGTCGTCGAGCCCGGAGCGGAGGCGGCGGGGGAGACCTGGGGAGCCGGGCTCAGTTGCCGCCGGCAGAAGATCGTCAGTACGACGGCCACGTAGGTGATCCACGCGACGACCTGCAGGACGGTGGGGTCGGGCCGGAAGTTGAAGATGCCGCCGAGCACGGTGCCGTACCAGGACGACGCGTCGTATCCCCCGGAGACGTCGAAGGCCACCGCCCCGTGCCCGGGTAGCCACCCGACGGTCTGCAGGGCGCCGACGCCGTAGGTGAGGATCCCGGCCGCTACGAAGATCAGGAAGATGCCGGTGTAGATGAAGAACAACCGCAGATCCAGTCGGATCGCGCCGAGGTAGATCAGCACGGTCAGCGCGACCGCGGCCACGACCCCGAGCAGCAGCCCGACCAACGGCCACAATCCGCCGGAAACGCTCTCGGCATAACCGACCATCAGCAACGCGGTCTCGAACCCCTCGCGCCCGACGGCGAGGAACGCCAGTCCCATCACCGAGGCCCGACCGGCGACGAGCGCCCGCGACATCCCGCTCTTGAGATCGGCGGAGATGTGCCGGGCGGCCTTGCTCATCCACAGCACCATGAACGTCACGATCCCGACCGCGACCAGCGAGGCGATCCCCGCGATGGTCTCGGCCGCGAGCGGGGTCATGGTGGACGTGCCGAAGTGGATCACCAGGAACACCACGACGACCATCGCGACCGCGGCGGCCACACCCGACCAGATCCACTTGAGCGCGTCTCGTCGTCCGGTCTTCACCACGTAGGCGACGAGAACCATGACCACGATGCCGGTTTCGAGCCCTTCGCGTAATCCGATCATGCCGCTGCCGAACATCTGCGTGAACGTCGAGGGCGCGTCGCTCGCTGCTGCGAAGAGGCCGCCGTCCGATACGACCAGTGTCACGAAGCCTTCCCTCCCGGTTCGGTGGCGCCCCAGGTTCGCTGAGGCTAACCACACCGAAGGTTAGACCCCGAAAGGGTCTCCGGCATAGGGCATATCGGCTCACACGGCCGCCCGCACACCCGGATTCGGTCCCGGCCAGGACTTTTGCGCACGGTGATTTGATGTCGTCTGGCTGTGCGGTGGGCGGATTGTCGGAATCGGCCCGCGTGGGTGGGGCCCGGGACGGGAATCGTCTGCGTCATCATGGGTGGATGCTCTCCTCATCCGATGCCGCGCGCCGCGACAACGTGATCCTCGTGCACTGGCACGATCTCGGTCGCCATCTGCGGTGTTACGGCGCCGACGGCGTCGAGAGTCCCGTGCTCGACGACCTCGCCGCGTCCGGTATCCGGTTCGCCGACGCGCACGCGACGGCGCCCCTCTGCTCGCCCGCCCGTGGTTCCTTGTTCACCGGGCGCTATCCGCACGGCAACGGTCTCGTCGGCCTCGCACACCACGGCTTCGAGTACTTCCCGGACGTGCAGACCCTCCCGGCGCTCCTCGGCGGCGCCGGGTATCGATCGGCGCTCTTCGGGATGCAGCACGAGAGTGCCGACCCGGGCCGGCTCGGCTTCGACTCGGTGGACGTGTCGGATTCGCGATGCGACTACGTGGTCGACCGCTCCCAGGACTGGTTGCGGCGTCATGCCCACGACGATCGGCCGTTCTTCCTGACCGCGGGCTTCTTCGAGACGCATCGGCCCTACCCGGCCGACGAGTACAAACCTGCCGACACCAGCACCATCGCGGTACCCGGCTTCCTGCCGGACACCGACGACGTCCGCGATGACCTGGCGGGTCTGCACGGGTCGATTACCAAGGCCGACGCCGCCGTGGGCCGGCTTCTCGACACCGTGGCCGAACTGGGCCTCGATGACTCCACCTGGATCGTGTTCGTCACCGACCACGGCCTGGCCTTTCCGCGCGCCAAGTCGACGCTGTACGCCGAGGGCACCGGGGTGGCGCTGATCATGCGGCCGCCCGCGCGGCTCGGCATCGCACCGACGGTCTATGACGATCTGTTCTCCGGAGTGGACCTCACCCCGACACTGCTGGAGTTGGTGGGTCTGGACATCCCGGAGGCCGTCGACGGCGACTCGCACGCCGCGGCGCTCGCGGGCGCGGCAGACGCCGCGGTCCGGACCGAGGTGTTCACCGAGAAGACCTACCACGATGCCTTCGATCCGATCCGGGCCGTGCGCACCAAGGAGTTCAGCTACATCGAGAACTACGCGGCGCGACCGGCACTGCTGCTCCCACTCGACATCGCCGACAGCCTGTCCGCGCGATCGCTGGATCAACAAGAAGTGCAACGGGATCGGCCCCGCGCCGAACTCTACGACCTGCGTTCCGATCCCCATGAGCGCAACAATGTCGCCGACGACCCGTCCTACGCCCGGATCCGGTCCGATCTCGCGCGAGCACTGGTGGACTGGCGGGCGCGCACCGGTGACGAGCTACCCGACGACGCCACCGGAACGGCGATCGCACAGGCCTTCATGGACGCATTCCACGCCAAGGCGGC
This sequence comes from Gordonia terrae, assembly GCF_001698225.1. Taxonomy (NCBI): domain Bacteria; kingdom Bacillati; phylum Actinomycetota; class Actinomycetes; order Mycobacteriales; family Gordoniaceae; genus Gordonia; species Gordonia terrae. Next base: position 1,815,905 of record NZ_CP016594.1, read on the forward strand.
GCAGGTCGCGAGTGAGGAGGAGGCGTTGCCGTCGCGGCGTCCGCTGGGCGCGCGGCGCGAGCTGGCCGGCGACATCACGTCGGGCGAGGGCTGAGCGGCGCGCCGCGAGAACTCCTCGACTCGGACACCGCGGTCCTGACCCTGCACAGCGACGTTCCGGTGTCAATGGTTTCACCCCTCTTGCGCGTAAAAGGCCAGCTTGCGGTGGGTTTCCGGCTCGCTAGACTCATCGTTCATGTCACTGACGTCCTCAGCGGGACCGGCGAACTATCTGGTGTGCGCGAGCCAGCGCAGCGGCAGCACGCTGCTGGTGGAGTCGCTCGCCGCTACCGGTGTGGCCGGTCGGCCGGAGGAGTTCTTCCAGTACTTTCCCGACTCGTCGCTGGCGCCGCAGCCGCGGGAATGGTTCGCCGGGGTCGGGGATTCGACCATCCTCGACCTGCTCGATCCACTCGATCCCGGTGTCGTCGACACCCGCGGTTCGTCGACCTGGCGGTCCGATGTCGGGGTGGCGGGACGCACCCCGAACGGTGTCTGGGGCGGCAAACTCATGTGGAACCAGACACCGCTGCTCATCGCGCGCAGCCGCATCGCGTCGGGTTCGCTACGCGGAGCGGTCCGCTGGCTCTTCGACGGGGTCGACCCGCTCTACGTGCACGTCTATCGTGATGATGTTGTGCCGCAGGCGGTGTCGATGTGGCGCGCCGTGCAGACCCGCGTGTGGCGGCACGACGGTTCCGACGCCGACGAGCACGACGACGCGGTGTATCACGCAGGCGGTATCGCGCACCTTGCCGGCATCCTCGTCGACCAGGAACGACAGTGGCGCAACTGGTTTGCCGCCGAAGGGATCGAACCGCTGGAGATCGAGTTCCGCGACCTGGTCAACGATCCCACGAAGGCGACCGCGCGGGTGCTGGAGAAGATCGGGCAGGACCCGGAGCTGGCGCCCCCGCCGCCGCTGAAGCCACAGTCCAATTCGCGGTCCAAGGAGTGGGCCCGACGCTATCGAGACGACGCTGAACGGAACGGATACCCACTGTGACCGCTGTAGACGAGGGCTCGCTTCATCGGGCGACCGCCGGCCGGGACCGTCCCGGCGACGACTTCGACCATGTGACCGCTATCCGGGTGCTGGAGGCCGAGGCGGTCCACATCATCCGCGAGGTCGTCGCCGAACTGGAACGGCCGGTGCTGCTGTTCTCCGGCGGCAAGGATTCCATCGTCCTGCTCCGGCTGGCCGAGAAGGCTTTTCGGCCCGCGCCGTTGCCCTTCCCGATCATGCACGTCGACACCGGGCACAATTTCGACGAGGTGATCGAGTTCCGTGACCGTCGGGTCGCGCCGACCGCGGAGAACCCCGAGGGCATCGACCTCATCGTGGCCTCGGTCCAGGAGTCCATCGACTCGGGACGAGTCGCCGAGTCCACCGACCCGTCGGGTTCGCGGAACCGCCTGCAGACGCGCACCCTGCTCGACGCGCTCGAGAAGGGCGGATTCGACGCCGCCTTCGGCGGTGCCCGTCGCGACGAGGAGCGCGCCCGCGCGAAAGAGCGCATCTTCAGCTTCCGCGACGAGTTCGGCCAATGGGATCCCCGCGCGCAGCGCCCCGAGCCGTGGTCGTTGTACAACGGGCGGATCCGTCGCGGAGAATCGGTCCGAGTGTTCCCGCTCTCGAACTGGACCGAGACCGACATCTGGCGCTACATCGAACTCGAGGGCCTCGAACTCCCGTCGATCTACTTCGCCGCCGAGCGCGAGGTGTTCGACCGGGACGGCATCCTGCTCTCGGTCTCGGAGCATTCTCGCCCCCGCGAGGGCGACGAGGTACGGACCGAGTGGGTGCGGTACCGCACGGTCGGCGATCTCACGATCACCGGCGCCGTCCGGTCCACCGCGACCACCATCTCCGAGATCATCGCCGAGATCAGTGAATCCACAGTCTCCGAGCGCGGCGAGACCCGTGCCGACGACCGCACGTCCAGTGCCGCCATGGAAGACCGTAAGCGCGAAGGGTATTTCTGATGACTCTCACCTCTCCGCAGCCGGTCGTATCCGGTGGCGACCAGACCGGCACGGCCGCACGGCAATTCCTGCGCATCGCCACCGCGGGCAGCGTCGATGACGGCAAGTCGACACTGATCGGCCGGATCCTGCACGACACCGGAAGTCTGCCGACCGACCACCTCGCCGCGGTCACCGACGGCGACGGTGACATCGACCTGGCCGCCCTCTCCGACGGCCTGCGTGCCGAACGCGAGCAGGGCATCACGATCGACGTGGCTTACCGCTTCTTCTCCACGCCCACACGCAGTTACGTCCTCGCCGACACACCCGGACACGAGCGGTACACCCGCAACATGTTCACCGGGGCGTCCAATGCGCATGTCGCGATCCTGCTCGTCGACGCGCGGCACGGGTTGCTCCGGCAGACCCGCAGGCACGCGCGGATCGCGACGCTCGTCGGTGTGCCCCACGTGATCGCGGCGGTCAACAAGATCGACCTCGTCGACTACTCCGAGCACCGTTTCGACGAGATCCGCGCCGATCTCGCCGAACTCGCGGTGCAACTCGGGATCGGGGAGATCCCGGCGATCCCGGTGGCCGCCAAGCACGGGGACAACGTCGTGCACCGCTCGTCGAACACCCCGTGGTACCCCGGGGCAACTCTGTTGGAGTACCTCGAGGACGTCGAACTGCACGCGCCCGCGCCGGTGACCGAGGAACTGCGCCTCCCGATCCAGTGGGTGTCGCGTCCCAGCGAGTCGAACCGGCGCACCTACACCGGCCGGCTCGCCTCCGGAACACTGCGCGTCGGTGACGAGATCGTCGTGCTGCCGTCGGGCAGTCGGTCGACCGTGACCGCACTGGACACCCTGGATCCCACGAGAGACGTTGCGGTGGCACCGCTCTCGGTCGGAATCCAGATCGACGACGACATCGACATCGGCCGCGGCGACATCATCGTCAGCGGCGCACCGGGAGCGCACGTGCCGGTCCTCGCGCGAGAGATCGACGCACACGTGTGCTGGCTGTCGAACTCGCCGCTGCGCGCCGGTGACCGCGTCGCGCTCAAACACGGTCCGTCGACGGTGCGTGCGACCGTCCAGTCGCTCGAGCGGCGCCTCGACCCGGACACCCTCATCGAACATGTCGCCCCGGGTGAACTCGTGCTCAACGACATCGGCACCGTCACGCTGCGGACGTCGTCGGTGGTGCCGGCGGATCCCTATGCGAGCAACCGGGACACGGGCGCGTTCATCCTCATCGACGAGGCGTCCAACGACACGGTCGGCGCGGGGACGATCCTCGAACCGCGCGAGGTCGTCCCCGGCAAGGCGACCCGCAACGACATCAAGTGGCATCCGAGTTCGCTGGCCCGGGCCGAACGATGGGCGCACACCGAACAGCGCGGCGCCACGGTATGGCTCACCGGTCTGCCGGCGTCGGGCAAGTCCACGGTCGCCGTGGCACTCGAACGGGCCGTCGTCAGCCGCGGTCGCGTCGCCTATCTGCTCGACGGCGACAACATCCGGCACGGGATCTCCGACGACCTCGGCTTCTCGGCCGGTGACCGCGCGGAGAACATCCGGCGCGTCGGACACGTCGCCCGACTCTTCGCCGACGCGGGGGTCATCGCCATCGCGTCGATGGTCTCGCCGTTGCGCTCGGATCGTGAGATCGCCCGCGAACTCCACCGTGCCGCCGACCTCGACTTCATCGAGGTCCACGTGTCCACACCGGTCACCGAGTGCGAACGCCGCGACCCCAAGGGGCTCTACGAGCGTGCCCGTCGCGGCGAACTGCGCGGGCTCACCGGCATCGACGCGCCCTACGAGAGTCCCGAGAACCCCGATCTGCGATTCGACACCACCGGCGCGGACATCGACCGGCTGGCGTCGCTGATCCTCGGCGCCCTGATGGATCGCGGCATCATGGCGGGGTGAGTTGCTGTCATCCCGGAGGACCCGCGCGCGACGGCGCGGATGAGTCACCGACGGTCGAGCAGAACGGGATCCTCGGGTCCGGTCTGCACCTCGTCGAGACCGTGAGTGTCCCGGCCGGGGTCTTCGACATGGGCGATGCCTTCGGCGAGGGTTACCGCACCGACGGCGAGACGCCGGTCCACGAGGTCGAGCTCAACGCCTTCTCGATCGACACCACCGCGGTGACCAACGCCGCGTTCGCGTCCTTCGTGGCGGCGACCGGTCACCGGACCGACGCCGAGACCTTCGGCGGATCCGCGGTCTTCCACACCTACGCGACCGCCCCGGGACGGCCGGTGCCGGGCACCCCGTGGTGGCTGGCGGTCGACGGAGCATCGTGGCGACACCCGGCCGGTCCGGGCAGCACCCTCGACGGCCTGGCGGATCACCCCGTCGTCCACGTCAGCCACCGCGATGCCCAGGCCTACTGCGACTGGGCCGGACGTGCCCTGCCCACCGAGGCGCAGTGGGAGTACGCGGCCCGGGGCGGACGGCGCGGGGCGCGGTACCCCTGGGGCGACGAGCCGCCCACCGCGGACGATCCGCGCTGCACCATCTTCCGCGGCGACTTCCCGAACGAGCCGACCGGCCCGGTCGGCACCACACCCGTCCGGACCTTCGAGCCCAACGGTCACGGCCTGTACCAATGCGCCGGCAACGTGTGGGAATGGTGCGCCGACAGGTTCAGCGCCCGGTACTACCGGGTGTCCGACCGCACCGATCCGTCGGGGCCGGCCCGGGGGAGCGCACGGGTTCTCCGCGGCGGCAGCCACCTGTGCCACGACTCGTACTGTCACCGCTACCGCGTCGCCGCGCGATCGCACAACACGCCGGAGTCGACGGCGAGCAACATCGGGTTCCGAACCGTGGGTCCCCGGGACACCCGACGGGAACCGATCTCCACCGCGGTCAGTTGAGTCACCAGACTGTGTGTTGATCTTCGGGCGACCCGATCGGTTGTGCGATCGTGGTCCACCGGGCGGTTCCGCCCGGGAAAGCACCCCCGACCGGGACAGGAGTAGGGCAGGAATGCGTGTGGTGGGCCGGGATGCGTCGCGTCGGGAATCGAGGCGGCGGCTCTCGTGGAAGAACGGCCTCGTGGCCTCGACCGTGGCGGTCGCGTCGTCGGTGTTGCTGGCCGGGTGCATCGATCTGCCGTCGCTGAGCAGACCGGACATCCCGGAGGGCATCCCGCCGGGCGCGGGCGTTCCGCAGCCGTACATCGACATCAACGCGCCCGGACGGACCGCGAACAAGATGCACGACTGGGCGGTGCCGATCTCGGAGTCCACCGGCATCCCGATCATCTCGTTGCAGGCATACGGCAACGCCGCCGAGATCCAACGGCAGCAGCACCCCGAATGCGGCATCGCCTGGACGACGCTGGCCGGTATCGCCGGCGTGGAGAGCAAGCACGGCCAGTACCGGGGGTCGGAGGTGGCCGAGAACGGGGACGTCAGCCCACCCATCCGCGGCGCGAAACTCGACGGCACCCGCGGGAACATGGAGATCCGCGACACCGACGGCGGCGAGCTCGACGGGGACCCCACCCACGATCGCGCGATGGGGCCGTTCCAGTTCATCCCCGAGACATGGAAGCGATACGGAGTCGACGCCAGTGGCGACGGCGTCCCCGACCCGGACAACATCGACGACGCCGCCTTGTCGGCGGCCCGCTATCTCTGTGTCTCCTCCGGCAACGACATGACGAATCCGGAGGGGTGGGAGAAGGCCGTCCGGACCTACAACAACTCGATGGCCTACGTCCTCGACGTGCGCGATCACGCGAACGCCTACTCGATCAACGTCCGCTTCTGACCGCCGTCGGCGACGGCCGCGCCGGTTGCGCCGACCTTGTCACGTGCGGCTTCGGCGCAGCCACTAGGCTCTTGCGTATCGGCCGGCACCAGAACCGGCCGTCGTCGGCGTAGGCGGCCCCGCGGAGGCCTCGCCCCCTGGGATATCGCCGACGAACTCGTCCACCGAGATTGGGGTGCAACCGTGGCAATCATCGAGCAGGTAGGTGCGCGTGAGATTCTCGATTCGCGGGGCAACCCGACGGTCGAGGTCGAGGTCGTCCTGGACGACGGCACCTTCACCCGTGCCGCAGTGCCGTCCGGTGCGTCGACCGGCGAACACGAGGCCGTCGAGCTGCGCGACGGTGGCGAACGGTACCTGGGCAAGGGCGTCACCAAGGCCGTCGAAGGTGTCCTCGGCGACCTGGCCCCGGCCGTGATCGGTATCGAGGCCGAGGAACAGCGCCTCGTCGATCAGGCGCTGCTCGACTGCGATGGCACCCCCGACAAGAGCCGCATCGGCGCCAACGCGCTGCTCGGTGTCTCTCTCGCGGTCGCCAAGGGCGCCGCCGAATCGGCCGGGCTGCCGCTGTTCCGCTACATCGGCGGACCGAACGCCCACATCCTGCCGGTGCCGATGATGAACATCATCAACGGCGGTGAGCACGCCGACAACGGCATCGACTTCCAGGAATTCATGATCGCCCCGGTCGGCGCGCCGACCTTCAAGGAAGCACTCCGTTGCGGCGCCGAGGTGTACCACGCTCTCAAGGGTGTCCTGGGCAAGCAGGGCATGAGCACCGCCCTCGGTGACGAGGGCGGCTTCGCCCCCGACCTGCCGAACACCGAGGCGGCCATCGCGGTCATCGGCGAGGCGGTCGGCAAGGCCGGCTACAACTTCGGCCGTGACGTCGTCATCGCGCTCGACGCCGCGGCGACCGAGTTCTTCTCCAACGGTGCCTACAAGCTCGAGGGCAAGGAACTGGGCGCCAATGAGATGGTCTCGTTCTACGAGAAACTGATCAGCGACTTCCCGATCGTCTCGATCGAGGACGGACTGTCCGAGGACGACTGGGACGGCTGGGCCAAGCTGACCGAGTCGATCGGCGATCGCGTGCAGCTCGTCGGCGACGACCTGTTCGTGACCAACCCCGAGCGTCTCGAGGAGGGCATCTCCAAGGGCATCGCGAACGCGCTGCTGGTGAAGGTCAATCAGATCGGCACGCTGACCGAGACCCTCGACGCCGTCGCGCTTGCGCACAACAACGGCTACAAGACGATGATGAGCCACCGGTCGGGCGAGACCGAGGACACCACCATCGCCGACCTCGCGGTCGCCTGCAGCTGCGGTCAGATCAAGACCGGTGCGCCCGCTCGTTCCGAGCGGGTCGCCAAGTACAACCAGCTGCTGCGCATCGAGGAAGGACTGGGTGACGCGGCACGGTACGCGGGCGACCTCGCCTTCCCGCGTTTCTCGTTTGGTTCGTGATTAGCTGTCTGCATGGCTTCGCAGCGACGTCACCGCGGTGACGGGCGTCAGCGTGGGCGCGATCGTCGGGTAGACGCGCGCTCACGCGAACGCGCCCGTCGCACGCGGCGGCACGCTCGCCCGACCCAGCCCGTGTCGTCCGACGACATGGTCGAGGCCGTCGAGCAGGAGGTCCACGCCGACCCTGCCCCGCCGACTGCCGACGACGCCTTGGATGCCGACACCTCGGACGCCGGCACCCCTCGTGTCGCGCGGGAGCGTTCGCCGCGGAACCGGCGCCGCCCCGCCCGCAACGGACTCGGTGCTCGCCTGCGGGAAATCGCGATGACCCCCGCGAGCCTCGCGACACTCGTGATCACCGTCGTCGTGGTGTGCGTCGTGGCGTTGACCCTGGCGATGCCGCTGCGGACGTACTTCAGCCAGCGGTCGGAGTTCCGTCAGCTGACCGCGTCGAACGAACAGTTGCGACGCGAGGTCGCGGACTACCAGCAGAAGGTCAACGAGCAGAACGATCCCGCCTACATCGAGGCCCAGGCGCGGACACGTCTGCAGTTCGTCAAACCAGGAGAGATCCCGCTCGTGATGTTGTTCCCCGCCGACGAGGCGCGGCGCGAGGCCGCCGAACGTGCCGAGGAGCGTGCTCGCGCACCGTGGTACGGAAATCTCTGGGACACCTTGTCGACCCCACCCGGCGTGCAGTGAGCATCTCCGCGTGACCAATCCTCACCCCGACGTCTCCGCGGAGGACCTCGCGACGGTGGCCGCCCAGCTCGGGCGCGAGCCGCGGGGGGTCCTCGAGATCAGCTATCGCACACCCGACGGCAGGCCCGCCGTGGTGAAGACCGCGCCCCGGCTGCCCGACGGCACGCCGTTCCCGACCCTGTACTACCTGACCGATCCGCGTCTGACCGCCGAGGCCAGCCGCCAGGAGTCGGCCGGTGTGATGAAGGAGATGACCGCGCGCCTGCACGACGACGCGGAGCTCGCCGCCGCATACCGGAGTGCGCACGAGGACTACCTCGCCGAACGCGACGCGATCGAGCCGCTCGGGACCGACTTCACCGGCGGGGGCATGCCGGATCGGGTGAAGTGCCTCCACGTCCTGATCGCGCACTCACTGGCCAAGGGCCCGGGGCTGAACCCGTTCGGCGACGAGGCGGTGGCGCTCGCAGCCGCGAACGGGTTGCGCGGCACCGCGATCCCGGCCGACTGGCCCGAGCCGGCCGACCCCGCAGGGGACGGCGGGTGAGCGTCGTCGGCGCCGTGGACTGCGGCACCAACTCGATCCGATTGCTGGTGGCGAAGCCGGGACCGGACGGGACTCTGATCGATCTCCATCGTGAGATGCGGGTCGTCCGACTGGGTTACGGCGTGGACGCGACCGGGATGTTCGCCGCCGAGTCGATCGAACGGACGCGGGTCGCACTGAGTGACTACGTCGACACGATGGAATCGCTCGGCGTCGAGCGGGTACGGATGGTCGCGACGTCGGCGACCCGCGATGCGTCGAACCGCGACGAGTTCTTCGCGATGACCGCCGATCTGCTCGGCTGCGTGTCCACGGGCGCCATCGCCGAGGTCATCACCGGTGACGAGGAAGCGCGGCTGTCGTTCCGCGGCGCCGTCGGCGAATTGGATTCGGCAGCTGGGCCTTTCGTGGTCACCGATCTCGGTGGCGGCTCGACGGAGGTGGTGCTCGGCGATGCCGACGGAGTGACCGCGGCGCACTCGGCCGACATCGGATGTGTCCGTCTGACCGAGCGGGCGCTGCCCTCCGATCCGCCGACTCCCGAGGAGTTGGCGGAGGCGACCGAATTCGCGCGCACACGTCTGGCCGAGGCCTTCGCCGCGGTACCGGTGGAGTCGGCGCGCACGTGGGTCGGCGTCGCCGGAACGATGACGACGCTGGCCGCGCTCGGCGCCGGCCTCCCCGAATACGACTCCGACAAGATCCACCTGTCGAGGATCTCGCTGCCCGAACTCGATCGGGTCTGCCGGAACCTGATCGGGATGACACGCGCCGACCGCGCAGCGTTGGGGCCGATGCACCCCGGCCGCGTCGACGTGATCGGCGGGGGTGCTCTGGTGACCCTCGAGCTCGCGAGAGTGCTGTCCGCGCGGGCCGGCATCACCGAACTGGTCGTGAGCGAGCACGACATCCTCGACGGGATCGCGATGGGAATCCTCGACTGAGTACCCGGCAACCCGGTTACCATGCGACACATGGCATATAACCTGCGTTGCCCCTGTGGCGAGTCCATCACGGCTCTCGAGACCGACTTCGTGCCGGCTGTCCAGGCCCACCTCGCGGCCGAACACCCCGGTCGCGACTACAGCGAGACCGAGATCATGATGATGGCCATGACGGTTCCGGACCGCTCGGTGAAGTCGGACGGCTGAACAGGCCACCTGAAACGACGAACGGCCGTGCCCACCACCTCGCGGGTGGTGGGCACGGCCATTGGTGATGAATGGGCGCTAGACGGCGGCCGGATTGCGGAGCGAGATGTTGTTGCACGCCTCGCAGACGGACTCGGGGATGACGCCGCGGCGCTGCAGGAATCCGAAGATGGTGCATCCCAGGCAGAAGCCGAAGACGGCCTCGAGGGTCGCGGCTGCGATCAGGACGCCCGTGGTGATCTGAGCGGCCAACCCGTAGCCGAGCAGGCTCAGCACGAATGCGGTGGCGCTGACGACGAGTCCGATGGTCTGTGCGAACCGTTTGGGCGGCCCCGGTACCAGTTTCTCCTTACGGATGACCTTGGGCACGAGCACGCGCACCGAGAGCTGTCCGAATGGCGAGAGGGTGGGCCCCGACGCCACGCGCAGGACGAATCCGAGGGCCAGGATTCCGTACAGCACGGGGGTGTCAACCGCGACCGCGACGATGGCGAGGACGACGACGAGACCCGCGGTGGACCGCGCGGCATAGTCGTTGACCGGGTTCGGGAACGTGAGTACAGAGCGCACCGACATCGGGCGACAACCTCCGGAAGAGCAGGGACAACCGCCGACCAAGGTACGTGCGGTCGTCGCTGCGGGCAACGATTGTGCCCAGGGTGATCCGATCAGCCGGGGTCAGGACCCCGCGGTCGGATCCATCCGCGGCTCCGAGGCCGCGACATCGCGCGGATCGTCGACGTCCGGTTCGTCCTTGTCGGTCTCACCGCCGTCGGAGGCGAGTTCGGCCTCCCGTGAGATTTCACCCTCCTGATCGATCCCGGCCTGCTCGCCGACGTCGATGCGGTCGGGGAGTTCGTCCATGTCCACTCCGGTCACCTCTCTCGCCTGTTCGGATTCGGCATACGGATCCGTCGGGTCGACCTCGGTCGATGCGTCCGCGAACTCGGCATCGATGATGCCGAAGGTCTCGTCCGACCGCTCGTCGGCCTTGGCCTTGCGGGCGGCCTCGCGCATCTCGAACCCGTCGGTCACGATCTCACCGATCTCGCGGGTCACGCCTGCTACGGCGCCGGTGATGATCGTTGCGATCCGGCCGACGTGCGTGGCCGTGGACTCGATCAATTCCTGGAACAGATCCTTGTTGCGTTCGATGCTGTCGACCATCGCTGTGGGAATCCCCCTGGAGGAGTTGGTTGCGGCACAAAGCCTCGATCGGTGTGTCCCGAGGCTACCCCCGGGACACACCGATCAAACAGCCTCAGGCGACCGACGCGGGCTTCTCGCGCTCGACGATCACCGTCAGATCATCGTCGTCGCGGGTCATCCAGTTGGGCAGCGACAGCTTGGCGATCTTCTTCCAGGTCGACGCGAGCTGGTGGCTCAGGGACCCGGTGTTGTAGGGCAGCCCGTAGCGCTCGCAGATCTCCTGGACCTCTGCGGACATCTCGGGGTAGCGGCTGGCCGGGATGTCGGGGAACAGGTGGTGCTCGATCTGGTGGGACAGGTTGCCGCTCATGATGTGGAACAGCGGACTCCCGGTGATGTTCGCCGAACCGAGCATCTGCCGCAGGTACCACTGGCCGCGCGTCTCGTTCTGGCATTCCTCGGACGTGAATGTCTGGGCGCCGGTCGGGAAGTGGCCGCAGAAGATGATCGAGTAGGTCCAGACGTTGCGCACGAGGTTCGCGGTCGCGTTACCGATGAGGGTCGGGACGAACAACGGGCCGGTGAGCGCCGGGAACACCACGTAGTCCTTCAGGACCTGGCGACCGGCCTTGCGCCACATGCCTTTCACGAGGCCCTTGATGTCGCTCCACTTGCGCTTGCCGGTGATGACGTTCTCGGCTTCGAGGTCGTGCAGCATGACGCCCCACTCGAACAGCAGCATCAGTGCGGTCGCGTACCCGAGGTTCCCCAGGTAGTAGGGGTTCCACTTCTGATCGCGGGCCATGCGCAGGATGCCGTAGCCGATGTCGCGGTCCTCACCGAGGATGTTGGTGAAGGTGTGGTGCAGGTAGTTGTGACTGTGCTTCCACTGGTCGGCCGGACAGACGGTGTCCCACTCGAATTCGCGGGAGTTGTAGGTGTCCTCGCGCATCCAGTCGTACTGGCCGTGCATGACGTTGTGGCCGATCTCCATGTTGTCGAGGATCTTCGACACGGAGAGCGCGCCGACCGCGGCGATCCAGGCCGGCGGGAAGAACCCGAGATACATGAGTGCGCGCCCGCCGATCTCGAAGCCGCGCTGGGCGCGGATCACCGAGTACAGGTAGTCGCGGTCTTTCTGGCCGAGGTCGGCGACGATGCGGGCACGCAGGGCGTCGAGGTCCTTCCCGAGCGCTTCGACCTGCTCGTAGGACAGCACGACGGTGTTCGGGTCGTTCGCGACGGTGTCGTCGGCGCCGACTCGGTGCAGCGCGGGCAGGTTGTCGCCGATGGTGGTCTCGAGGTCACGGCTGATGTCGATGGTCATGGCAATGCCTCCTTCTGGGAGAGGAGATGTGGCTGGGGAGGGTGGATCTGTGGGGGTGTCAGCTCGCGGACATCAGATCTCGATGTCGACGGAGCCGACCGGGGCGCTGATGCACAGCTGGATCTGGGTGTCGGATTCGTCGTCGACCTCGCCGGTCAGGACGTTGCGGGTGCATCCGAACTTCTTCGTCGCGACACAGGAGAAGCAGATGCCCATCCGGCACCCGGACTCGGGCGTGAGTCCGGCGGACTCGGCCTGGTCGAGGATCGGACGGCCGTCGTTGGCCGCCGATGTCCCCGATGTGGAGAACGTGACCTCGCCCTCGACGGAGTCCGGGTCGACGGCCGGGACGACCGGAGCGAAAGCCTCGCTGTGCAGCGGCTGCGAGATCTCGAGTTCCGCGTGTGCCCGGGCGACCTCGTCCATCAGCGTGGCCGGGCCGCAGACGAAGACGTCGGCGTCGGACAGTCCGGGGATTCCGTCGAGGTGCGCGGCGGTGAAGTGTCCGTCGGCCTCGTCGCGGGTGTGGTGCAGGCGCAGATCGAACCGGGGATGCGCGGCGGCGAGCTCACGGAGTTCCGTGCGGTAGGCGACGTCGGACGGGGTGCGCGCGTAGTGCACGAACGTGATCGGTCCGGCGTACTGTCGGGCGACGAGTGTTCTCGCCATTGAGAGTACAGGTGTAATCCCACTGCCGCCGCTGACGAAGACCGCCGAGGTCGGATCGGTCTCCGGCAACATGAAGTCACCGCTCGCGGCGGACAGGCCGACGACGTCGCCGGCGCGGGCGTGCTCGCGCAGGTGAGTGGACACGAAGCCGTCGTCGTGGGCGGTGATCGTCAGTTCGATGTCGCCGTCCGGGCCCGCGGCGGCATTGGCCGGCGAGAAACAGCGCGTGTGGCGGACGCCGTCGATGACGACCTTGAGCTGCACGAACTGGCCCGCTTCATGGCCTTGCCACTGCCGGGTGGGACGAATGGTGAGTCGGACGGTGCGCGACGTGGGCCGCTCGACACGGGTGATCTCGCCGCGCAGGTCGCGCCAGGTGATCATCGGGTCGAGAAGTTCGAGATAGCGGTCGACCGGATGCGGCGAGAGTGCGGCTTCGACGATCGAACCGACCAGACGGCTCCACCGGCCGGGCGTGGCGTCGGCGTCGGCGCGGGTCTGGTCCTGGGGTGTGCGGATGCTCATGGGCTGGGCTCCGTTCGGTTCATTTCGGTGTACATGTGTACACCGGAAAGTGTGGCATGCGGTGGTCGGTGATCGTCAAGGGTTCACCGTTGTGACTGCCGTCACCCCGGCTCTCGGCCGGTTCGCGGCGGGCCTCGGCAGGACGCATAGACTCGGGTGCGTGACACGCACGCGAGAGCCGGGCCGACGCGATGCTCAGACGCGTGCGGACCGCAAGAACCAGACGCGCCAGGCGCTGCTGGACACCACGCGGTCACTGGTCGGTGAGCGCAGCTTCGGCAGCATCAGCCTCCGCGAGGTCGCCCGCGGCGCCGGGATCGTGCCGACTGCCTTCTATCGCCACTTCGCGTCGATGGAAGATCTCGGGGTCACCGTCGTCGAGGACTCGATGCGCGTCCTACGCCGGGCGCTGCGTGACGGTCGACGCGACCTGGCGGCGCGCGAGGCCCTGCCGACCGCGCAGAACTCGCTCGCGATCCTGCTGCGACATGTGCGCGAGAACGAATCGCAGTTCCGGTTCCTGGTGCGGGAACAGCACGGCGGCATCGCCGAGATCCGGCGCGCGATCGACACCGAACTCCGGCTGTTCTCCAAAGAGCTCGCGATCGATCTCGCGCGTATCCCCGACCTGTCGCGCTGGCAGCCCGACGACCTCGAACTCGCGGCGGAACTGATCGTCGTCATCATGCTCACCGCCGTGGCCGATCTGCTCGACGGGGAGTACCGCGGCCGTGGCGCGGAGCAGGAGATCGTCGAACGCACCGAGCGGCAGCTCGTGATGGTCTTCCTCGGCATGGGCCAGTGGCGCCCGTCGACCGACTGACCTGCGGGAACACATCGTCTAGCTGGCCGGACCCGCGGTTGTCGATTTGCCCTCAGGGCGATTTCAACTGTGGTCCGTCGTCGTGATGGTGCCCGACACTGGGCCGAGACACCGTGGCGGCCCTCTCTGAGAACGAGACTCGTGGCGGTGTCGTGCTCGCTCTCTGCCGTCTCGACCGAAAGGTGCCCTCGCGGTGTCTCTGCATTTTCACTGGTTTCTGCCCACCTACGGCGACTCGCGCAACCTGATCGCCGGCGGACACGGCAGCCAGATGACGGGGGACCGCCCGGCCGATCTGCGATACCTCAAGCAACTCGCCGGTGCCGCCGAGGCCAACGGCTTCGAGGCGGTCCTGACCCCGGCCGGGCTGTGGTGTGAGGACGCCTGGCTGACCACGGCCGCACTCATCGACGCCACCGAGAGCCTCAAGTTCCTGGTGGCGTTCCGGCCCGGACTCATCTCGCCGACACTGGCAGCGCAGATGGCCGCCACGTTCCAATGGCATTCGCAGGGCCGTCTGCTGGTCAACGTCGTGACCGGTGGCGAGTCGAGTGAGCAGCGCGCCTTCGGCGACTTCCTGGCGAAGAACGCGCGGTACGAGCGCTGCGACGAGTACCTGGAGATCATCCGGCGGCTCTGGACCGAGGACGCGCCCGTCGACGTGGTGGGGAAGTACCTCCGCGTCGAAGGTGCGCAGCTCGGCCGCCGCCCCGATCCGACGCCGGAGATCTTCTTCGGCGGGTCCTCCCCGGCCGCCGGCGACGTCGCGGCCAAACACGCCGACACCTACCTCACCTGGGGTGAGCGTCCGGACGCGGTCGCCGAGAAGATCGCCTGGGTCAACGGCCTCGCCGCCGCGCAGGGCCGCGAGCTCTCCCACGGCATCCGGTTCCACGTGATCGCCCGCGAGACGTCCGAGCAGGCCTGGGCCGAGGCGGCTCGTCTGCTCGGTGCGCTCGACCCCGCGCAGGTCGCCACCGCTCAGCAGAATCTGGCGCGCTCGGAGTCCGAGGGGCAGCGGCGTATGTCCGAACTCCACGGTCGTGGAACCGGTTTCGCCGACCACAACGACCCGCACTCGCTGGAGATCCACCCCGGCGTGTGGGCCGGGGTCGGGCTGGTCCGTGGTGGTGCCGGTACCGCTCTGGTCGGTTCGTACGACGAGGTGGCCGCACTCATCGCCGAATACGCCGCGCTCGGACTCGACCATTTCATCTTGTCCGGCTATCCGCACCTCGAAGAGGCATACCACTTCGGCGACGGGGTCCGGCCCGCTCTCGCCCGGCTGGGCCTGCTCGACCCGGCGTCGGCCGGCCTGTCCGAGGCCGTGCGGACCGCGTTCCTTCCGCGCCTGCAGGCTGCATCGTCCTGAACCACAACCCTTCTTTTCCCTAGTCACGTCACCGACACCTCGCGGAGGTAGTTATGTCCACCGAGTCCATCGCGGACCAGATCAAGTTCGCCTACTGGGTGCCCAACGTCAGCGGCGGTCTGGTCACCAGCACCATCGAGCAGCGCACCGGCTGGGACTACGACTACAACGTCAAACTCGCACAGACCGCCGAGAACAACGGTTTCGAGTACGCGCTGTCGCAGGTGCGGTACGAGGCGAGCTACGGAGCCGAATATCAGCACGAATCCACGAGTTTCAGCCTTGCGCTCCTGCTCGCCACGCAGCGGCTGAAGGTGATCGCCGCGGTGCATCCGGGTCTCTGGCATCCGGCCGTCCTGGCCAAGCTCGGCGCGACCGCCGACCATCTGTCCAAGGGCCGCTTCGCGATCAACGTCGTCAGCGGTTGGTTCAAGGACGAGTTCACCCACCTCGGCGAGCCGTGGCTCGAGCACGACGAACGGTACCGGCGCAGCGGTGAGTTCCTCGAGGTCATCCGCAAGATCTGGACCGAGGACGAGGTCGACTACCGCGGCGACTTCTACCGGATCCACGACTTCACGTTGAAGCCCAAGCCGCTCAACACACCTGAGCGTCCGAACCCGGAGTTGTTCCAAGGTGGGAACTCGTCGGCCGCCCGCAACAACGGCGGACGCTACGCGGACTGGTATTTCTCCAACGGCAAGGACTTCGACGGCGTCACCGAACAACTCGATGACCTCCGCGCCGTCGCACGCGCTCACCAGCGCGAGGTGAAGTTCGGGCTCAACGGCTTCATCATCGCGCGTGACACCGAGAAAGAGGCCCGCGACACCCTGCGCGAGATCGTCGAGAAGGCGAATCGTCCGGCGGTCGAGGGTTTCCGGGACGCCGTCCAGCAGGCGGGCAACTCCACCGGCGACAAGAAGGGCATGTGGGCCGACTCGTCGTTCGAGGACCTCGTGCAGTACAACGACGGCTTCCGCACCCAGCTGATCGGTACCCCGGAACAGGTGGCCGAGCGCATCGTCGCCTACAAACGTCTGGGCGTCGACCTCATCCTGGGTGGCTTCCTGCACTTCCAGGAGGAGATCGAGTACTTCGGCGAGAAGGTCCTTCCCCTGGTCCGTGAGATCGAGGGTGCCCAGAGCAGCACTGCCCAGGCCGCTGCGGGAGTGGCGTGACCGCAGTGAGCCAGGCACGGTCCCGGGCCGCCACACGAATCGGGACCGACGCCGAGGCGTTGTCCGTCGCGCGGGAACTGGCCGCCGAATTCGCGGTGGGGGCCGCCGAACGGGACCGCGAGCGGCGGTTGCCCCGTGCCGAGATCGACCGGCTCTCGGAGTCGGGTCTGCTGGCGCTCACCGTCCCCGCGCGATTCGGCGGTCTCGACGTGCGGCCCAGCGTGCTTGCCGAGGTGGTCGCGATCCTGGCCGCCGCGGACGCGAGCATCGCGCAGATCCCGCACAGCCACTTCGTCTATCTCAACCTCGTCCGGCTGTCGGCAGGACATGCGTTGCAGGAGCGGATCTTCACCGACGTGCTCGCCGGTGGCCGGGTGGCCAATGCCCAGTCCGAGCGGGGCGGCAAGACCGTCGCCGACATCTCGACGCGGCTGAGTCCGACCGACGGCGGGGATGGGCGATTCGTCCTCGACGGTGAGAAGTTCTACTGCACCGGCTCGCTGTTCGCGGACACCCTCGCCGTGCTCGCCAGGCTGGACGTCGCCGCCGGCGACCTCGTGCCCGGGGAGTACGTCGCGTTCATCCCGGCCGACGCCGCCGGCGTGGAGATCGTCGATGACTGGGATGCGGTGGGGCAGCGCACGACAGGTTCGGGGACCGTCCGCTTCACCGGGGTGACAGTGGGGGTCGAGGATCTCGTGACGCGCGCACCGGCCACGTCCACACCCACCGGGTACGGCGCGTTCGCCCAGTTGCTGCATGTGGCGATCGACGTCGGGATCGCGCGGGGTGCGCTGCGGGAGGCGGCCGAGTTCGTGCGCACCAAGTCACGGCCGTGGTTCGAGGCCGAGGTCGATCGCGCCGTCGACGATCCGCTCGTGGTCCAGCGATTCGGCGAGCTGGAGGTCGATGTGGCGACCGCCGAGGCGACTCTTGCGGCCGCCGGCCGTCGGGTCGACACGGCCGTGGGTGCGGCGTCGGGGGAGTCGGGTCGCGCCGGCGTCGACGCGTCGCTTGCCGTCGCCGAGGCGTCGATCGCCGTCGCCACGGCCAAGGCGGTCGCCGATCGGGTTGCCACGCCGGTGGCCTCGGCGCTGTTCGAGGTGAGCGGAACCCGCAGTGCCGCAGCCGGGAGCGGTCTCGACCGCTACTGGCGTGACGCCCGCACTCACACGCTCCACGATCCGGTCCGCTGGAAGTACCAGCACATCGGCCGTTGGGTGCTGCGCGGCGAGGAGCCGCCCCTGCACGGCGTGATCTGATCGATCGGTCTCAGAGGTATGTGCCGACGTGCGATATGGCCTTCTTCGGTGTCTTCGCGTTGAAACCGTCGCCGATCGCCCGGAGCTTCCATTCGCCGCCGTCGCGGGAGATGACAGCCATCGCGACGGCGGTGAACGGCATACCGCCCTTGAGGGTGTAGCGGGCCAGCTCGGCCGAGGTCGTCTCGTCGACGAGACGGCAGTAGGCGTTCTCGATCTTCTCGAATGTGTGGCCCCGGTAGGACGTGACGATGAACATCAACGCGTCGATCTGGGGTGGGACCGATTGCAGCGCAACGCGGATGACCTCGTCGTCGCCCTCGCCCTCGCCGGTGAGGTTGTCCCCGGAATGCAGGATCGAACGGTTCTTGCTGTTGAGATGGCCGTAGTAGACGGTCTCCACGCACTTCCCACCTGAGAACATGAGCACCGAGGCGTCGAGATCGATCGAGCCGCCCCGGCCGAATCCGCCGCGTACCGGGTCCCATCCCAACCCCATCTGGATGTCGGTGAGCGCCACGCCGCCTTCTTTGCGGAGGGTCACCCGCTGCCCTTTGGTCAGGCTGACGGGCGCGCCCTTGCGGAGACTGATCTCCGGGGACGACGGCGGGGCCGGGGGTCGCGGCGCCGCGGCAGGCTGCGGCGGGGTGGCCGGGGGTGCCGGGGGCGGCGTGGGCGCAGCCGGACGTGAGTAGCTGACCGGCGCCGGCGGGGCGGGTGCAGCGTGCGGTTCGTCGTCGACGCTCACGCCGTGGTCACGGACGAGGTCGGCGAAACCACCGGCGTATCCCTGCCCGACCGCACGAACCTTCCAGTCGTCGTGTCGGCGGTACACCTCGAGCGCGACGACAACGGACTCACTGGTGAGACCGGTGATGGTGAAGTCATACAGAGGGCGGCCGGCGGCGTCGGTGACCCGCGCAACCGGCGGTGCGAACCGGCCGAAGGTCGACGACGCGTCGTCGAGGGTGATCACCGCGCGCACCGCATCGATGTCCGCTGGAATCCCGGTCGTCGAGACGTGCAGTTGCGCACCACCTCCCGGAGCCTGCTGCAACCGGACGCCCGGTCCCGAGGGCTGGTTGTAGAAGACGAAGTCGTCGTCGGTGCGTACGACGCCACGGTCGGTCACCAGCAGCGCCGACAGGTCGGCGGCGGTCGCGAGATCCACGGAGACGATGACATCGGTGGTCGGCAACGGGCCGTTCTGGCCTTTGGTCAGAGCAGACATGTACGGGCGGTTCCTCACATGAGTCGGGGCGCACTGGCGCCGGGAGCGGAGCGAGCGGGCCGGTTCCGCCTGGCGCCGGGAGCGGAGCGAGTGGGCCGAATACGGACAGCGTAGTCATGTGAGGCGGTCATGCGAGGCCACGCCTTCGGGCGCCCGACGCGATGTCCCGGCGGGGAAGTTGCAATCGAGCGGCCGACAGACGGTGTCCGATTGGGGGCATATGCTCCTGCGTATGGCTGGGAGTCGGGTCAACACACAGTTCGGGCCGTACCGCCTCGACGAGTTGCTGGGCCGCGGTGGGATGGGCGAGGTCTACCGCGCATACGACACGACCAAGGATCGGGTCGTCGCGCTCAAGCTGCTCAATCCCGGACTGGCCCACGATCCGATGTACCAGGAGCGGTTTCGCCGCGAATCGCATGCCGCGGCACGGCTCGGGGAGCCCCACGTCATCCCGATTCACGACTGGGGTGAGATCGACGGGGTGCTGTTCATCGACATGCGCCTGGTCGCGGGCGAGGATCTGCGCGCGCTTCTGACGCAGAACACCCGGCTCGCCCCTGAACGCGCGGTGTCGATCGTCGAGCAGGTGGCCGCAGCGCTCGACGCCGCGCATTCCGAGGGGCTCGTGCACCGCGACATCAAGCCGGAGAACATCCTGGTCGGCGCCAACGACTTCGCCTACCTCGTCGATTTCGGTATCGCGCACGCTGCCGAGGACACCCACCTCACCCAGACCGGTACGGCGGTCGGGTCGATCGCCTACATGGCGCCGGAGCTCTTCGACGCCGCGCAGGTCAGCGCTGCCAGCGACATCTACGCCCTGGCATGTGTCCTCTTCGAGTGTCTGACCGGCCGCGTGCCGCACCCGGCGAAGACGGTGAGCGCGGCCATCAAGGCGGCGGTGCTGTCACCGCCGCCATCACCCAGTGCGGTCAACGCCGACGTACCGCCCGCGATGGACGAGGTGATCCGCACGGCCCTGGCCGCCGACCCCGCGGTGCGCCACGGCTCCGCGCTCGCGCTCGCCCGGGCGGCCCGCGCCGCTCTCGCCGGGGGCGTGGACGATGTCCGGTCGGGGCCGATCCTCGTCAAGCCGGCGCCCGCAGCGCCGGAGGCGCCGACCGGTGTCGTGCGTGCGCCGGACACGGTCATCGCGCCCACCGACCCGGTGTACGAACCGACCCTCGTACGGCACACGACGGGTCCTGAGGCGGGAGCCGGGACCACGCAGCTCTCCGGCCCGCAGCAGCTCTCCGGCCCGCAGCAGTTCTCGGGCCCGCACGGTTACGCGCCGCCGCAGCACTATTCGGATGCCCAGTACCTCGGGGGTCGGGATCAGGGGTATCCGCCAGGCTTCTCGGGTCCGCACGAGGGGGCCTCGGCGTACGGACCACCCGGGTATCCGCCCGCATACCCGCCGGCCCAGCGCCGCTCGGTCGCGATTCCGGTGCTGATCGCCTTGATCGCGGTGGCGCTCGTCGGGCTCGCCGTCCTCGGCGGCGTCCTGATCGCGGGCTCGGGCGACGACACCACCACGCGGGCCGACGACGAACCGACCACGCCGACGGTGACCGAGACGGTCGCACCTCCGCCGACCGTCCAGAACGCCCCGCCGGCACCCCCGGCCCCGGCAGCGCCGCCTCCTGGCTCGAGCCCGTGCGATGCGACGGTCGGGATCGGTACCTCGGTGACCAGTTGCCCGTTCGCGTTCGCAGTCCGCGACGCCTACGCGGTGTCGGGGGCTGCGCGGTCCCCGCGCGTCGTGGTTGCGATCAGCCCGGTCACCGGCCAGGCCTATGCGATGAACTGCGTGCCCGAGGGCGCGATCGTCGCCTGCCGCGGAGGCAACGACGCCGTGGTGCACATCTACTGATGGGGATCACCGAACAGCAGTCCCGGCGTACGTCGAGTCCGAAGCCCCGGATGACAGGTGCGATCGCACTGGGCATGGCCGCGCTCCTCGCGGGATGCGCGGGCGGACCCGAGCCGGAGCCCGTCGAACCGGTCACGGTCACGGTGACCGCGGACCCGTCCGCATCGACACCCGCGCCCGGTCCAAACGCGCCGACCGCGTCGTCGACCGTTCCTCCTGCCGCGTTCGGGGGCCTGGCAGCCAGTTTCCGCAAGGTCGCGGCGTCGACCGGCCTGACGGTCGGCATGGCGATCGCGCCCGTCGGCGGGTCGGCCGTCCCGGCGCTGACCCTCGGTGACGACGCGCCGAGGGTGGCGTGGTCGACGATCAAGGTGCCGCTGGCGGTCGCCGCGGAACGCGCCAACGGCCCGAGTCCTTCGGCGCGCGCCGCGATCGTCGATTCCGACAACGCCGCCGCGGAGAGTCTCTGGTCCTCGCTCGGCGGTGGACAATCGGCGGCCGGTGCGGTGACCGCGGTGCTGCGCGACGGTGGCGACACCACGACGGTCGTCCCGGCGACACAGCGTCGCGCCGGCTTCACGGTCTTCGGACAGACGGTGTGGTCGTTGCCCGACGCGGCGACGTTCACTGCCGGTTTGCCCTGCCTGGAAGGTGCGCGAAATGTGGTCGCGCTCATGGGGCAGGTGGGCGGCAACCAACAGTGGGGCATCGAGATCATGCCGGCACCGCGTGCCACCGCCGTCAAGGGTGGCTGGGGCCCGGGTGTCACGGATGGATACCTGGTCCGGCAGATCGGAATCCTCACCTTCCGCGACGGTCAACGGGCTGCGGTGGCGATGAGCGCGGTCGGGGGCTCGATGTCGGGTGGTGTCGCGGCATTGAACTCGGTGGCGAACTGGCTCAACAGCAACCTGGCCCGCTTGCCGCGTGGACGCTGTTCCGCCTGATCACTTCTCGGGCAGGTGTGACACCGGTCCCAGCTAGGTCCCGATTGGGTATACAGCCTGGTTCGAGAACTCGAACCGCCATAGTCTCATGTGTCTGGAGTGACTCAGGAGACAATTGTGAAAGTTGTGACAAGGATCGGCGTGGTGTTCTGCGCGGTCGTGATGTCGGTGGTGATCGGCACGGGCTCGGCGACGGCGATACCGCTCCCCGTGCTGCCGCCGCTGCCGGAGCCCTTCGCGACGTGGTTCAAACCACCCGAGCCGCTCGACAAGAAACTGGCGAAAAGCTATGCCGCACTGACGAAGTCGATGCGAAAGTCGTTGCCCGGCCAGCTCGGCATCGCGATCGTGCCGGTCGGCGGAGACGAGGTCATCTCACTCGGATCGCTCAAGTCCGGGCGTGCGTGGTCCACGATGAAGGTCCCGGTGTCACTTGCCGCGCAACGCGAGCGTGGGCCGGCGGTCGCCGCGATGGAGGACAAGGCGATCACGTTCTCCGACAACGACGCGGCCGGCGAACTGTGGGGAGTCCTCGGCGGTGGGCACGCCTCCGTCGATGCCGTCAGCGCGGTCTTGCGTGAGGGGCACGATGTCCGGACGCACGTGTCCTCCGAGGTCGACAACCCGCCGTCGTATCCCGGGTACACCGCGTGGGCGTTGCGCGATCAGGCGATCTTCGGCGCCCATCTGCCGTGTCTCCCCGACAGCGAGCACATCGTCCGGCTGATGAGTGCCGTTGCCCCGAACCAGCAGTGGGGAATCGCGAAGGTGGGACGCAATCAGGGTGCGGTGACCGCGGTCAAGGGCGGTTGGGGGCCGGCGACGTCGAGATCCTCGGCGCATCTCGTCCGGCAACTGGGCATCATCAGCACCACCGGTGGTCAGGTCGCGGTGTCGATGGCCGCCATACCGCGTAGCGGGTCGTTCACCGATGGCACCAAGATGCTGACGCGACTGGGCAACTGGCTCGGCAAGAACCTGGCCGATCTGCCGAAGGGACGGTGCTGAGCGCCGTCAGGCCGCGGAGTGCGCGGCGACCGTCTTCCCGGCGCCGGCCGGGGTGGTGAGCGCGGCGGCTATCGCCGTCGTGAGCGGAACCGAGAGCGCGATCGCGATACCGCCGACGAACGAGCGGGCCAGCTCAACCGCCACGACATCGGTCGTGAGCAGTCCGCCCAGCGGTTGCTGGGCCACCGAGAACAGCAACATCAGCGGCAGAGCGCTGCCCGCGTAGGCGAAGACGAGTGTGTAGACGGTGCTCGCGATGTGGTCGCGGCCGACACGCATCGCGGCGCGGAACGTGGCCAGCCGTGAGGGTTCGCCGGCCGCGGCGAGCTCGAAGGCCGCCGAGGCCTGGGTGATCGTGACGTCGTTCAGAACGCCGAGGGTGCCGATGATGAACCCGGCGAGCAGGAGACCACTGACCGAGATGTTGCCCTGGTATACCTGCAGATTGGTGGTCTGATCACCCGAGAGCCCGGTGAGGTTCATCGTCCGGATCGCGAGCCAGCTGAGGAATCCCGCGAGCAGCAGAGAGGTCAATGTCCCGAGGAGAGCCGAACTGGTCCGCAGGCTCACCCCGTGGGCGAGGTAGAGGACGACGAACAGGATCGCCGCCGACGAGACCACCGCCACCGCGACCGGGGACGCGCCGTCGAGGATGGCGGGAAGGGTGAACACGGTGAGAATCCCGAAGGCGATCGCCAGCCCGATGATCGAGCGGAAGCCGCGCCAGGCGGCGACCAGCACGATCGCGGCGATGAACAACACTGCCCAGAAGATGATCGCCGGCCCACGCTGGAAGTCGAAGAAGGTGTAGCGGTTGCCGTCGGGGCCGGGCACGGTCGAGAGGCGGATGCCATCCCCGACGTTCAACGTCGGCTGGCCTGCCTGCGGGTCGTCGAGGGTGCCGGCCGCCGGCGCCACGGTGTCGGGCCCCGACCCGGCCTGCGCCCGGTTGGTGGGGATCTCCAGGACGGTGTACTGGCCGGCCACGTCGCCGGACGAGAACCGGACCGCGTTGAGGATGCACGGGCCGCCGGGGACCGGGTTCACCGGGATGTCCGCGGTCTCGAGCACCGATCCCGCCACCGAGTTGAGGCAGTTCGCATGGAACTGGTCAACGATCTCGCCGTCGACCGTGGTGATCGGCCCGCCGTCGGCGGAACGGAACTGGGTGGGGATCGGGTGCTCGGAATCCGACGGCCACAGGACGACCATCCCGACGGCGACCGCGACCGCGGTGACGGCGAGCGTGCCGATGACGAACCATCGGGCGAACGGCGAGAGCGTGTGGCTGATGTCGGACAGCGAGTGCGCGTGACCGTGCCCGTGATGTGTGCGGCTCACGCGGTGAGCCTATGCGCCCCGCACCCGGGACGCGATGGGCGACCCGGGTGCGGTGACGAGGCGTGCGCCGGCGCTCCCGCTGCTCACAGCGGCAGCAGGATCCCCTTCACCCGAGGATCGGTACGCAGGAACTCCTGCACGGCAGGATCCTTGAACGCGGCAACCAGGTTCGTGATGTTCTCGGTGTCCTTCCACTGCGTCCCGATGGTCAGCTGCCCGGCGAACTCGTCGGGAGCGGGCGGGGCGTAGATCTGCTTGGCGATGTCGATGTTCGCGGCGAGGTAGTACTCGGTGTAGCCGACGGTCGCGTCGAGGTCGGCGAGTGAGCGCGACTGGGCGGCGAAATCGAGCAGCACGAACTGCAGATTGCGCGGGTTCGTGGCGATGTCCTTCTGCGTCGCCTTCCACTTGTCCACGCCCGGCTTGAGCGTGATGAGTCCGGCGCGTTCGAGCAGCCAGAGTCCCTGCGCCTCGTTCGCGGGATCGGAATACAGGGAGACGCGAGCGTTCTGCGGCAGGTCGGCGACGTCGCGATACTTGTCCGACCAGATGCCGAAGCCCCAGCGGAAGACCGGGGTCGCGGCTTCCTCCTGGAAGTCCGGGTTCGCCTCGAGGACCTGCGACAGCCACAGCTTGTGCTGATAGACGGTGCCGGCGACCTCACCGTCGCTGACCGCGCGGTTGAGCGTCGTGGAGTCGGACAGGCCCTTGAACGCGACCTTGATGTCGTACCGGGGTGCGACCTCGTCGGCGATGAACTCGACGAGTGCCTGCTCGGAGGCATTGCCCTCGGCGGTCACGACGGTCAGCGTCGCACCGGCGGTCTCATTGGGTGACGTCGAGTCGGAGCCGAGGAATCGCCAGCCGATCACCGCGGCGATGACGGCGACCACGACCAGCGCACCGACGATCAGCGGCCAGCGTCGCCGGGCCGAGATCTCGATGTCGGAATGTCCCGGCGGCGAGGGGGAATCGGGTGAGGTCTCGGTGGTCGAACCGGTGTCCTGTGTCATGAGTGGCCTTTCGGGGGTGGGTTGGTGGCTGCCGGGGACAGGGCGGCAGTGGGTCGGCGACTCCCCGAACGGGGAGCAGCAGACTTCGGGCTTGTGAGGTTCAGCGGTTGACCCGGCGGGACGTGACCGGGTTGAGACTGCGGGCGAGAGCGTCGCCGGCTACCTGGATGATCGCGACCGTCACGATGAGCACGATGATGGTCGCGACCATGACTCCCTGGTCGAATCGCTGATATCCGTAGGTGACCGCGACGTAGCCGAGTCCGCCGGCTCCGATGGTGCCGGCGATGGTGGAGTACTCGATCATCGCGATCGTGTTGATCGTCAGACCGCCGACGATGCTCGGCAGTGCCTCGGGAACCTGTGCTTTCCAGATGATCTGCCCGTTGGAACCCCCGGAGGCGCGTGCGACGTCGATGGTCGACGCCGGGACCGACCGCAGGGAGTTCTCGACGATCCGTGTGAAAAAGGCGATTCCGGCGATCGACATCGGGACCACCGCCGCGGCTATGCCGATGTTGGTGCCGGTGATCAGGCGGGTGAACGGGATGATCGCCGTCATCAGCACCAGGAAGGGCAGCGAACGACCGATACTGATCACCCACGACAGGGGAGTGTGCAGCGATCGTCTCGCGAAAAGACCACCGGGAGCGAGGTTGTGGATGAGCGCGCCCAGCGGGACACCCACCACCAGGACGACGACCATCACGATGCTCACCATCAGGACCGTGTCGATCGCCGCCGGGATGAGCAGGTCGGGGATCTCGTCGAGCGGCACCGTGATGTTCGCCGAATACGTGGTACTCACGCGGCCACCCCCGGGCTCTTGGTGGCGGAGCCATTGGTTGTGGTGGTGGCGGAGCCATTGGTTGTGGTGGTGGCGGAGTCACCTGGTGCCGTGGCGTCGGTGAGAAGGCGTGCGGCCAGCCCGAGTTCGCCTGCGGCCCCGATGAATGCCGACGCGTGCCCGGTCGGCACCGACACGGTGAGGTCGCCGAAGACGGTCCCGTCGATGGTCTGGACGTTGGCGCCGAGCACCGAGATGGGGAGATCGAGCCGTTTGCCCAGACGCGTCAGCCAGTCCGCGGGGACGGTCGAGGAGTTGTAGACGACGGAGACCGGAGTCTCGGCGGACGCCGCTTCGGCGCTCGGACCACGCGGTCGAAGTGCGCGCCCCAGAACCGAATCCGGGTCGAGGACGAGCCGATCCAGGCGGCCGTGTTCGACGATGCGGCCATGGTCGAGTCGGCCGACCGTGTCGGCGACCCGCACGATGGTGTCCATCTCGTGGGTGATGAACACCACCGCGAGACCCAGTTCGTCCCGCACGTCGGTGAGGAGTCGGAGAAATGTGTCCGTGGCAGCTGGATCCAGGCCCGACGTCGCCTCGTCGGACAGGAGGACCGACGGTTTGAGCGCCAGGGCCCGTGCGATCCCGACGCGCTGTCGCTGACCCCCGGACAGCTGATGCGGGTACCGGTCGGCCTTGTCGGCGAGACCGACCAGGTCGAGCAGTTCACCGACGCGCGACGCGGTCGATCGCTGTGTGGCACCGAGATATTCGAGTGGGAGAGCGACATTCTGCGCCGCGGTGCGGCGGGACAGCAGACTTGCCGACTGGAACACGGTCCCGATCCGGCGCCGGGCATCGCGCAGGCCCGAGGTGCCCAGCGCGGTGAGGTCCTCGCCGTTCACGACGACCTTCCCGGAGGTCGGACGTTCCAACAGGTTCAGACACCGGGCGAGCGTGCTCTTGCCGGCACCCGACGGCCCGACGACGGCGAAGATCTCACCGGCATCGACGGTGAAATCGACGTCGTCGAGGACCGTCGTCGGATTCGGTGACCCGACCCCGAAGACCTTGGTCAGCCCCGCCACCTCGATCATCGGAGGTCGCCTTTCACGCCGGCGAGCTGTGAGGTCTTCCTGATCGAATCGTCGATGGTCGAGTTGGCCCCACCGACCCGATACGTCGACCCCCGGTGGTTCTCGGGCAACTGGTCACCGCGGCCGAAGAGCTTGTGGCGCAGGGTACCCGGGACGTAGGCGCGGTCGTAGAGTCCGCGCCGTTCCAGGGCGGGCACCACGTGGGTGATGATGTCCTCGAAAGATCCGGGTGTCACCGCGTACGCGACGTTGAAACCGTCGACGTCGGTGTCGGTCACCCAGTCCTGCAGGGCTTCTGCCACCTCGTCGCCGGAGCCGATCAGGACCGGGCCCATTCCGCCGATGCCGCCCCACGCGGCGATGTCCCGCACACGCCATTCCTCGCCGGTGTCGCCGGCCTGCTGGAATGCCGCCACCGCGGACTGGATCGCGTTGCTGTGCACGTTGCCGATCGGTTCGTCGATCTCGTAGCTCGCGAGGTCGATGCCCATCCAGCCCGACATGAAGACCAGCGCGCCTTCGCTGCTGGCATAGGACTGGTACTCCGCGGCCTTCGCGCGGGCAGCCTCCGGAGTCGAATCGGTGATGATCGTCAGCAGCGTGTAGATCTTCGCGTCGTATGGGTCGCGCCCGGCGAGGACGAGCTCATCGCGCACCTTGCTCACGACATCGCGCAGAATGGCCTTGGTCGGTGCGGCGACGAAGATGGCCTCCGCGTTCTCCGCGGCGAAGCGGCGTCCCCGGGGCGAGGCGCCGGCCTGATAGATGACCGGCGATCCCTGCGGCGACGGCTCGGCCAGGTGGATTCCCGGCACGGTGAAGTGGGTGCCGTGATGGCCGATGTGATGGACCCGGGCCGGGTCGGCGAAGATGCCCGCCTCGCGATCACGAAGGACCGCGTCGCGTTCCCAGGAACCCTCCCACAGCTTGTACAGCACGGTCAGGTACTCGTCGGCCTGGTTGTAGCGCTCGTCGTGCTCGAGCTGGTCGTCGGCGCCCATGTTGCGGGCCGCGGCCGGGAGGTAGCCCGTGACCACGTTCCAGCCGATGCGGCCGCGGGTGAGGTGGTCGAGTGTCGACAGTCGCCGCGCAAACGGGTAGGGATGCTCGAAGCCGGTACCGGTGGTGACGCCGAAGCCGAGGTGCTCGGTGGCGTGCGCCATCGCGGAGACGAGTAGCAGGGGGTCGTTCACGGGGATCTGTGCACCCTGGCGGATGGCGGCTTCGTCGTTGCCGGCGAACACGTCATAGGTACCGAGGACATCGGCGATGAACAGGCCGTCGAATCCGCCGGTCTCCAGTAATCGTGCGAGGTCGACCCAGTAGTCGATGGTGTTGTAGTTCCACGACCGGTCGTCGGGGTGACGCCACAGTCCGGGCGATTGGTGTGCAACGCAATTCATGTCGAAGGCGTTGAAGCGGATCTTCCGCGGGGTGTTCGGTTCTGACACCGGAGGAATGATGCTGTCGGATCGGTGGAGTCGCCATCGTTGTGCCCACGGCGAACCTAAACTTGCACCATGCGATCTTCAGAGGTGTTGCTCGACGGTCTGGGGCGAGTGGCCGAGAACGTTCACGCTGTACTCGACGGGGCCACGCCGGAGCTCCTGAACACCGCGCCCGCGCCCGGTACCAACACCATCGCATGGCTCGTCTGGCATCTGACCCGCGTGCAGGATTCCCACATCGCCGATGTCGCCGGCATCGAGGAGGTCTGGGCGGCCGGTGGTTGGGCGGACCGCTTCGATCTCCCGTTCTCCCCGGGCGAGATCGGGTACGGGCAATCGGCCGACGAGGCCGCACGCGCGATCGTGGATGACGCCGGACTGCTTCGGGACTACTACGACGCCACTCACGCCGTCAGCGCCGACTACATCGGCGGGCTGACGGATTCAGATCTCGACCGTATCGTCGACCACAACTGGGATCCGCCGGTCACGCTGGGCGTGCGGCTGATCAGCGTGATCGACGACGACACCCAGCACATCGGCCAGGCGGCGTACGTGCGGGGTCTGTTGTCCTGACGCGCTGGTCCCCCCACCGGGATGTCGTAGCGAAAGGCGCTGTATCGGTGCGCATTTCGCCACCGGATCCCGGTGGGGTGCGGGGCGGTCAGGACAGGCAACCCTTGAAGGTCTGGAAGTCGCCCGCGAAAGCCGGTCCCTTGCAGGTCGGCCCGTTCTTGCCGTCGACGACGACCTCACCACCGGGCCCCGCGATGCCGATGGCCAGACCGGGGCGTACTCCGTCCATGGTGACCGTCGCGCCGGGGCCGAGTGCGATCGCCGCGGGCCCGGCGAAGTTGTCGGCGGTCGAGGTGGCGACACCGCCGTTGTCGGTGATGGCCAGCGCCAGTCCGGAGGGTCCGGATTCCGCACTGCACGAGGCCTGGGATGAGGACTGGCCGGGGAGTGCCGGGCATACTGCGGGGGCGGCGCCGGCGGACGGTGCGGCGGCGAGGGATACCGCGGTCGCACCTGCGGCCGCGACGACGAATCCGAGGGCTGTGCGCGTGACCGTCTTCAT
Source organism: Gordonia terrae (assembly GCF_001698225.1). Lineage (NCBI taxonomy): Bacteria > Bacillati > Actinomycetota > Actinomycetes > Mycobacteriales > Gordoniaceae > Gordonia > Gordonia terrae. Next base: position 1,845,713 of record NZ_CP016594.1, read on the forward strand.
GGTGAACTCCTTTGTCGAGGAACGGTGTCGTGCGTGGAGCGATTCGGAATGGCCGTCGGGCCGGATGGGGTCCGATCGCACGCCGCCTCGCCGTCGGTGGGGTGCCCAGCGGGCGTAGGTTGAAAACGTGCAGCTGCGAATTTTCACCGAGCCCCAGCAGGGTGCGACCTACGATGACCTGCTCACCGTCGCCAAGGCGACCGAGGAACTGGGCTACGACGCCTTCTTCCGTTCCGATCACTTCACCGGCATGGGTGGCGACGGTCTGCCCGGACCCACCGATGCGTGGATCACGCTGGCCGGGCTGGCCCGCGAGACCTCACGCATCCGGTTGGGGACCCTGGTGTCATCGGCGACTTTCCGCCTTCCCGGGCCGTTCTCGATCGCAGTCGCCCAGGTCGACCAGATGAGCGGTGGCCGTGTCGAATTGGGTATCGGTACGGGCTGGCACGAGCGCGAGCACGAGGCGTACGGAATTCCCTTCCCGCCGCTGAAGGAGCGCTTCGAACGCCTCGAGGAGAACCTCGAGATCATCACCGGGCTGTGGCAGACCCCGCTCGGTGATGAATTCGACCACGAGGGCAAGCACTTTCGCCTCTCGAAGTCGCCGGCCCTGCCCAAACCCGTGCAGAGCCCGCGCCCGCCGATCATCATCGGCGGCAGTGGCAAGAGGCGGACGCCCGCGCTCGCGGCGCGTTTCGCCGACGAGTTCAACGTCGTCTTCCAACCGCTCGACGTCGCCGGCGATCTCATCGGACGCGTTCGCACGGCGTGCGTCGACGCCGGTCGCGATCCGGAGTCCCTCACCTACTCGGCCGCGCTCGTATTGTGTTGCGGCCGCGACGAAGCCGAGTTCCGGCGCCGGGCCGAGGCCATCGGCCGAGAGCCGGCGGAGTTGCGTGAGAACGGCGCGGCGGGAACGCCCGACGAGGTGGCCGCGAAGATCGCGACCTACGGTGAGCTGGGCGTCACGCGCATGTATCTGCAGACCCTGGACCTGTCGGATCTCGACCACCTCGAACTCGTCGCCTCGAAGGTCGCCCCGCAGCTGGCGTGAGCGGTGCGGGCGCCTGCGCTCCCCGAGCCTCGAAGGGTTCGCCCGACCCCGCACCCGGCCCGCCGGAATGGGTCATAATCCACCTCATGGCCGACAGGGGCGAGCACACATCATCGAGACCGCCGGAACGTCAGCGCATCAAGAAGCTGGCACAAGCCGCACTGAACGCCGACGTGACCGTCGAACAACTCGAGGGCATCCTCGCCGACATGGGGGAGACCCTCGACGGGCTCGGGCCCACGATGGACGGGCTGAACTCGACCATCGCGAAGCTCGACTCGACGCTCGTGCGCCTGTCGGGGACCCTGGACCAGGTCGACGCCACCGTCGACCGGATGTCCGACGTCGTGGGACGGCTCGAGCGGGTCGTCGGACGGGTCGAGACGCTCGTCGGCATCGGCGAGGCCGCGCTCCGGCCGCTGGGCGCCCTGGAGTCGGCGGGCAGGTCCGTGGTCGCGCGACTGGGCTGGCACTGAACACCGAAACGAGATCAGGGAATGACACCGGAAGAGCACAGTTTTCGCGGTCGGCACGGGCACACCATCGTCTATGACGTCTACCGTCCCCGAGAGAGTCCGCGCGGCGTCGTCGTGGTGGTGCACGGCCTCGCCGAGCACGGACGCCGGTACCTGCATGTGGCCGATCGTCTCGTCGCCGAGGGCTACCTCGTGGCGATCCCCGACCATGTCGGTCACGGCCGATCGGGCGGCAAGCGCCTCCGGTTGCGCCGGTTCGCCGACTTCACCGACGACCTCGACACCGTCCTCGCCCACGTCGCCGACGGGAGCATCCCGACGTTCCTCATCGGGCACAGCATGGGCGGGTGCATCGCCCTCGACTACGCGCTCGACCACCAGGACAGGCTCGACGGGCTGATCCTCTCGGGGGCGGCCGTGCTGCCCGGTGACGACCTGCCCGACCTGGCCGTCCGATTCGCGCCGCTGATCGGCCGGATCGCACCGGGGCTGCCCACCACCGAGCTGAGTTCGTCGAGCATCTCCCGGGACCCGGCCGTCGTCGCCGCCTACGACGCCGACCCGCTGGTGACACGCGGCAAGATTCCGGCCGGACTCGGCGGGGCGATGATCGGCACCATGCGGTCGTTCCCCGAACGCCTGCCGTCGCTGCAGTTGCCCATCCTGGTGATGCACGGCAGCGAGGACGCGCTCACCGACCCGCGCGGCAGCGAACTCGTGGAGAGGCTGGCCGGGTCCGCGGACAAGACGCTCGTCATCTACGACGACCTGTTTCACGAGATCTTCAACGAGCCCGAGCAAGGGGTGGTGCTCGACGCCGTCACGACCTGGCTGCGCGGTCACACCGGGGATCGGTGAGATTCCCGGTCGGCTCTCAGACCAACCGCACCAGCACCCCGGCCACCAGTACCAGTACGCCGCCGATCTCGCCCACGATGAGCGCGAGCATGAACAGGTACGTGCCGGGAGTCGGGTCGACGAACTGATTCGTGGTGTCCCGCAGGGCCCCGTGGATGCAGTACGCGGCGATCGCGGCGAGGAAGAAGACGATCGGGACCGCCGCTGCGATCACGTTGACGGTCGTCGGGAAGGCGCTCAGTTCGACCAGCGCCGCCAGCACGAGAGTGGCGAACGAGTACATCAGCGCCGCTCGGTGGGCGATGTCCACGTAGATGTGAGCCGTCCGGTCCGGCGAGGTGCGGATGCCGTGGTATTTCCAGACGCCCAGGGCGAGTCCCCAGACGAGGATCACTCCGGAGGCGACGACCACGAGGGTGGTGTCGAGGCCGACGAGATCGGCGAGATCAGGGTCGGCGGTCATGGCTGAACGCTAGCAGCAGGCGCGGCCGGCGGATTCGTTCGCTCGCGTGCTCCGCTCCCGCTCACACGATTCTGGGGAGCGGGAACGGAAACCGTGAGCGGGCGGGCCGTTCAGCGGGACGGAACCGGGGTGCTGCTCGAGGTCGCGGGCGTGGACGAGGCCGGACCCTTCGGGGCGAGCCGGGGCGCGCTCGGCGCGCTCGACTCCGCGCTGGTGGCCGACTCCGGGACGGAGGCATCCACCGATTCCGACCCCGACACCGCGGACGGTGCGAGTCCGGCCGAGGGGGATTCGGATGCCGACGACTCGGATGCCGACGACTCGGATGCCGACGATTCGGATGCCGACGATTCGGATGCCGAGGACGCCGACTCCGAAGCGGATTCGCTCGCCGACGAGCCGCGCGCCGACAGGCCCGAGAGGTCGAGGGCCGGCGATTCCTCGGCCGCTTTCTTGGCCGCGAGGGTCACCTTCGCGGGCCCCTCCGGATCAGGACTGCCCGAGGCGGAGACGACGGTGGTCTTGTCGGTCACCGGCGGGTTGTTGCGCAGCGTGGTCAGCACGTGCTCCTTGCCGTCGCCGAGGGCGCGTCCCCAGTTCTCCCAGGTGTGGCCGCCGTAGTTCGGCAGGGAGATCACCGAGACGCCGGCCTGCTTCGCCTGCAGCTGCATGAGCACGGTCGACACCGCGGACAAGATCTCCAGTGCCATCGCGCTGAGCTGATCCTGCGGCGACAGCTTGGCCATCTCCGACGGGGTCAGGAAGCCGTTGCCCGAGGAGATGATGAGAACCTGGCCGTTGTCCGCCAACTGCGTGAGGTTCTTCGACGGGTCGTTGTCGGTCCAGCGGGTGCTCCCCGGCGCACCCCACATGTTCACGACACCGTTGACGTAGTTCGACACCATCGTCTGAGTGGCCATGACGCCGAGGGCGCCGACCGGGTTGTCGGTCTGGTAGTAACCGGACATCGCCTGGACCACCTTGAACTGCTCCGGGTGGCGCTCGGCGAGGGTGACCGCCGGACCACCGGACATCGACAGTCCGATGATCGCGTTGTTGTTGCGCGCCACGCCGAACTCGCTCTCGAGATAGCCCGGCAGCTCCGAGGTCAGGAACGTCTCCTGCTTGATGACCGTGTTCTTGTCACCGGCGCCGCCATCCCAGTCGGTGTAGAACGACGACGCGCCGCCCACCGGCATGACCAGGGTGGTGTCGGCCTTGGCGTCGTAGACCTTGGCGGCCTGGACGTCGGTGGTCCACGCCGAGCGGGCCTCGCTGGCCCGCATGCCGTCGAGCAGGTAGACGCCACTGTCGCTGCCGCTGGACGCGCGGATCTGGACGATCACCTCGCGTTGCTGCGACTCCGACCACACCTTGCAGTTCTGGACGTAGTTGCCCGAGGAGTCCCAGGTACAGCCTTTGCGCAGGACCTCGGGATGTCCGCGCAGAGCGTTGGCGGTGTTCGACGTGTTGAGCAGGGTGCTCGCCCCGAACAGGCCGAGCGTGAGGATCGCGACCACCGAGATCCCGGTGAGGATGCGGCGTCGGGGTGAGAATCTGCGTGGCGACTCGGGCGTCTGGCCGGCGGGGGTGGAGGGGACGGGCGGTTCGCTGTGCGAGTGCGACATGGAGCTCCTGACATACGCGGCCACCCGATCACACGGTGCCGATGTCAGGGATGTCGTTCGGAGAGGGGACCGGCGTTACCGCCCGAGCGCATTTTTTCGGATGACCTCGGCGGTCTCCTCGGGACGTTCCCACCAGAACATGTGCCCGACGCCGGTCCATCGTTCCAGGGTCGCCTGCGGGATCAGGTCGGCGAGGCGCTCACCCTCGGCGACCGCGATCACCTCGTCGACGTCTCCGTGGATGACCGCGGTGGGCATGGTGAGTGTCCCTATCCGGTCGCGGGTGTCGTGTCCCGCGCAGGCACCCGCCTGCCACGCGACGACCGCCGAGGGCACGCGCCGCTGCGTCGACATCGACACGAAGTGGTCGAACGCGCCGGCGCCGGCGGTGTACGCGGCTGACAGGTTGACCTCGAATGCCGTGCGCGCGACGCGCGCCGCGTCGCGGGAGGAGATCGCCTCGACGAGGCGGACCGCGCCGGGTGCACCGATCGCCCCGGGGCCGCCCGCGGTCGTGCACCCGAGGACGAGACTGCGCACGCGGTCCGGTGCGGCGAGAGCGAGTTCCTGCGCGATCATGCCGCCCATGGAGGTGCCCAGAACATGGGCGGCGTCCCAGCCGAGGCCGTCCAGGATGCCGCGGGCGTCGGCGGCCAGGTCGGCGATGGTGAACGGACCGTCGGCGCGACTGCTCGTCCCGATGCCTCGGTGGTCGTAGACGGCCACCGAGAAATACGGCGTCAGCGCGTCGAGGAGTTCGTCGGTCCACATCCCGCGGTGTGCGGACATGCCGCCGATGAGCAGGAGCGGTTCGCCCTCGCCGACGACCTCGGCGTCGAGGACCGGGCCGGCGTCGGACGCGACGGGGATCTGCATGCGCCAGATCCTAACGGCGACCCGGTCGGAAGAAGTGAGGGATGCGTATCGGAGTCCGATACGCATCCCTCACCCGGGAAACCCGGTCGGTCAGGCGCCGAAGCCGAGCAGCGACTTCACCTCGAGGAACTCATCGAAGGCGTAGTCGCTCCACTCACGGCCGTTGCCACTCTTCTTGTAACCGCCGAACGGTGCGCTCGGGTCGAGCTGCGCGCCGTTGAGCGAGATCGAGCCGGCGCGGATCTGCGAGCCGATGCGGCGCACCTCGTCGACGTCCTGGCCCGACACGTAGCCGGCGAGGCCGTACTCGGTGTCGTTGGCGACCTTGATCGCTTCGTCGATCGAGTCGTAGCCGATCACGACGAGGACCGGGCCGAACACCTCGGTGCGGGCGATCTCCATGTCGTTGGTGACGTTGGTGAACACGGTCGGCTTCACGTAGTAACCGGTCTCGAGGCCCTCGGGACGGCCTGCGCCGCCGACGGCCGCGGTGGCACCGTCGGCGAGGGCGCGCTCGATGAGGCCCTGGATCTTGTCGAACTGCGCCTCGGAGACCACCGGGCCCAGCTTCACGTCGGTGGTCGGGTCGCCGACGGTGAGCTCGACGGCGACGCCCTTGGCGATCTCGGCGACCTCGTCGACGCGCGCCGCCGGGACGAGCATCCGGCTCGGGGCGTTGCAGGACTGGCCCGAGTTCATCATCATCGTCGCGATGCCGCCGGCGACGTTCTTCGCGAAGTCCTCGTCGTCGAGGATGATGTTCGGGCTCTTGCCGCCCAGTTCCTGTGCGACGCGCTTGACGGTCGGCGCCGCACTCTTGGCGACCTCGATGCCGGCCCGGGTGGAACCGGTGAACGAGATCATGTCGATGCCCTCATGGCTCGACAGCGCAGCACCGACGCCGGGGCCGTCACCGTTGACGAGGTTGAAGACACCGGCGGGAACGCCCGCGGCGTCGAAGATCTCGGCGACGATCGCGGCCGAGAACGGTGCGACCTCCGACGGCTTGAGGACCATGGTGCAGCCGGTGGCCAGAGCCGGGGCGACCTTGCACATCACCTGGTTGAGCGGCCAGTTCCACGGAGTGATGAAGCCGCACACGCCGATCGGCTCCTTGGCGATGCGCGAGCTGCCCCGGTCCTCGACGAACTTGAAGTCGGGGAGTTGCGCGGCGGCGGTCATCAGGTGGCCGAGTCCGATGGGCACCTGGGCGGCGTTGGTGAGACCGACGGGCGAACCCATCTCCTCGGTGACCGCGGCGGCGAGATCGCCCATGCGGTTCTGGTACTCGGCGATGATCCGGTTGAGGACCTCGAGGCGTTCTTCGACGGTGGTCTGACCCCAGGTGACGAATGCGCGACGAGCGGCGTCGACCGCTGCGTCGACGTCGGCGGCACTGCCGATCGCGACCTGACCGGCCGACTTCTCGGTGGCCGGGTTGATGACGTCGATGAGGTTGAGCTCGGCGGGCTCGACCCACTGGCCGTCGATGTAGAACTTGGTGATGTCCGGCATGGTGCCTCCATTGCAGCCTGAAGTGAGGACAATTGTTGTCTGTTTCACACTCTATGCCCTGCCGCGATCGTGGTCTCGTGAATCCCCGCCTTCCGGGTGGAACACTTCGTGACACATTCTGGGACAGCCGTCCCAGTCGCATTCTGCGACTCTTCGTCCTCACGCGGAGTACTAGGGTCGAGTCATGATCCTCATCGTCGTGAAGTTCCCGATCAAGCCCGAGTACGCCGACGAGTGGCCCGAGCTGTCACGCGAGTTCACCGAGGCGACGCGTGCGGAACCCGGCAACAAGTGGTTCGACTGGTCGCGGTCGCTGGCGGACCCGAACACCTACGTGCTGGTCGAGGCCTTCGACGACGACGCCGCCGAGGCGCACGTCACCGCTCCGCACTTCAAGCAGGCCCAGCAGGAACTCCCGAAGTACCTGCAGCGCACCCCCGATGTCATCAACACGACGATCGACGGGGACAGCTGGTCCGAACTCGGGGAGTTCGGGGTCGACTGATCTGCCTCAGCGGCCGGCGGGGACCTCGGCGTCCGCGTCGGCTCCCGTCGACGAGCCGGCGGGGGCGTTGCCGAGTCCCAGCTTCTCGCCCTCGATGTCAACCTTGGGCAGGATGTGATCCAGCCAGCGCGGCAACCACCAGGCCTTGTCACCCAGGACGGTGAGCACCGCGGGCATCAGCGTCATCCGGACGACGAAGGCGTCGAAGAACACCGCGGCCGCGAGCGCGAAGCCCATCACCATGATGAACGCCATGTCCTGCAGCATGAACGCGGCGAACACCGAGATCATGATGGCCGCGGCGGCCGCCACCACGCGGGCGCTGTGCCGGTACCCCTCGACCACCGCCGTCTTGGCGTCGGCGCCGTGCACGTACGCCTCCCGCATCCGGGTCACCAGGAACACCTGGTAGTCCATCGCGAGCCCGAACACGATGCCCACCAACATGATCGGCAGGAACGACACCAGCGGTTGCGGGTTGTCGACGATTCCCAGATCACCGTCGGTGAACAGGGCCACCGTCACACCGAAGGTCGCGGCGACGCTCAACAGGAAGCCGAGGGCCGCGGTCAGCGGGACGAGGATCGAGCGGAACACGATGATCAGCAGGATGAACGCGAGACCCACCACGACCAGGAGGTAGGGGATCAGTGAACTCGACAGGCGGTCGGAGATGTCGAGTTCGATCGCGGTCTGGCCGGTCACGCCGTACGAGATGCCCGTCGCGCCCTGCACCTGGGACTCCATCTCACGGAGCGCTTCGACCAGTGCGGGAGTCGCCTCGTCCGACGGCGCGGTCGACGGGATGATCGTGATCTTCGCGGTGTCCTGGGCCTCGTTGAGACCACCCGCGCCGATCTGGGCAACCGCGACGTCGTCGATACGACCGAGGTCGTCGACGAGGGTGTCGAAGGCGCGTAGACGCTCGCCGGTGTCCTCGATGGCCCGACCGTCCGCGACGACGACAAGCGGTCCGTTGAAGCCGGGGCCGTAGCCCTCGGCGACCATGTCGTAGGCGCGGCGCTGTGTTTCAGACGGATCCGCGGTCCCGTCGTTGGGCAGCGCGAGCTTGAGCCCGGCCATCGGGATCGCGAGGACGATCATGATGCCCACGATCGCGACCGTCACGGTGCGCGGCCGGGCCACGACGCGCTGGACCCAACGTTGGCCGTTGTGGACGCGGTCGGCGTCATGCGGTCCGACATCGGGTGCGTTGAGGCGCGGCACCCGTCCGGCGAAGGCCTTGCCGCCGAAGAGGCCGAGGATCGCCGGCAGGAGTGTGAGGGCGACCAGCACGGCTGCGACGACGGTGCCCGCGGCGGCGATACCCATTGCGGTCAGGAACGGGATGTTCACGATCGCGAGTGCGGCCAGCGCGATGACCACGGTGCTGCCGGCGAAGACGACCGCGGAACCGGCGGTGCCGACCGCTCTGCCCGCCGCGTCGGCCCGGCTCGTCGATCGATGGATCTCGTGGCGATAGCGGGAGACGATGAACAGTGCGTAGTCGATGCCGACCGCGAGGCCGATCATCGTCGCGAGGATGGGGGTCTCGTTGCTGAGATCGAAGAAGTGGGTGCCCATCTGGACGCCGAGCATCCCGATCGCGACGCCGACGATCGCGGTGATGATCGGCATGCCCCACGCGACGAGGGAGGCGAACGTGAGGATGAGGATCAGCGCGCCCACGCCGATGCCGATCAGCTCAGAGGTGATCCCGAGCTCGAATTGCTGGGTGGCCGAGCCCTTCATCTCGACGGTGAGCCCCGCAGCGCGCGCGTCGTCGGCGATCTTGTCCATCTGTTCGCGCATCGTCTCGGTGACGTCCGACGACGCCTCGACATTCAAGGAGGCGCCGAGCTGCGCGACGGTGCCCGCCGCGTTGATCGGTGACGTGGCCTGCGCGTCGGCGGCCGCCTCCTCGGCGTTCTTGCCGAAGGTCTTCTCCTGGAAGGCCGCCGACAGTTCGCGGAGCTGACCCGGTGACTGCTCGGTGCCGTAGGAGACGAACGGATTGGTGATCGAGTCGGGGTTCTTGACGTCCTCGACCGACTTCAGTCCGGCGACCATCGAGTCGATGGCCTCGGAGTATCGGGGCTCGGTCAGCGTCGAACCCTCTGGTGCGCGAACGACATACGTGACGCCGATGTCGGAACCGAAAGTCGCCTCACCGGGGAAGCGCTCGACCATCAGGTCCTGCGCCTTCTCCGACGGGATGCCCGGGATCGAGAACGATTCCGAGGTCGGTTTGGCGAGAAGGCTCGCGCCGATGCCCAGTCCGATGAGGACCAGAACCCAGATCGCGATGGTCTTGAGGCGGTTCTCGAACGCCCATCGCCCTAGTCGGTACAGGTGTGTTGCCACGTCAAAGCTCCTCGGGGGATGGGACGGCGAGATCGTTCATGGGTGGGATCGGTTGCGACAGGCCGGATGCCAGCTGATCGAAGGCGGACTCCAGGACCGAGGCCAGGTCAGCCGGCTCGTCTGCGGTGTCGTCGTGATGCGTCACCCAGAATTCGAGGGCGACACGGATGGTGGTGATCGCGTTGTGCAGGACGAGCCGCGGGTACAGGGTGTGTGCCGGCTGGCCGCGCTGTGCGCACAACTCGGCGAGTCGGGCCTCGACGGTGTCGCCCAACTCCATGTCCCGGGACCTGGCCGTCAACCCGGGATCGGTGTCGAGAAGGCGTAGCAGCGCGACGATCTCGGCGGGGTCGCCGACATCGGGCGAGGTGGCGGCATCGATGAGAGCCGTGCGGACCGAGCAGAAGAAACTCTCGTCCGTCGGCCGGGCCTCGATTCGTTCCACGATCGTGTCGAACAGCGACGACACGAAATACAGCAGCGCGTCCTCTTTGCCGCTGAAGTAGTTGTGGAACGTCCGGACCGAGACATTGGCCTCGGCCGCGACGGCGTCGATCGTCACATGGTCGATGCCGGCCCGGGTGGACAACCGGAGCACGGCGCGGGCGAGCGCCGAGCGGGTGGCCGCTTTCTTCGCTTCGCGGAGGCCGGTGGAGTGCACGACGTCCACCGTACGGAACTTGCAGAAGTCTGCAATGTTGCAGAGTCATGCACTATTTAGGAGAGTCCTCACACCGCGTCCCGGCGATGACGCGCATCACACCGGCGATCACCCCAGGGTCGACGCCCGAGCGACGAGTTCGGGCTGGAACACCAGGTTCGACGGCTCGCGGTGTTCCGCGGGATCGTTTGCCGCGCTGATCAGCAGGTCGACCGCGGTGACGCCGATCCGGGTGGTCGGCTGCCGGATCGACGACAACGGCACGACCGCCGATCTGGCGAAATCGATGTCGTCGTAGCCGACGATCGCGATGTCGTCCGGAACCGCGACGGCGCCACCCAGCATCGTGAAGGCCTGGAGCACGCCGATGGCAAGGAGGTCGTTGGCGCAGAAGACGGCGTCCGGACGCTCGCCGGGCGCCCTGCCCAGCAGCGCCGTGCCCGCCTCACGCCCGGCGAGCACGCTGAGAGTGGACGTGTGCACGACCTCCAGCGACGCACCGTCGACGCCGTCGACCGCGGCCTGGGCGCCGCGCCGGCGGTCGGCGACCTGCCGCAGTCCCGGTGGGCCGCCGACGAAGGCGATCCGGCGTCGCCCTGTCTCACACAGGTGCGACACCGCGAGCAGGCCGCCCGCGATGTCGTCCACGGCAACCGAATCGAACGGGGATCCCCCGGCATCCCGGTCGACCAGGATCACCGGGGTGCCGCGACGGCGCAGCGAGTCGAATCGCCGAAGGTCGTCGCCGATCGGCGAGACGAGAAGGCCGAAGACCCGCTGTTCGTCGAAGGTGTCGAGGTAGGCCTGTTCGCGCGATTCGTCGTCGTCGGACGTACCGAGCAGCACCGTCAGGTCATGGTCGGCGGCCCGCTGCTCGGCGGCGCGGGCGATGTCGGTGAAGAAGGGGTTGCCCACGTCGAGGACCACCATGCCGACACAGCGTGAGCGCCCGGCCCGCAGTTGCCGCGCGGCGTCGTTGCGAACGAAGCCCAGCTGATCGATCGCCGCCTGCACCCGCGCGACGGTCGAGGGGGAGACCTTGCCGGGCGCGTTGAGGACGTTCGAGACCGTTCCCACCGACACCGAGGCCGCTGCCGCGACGTCCCGCATGCTCACACCCATGTGTTCATCTCACCAGACGCCGTACCGCAACACGCGTCACGCAGAGTCGGGAGGGTCGCCCATCTCCCGGGCTGATTGACTACGAACAGCGCGGTACCCCCCGAATGAAAGGCGGCTCGATGTCGACTCCGGCCAGCCCGTTCTCCGCGGACTATCAACCAGACCCGCGACGCTGGAAGGCGCTCGCCGTGTGCCTGGTCGTCGGCTTCATGACGCTCCTCGACGTCTCGATCGTCAATGTCGCGCTGCCGTCGATCGAATCCGGTCTCGGGGCCGACTCGGCCGATCTCTCGTGGGTCGTCTCCGGCTACGCACTCGCCTTCGGACTCGTGCTGGTGCCGGCCGGTCGCGTCGGTGACGCCCGCGGCCGCAAGGTGACCTTCCTCGTCGGCTTGTCCCTGTTCGTGCTCTCCTCCGCGGCATGTGGTTTCGCGCAGGGGCCCACGCAGCTCGTCGTGTTCCGGCTGATCCAGGGAGTCGCGGGCGGCATTCTCGCGCCGCAGGTCTCCGGCCTCATTCAGCTGCTGTTCCGCGGGGCCGAGCGCGGCAAGGCCTTTGGCATGTTCGCCGCGACCATCGGCATCTCGACCGCGGTGGGGCCGCTCCTCGGCGGCGTCCTCATCCAGCTGGGTGGGTCTGCCGAGGGGTGGCGCTGGATCTTCTTCGTCAACGTGCCGATCGGCATCGCCGCCTTCGTCGCCGCCATCCGGCTCATCCCGGCCCGGCCGTCGGAGACCAAGCAGCCGCTGCGAGGGAGTTTCGACCCGCTGGGTGTGCTGCTGCTGGGTGCCGCTGTGTTCGCACTGATGTTGCCGATGGTGCAGGAGCAGGAGTGGCCCGGCGCGCAGAAGTGGCTGCTGCTGATCGTGGCCGCGGTGCTGCTGGGTGCCTTCGTGCTGTGGGAGCGGCGTCAGGGCCGGGTCGGGCATCAGCAACTCGTCGACCTCTCGCTCTTCTCGATGCGGTCGTACTCGCTCGGGTGCATCATCGCCATGGTCTACTTCGCCGGATTCACCACGGTCTTCTTCATCTACACCCTGTTCGTCCAGCAGGGTCTGGGCTACTCGGCGCTGCAGGCGGGGCTGGCGGTCACGCCGTTCGCCCTGGGGTCCGCGGTGTCGGCAGCCGTCGGCGGCAACATCGTCAACCGGGTGGGTCGGTCGCTGGTGCTGCTCGGCCTGGGGCTCGTCGTCGTCGGGATGATCACGACGATCCTCGCCGTCCAGTTCGTGCCGGGCCACAACGTCGGGTACGCCGCGGCGTTGCCGCTGCTCGTCGCCGGTGTCGGCTCGGGTCTGGTGATCTCGCCGAACCTCACGCTGAGTCTCGACCAGGTCCCGGTCACCAAGGCCGGCATCGCCGGAGGCGTCCTGCAGACCGGCCAGCGCATCGGGGCCGCAGCCGGTATCGCGCTCGTCGGTGCGGTGTTCTTCGCCCAGGTCGCCAACAGCGGCGGCGATTGGGCCCGTGCCTTCCAGATCGGGCTCGCCACTGCCGCCGGCCTGGTCCTCATCGCGCTGCTGGTGGGATTGGTGGACCACTTCGCGCATCGCCGGGAACAGTCTCCGGACGTCGGGGCGCGATCCGCCTGAGCAGACGCGGAAGGGCCCGATCGCACGAATCGGGCCCTTCCGCGACAGCGTGCGCGTCAGGAACGTGCCCGGGGCACCAGACGCTCGAGCTGGGTCACATGCGCGGGGGTCAGCTCCTCCAGGGATGCGACCCCGAGCAGGCGCATGGTGCGCGCGATCTGCTCGCCCAGGATCTCGATCATCCGGTCGACTCCGGCCTCGCCCCCGGCCATGAGGCCGTACAGGTAAGCGCGTCCGACGAGCGTGAACCGGGCGCCGAGTGCGACCGATGCCACGATGTCGGCGCCGCTCATGATGCCGGTGTCCAGCATGACCTCGGTGTCCGCCCCGACCTCCCGGGCGACGTCGGGCAGGAGGTGGAACGGGATGGGTGCCCGATCCAGCTGTCGGCCACCGTGATTCGACAGGACGATGCCATCGGCGCCGAGTCCGGTGACGGCCTTGGCGTCGTCGACGGTCTGGATACCCTTGACCACCAGCTTGCCCGGCCACTGCGACTTGATCCAGGCCAGGTCGTCGAAGGTGACGGTCGGGTCGAACATGGTGTCCAGCAGCTCGGCCACGGTTCCCGACCATCGGTCGAGGGAGGCGAAGGCGAGGGGTTCGGTGGTCAGGAAGTCGATCCACCACTGCGGCCGCGGGATCGCGTTGACCACCGTCTTGACGGTGAGGGCGGGCGGGATCGACATGCCGTTGCGCTTGTCACGCAGGCGTGCCCCGGCGACCGGGACGTCGACCGTCACGAGGAGCGTGTCGTAACCGGCCTTCGCGGCGCGGTCGACCAGGGCCATCGACCGCTCGCGGTCCTTCCACATGTACAGCTGGAACCAATTGCGCCCGTGGGGGTTCGCGTCCTTGACGTCTTCGATCGACGCGGTGCCCATCGTCGACAGCGAGAACGGGATGCCTGCGCGTCCGGCGGCACGCGCACCCGCGTACTCGCCCTCGGTCTGCATCATCCGGGTGAACCCGGTCGGCGCGATGCCGAACGGCAGTTCCGAGCGTCCGCCCAGGATGGTCGACGAGGTGTCGACCTTCGAGACGTCGCGCAGGATCGCCGGATGGAACTCGATGTCGGAGAACGCCTGACGAGCACGTTCGATGGACAGCTCCGCCTCGGCGGACCCGTCGGTGTAGTCGAAGGCCGCCTTGGGGGTGCGCCGCTTGGCGATCTTGCGGAGATCCTCGATGGTCAGCGCGGCGTCGAGGCGGCGCTTCTTGGCATCGAACTGCGGCTTCTTGAACTGCATCAGCGGCGCGAGGTCGCGCGGCTTGGGTACTCGGCGCTTCATAGCGGAACCGGTGTCCATGGTCATGCCTTTCCGGCCCCGACCGCGGCGCGCGCACGCGTGCCGCGACTGCGTCGGGGTGCATAGTGTTGCGGCGGGAACCTGTCGGCGACGATAGTCCGCATCGCCTCGAGATCGCCATCGATCAATTCATGGGCGCGTGCCGTCAGGAGGACGTTGCCGAGTGCGGTCGCCTCCACGGGCCCGGCCTGGACGGGCAGGCCCACGCGGTCGGCGGTGAGCTGGCACAGCAGCCGGTTCTGCGACCCGCCGCCGACGAGGTGCACGGTCTCCACCGGGATCCCCGACAGCGCGGCGGCCTTCTCGACGCCGTCGGCGAATGCGGATGCGAGACTCTCGACGATCGCGCGCACCATCTCGGCGCGGGTCATCGGCGGTCGCATGCCGCGCTCGTCGTACCACCCGCGGATGCGTGCCGGCATGTCACCCGGCGGGAGGAAGCGCGCGTCGTCGGTGTCGAAGACATCGACGGTCGGCGTCACCTCCGCGGCCTGGGCCAGCAGCTCGCCGAGGTCGGCCCGGTAGCCCTCGCGCTGGTACTGACGCACCGTCTCGCTGAGCAGCCATAGTCCCATCACGTTGTGCAGGTAGCGGATTCGGCCGTCGGCGCCGACCTCGTTGGTGAAGTTGGCCTTCCATCCGTCGCGGGACAGGACCGGTTCGGTCAGTTCCACACCGACGAGACCCCACGTGCCGCAGGAGATGTAGGCCGCCCGCGCGGGGTCCATCGGGATCGCCGCCACGGCCGAGGCCGTGTCGTGCGAGGCGACGGCGGTGACGCGGGTGGACGACGACAGGCCGAGTCGCTCGGCGACCTCGGCGAGGAGTGGTCCCTGGTCGGACCCGGTCTCGACGATCTCGGGGAAGAGTCCGACGGGCAGCCCGAGGCGTTCCATCATCGCGGTGTCCCACTGGCCGTTGACGGCGAGCAGGCCGGTGGTCGAGGCATTGGTCCGCTCGGTGCCCCGCCTGCCGGTCAGCCAGTAGGTGATCAGGTCGGGGATCAGCAGGGCGTTGTCGGCCTGATCGAGCAGACCGTCGGCCTTCTCCGCGGCCAGCTGGTACACCGTGGTGAACGGCAGGAACTGCAGGCCGTTGCGCAGGTACAGGTCCACCGGCCCGAGTTCGGCGTGCACGGCGTCGACGCCCGCGGCCGTGCGGTCGTCCCGGTAGTGGTGCGGCAGACCCAGCATCCGGCCGTCGCGGAGCAACGCGTAGTCCACCGCCCACGAGTCGACGCCGATGCCGACGAGGTCGTCGGACTGCCGGGCAGCCTCGGCCAGGCCCGCCGAGGCCGCCCGGAACAGGCCGGGCACGTCCCAGTGCAGCGCCGACCGTCGACCGTTCCACACGTGCACGGGATCGTTGGCGAACCGGGCGACCTGCTCGAGCTCGAGTCGTCCCTGCGACACGTCGGCGAGCATCACCCGGCCGCTGGTCGCGCCCAGGTCGATGGCGGCGACCTGGGCGGACCGAGTGGAGCGACTCATCGCAGGAACGCGGCGGCGACGCCGGCGTCCACCGGCACGTGCAGACCGGTGGTGTGCGAGAAGTCCGAGGTGCACAGGGCGAACGCGGCGTTGGCGATGTTCTCCGGCAGCACCTCGCGCTTGAGCAGGGTGCGCTGGGCGTAGAACTTGCCCAGGTCCTTCTCCTCGACGCCGTAGACCGCGGCGCGCTTGGCGCCCCAGCCGCCGGCGAAGATCCCCGAACCCCGCACCACACCATCGGGATTGATGCCGTTGACCTTGACCCCGTGCTCGCCGAGTTCGGCCGCGAGCAACCGGACCTGATGGGCCTGGTCGGCCTTGGTGGCGGAGTAGGCGATGTTGTTGGGGCCGGCGACGACCGAGTTCTTGGAAGAGATGTAGAGGATGTCGCCGCCCAGCTTCTGGTCGATCAGGGCCCGCGCCGCTGCCTTGCTGACGAGGAACGAGCCGCGGGCCATCACGTTGTGCTGCAGGTCCCAGTCGGCAGCGGTGGTGTCCAGCAACGACTTCGACAACGACAGGCCGGCATTGTTGACGACGAGGTCGATGCCGCCGAAGGCGAGCACGGTCGCGTCGATCGCCGCCTGCACGGCTGCCTCGTCGGTGACGTCGGCGGCCACGCCGATGGCGACGTCGGTCGAACCGATCTCCTCAGCCGCTGCCTGGGCCTTCTCGGCGTCGAGGTCGGCGATCACCACGCACGCACCTTCGGCGGCGAGGCGGGCCGCGATGGCCTTGCCGATGCCCGACGCCGCGCCGGTGACGAGTGCGATGCGGGTGGCGAGGGGCTTTGGCTTCGGCATCCGCGCGAGCTTGGCCTCCTCGAGCAGCCAGTACTCGATCCGGAACTTCTCCGATTCGTCGATCGGTGCGTAGGTGGAGATGGCCTCGGCACCCCGCATCACGTTGATCGCGTTCAGGTAGAACTCGCCGGCGACGCGTGCGGTCTGCTTGTCCTTGCCGAAGCTGAACATGCCGACGCCCGGGACGAGCACGATGGCCGGGTCCGCGCCGCGCATCGCCGGGCTGTCCGCGGTCGCGTGGCGGTCGTAGTAGGCGCGGTAGTCCTCGCGGTACGCCTCGTGCAGGGCGGACAGGCGTTCCTTGCACTCGTCGACCGATGCCGATGCCGGGAGATCGAGGACGAGCGGCTTGACCTTGGTGCGCAGGAAGTGGTCCGGGCAGCTGGTTCCGAGAGCGGCCAGTCGCGGGTGCTCCTGTGCGGCAAGGAAGTCGAGAACCGGATCGACGTCGGTGAAGTGGCCGACCTGCGGCTTGTCCATCGAGGCGAGGCCGCGGATGAACGGTGCGAGGGCCGCGGCCTTGGCACGACGTTCGGCGGCCGGGAGTGCGCCGTACCCGTCCAGCGGTGCGCCGAACGGCTGCGAGCGGCCGTTGGCGGCGATGTACTTCTCGGCGGTGTCGATGATCTCGAGCGAGTGGGCCTCGGCCTCGTCGGACGTGTCACCCCAGGCGGTGATTCCGTGTCCGCCCAAGATGCAACCGATCGCCTGCGGGTTGTTCTTCTTGATCTCGGAGATGTCCAGACCGAGCTGGAAGCCCGGGCGGCGCCAGGGCACCCACACGACGCGGTCGCCGAAGATCTTCTGGGTCAGCACCTCTCCGTCGGCGGAGGTCGCGATCGCGATGCCCGAGTCGGGGTGGAGATGATCGACATGCGCGGCGTCGACGAGGCCGTGCATGGCGGTGTCGATCGACGGCGCCGCCCCGCCCTTGCCGTGCAGGCAGTAGTCGAAGGCGGCGACCATCTCGTCTTCGCGGTCGAGGCCGGGGTAGACATCGACGAGCGCGCGCATGCGGTCGAGACGAAGGACGGCGAGGCCCTTCTCGGTCAGGGTGCCCAGGTCGCCGCCGGAACCCTTGACCCACAGCAGTTCGACGTCCTCGCCGGTGACGGGGTCGGTGTCGGTGCCCTTCGCGGAGGTGTTGCCGCCGGCGTAGTTGGTGTTCTTCGGATCGGAGCCGAGCCGGTTGGAGCGCGCGATGAGCGCGGCGACTGCGGGATTGGTCATGGCGAGAGATCTCCTGAAGATCGGGAAAGCGGGCAGTTCGAGAAAGCAGGGAGCAGGTGTGGGGAGCGCTCAGGCGCCCCAGGACGACTGGGTGCCACCGACGCGCTCGGCGACGATGCGCTCGCGGTGGCCGGAGTCGGCGTAGGCGGCCATCGGGTCGGCGGGGAGTCCGCGCCGGGTACGACGCTCGGCCAACATCGGACGCACGTCGGTGTAGAAGGCGTCCATCAGAATTCCGTTCGCGCCCAACACGTCTCCGGATTCCTGCGCCGCGGTCAACGCGTCGGTGTCGACGAGCAGCGCGCGGGCGGTCATCTCCTCGACGTTGAGGACCGAACGGATCTGTCCGGGGATCTTCTCCTCGACGTTGTGGCACTGGTCGAGCATCAGGGCGACCGGGGACCCGGCGTCGAGGCCTCCGCCGCGGATGACCTCGAAGAGGATGCGGAACAGCTGGAACGGGTCGGCCGCACCGACGATCAGGTCGTCGTCGGCGTAGAAGCGTGAGTTGAAGTCGAACGACCCGAGCTTCCCGAGGCGCAGCAGCTGCGCGACGATGAACTCGATGTTGGTGCCCGGCGCGTGATGGCCGGTGTCGAGGCAGACCATCGCCCGCTCGCCGAGCGCGGTCACGTGGGCGTAGGAGGTGCCCCAGTCGGGGACGTCGGTGACGTATGTCGCCGGCTCGAAGAACTTGTACTCCAACACGAGTCGCTGGTCGTCGCCGATGTGCTGGTAGATGGTCGCCAGCGATTCGGCGAGACGATCCTGGCGTCCGCGGATGTCTCCCTGACCCGGGTAGTTGGTGCCGTCGGCGAGCCAGATCTTGAGGTCCCGCGAGCCGGTCGCGTTCATCACGTCGATGCACGCGATGTGGTGGTCGATGGCCTTCTGGCGCACGGTCTTGTCGGTGTGGGTCAGGCTGCCGAACTTGTAGTCGTCGTCCTGGAAGGTGTTGGAGTTGACCGTCCCGAGGTCGACGCCGAGATCCTTCGCGTACGCGGCGAGCGCGCGGTAGTCGTCGACGGTGTCCCAGGGGATGTGCAGGGCGACCGTCGGAGCGAGTCCGGTCAGCTCGTTGACGGTGGCCGCGTCGGCGATCTTCTCGTGGATGGTGCGGGGGGTGCCCGGGGTGCCGAACACCTTGAACCGGGTGCCGGAGTTGCCGAACGCCCAGGAGGGGAGCTCGATCTCGAGATTGTCGAGGATCGTCTCGTCAAAGGTGGTCATCAGTGTTCTTTCGGTTGGGATTCCCCGCCGCCGGCGTCGGGGAACAGCCGGCGGCGGGGAAGTCGATGGACTGATACGTTTCAATCGAGCGGGACGGCCCGGTCGAGACGACTCAGACGGCGGTCTTGCTGGTGGATTCTGCGTTGGGTGCGTCACCCACGACCGGGCTGTTCGTCGACGCCGGGTGCTCGATGAGCTCGGGCGACAGCGGGGCGCCGTAACGCTCGACCTCGATCTCCTGCAGGGTCTTGCCCTGGGTGTCCGGAGCCGCGATGGCGCCGATGATCAGAGCGATCGTGAGCAGCGCGACCAGCAGGATGCCGACCGTCGTGAGCCCGGTGGCCGCGAGCATCGTGGGGAAGAAGTAGCTCAGGAGACCGGTTGCGGTGCGGACGGCGAAGAACATGACGCCCTGAGCGCTGGCACGGTAGGGCGTGGCGAACATCTCGCTGGCCCAGAGGCTGTAGAACGCCTGCGCGCCGATTCCCGAGGAGATGCCCCACAGGACCGCGAAGACGAGCATCGTGGCGACACCGCTGTCGGTGAACGCAACCAGCACGATCCAGGCGACGATGCCCAAGGCGGCGCCGAAGACGTACAGCGCGCGCTGCGAGACCCGATCTGCGTATCGCATGAAGCCGAAGTAGGTCGCGAGGACGGTGCAGCCCCAGACGAGCACCTGCAGCAGGTTCTGCTGAACGGCGCTCTCGACGCCCGCGGTCTCGTAGACGCGGGGCATGAAGATGCCGGCCTGGCCGGCGACGGTGTTCCAGAACAGGTAGATGCCACCGAGCAGGAGCAGGGCGGTGATGTTGACCTTCTTGGAGAACAGGCCCTTGATGCCGCGGGCGCCGACCGATGCGGTGAGCTCGCGCGTCTCGTTGACCGCCTCGTCGGACCAGATCTTCGACTCCGCGAGTCCCTGGCGAATCCACCAGACAACCGCCGCGACGACGAAGAGATGCAGGAAGATGATCCGCGAGCCGAGGAGGCCCATCGGGGCGAGTGCCGCGGCGAGCGCGAAGCCGATCAGGGGGCCGACCGACCAGGCGAGCTGCGCGGTGCCGACATGCTTGGCGCGTTCGACCGACGGGGCCTCTTCGGCGATGTATGTCCACGAGGCCGGTACGCCCGCGCCGACCGCGAGGCCGGTGATGATGAAGGCGGCCAGCAGCATGGTGAAGTTGAACGCGAAGGCCGCGATCAGCACGCCGACCATGTAGACGAGCAGGTCGTAGGTGTAGATCGCCTTGCGGCCGTAGCGGTCACACAGCGGGCCGCCGATCGCGGCGCCGACTGCGGCACCGAACGCGTTGGCGCTCAGCGCAGCCAGGAGGCCGACCGCGAAGTTGCTGATGCCGAACTCGTCCTGCCAGAAGGTGAGGCTGGTGGCGATCGCGATGATCGAGCCGGCCTCGATGTAGTTCGACATGGCGACCGAGATGGTCGCCCGCCAGCCGGTGGTGGAGCGCGCTCCTACTTTCATGGTGATTCCTTGCGTCGGAGATCAGTACAGAGGGTCGGGATCGGAGAGGTCAAACCGGAGTTCGTTGATGTCGGTGCGCCCGTCGGTACGTGTCGTGTGCTGCGTGGTGCGAGGTCAGTCGAGGTGGAAGTACTCGAGGAGTTCGGTGCGGATCGTGTCGGGGTTCGCGCCCCCGGCGCCGCCGCCCCCATCGCCGCCGCCCACAGCGGGGAGGAAGTACTCGGACATGTGCGCCTGCCAGCGGGTGTTGACGTCGGTCGCCTCCATGGCGGCGCTGGTCGTCGCGAAGTCGTCGGTCTCCAGGTAGCCGACGACCATGCCGTCGTCCTTCCGGAGGAACAGGGAGTAGTTGCGCCAGCCGGTCTCGCGCAGGGCGTCGAGCATCTCCGGCCAGACCTCGGTGTGTGCCTCGAGGTAGTCCTCGACGCGTTCAGGGCGGAGGTGGAGCACGAAGCAGGCGCGCTGGGGGTCGGACATGGCGGCTCCTGACAGACGACGGACGGGGAAACGCAGATCGTCGGGAGTGGACCGTCTCGGCGAATTAAAACGTTTCAATTTGTGATTGCAGCAACATTAAGAGCGGCCTGTGAGGATGTCAAGACCCGGTTCGCACAAAGCGCACCCCGCCGGAACGGGATCGGTCATGCTCTGTTCGTGCTGGGATTCGGGAAGACGCGCGGAGCAGACGTCGGGGGCAGGATCGCGATCGTGACCGGGGGCGGGTCCGGTATCGGGGCCGCGCTCACGCGCGCGCTGGTGACCCGGGGAGCCCACGTCACCTGCGCGGACATCGACCTACCCGCGGCGCAGCGGGTGACGGCCTCGTTGTCCGGTGGGCCGGGCACCGCACGGGCGGTGCAACTGGATGTGACGGATGCCGCCGCTGTGCAGCGGGTGGTCGACGAGGTCGTCGCCGAGTGGGGGCGCCTGGATCTGATATTCAACAACGCCGGGATCACCTGGGGTGGTCCGACCGAGATGCTGACGCCGGAGCAATGGGACGCGATCATCGACGTCAACATCCGGGGCGTCGTGCACGGGGTCGCGGCCGCGTACCCGGTGATGATCGAGCAGCGTCGCGGACACATCGTCAACACGGCGTCGATGGCCGGGCTCGTCGCCGCCGGACTGATCACGAGCTACGTGATGACCAAACATGCGGTCGTGGGGCTGTCGCTCGCACTACGTACCGAGGCCGCGGGCCGCGGGGTGAACGTGCTGGCGGTGTGTCCCTCGGCAGTGGAGACCCCGATCCTGGACAAAGGATCGGTCGGCGGATTCGTCGGTCGCTCTTATTATCTGGCGAGTCAGGGTTCGTCGACCGCGTACGACGCCGACCGCCTCGCCCGGGACACGCTCGCCGCCATCGAGCGGAATCAACCACTGCTGGTCGTCCCGCGTCGATCCCGGATCACCTGGCGCGTCCAGCGATTGGCGCCCGGCCTCACGAATCGGCTTGCCGCGCAATTCATCGATCGGCAACGCGCGGAGTTGCACCCGGAGGGTTAACCGCCGGCGGTGCTGCTCAGGATGGCGATGATGACACCTGCCACGGTCAGCACACCGACGACCCAGGCCATCGTGATCGCGACCCGTCTGCGTCCGAATCGGGCCGCGTTGATCGCTATCCCGAGGCACACCAGGACCGCGATCGAGTACACCGAGATACCGAGGGTGAGCAGGGCGACGGAGGAGTCGGCTAGCAGGACAACCCGAGTGGACATGACACCGAGTACATCATCAGCGGGCTCGGGGGATGCACGCGGATCGACTCGGAGAGGGGTGTGCGGGCGCCGAGGTCGTGACGAATGTCGTCGCGTTGGGTCACGCGGCCGCGGCACGCCGCGGCCGGTAGGCGACCACGAGCACGAGCAGGGCGACCGTCGCGAACGACGAACCGACCAGAATCGTTGTGCCGGTGGCAGTTCCGGACGGATCGCTACGTTGGAGTGGGCCGAACACGGTCATCAGCGTGGCGAGTCCGAGCGCGCCACCGACCTGCAACAACGCCTGCATCAGGCCCGAGGCGGCGCCGGCGTCGGCTGCGGGCGAGTTGTCCACGATCAGGACGTTCGCCGGGACCACGGACAGGCCGATTCCCGCACCCATGATCATCGAGGGCGCCAGAATCGCTGCAGCGAAGGTGGAGTCGGGCCCGACGAACGACAACCACACGAGCCCGGCGATCGCCAGGGACAATCCCGCCATCAACACCGGAGCCGCACCGAAGTGCGCGACGAGACGGGCGGTGATCCCGGTGACCGTCAATCCGATGTTGAGAACCATGAACGGCAGGAACGCGAACCCGGACGCGACGACGCTGTAACCCATCACGTCCTGTAGGTGCAGGGTCGTGAAGGTGAACATGCCCATCATCGCCCCGGGCAAGAGCAGCATCACCACGAACGGTGCGGCCCTGCGCGCCGAGTTCACCAATCGGGGCGGCAGCAGGGGATGGCTCGTACGACGCTGTCTGATCGCGAACGCGGTGAGTGTCGATGCGCCGACGGCGAGAGAAGCGATGGTCAGCGGGTCGGCCCAGGAGACCTCGGAGGCGCGGATGAAGCCGAAGACGACCGCCGCGACACCCGCCGCGGACAGCAGGGTGTCCCAGAGACCCAGGTGACCGGGCTGCCGGGGTGTCTCATCGACGGTGAACGGTGCGGCAATGAGGATCGCCACCCCGATCGGGACGTTGACCAGCATCACCCAGTGCCACGACAGCTGTTCGGTGAGTACGCCGCCCAGCAGCAGGCCGAGCGCTCCGCCCGAGGCGGCACCCAGGGAGAACCAGCTGATGGCCCGGGCGCGATCGGGACCGGGCGGAAAGTTGGCGACGATCAGTCCCAGGGCGGTGGGTGCGGCGAGCGCGGCTCCCACGCCCTGCAGGACGCGAGCGATGAGAAGCATCCACGCGCTGGTGGCGAGTCCGCCGAGGAGCGAGGCCGCGGTGAACAGGGCGATGCCGTAGAGCAGCGCGCGACGCCGTCCGATCAGGTCGCCCAAGCGGCCGCCGAGCAGCAGCAGGCCACCCACCGCCAGCACGTAGGCGTTCATCACCCAGGACTGAGACACCTCGCTGAAACCCAGGTCGTCGCGGATGCGGGGGAGCGCGACGGTGACGATCGTGCCGTCGAGGATCACCATCAGCTGGCTCGCCACCACGACGACCAGTCCGATCCAGGTGCGGCGGTCGATCGTCGACCCTCCGGTGTCAGAACCTGCCTCGGGAGCGACGCGATCGGTGGTCTGGGACATCAGGGCCTCCCGGGCGGGTAGGGTCGAACAGGAGAGTGTCTCCAATTGGAGACTGTCTCCGCTTATTGAAGCGGAGATACTCTCCGGTTACAAGTGTTTTCTTCGGGAGGTGTCATGACCAGCGCGTCCGCGCCGGCGAAACCGATGCGAGCCGATGCTCGGCGCAACTACGACAAGGTCGTCGCGACGGCGGCAGAGGCATTTCGTGAGTCGGGAATTGACACGTCGCTCGATGACATCGCCAAACGTGCCGGCGTCGGCGCCGGCACGTTGTACCGCCACTTCCCGTCTCGCGAGGCGCTCGTCGCGGCCGCGATGCGACAGGACACCGCCGCCCTCGTGGAGTCTGCGCGCGCCGACGACGAGCAGCGGGACCCCGGCGAGCGTCTCGTCGAGTGGGTCCGGGCGCTCGCGCGCCACGTCGGGGCGTATCAGGGTCTGCCCGAGATCATCATCGCGTCGGCGGGCGACCCCGAAAGTCCGCTCTACACCAGTTGCGCCGACCTCCGCGTGGCCGGTGCGGACGTCCTCGGCGCCGCCCAGCGGTCCGGTGGAATCCGCGCCGATCTCACCGTCGACGAACTCTTCACGCTCGCCAACATGATCGCGTTGGGCCGTAATTGCGTTGAGTCGCAGCGACTCCTGGAACTCGTGGTCGAGGGGATCAGCGGGCCCGGTATGTGAGCAGAGCCCGCGGGCCCGTCCGTTCATGCTCGGCGCGGACGGGTCCGCGTCCGCTCAGGAGTCGACGGTCACCTGCTCGAAGGTCAGCCGTTCCGGTGCTTCGCGGCCGGCGAAGACCTGACGATTCGAGAAGCCGCCGGTCCAGAAGTCGTACAGGTACGAGACCAGACCGCCGCGGTGGTAGTCGCAGACCATGACGCCGTCGGTGACCAGGACCGGCCACCCGTCGGGGTCGTCGCCCGTCCGGTGCCAGTAACCCGAGTCGCCGTCGGTGGAACGCCCCCATCCGAAGAAGGAGCCGCCGGCCAGATCGACGGCCGTGTCGGTGCCGTCGTCATGAGCCCAGGTCACGATGCTCAGGTCCTCGAGGAGCGGCTCGAGTTCGGCCACCGCGCGGCGGCCCTCCTCCTCGACCGGCGCGTCGGGCCAGGGGAGTCCGGTCCACACGAGGAAGTCGTCGCAGAAGACTCCGGGTCCGTAGGTGTCGGCGAGTGCCTTGTAGTCGGTCGGCAATCGGAATCCCAGTCGCCGTTCGGTGGGCCCCCAGTCGATCGTCGCCGGGCGTGCCGCCGGTGGCGGGATCAGCGCGATCAGATCATCGATGGTGTGCTTCGGCATGGTGGTCACCTCACGTTCGGGATGATCTCGAAATGAGCGATACCGCCCCGGACGCCGAATGCGCCGACGGCGATGTCGGTGGGCGGACGGCTGTACCCGTTCCCGTAGATCGGGGTCACACTGTAGTGGACGGCTTCGCCCCTTGCGACGACACGAGCGATGCGATTCTCGAGGACCCGCATGCGGGTGTTGGCCGCATTGCTCAGGGCCACGATGTTCCGGGCGTCGCCGCCGAGACCGCCGAGCCGGTTGGCGAGCAGGTGTCCGCGTTCCAGGCCCGGCCGGTAACCCGGCGGAGTGACGGAGCGCGTACTCGGAGTGCCGGTCCGCAGCATGTTCGGAGTGATGGCGGCGTTCATACCGGTCGCCGCGCGACCCTGCATCCGTGTCAGGTTGACTTCGCCGCCGTCTCGGAATCGGGTGGTCCGCGTGAGGGTCGTCCGGTCGGTGCGGTCGCTCGAGATCTTGTCGTTGTACGGGTAGCGCTGTGGCGCCGGGTAACCCGGCGTCGGATTGGTGACCGACGGCGCCGGGGTGCCCGGCCGCTGCGGCGGTGGGGGAGTGCTCGGCCGGTGCGGACCGCCGGAGCCGGGGCCCATTCCCCGCAGGTGTACGCGGCACCCGTTGGCCCAGGCGACGAGAGCCGCACGTTCGGTGTTCAGTCGATTGGCCTCGGCCTGGTAGGCGGTGGCCTGTAGTTGTTGCTCCGGAATCCGGAACTGTCTCGGCTTGGAGTTGTGCGCCGCGATGCGAGCGTTCAGTGACCGGGCCTCGGCATTTCCCTGCGCGATGTCGCGGTCACTGCATCCGGTCGGTACCGCATTCGCCGCATGGACCGGCGTGACAAGTGCGACGACGAGAAAGAGGGCGATCATCGCCCCACGCATCAATATCTTCATCTGTTCCCCCGACGGGTCGTCCTGATTGGTCTCGATGGGCCGCAACGGACTCGGAAGGTCCCGAGAGTCGTTCGGTACCACCGGCAGTCATGTAACCGTGGGGATCGGAGCGGTGTCCACGCACGTATTCGGCTGAACGGCCATGCGTTTGATCGACGCGGATCGGGTCGACGAACGTGGACGGCCGCCGGAAACGGCGACTCGAGACGGCGAGAACGCCCGGCCGTGAGTGCCCCCAGTCGGACTCGAACCGACACTGTGCCGATTTTAAGTCGGCTGCCTCTGCCAATTGGGCTATGGGGGCGCAGGGTCCGCGCGACGACGGTGCCCCTGGTGAGCATAGTCAGCCGGCGCCGTGGCGGCTGTCCTGTGGTCCGGCGTCGCCACCGCCAGACCTCAACTCGACCGCCAGACTTCGACCGACGTCTGCCGGTCGAGTCGAAGTCTGGGAGTCGAAGCATCCTTGACCGGCCTCGAAGCCGGGGCCATCATGGGGCATGGACGCGGCAGCGGTGACCGGGGCACGCAATTGGGAGGCCGTCCGAGAACGGCATCCCGTTATCGTCGAGCGTCTCGAGGCGGGTCTGATGCAGGGCGACCCGCTTGCCGACGCGGTGATCGCCGAGGCCCGGGAGCGGGGCATCTCGTTCTCCACCCTGGTCACGCTGCTGGAAGAGCGCGACGCCGACACGGCATCCGATCCCGACCATCTCGAGATGCCGGTTTCGATGGTGCATCTGCTGCAGGTCGCGAGCACCCCACCGCCGTGGTTCGATGCCGCCTGGGCCGAGGCCGGCGCCCGCGCGTGGTGGCGCTTCGGGACCCTGCAGTCGTCGACGCTGTACCAGTCGCTGATCTACGGGTTCAAGGCCCAGGGTTTCGTCCGTCCGCTCGTCGCCACGGGCCGACTGGGATCGGGGACTCGAGATCGGGTCGAGTCGACGGCGCGCTGGGTCGCCGACGCGACGGCTCCCGGTTCGATGCTCCCGGGTCGTCCCGGTTGGGTTGCGACACTGCGTATTCGGCTCCTGCACGCCTACATCCGCGACATTCTGCGACACCCACCCGGAGGAGGGGCGTCGGGACAGGACGGCCGGGGCTGGGACGAAGACGAGTGGGGCGCGCCGATCAACCAGACGTACTCGGTGATGACCATCTCGTGCGGCTTCCTGGCCCTACCCCTCGTCGTCGCACGAGATTTCGGCATCCACTACAGCAGCGCCGAGCGGGAGGCGATCACCCATCTCTGGCGCTGGATCGGCTGGGTCATCGGCGTCGATGACGACCTGCTGCCGCCGACGCATGACGCGGCCACTGAGTTGTTCGCTGTGGCAGGAGAATTCGAACTGCAACCCGACGACTCGGCCAAGGTCCTGATCAAGGCATTGCTCCGCGAGGGCTACGACCTCCCGCGCGTCGTGCACGGTGCCGCCCCGGTACCGGTACCCGGGCTGCTGGTCTCCGCGGTGGATGCGCTGACGCGGCCGCTGCTGATGTCGTCGTTCTCGGCCATCAGCACCCGGTGGGTGGAGCGGCCGGTCGCCCGGCGGATGGGTCTGCGCCGGACGCCGCTGCATCATCTCGTCGATGTCGCGCGTCCCGCCGTCCGGTTACGCGAGATCGTGCGGGCGACCGGACTGCTCGGATCGGAGTCGACGGTGATCGAACGCGAACTGCGCACCGTCCGACGCGGACTGGGGATGCCGCAACCGGCAGAAGCGACCTTGACCGCCTAAATTACTGCTGATAACTTAACGCCGTAAAGTCGATCGACCGACGCGACGAGGGGTCCGCATGCTGGTCAGAGTGACACGGCTGGTCATATCCATGCCCAAACGCGTGCTGCTGGGTGCGCTCATCCTGCTGGTGGTGTGCGGTGCGTACGGCGCCACCGCGGCCGAACACCTGCTCGCGGGTGGCTACAGCGACCCGAACTCGGGGTCGGCCCGAGCCGAGAAGGTCCTCGACGAGACGTTCAACCGGGGCGGGGTCCAGGTCGTCCTCAAGCTCGACGGGCCGGACGGCGTCGACATCTTGCGCGACCCGACGGCCCGAGCGGTCGGCGACGACATCGTCGCGGACCTGAACCGCAACCAGTACGTGCAGGACCAGATCCTGTCGGTGTGGGCCAATCCGGCGCTCGACTCCGCGCTGGTCAGTCGCGACCGGACGTCGACATTGATCATCGCGTCGCTCGACGGGGGCGAGGACTCGGCACCGGCCCACGCCGAGGAGATCGAAGACGCCTTGGCCGGTGTCCGGGACGGGATCACCGTGCAGGTCGGTGGCCAGGGACTCGTCTTCGCGCAGGTCAACGAGCAGACCGCCGCGGACCTGCTCATCGCCGAGGCGATCGCGATCCCGATCACGTTCATCGTGTTGATCTTCATCTTCGGCGGGGTGCTCGCCGCGGCTGTCCCCGTCGGCATCGGCATCGTCTCGATCATCCTGACCTTCGCGCTCCTCCGGGTGATCGGATCGGTCACCGACGTCTCCGTGTTCGCACTGAACCTCACCACCGCACTGGGTCTCGCGCTCGCGATCGACTACACGCTGCTGATCCTCACGCGATACCGGGAAGAGGTCGAGCACGGCCTGAGCCGGCCCGACGCGATCGTCCGGACCCTGGCCACGGCCGGGCGGACCGTCGCCTTCTCCGCGGTGACCGTCGCCCTGTCGCTGAGCGCGCTCGTGCTGTTCCCGCAGTACTTCCTGCGGAGCTTCGCGTTCGCGGGCCTCGGCGTCGTGGTCGTGGCCGCGGTGTCGGCGCTCGTCCTGACGCCGGCCGTGCTCATGCTCCTCGGTGATCGCATCGACGCCCTCGACGCTCGGAAGCCACTCCGACGCCTGCTGCGACTGCCGCCGGCTCGGCCCGTCGAACCCGAGGACACCTGGTGGTACCGGCTCGTGCAGTGGGTGCTGCGCCACGCACTGCCGGTCGCCGCGGTCGTGACGGTCTTCCTGCTGGTACTCGGCGCGCCGTTCCTGTCGATGAAGCTGGGGTTCCCCGACGACCGGGTGTTGCCCGAGTCGGCGAGCGCACACGCGATCCAGCAGGAGATCCGCGACGACTACGAGGACGATCTGTCCGCAGCGGTCACCGTCGTCGTGCGCGGGCCCGTGGACGACGCGACCCTGGCCGCCTACACCCGCGCGCTGTCGACGGTCGGCGACGTGAACTCCGCAGGGTCGTCGGCCGGCACCTTCGTCCGGGGTGCACCGGCCGCCCCCGGCAGTCCGGACGACAGCCGCGGCGACGTCCACGTCCTGCAGGTCTCGACCGACCGCGACCCGATGAGTGAGTCGGGGATCGCCCAGCTCGACGAGCTGCGGGCGGTGCCGCAGCCGACGGGGACGGAGACCTTGTTCAGCGGGCTCGCCGCCGCCACCGACGACACCGTCGGGTCGATCTACGCGCATCTGCCGTGGGTGCTCGGCCTGATCGCGATCGCGACGTTCGTGCTGCTGTTCCTGTTCACCGGAAGCGTCGTTCTTCCCCTGAAGGCGCTCGTCCTCAACATCCTGTCGCTGTCGGCGACGTTCGGCGCGATGGTCTGGTTCTTCCAGGAGGGGCACCTCGGCGGACTGGGGACCACCGCCACCGGCACCCTCAGTGCGACCATGCCGGTGCTGCTGTTCTGCGTCGCGTTCGGCTTGTCGATGGATTACGAGGTGTTCCTCCTGGGACGGATTCGCGAGGAGTGGTTGCGATCGGACCGGACCCGCGCGGCCAGCGACCACGCGGTGGCCCTGGGCTTGGCGCGCACCGGGCGGGTCATCACGGCCGCGGCTCTGCTGATGAGCATCGTCTTCGCCGCCATCGCGGCGTCGGAGGTGTCGTTCATGCGGATGTTCGGGGTCGGCCTCACCCTTGCCGTCCTGATGGACGCGACGATCATCCGGATGTTCCTCGTCCCCGCGTTCATGCGCCTGGCCGGGCGGGCGAACTGGTGGGCGCCCGGTCCGCTGAGACGGCTGCACGATCGGATCGGACTGTCCGAGGAAGCCCCGGAGGTCGGGCATCCCGCCGAGAAACCGGCGCCCGACACCGCGCCGACGAGGGTCTGACACCGAATACCCCACAGAGGCGGATGAACGGCGGCAGGACAGGTTCAGGAGTGCAGTGACGACACGCAGACGAGCGAGATCACCACGCGGATCGGGGGAGATCCTCGCCGAGGAGATCATCGAGGCCGCCGGTGAGTTGCTGGTGGAGAACGGCGACGACACCGCGATGTCGATCCGCGCGGTCGCCAACCGTGTGGGGGTCACGCCGCCGTCGATCTATCTGCACTTCGCCGACAAGGAGGCGCTCCTCGACGCGGTGTGCGCTCGGTATTTCGAGCGCCTCGACGACGAGATGGCCGCCGCGTCGGAGGGCATCGACGACGCCTTCGAACGAGCGCTGAACCAGGGGATGGCGTACGTCCGATTCGCCGTCGCCACGCCGGTTCTCTATCGCGTGGCGTTCGGCAAACCCACTCCCGAAGGGCATCCGTCGAAGGTCGACGAGGTGCTCGCCGCCAGTGCGTACTCCAGGTTCGTCGCCACGGTGACCGAGCTGGCCGACCTCGGCGTGTTCGACCCCGCGGAGATCGCGGACATCGTCCTCGAGTTCTGGGCCGCGGCCCACGGCATCGCCTCGTTGATGCTCGCCAAACCGGGCCTCGCATGGGGCGACGACTTCGCGCGGGCGGAGTCCATGCTGACCGCGATGTTCCTCGGCCGGGCCGCGCTCGGGACCGGGGACGGCTCGGATCCGACCGCCGTCCACGGCCGGTTACGGGCGCTGCGCGAGGGCGTGAACTGACTCCGCGGCGGGTGTTCGACGACAGAAGAGTCAAGAGTCGGTAAAGTCGACGTCGACTCGGTCGTTCCGCGTTCTCGTCAGGGAACTCACAGGAAAGGCCCGACGTTGAGACGGTATACATCCGTACCGATTAAGGAGCGCTTCGTGCGAGAAAGCAGCAATCCGGTGATGCGCGGCGTGGTCCGCGACAATCAGTCCGGGTACGCGGGTTTCGGGGCCGGCATGGCCGGCGCCGGCGCCGCGGTCAATCAATACGGTCAGGCCACTGACCCCTACACCCAGCCGGCACCGCCGGCCACCCGTCAGCTCACGATCGACGACGTCGTCACGAAGACCGCCATCACCCTCGGGGTGCTGACGGTGGCTGCCGTGGCCACCTACTTCGCGATCAGCAGCCGCGCCACCGAGGCCGCCCAGGCAGCTCTCGCCACGCCGCTCATGCTGGTCGGTGCCATCGCCGGTCTCGTCCTCGTCCTGGTGGCGAGCTTCGGGCGCAAGCAGGACAACCCGGCCATCGTGCTGGCCTATGCCGCGTTCGAGGGCCTGTTCGTCGGCGCCATCTCGTTCGTCTTCGCGAACTGGGCCGTCGCCGGTGACACCTCGGCCGGAGCCCTGATCGGACAGGCTGTCCTCGGCACCTTCGGCGTGTTCTTCGGCATGCTGTTCGTGTACAAGGTCGGCGCGATCCGCGTGACGCCGCGTTTCACCCGCATGTTGTTCGCCGGCATGATCGGTGTCCTGGTCCTGATGCTCGGCAACCTGGTCATCGGCCTGTTCACCGGCGAGGCCGGGGTGCTCCGCGACGGCGGCCCGATCGCGATCATCTTCTCGCTGGTCTGCATCGCTCTCGCCGCGTTCAGCTTCCTGCTGGACTTCGACGCCGCCGATCGTCTGATCCGCGCCGGCGCACCCGACCGCGCCGCCTGGGGCGTCGCTCTCGGCCTGACCGTCACCCTGGTCTGGCTCTACGTCGAGATCCTGCGCCTGCTGACCTACTTCAACTCCGACTAGTCGTCCGTCGCCCGCGGCCCCGCACCTCCGAGGTGCGGGGCCGCCGGCGTGTCCGGGCCGGATGGCGACAAACTGTGCCGCCCGATCGCGTTTGCGGGGGCCAACCCGCCGCAGCGGTTCTACCGTGCGGACATGGTGTTCTTTCTGATTCAGCTGGCGCTGATGATCATCGGCGCCGTGGTGCACATACTGGTGGACCGATCGGTGCGGCGACGCACTCTCGGCCGCGCAGCCGAACTCGTGCTGCTCTGGATTCTCGTACCCGGAGGTGCGTTCGGCATCCTCGCCGGCATCGGGCACGTCGGACCGAACGCGCCCGAGATCGCCGAAGGCATCGGACCGGATTTCATTCCGTCGATGTTCCAGTGGGAACTCGGGTGGAACGACATCGCCGTGGGCGTCCTCGGCGTGCTCTGCTTCCGCGTGGCCAACCGTGGCGGATGGCTCGACGCCGCTGTCTGGGCGCTGGCGATCAGCTACGGCGGAGACCTCGCCGGGCACATCTCGCAGTACTACATCCACGACAACACCGCGACGAACAACGTCTGGGCGATTCCCGCCGAGATCTACATCGTCGGCGCGGTCGTCATCGCATGGTTCGTCTACCGACGAACAACCCCCCGCAGCGTCGCGGTCCGAGGACCTGACGCGGCGAGGGGTGTCGACGAGACGGAGACGACCTCGATCAGCTGAGGCGCTCCAGCACCATGGCCATACCCTGACCGCCGCCCACGCACATCGACTCGATGCCGAAGGTTTTGTCGCGGGTACGAAGGTTGTTGAGCAGAGTGGTCGTGATGCGGGCGCCGGTCATTCCGAACGGGTGCCCGAGCGCGATCGCACCGCCGGAGACGTTCAGCTTGTCGTGGTCGATACCGAGTTCGGCGGCCGACCCGAGGACCTGAACGGCGAACGCCTCGTTGATCTCGACGAGGTCGATGTCCGACAGCGACATCCCGGAGACCTTGAGCACCTTGCGAATCGCCTCGATCGGGCCGAGGCCCATGATCTCCGGTGACAGGCCGGTCGCCGCGGTGGCGACCACGCGGGCGAGCGGCGTCAGGCCCAGTTCCTTCGCCTTGGTGTCGCTCATGATGACCAGCGCCGCGGCGCCGTCGTTCAGCGGGCACGCATTTCCCGCGGTGATGGTGCCGTCGGGGCGGAAGACCGGCTTGAGCTGTGAGATCTTCTCGTAGGTCGTGCCGGCGCGGGGGCCGTCGTCGGTGGTGACGAGGGAGCCGTCGGGAAGCGTGACCGGATCGATCTCGCGCTCGAAGAAGCCGGACTTGATGGCGTCCTCGGCGCGGTTCTGGCTCAGCACGCCCCAGCGGTCCTGGTCTTCGCGCGAGATGCCGGTGAACGACGCGACGTTCTCCGCGGTCTGGCCCATCGCGATGTACACGTCGGGGATGACGCCGTCCTTACGCGGATCGTGCCAGATCCCCGCATCGCCGGCAGCCGCCTTCTCGGTCCGGGCAATGGCGTCGTCGAAGAGCGGGTTCTTCGAGTTCGGCGCGCCGTCGGCGCCACCGGAGATCCCGAAGCTCGACACGCTCTCGACGCCGCCGGAGATGAGGACGTCGGCCTCGCCGGCCTTGATCGCGTGCAGTGCCATCCGGGTGGTCTGCAACGACGACGAGCAGTAGCGGTTCACCGTGACACCGGGGATGTGGTCGTGACCGAGCTCGACCGCGATGACCCGGGCGATGTTGTAGCCGCCCTGTCCGCCCGGCTGACCGATGCCCCAGTGGATGTCCTCGATCAGGGCGGGGTCGAGCTCGGGCACCTTGGCGAGAGCGGCTTCGACCATCTGGCGCGACAGTTCGTCGGGCCGGACGTCTTTGAGGGATCCCTTGGCGGCGCGGCCGATCGGGGAACGGGCATGGGCGACGATGACAGCTTCAGGCATACCTCAAAACTACCGCACCAAGCATCTGCTTGGTCGCATGGTCGACGTGCGCAGAAAGGTGCTGGTCAGGAGCTCGTGAACAGCTTCCTGACACGTGTGACGAGCCGTGTTTCTTCGACGGCCTCGGACACCTTGGGCGGTTCGGGCAGCGGCGTCGGTCCCCATTCGCCGATCGCGGCGAGGACCTCGGGCACGAGGATGTCGGCGGCCAACTCGTACCCCGCCGCCGATGGATGGAAGCGGTCGGGCGACAGCATGTGTTCGGGGCGCGCGAGGAATTCCTCGGTCAGCAGGTCGGCGAGTGGCACGGGACGGCCCCCGGCGGCACGGACCGCCGACCGCTGCGCCGCGGCCAGCGTGAGTCCCCAGCGTCGCAACACCATTCGCAGCGGCTGAGGGATCGCGGTGACCACCCCGAAGTCCGGGCAGGTACCCACGACCACCTTCGCGCCCTCGTCGACGAGGGCGTGGACCGCCTCACCGAGCCTGCGTGCCGACGGAAGCGGACTGTTGCGGGCGGTGACATCGTTTGCGCCGACGAGGATGACGGCGACGTCGGGTCGCTCGTGGTGGACGAACATGGCCTCGATCTGGGCGGCGAGCCCTTTCGACGTCGCTCCCACGATCGCCTTGTTGGCGTAGCGGACCACCTGATCGGTCTCTGCGGCGACCCGGCGGGCGATCTGTACCCCCGGCGTCTCCTCGGCCGTCTCGGCACCCAGCCCGGCGGCGGTCGAATCGCCGAACACCACGAGGTACAGGTCGTAGACGGTGTCGCGGGTGAAGCGCTCGCTGGTGCCGTCCGGCCGGTACACGCCGTCACCGTCCGGGGCGTTGTCGGTGCGGTGCGGGATCACCACTCGGGCCTCGGCCGCCTGACTGTTCAGCAGGTTGTAGGCCGCCCATCCGGCACCCGCAGCGCCGGCGGTCGCAGCAGCCGTGGCTCCCACGTCCCGGATGATTCTCTCGGCGGTCATCTTGCGGCTCGAACCGGACACGGGTGCCAGTTTAGAGGCTCGGGCGCGGCCGCCCGGTCCGCTTGTCAGCCGGGTGTCGGGGTCCGCGGCGACTCCGGGACCGACTCTGGGACCATGGACACATGCGCATCGCCAATCACGTCGTCGACCTGGTGGGCAACACCCCGCTGGTCAAACTGAACTCGGTGACCTCACCCGGATCGGGCCTGGTCGCCGCCAAGGTCGAGTACCTCAATCCCGGTGGTAGCAGCAAGGACCGCATCGCCGTGCGGATGATCGACGCCGCCGAGGCGTCGGGTGAGCTGAAGCCGGGTGGGACCATCGTGGAACCGACGTCGGGCAACACCGGCGTCGGTCTGGCACTCGTCGCCCAGCAGCGCGGATACAAGTGCGTGTTCGTCTGCCCGGACAAGGTGGGCGAGGACAAGCGCAACGTCCTGCGCGCCTACGGCGCCGAGGTCGTGGTCTGCCCGACCGCGGTCGAGCCGTCCCACCCGGACAGCTACTACAGCGTCTCCGACCGCCTGGTCACCGAGATCGACGGCGCGTGGAAGCCCAATCAGTACGCCAACCCGGCCGGCCCGCAGAGTCACTACGAGACCACCGGTCCCGAGATCTGGGCCGACACCGACGGCAAGGTCACGCACTTCGTGGCGGGCGTCGGCACGGGCGGCACGATCACCGGGACCGGCCGGTACCTCAAGGAGATCTCCGACGGCGCGGTGAAGGTCGTCGGCGTCGATCCCGAGGGGTCGGTGTACTCCGGCGGGACCGGTCGGCCGTACCTGGTCGAGGGCGTCGGTGAGGACTTCTGGCCCTCGGCCTACGACCCGGCCATCCCCGACGAGATCATCGCCGTCTCCGACGCCGACTCGTTCGACATGACGCGGCGACTGGCACGCGAAGAGGGACTGCTGGTCGGCGGTTCGTGCGGGATGGCGGTCGTCGCGGCCCTTCGGGTCGCCGAGCGTGAGGGTCCCGACGCCGTGGTCGTCGTCCTGCTTCCCGACGGCGGTCGCGGCTACATGGCGAAGATCTTCAACGATCAGTGGATGAGCAGCTACGGGTTCCTGCGCACCCCGCTCGACTCCAACACCAAGGAATCACTCGTCGGGGATGTGTTGCGCGGCAAGACGGGCGCGTTGCCCGACCTCGTGCACACCCACCCGCAGGAAACGCTGCGCGATGCGATCGAGATCCTCCGCGAGTACGGCGTGTCCCAGATGCCGGTCGTCGGTGCCGAGCCGCCCGTGATGGCCGGCGAGGTCGCGGGCGCGGTCACCGAACGTGACCTGCTCAGCGCGGTCTTCGAAGGTCGCGCCAGCCTCGCCGACCCCGTGTCGGCACACATGGGGGAGCCGTTCCCGCTCATCGGTTCCGGCGAACCGGTGTCGGCGGCCACCAAGGCGCTCGGCGACTGCGACGCGCTCATGGTCGTCGAAGACGGCAAGCCCATCGGCGTGATCACGCGCCACGACCTGCTCGCCTTCGTGTCGAGCCACCCGATCGTCGGATAGGAGCACCACCGTGAGTGAACGACGCAGCGCAGCGGACTCGGTTCGCTGGCAAGGCTTCTCGACCCGCGCCATCCACGCCGGTTACGACCCGGATCCCCAGACGGGCGCGGTGAACGTCCCGATCTACGCGAGTTCGACGTTCGCCCAGGACGGTGTCGGCGGATTGCGCGACGGGTTCGAGTACGCACGCACCGGCAACCCGACCCGACGCGCCCTCGAGGCCAACCTCGCCGCCCTCGAGAGCGGCACCTACGGACGGGCTTTCGCGTCCGGTATGGCGGCCACCGACTGCCTGCTGCGGTCGACGCTGCGGCCGGGTGACCATCTGGTGATCCCCAACGACGCCTACGGCGGTACCTTCCGTCTCATCGACAAGGTCTTCAGCCAGTGGGGCATCACCTACTCGGTGGCCCCGGTGTCCGACGTGGCCGCGGTGCGCGACGCCATCCGGCCGGAGACCAAGCTGGTCTGGACCGAGACGCCGACCAACCCGCTGCTCAACGTCGGCGACATCGAGACTCTCGCCGCCGTCGCGCACGAGGCGGGCGCGAAGCTCGTCGTCGACAACACCTTCGCCTCGCCGTACCTGCAGCAGCCACTCGTCCTGGGCGCCGACGTCGTCCTGCATTCGACGACCAAGTACCTGGGCGGGCACTCGGATGTCGTCGGTGGCGCCCTGGTCACCGACAGCGAGGAGCTCGACGAGGCGTTCGCGTTCCTGCAGAACGGCGCCGGCGCGGTTCCCGGACCGTTCGACGGATTCCTGACCCTGCGCGGCATCAAGACCCTCGGGGTGCGGATGGATCGGCACTGCGACAACGCCGAGAAGGTCGTCGAGTTCCTGAACGGGCACGACAAGATCGACGCCGTGTTGTACCCAGGTCTGGAGAACCATCCGGGACACGAGGTCGCGGGTAAGCAGATGAAGCGCTATGGCGGCATGGTCTCGGTCCTGGTGAAGGGCGGCCTCGACGACGCCAAGGAGTTCTGCGCCCGCACCGAGGTGTTCACGCTCGCCGAGTCGCTCGGCGGCATCGAGTCGCTGATCGAACACCCCGGCGCGATGACACACGCCTCGACCGCTGGGTCGCTGCTCGAGGTGCCGGCCAACCTGGTCCGCCTCTCGGTGGGTATCGAGGACATCGACGACATCCTCGGCGATCTGGAGAACGCGCTGCGCTGAGCCGGACGGATACTGGTTCGCATGTTGCTGACTGCCGCCGACGTCGACCGGGCCGCCGACGAACTGTCGGGGGTGATCCGGCGGACGCCGACGATCGCCTCGCGGGTGGTGTCCGAGCGCAGCGGGGCTCAGGTGTGGCTCAAGTGTGAGAACCTCCAGCGCACCGGGTCGTTCAAGCCGCGCGGAGCGTACCTGCGGATCTCCCGGTTGTCGGCGGAGGAACGTGGGCGCGGGGTCGTCGCGGCCAGCGCGGGCAATCACGCGCAGGGAGTCGCCTGGGCGGCATCGGATCTGGGGATCGCGTCGCGGGTCTACATGCCAACCGGGGCCGCGCTGCCGAAGATCGCCGCCACGAAAGCCTATGGCGCCGAAGTCGTCCTGGCAGGTGGGACGGTGGATGACGCCCTTGTCGAGGCGCAGCGGTACGCCGATGCCACGGGCGCGGCCCTGATCCACCCGTTCGACCATCTCGACATCGTGGCCGGGCAGTCGACGGTCGGGGTGGAGATCCTGGAGCAGATCCCGGATGTCACCACGATCGTCGTGCCGCTCGGCGGTGGTGGACTGCTCGCGGGCGTCGCCGCCGCGGTGCGTCTGCGTCGTCCCGAGGTCGAGGTGATCGGCGTGCAGGCCGCTCAGGCAGCCGCCTGGCCGACATCGCTCGCCGAGGAACGG
This sequence comes from Gordonia terrae, assembly GCF_001698225.1. NCBI lineage: Bacteria > Bacillati > Actinomycetota > Actinomycetes > Mycobacteriales > Gordoniaceae > Gordonia > Gordonia terrae. Next base: position 1,883,920 of record NZ_CP016594.1, read on the forward strand.
CCGATGCCGGTCGCGGCGATGAACACGATGGCCGACGGCATCGCCGTCGCGACCCCGGGGGCGGTCCCGTTCGCGCATGTCAGCGAGTTCGTGGACCGGGTCGTCACGGTCAGCGAGGAGGAGTTGAGCACCGCGCTGCTGCTGATGCTCGAGCGGGCCAAGCTGGTGGTCGAGCCGGCCGGGGCCGCGGCGGTGGCGGCGGCCGTGAGCGGACGGCTCGCCCTGTCGGGGACCGTGTGCGTCGTGCTGTCCGGCGGCAACATCGATCCGCTGCTGCTGCGCCATGTCACGACGCACGGCCTGACCGCCGCCGGACGTTTTCTCACCGTCACGGCGACCGTCTCCGACCGCCCGGGTGGTCTCGTCACGCTCCTCGAACTGCTCCGCGATCTGGGGGCGAGCGTGCTCGACGTCGTGCACTCGCGCGTCGCCGACGATCTCTATCTCGGCGAGGTGCAGGTGACGGTGAGCGTCGAGACCCGCGGACACGATCATCAGCACGACGTCCGGCGGGCCCTCGCCGACGCCGGGTTCCTGCGCGACTGAGCACGGACGGCGGCGCTAACCTTTCCTGGTGTCTGCCGACGGACCCGCCCTGATCGGTCTACTGGGCCCGATCGCCGTCGGATCGTGCCCGGTGGGGGCCGAGCGGCCCGACCGGCTCGTCGGAGTGCCGGGGCTGCGTGCCCGACGCCTGCTCGTGGCCCTCGCCCTCGCCGAGGGGCACCTGCGTTCGGCGGACCGCCTAATCGACGACGTGTGGGCCGACGATCCGCCCCGTTCGCCGCACAGCGCGCTGCACACCCAGGTGTCCCGGCTGCGCAAGCTCCTGCCCGAGGGGGTTCTGGAGGGCACCGAGAACGGGTATCGGCTGCGCAACACCCGCACCGACCTCGACGTGGTCGACAAGCTGCTCACCGAGGGCGACCGGGAGGCCAACGACCGGGCGCGGCAGTGGTGGCGCGGCGTGCCGGGAGACGACCTCGGGGACGGCTCCCCGGTGACGGCGATGCTGTCCACCCGGATTCGACGCACCGAAGACGCGCTCGACGCCGCGCAGCTGACGGCCGCGCTCGCCGAGGGCGATTTCGCGACCGCCCGATTCATCGCCGAACAACGCTGCGCGCGAGACCCGTTCGACGAGGCGGCACACTCCGCGTTGATGCGGGCCCTGGCCGGCGAAGGCCGCGCCACCGACGCGCTCGCCGTGTTCGACCGGCTCAGACGCCGACTGTCGGCCGAGCTGGGGATGGACCCGGGCGCCGAGGTGGCCCGGGTCCACGCCGACATCCTGGCCGCGACACCACGACCGGCGAGCAGCGCGCCGCGACCCACGCGTGCCGTCGGATTACGCTCGCCCACCACCGAACTCATCGGACGCGGTGCCGACCTCGACACCATGGCGGGCATGCTCGACACCGGGCGCGTGGTGACCGTGCTCGGTCCCGGCGGCGTCGGCAAGACCCGGGTCGCGACCGAGATGGGCCATCGCCTGCATGCCACGGGAGTCCCGGTCTACTTCGTGTCCCTCGCCTCGGTGCGATCCGACGACGACGTGATCCCGGCGATCGCCGCCACGCTCGGGGTCGGCGAATCGGACCTCTCCGCCACCGGCCGCCCGCGCATGACCCCGGGAGACCTGACCGCACGTCTCGAGGACGTGCTGCGGGAGCAGCCATCGGTGGTGATCCTCGACAACTGCGAACAGATCGTCGACGCATGCGCCCGGATCGTCGCCGAACTCACCGCCGCGGTACCCGGCCTCCGGGTCCTGTCCACCAGTCGCACTCCGCTGGCCATCGCCGGTGAGCAGGTGCACCAGCTGCCTGTGCTGGCGGCGGTGGACGCGGATTCACCTGCGGTGCAACTGTTCCGGGCCCGCGCGCGGGCCGTGCGTCCCGACGCGGATCTACCCCCGGAGCGCGTCGTCGAGCTGTGCCGCCACCTCGACGGACTCCCGCTGGCCATCGAGCTGGCAGCGGCCCGCATCCGGACGATGACGGTCGAGGAGATCGCCGACCGCCTGGGAGAGAAGTTCGCGCTCCTGCGGTCCGCCGACCGCACCACGCCGGACCGCCACCGCACCCTCTACGCGGTGATCGAGTGGAGCTGGGAACTGCTCGACGACGCCGGCCGGGCCGCGCTGGTACGACTGTGCCGCTTTCCCGGGGGTTTCGATCGATCGGCTGCCCGCGCGGTGACCGGGGCCGCCGGGGCGATTCTCGACGACACCCTCGAGAGCCTGACCAACCAGTCGCTGCTGTCGGTGGTGGAGACCGACGGTTCGGCGCGCTTCCGCATGCTGGAGATGGTTCGGGAGTTCGGCGAGACGCGGATGGACGCGGACCTGGCCACGCGCGTCGAGTCACTGATGAGACGCTGGGCCATCGAATTCGTCTCCGAGATGCGCGACCTGGCAGAGAACGGCGACCACACCGCGGGCGCCGGCGGACTGGCGCGCGAAGCCGACAACTTGACGTGGATTCTCCGGTCGGCCTGCGAGTCCGCGGCCACGTCGCCGACCGACGATGTCGTCGCGGTGCTCACCACGCTGTACCCGGCGCTGGCTTACCACTGGACGGTTCGCGGTCTGCACGGGGAGACCCGAGCGTGGGGCGCCCGCGTGCTGATGGCGCTACCGCGCCCACCCGAGGCACCCGACGACGCCGTGCGCGAGAACTGGCAGGTGACCGCGATCGTCGGTGCGGTGCACGGGACGATGACCGGCGAACTCCGGGTGATCGCCACCGCGAGGTTCATCCTGCGGGGGTTGCATCGCCCCGGTCTCACCTACGATCGTGCCAGCGAGTTCGTGTCCGCTGTCGCCCTGGCGTCCAACGCGATCCGGGGCTACCGCATGGTCTGTCGGGCCGCCGAGACCGCGTCCGACGACGAGGTGCGGGCGCTGGCGCTGACGATGCGGTCCCATCTGCGGGAGAACCGCGGACTGCTGGGTCCCGCGCTCCGGGACTCGATCGCGTCGGGCGATTGGCTCACCCGCAGTCGCTATGCGTCCTGGTTCCAGGGGATGTGGCAGTCGAGCACCGGCAGCCTGTACGCCCAGCAGGGCCGGTACGCCGCGGCGGCGTCGAGGTACCGGGACGGTATCGACCTGTTGGGTCGCCTGCACGCCGTCGAGGACGTCCGCCAGCTCCAGACCTTTCTGGCGCTCACCCTGCTCTCCGACGGCCGGGTCGCCGACGCCCGGCGCGAACTCGCGGTCATCGTCGACGACTGGGATCTCGACGTCGAGGATCCCCAGGGGAATCCGGAGGTGACCGGACCGGCGTTGCTCGGTGTCGCCGAACTCGCTCTCGTCGACGGTCTGCCCGAGGACGAGGTCGCGGCGATGTACGCGCGGGCCGCACGGATCATGCTGCGGGATCATCCCTTCGGTGTCGCCGACCCCGCGGTGCTGATGGTGGTCAGCGGGTGTGTGGCCGGGCTGGTGCGGTGCGGGGACATCGAGGCGGCGCGGGAACTGGTCCCGCAGATGGTGAAGGGGCTCGACGACATGATGTTCGGGCCCGGGTGGCAGGACCTCCCGCAGGCCGGCACCGTGGCCGCGGCGTTCACCGTGCTGTACGGCGCGGACCGCGAGTCGGAGCCCCTCAGCCGACGCCTCGTCGAGCTGACGCTGAGTCTGCCTGGGCGCCAGGACTATCCGTCGTTGCGGTGGGCTCGTCAGTGGTCCGAGAGGCGCATTCGCGAACACGGCGGTGCGGCCCGGCGGGTGCCGCGCCGCATCGCCGTGGACGAACTCGCCGACGTGATCCGAGATCAGGCGTTGCGCATGTAGGCCCGCACCGCGAGCGGGGCGAACACGGCAGTGATCACTGCGGCGCCGATCAGGGCCCACACGACGTGGATGCCGGCGTGGCCGGAGTTCGTCAGTTCGCGGACCGCCGTGACGAGGTGACTGACCGGGTTGACGTTCACGAAACCCTGCAGCCAACCGGGCATGGTGTCGACCGGGACGAAGGCATTCGACATGAAGGTCAACGGGAACATGATCATCATCGAGATGCCCTGCACGGCCGACGCTTTGCTCATGAGACAACCCATGAGTGCGAAGATCCACGAGACCGCGAAGCTGCACACGATGATGAGTGCCGCCGAGGCGATCACGCCGAGAACGTCGGGGCGCCAGCCCATCAGCACACCCATCACGACGGTCAGGACGGTCGCGATGGAGTAGCGGATGACGTCGGCGAGCAGGGCGCCGGCGAGCGGGCTGATCCGGGCGATCGGTAGCGAACGGAACCGGTCGAAGACGCCCTTGTCCATGTCCTCCCGCAGCTGGGTGCCGGTGACGATCGAGGTCATGATGACCGTCTGCACGAGGATGCCCGGGATGATCACCGGGAGATAGGCTTCCACGTTCCCGCTGATCGCGCCACCGAAGATGTAGGTGAACATCAGCGTGAAGATGATCGGCTGGAACGTGACGTCGAAGAGCTGTTCGGGGTTGTGCCGGATCTTGAGCACACCGCGGTAGGCCATGCTGAAGGACTGCCGGAACGACTCGACCAGGCTGATGGAGGTCTTCACCTGCGCGCGTGCGGCGCGGGTCGTGACGGAGGTCGACGGGGGACTGTCGAGGGTGGTGGTCATGAACGGGCCTCCTGGGTGGGGTCGGACGAATGTGTGTCGGACGACGGGCGCCCGGACATGTCGGTGTCGGCGTCCGGCTCCGCCGGCCTGCCGGTGATGGTGAGGAACACCTCGTCCAGACTCGGCTTCTGCACGGTGATCTCCTCGATGCCGATCCCGCTCTCGCGCAGGGCGATCAGCACATCGGGTACGAGCTCGGCCGAACTCAGCGGTACGGTCGTCCGCGCGGCTTCGGGGCTCAGGGTGGCCTTCTGCCCGAGGATCGTCTCGGCGATCTCACACACGCGGGGTGCGTCCGCGCGATCGGCTGCGACGAGCTGGAGCGTGCTGGCGCCGATCGAGTGCTTGAGTTCGTCGGCCGTACCGTCGGCGATGACGCGGCCGTGGTCGATGACCGCGATGCGGTCGGCCAGCTGATCGGCCTCGTCGAGATACTGGGTGGTGAGCAGGACCGTCGATCCGCCGGCGACGAGCCGGCGGATGGTATCCCACATCTGGGCGCGGGTTCGCGGGTCGAGGCCGGTCGTCGGTTCGTCGAGGAACAGCAGCGGCGGGGTGTCGATGAGGCTGGCCGCGAGATCGAGGCGCCGGCGCATTCCGCCGGAGAAGTTCTTCAGCGGTCGGGCCGCCGCGTCGGTGAGGGCGAACTCCTGGAGCAGCTCGTCGGCACGCGATCGAGCCGCGGTCCGCGAGAAGCCGAGCAGGCGGGCGAACAGCACCAGGTTCTGGGTGGCGGTGAGGTCCTCGTCGACGGAGGCGTACTGCCCCGTGACGCCGACGAGTGAACGTACCGCGACCGCATCGTCGACGACGTCGTAGCCGAAGACGCGTGCGTCGCCGGCGTCGGGACGTAGCAGGGTGGCCAGCATGCTGACGGTGGTCGTCTTCCCCGCGCCGTTGGGCCCGAGGACGCCGTACACCGATCCGGTCGGGACGGTCAGATCGACACCGTTGACCGCACGGGTGGAACCGAAGTGCTTGACGAGGCCGCGCGCCTCGATCGCGAGGCCGGTGTGGGGGGACGAAGCCGGCCCGACGTCGGGCCGGGGAGTGGTTGTCGTTGTCATGGCGACAACTGTGGCGCCGTCGCCTGTCGTCGGGCTTGCGTCGGCTTACGTGGTGCTGTCGCGCGGCGTCACCACGTAAGCAGCAGGACCCTAGGTGGCAGGTTCGAGATTCGCGAAATGCTTGAGGGTGTCGGCCTCGATGGTCTTGTAGACCGTCGACGACGCCGGACCGGAGAAGGCGGTGACCACGCGCGAGGACGTGGGGAGTTCCAGTGCGAAGGTCCACTTGAGCCGGCATCCCACGTCGGCGGGCAGGATCTCGGTTGCCTCGCCGAACCGCCGAATGCCCGGGACGTTCGCCCGCAGAACCCGAAAACCGTTGCGGTAGTACCCGTTCTCCGCATCTTCGGTCCAGTCGAAGAAGTCTTCCTCGAGGGTCACGTAGCCGGGGCCGAGGACCGCCCGGCGCTGGGTACCCACCCCGTATGGCGGCGGAGACACGAACTCGATCTTCTTGATCGCGCGGCACCAGTCCAGCGTGTGCTGACGGGTGAACTCGGCCCACGCGCGTTCCGGCGTGACCGGCAGACGCACGTCGATGACGTGCCGGACCGGCGCATCGTCGAAGAAGTCGAGATCAAAGGACTCCAGCTCATGGGAACGTGCCATGGGTCACATTGAAGCACGTGGCCCTGACCGATGCCTCGGTCGTTCGGTTGCGACGAGCCCGCCGGGTCGGTCGAGCGTACCGACTGCAAAGATTCGTCTGTTCGGATGACACTGTGCGGCAACGGTTTTGTCGGACCCCGGTGCGACAGTGCGTGCAGATGCGGGACCGCTTCCCAGGTGCCGCACAGCAGAGAAGGACGATCGATGACCGACCCCCAGAATCCGAACCCCGCTCCCGGACCCGACCCGGGCCAGCAGCCGCCTTACGGCCAGCCGTACCAAGGGCAGCAGTACGGACAGCCGCCGCAGCCCGGGGCGCCGCAATACGGCGCTCCCCAATACGGCGCTCCCCAATACGGCACTCCTCAGTACGGCGCTCCGCAGTACGGTGCTCCACCGAAGCCGTACCCGAATCCACCTGCGAAGAAGAAGAAAAAGTGGCCCTGGATCCTGGGATCCATCGTGGTCTTGTTGATCATCATCCTCGCGGCGACCTCCGGCGGAGGGTCGGATGACACGGACAGCACCGCTGGTTCGGGTGCTTCCACCGCGACCGAGGCGGGTGAGCAGCGTGATTCGGGTGACGCGAACGGCGAGGACGCGGCGCCGGGCCTGAACACACCGGTACGCGACGGCAAGTTCGAGTTCGTGGTGACCGGCGTCGAACCCGGCTTGACGTCGGTGGGTGACAATCCGTACCTCACCGAGGAAGCCCAGGGGCAGTTCGTGATCGTCACCATGACTGTGAAGAACACGTCCGACCAGCCGCAGAGCTTCTCACCGACGGGACAGAAACTGCTCGACGCCGAGGATCGCAGCTTCGAGCCGGACACCTCGGCCCAGATCGCGCTCGGCGGGTCGGACATCCCCGTGTGGGACAACATCAATCCCGGAAATGCCGTGACCGTCAAGCTGGTCTACGACATGCCGGCAGGGGCGACACCGGCCTCCATCGAGCTCCATGACTCGATGTTCTCCGGTGGCGTGACGGTGGCTCTGTCCTAGTTGCGGGCGACGCGACCGGCGAACCTCAACTCGACTCCTGGACTTCGATCGAAGTCCATCAGTCGAGTTGAGGTCTGCCGGTCGACTACCGCGGATCAATAAGGCCTGCCGAGAAACTCATCCGAACGGATGACACTGTCTGGCAACGGTTTTGTCAGACCTCGATGTCAGTCTGTCTTCAGATGAGGTACCGCTTCCCAGGACCCGCACATCACGAAGGATCAGGACGATGACCGAAGCCGATAATGCCCGACCCCACCGTTCCTCCGGCGCAGCGCCGGCCGGAGCACGACCGCAAGTCCCAGACCGTGTGTGGCCGTTGTTCATCGCCGGCCTGGTCGCGGTGTGCGGAATTGCGTTGGCGCTCTTCCCGGGCGTTGTGCACAACGACACCGACACCGCGACTTTCGGTGATACGGCGGCGCAGGTGTACGGCGAACCCTCGACACCCGCGACGACGACAGATGCAGAATCGCTCGCGACGTGGGAGCAGTCGAGCGCAGTGGCGAAAGCCAAGGACTACCTGTCGCTCATGGCGTTCTCGAAGTCGGGTCTGATCGATCAGCTGGAGTACGAGGGGTTCTCGACGACCGACGCGACCTACGCGGTGACCGAGATCGAAGCCACGGGCGCCGTCGACTGGAACGCGCAGGCGGTGAAAAAGGCCCGCGACTATCGGTCGATGATGGCGTTCTCGCGGCAGGGCCTGATCGAGCAGCTCGAGTACGACGGCTTCACGCCGGCGCAGGCGGTCTACGGGGTCGACAACGCCTAGGGCTCACCGATGCCTGTCGGACGGCCGCGTCGCCGGCAAGTACAGCCCGAAGCACTGAGCCCGAAAACACGAAGCCCGGGACGACCATGTCGTCCCGGGCTCTGGTCCAGTGTCGATCAGCCGTGGTAGGGCTCCGCGCTGACCAGGGTCACCTTGATGGTGGCACCGCTGGGCACGGAGTACTCGCGGGTCTCGCCGACCTTGGCGTCGATGAGGGCGGCACCGAGCGGCGAGCTGGGGGAGTAGGTCTCCAGTCCGCCCTGGCCGCTCTCCTCGCGGGTGGCGATGAGGAAGGTCTCGGTGTCTTTCTCGTCACCGTCGTAGTAGACGGTCACGACGGAACCGGGCAGCGCGACGCCGGACTGGGTCGGCGCCTCGCCGACCTTCGCGTTGTTCAGCAGTTCCTGCAGCTGGCGGATGCGCGCTTCCTGCTGGCCCTGCTCTTCGCGAGCGGCGTGGTAGCCGCCGTTCTCCTTGAGGTCGCCCTCTTCGCGACGCTCGTTGATCTCGGCAGCGATGACCGGACGGTTGGCGATCAACGAGTCGAGCTCGCTCTTGAGGCGGTCGTGCGACTCTTGGGTCAGCCAGGTCACCTGGGTGTCGGTCATCGGTCACTCCTTTGTGTTGTCCGCGGCCCCGGGCGACCGTTTACACCAGGGGCATATGGACTGCTATAAATGCAGCAACACGACCCCTCGCGGAGCCGTGTATCCGATCAGAGTACCAGGTGCTGAGACCTATGGCACATCGGTTGTGCCGCGCGACGCCGCCCGGAGCGCGTCTTGATAGGTCGGTTCCGCCCGCTTCAGCCATCCCACAACGAAATACGTCAGCGGCATGATGACGATTTCGACGAGCGTCTTCCACACGAAACCGACGATCGTGTAGTTGATGAAGTCTCCCCAGGTCGAGATGCCCAGCGCGGTGGCCGCGATCGAGCAGAACACGAGGGTGTCGGCGAATTCGCCGACAATCGTCGAACCCAGCAGGCGCGCCCACAGATGACGTTCGCCGGCCCGTTCCTTCATTTTGACGAGAACGAAGGAATTGAGGAATTCGCCTACGACATATCCGGCCAATCCGGCGAGCAGGAATTGTGGGACGACTCCGGCGACCGTCTCGAAAGACTCCTGCCCCTCGTAGAAATCGGCAGCCGGCAGATGAATGGTGAGCCAGAAACACAACGACGCGAGGATGAGCACCGCGAAACCGGCGAGAATGGTCCGGCGCATCGCCCGGAACCCGTAGACCTCACTGATCACGTCGCCCAGGACGTAGGCCAGCGGGAACAGGAAGAAGGCGCCGTCGGTCACCAATCCGTTCATCTGGATCGGGCCCAGATCGATGTGGAGCCAGTCGTCGAACAGCACCACGCCCTTGGTCCCGGTGACGTTGCTGATCAGCATGACGCCGACGAAGAGCGCGACCAGGAGCGGGAAGTAGCGGCTGCCGATCGAGGCGAAGGCGGCGCGCGGCGCCTGCGATTCGTCGCGTCCGGCCAGGGGAGCGGTCACTGATCCGACGGTTTCAGGTAGGCGGGCACGTCGAGCGTGCAGCCGAACACCTCACCGATGACCGGCGGCTTCGACGTCGTGATCTCGGTGCGGACGCCGATGCGTTCCGCGGGGTCGGCGGGGATGAGGATCTCGCGCCGGCCGGTCTCGCCTCCGTCACGGGAACGTCCGCGCACCACACAGGCCGCGGGCCGGCTCGGGTCGGAGCGTTCGACGGTGAACTGCACGGCGACGGTCGAGTCGTCGAGGATTTCGTAGCCGGTGGCCTCGCCCGTCACGTCGGCCGAGGAGAACTTGCTGTAACCGATGACCGCGAGTGCGACACCCGCGACGACGACGAGAACCGACAGGGCGACGAACCAGCGCCGACGACCCCGGGCGGTCTCCGAATGCTCCGGGTAGGTGGCGCGCGGTCCGCTGTGCGGTCGTGTCGTGTCAGGCGTCGTGCGTGGTGCGTCACCGGCGTCTGCGGCGCCCCCGTCCGAACTGTTCACGCGTCAATACCTACCATGGGAGGAGTAGCGATCCGAAGGTGAGGAACTGTGACCGAATCCCACGTCGGCGACCCCAAGTCGGGGGTGTTCCGTCTGATGGCGGTGCATGCGCACCCAGACGACGAGTCGAGCAAGGGTGCGGCGACGACCGCGAAATATGCGGCCGAAGGCAACGAAGTGCTCGTGGTCACACTCACCGGCGGTGAGCGTGGCGACATCCTGAATCCGGCGATGGACCGGCCGGGCATCAAGGAGCGGATGACCGAGGTCCGCCGCGAGGAGATGGCGAAGGCCGCCGAGTCGCTCGGCGTCCGGCAGACGTGGCTCGGCTTCGTCGACTCCGGGCTGCCCGAGGGCGACCCGCTGCCGCCGCTGCCGGAGGGGTCGTTCGCGACGGTGCCCCTCGAGGAGGCCACCGAGGCGCTGGTGCGCGTGGTTCGCGAGTTCCGCCCGCACGTGATCATCACCTACGACGAGCACGGCGGCTATCCGCATCCCGACCACATCCGATGCCACGAGGTGTCGGTCGCCGCCTACGAGCAATCCGGCGATCCCGACGCATTCCCCGGGACCGGCGAGGCGTGGACGGTGTCGAAGCTCTACTACACCCACGGTTTCATCCGCGACCGGATGGTGCTCTTCTCCGACGAGTTCGCGCGACACGGCCAGGAGAGTCCGTTTGCCGAGTGGCTCAGCAAGTGGGACCCGAGTCGCGGCGACCTGATGGGCCGCGTCACCACCCAGGTCGAGTGCTCGAAGTACTTCCCGCAGCGTGACGACGCCCTGCGTGCGCACGCCACGCAGATCGACCCGAACGGGGTGTTCTTCGCGGTGCCGCTGGAATGGCAGCAGCGTCTGTGGCCGACCGAGGAGTTCGAGCTCGCCCGGACCCGGGTCAAGACCGCCTTGCCCGAGACCGACCTGTTCGCCGGGATCGAGGCGTGATGAACAGCACCGTCGTGAACACCGTGATGATTCTCGCGGAGGAGCCGCAGGGGCCGGAGTTCGGCAAGGCCTCACCGCTGGGCCTGCTCGTGATCCTGCTGCTGCTCGTCGGCACGGCGTTCCTCATCTGGTCGATGAGCCGACAGCTGAAGAAGCTGCCCGCCTCCTTCGACACCGAGCACCCCGAACCCGACCAGGCCTTCGACGAGGGCACCGACTCGCCCGGTCCGGCCGAGTCGGGCACCGCGACTCCGGATGTACCCGGCTCCCCGGATGCCACGACGGCCGCCGGCACCACCGACGACCGACGACCCGCCGACACCTGAGTCGAGGCGTACAAGTGGAGTCATGCGCATCTCCACCCTGATCGGGACGTCACTCGCGACCGCAGCCGCAGCGTTCATCGGCAGCGTGGTGACCAAGCCGGCGGTCGAGACCTGGTACCCGAAGCTGGCGAAGCCGTCGTTCGTGCCGCCCGACTGGGCCTTCCCGGTCGCATGGACCGCGCTCTATGCCGATATTGCCGTGACGTCCGCCGTCACGCTGGATCAACTGGACGAGAACGGCGAGCACACACAGCGGCAGAGGTATCTCGCGGCGCTCGGGGCCAACCTCGTGCTCAACGGCGGCTGGAGCTGGATCTACTTCGGCCGGGGTGCTCTCGGAACCGCGTCGGTCGCGGCGGCGGCGCTCACCGTGAGCGGTGCCGATCTCGCGCGGCGTACCGCACAGACCAACCCGGCGGCAGGTGCCGCGCTCGCGCCCTACCCGGCGTGGTGCGCATTCGCAACCGTGCTCTCGACGAGCACCTGGTGGCTCAACCGTGGCCGGCAGTCACCGGCGGTCTCGTAGGGTCGCGGCGAATCGTTCCATCGCCCAGTCGATCTCGGACTCGGTGACGACCAGCGGCGGCGCCAGCCGCAACGTCGACCCATGGGTGTCCTTCGCCAGCACACCGCGTTCGGAGAGCCGCCGGCAGAAGTCCTCACCGGTGCCGGTCGCGGGGTCGAGGTCGATGCCCGCCCACAGTCCGACACCGCGGACCGCCACCACACCGTCCCCGACGAAGTCGTGCAGCCGCCCGTGCAGGTGCTCACCGAGGTCGGCCGCCCGACGCTGCCACGTCCCTTCGGCGAGCATGTCGACGACGGTGTGACCGACGGCGGCGGCGAGCGGGTTGCCGCCGAAGGTCGATCCGTGTTCACCGGGGTGCAGGACGTCGAGAACGTTGCGGTCGGCCACCACCGCCGACACGGGCAGCAATCCGCCGCCCAGCGCCTTTCCCAGTAGGTAGACGTCGGGTTCGACGCCCCAGTGCTCCACCGCGAACGTCCGGCCGGTGCGGCCGAGGCCCGACTGGATCTCATCGACGATCAGCAGCGCGCCACGCTCGGTGCAGAGGGTCCGCGCGCCGGGAAGATAGTCATCGGGCGGGACGATGACGCCGGCCTCACCTTGGATGGGTTCGAGGAGGACGGCCACGGTGTTCTCGTCGACGGCGGCCTCCAGCGCGGCCAGATCGCCGAACGGGACGCGGACGAATCCCGGTGTGTACGGACCGAACCCGGCATAGGCAGCCGGATCGTCGCTGAACGAGATGATCGTCGTCGTGCGGCCGTGGAAGTTGCCGCCGGCCACGACGATCGTGGCACGGCCGTCGCGTACGCCCTTGACGTCGTAGCCCCATTTGCGGGCGACCTTGATGCCGGACTCCACCGCTTCGGCGCCGGTGTTCATCGGCAGGACCATGTCCTTGCCGCACAGGGAAGCCAGTGCGGCGCAGAACGGTTCGAGTCGATCGGACCGGAAAGCGCGGCTGGTGAGGGTGACCCGCGTGAGCTGATCCAGGGCCGCGGCGACGATGCGGGGATGGCGGTGACCGAAGTTGACCGCGGAATAGGCGCCGAGGCAGTCGAGGTGACGGCGCCCGTCGACATCGGTGATCCAGGCGCCCTCGGCGGTGGCGGCGATCACCGGCAGGGGCGAATAGTTGTGCGCTACATGGGGTTCGAGCAGATCAGTGAGGGCCGGACGGGCGACCGGGACAGGCGCGCCGGAACGTCCGGGCGTACCGGCTGCCGGGCTCGTCATGGTCATGGATCGAGCGTATCTTTGGGCTTCGGTGCAAACAATCGACGTTTCTTGCGTGATCGCGCAACGGATCGTCGAGAATTGTTGGCAGAGGAGGCTTCTGTTGCGATTATTAGACGATCTCGACGAACAGGTACTCGCCTGCCTCACCCGTGATGCCCGGGCCACCTACCAGCAGATCGGGGAGCGGATCGGACTGTCCGCTCCCGCCGTCAAACGGCGCGTCGACCGACTGGTTGCCGACGGGGTCATCCGGGGTTTCACCGCCGTCGTCGACCCCCAGGCGATGCAGTGGACCACCGAGGCCTACGTGCTCGTGTACTGCCGGGGCAACATCTCGCCCGAACAGCTCGAAGCCGCCTGGGACCCCATCCCCGAGGTCGTGAGCGCCGCGACCGTGACCGGTCAGGCCGATGCCATCCTGCGCGTCATGGCCCGCGACGTACGGCACCTCGAGCAGGCGCTCGAACGCATCCGGCGGGCGGGCCCGGTGGATCGGTCGGAGTCCATCCTCGTGCTCAGCGAGCTGATCGACCGGGGACACCCGTGAGACCGGGAACGTGAAACGCCTGTGCTAGTGTGGTCGCCGTGATCAGCACCGTGCGCGCGTATTGGCGCTTTATCGAGGCTCCGGGTGGGGCCACGATGATGCGTTGATCTGACGCGCGTACGACACACCCGGAGCCCGAGCAGCGACCAGACGGTCGCTGCTCTTGTCATTTGAGCGGGGCTCCGACCACACCCAGGGCATGCCTCGTCACCACATCGACACGGGCATGACCTCGAAAGGCACACAACGTGACCACCTTGCCGGACCTCCCGATCCGATCCGACGACAACGCCGAATCGACCTCCGACCGCCGGATCCGGGCCTTCCGTCCGATCCCCTCGCCCGACACCGTCCGCAGCGAACTGCCGCTGTCCGCACGACGCGCCGTCGCCGTCCAGCGCGACCGGGACGAGATCGCCGACATCCTCGCCGGGCGGGACGACCGCCTGCTCGTCATCGTCGGACCCTGCTCTGTCCACGACCCGATCGCGGCCATCGACTACGCACGACGCCTCGCGCCGCTGGCCGATGCCTACGCCGAGCGTCTGAAGATCGTCATGCGCGTCTACTTCGAGAAGCCGCGCACCACGATCGGGTGGAAGGGCCTGATCAACGACCCCGGGATGGACAACACCTTCGACGTCGAGCGTGGTCTGCGCACCGCCCGGTCGCTGCTGCTCGACATCATCGACCTCGGTCTGCCCGTCGGCTGCGAGTTCCTCGAGCCGACCAGCCCGCAGTACATCGCCGACGCGGTGGCGTGGGGTGCCATCGGCGCCCGTACCACCGAGTCCCAGGTCCATCGTCAGCTGGCGTCGGGGCTGTCGATGCCGATCGGATTCAAGAACGGCACCGACGGCAATGTCCAGGTCGCCATCGACGGCGTGAAAGCCGCTGCGGCCGAACATGTCTTCTTCGGAGTCGACGACTTCGGCAATGGCGCCGTGGTGGAGACCGCGGGCAATGAGGACTGCCACATCATCCTGCGCGGCGGCACGCGTGGCCCCAACTTCGACGCGGAGTCGGTGTCGGCGGCGGCCGAGGCGCTCGCCGCGGCCGGGTTGCCGGCGCGGGTCATGATCGACTGCTCGCACGCCAACTCCGGCAAGGATCATGTCCGCCAGGCGGAGGTCGCCACCGAGATCGCCACCCGCCTCCGGGCGGCCCGCGAGGCCGGTGAGCCGTCGACCGTCAGCGGCGTCATGCTGGAGAGCTTCCTCGAGCCCGGCGCGCAGTCGACCGAGGCCACCCCGCTGGTCTACGGCAAGTCCGTCACCGACAAGTGCATGGGCTGGGAGGCCAGCGCTCAGGTGCTGGCGGCGCTGGCGCGGGGCTGATCCCCGAGAGGACCGGGGGTCAGACCACGTCGACCTCGGGGGTCGAGTCCGGGATCGTGATCAGTGCTCGACGCGCAAGCGTGCCGCGTGGCGACCGTACGGACGGCGCCACGCGGAACTCGGCCTCCCACCGGTCGGCGTGAATCCGATTCAGCAGGTAGCCGCGCTGTGAGTTGCCGAACCGGACGTGGGGCGAGGCCTCCTTCAGGCGGCGGTCGCCGTCGTCGCTGTCCTCTCCGTCGCCGCCGGAGGTGATCGACGTTGCGGCCAGTTCCACTCCGCGCGTGGCGGATTCAGCGGTGTACGAGGTACGGAGGTCGGCGACCACGCTGCGGTGGATGTCGCCGGCGAGGGACACCAGATTGCGTACCCCACGGTCCGCGGCGCCGTCGAGCACGCGGGCGCGCGAGGCCTCGTAGCCACTCCACCCGTCCATGCTGACCGCTCGGGTCGAGCCGACGGTCCGGGCGAGGTCGGCCATCGGAACCTGCTGGGCGAGAACGTCCCAGCGGTGTCGGGAGGACGCGAAACCGTCGAGCAACCATCGTTCCTGCTCGGCGCCGAGGATCGTCCGAGACGGGTCCGCGGTGGACGCGTTCTGACCGGTGTCGTTGTCTCCGTTGGCCTGATCGCTGCGATGACTGCGGGTGTCGAGGAGGGTGAGGTCGACGAGATCACCGAAACCCAGCCGCCGGTGCGCACGGATGACGGTTCCGTTCGGCCGGGCGGCGATCCGCACCGGGGTGTTCTCCCACCAGGCGCGCAGGGCGCGTGCGCGGCGCAGCGCGAACGCGGTCAGCGGTGCGTGGTCCTCGGGAACCGCACCCGCCCAGTTGTTGTCCACCTCGTGGTCGTCGAAGGTGATCACGAACGGTGCCGTCGCGTGGGCGAGTTGCAGGTCCGGGTCGGACTTGTACAGTGCGTACCGTTCCCGGTAGTCCTCGAGGTCGACTGCCTCCCGGGTCGCCGAGAGCGGAAGAGCGGCAGCGTTTCTCGCGCCGCCCCGCGCGGGGATCGGCTTCTCGTAGATGTAGTCGCCGAGGTGCAGGACGACATCGGGCGCGTGGGCGGCGAGGTCGGCGTAGGCGTGGTAGTAGCCGTCGGCCCAGTTCTGGCAGGACGCCACGGCCAGCGTGAGCGTGTCGACGCGTGCGTACGGGGCAGGCGCCGTCCGGGTTCGCCCGACGGTGGAGATCTCGCCGAGGGCGCGGAACCGGTAGAAGTAGTCGGCGGCGGGCGCGAGTCCGCGGACGTCGACGTGCACGCTGTGCCCCCATTCCGGTGTCGCGTGCACGGATCCGCGACGCACGATCCGGGTCATCGACTCGTCGGCGGCGACCTCCCAGTCGACCCGGACCGGTCCCGTCCCCATCCCGCCGCCCGGGGCGAAAGGGTTGCGCGACAAGCGCGTCCACAGCAGAACACCGTCGGGGAGCGGATCCCCGGACGCGACGCCGAGGCCGAACACGCCGCCGGAATGGGCCGGAGCGGGTACAGCCGGTGACGTGCCGCCGAGCAGACCCGGGGTGAACGCCAGGCCTGTCACGAGCGCCGACCAGCCGAGGAATCGACGTCGCGATGTGCCCATGGGCACACCCGACCAGGACCACCTGACCTCGATTCCACCTGCAGGCGGCGGGGACATGATGGGGAGGTGAAGTCTGCGACCCCCCGGTGAGTCCCCGCCGACCAGGCGCAGCGCTACGTCGAGGAGGCGGATCGGCCGCGGCGCTCGCGTAGTCCGAGCGCGACGTCGACCGCGAGGAAGGCGAGAAGGCTGAGTCCGAGCAGCGGCACGAACCAGCCCACCGCGGCCGCCACCACACCGACCGCGACGGCCGCGGGCACGGGCACCCGGCGCAGCGCGCCACGAGCCGGGGGGCGGCCCACGGCGAGCGCCCCGGAGCGTCGTGGCCGTCGTTGCCACCACATCTGGTAGCCGCGCACGATGAGCATCACCAGCGCAACCGCCAGCACCAGGAGTGCGAGCTGGCTCACCCAGCCGAACAGGATTCCCATGTGCAGGGCGATGCCCCAGGTGGTGAGTTTCGCGGCGAGCGGCCAGTCGGCGAACCGCGAGATGTCCACGACCCCACCGGTCGCACCGTTCACCGCGATCGAGTCCTGGCCGAACTGCCAAGGTTGCCTGGTCTGCGCGACGGTGAACGCCGTGTCCGCGGTGGCGGGAATGGTCACCTCGACCCTGCCGTCCACTCCCGCGACCCGCGCGGTGTCCAGGACGCGGTCGAGTTGCGCCACCGACTCACCGGACGAGCTCGGCAGATCCGGCACCTGACCCTCGTGTGCGCCATGGTCCCCATGGCCGCCGTCGTGGTCCCCGTGGCCGGCGGGCGCCGACGGCGCCTCCGACAATGCGGTCTCGACGCCGGGCGTCGTCCAGCTCAGGGCGGTGCGGAGTTCGGAGACGTTCTCGCCCGCGTACTTCGACCACGTGAGGCCGGTCGCGGACAGGAAGACGAGCCCCACCGCGATCCACACGCCGATGACCCCGTGGCGGTTCCGGGTGCGGTTGCGTCCGGTCGCCGACCGGTCGACGGTGACCAGCTCGGCGAGCCGTCGCTGCCGCCGAGCTCGGAATGCCGTGAGCCACAGGGCGAGACCGCCGAGGGCGATGACCCACAGCCAGGAGGCGGCGAGTTCGCTGTAGATGCGGCCCGGTTCGCCGAGATGGAGATTGCGGTGCAGCTCGCTGAGCCAGGTGCGCAGCGGCAACGACGCGCTGCTGCCGTAGGACACCAACTCGCCGGTCGACTCGAGCGTCACCGGGTCGATGAACACCGCCAGGCGCTTGGACGCCCCGAGCGCCGGGTCGTCGAAGAGGACGCGGGTGGTGTCGCCGGGCTCGGTCGACGGACGGACTGCGGACAGCGTGAGGTCGGGACGGAGCCGGACCGCCGCATCGACCTGTTCGGACACCGGGCGGGCATCGCCGGTGCTCTCGGTGTGGAGCTGGTCGCGGTAGACGACCTGCTCGAGTGTCGGCGCGATCGCGTAGAGCCCGCCGGTGATGGCCGCGACGACCAGGAACGGCGCGATGAAGATGCCGGCGTAGAAGTGCAGTCGTCGGAGCAACGGTTGCCAGGTGGCAGGTGGGGACCGGCGGGCGCGGGGATCGCCGTCCGGTGGGGTGCCGGGCGGGTTCTCGGGTGGATTGTCGGAACGAGACAGGTTGGGCAGGGACACGTGTTGGCCTCTCATGCGGAAGACGGCACGCGGCATCGACCACGGTCAGGTGGGATGGCAGACGCGCACCGACCGGCCCGTCGGGGTGACGGGTCGGCGGAGGAATGGATCAGCGCGTGAGGGCGGGCGGTCCGCGGGTGTCGAGGGCGGCGATGGCGCGCAGACGGGGCCGCGCGTCGTCGTGTGTCGGGCGGGGGACGAGCCCGGTGACATCGTCGGCGGGCGGATCGAGAACGGCCCGGATGAGCGCGACGATCGCGGTCAGGACGCACAGGAGCGCCGGCTCGGCGACCCGGATCGCGGCCGCGGTCAGCAGTGTCGCGACCCCGTGCACCAGCAGCATCGACTGGCTGGGGGCGTGCGTGAGCGCCGCCGCGGCGGCGTGGTGGCCCGACGAGGCGTCGAGCGCGGTGAGGGAGATGTGCGCGAGCAGTTGCCCGGCGGCGAGGAGCCCCATCGTGGCGACAAACCCCGGACGTCGCCGGGACATCGCGCCGATCGCCCAGCCGAGCGCGGTACAGGCGGCGGTCATGATCACGAGTGACGTCGTGGCGGGCAGGGAACCGGCCGCGAGTCCGTGTGCGGCCACCGCCGTACTCGCCGACAGCGCGCCGACGACCCCACCGCGGAGGCGGTGGAGGGCGCGCATGTCCGGGTTCACGCAAGGAGCATAGCGGCGGTGATCTCGCCCCGACTGCGGGCGGTCACCGAAAAGGCAGGTCAGCCCAGCACGAGGAGCCACGCGGCGACGTAGTGCAACAGGGCCGCGATCGCGGTGCAGGCGTGGAACACCTCGTGATGGCCGAAGGTGTCCGGCCATGGATCGGGCCAGCGCGCCGCGTAGAGGATGCCGCCGACACTGTAGAAGACGCCTCCGAGCGCCAGCAGCACCATGACGAGCACGCCGGTCTCGCTCACGAGTGCCGGGGCGACGGCCACGATCACCCAGCCGAGCACGATATAGAGGCTCACCCCGAGCCAGCGCGGCGCGCCGGGCCACGCGATCTTGAGGGTCGCACCGGCCGCGGCGCCCGCCCAGACGATGCCGAGTACCCACCAGCTGGTCGGTGAGGGCAGGCCCAGCGCGCAGAACGGTGTGTACGTGCCGGCGATGAACAGGAAGATCATCGCGTGATCGGCGCGCTTCATGCGGGTCCGGGCACGTGCGGTCTTCCACGGGATCCGGTGGTAGCCCGCACTGATCGCGAAGAGTCCGAGCACGGTGACCGCATAGACGGCGCACGGCACGACGGCGACGGGATCGCCGACCGTGGCCGCGCCGATGACCAGGGCGAGGCCGGCGACCGCTGCCACGTAGGCCGAGTAGTGGTGGATGACTCCGCGCAGGCGTGGGCGGACGTCGACCGGTTGGTTCAGCAACGTGCTCACCGAACCTACGGTACCGTAACTTGACGCATCGGCGGCACGTCGGCGGCTCCGCACCGGCACGCAGGGCCGCACCGCCGGTGGCCGGCGAGATGCGTCTCGGCGCGTAAGGTGTCCTGCGTGACACGAGGCCGAGACGACGCCGGAACGATCCGACGATGAAGCTGCTGCCGGATCGGCTTCGACGCCCCGTCCTCTCGGTCTACGAACGCCGGCTCATCCAGCTCCTCGACACCGAGCGCCTGCCGCGGCATGTCGCGATCATCTGCGACGGCAACCGGAGGTGGGCGCGCGAAGCGGGTTTCGAGGACGTCAGCCACGGACACCGGGTGGGCGCACAGCGGATCGCGGACATGCTCGGCTGGTGTGCCGGGCTGGGTATCGAGGCCGTCACCATCTATTTGCTCTCGACCGAGAACCTCAACCGATCCTCCGACGAGCTGGACGCGCTCCTCGAGATCGTGCCGGACATCGTCGACGAGATCTCCTCGCCCGACGGCGAGTGGCGCATCCGCATCGTCGGCACCCTGGACTCACTGCCCGAGCCGGTGGCCGGGCGATTGCGGGCGGCCGCCGACCGGACCGCCGAACGGCGCGGGATGAACGTCAATGTCGCTGTCGGGTACGGCGGACGGCAGGAGATCGTGGACGCGGTTCGCGCGCTGCTCGAGGAAAAGGTGGCCGCCGGGGCGACTGCGACCGAGATGGTGGACGCGGTGACCGTGGAGGCGATCGACGCCAACCTCTACACCAAGGGTCAGCCCGACCCCGACCTCGTGATCCGTACGTCCGGAGAGCAGCGGTTGTCGGGATTCCTGTTGTGGCAGAGCGCCTATTCGGAGATCTGGTTCACCGACGCCTATTGGCCGGAGTTCCGCCGGGTGGACTTCTTGCGCGCCCTGCGCGACTATTCCGCGCGGAGTCGGCGGTTCGGCAAGTAGCCCCTCCGGTGTCGACCCGTACCGGGGTCAGTGTGCGATGGAGTCGGCCAGCAACCCGGTCAGCGCGCGGAGATCGCTGCTGAAGGTCGACGCCGCGGGAGTCCCGAAGCCGACACCTATCCCACCGGTGGGGAGCGGATCGGCGTCGGGATGCCGGAACAGGGACTGCCCGGTCACCGCGACCCCACGTTCGTAGGCCCGATGTACTATCGCCCCTTCCTCGGCGTGCGCGACCGGGATGAGCGCGTGCAGGCCCGCGGCGACGCCGGGCACTTCCAGACCGACGCCGGCCAGGGCTGTCACCAGCGCGTCACGCCGGGTGCGGTAGGCCTGACGGCTGCGGCGGATGTGCCGGTCGTAGGCGCCCGAGCCGATCAGCTCGGCCAGCGTCAGCTGATCGACGATACTTGCGTCGGCTTCGCGGAATCCCTTGCCGCCCAGGATCGGTGCGACCGGATGTGCGGGAGCGGCCAGCCACCCGGCGCGGACGGCCGGCGACAGGCTCTTGCTCAGCGAACCGGTGTGGATGACGACGTCGGGTCCGAGGGCCTGCAGGGCGCCAACAGGTTCGCGGTCGTAGCGGAACTCGCCGTCGTAGTCGTCTTCGACGATGACGGCGCCGGTCCGTCGCGCCCAGTCGACGACCTGCATGCGCCGGGCCGGGGAGAGGGCGACACCGGTGGGGAACTGGTGGCTGGGGGTCAGCAGCACCGCGGCCGCGCCGGTGTGTTCGAGCTCGTCGATCACCATGCCGTCGGAGTCGATCCGCACCGGCACGACCCGGGCCCCGCCGCGCTCCAAGGCGTGCCGGTGGAACGGCAGTCCGTGGCTCTCCACCGCGATGACGCCGTCGATCACCGTGCGCGCCAACAACTCCAGCGCGGAGAGGACCGAGGTGCCGAGGATGATCTGGTCCGGGCCGATGCGGACCCCCCGTGTGCGGGCCAGGTAACCGGTGAGCGCGCTCCGCAGCTCGGTGCGACCGCGGGGATGAGCCGGGCCGAAGGCCTCGTCCGAGGTGTCGGTGAGGGCGCGACGGGTGGCGCGGATCCAGTCGTTGCGGGGGAACATGCCGGCACACGGCCGTCCGAGCGAGAAGTCGTGGCGGAGTGCGGGCACAACGGTGGAGGCGCCGGGATCGTCGACGGCCGGTGGACGTGCGGCGCCGTCGGCGACCCGGGTGGCCGATCCCTGCCGAGCGGTCAGCCATCCCTCCGCGATGAGTTCGGAGTACACCGCCGACACGGTGCCGCGCGCCAGGCCGAGGTCCGCGGCGAGGGACCGGTAGGGCGGCAGGGCGGTTCCCGCGGGTAGCCGATTCTCGAGGATCGCCGAGCGCAGGGCCTCGGTGAGGGCCCGGCGCCGGGTGGCGCCCCGTCCGCGGGCACCGGCGGCGGGATCGGGCTGCAGGTCCAGGAAGAGGTCCGCGCCGAGCCGCTCGGCGACTTCGGCCCACGGATCGGGGAGCGTCGAATTGACCCGTTTTTCTGCCATCGGATTGGACCACTTTCTTGAGCTAATCGCGGCCTAGCCTAAACCCAGAACATCCAGTTGTCCGTCCTTGAGGAGGAACGAGATGAAGATCGTGATCGTGGGAGCCAGCGGCGCGCTGGGCAGTCGGGTCGCCGACCTGCTCGTCGAGCGCGGGCACGAGGTGGTGCGTGCCCACCGCGCGAGCGGCGTCGACGCCTACACCGGAAGCGGTCTGGCGGCGGCGTTCGACGGAGCCGACGCCGTCGTCGACTGCCTCAGTCTCCAGACGTTGAAGGCCGCGGCCGCGATCGACTTCTTCGAGACCACGGCGACCCACATCGGGCGCGCCGCCACCTCCGCGGGCGTCGCACACGTCGTCGTGGTGTCGATCGCCAACGCCGACGATCCCACGGTGAATGCCAAATTCGGTTATTACCAAGGGAAGGCGGCGCAGGAAGCGGCGTATGCGAAGGTCGTGGACCCCGCCGCGCTCACCATCGTCGCCTCGGTGCAGTGGTTCGAACTCGCCGAGCAGATGATGTCCACGATGCGACTCGGCCCGATCGCCGCGGTGCCCCGGATGCGGTGTGCGCCGGCGGCTGTGGCCGACGTGGCGGTGGCGGTCGCCGACGAGGCGACGGTGATTCCGGCCGAAAAGCGGGGTCCGTCGGGCGGGCGGAAGGTCGAGGTGAGCGGACCGGTGACCATGGACCTGGTCGATGTCGCGAAAGCGGTTGCCGCGCAGACCGGCTCGCCGCGCTGGGTACTGGGCGTGCGGTTCGGCGGGCCGGCGATCCGGGGCGGCGGGCTGGTGCCCGCCCATCCGGATGTGGTCACCACGACGACGCTCGACGGGTGGCTGGCGGGTCGCGAGCGCGCCGGGGCGGGGGGCCGACGGTGAGCGCCGACACCCGGCCGCCGACGAGAATGTGGATGCCGCAGGACAATTCGTCGGTCTACAAGGCTCTGGTCGCACTGCAACGGGCGGCGTCGGCCGGCGTCGACCCGGTGATCGCCGAACTCATCGTGATCCGCGCGTCGCAGCTGAACGGGTGTGCATACTGTCTGCACATGCACACCTCCGACGCCCTGGCCAAGGACATCGATCCGCACAAACTGATGCTGATCGCCGCGTGGCGCGAGGCCGGCCCGGCGTTCACGCCGGCCGAGCGGGCCGCGCTCGCCCTCACCGAGAGCGTCACGCGGATCGGGGAGAACGGCGTACCCGACGACGTGTTCGATTCGGTGCGCGCGCATTTCGACGCCGCCGAGATGGGTCAGCTGGTCGCCTCGATCGTGATGATCAACGCCTGGAACCGCATCGCACTCGCCGGCGGCTACCCGGCCGGACTCGACGAACGCCGAGCCGCATCATCGGTCAGAGCTTCCGCAGGCGCACCCGGTTGATCGAGTGGTCGTAGTCCTTGCGCAACACCAGTGACGCCCGCGGCCGGGTGGGCAGGATGTTCTCGATCAGGTTCGGGCGGTTGATCGAGGTCCACAGATCCCGTGCCGCGGCCGTCGCCTGGTTGTCGGTCAGCGACGCGTACGCGTGGAAGTGCGAGTCCGGGTTGGCGAACGACGTCGTCCGCATCTGCAGGAAACGCGAGATGTACCAGGACTCGATGTCGTCGATCTTGGCGTCGACATAGATGGAGAAGTCGAAGAGGTCCGACACCATCAGCGTCTCGCCGGTCTGCAGCACGTTGAGGCCCTCGAGGATGAGGATGTCGGGCTGGCGCACATAGTGATAGACGTCGGGCACGATGTCGTAGGCGAGGTGGGAGTACACCGGCGCGGCGACCTCGCGCGCACCCGACTTCACCTCGGTGACGAAGCGGAGCAGCGCCCGGCGATCGTAGGACTCGGGGAACCCCTTGCGGTGCAGTATGCCCCGGCGCTGCATCTCGGCGGTGCGGAGCAGGAATCCGTCGGTGGTGACCAGGTCGACCTTCGGATGCGACTCCCAGCGGGCGAGCAGGGCGGCGAGAACGCGTGCGGTCGTCGACTTCCCGACCGCGACGCTGCCGGCGATCCCGATGACGAAGGGCACCTGACGATTTGTCTGTCGCTCGCCGAGGAAGGTGGAGGTCGCCGCGAACAACCGTTGCCGCGCAGCGACTTGCAGGTGGATCAGACGGGACAGGGGCAGATAGACGTCGGCCACCTCGTCAAGGTCGATCTGCTCACCGAGGCCGACGAGCTCGGCCAGTTCGTCCTCGTTGAGGACCAGGGGCATGGACTCACGCAGTTCACGCCACTGCCTCCGGTCGAGCTCCAGGTACAGACTCGGATCCCGATCGGTGGCGTTGCGGGCCATCAGGGCAGCTCCGCCGATGTCGGATCCGCCGCTCCCGGAGTGATCATGCGTACAGCTTAGGGCGACGTGTGACGGCCCCGATCGGTAGCCTGCCGATATGCCGTCCTCGCCCGTCGCCGACGCCACCCGCGCCCGAAACCCGCTGGTGACCGAATACCTCCGACTCGGACTCGCCTTCGATCGCCTCGAACGGGGCTTCGTCGACGCCTACACCGGCGATCCCGCACTGCGAGCGGAGGTCGAGAACGGGCCCGTTCCCGATCCCGTCCGGCTCGCCGAACGTGCGCGCGGTCTGCTCGACGACCTGCCCGGTGCACTCGATGCGGCGCGCGCCGAATTCGTCGGTGCGCACCTTCGCGCGCTGGAGTGCTCGGCCCGGAAGTTCGCCGGCGACGACGTCGGGTTCGTCGACGAGGTCCGGGCCTACTTCGACGTCGACATCGAGATGGCCGACCCGGACCGCTACCGCCAGGCACATTCCGAGCTCGCGGAGGCGCTCGGCGTCCCGGGCGCCACAGGCGAGGAACTCCGCAGCGCCTATGCCGCGCACCGGCGTACCGACGAGGTCCCGCCGGAGCGGGTGGACGAATGCGTCCGCGCGTTCAGCGGCGCCCTCCGCGAACGGGTTCGATCGACATACCCGTTGCCGGACAACGAGATCGTCGAGTTCGAGGTCGTCACCGACAAGCCGTGGTCGGGGTTCAACTACTACCTCGGGGACTACCGCTCGCGCGTGGCCATCAACGCCGACCTCACGCAGTACATGTCCTCCCTGCCGGCCCTCATCGCGCACGAGGCCTACCCCGGGCACCACACCGAACACTGCCGCAAGGAGCAACTCCTCCTCGGCGCCGGACACGACGAGCAGTCGATCTTCCTGGTCAACACGCCGCAGTGCCTGATGGCCGAGGGCCTCGCCGATCACGCCCTCGCCGCGATCGCCGGCACCGACTGGGGCGCGTGGGCGCAGGAGATCTACGCCGACCTCGGCCTCCGCTTCGACGCCGAGCGCGCCATGCGCGTCGGACGTGCCACGGCTGGGCTCCTGTCCGTCCGGCAGGACGCCGCACTCATGCTGCACGACCGCCATGCCGACGCCGACACGGTCACCGAACACCTCCGCCGCTGGCTCCTCGCTCCCGAGGAACGGGCCCGGCAGATGCTGCGCTTCCTCACCTCACCGCTGTGGCGCGCGTACATCAGCACCTACGTCGAGGGTTATCGGTTGCTCGGGCAGTGGCTCGACACCGCTGACGACCGCGCCGCCGCCTTCGGACGCCTGCTCGACGAGCCACTCATCCCGGCGAGTCTGCGGCGGGAACTGGCACACCCTTCGTGACGTCCCTCCGCAGGCTCCGGGACTCCTCAGGGAGCGGGCGGGGAGTCTGCGGCGCGAACTCGAGTGGTCACTCGGCCCGCTCGCTTCGCTCCCGGCGCCTGGTACCTAGAATCGGGGCATGACCGCGAACCCGTCATCCGTGAACTCGATGTCCCTGGCCGAGCTCGACCCCGATGTCGCCGCCGCCATGAACGGCGAACTCAGCCGCCAGCGCGACACCCTCGAGATGATCGCCTCGGAGAACTTCGTGCCGCGCGCGGTCCTGCAGGCGCAGGGCAGCGTGCTCACCAACAAGTACGCCGAGGGATATCCGGGACGCCGCTACTACGGCGGCTGCGAGTACGTCGACGTCGTCGAGGACATCGCACGCAACCGGGCGAAGGAACTGTTCGGCGCCGACTTCGCGAACGTGCAGCCACACTCGGGTGCCCAGGCCAACGCCGCGGTGCTGCAGGCGCTCATGGAGCCGGGGGAGACCATGCTCGGTCTCGACCTCGCCCACGGCGGTCACCTCACCCACGGCATGCGCCTGAACTTCTCCGGCAAGCTCTACGAGAACGCCTTCTACGGCGTCAGCAAAGAGGATTTCCGCATCGATATGGACGAGGTGCGCAAGATCGCCCTCGACGTGAAGCCGAAGGTCATCGTGGCCGGCTGGTCGGCCTACCCCCGGACGCTCGACTTCGAGGCGTTCCGGTCCATCGCCGACGAGGTCGGCGCCCACCTCTGGGTCGACATGGCGCACTTCGCCGGCCTCGTCGCCGCCGGAATCCACCCGTCGCCGGTGCCGCACGCCGACGTCGTGTCCTCGACCGTGCACAAGACGCTCGGCGGTCCTCGTTCGGGAATCATCCTGGCCAAGCAGGAGTGGGCCAAGAAGCTGAACTCCGCGGTCTTCCCCGGGCAGCAGGGCGGTCCGCTCATGCATGCCATCGCGGGCAAGGCCGTCGCCCTGAAGATCGCCGCCACCGAGGAATTCGCCGAGCGCCAGCGCCGCACCCTGTCCGGTGCCCGGGCTCTCGCCGAGCGACTCACGGGCTCCGACGTCGCCAAGGCCGGGGTCTCGGTGCTCACCGGTGGTACCGACGTCCACCTCGTCCTGGTCGACCTGCGCGACAGCGCGCTCGACGGCCAGCAGGCCGAGGACCTGCTCCACCAGGTTGGTATCACCGTCAACCGCAACGCGGTGCCCTTCGATCCGCGTCCGCCCATGGTCACCTCGGGCCTGCGTATCGGTACTCCCGCGCTGGCCACGCGCGGCTTCGGCGACGAGCAGTTCACCGAGGTCGCCGACATCATCGCGACCGCGCTCGCCGCCGGTGAGTCCGCCGACGTCACCGCCCTGCGCGGGCGTGTGTCCAAGCTCGCGCTCGACTTCCCGCTCTACGAAGGTCTCGAGGAGTGGGGCCTCATGAGCCGGATCTGACCTCGATTGCCCGGCCGGGCATCGCGTCAGTATCCTTTCACCGATGAACGCCCTCACTGAAGACGACCTGATCATCGCACTCGAGAAGGCTCTTCCCGAGATCGCGGAAGACCACCAGTCGGCTGCGAGCCCCTGGAATCCGCACGACTGGGTGCCGTGGGACGACGGACGCAACTTCGGGTTCCTCGGCGGTTCGGACTTCGACCCGTCGGAGGCCTTCCTGTCCGACGAGGCGCGCGCCGGGCTCCTCGCGCTCCTGCTGACCAAGGACAACCTGCCGTCGTATCACCGGGTGCTGGCCAAGCACTTCCCGGCGTTCTCCGACTGGCGGCAGCTCGTGGGCGTGTGGACCGCCGAGGACAACCGGCACGCCATCGTGCTGCGCGACTACCTCGTCGTCCGGCGCGCCATCGATCCGGTGGACGCCGAGGAGCGTCGCCGCATCCACGTCACGCAGGGGTACCGGCAGATCCCGGAGCAGGTCGACCCGCTCGGCCCGCTCGACGTGCTCGCGCTGATGGCCGTGCACGAGAACCAGTGCGTGCACTTCATCAAGCGAATGACTGCGGTTGCCGGCGACGAGGCACTCGTCGAGATCCTGACGAAGATCGCCAATGACGACCAGGGGCAGGCAACCACCTTCGGCGCGTTCCTCAACGCCGGGATCATCGCCGACCAGGACGCCACCGTCCTCGCCATCGACAGCGCGCTGGCCCTCGACGAGCCCATCGGCCACGACATCGCCGATTTCGACACCGAGCGCGCTCTCATCGCCGACTACGAGGACGATGACGTGAAGGCGGCCATCGCCGCGGCACTGGCCGACGCGGTCAAGCTCGACACCGTCTCGGGACTCGGCACGGAGGCGGAGGCCGCGCGCACCCGCATCCTCGCGCGCGCCGGCCGCTGACTCCTCGGCCCACCGCGACGGCATCGTGGACATGAACACGGCGCCACCGGGACGACAAAAGTCCTGGTGGCGCCGTGTTGCGTCTCCGCTCCTCACGATACGGCGGTTTACCCACAATTCACGCCGACACACCCGATTCCGGCGCGCCGCCTGAGGTTTTCGCGCGTACGTTGGCGAGTGACGGACCGCGGGGAAGCGGTTCGTTCGGGAGGTTCAATTCGTGGTTTGTGCGAACAACGCGAGGGGGCCGGCCCCGGTCCTCGTCCACCTCGGCTGACGCCGGGACAGCGGACAATTGGACCGCCGGTCGACCAACACCGGTTTGTGCGGGTGCCGCACGAATGTAGGAGCCCCACGTGACCACACGCACCTACGTCCTCGATACCTCCGTGCTGCTGTCCGACCCCTGGGCGGTCATGCGCTTCGCCGAACACCACGTCGTGCTGCCGCTGGTGGTCATCAGCGAACTCGAGGGCAAACGTCACCACCACGAACTCGGCTGGTTCGCACGTGAGGCGTTGCGCATGCTCGACGACATGCGACTCGAACACGGTCGGCTCGACCTGCCGCTCGAGATCGGCGATGACGGCGGCACCCTCCAGGTGGAGCTCAACCACACCGACCCCGCGGTTCTACCCGCCGGATTCCGCACCGACTCCAACGACTCCCGCATCCTCGCGTGTGCCCTGAACCTGCGCGCCGAGGGCAAGGACGTGACCCTGGTGTCCAAGGACACGCCGCTGCGTGTGAAGGCCGGCGCGGTGGGGCTGGCCGCCGACGAGTACCACGCCCAGGACGTCGTCGTGTCGGGGTGGTCGGGCATGACCGAACTCGACGTCGAGACCGCCGCGATCAACACGCTGTTCGCCGAGGGCGTCGTGGACATCGACGAGGCCCGGGAGCTCCCGTGCCACACCGGAATCCGATTGCTCAGCGCCACGTCGAGTGCGTTGGGCCGGGTGAATGCCGACAAGCGGGTGCAGTTGGTACGTGGCGACCGTGAGGCCTTCGGACTCCACGGACGGTCGGCCGAGCAGCGGGTCGCGCTCGATCTGCTCCTCGACGACAGCGTCGGGATCGTGTCGCTCGGCGGCAAGGCGGGCACCGGCAAATCGGCGTTGGCGCTCTGCGCGGGACTCGAAGCCGTCCTGGAGAAGCGCACGCAGCGCAAGGTTGTCGTGTTCCGTCCGCTGTACGCGGTCGGTGGGCAGCAATTGGGCTACCTGCCCGGTAGTGAGTCGGACAAGATGGGTCCGTGGGCACAGGCGGTGTTCGACACCCTCGAAGGACTCGCGTCACCGGAGGTCATCGACGAGGTTCTCAGCCGCGGGATGCTGGAGGTGCTGCCGCTGACGCACATCCGTGGACGTTCACTGCACGACTCGTTCGTCATCGTCGACGAGGCGCAGTCGCTGGAACGCAACGTGTTGCTCACCGTTCTCTCCCGGTTGGGTTCGGGGTCGCGGGTGGTGCTGACGCACGACGTCGCCCAGCGCGACAACCTCCGGGTGGGCCGTCACGACGGTGTGGCCGCAGTCATCGAGAAGCTGAAGGGGCACCCGCTCTTCGCGCACATCACGCTCACCCGCAGCGAGCGGTCGCCGATCGCCGCACTCGTGACCGAGATGCTCGAGGAGTTCGCACCGTAGTTCGGCGGCTCATCGGCCCGGGGTGCGTGATCTTCGGCGACACAACAGGTTCGCCCGGAACGCGAAGGCCGCGTCGACTTCCCGAGGGGCGGGAGTCGACGCGGCCTTCGGTGTCGGATCAGGCTGTCGGCGGTTCGATCGGGGTGAAGTCGCCCAGCGCATTCAACAGGTCGACGATGGCGGTGAGCAGTTCGACGTTCTCCAAGGATGTCATTTGTTCTTCCTTTGATCGACTGGCTATCCGGTGTGACGAACGCCTTCTCGAGGCGACGTCGTTTGTGACAGTAATGATTCGATAACAAGCGCGCAAACACGATCCTGACTATTTCGAGAAATAGTCGAGAATGGTTTCTGGGAATCATGAGTTGTCCTGCATCGCAAATCATGACAATTCACAGTTTTTTTATCGAGAAACGCATTTCACGGGCGGCGCGCGAGTGGTCTGAGGGGTACCGGCCGACACCCGATCCGAACCGCACCGTGACCAGGACGTGACTCATCGACTCTTGCGCACTGTCACACTGGTGTGGTGCAGAAGTTACTGATGAGGCAAATGAGACTGTTGGGACTACTGGTGATCGCGGTGCTGGCCGCGACTGTCGGCGGTGCCGGCCAGTCGCTCGCCGCCCCAGAGACAACTACACCCGGGACGACGACGCCGGAGACCTCCACGACGCCGGAGACCTCCACGACGCCAGGATCGGAGATCCCGCTGCTCGACGGCATCCTCGACCAGTTGGCGGGGACCGGATCGGCCGATGGCGCCGACGCACCCGGAACGGGCGGGCCGACCAGCCAGATGATCGTCGTCACTGCGCCGAAGGCGTCCGACACCACCGCCACCCTGACGGCGTTCGACAAGGGCGCCGACGGTGGTTGGAAACCGGTCATCGGCCCGACGAAGGCGTTCCTCGGGTCGCTGGGCATGGGCGAGCCGAAAGACAACGTCCACCGGACGCCGCAGGGCACCTTCCCGCTCGACCAGGCGTTCGGTCGCGCGGCCGATCCCGGGACCAAGATGCCCTACCTCAAGGTCGACCAGCAGGACTGGTGGGACTCGAACATGAAGTCGCCGACCTACAACACTCACGTACGGCAGCCGCAGAGCCCGGGTGGGGACAGTGAGAACCTGTACAACTCCGGTCCGGTCTACGACTACGCGGTCAACATCGCGCACAACCCGCAGCGCACCCCGGGCCGGGCCTCGGCGATGTTCCTCCACGTGACCAACGGTGAACCGACCATGGGCTGTGTGGCCATCGAGCGTGAACTGATGAAGAAGATCCTCGTGTGGCTGGATCCGGCGAAGAATCCGAAGATCACCATCGGGGTCAACCAGGGAGCGCCGGCCGGCGAGGCGCCCGGAGCAACCCCTCAGTCCGCTCCGGGCACGACGCCGCCGGGGACGACACCACCCGCAGCGGTCCCGGGTGCCGATGTCCTGACCGGGCTGCTCTCGCAGCTCGTCGGCGTGGTTCCCTCGCTTTTCGGGCTCGCTGGTCAGGCGGGCTGACGGCGAGCCGCAGCCGGACTAGGACGTCGAGAGGCTCATCCGGGCGCATCGGCACCCCGGGCACCACGTGGTGTCGGTGCCGATGTGCCAGCCGTTGACCCGGGCGAGGTCATCCAGATCAGACCGACGGAGGCGAATGCGGACGGTGAAGCTGCGTCCGCAGCTGTCGCAGTTGCGGTCGAAGGGAGACCCCTCGGTTTCCACGGGCGCGGAAACAACTGTCATCTGGTGGACCTTCTGTCGTTCGGCGGGATATCGGCTCGCGGTCGTCCGCCGAGGGCCTCCCACACCCGGACGAGCGACCATCTCAGTGTCGGTATATGTGATCCAGATCTCAAGAGTCCAATGACACATCGTTCGGAATCGTGGGCGTCGACTCATCGATCGGGCGGGATGACCATGACCGGGCAACGGGCTCCGTGGAGCACGGCGCGTCCCGTCGAACCCAAGAGCATGTGGTCGAAGCCACCGCGTCCACGTGCGCCGATCACCACCAGCTGCGCGGCCTGTGCGTGATCGAGAAGTGCCCGCGCCGGACGATCCCGCACGATGGAGCACCGAACCCGGACCGTCGGGTGGTCTGCGCGCAGCGAACGGAGTTCGTCGTCGAGCCAGCCCGTCGCAACCCGGGTGCGCAGGTTCCGCCAGGCGATGAGGTCGTGCTCGGGTGACACCGTCGTCGGATCACGGTCGGACCCGTCCGAGTCGCTCCAGGCGTGGACAACCGTGAGGGCGACACCGCGGACCGCTGCCTCGGCGAAGGCGGCGGTCGCGGCCCGGCGACTCGCGCGCGACCCGTCCACTCCGACCACGACCGCAGCCGACAACGATTCACGAACAACCGGACCCGGGTCACGGACCACGGTCAACGGACTCCGGCAGTGTTCGGCGAGTGCAACCGCGACCGATCCCAGCGGAACGCGGTCGGCTGCGCGATGACCTCGGTTGCCGACGACCAGCATCCGCGCCGCCGACGATGCGTCGAGCAGAGTGGGTATGGGCGGTGCGCACTCGATCCGGCTGGTGATCCAGTCGATCTGAGCGATCGCCTGACCCGATTCCGCGATCGCCCGGCGCGAGTCCGACAGGGCCCGTTCAGCGCGCCTCCGCAGCGGCTCGAGGGCCTGCGGGCTCTCGGCGACGAGGCCGGCCGACGGGCATGCCGCGGACACGAGCTGGAGCGGTGAATCGTGCAACCGAGCATCGCGTGCCGCCCAGCACGCCGCCGTGCGGGCGGTGGCCGAACCGTCGATCCCGACGATCGTGGACGCAGTCAACGCGGTTGCCCCCTCTGCAGGCCGCACACCGGTGACCCCCGTGGGGTCCGTGCCTTCCAGTACACGACCCCGCGTCACGGCGCGCATGCGACGAAGATCCCCCATCGTGGGGACCAAGGACCCTGTCGGGGAGGGCTCAGCGTCGTCGATCGCGGTTCGCGGCCTTGGCCGCGTACACGGCCGCCTGCGTGCGCCGTTCCATCCCGAGCCGGCTGAGAAGTCGCGAGACGTAGTTCTTGACGGTTTTCTCCGCGAGATGCATGCGAGCGGCGATCTGACGGTTCGTCAGACCCTCTCCGAGGAGGGCGAGCAGTGTGCGGTCCTGTTCGCTGAGACCGTCGTCCACGGGCTTCTCGGCGTCCTGTCGCGCGCGTAATCGGTCCATCAGGGCCGCGGCGGCGCGGTTGTCGAGCAGCGATCGACCGGCGCCGACCTCCGTGATGGCCCGTGCCAGCTCCATACCGGTGATGTCCTTGATGACATAGCCGCTGGCCCCGGCCAGGATGGCGTCCATCATCGCCTCGTCGTCGGTCAGCGAGGTCAGCATGAGACAGCGGAGGCCGTCCACCCTGCTCAGGAGGTCGCGGCACAGTTCGATGCCGTTGCCGTCGGGCAGCCGGACATCGAGTACGGCGACGTCCGGCGACACCGCGGGAATCCGCGCCAGCGCCTGCGCGACGGACGCGGCTTCGCCGACCACCTCCACGTCGGCTACGGAGTCGAGGAGTTCGACAAGACCCCGGCGGACGATTTCGTGGTCGTCGACCAGGAATACCCGGATCATGCCGTCTCCCTCCGGCAACGGACGCACAGATTGTACGGCGCGGCGAACGATATCGCCGAATGTGCGCACGGCGAACAAACGATTTCCCCGGATTCCGCGGTCCGAAACCTCGTTCGACCGAAGCCCGGCGGTCGAATTCGTCTCTGACTATGATCTGAATATGGTTTCCGAATTCTCGGAACTCGACCCGAGATCGCTCGAAATGCAGAAAGCGCTGTCGCAGATGCGATTGCGCGAGTTGCTCGACGAGGTCTCCGACCGGATCGGTCAGATCGCCGACGTGCGGGATCAGACCGACGGCCTCCTGCAGGCGATGCTCGTCGTCAGCTCCGGACTCGACCTGGAGACCACGCTCGATTCGATCGTGGCGTCGGCGATCCGACTGGTCGACGCCGAATACGGGGCGCTCGGAGTGCTCGGGAGCGGCCACCACCTGTCCGCGTTCCTCTCGCAGGGAATCGACGACGAGACCCGGGTGCTCATCGGCAATCTGCCGACCGGGGGCGGCGTCCTCGGCCAGCTCATCGATCAGCCCGAACTCCTGCGACTGTCCGACCTGTCCCAGCATCCCGAATCGGTGGGATTCCCCGAGCATCATCCGCCGATGACGAGTTTCCTCGGCACGCCCATCCGGGTTCGCGACGAGATCTTCGGCAATCTCTACCTGACCGAGAAGAAGAACGGCGGTGTCTTCACCGAGGACGACGAGGTGGTGATCCAGGCGCTGGCGTCCGCGGCCGGGATCGCCATCGACAATGCCCGGCTCTACGAGCGGGCGCAGAACCAGCTGGCCTGGATCGAGGCCAACCGCGACGTGATGACGGAGTTGCTGACCGGCGCCGATCATCAGGATGTCCTCGAAGAGATCGCCCGGAAGGTGCTCAGCCTCGCCGACGCCGACCTCGTCTTCATTGCCGAGCCCCACGACACCGACGAGCCCGTCGAACTGATCGAGGAACTCGTCATCACGGTGGCCGAGGGTGCCGACGGTGATGTCTTCCGCGGCCAGAGCGTTCCCATCACCGGGTCGACGTCGGGAACCGCTTTCGTCCAGCGACGCCCCGTGCTCCGCAATCACCTCGAATACGACGTCGGGGACTCCACACGCTATGGGCCGGTGATGGCCGCTCCGCTGCGCACGGTGGATTCCACGCGGGGGGTGCTGATCGCGATGCGGGCCGACGGACGAGAACCGTTCGCGCGGGATCTCCTCGGGCTCAGCGCGGACTTCGCCGACCAGGCCGCACTGGCACTGCAGCTGGCCACCGCGACGATGCAGACCCACCAGATGCGGGTCCTCGAAGATCGGGAACGCATCGCCCGCGATCTACACGATCACGTGATCCAGCGGATCTTCGCCGAGGGACTCAGCCTGCAGGCAACACTGCAGCGCACCCATTCACCCGACATCCGCTCGCGACTCACCCGCTCCATCAACAACCTGCAGGACATCGTCCAGGAGGTCCGGACGACCATCTTCGATCTGCAGGCCGAGGACATGACGGTGACCCGTCTGCGGCAGCGTGTGCAAGAGGCCATCGACCAGCAGATCGACGACCTGCCGATACAGATGCACGTGCGGACCTCCGGGCCCCTGTCCGTGGTCGATCCGCCACTGGCCGAGCACGTCGTCGCCGTGACGCGCGAGGCGGTGAGCAACGTCGTCAAGCACGCCCGGGCGACGACGGTGACGGTGTCGATCGCAGTCGCCGACGAACTCGTGGTCGAGGTCATCGACGACGGCATCGGCCTGCCGTCGGACGTGACCCCCAGCGGCCTGCGCAATCTCGCACTACGTGCGGAGAAGGTCGGCGGCGAGTTCACGCTGACCACTCCGCCGGACGGCGGTGGTCTCGCGCTGCGGTGGTCAGCGCAGCTCTAGCGGGGACGGGTCGGTCTCGGCGGGCAGCCGCCAGGCCGATGTCCGCTCGGTCAGCCAGGCCAGTGAATGCAGCCCGGTCAGCACGCCGAAGAGCACCAGCAGCCACACCGACAACCCGATGATCGCGCAAGCGACGAAGGCGGCGAACAGAACGACGAGAACGGCCGTGAAGGTGATGACGGTCCCCCTGGGAGAGGCTGGCTCCGACGGTGTGCGGAGAAACGGACCCCCACACCATCCACCGGTGGCGCACCCGGCGGGAGGGGCCGAAGGTCACCGACGGGAGGGCCAAGGACCAAGCGGACGTCAGCTCCGGCGGCCTCGCTTCAGCTCGAAGCCGGCCACGTGGCCGCGGGGGTCGTCGTCCCGCGGGGCCGTCGCCATCTCGATCTGTGTCCGCGCCTGATCGAGCACGGGGGTGTCCGGGTCGAGGACCGAGAGGTATCGGTCGTGCGCGGCCAGCGCGTGCACGGCCGTGTCGATCTGATCCTCGACCTCGACGACGTGGGTCGCCGCCGGGCCGTTCTCGAACAACCACGACGGTGGCGACTCCAGGGCGTCGTAGGTGTCGAGCACCGCCGCCGCGAACTCCATGTGGTCACGCTGGTTCGGCATCCCCGGCGCCCATTCGGGGCCGCCGAACAGCGACACGATGACCTGCGGGCGGACGCGGTCGACGGTCTCGGCGATCTTGGCCCGCAACTCGGGGACATTGCGGATGTCGCTGTCCGGAAAGCCCCAGAACTCGACCTCGTCGACGCCGACGATCGACGCCGACGCGCGCTGCTCGGCTTCCCGCAGCGGGCCGCATTCGGCCGGTGCCAGACCCTCGATGCCCCGCTCGCCGCTCGAGGCCAGCGCGTACACCACGCGTCGGCCCTCGCCGGTCCAGCGGGCGACGGCCGCCGCCATCCCGTATTCGGGATCATCCGGGTGGGCGACGAGCACGAGCGCGGTCTGCCAGTCGGTGGGGAAGGGAAGCAGTTGCGCCGCCACGGTTCTCAGCGCTCCCGGTCGAGATTGGCCATCTTCAGCACGTCGAGGCGGGCGTCGAGCTCGTCCTCGGTCAGCTTCTCGCCGACCAGGCCGCGGTCGATGACGGTCTCCCGGATGGTCTTGCCCTCCTTGAGGGCCTGCTTGGCCACGGCTGCCGCCTCCTCGTACCCGATGGCGCTGTTGAGCGGGGTGACGATCGAGGGCGAACTCTCCGCGAGCGTGCGCAGCCGCTCGGTGTTGGCCCGCAGGCCGGCGATGCACCGATCGGCGAACAACCGGGAGACGTTGGCGAGCAGCTTCTCCGACTCGAGGACGTTGCGCGCCATCATCGGGATGTAGACGTTGAGCTCGAACGCTCCGTTGCCACCTCCCCAGGTGACCGCGGCGTCGTTCCCGATGACCTGCGCCGCGACCTGTGTGACCGCTTCGGGCAGAACGGGATTGACCTTGCCCGGCATGATGGAACTGCCCGGCTGCAGGTCCGGGAGGAGGATCTCACCGAGTCCGGTGAGTGGACCCGAGCCCATCCAGCGGACGTCGTTGGCGATCTTGGTGAGTGACACCGCGATCGTCTTCAGTTGACCGGAGAGTTCGACGAGCCCGTCGCGGGCCGCCTGGGCCTCGAAGTTGTCCTTCGCGAGGGTGAGGGACTCGACGCCGGTCAGCCGCACGAGTTCGGCGACGACCTTGGTGCCGAAACCGGCCGGCGCATTGAGGCCGGTACCGACGGCGGTGCCGCCGATGGGCAGTTCGCCGACGCGGGGGAGGGTCGCAGTGATCCGCTCGATACCCGCCTCGACCTGGCGCGCGTAGCCGCCGAACTCCTGACCGAGCGTGACCGGTACGGCGTCCATCAGGTGCGTGCGACCGCTCTTGACGACCTCACGCCACTCGGTTGCCTTGTCGCCCAGCGCCTTCTGCAGGTGCTCGAGCGCCGGGATCAGATCGGTGACGGCAGCTTCGGTCGCGGCGACGTGCGTCGCCGTCGGGAACGTGTCGTTCGACGACTGGGACATGTTGACATGGTCGTTGGGGTGGACGTCCACGCCGCGTGACTTCGCGATCGACGCGATGACCTCGTTGGTGTTCATGTTCGAGCTGGTGCCCGAACCGGTCTGGAACACATCGATCGGGAACTGGTCGTCGTGGAGACCGTCGGCGATCTCGGTCGCCGCGGCGACGATCGCGTCGGCCTTCTCTGTGTCGAGGAGGCCGAGGTCGGAGTTGACCGTGGCGCACGCCGCCTTCAGCAGTCCCATCGCGCGGATCTGCGTGCGCTCGAGCGGGCGTCCGCTGATCGGGAAGTTCTCGACCGCGCGCTGTGTCTGGGCCCGCCACAGGGCGTCGACGGGCACCCGGACCTCGCCCATGGTGTCGTGCTCGATGCGGTACTGCTCGTCTGCCTCGGTCATCGGTGACTACTCCTTCGATCGAATCCTCATGCCGCTCAGCGGAACGTTCACAGCCCCGCTCGGGTCGGTGAAAAAGTCGTTGCCCTTGTCGTCAACAACGATGAATGCGGGAAAATTCTCGACCTCGATCTTCCACACGGCCTCCATGCCGAGTTCGGGGTACTCGATGATCTCCTGGCTCTTGATGCAGTCGAGCGCCAGACGTGCCGCGGGCCCGCCGATCGAGCCCAGGTAGAAACCGCCGTGCGAGCCGCAGGCCTCGGTGACCTGTTTGGATCGATTTCCCTTGGCCAGCATGACCATCGAGCCACCCGCGGCCTGGAACTGCTCGACGTAGCTGTCCATCCGGCCGGCCGTGGTCGGCCCGAACGATCCCGACGCCATGCCCTCAGGGGTCTTCGCCGGTCCCGCGTAGTAGACGGGGTGGTCGCGCAGGTAGTCGGGCATCGGCTCGCCCGCGTCGAGACGCTCCTTGATCTTGGCGTGGGCGATGTCGCGCGCGACGACCAGCGGCCCGGTCAGCGACAGACGCGTCTTGACCGGATACTCCGAGAGCTGCGCGAGGATCTCGGCCATCGGCCGGTTGAGGTTGACCTCGACGACTTCGCCGCCCGAGATGTCTTCGGCCACACCGGCTGCGGGCATGTAGCGGGCCGGATCGGTCTCCAGCTGCTCGAGGAAGACCCCGTCGGCGGTGATCTTGCCGAGGGCCTGTCGGTCGGCCGAACACGACACCGCGATCGCCACCGGGCACGACGCGCCGTGCCGGGGCAGGCGGACGACGCGCACGTCGTGGCAGAAGTACTTGCCGCCGAACTGTGCTCCGATGCCGAAGGACTGGGTCAGTTCGAAGACCTTGTCCTCGAGCTCGAGGTCACGGAACCCGTGGGCCGACATCGAACCCTCCGTGGGCAGGTTGTCGAGATAGTGCGCCGACGCGTATTTGGCGGTCTTGAGCGCGAATTCGGCTGAGGTACCGCCGATCACGACGGCGAGGTGATACGGCGGGCACGCCGCCGTGCCCAGTGAGCGGATCTTCTCGTCGAGGAACGTGAGGATGCTCGTCGGGTTCAGGATCGCCTTGGTCTCCTGGAACAGGAACGACTTGTTGGCGCTGCCACCGCCCTTGGCCATGAACAGGAACTTGTATTCCGGACCCTTGGGTCCCTGCTCGGTCGCGTAGATCTCGACCTGCGCGGGCAGGTTGGAGCCGGTGTTCTTCTCCTCGTAGGTCGTCAGCGGGGCCAGCTGCGAGTACCGCAGGTTCAGCTGGGTGTAGGCGTCGTAGACACCCCGGGAGATGGCTTCGGCGTCGTCGGTGCCGGTCAGGACCCCTTCGCTCTTCTTGCCCATCACGATCGCGGTGCCGGTGTCCTGGCACATGGGCAGCACGCCGCCGGCGGAGATGTTGACGTTCTTGAGCAGGTCGAGGGCGACGAAACGGTCGTTGCCCGACGCATCCGGGTCGTCGATGATCTTGCGCAGCTGCGCGAGGTGTGCAGGGCGAAGGTAGTGGCTGATGTCGTGCATGGCCTCGGCGGTGAGTTTCCGGATGGCCTCCGGATCGACCTGCAGGAAGGTCCGACCGCCCGCGGAGAACGTGGACACACCGTCGGTCGTGATCAACCGGTACGGGGTCTCGTCGGCGCCGGTGGGGAGCAGATCGGAGTAGAGAAACTCGGGGGCTGAGGCTGGTTTACTCACGGACCGCATCGTATCGCCCGACGAGAACGGCCCCACGCCAGAGGTTCGCTCGTCGTCGAGCCTCGTGGACATGGGGCCGGTTCCGGGCCCGGGATCGGAAGTCACCGCACCCGGTGCGATCTCAGAGATCGAGACGCGAGTACCCGCGGAGCTTGGCCGGCTTGTGCACGGCCTCGATACGACGGACGGTGCCGGACTTCGACCGCATCACCAGCGACCGGGTGGTGGCACCGTTCGGCCGGTAGGTGACGCCGCGCAGCATGTCGCCGTTGGTGACACCGGTGGCGCAGAAGAAGGCGTTCTCGCCGCTGACGAGGATGTCGTTGGTCAGGACGCGGTCGAGGTCGTGGCCGGCGTCGAGGGCCTTCTGGCGCTCCTGGTCGGTCTGGGGCCACAGCTTGCCCTGGATCTCGCCGCCCATGCACTTCATCGCCACCGCGGTGATGATGCCCTCGGGGGTGCCGCCGACGCCCATCAGCATGTCGACGGTGGAGTAGTCGTCGGCCGCGGCAACGGCACCGGCGACGTCGCCGTCGGAGATGAGGCGGATCTTGGCGCCGGCCTGACGGATCTCGCCGATGAGATCGGCATGGCGCGGACGGTCGAGGACGATGACCGTCAGGTCCGCGACGTCGATCCCCTTCGCCTTGGCGACCGAGTTGATGTTCCACTCGACGGACTCGTTGATGTTGATGGCGCCCTTGGCGTCCGGCCCGACGGCGATCTTGTCCATGTAGAACACGGCTGACGGGTCGTACATGGTGCCGCGCTCGCTGACCGCGAGCACCGAGATCGAGTTGGGGCGGCCCTCGGCCATCAGCGTGGTGCCGTCGATGGGGTCGACGGCGACATCGCAGTCGGGGCCCTCGCCGTTGCCGACCTCCTCGCCGTTGTAGAGCATCGGCGCCTCGTCCTTCTCGCCTTCGCCGATGACCACGACACCGCGCATCGACACCGACGAGAGCAGTTCGCGCATCGCGTCGACGGCGGCGCCGTCACCGCCGTTCTTGTCGCCCCGGCCGACCCATCGCCCGGCCGCGAGAGCAGCCGACTCGGTCACGCGGACCAACTCCATCGCGAGGTTGCGGTCCGGGGCCTGATGGGTGCTGGCGGTCATGGGCAATCGACTCCTCTGTTCGGCGCTGATCGGAGAGCGCCGAGTGATTGTGGCGGTGGTCTCAGACACCATCCTTGCATGTCACACCGGGCATTCGGTCAGTGACCCTGCTGGTGGGATACTCGGCGCCATGGCAGACAAACCCCGCATTCTGATC
The DNA here is from genome assembly GCF_001698225.1 of Gordonia terrae. NCBI lineage: Bacteria > Bacillati > Actinomycetota > Actinomycetes > Mycobacteriales > Gordoniaceae > Gordonia > Gordonia terrae. Next base: position 1,924,411 of record NZ_CP016594.1, read on the forward strand.
AACGGCAAGGACATGTTCTGGTCGTTGGTGCCGTTGCTCGCCCTGTGCGCGCTGGTGCTGATCGCGTCGGGGAACTGCTCGGTCGGGGCGTCGAAAGACGTGGCCGACAGCAAGCTGCCGCCGTTCGACGTGGTCAGCGCTTTGAATGCCGACGCGAGTCAGCTCCCGTTCCCGATCCGCCGCCCGCCGACGCCGGCGGGGTGGCGGCCCAACTCCGGTTCGTCGGACGCGATCGAGGGGCACCGGATCAGCACGGTGGGGTGGCTGAGCAGCGGTGGCGCGTATGTCCAGCTCAGCCAGACCGATGCGCCGGAGGACGTGTTCGTGCCGTATCTGGGCGGGAGTCGGGGTGATTTCGGCGACATCGCCGGCACCGGCACCCGGCAGGCAGGTGGGCGCCAGTGGGTGACCTATGAGACGGCGGAGGGCAAGAAGTTCTGGATCACCGATCTCGGCGCCGTTCGCATCGCGGTGCTGTCGCGGGGCAGCGATGCCGACATCGAGACGATCGCGTCGTCGGTCGTCGCCCAGGCCCCGCTGCGAATGGGGTAGCGCACTACTCGTGAGGACCCGGGTCGGAGTCCATAGCGTCGTCTCCAGGAGGCGCTCATGGATGGGGGATCCGGGTTCGGGCCACACTTCGTGTGGACGCGACTCGTAGTGGCCGCGGTCCTGGTGATGCTGGTGGTGGTCGTTCCGGGGCAACGTGCGGGCGCGATCGTCGTGCACGCCGTACCGCCCGCCGCAGTGGCGGCGACCGCGCCCGGTCCGGGTCTGGGGCCATCCTCCGAAACCGTGGTGGGGCGGCCGCTTTCCTCCCGATCGAGGGGCCGGGAGGATCGTCGGCCGGTCCTCGCCCGAGCCGCTGCGCGACCGTCCGCCGAACATGCTCGCGTCAGCGCTCTCGACCGCGAGGTGCTCGCGCGGTTCGACTGATCAGTCGTCGTCCTCGTCGTCGGGGTCGGTGCTCTTCTCGGAGATGACCGCCTCGATGCGTTCCCGTGCTCCGCGCAGGTGCTCCTCGCAGCGCGTGGCGAGTGCCTCGCCGCGTTCCCACAGTGCCAGCGAGGCGTCGAGATCGAGCCCGCCGTGCTCGAGCGTGGTGACGATCTCGGCGAGCTCGTCCCGTGCCTCCTCGTATCCGAGTTCGTCGATGGGGGTGAATGTCTCGTCGGTGCTCACGCGTCTCCTCCGTCTGTCTGCGCGTTCGTCGGTCTCGTGGCGGATCGGGCGCGGGAGCGTCGTGGGGCGGGTCCGTCGACCCGTGCGGTCGCGGCGCCGTCGGCGACCCGGATGCGCAGGGACGCGCCCGGTGGCAGGTCCGCGAGGGCGCCGACCACATGCGGCGGGTCGGTGTCGGTGCGCTGGACCACCGCGTAGCCGCGCGCCAGCGTCTGCGCGGGACCGAGGGTGGACAGTCGCGCGGCGAGATGGTCGCCGCGACGTTCCTCGGAGTCGATGTGGCGCAACATATCCCGACGCAGCGCGCGGACCAGCTCGGCCACCCGCGCGGCTTCGGAGTCCATCAGCACCCCGGGACGGGCCAGTACCGGACGGGCCCGGAACGACGCCACGACGCCGGACTCCCGGCGCACCCAGTTGCGCAGCGCCTGCGCACTCCGGCGACGCAGGTCGGCGATCCCGGCGAGTTCGGCCTCGACGTCGGGGACCACGCGTTTGGCGGCATCGGTCGGGGTCGCCGCGCGCAGGTCCGCGACGAAATCGAGCAACGGATTGTCCGGTTCGTGCCCGATCGCGCTGACCACCGGTGTCCGGCATCGTGCGACCGCGCGCAACAACGCCTCGTCGGAGAAGGGGAGCAGGTCTTCGACGCTGCCCCCGCCCCGCGCGATGATGATGACCTCGACATCCGGATGTGCGTCGAGTTCGGCGAGATGGGTGAGGATGCGGGCGACGGCCGTCGGACCCTGCACGGGCGCTTCCCGGATGTCGAACCGTACGTCCGACCAGCGTGCCGTGGCCACGCTCACCACATCGTGCTGGGCGGCGCTCGCACGTCCGCTGATGAGTCCGACGGCCCGCGGCAGGAAGGGCAACGGCCGCTTGAGGCGCGCGTCGAAGAGTCCCTCGGCGGCCATGAGCTGCCGCAGTCGTTCGATGCGCAGCAACAGCTCGCCGATGCCCACCGCGCGTATCTCGCTGACCCGGAGGGAGACCGTGCCGCGGCCGGTGTAGTAGCTCGGCCGGCCCAGGACCACCACGGAACTGCCGTCGGTGAGCGGGACCTCGGTGCGCGCCAACAGATCCGGGCTGCACGTCACCGAGATCGAGATGTCTGCGGCGGGGTCGCGGAGGGTGAGGAATGCGGTCCGGGTACCCGGGCGCCGGCTGATCTGGGTGACCTGACCCTCCACCCAGATCTGTCCGAGCCGATGGATCCAGTCGGCGATCTTGGTGTTCACCGTCCGGACCGGCCACGGGTGTTCGGCCGAGTTCGGCGACGAGGAACGTCGCGGTGTGTCGCTCGTGTCGGCCCCGGTCACGCTTCGGTGGAGCGCTTGTTCTGCGCGGCTATCCGGTTGTCCAGCATCGTCACGAACGGAGCGCGGTTGCGGGCGGTCTTCTCGTAGTCGACGAGCGCCATCAGATCGTCGATGGCCACCGAGCGGAGTCGGGCGCGCAGTTGAGCGAGGGTCAAGGAGTCGTAGTCGATGAGTTCGACGATCTCGGGACCCGAGCCGTTGGAGGCGCCCACCGCCTCGGCGCCCGGCACCTCGGCCGCGACGACGTCGTCGGGGGTCGAGCTGTACAGCGCGAAGCGTCCGGCGTCGGCTCGCGGCGGCGCGGCGAGATCGGCGTCGGTGGCGGCCTCCTCGACCTCGTCGTCGATGCTGGTCGGTGCGGGGGTCTTGGCTGCCGGCTCGCGATCCGGGGTCGGTGTGGCGGGAGCGGGCGTCGAGTCCGGCTCGGGGGCCTCCGCCTCGTCCTCGTCGAAGCGCGCCCACTCGGGCTGCTCGTCGGGTCGGTCGAAGAACATCTCGAGAGCGGCGTCGCCCTTGATGGCCAGTTCGGCGATGTTCTGCTGCGCCCGCATGCCGGCCTGCAGTGTCTGGCTGACCGCGGTCATCGGCAAGGTGATGAGGAGCGCCGGGAGCTTCCGTGTCTCCTCGAGGGCGGTGACGATCAGACCTGCGGCTATCCGGGCCGGGTATGGTGCGCGATCCATGCCAACACTCTGCCATCACGGGCAACGCCGCGTAACCCGTACCCTGGGAAGCATGTCTGAGACGAAGCGTGTCCTGCTCGCCGAACCCCGGGGCTACTGCGCTGGTGTCGACCGTGCGGTGGAGACCGTCGAGCGTGCGCTCGACAAGCACGGCGCTCCCGTCTACGTGCGCAAGGAGATCGTCCACAACCGGCACGTCGTGGAGACCCTCGCCGAGCGCGGTGCGATCTTCGTGGGCGAGACCGACGAGGTGCCCGAGGGTGCGATCGTCGTCTTCTCGGCGCACGGGGTCTCCCCGCTGGTCCACCAGACAGCCGCCGAACGCAACCTGCGGACGATCGACGCGACCTGTCCGCTGGTCACCAAGGTCCACCAGGAGGCCAAGCGGTTCGCGCGCGACGACTACGACATCCTGCTGATCGGTCACGAGGGCCACGAGGAGGTCGAGGGCACGGCCGGTGAGGCCCCCGAACACATCCAGCTGGTCGACGGCCCCGACAGTGTGGACTCGGTCACGGTGCGCGACGAGTCCAAGCTCGTGTGGCTGTCGCAGACCACCCTCTCCGTCGACGAGACCATGGAGACCGTCCGGCGCCTGCGGGAGAAGTTCCCGCTGCTCAACGACCCGCCGAGCGACGACATCTGCTACGCCACCCAGAACCGCCAGGTGGCGGTCAAGGCGATGGCGCCCGAGTGCGATCTGGTGATCGTCGTCGGGTCGCAGAACTCGTCGAACTCGGTACGCCTCGTGGAAGTGGCGCTGCAAGCGGGTGCCCGGGCCGGCCACCTGGTCGACTACGCACGGGAGATCGACGAGACCTGGCTCGAGGGTGTCACCACCGTCGGCGTGACCTCCGGCGCCTCGGTGCCCGAGGTCTTGGTCCGCGGCGTCCTCGACTACCTGGCCGAGCGCGGCTACGGCACCGTCGAGACGGTCAACACGGCCAACGAGACGCTGACCTTCGCGCTTCCGCGCGAGCTGCGTCCCGCGCGTTCGTCCAGCTGACGACGCCGCGAGCGGTGTGGCCGGTCGCGTCGCGAGGTCAGAACTCGTCCGGGTCGAGCTTGCGCACCCGCCGATGAGGTAGGGCGATCGCGAGCACCGCTGCGATGACGATCGCTGCGACCGCACTGCCGACGATCGCCACGGTGCGGGCGCTGTGATCGGGTGGCTGGGCCACCGGCGGGGCGGCGATCGGCGCCGACGCACGGTCCGGCCGTTGATCGGTCGGCAACTCGGCGGTGAGGGCGGCGACCGGGTCGACGACGCCGTGCCCGATCCGTTGATCGTGTCCGTCGCCCGGCGAGTGGGCGGTGGCGATGATGCGCTCCATCACCTCGCGCGCGGACAGCTCCGGAAACCGCGACCGGATCAGCGCGGCGGTACCCGCGACGTACGGTGCGGCGAAACTGGTGCCGATCAGGGGGATCGGTCCACCGTCGCTCTCCTGCGCCGACGCCAGCCGCCGGGAACCGCGTCGACTGTCCAGGCTCACGATGTCGGTGCCCGGAGCCGCGACGCTCACCCACGGCCCGTGCAGGCTGAAGTCGCTGGGAGAACCGGTGTCGGCATCCACGGAACCCACGGTCAGAACGTACGGCGAATACCACGCGGGGCTTGCGATGGTGGAGACCGACCGCCAGCCTCCCGGATCGTCGGCGGCGGGGGCCGGATTCTGGTTCTGGCAGGCGCCGTCGCGGGTCAGGTTGCCTGCGGCGACGATCACCACGACGTCGCGGTCGTAGGCGTGCCGGATGGCCGCGCCGAGGGCGCGATCGTCGACCGAGTCCGACGCCGGAGCACATGCGACCTCGGAGATGTTGATGACGGTGGCGCGCAGGTCGACCGCGCGCACGATCGCATGCGCAAGGGTCCGGACCGACCCGTACCCCGACCCGACCGACGGCGCCGCGTCGTCCCGGGCGCGATCGTCCTTCTTCTGGAATGCGCTGCTCGACTGGCGGATGGCGATGATCGACGCCGCGGGTGCCACACCTGCGAACGCGTCGGCGGTGCTGGGCCGTGCGGCGATGATGCCGGCCACCAGGGTGCCATGGGCGTCGCAGTCGTCGAGTCCACTACCGCCCGAGACGTAGTCGCCACCGGCGACGACACGGCCGAGCCGCGGATGCGGTGTCACCCCGGTGTCGATGACCGCGACCCGCTGACCCTGTCCACGGCTGAACCGCCACGCCTCGGGAAGGTTCATCATCGACTGCGCCGCAGTCGATTTCGATACGTTGCGCGTCAATTCCGTGGTGTTGCACAGATGGCGCTGCTCGGTCGGTTCGGGCGGGGCGACCGGGGCCGACCGGATCAGGGCGCCGGGATCGATGCGCGGTGGGTTCACCGCCGCGGCCGGCGACGCCGACGTCGCGATCAGCGCCGCGACCAGAGCCGACCCGAGCAGCCCGGCGCCGCGGATGCGCATGCCGCGCATCAGATCTCGCGGACCATGCGATACAGATCGAGCAACCAGAGCAGCAGCGGCACGATGAGCGCGACGAGGATGTACTCGCCGATCTCCGCCCAGCGGCGCATGACGGGGGAGAAGTCCTGGTTCGGGGCGACGACCCCGAAGACGAATGCGGCGATCACCGCGAGGACGCCGAGGGCGAAGCCGATGACCGGCCATCGGTCGTCGCCGAAGGCGAGCCCGGTGATCAGCGTGATCACCACGAGCGACCCGGCGACGATGAGGATACCGGCCTGGAACAGATCGCTGTGGGAGCGGCCTCGTAGGCACAGCACGACGCCGATGATCGCGGCGTAGACGGCGTTGCGCCATTCGAAGCCGGCGAGCGGGGCCGCGGTGAGGACCGCCGCGATCGCGGTGATGAGGGTCAGGCCGCCGACGATGCCGGTCAGATAAGCGTTGGCCAGGTAGGAACGACGCTCCAGCGCATCGGCTTTCGGCAGCGCGGTCGCGCCGATCGCCCCGATGCCCTCGATGGCCGGGCGCGGTTCGATGTCCTTGACGTCGATGGCGGCGCCGGCCGTCGGAACCGGGGGCAACGGGAGTTTGGCGAGCAGGATGGTGGTGCGGGGCGCGAGTCCGATGAGGAGGAGGCCGACCGCGGCGATGACGGCGGCGACATCGGGCACCGGTGCATCGATGAGGAGCCGGGCCCCGGAGCCGGCCGCACCGAGCAGAGCGGCGCTGGTCACGGCGCTGTGCGCGGTCGGGCCGGCGGCGGTCATGCGGTAGCTGACGACCGCGGCGACGAGTGTCACCGCGAAGCCCAGCGTCAGGTGCGCGGCCCCGAACGACCCGGGCGTGAGGACCATGCCGGTCACGAACGCCACGGGTGCGGCGCACAGCGACAGGATGGTCGACGTCTGCTCGTCGCGGTAGTACCGGGACACGATCGTCGATGCGGTGACGAACCCGACGACAGCCAGGCCCGACAGGCCGGCGAACCACAGGGCACCGGTGTCGGACCGGATCGCGGCCAGGGATGCCGCCGCCGCGACCGCGGCGACGAGAGCGAGCGCGTAACCCACGCGTCGGGCGGCGGCGGCGGTCCAGTCGACGAACTGGGATTCGTTCAATCGGGCGACGGCGTCGACCACGTCGTCGAACAGCACCGGGGACTCCCCGGTGCGCGTCGAGGTCAACAGGAGCAGGTCGCCGTCGCGGATGCCCGACTCGGACAGCGACCGGTGCAGGGGGAGCGGTTCCTGCCCGACGAGGGCGAGCGACCACTTGTTCTGGCGGTCGTGCGGGCGTCCGGGATTGCGCGCGTCGGCGTCGGGATCGTCGGGGTCCGACCGTGAGGGGTTGCGCGACTCGATCTGGGCGACGAGGTCGCCGATGAGTCCCGCGATGGGGATGCCTGCGGGGAGGCCGACGTCGAGCTGGGTGTTGCCGCCCAGCACCGACACCCGGACGAGCTGGGGCTCGACGGCCGCCTCACCCCGCCGGCGGTCCCCGATGTCCGCGTCGGCGGCGGTCGTCGGGTACCCCGGTGCGAATCCGTCCACAGACGACATCAGGTCAATCCTCCCCCTGGGTTCAGCAGCTAACATAGCCAACCTCAGCGGGTTCGCCCGCCCGGGGATACACAGGCGCGACATGTCAGGGGGGACGTGTGGTCACGACGACCGAGGGTTTTGTGCGTCGGCCGCGCATCACGCCGCCACGCACACCCGGCGGCGAGGTCAACATCCAGGCGCCACCGGACGTGCCGCGGGTGGTGCCGGGCAATCTCCTGATGAGGCTGCTCCCGGTGGTGATGGTCGTCGCGGTGGTCGGCATGGTGTCGCTGATGGTCGTCACCGGCGGACGCAACATCCTGTCCAACCCGCTGTTCATGATGTTCCCGCTGATGATGCTGATGTCGATGTTCGGCATGTTCGCCGCGGGCGGGCGCGGCGGCGGCAAGCGGGCGGGCGAACTCAACGAGGAGCGCAAGGACTACTTCCGCTATCTGGGCCAGCTGCGCAGCCAGGTGTTCGAGACGGTCGACAACCAGCGTGCGGCGCGCACCTGGAGTCATCCGGACCCGCGTGCGCTGCTCGACGTGATCGGCAGCAGGCGGATGTGGGAACGCCGCCCCAATGATGCCGACTTCGCCCATGTGCGAGTGGGTGTCGGCGTCCAGCGCCTGGCCACGCGACTGATGCCACCGGAGACCGGGCCGCTGGAGGACATCGAACCGGTGTCGATGGTGGCCCTGCGTCGCTTCGTGCGCACCCACTCGGCGGTGTACCGCCTGCCGACCTCGATCTCGTTGCGGGGCTTCCCGGCGGTCAACATCGAGGGCGCCCGGCAGGAGACCCGCGACCTCGTCCGGTCGATGGTCGTGGAGTTGTGCGCCTTTCACGGTCCCGATCACCTGCACATCGGCATCGTCACCGGTGATCCCGCGGGAGAGGCCTGGGATTGGGCGAAATGGCTTCCGCACGTAGGGCATCCGACGCTGCGAGACGGCGTCGGCGCGATGCGGATGATCTATCCGACCCTGGCGGACCTGGAGAACTCGATGGCCGCCGACCTCCTCGAGCGCGGCCGCTTCAGCCGTTCGGCACCGCCGAACGCCCATCGCGCGCACCTGGTGGTGATCATCGATGACGGGTACGTCGCCGGGGACGAACGGATCATCAACGACGCGGGCATGGAGGGGGTCACGATCCTCGACCTGACGGCGCCGCCGGACGGTCTCGCGGTGCGGCGCGGATTGCAGCTCGTCGTCCGTGGCGGCAAGGTCTCGGCGCGCAGCGCGGCCGGCGTCGAGGAGTTCGCCGACATGGACTCGCTCACCATTCCCGAGGCCGAGGCGATCGCCCGTCGCATGGCGCGCTACCGACTGGCCACCGCGGCGACCCTGGCCCACCTCGAGTCCGAGGCGACCTCGGCCGACCCGGGTCTGCCCGCGCTGCTCGGCATCGACGACGCGGCGCAGTTCGATCCCGCCACCGCCTGGCGCGGGCGCACCGGCCGGGAGCGACTGCGCGTGCCGATCGGTTACACGCCCACCGGCGCGCCCGTCGAGATCGACATCAAGGAGAGCGCGCACGGCGGCATGGGTCCGCACGGGTTGTGCATCGGCGCCACCGGGTCGGGCAAATCGGAGTTCCTGCGCACACTCGTGCTGGCCATGCTGGCGACCCACTCGCCGTCCGAGCTGAACCTCGTGCTCGTCGACTTCAAGGGCGGCGCGACGTTCCTCGGCCTGGAGTCCGCGCCCCACGTGGCGGCGATCATCACGAACCTCGAGCAGGAACTGTCGATGGTCGACCGCATGAAGGACGCGCTCTCCGGTGAGATGAACCGGCGCCAAGAGGTGCTGCGGGCCGCGGGCAACTACGCCAACGTCGCCGACTACGAGCGCGCCCGCGCCTCCGGAGTGCGGCTCGATCCGCTGCCCGCACTGTTCATCGTCGTCGACGAGTTCTCCGAACTGCTCTCGCAGAAGCCGGATTTCGCTGAACTGTTCGTCGCGATCGGACGACTCGGCCGCTCGCTGCACATCCACCTGTTGCTCGCGTCGCAACGCCTCGAGGAGGGCAAGCTCCGGGGCCTGGACTCGCACCTGTCCTACCGGATCGGTCTGAAGACCTTCTCCGCCAACGAATCCCGGTCGGTTCTCGGTGTGCCCGACGCCTATCACCTGCCGAGCGTTCCCGGTTCGGCCTACCTCAAGTGCGACTCGGCCGACCCGATCCGGTTCAACACGTCCTACGTGTCGGGTGCCTACCACTCGCCGACGGTCGTCGAGTCGTCCGATCCGAGCACCGCGGCGTCGCTGCGGCGCGGCAACCTGAAGGTGTTCACCGCGTTGCCGGTCCCGTTGGACGAGGGCGCGTCACGGTCCCTGCTCGATCAGGCCGAGAGTCTGCTCGACGAGGAACCGCCCGCCCCCGAGGAACCCGCCGATTTCGAACCGGTCTCGGCGCCGGTGCCCACACTCATGGAGACGATCGTCGACCGCATGGGAGACGCCGGTCCGCCGGCCCATCGCGTGTGGCTGCCGCCGCTGGACGAGTCCCCGACCGTGGAACACCTTCTCGGCGAACGGGACTGGTCACGACCCGCGGTCCCCGGCGACCTCACCGTCCCGGTCGGTGTGGTCGACCGGCCCTACGATCAGCGACGCGACCCCCTCGTCATCGACCTCGCGGGTGCCGCGGGCAACGTGGCGGTGGTCGGCGGTCCGCAGTCGGGCAAATCGACGACGCTGCGCACGATCATCATGTCGGCCGCGGCATCCCACACGCCCGAGCAGGTGCAGTTCTACTGTCTCGACTTCGGCGGCGGCAGTCTGACCGGACTCGCCGGACTCCCGCATGTCGGTTCGGTCGCCTCGCGCGGCGACATGGACGCGGTCCGACGTACGGTTGCCGAGGTCGCGGCCGTGGTCCGGTCCCGCGAGCTGCTGTTCGCCCGCCTGGGCATCGAATCGATGCGCGACTACCGGGCCCGCCGTGCGTCGTGGTTCCGGTCCGGGGTCACCTCGCCGGCGACCGACCCGCTGGCCCAGGACCGGTTCGGCGACGTGTTCCTCGTCCTCGACGGCATGAACGTGCTGCGGACGGAACTGGAGTCGCTCGAGGAACAGATCACCGCAATCGTGGCCCAGGGCCTGAGCTATGGCGTGCACGTCATGGTCACCGCGTCCCGGTGGGCCGAGGTGCGCCCGGCGGTCCGCGATCTCGTGGGTACGCGTATCGAGCTGCGCCTCGGCGACCCGATGGACTCCGACATGGGGCGTCGCGCCGCCGCTCTGGTCCCGCAGAACCGTCCCGGACGCGGCCTGACCGGGCAGGAGCTGCACATGCTGATCGCGCTGCCTCGCCTCGACCCGGTCAGCAGTGCCGAATCGCTTCCCGCCGGTGTCGCGCAGTCCGTGGAGAGGCTCACCGCCGCCTATCCGGGCCGTGGGGCGATGGCCGTGCGCAAACTGAGCACCGAGATCGACCACGCGTCGGTGCAGCGCGCGGTCGCCGACGCCGGGCTCACTCTCGCGCCCAACCAGGTCGCGATCGGTGTGGGTGAGCTCGAGCTCGCGCCGGTGGTGCTCGACTTCACCGCCCAGCCGCACTTCATGGCCTTCGCCGATGTCGAGCACGGCAAGACCAACCTGCTCCGCACCATCGTCACCGGGCTCGTCGCCGGCGCCACGCCCGAGCAGGTCCGGATCGTCTTCGTCGACTACCGCCGCACCATGCTGGGGATCATCGACGGCGACCATCTGGCCGGGTACGCGAGTTCGCCCGACCGCGCGGCGTCGATGATGACGGAGCTGGCGGCCTACCTGAAGAACCGGATGCCGCCGGAGGACGTGACCGTTCAGCAGCTGCGGGACCGCACCTGGCTCGAGGGTCAGCCGGAGGTGTACGTCGTGGTCGACGACTACGACATGGTGGTGACGTCGACGGGCAATCCGATGCTGCCGATCGTCGAGCTGGCCTCCCATGCCCGCGACATCGGCCTGCACATTGTGCTCGCCCGGCGGTCCGGTGGACTGGGACGGGCGATGTTCGACCCGCTGATCGCCCGCCTCAAAGACCTGTCGTCGGACATCCTGCTGATGAGTGGCGACCGCGACGAGGGCTTCATCACCGGGCGGTCACGGCTGCAGTCGCTGATACCCGGCCGCGGTGAGCTCGTGTCGCGGGTCCGGCCACCGGAGATGATCCAGGTCGCTCATCTCGCGGTCGGCGACTAGGCCGGATCCGCAGATGACGCGAGCGGGCGGGACGCCGGCATCGGACGTGGGGCCGGTGCACCGGGCAGGACGGCGGCACCCCCGCCCGGCCGTGGTCGATCTCGCGTTCGGGACGCCGCTGGTCTGGGAGCCGGCGGGCGGCCTGCGCCGGGTGGATCGCGACGTGCGGATGTTGCTCGAGTCGGTGGATCACATGAGCGTCGTGGTCGACGGCCGGCGCGAACATCCACGGCAGGCGTGGCGGCGGGTCTTCGCCGACCTCGGTCTGCCTGCGGGACAGCCGCTGATCGTCGGACACCCGAGTACGTGGGGACCGCGTCGTGCGTCGACCCTTGCCGACCTCGGCGACGCCGGCGCACCGGTGTCGTTGCTGCCGCGGGCGGTTCTCGTCGCCCGCAGTCACGCCGACCTCACCGTGCAACGCTGCGCCGTCGTCGAGACCACCCACCTGCCGCATCCGCCGACCGACCCCGCCCACCCGCGAACCTCGTGGTGGGACGTGCAGATCGTGGGCCGGGGTCCCGACGGCTGGACGGTCGAACGCTCCGGGATCATCCGTCCGGGAGCCGGTCTCGCGTCGTCGGCCCCGGCCGACGGCGAGGGGATCGACGGCGCGGGGATCGACGTCATCGACGACTCGGTCGAGGCGGTGTTCGTCGACGGGGCGGCGGCGGACGACGTGTCCGCGGCGATCGACGTCATCTCCGCGCACGCGGTCGCGGGACGGGTCGTCGCCGTAGACCGTGACCTGGTCGTCCGGCTCGGACACCGCACGGGCGGCGCCGCCGACGACGCGGCGGACCCCGGTCGTGACCCTCGCCCGCCGGACTCGTTGCCGGTCGGCAGCACGAGACTGCGGTCGCGCTCGCTGCTCGCGGCCGCGGTGGTGGCGGTCCTCGTCGTGAGCGGTGCGGTCGGGGTGGGCGTCTGGCAGCGCGAACCCGCATCAGGCGCGTCGTCGGCGGATGTCCACCTGGGGCGCGCGACGCTGACCGTCCCGGGGGATTGGCGGCAGGCCGACCAGGACACCCCGAGCGACGCCGCCGACGACCCGTCCACCACTCGCACGGTGTTCGTCGACCCCGACGACGGCCGGCGCATCATCGCCGTGCTCACCGAGGTGCGCGAGGGTTCCACCCTGGCCTCGGTCGCCGGCAGCCTGCGCAACCGGATCGAACAGCGCGGCGACGACATCGTCACGGAGTTCTCCGCCAACACCCGGTTCGCCGGCCGCGACGTGATCGGTTACCGCGAGTCACCGGCATCCGGGGGTGCGATCCGCTGGTACGTCGTCGTCGATGACGGTCTACAGGTCTCGATCGGCTGTCAGGCGGGTACCGCGGCCGAGCCGGCCGAGGCTGAATGCGCGGAGGCGGTCCGGACGATCCGGGTGCTGCCGTCGTAGAGCGGGCCGATGCCGGACGCCGGCGCCCGTTGTGACCCCGGCCGGAGGCCGGCGCCCGTTTTGACCCTGACCAGCGCGGTCGCGTAACCTGGATCGCTGGTGCTCGGCACCTGGTGCACATCTGTGTGTCCAGGTCAGCGGAGACCCGGGTCCCCACTGGTCGCCGGGAACAACCTCTGCCGTGCACCCGACCAGCACCCACAAGACAAGAGTTGAGGACAACTGTGCCTACCTACACCCCGAAGGCCGGTGACATCACGCGTACGTGGCATGTCATCGACGCCGAGAACGTGGTGCTCGGCCGGCTGGCCGTGCAGGTCGCGAACCTGCTCCGCGGCAAGCACAAGCCGACCTACGCCCCGCACATGGACGGCGGCGACTTCGTCGTCATCATCAATGCGGAGAAGATCGCGCTGACCAGCAACAAGGCCGATCGCAAGCTGAACTACACGCACTCGGGGCATCCCGGTGGCCTGAAGTCCCGCACCACGACCGAGCTGCTCGCCACCTACCCGGAGCGCGTCATCGAGAAGGCCGTCAAGGGCATGCTGCCGTCGACCAAGCTCGGCCGCGCGATGGCGTCGAAGCTGAAGGTCTACGCCGGCCCGAATCATCCGCACGCGGCCCAGCGCCCCGTCCCCTTCGAGATCAAGCAGGTGGCCCAGTGAGCAACGAGAACATCAACGAGGCCGTCGAGGCCGTCGAAGAGGCCGCTGTCGCCGAGGCTGCTGTCGAGGTCGCCGACGCCGTCGAGGTCGCCGCTGACGACTACGAGACCGCCGCTGTCGAAGACGTCCGCGAGCCGATCGTCATCGATCGTCCGATCCAGACCGTCGGCCGCCGCAAGGAAGCCGTCGTCCGCGTCCGCCTGATGCCGGGCGCCGGTGGGTTCACCCTCAACGGTCGCTCGCTGGAGGAGTACTTCCCCAACAAGGTGCACCAGCAGCTCATCAAGGCGCCGCTGGTCCTCGTCGAGCGCACCGAGTCGTTCGACATCTTCGCCAAGCTCGTCGGCGGCGGCCCCTCGGGCCAGGCCGGCGCGCTGCGTCTCGCCATCGCGCGTGCGCTCATCGAGGTCACCCCGGAGGATCGTCCCGCCCTGAAGAAGGCCGGCTTCCTCACCCGTGACCCGCGTGCGGTCGAGCGCAAGAAGTACGGCCTCAAGAAGGCCCGCAAGGCGTCGCAGTACTCCAAGCGCTGATCTTGGCACGCCTTTTCGGAACCGACGGCGTCCGAGGCCTGGCCAACGCCGAGCTCACCCCAGAGCTCGCGTTGCGCCTGGCCTCGGCCGCCGCGGTCGTTTTCGCAGAGAGTTCCACGACGGACTCCCACCGGCGCCCGCGTGCGGTCGTCGGACGTGATCCGCGTGCATCCGGCGAGATGCTGGAGGCCGCGGTGTGTGCCGGTCTCGCCGCCACCGGAGTCGACGCCATCTGCGTCGGCACCGTGCCGACCCCGGCGGTCGCATTCCTGACCGCGGACTACCACGCCGACTTCGGTGTGATGATCTCCGCATCGCACAACCCCATGCCCGACAACGGGATCAAGTTCTTCTCCGCCGGCGGGCACAAGCTCGACGACGACGTCGAGGACCGCATCGAGGCGGCCATGGACGACGAGGTCGTCCGGCCGATCGGTGCCGCGGTGGGACGCATCGTCGCCGCGCCCGACGCCGGCGACCGTTACCGGCATCACCTCACCCAGGCCATCGACACGCGACTGGACGGGCTGACCGTCGTCGTCGACTGTGCGCACGGCGCGGCGTCGGAGCTCGCGCCGCTGGCCTACGCCGACGCCGGGGCGACCGTCATCGCGATCCACGCCGAGCCGGACGGCCTGAACATCAACGCCGACTGCGGGTCCACGCACATGGACAAGTTGCAGGCCGCGGTGCTCGAACACGGCGCCGACCTCGGACTGGCGCACGACGGTGACGCAGACCGTTGTCTCGCAGTCGATTCCACCGGTCAGATCGTCGACGGCGACGCCATCATGGCGGTGCTCGCGACGTCCCTGAAAGATCAGGGCAAGCTCCGCGAGGACGTGCTCGTGGCCACCGTCATGAGCAATCTCGGTCTGCACATCGCGATGCGCGAGGCCGGGATCACCGTGCACACCACCGCGGTCGGGGACCGATATGTCCTCGAGGAACTGCGCCGGGGCGGTTACGCGATCGGCGGCGAACAGTCGGGCCACATCGTCGTCCCGGGTTCGGGTACGACGGGTGACGGCATCCTGACCGGGTTGATGCTCATGGCACGGATGGCTGCCACCTCGGCGCGGCTGGCCGACCTCGCCGGCATCGTCACCGTGCTGCCCCAGGAACTGATCAACGTCCGGGTCGCCGACAAACATGCGGTGTCGCAGTCGCAGTCGGTCCGGGAGGCGGTCGCGGCCGCCGAGACCGAACTGGGCGAGACGGGCCGAGTCCTGTTGCGGCCGTCGGGAACCGAGCAGCTCGTCCGCGTCATGGTGGAGGCCGCGACGGCCGACCAGGCGCTGTCGGTGGCCGGCCGGCTGGCCGATGTCGTCCAAGGCGTCGGGGCATGACCGGTCCGGCGCCCCGGGCGGTCCTGTTCGACTTCTCCGGCACGCTGTTCCGCTTCGAGGCCCGCGACGAGTGGTTCGCCGACCTGCGCGACGACACCGGCGCCGAGTTCGACCGTGACCGGCAGGCGGACATCATCCGGCGCATGGTCGCACCTGTCGGGCTGCCCGACGGCATCGTCGGGGACGACCGACATGCCTGGGAGTCCCGGGATCTCGACCCGACGCTGCATCGCACCGGCTATCTGGCGCTGCTGCGCGCGGCCGGGATGAGCAACGCCGAGCACGCGAACGCGCTCTACAACCGAGTACTCGATCCGTCCTCCTGGGTCCCGTTCACCGACACCGTCACCGTGTTGCAGAAGCTCGGCGCCGCACAGGTTCCGGTCGGCATCGTCAGCAACATCGCCTTCGACCTGCGCAAGGTCCTGGCTCTGCACGGTGTCGAGGATCTCGTCGCCGCGTTCGCGCTGTCCTACGAGGTGGGGGCGATCAAACCCGACCCCCGGATCTTCCATGCCGCTCTCGACCCGCTGGGTGTTCCGGCAGACGAGGTGCTCATGGTCGGGGACAGCGAGACCGCCGACGGCGGAGCGCGCGCCCTCGGTTGTTCCTTCGCGCTGGTGCACGACGTCCCGGCCGCCGAGCGGCCCACCGCGCTGCTCGATGCCGTGACCTCACACGGCATCGAACTGGGTGACTGATCAGAAGTTGCCCTTCGCGGCCCAACCTCCGTCCACCGGGTAGATCTCGCCGGTGAGGAAGTCTCCCTCGCGCATGAGGTAGGCGACCATCGAGGCGATCTCCGACGGGAGTCCGAGTCGTCTGACGATGTGCGCGTTGGCATTCGCCTGCCGCATCTCCTCGGTGATGTCGGCGAGGATGGGTGTGTCGATGGTGCCCGGGGCGATCGCGTTGATCAGGATGTTGTGCGGGCCGTATTCGTAGGCTGCCTGCTTGGTGAGCCCGACGACACCTCCCTTGGCGGCCGAATACGACGCCAGATTGGGCAGGCCCCGAAGCGCCGCCATGGACGAGATGTTGACGATGCGACCCCCACCGTTGTCGATCATGTTCGGGATGACCGCCCGCATCCCCAGCCAGACGCCCTTGAGGTCGGTGCCCACCACGACGTCCCACGCCTCCTCGGTGAGGCCGACGACGGTGTCCTCACTGATCATGTTGACCACCCCCGCCACGTTGGCGAGACAGTCGATCGCGCCGCGGGACGCGATCACCTTCTCGACCGCTCCCGACCATTCGTCCGCGACCCGGATGTCGAGTCGGATGTACTCCGCTGAGCCGCCGGCCTCGGCGATCTCCTTGAGGGTGACCCCGCAGTCCTGGATGTCGGCAGCGATGACGTGGGCGCCGTCGGCGGCGAGACGTACGGCCGTCGCCTGGCCGATGCCCTGTGCGGCGCCGGTGACGATTGCGGTTTTTCCGTTGAGGGACATGGGTGTTCGCTTTCTCTGGTAGGTGAACGCCACTGGTGGGTGGAGGTGCGGTCAGGGCTGCTCGGCAAGGAGGTCGGCGAACTTGCGCCGAGCGGCTTCACGACGGGTGGGGATGTGCTCGGTCGGCCGGTCGTCGGCTGGGCGTGTGTACCCCTTGAGGTATTGCCGGGCGACGCTGTCGCGATGCACCTCATCCGGTCCGTCGTACAGACGTGCGGCGCGGGCTGCGCGATACATCGATTCGAGCGGGAGGTCGGCACTGTAACCGAGCGAGCCATGGACCTGCAGAGCACGGTCGATGACATCGTGCAGGATCTTGGCGCCGAAGAACTTGATGAGGGCGATGTCCTTGCGGGCGGCCGCGGTTCCCTCTTCGTCGATACGCCATGCGGCGTGCAGGGTCATCAGACGCAGGGCTTGGATCTCGGCGGCCGAGTCGGCGATGAAGGTGCGGATCGTCTGCTTGTCGGCGAGGACCGAGCCGTGGGCGTAGCGGTACGTGGCGCGCTCGCACATCATGTCGAACGCGCGGCTCGCCTGACCGATCCAGCGCATGCAGTGGTGGATGCGACCGGGGCCGAGGCGCTTCTGGGCGATGAGAAAGCCGTCGCCCGGATTCCCGAGGAGGGCGGTGTCGTCCACCCGCACGTTGCGCAGAATCACCTCGCAGTGCGATCCGTAGGTGTGCGGACGCGGACGCGGGTTCTCCACGGACCCGATGTCGCGGACGACGTCCAGCCCGGGGGCGTCGATGGGGATGATGAACTGCGAAGTGCGCCGGTGACGTTCCGCGTCGGGGTCGGTGACGGCGACGACGATCATGAAGTCGGCGGTGGCAGCGTTGCTGATGAACCACTTGTGTCCGTTCAGGATCCACTCGCCCCCATCGCGAACAGCGGTGGTGGTGAGGTTGGTGGGATCGGCGCCGGCGTTGTCGGGTTCGGTCAGGGCGAAGGACGAGTAGTATTCGCCGGCGAGCAACGGCTCGAGCCATCGGCGCTTCTGCTCCGGGGTACCCACCGCGGCGAGGATCTCGCAGTTCCCGGAATCAGGTGCCTGGCAACCGAACACGAGCGGTCCGTACGGCGTCGACCCCAGGATCTCCTGCATCAGACCGAGTTTCACCTGACCGTATCCCTGTCCGCCCAGTTCGGGATCGAGATGTGCCGCCCACAGGTCATTCGCCCTGACCTCGTCCTGCAGCGGTGCGATCGCCGTGCGCAACTGATCCCAGTCGAGGTCGAGTGTCTCGAGGGGGAAGACCTCGGTGCGGACGAATTCTCGCATCCAGTCCAGCTTCTTCTGGAACTCGGGTTCGGTGGAGAAATCCCAGGCCATCGGTGGTGCTCCGTTTCTGTGGGGGATCGTGACAGGTATGACGGGAGGGTGCGTCTGACGGTCAGGCGCTCGCTACGATGCGTCGGGCCCGGACGAAGAGGCCGTCGGCGTAGCGGTGGAGTCGCTCGCCGACGTCGCGGGGTGCCTTGCCCTCGCAGGACCGGGCATACGTGCCCTCGAGGATGATGCTCAGTTTGAAGCCGGCGAGTACGGTGTACCAGTCCAGCGCATCGAGGTTCCGATCGGAACGTTCGGCGTAGCGGGCGATGATCGAGGATCGGCTCGGCAGGTCGCCGGCCCGCCCGAGGGCGCTCTCGTAGAGATCGGGGTGCCGCGTGCCGTCCGGCCAGATCGCCAGCAGCACGCCGAGATCGAGAAGCGGGTCGCCGACCGTCGCCATCTCCCAGTCGACTATCGCCGCGACCGCAGGGGTGCGGTGATCGTAGAGGACGTTGGCCACATGGTAGTCGCCGTGCAACAGACCGGGCCGGAAGTCGGCGGGGCGATTGTCCTCGATCCAGCGGGCGATGCGTTCGAGATCGGGGAATGTGCCGCCCTGGTATCCCGGTGTGGCGGAGTAACGTTCGTGTTCCGCGAGCCACCGGGGCACCTGCCGCTCGAGGAAGCCGTCCGGACTGCCGAAGCCGTCGAGGCCGATCGCGGAGTGATCGACGCCCGCCAGTCCGGCGAGCGCATCGACGAGGGCATAGCCCATCGCTGCGCGCCCGTCGGCGGTTCGGGCGTAGGAGGCCGGCAGGCTGTCGGCGGCGTTGAACCCGTCCACCGGCTCCATCAGGAAGAAGGAAGCGCCCAGGATGTCGGTATCGGCGCTGCCGGCGACGAACCGGGGATGAGCCACATCGGTGGAGCTCAGCGCAGACAGCAGCGTCATCTCACGCGCGATCGCGGCGTTGGATCGTGGTCGCAGGTGGCGGGGGCCCCGCCGGAGTACGTAGTCGTGTCCGCCCCGGCTGACGACGACCATGACGTTCTGGGTGCCGCCGGTCAGTGGCCGGAGGTCGATGGCGCCCCCGCCGGGCAGGCCCTGCTCGTCCATCCATGTCGCGAGCGCACCGATGTCCACCGGGATCGGGTTCGCGGGGAGGTCGGGGGTCGTACTTCGGGCCATGAAACGAACCTATGGCGTGACCGCCGGATGGAGAACCGTCGTCGTGCGGACCTGTTGGAGGAATCTCCAACTGGTGCCTCCGTGGGTCACTGACCTGCGAGATCGAGGACCTGAAAGGCCATCTTGGCCGACAGCAGGCAGTCCAGCGACGTCGGGTCACGTCGCGCGATCTCCTTGATCCGCCCCAGTCGGTACCGGATGGTGTTCTCGTGGACCTCCAGTGCAGACGCGGTGGCCTGGACCTTGCCGTCGGCGGTCACGAACGCGCGCCACGTGGCCAACAGGGTGCCGTCGTCGTGTTGCCGTACCGGCGCGACGAAGGAGTGGGCGAAGTGCAGGGCCTCCTTGACGTGGCCGCTGGAGACTATCACCCGGAACAGGCCGAGTTCGTCGAGCGTCATCACCCGCTTGTCCCAGCCGAAGGACTCTGCCACGGAGCCCATCTCACGAAGGGCGCGATGGGCATGCGGGTAGTCGACCGGTGTGCGGCAGATCCCCGAGATCAGAGTCGCGCCGAGCGAGAGGTCGTCGGAGAGCCGATCTCGGATGGTCGACACGTGGTCGCGGACGCGCCCGACCTCGTCGAGGTCGTCGGACTCCAGGCGGACCATCACGACCACCGCCCCGGGCAGTCGGACGGCCGGCGGCGGGGAGATGGACATGACCGAGGCGAACGTGCGCGTGACCAGGGACTGGATCGCCGACGCCGTCAGTCTGTCGGTGGCATCGTCGACGGTGAAGCGAACGAGGACATGGGGATTGGTCAGGTCGATCCCGAACTGCGGACCCCGCCTGACCAGGTGTTCCTTGTCGCGGCTGTTGCGCAACAGATCCGACAGGTAGTCGTCGCGCGCCTGTCCCTCGGTCTCGATCTGCCGACGTTCGGAGAGCATCTGGAGCGCCAGGACGGTGGCCCCGCGTTCGGCGATGTTCGCGTCGAGGGCCTCCAGGCTGCGACCGACCTCGACGATGCCGAGAAAGCCGGTCTGCTTTCCCTCGATGACCATGCGGCACATGAGATGCCGGCGACCGAGGCCGACCGCGAGCTGCGCGGGGACGATGGCCGACGGCGTGCTCACCGACAGTTCGGCCAGTGCTTGTCGTACCGAGGCGGTGGCGCGCACCTTCTCGCTCATCACCGGGGGAGTGCCCAGTTTCAGCGCCTCCGGTGCGGCCCAGGCGAGCACGTCGAAGGAGTTGTTGTAGAGAATCACCGGCTTCGCCGACAGCTCCGACAGCAGCTCGACCACGCGATGTATGTTGGCGCCCTCGAGCACCGCACTCGTCAGTCGATGGTGGACGTCGGCAAGATAGGCCAAAGTGGCGTTGTTCCGGGCGATCTCGGCGGCCTGACCGCGTAGGCGGGTGTTGAGCATCGCCTGGCTGATGAACAGGGCGGACAGCCGGGCGAAGAGCTCGGCGACCTCGATGTCCTCGGGCGTGAACTCGTGTTCGCGACCGCGGCTGTCGACGAAGATCAGGCCGATCACCGCATCGTCGAAGGTGAGGGGGACACCGAGCATCGCCCGGACGTCCCAGTGCGCCATCGTCCGGCGATGGGGCCGCGGATCGTTGAGCGCGTCGGCGATCACCACCGGAGCTCGGGTGGTGATGACCTCCTGGCTGAACAGGTCGCCGTCGAAACCCGAGACCTGCCTCTTGACCGCCTCGGTGATGTCACCGGCCTCCTGACAGAAGCCCGCGGCGCCGCGATAGCTGCCGTTGGAGTGCCGCAGGTACACCGAGCAGCGGGTGACGCCGAGAAGTGCACACAGCTTCTGACCGACCAGGCTCAGCAGGTCTGGAAGTCGGCTGTCGGTGATGGCCTCGGTGGTGATCTCCGCGAACGCAGAGATGACAGCGCGCTCCCGACTCGGGGTGACCATCGGGTCGGTGTCCGAGGAGGGGTCGGTGTCCGAGGTGGGGTCGGCGCCGGTCGACTGCGCGGTGGATGTCATCCGCACGGCCTCCTCACCACCACGAGCTCATGGTGGCCTTCACAGTACCAACCGGATGTGATCCCGATCATGCCCCAGAGGTGCCGGCCACGGCGCCGTCGTTCAGTACATGACCCATCCGCTCCCGCTTGGTGCGCAGGTAGCGCACGTTCTGCGGTGTCGGCACGGTCGGCAGTCCGACGCGTCCCACGATCTCGAGGCCGTGACCGCCGAGTCCGCCGTACTTCGCCGGGTTGTTGGTGATGAGTCGCAGACGTCGGATGCCGAGGTCGGACAGGATCGCCGCCCCCGTTCCGTAGGTGCGGGAGTCCACCGGCAGGCCGAGCGCGGTGTTGGCATCGACCGTGTCGTATCCCTGTTCCTGCAGGGCGTAGGCACGGATCTTGTGACCCAGCCCGATCCCACGACCCTCGTGACCGCGCAGGTAGACGATGGCACCGCAGCCCTCCTCGGCGATCGCCGCAAGGGCCTGCTCGAACTGCGCACCGCAGTCGCAGCGCAGGGAACCGACGATGTCGCCGGTGAGGCACTCGCTGTGGATGCGGACCAGCGCGCCGTCGTCGCCGGCACCGGCTTCGGCGACATTGCCCATGATGAGTGCGAGGTGTTCGATGCCATCGATGTCGGACCGGTACGCGACCGCCCGGAACTCGCCGAAGACGGTGGGCATCGCCGCGCCGGCGATCTGACGGACGAAGGAGCCCGACGCCCTCCGGTGGGCCACGAGGTCGGCGATGCGCAGCATCGGCAGTCCGTGATGTCGGGCGAACTCGCGGAGGTCCTCGCCGCGCCGCATCGTCCCGTCATCGGCGATGATCTCGCCGATGACCCCCACCTCACCGACGCCGGCCATGGTGACCAGGTCGACGGCGGCCTCGGTGTGTCCGGCGCGGGTGAGGACGCCCCCATCGCGTGCCTGCAGCGGGAAGACGTGCCCGGGGCGCCGCAGATCGCCGGCCGGGGTGTCGTCGGACGCGAGTGCGCGGATGGTGAGGGCGCGGTCGTGCGCCGAGACCCCGGTGCCGGCGTCGCGGTGGTCGACGCTGACGGTGAAGGCGGTACCGTGCGCGTCCCGGTTGTCCTCGACCATCTGCGGCAAGTCGAGCCGTCGGGCGCGGTCTGCGGACATGGGGGCGCAGATGATGCCGGTGGTGTGCCGGATCAGGAACGCCATCTGCTCGTCGGTGATCGAGGCGGCCGACCCGATCAGGTCACCTTCGTTCTCCCGGTCGTCGTCGTCGACGACGACGACCAGACCGCCGGCGGCAACAGCCGCGACGGCGCGGGCGACGGCCTGGGTCGATGCCTCGGTCGCGATGGGTGTCGGGGTGTCGGCGGTCGTGTTCACGAGGCGACCTCGAATGCTCGGTGGGTGCCGAACACCCGGTCGTGGTAGGTGAGGGGTGGTGCTGGGGTGGTGCCGGTCGCGACGATGTTGCCCAGTGCGACAACATGATCACCGCCGTCGACCAGGGCTTCGGTCGTACACGCCAGCCAGCCGGAGGCGCCGTCGATGCGGGGGAGCCCGGCCGAATCCGACCAGCAGACCCCGTCGAATTTGTCGTCGCCCTTACGCGCGAACCGCAGCGCGACCTCGGCCTGGTCGTGGGCAAGCACGTTGACGCCGAATCGTCCGGTGCGGCGGACGATCGCAAGCAGGTCGGAGCCGCGATCGAGGGACACCAGGATCATCGGTGGTCCCATCGACAGCGACGTGAATGCGCTGACCGTGGTGCCGTGCGCTCGTGGACCGTCGAAGGCGGTGACGACCGCGACGGGCGTGCAGACCCGGGCCATCACCTCACGAAACTCGAGGGCCACCTGGTCGATGACGTTCTCGCTCATCGATTCTCCTTCGATGCTGTGGGATTGGGGTCGCTGCGGCGCCGGGGATCGGTCGGCGCGCCGGCGCCGCAGCGATGTTCGGAAGGGCTCAGACGGTCGCGGGCGTCTTGGCCTTCATCTTGTGGACCTCGGGGACGACCTTCTCGCCGAACAGCTTCAGACTGTGCTCGGCGGTGTCGAAGGGCAACCCGCCGAAGGCGAAGGCCGCGTTGGGCAGGAAGTCGCCGATGAGCTGGTGACGGTATGCGTACTTCTCGACGCACTGCTCGGGGGTGCCGTAGATGTTCGCCTCGACATAGGCATCGGCCGCGGCCTCCATGCCCGCCTCGCGGATCATGTCCGCCCCGGCCTGGTAGGTCTCGTAGCCCTTGGTCTCCCGCCAGTGCTTACCGGCGAAGTCGTAGTGCTTGATGACCGACAGGAAGTAGCGGTTGATGTGCTCGTAGGCGAGGCGACGGGCTTCCTCCTCGTCCTCGTGGCAGATGACGAAGTCCTGGATGACCGGCGGGCCGGGCTCGGTGCCCTGCGCGTCGCGGAACATCTGCTTCCACCCGTTGATGGCCTCGGCGTGCTTCTCGAACGGGAACTGCATGAAGGTCATCATCTGGACCCCGAGGTCGGCGACCACCGGGACCGAGTCGGGTGACATCGCCGCCGCGAAGAGCCGTCCGTCCCAGGAAGCGTTGGGATTCGGGGCCGGCCGCAACGCGATCTCGGGTTGTGGGTACATCGGGCCGTCACCGGAGACGACACCGGTGCGCAGGCCGCGCAAGACCATCTCGGCGGCTTCGTTGAATCGGGCCCGGGCCTCGTCCATCGGGATCCCGAAGGCTTCGTACTCCATTTTCGCGAGACCGCGCCCCATGCCGAGAAGTACACGGCCGCCCGACATCTGGTCGAGCATGATGGCCTTCTCCACGACGCGCAGCGGATCATTCCACGGCAGGATCGTTGCGCCGATACCCAGCTTGACCTTCGAGGTCCGGCCGGCGAGATAGGACAGGATCGCGAAGTTGTCCGGACACATCGAGTAGTCGTCGAAGTGGTGTTCGGCCGACCAGACCGAGTCGAAACCGGACTTCTCGGCCAGGACGCCGAGTTCGAGGTCACGGAGGAAGACCTCTTCGTCGCTGATGTTGTCGTGGTAGTTCTGGAAGACGAGCAGTACGCCGACATCCATGGCATTGACTCCTTGTTCAGAAAGCTTGGGGTACTGGGTGTTCAGAGGGAATGGGCCGGGGTCCTCAGCCGAGGAAGACCGCGCGGGTGTGTTCGGTGTCGAGGAACTCCTTGACCTCGTCGATCTTTCCGTCGCGGACGACGAAGACGAAGTGGTAGAGGTTGTTGTAGATCTTGCCGTTGTTCATCTCGGAGTACGATTCGGTCTCGACGGCCACGCGTTCGCCCTCGGCGGTCCACGCCAGCGGCTTCAGTGCAATGGCACCGGATTTCGTGGTGGCGGAGAGCCCGGCCAGCATCGCGCCGAACTCCTCTTTGTTCTTGGTTCCGGAGATGCCCTCGATCCCGCCGCCCACCCACCAGGTGGCCGTCGGAGCCAGGTAGGACAGGATGGCGTCCACGTCGCCGCGGGAGAACACCTCCATGAATTCCGCGACCAGAGCCCTGTTCTGCTGCTCCGTGCTGACGCTTGCTGTACTGGTTGACACCGATCGGCCTCCTTGTGACTCCCCACCCTGCGGGGCAGGCGAAAAACTGTGTGCAACAACGACGTTATGGGTCGATGTGGTGTGAGTCACCCTTGCGTTCTGCGCCGGTTGTGGGTTGCCACAACCGGGGTGAGGTGTCGTGGGGCCGCGTCATCGTCCACCGCCGTTGAAGGTGTTCATGAGCCCGCCGTCGACGGGGACGATGGCGCCGTACATGTAGGTGGACAACGCGACATCGACGACGACCTGCGCGATCTCCTCCGGCCGTCCCGTCCGCCCGGCCGGGATGGACGAGACGATGCGTGCCCTGGCCCGGTCGCTGAGTCCGGAGGTCATGTCGGTATCCACAAAACCGGGGATGACCAGGTTGACCCGGATGTCGCGCGGGGCGAGTTCGGCGGCGAGGACCTGTGTCATCCCGCTGAGGCCGGCCTTCGCCGAACCGTATGCCACGTCGCCGGGAAATCCGCGAAACCCCACCACGGCACCGACATTGACGATCGACGAGCCGGGTTCGAGGATCGGGACCGTGGCCTTGCACATCTCGAAGGCGCCCGTGAGGTTGGTGGTGAGCACGAGATCCCAGTCCGCGCGACTCAGGTCGTCGACGCGTCCACCGCGGTGCACGCCTGCGACATTGATCAGCCCGTGTGCGCTGCCGTGCTGCTCCTCGACGGTGGCCAGCGCGCGGGCCACCGACGACGAGTCGGTGATGTCGGTCTTCAGTTCGAGGACCTGAGCAGGTCTGGTGAACGGAGTGGTCGACACGCCGCGGGCGAGCGATACGACAGAATCGCCTCGCCCGATGAGGTTCTCGGCGACCGCCCGGCCGATGCCGCGCGATCCGCCGGTGACGATCCAGACCCGTGGACGGGTGTTCATGACGTCAGGAAGCCGGTCAGTTCGGCGAGGTACCGGTCGCGGTCCTCGAGGAACGGCGCATGTCCGCACCCGTCGAATGCCACCAGGCGCGCATGGGGATTCAGGCCGGCCGCGGCCTCGGCACCGGCGAAGGGGACGAACGCGTCGTCGCGACCATGGAGCAACAGGATGGGGATGTCGAGCTCGCCGAGTTCCTTGCGCAGATCGGTTCGGGCGAGGTCGCGAAGTGTCTCGTCGCCGATCGGTCCCATCTCCATGAACATGCCCCAGATCCACTCGAGTACATCGGAACTCGGCGCCGTCGCGAACACTGCGGCGGCGACGCCACGGAATGTGTCGGCACGATTGGCGGCGGCTCCGGCCAAGACGCCGTCGACATCATCGGAGGTGCCGCCGAAAGGCCAGCCATCGGTCGCGGTGTACCGCGGCGATGCACCACCGGTGAGGACCAGCCCCCCGGCACGCGAACCGAGTGCGGCCGCCGCGGCGGTGGCGACCGCGCCGCCCAGCGACCAGCCGTTGATGACCGGAGCGGACAGTTCGAGGTGATCGACCACCTGCACGACGTCGTCGGCCAGCGTCGCGATCGAGACATCCTCGAAGTCGTTGTCGGAGCGGCCACATGCGCGCAGATCGACGAGTACGACCTCGTGTCCCGCGGTTGCGAGCGCGGGAGCGGTGGTGTCCCAGCAGCGGGTGTTGGCGCCCCAGCCGTGGATCAGCACGACGGGTCGCCCTCCTCCGCGGTGGTGCTCGAAGTAGATCCGGCGATCGTTCTCAACCGCGAGATAGCTCATGGACTTCTCCTTCTTCGTCGAACTCGATGTCGAAAAACCTGTCGGTCTGGGTGGCGGGTTCCTCGTGGCGCAGGGCGCGGGGAACCAGCGCCGGGGCGTCCGCGAAATGTGGCATGACATGTTCGGCGAGCAACTCCATGGACCGCACGACGCCCTCGTGGGCCATACCGCCGAATCGCATCCAGCAGATGAGATGATCGAGACCCGTTTCCTCACGCAGGATCTCGATCTCGCGGATGAGTCCGTCCGGGTCGCCGACGTAGCAGATCCCGCCCTCGCGCAGGCCGGTCAAGGACATCGCCCCTTCGGCGGCCGCTTCGGCCAACGCCGCGTATCGCTCATAGCCCGCGGGTGTCGCGTCACCCTGCGGGACCGCGGACATGACGTTGTCGAAGTACCACTCGAGGCTCGGCCGTGCCTCCCGGACGGCTTGTGCGTCGTTCTCGGCGAGATGGATCTGCCAGTTCATCGGGAAGTCGAGCGACAGCGGATCGCGGCCCCGGTCCATCAGCGTGCGTTTGGCGCCGACGACGAACGCGTTGAGCTCGGGCAGGGTCATCAGCGTCGGTGTCACCAGCATGTTGTGTCCGTGGTCGGCGACCAGGTCGAAGGTCTCGGGACTGATCGATGCCACATAGATCGGTGGTGTCGGCCGCTGCATCGGCGTCGGCCGGCAGTCCACGCCGTCGATGTGGAAGTGCCTGCCGTGGAACGTGTACGGCTCTCCGACGGCCTTGGTCCACAGGCCGGTGACGATCTGGAACGCCTCGTCGAAGACCTCACGGCTGACGCCTTGTTTGTCGGCGACGCCCATCGCGCGGAACTCGTGCGGTTGGTAACCGCGTCCGACGCCGAAGTCGAGCCGACCGTCGGAGATGACATCGACCATCGCGAAATCCTCGGCGATCCGAACCGGCCACGCGAGTGTCAGGTTGCTGACCGCGATCCCGATGCGCATCCGGGAGGTCCGGGCGGCGATCGCGGCCGCCGCCACCTGTGGCGAGGGCATCGACCCGTAGGCGCTGCCGTGGTGCTCGGCGAGCCACACCCCGTCGAACCCGAGGCGCTCGGCGATCTCGACCTGCGACAGCATCTCCGCATAGGCCCGGCGGAAGTCGCCATCCGGACTCTCCAACACGTAGAACAGGCTGAACTTCACACTGTCGACGTTAGGAATCGCCGTGCGTCACCGGAACGGGAGAATCCGCGGCGGTTGTGGGTTCCCACAAGTCGGGCGTCCCGGCGGCCTGCTCACGGAGCGCCCGTTTGTCGAGTTTCCCGACGCTCGTCCGCGGGAGACGGTCGACGGCGACGATCAGGTCGGGCACCCACCAGCGCGGGACCCGCGCGGCCAGCTCCGCCCGGACCTCGTCCACGTCGAGGCCGTCCTCGCCGACGATGTAGGCAACCGGTCGTTCCTGCCAGCGCGGATGCGGAACGGAGACCACCGCGGCCTCCTGGATCGACGGATGCTCGAGCAGTGCTTCTTCCAGGGCGACGGAGCTGATCCATTCGCCGCCGCTCTTGATGAGGTCCTTGGTTCGATCGACGATCGAGAGACAACCGTGTTCGTCGATGATCCCGATGTCACCGGTGCGCAGCCAACCGTCGTCGAACCTGTCCGGATGGTCCGCACGGTAGTAACCGGTGGCGACCCAGGGGCCGCGGATCAGGATCTCACCGCGGCTGATCCCGTCGTGGGGCATGACCTGGCCGGCGTCGTCGACGAGTTTCCACTGCAGGCCGGGCAGGAGCCGACCTTGCTTGCGGATGTACGTCCAGCGCGATTCCGGGTCGTCATCGGTCGAGGCAGGAGGGCGTGAGAAGGTCGCCATCGGTGAGATCTCGGTCATGCCCCATCCCTGGAAGACGGGCACGCCGAGATCCTCGAGGTCGCGGATGAGGCCGAGCGTCGGCGTCGACCCGCCCAGGACGAGCGCTCGGAGGCTGCTCAGGTCGGTGCCGGCCTGTCGCGCGTGGACGAGCAGGTCCACCGCCACGGTCGGCACCATGCCGGTGTAGGTCACCCGCTGGGCGGCGATGATGCCGGCGATCTGCGCGGGTGTGGGGTGCGGGCCGGGCAGGATCTGCGACGCACCGGACATCAACGCGGCGAACGGGACCCCCCACGCGTTGGCGTGGAACATCGGGACCACGAGGAGCGCGCGGTCGCGTTCGGAGATCGCGTGGCCGTCCGCGAGGCACGCCGCCATCGTGTGCAGATACAGCGACTTGTGGGAATACCCAACCCCCTTCGGGGCCCCGGTCGTGCCCGAGGTGTAGCAGAGCACCGCGAGGTCGTCGTCGGTGCGGGCGATGGGCGCCGCAAGCGGCTCGGCGGATCCGACCATCGAGTCCAGCGACGGTCGTCCGATGCCCCCGTCACCGTCACCGTTGCAGTTGCCGTCGCCGTCCTCGTCGATCGACACGATCGAGATGTCGGGGCGCTGCGCCCGCACGTCGTCGAGCTGGTACTCCAGCGACCGGTCGGCGAAGATCATCGTGTCGTCGGCATGGTCGACGATGTAGGCGATCTCCGGTGGCGAGAGTCGGATGTTGATCGTGTGCAACACGGCGCCGGCCAATGGCACGGCGAGGTAGAGCTCGAGGTGACGACGGTGGTTCCAGGCGAGTGTGCCGACCCGGTCGCCCGGGCGTACGCCGCTCGCGATGAGGGCGGCCGCGAGCCGCGTCACCCGATCGGCGTACTCGCGATAGGTGTATCGGAAGACCTCCGCACCGTCGATGTGATCCACGATCGCCTTGTCGCCGAACATGTCTCGGGCACGGAAGAGGAAGTCGGTGATCACGAGTGGGTGGGCCGCGGGAGTGGGTCCCTCGGCCCCGATCACGCGGGCACCTCGACCGCCGCCGCGGCGGCGAGTCTGGCCCGGACCTCGGGGATGACCGCGGTGGCCAACAACTCGATGCGTGCGCTGCCGCTGTCGACGTCTTCGCCGGGCAACTGCGCCCAGAAGTGGACATCCTCGATCTGCGGGGTCTGCGTCAGGAGCGTCGTGAGTTCGTCGACGGCGGTTGCGGGATCCCACAATGTGAAGGAGCCGGCGTCGACGAGCTGGTCGGGTTCGGTGAACTGCGGAACGGGTCCGAACGCGCCCATCTCGATGTACTTGTTGATCTGGTAGAGCGCATGGACGCCGATCCGCGACCATTCCCGCTCCGGGTCGTCGGCGATGATCGTCCACTGTCCCGCGAAGATACGTCCCTCCGAGCGGGGTCGTCCGAGGCGTTCGAGTGCGTCGAGGTACGAGGCGTGATGGGCGTTCTGGGTGCTGAGGAACCCGTCACCGATCCGCGCAGCACGCTCGATCGCCGGGTCGGCCATCGCCCCGACGAGAAGGTCCGGGGTGATCTCGGGGGTGGGGGTCACCGGTAGGGCCGGTTTGTGAAGGCGTTTGCCGTCGAACGGGTCGGCAGAGCCCGACCAGCATCGGCGCACGATCTCCACACCCTCCTCGAGCAGGCTCGGGCGGTTGATGAGACGCCGATCGAAGGCGGCGAACTCGGGTGCCCAATATCCCTGGCCCACGCCGAGCGAGAATCGTCCTCCGGTGAGCAGCGAGAGGGTGGCCGCGTCCTCGGCGAGCCGGATGGGATTGTGCAGCGGCGACACCACGAGGTTGGTGCCGATGCGCATGGTCGTCGTCCGATCACCGATCGCGGATGCGAGGAGGAACGGTGACGGGGTGTAACCGTCGTCCATGAAATGGTGCTCGGTCAGCCACGCCGAGTCGATCCCGATGGACTCGGCCCACGCGATCTGGTCGAGTGTCGCGCGATAGAAATCCCCGAAACCCCTGGTGGCGCCGTCACTCGCGGGGTTGCGGAAGTCGTACCAGAGTCCGAAGCTCGCGCTCGACGTTCTCATTGCATGTCCTCTCGACGCCTGTGTGGTCGATGTCACTCTTGATGATCGTCGTCGGTGACGGAAGGTCGCGCGGTCGTGGCCCTTGTCGGAAATCCCAACCGCGGAGATTCGGGGCGATGGAACCGGAGGGCGGCCGCGTGCGTCCAAGGTTCATGTCGTGGCGGTCCGCGTCGGGGTGGGTACGATCACGGCACGTCGTCGAGGGGGTGGGGACATGAACGGCACCGGCAGGCAGCGGATCGCGATGGACACCGCCCAGGTGTCGGCGGTCGCGTCGTACTACCGCAGGTCCTCACTGGTGCTGTCGGCGGTCGCCGACGATCTGGCCGCGCACGACTTCGGGGCCTGGGCTCGACAATCCACGGTGCGGGACGCCGACTCCGTCACCTTCGGACCATCGGCGGCGACCTACGCAGACATGACCACGACCCTGTCGCGCCGGTTGCGCGTACAGGCCGCCGCAGCCGCGGCGCTCGCCGACACCCTGCGCAACAGTGCGCTGACCATGGCCGACGGCGACGGCCGCGCGGCGGTGGAGATCTCGCGAGCGGTACCCGCGGCGGAGGTGGACGGCCGGTGAGGCGCGGCGCGGACTCGCTGTCGGTGCTGAGATCTGATGCCCGGGAAGGCGTCGAGGCGTTGATCGAGCTCGTGTCGGTGGGGCGCCTGATGGGGATCGGTGCGCCCGACGAGTCCACCATCCGCAACGGAGTGGGTGTCGTCGACGGCTTCGACATCGCGGCACTGTCCGCGGACAGTCGGGCCCTGGTGTCGGCGCATCGCGCCGTGTCCGAACAGCTCCACCATCTCCCCGAGCAGCAGGTCCGGCTCGACGACGGCTGGAACAGCGAGTCCGCGACCGTCGCGATCGCCACGGTCATCGATCATCAGCGTCGTGCCGAGTCGGATCTGCACATCCTGCGCACCCTCACCGAGGCCACCTCGGCCGCAGCGTCGGGTATCGACCGGTTGTTACGCACCTTCTATCTGACGCTCGCCCGGTTGTCGGCGCCGGCCGCTGCCGGTGTGCCGCCGGCAGAGCTGCCGCAGGCGGTGCTCACCGGTCGGGTGCCGATGGGGGTGGCGGTCGAGGACATCTCGTCGAGGCTTGCCCTGTTCACCACGTCGCTGGAGACCACGACCCGGGGTGTCGCCGGGATTCTCGACCTCCTGAACCGGTCCGTCGACGGCATCGACGACGAGGCGTATCCGGTCGACGCCGAGCGCTCGGGCCGCGTTCCGTCCGCGATGCCCGATCCGCCGCCCGCGACACCGGACCCACCGGTCGCGTCGGCGCCCGTGCACACCGTCGCAGCGCCCTCGCCGGTCACCCAGACGTGGCTCGCCGAATCGACCACCGAGGACCGAACCCACGAGATCGGTGCCGCGAGTGCATCCGCCGTGTCCGCGTCGGCACCCGACGAGGTCGAGGCAGCCCGCGCCGTCCCCGAACCCGATGACGGAATCGACATCCCGTTTCGGCTCGGCGGCACCGAGGGACTCGACGCACCCGTGGCCACCGTCGAGGAGGCAACCGCCGAAACCGGGCCCGCCGAAACCGAACCCGAACCCGCAGAAACCGGGTCCGCTGACACCGAACCCGCCGGTCCTGATTCACCTGCGCCGACACCGGACGCATCGTCCGACCGGTCCTCGGGTGACCTCGCCCTGGCAGGCGACCAGTGAACCTCGCCGACCAGATCGAGGCGATGGCCCGCACCGCGACCGCCGGTGTCGCCGAGGCATCGCACCGGTTCTCCGCGCAGCGGCGTGACCTCGAACTCGCGATGGCCGACCATCGTCGCAACGCGGTGCGGTCCGAGACACAGCGGCTGCGCGACGATCTCGAGAACGACGCCGATGCCGCGGACGCCACCCCGGGCATTCTGCTGCCGGCCGACGTGGCCGACGCCAGTCCCCATCTGCCGCCGCCGAACACATAGGCTGTCTGCTGTGCCAGGCAAGAAGCAGAAGCCGCAGTCGCCCGCGAAGCTGATGTCCGCGCTCGCCCGACGCGGCCCCCATCGTGTGTTGCGCGGCGACCTCGGGATCGTCGGAACCCCGGGCGTCGTCTTCACCCCCGCCGAGGGCGAACGACTCCCGGCCGTCGCGTTCGGCCACGGATGGATGACCTCGGTCGAGCGGTACCGCGACCTGTGTCACCACCTCGCGTCGTGGGGCATCGTCGTCGCCGTCCCCGCGGGTCAGCGCGGCCTGCTGGTGTCCGATGACGCGATGGCCGCCCAGCTCCGCTCGGCACTGTCGATCGTGACGAGGGTCCCGCTCGGCTTCGGCGAGATCACCGTCGACCCGCGCAAGATCGGGTTCGCCGGTCACGGCTTCGGTGCCGCCGCCGCGGTTCTGGCCGCATCGGAGGGCGTGCTGCACGGCCAGCCGCAACCGCAGGCCCGCGGGGTGGTCGCGCTGTTCCCGGCGCCGACGACCTCCGCGCTGCTGCCCGCGGCCCGTCGGTTGAGTGCTCCGGGCCTCATCGTCTCGGCCATCGGCGAACTCGACACCATCGACGGCAACGCGCTCCCGCTTGCGCAGGCGTACGGGTCGGAGTCGGCGGCCGACCCCCGGCCGGCCGCGGTGCTGCGCACCCCGCCGGGCGCCACCTCGCGCGGACTGATCGAGCACCGGTCCATCAAGTCGTTGCTCGGCGGCAACGGTGCCGACAAGAAGACCCACACCGCGGTACGGGCGATGACCACCGGATTCCTGCTGCACACCCTCGACGGCGACGACCGCTACGAGGCCTTCGCCGACGCCGACACGGTGCTCGGGAAGGTGCCTGCGGTGGATCTCGACGATCCCCCGGAGATGCAGGACAAGATCGCCAAGTTGCTGGGCGCGAAGGAACGCAAGCGCCGCCGCGCGGCGAGCCCGGTGCCGTCCGGTGCGCCGAACGCGGTGGTGCCCGACACCATCGAGTGACGGCGGTGCGGAATCACCCGATCGGGGCTCGTTGTGACCCCAGCTCGGGACGCGACGC
This sequence comes from Gordonia terrae, assembly GCF_001698225.1. NCBI lineage: Bacteria > Bacillati > Actinomycetota > Actinomycetes > Mycobacteriales > Gordoniaceae > Gordonia > Gordonia terrae. The sequence goes on from NZ_CP016594.1 coordinate 1,957,679, forward strand.
GGCGCGCTGCCACTCCCGCGTCCGCAGGTACCCTGACTAGCTATGTGTGGAATCGTGGGATACGTGGGGCGGCGCGATGCCCTGGACATCGTCGTCGACGCGCTGCGACGGATGGAATACCGCGGATACGACTCGGCGGGCGTCGCGATCCTCGACGGCGAGGGAAGCACCGCCATCCAGAAGAAGGCGCTCCGACTGGAGAACCTGGAGAAGCAGATCGCCACTGTCGGTCGCGAATCCCTGTCGGGGACGACCGGCATCGGACACACCCGCTGGGCGACGCACGGCAAGCCGACCGATCGCAACGCGCATCCGCACGCCAGTGACGACGGCAAGCTCGCCGTCGTGCACAACGGCATCATCGAGAACTACGCGGAACTGCGCGCCGAACTCGAGGAGGACGGGGTCGAGTTCACGTCCGAGACCGACACCGAGACCGCCGTGCACCTCGTGTCGAAGTACTACGCGCTGGGTCCGACCGCCGGCGACTTCGTGGCCAGCGCCTACGCGGCGCTCCGTCGTCTCGAGGGGGCCTTCACCCTCGTGTTCACCCACGCCGACCACGCGGACACCATCGTCGCGGCGCGACGGTCGACACCGCTCGTGGTGGGCGTCGGGAAGGGTGAGATGTTCCTCGCGTCGGACGTGACCGCATTCATCGAACACACCCGGGACGCAGTGGAACTCGGCCAGGACGAGGTCGTGGTGATCACCGCGGACTCGTACACGGTCAGCGACTTCGACCAGAACGTCCGCGAGGGCAAGCCGTTCCACATCGACTGGGATCTCGCCGCCGCGGAAAAGGGCGGCTACGACTTCTTCATGCTCAAGGAGATCGCCGAGCAGCCGCGCGCGATCGCCGACACCCTCCTGGGGCATCTGCAGAACGGCCGCATCGTGCTCGACGAGCAGCGCCTGACCGACGACGACCTACGCGACGTCGACAAGGTGTTCGTGGTCGCCTGTGGAACCGCCTACCACGCGGGTCTGCTCGCCAAGTACGCGATCGAGCACTGGACCCGGCTCCCGGTCGAGATCGAACTCGCCAGCGAGTTCCGCTACCGCGACCCGGTGCTCGACCGGTCGACGCTGGTCGTCGCGATCTCGCAGTCCGGTGAGACAGCCGACACGCTCGAAGCCGTCCGGCACGCGAAGGACCAGAAGGCTCGCGTCCTGGCCATCTGCAACACCAACGGCGCACAGATCCCGCGGGAATCCGACGCGGTCCTCTACACCCACGCCGGCCCCGAGATCGGCGTCGCGTCGACCAAGTGCTTCCTCGCGCAGATCGTCGCCGCCTACCTGGTGGGGCTCGCGCTGGCGCAGGCCCGGGGCACCAAATACGCCGACGAGGTCGCCCGCGAGTTCGCGGCCATCGAGGCGATGGCCGATTCCGTCGCCCAGGTGCTCGACACCATGGAACCGGTGCGCGAACTCGCTCGCTCGCTGGCGCACCACAACACGGTGTTGTTCATCGGCCGACACGTCGGATATCCGGTCGCGCTCGAAGGTGCCCTCAAGCTCAAAGAACTCGCGTACATGCACGCCGAGGGGTTCGCGGCGGGTGAGCTCAAGCACGGGCCGATCGCCCTGATCGAGGACGGGCTGCCGGTGATCACGGTCATGCCGTCCCCGGACGGCCGCGCCGTGCTGCATTCCAAGATGGTCAGCAACATCCGCGAGATCCAGGCCCGTGGCGCGCGCACGATCGTCATCGCCGAGCCCGACGACGTGGCCGCCCGTGCGGTCGCCGACGAGTTCATCCCGATCCCGAAGACGCCGACACTGCTGCAGCCCCTGGTCTCGACGGTCCCGCTGCAGGTGTTCGCCGCCAGCGTCGCCCAGGCGCGCGGCTACGACGTCGACAAACCGCGGAACCTGGCCAAATCGGTGACCGTCGAATAGTCGATCCACGTGCCGATCCGCTATCTGACGGCTGACGAGGTCCGCGACGCCGAGCGGGCCTCGGGGGACCTGCTCACCGGCGGCGTCCTGATGCGCCGGGCGGCGCATGGGGTCGCCCAGGTGATCGCGGCGGAGCTGAACCGGACCGGCGGCTGCTACGGACGGGCGGTCGGCGTCGTCGTCGGTGCCGGGGACAACGGCGGCGACGCGCTGTTCGCCGGCGCCGAACTGTGCCGCCGCGGAGTGCGGGTCGCGGCGGTCCTCCTCGCTCCGGACAAGGCCCACGCCGCCGGTCTGGCGGCATTCCGCGCCGCCGGCGGACGGACCGGTGAGCGACTCCCCGACGGACTCGACGTGATCGTCGACGGCGTGGTCGGTCTCGGCGGCCGGGGTCCGTTGCGGACGAACGCCGCCGAGGTCTTCGCGGGTGTCGATCCGGACACCACGGTCATCGCGGTGGATCTGCCGTCGGGCGTCGACGCCGACACCGGCGAGGTCCACGATCCGGCGGTTCGTGCCGACATCACGGTCACCTTCGGGGTCCGGCGTCGTGCACATCTGCTCGCCGCTCCGCAGTGTGGGGCAGTCGTCCTGGTCGACATCGGCCTCGACGATGTCCTGCCCGCGACGAGCCGACTCGCCACACCGACGCTCAGCACGCTCGTCGACGACGAGATCGACTGGCCCACACCGGGTCCCGGAGATGACAAGTACACCCAGGGGGTTGTCGGGGTCATCGCCGGGTCGCACCGGTACCCCGGCGCAGCGGTCCTCGCCACCGGCGCGGCGGTCACCGCGACCTCGGGGATGACCCGATTCGTCGGGTCCGCGCACGCCGAAGTGGTGGCGCGGTGGCCGGAGGTCGTCGCGACGCCCGATCTCGCCGACGCCGGTCGCGTCCAGGCGTGGGTCCTCGGCCCCGGTATGGGTACCGACGACGCCGCCGCGGCGACCCTGCGGACGGTCCTGGCCACCGATCTGCCGGTCCTCGCCGACGCCGACGCACTGACCCTGATCGCCCGCGACCCCGGTCTCGTCGACGGACGGACGTCGCCGACCCTGCTGACACCCCACGCGGGCGAGTTCGCCCGCTTGACCGGTACCGAACTGGGCGCCGACCGTCTCACCGCCGTCTCCGGTCTCGCCGCGAGGTGGGGCGTCACGGTGCTGCTGAAGGGACGGATCACGCTGGTCGCCGACCCGACGGGTCACGTCCTCGGCAACGACGCCGGGTCGTCGTGGGCCGCGACCGCCGGGGCCGGGGACGTCCTGTCAGGGGTGGCCGGGGCCCTGCTCGCCGCCGGGACACCGCCTCGGATCGCCGGTGCGGCGGCCGCGCGCGTCCACGCCCGGGCGGCGGAGCTCGCGAGTGGCGGCGCGCCGATCGGGGCGTCGGCCCTGCTGTCGGCGCTGCGTCCGGCGATCCGCGAGTTCACCACGCGCCGAGCACGAACACGAGTGGGTACAGCGCCGTCAGCGCGGTGAACGCGGTGACCGACGACAGCACGATTGCATCGGCGATGATGCCCGCGCGCCGGAGTGCGCCGTGCCGGATGCGCTGGGTGACCGAGATGGCCAGCGCCGCGCAGGCGGCGACCGCCGCGACGACGCCGACGCCGAAGGCGACCAGGGCCGCGACCCCGTAGGCGTCGGCGGGTTCGCCGGCCATCGCGTGGCCGAGGGCGAGCAGGAAGAGCACCCCGGCCGTGATGAACGCCACCCAGGCCATCGCATTGGCGGCCCAGGAGGTCAGCGAGGCGCTCAGGCCGGGACGGGCGGGGCCGGCAGGCGGGATGATCGGATCGACGGGGGAGAAGGCGGCGAGGTCCTGGCCGTACGGCGGGGGCGCGAGGCGGGCGGGGGCGAACACGGCGGTGGCCTGCGGATTCGGATTGTTGTACATGGTGACTCCGTGGGTGCGGCGACGGTTGGGACTGCAGTGGGGTCCACTCAACCGCCCGGAGCACGCCGGTGCATCGGTGTGACTACTCAGACCCCGTCGGTAGATCGTCGCCCTCCTCTCGCTGCGGGCAGCCGGGGTCGGCCCGACCCGGCGATCTGGGACAATGAACGACGATGACTTCCCCTGCTCTGACCGCGACCGTCGATCTCGGCGCGATCGCCCACAACGTCGGTGTGCTGCGTGCCGTCTCGGGTTCCGACGTAATGGCGGTCGTGAAGGCCGACGCCTACGGCCACGGCGCGCTGCCGGTGGCGCGTGCCGTGCTCGCCGCGGGCGCCACCGAACTCGGTGTCGCGCACCTCACCGAGGCCGCCGCACTGCGGGCAGCCGGCATCGACGCCCCGATCACGGCATGGCTGCACACGCCGGGTGCCGACTTCGCCGGTGCGATCACCGACCGCATCGACATCGCGCTCTCGTCGATCGCGCAGCTCGACGCGGTGGTCGCCGCCGCGCGGCGCGTCGGTCGACCCGCCCTGGTGACCGCCAAGGTCGACACCGGCCTCAATCGCAGCGGCGTCGCGGTGGACGAGTGGGCCGACTTCGCCGAGCGGGTCGCGAAGGCACACGCGGACGGATCGGTGATCCTGCGCGCGGCGATGTGCCATCTCGCGCGCGGAGACGAGCCCGAGCACCCGTTGAACGACGCCCAGGCGCAACGGCTCGACCTCGCGGTGGCCGACCTGGTCCGGCTGGGGGCGACGCCGCAGGTGGTGCACATCGCCAATTCGCCGGCGGCGCTGACCCGCCCGGATCTGGCCCGTGACCTCGTCCGTCCCGGGATCGCCGTGTACGGCCGCACCCCGGTGCCCGCACAGGGCGACTTCGGGCTGATCCCGGCCATGACGCTGACCGCGCGCATCGCGCTCGTGAAGAAGGTGGCCGCGGGGCAGGGCGTGTCCTACAGCGAGACATGGATCGCGCCGCGCGACACGGTGGTCGCCGTGGTCGCCGCGGGATACGCCGACGGCGTACCGCGACTGTTGTCGGGCCGCATCCGGGTCCGGATCGGTGATCGGATGTTCGACGGCGTGGGCCGGATCTGCATGGATCAGCTGGTCGTCGACCTCGGACCGGACGGGGCCGGTGTCCGCGAAGGGGACGAGGCCGAACTGTTCGGCACCGGAGCCGCCGGCGGCCCGACCGCGAAGGACTGGGCGGACGCGATCGGCACCATCGACTACGAGATCGTCTCGCAGGTCGGGACGCGGGTGGTCCGTAGGTACGTCGGCGAGGGGGTCGCCGGGGTAGATTCCGAGGACACGGTGACACCCGAGAACGCGGGGACCGGACAGTGAGCGGGGCACCACTGGTGGACGATTCCGAACGCGTCGGATTGCTGGCCGGGGTGGCGGGGATCGCCGCCCTGGGCGGTATGGCGGCCGTGGGGGCGGCACGAAACATCGCTCGCAAGAGTGTGGTCGGCCGGGCGGACCCACACGCCGACGTCGACCTCACCGCGCTCTACGGCGAGCGGGCGACCACGGTCACCACCGATGACGGCCTCGAGCTGGCGGTGCGGATCGTCGACCTCGGGACGGTGACGGCCGACTCGGCGCCCGACCTGACGATCGTGTTCGTGCACGGCTTCAGTCTTCGGTTGTCGAGCTGGCACTTCCAGCGCGCGCAACTCGCCGCGGAGTGGTCCGACCGCAACTACCGTCTGGTGTTCTTCGACCATCGGGGTCACGGGGAGAGCGACCCGGCTCCGACCGAGACGTGCACGATCGCCCAGCTCGCCGACGACGCGGCAGCCGTGGTCCGGGCCACCGTCTCGGTCGGACCCGTTGTCCTCGTAGGTCATTCGATGGGGGGCATGACCCTGATGGGCCTCGCTCGCCGCCACCCGGCACTGTTCTCGACCCACGGTCCGGTGGCCGGTGTGGGTCTCGTGGCGACGGCATCGCGCGGTATCACCGACGCCGGACTCGGTGAGGGACTGCGCAATCCGGTGGTGGACGCCTTCCGGATGAGTGTCCGCCGCGCCCCGCGCCTCGTACAGGCCGGCCGCGGACTGACCCGCTCGGCTCTCGAACCGGTGCTGGTCGCAGCGAGTTTCGGACCGACGTTCTACAGTCCGGCGCTCGGTGCGGCGGTGGACAAGATGATCCAGAGCACGCCGATCGAGACCATCGTGAACTTCTTGCACGCGTTGGAGATCCACGACGAATCCACCGCCCTGCCGGTGATCGCGCAGGTCCCGACCACGGTTGTGTGCGGCGATCGGGACCGACTGACGCCGCTGCGCAACTCGGTGCGGATGTACTCCCAACTCGGCGCCGACTCGCGACTGGTGGTCGCCAAGGGCGCCGGTCACATGGTCCAGATGGAGGAGCCGCGTCTGGTGAGCGACGCGATCGTCGAACTGGTCGACCGGGCGCGGGTCGCGCTGCCTGCTCCCCGCCGGCGCTGGTGGAAGCGAGGCCGGGGATGAGCCGACCGGGTCCCGGCGGTGCGCGTGAACTCCCCGACGTCGCCGACACCGAGGCCTTCGGTGCCGAGCTGGCGTCGACCCTGACCGCGGGGGACGTGGTCATCCTCGACGGACCGCTGGGTGCGGGGAAGACGGCGCTGGCCCGCGGGATCGGAGCCGGGCTCGGCGTCGTGGGCCGGGTGACGTCGCCGACCTTCATCATCGCGCGCGAGCACCGACCGGGCCGCCCGGACCGACCGGGGATGGTCCACGTCGATGCGTACCGGCTCGGCGGCACCGGGAACGGTTCCGGGGTCCTCGACGAGCTGGACGCCCTCGATCTGGACTCCGACCTCGACGAGGCGGTCGTCGTCGTGGAGTGGGGTGAGGGCGTGGCCGAGCGGCTGGCCGATCGGCATCTCGTCGTGCGGCTGCGCCGGGACGCCGACAGCGATGTGCGACATGTGGAGTGGGAATGGGTGAGCGCCGAATGAGCGAGCGTCTGGTGCTGGCGGTCGACACCGCCACCGACTCGGTGGTGGCCGGAGTGGCCGCCCTGCACGACGGCGAGGTGCGGGTCCTGGCCGAGCGTGTGGTCGCCGACCATCGGCGGCACGCGGAACTGCTCACCAGCCTCATCGCCGAGAGTCTCGCCGAATCCGGCGCCGCCCGAACCGATCTGACCGCGGTCGTCGTCGGCTGCGGGCCCGGGCCGTTCACCGGGCTCCGGGTCGGGATGGCGACCGGCGCCGCCTTCGCCGATGCGCTCGGGATCCCGGCGTACGGTGTGTGCTCTTTGGATGCACTTGCCGCCGAAGCCGATTCGGGCGCCGCCGATGCCTCGTCTCGGATTCTCGTGGTGACCGACGCGCGCCGGCGTGAGGTGTATTGGGCGCTGTACGGGGGCGGCCGCCGGCTGCGCGGGCCCGAGGTGGCCGCGCCCGGGGTGGTCGCCGATGAACTCGCCGCCGACCGGTCCGCAGGACGGATCGGGGCTGCTGCCGGTTCTGCCGCCCATCTGGAGCTCACCGGCTGGACCGGCGGCGCACCCGCGATCGCGGTACCGACCGTCCGCGGGCTCATCGCGGCCGCGGCCGCCGACATCATCGCCGGACGGGAGCCCGCACCCCTTGTCCCGCTGTATCTCCGACGCCCCGACGCCGTCGAGCAGAAGGACCGCCGGGCGGGTGCGGCGCGATGACCACACCCGAATTGATGATCGACGCCCTCACCTACGGCGACATCCCGCGCTGTGCCGCGCTGGAACGGCAGATGTTCGCCGACGATTCCCCCTGGCCGGCAGCGGCTTTCCGGGCCGAACTCAACGCGCCCCACAACACCTATTTCGCGGCGCGGGAACGCGCCGGGGCCGACGTCATCGGGTATGCGGGCGTCTCCCTGCTCGGACAGCCGGACGCCTGGGAGTGCGAGATCCACACCATCGCCGTCGATCCGGACCATCGGGGCCGGGGAGTGGGCAAGGCCCTGCTCGAGGCCATGCTCGTCGTCGCCGACGAGAACGACGCCCCGGTGTTCCTCGAGGTGCGCACCGACAACGACGTGGCGATCGCGCTGTACTCGCGGCACGGGTTCAGCACCGCGGGTCTTCGCCGCAACTACTATCAGCCGTCCGGCGCGGATGCCTACACGATGTTGCGGCTACCGGTCTCGGGCCGGCCGCTCGAACCGGAGGAGGGCCCCGCGTGATCGTCATGGGTATCGAGAGTTCCTGCGACGAAACGGGTGTCGGCATCGTCCGGTGGACGCCGGGCGACGGTGACGCCCCCGGATACGCGACGATGCTCGCCGACGAGGTGGCGTCGAGCGTAAACGAACATGCGCGGTTCGGCGGCGTGGTCCCCGAGATCGCATCGCGTGCGCATCTGGAGGCGATCGTCCCCACGATGCGCCGGGCGCGGGAGACGGCCGGGATCGACCGTCCCGACGCCATCGCCGTCACCATCGGCCCGGGCCTGGCCGGTGCGCTGCTCGTCGGGGTCGCCGCGGCGAAGGCCTACGCACTCGCCTGGGATGTGCCGCTGTATGCGATGAACCATCTCGGCGGCCACGTCGCGGTGGACACCCTCGAGCACGGACCCATGCCGGAGTGCGTCGCGCTGCTCGTGTCCGGCGGGCACACCCACCTCCTGCACGTCACCGATCTCGCCGAGCCCATCGTCGAACTCGGCACCACGGTCGATGACGCGGCGGGGGAGGCCTTCGACAAGGTCGCCCGTCTGCTGGACCTCGGCTTCCCGGGCGGTCCGGCACTCGACAGCGCCGCCCGCGCGGGCGACCCGGGCGCGATCGCCTTTCCGCGCGGGATGACCGGTCCCCGCGACTCGCGGCACGACTTCTCGTTCAGCGGAGTGAAGACCGCTGTCGCACGGTATGTGGAGAAATGTGAGCGCGACGGCGCGGAGGTGCCCGTCGCGGACGTGGCGGCCTCGTTCCAGGAGGCGGTCGCCGACGTGCTGACGATGAAGGCGGTCCGTGCGTGCCGTGACCTCGGAGTGGACACCCTGGTCCTCGGGGGCGGCGCGACCGCCAATTCCCGCATCCGGTCGCTGGCGCAGGAGCGCTGCGCGGCGGCGGGGATCGACCTGCGGGTGCCCAAGCCGCGGCTGTGTACCGACAACGGGGTCATGATCGCGACCCTCGGTGCCCATGTGATCGCCGGGGGAGCCCGGCCGTCACCGCTGACCGTGGCGTCGGACCCGGCGATGTCGGTGCGAGTCAGCCAGCTGTAGTCGAGGGTCGTCGGGCGGATTCGCGGGCAGCGAACACGTCCGGGTTTTTGCAGCCGCCACCCTTGAGTGCTGGCACTCGCATGTATAGAGTGCTAGTTGGCGCTGAGCGAAGCCTCGGATACCCGCGACGACGGGGTTTCACAGGGCCGTGAACGTGCAGATTCTTTCTCAGTACGAAAGTTGAGGACTCACATCGTGGCGAGCGTGAACATCAAGCCGCTTGAGGACAAGATCCTGGTGCAGGCCGTCGAGGCCGAGACGACCACCGCCTCGGGCCTGGTCATCCCGGACTCCGCCAAGGAGAAGCCGCAGGAAGGCACCGTCATCGCTGTCGGCGAGGGTCGGGTCACCGAGCAGGGCAACCGCGTCCCCGTGGACGTCAAAGAAGGCGACACCGTCATCTACAGCAAGTACGGCGGCACCGAGATCAAGTACGCCGGCGAGGAGTACCTGATCCTCTCGGCACGCGACGTCCTCGCCGTCATCGGCAAGTAGGACCGGCCGAGTTAGACCCCGCGAGCCGTTTTCGCGTCTCACATCGCCCCGGCGCCCCGTGCAGGGGTACCGGGGCGATGTGCGTTGCGGCGATCGGCTCCTGCTGAAGAAAGTGATTTATGGCCAAGCAGATTGAATTCAACGAAACCGCGCGACGGGCGCTCGAGCGAGGCATCGACCAACTCGCCGACACCGTCAAGGTCACCCTCGGCCCCCGCGGACGGCATGTCGTCCTCGCCAAGGCCTTCGGCGGACCGAGCGTCACCAACGACGGCGTCACCATCGCCCGCGACATCGAACTCGACGATCCGTTCGAGAACCTCGGCGCGCAGCTGGTGAAGTCCGTCGCCACCAAGACCAACGACGTCGCGGGCGACGGCACCACCACCGCAACGGTTCTCGCGCAGGCGATGGTCAAGGCAGGTCTCCGGAACGTGGCGGCCGGGTCCAACCCGATCGCCCTCGGGCAGGGGATCAGCAAGGCTGCCGATGCGCTCAGCGAGGCCCTGCTCGCCGCGGCCACCCCGGTCTCGGGCGAGAAGGCCATCGCACAGATCGCCACCGTGTCCTCCCGGGACGAGGAGATCGGCGAGATGGTCGGCAAGGCGATGACTGCGGTCGGCGCCGACGGTGTCGTCACCGTCGAGGAGAGTTCCGGACTGAGCACCGACCTCGAGATCACCGAGGGCGTCCAGTTCGACAAGGGCTTCCTCTCGCCGTACTTCGTCACCGACGTCGACAGCCAGGAAGCGGTCCTCGAAGACGCGCTCGTGCTGCTCTACCGCGACAAGATCAGCTCCCTGCCGGAGTTCCTGCCGCTGCTGGAGAAGGTCGTCGAGGCGGGCAAGTCGCTGCTGATCGTCGCCGAGGACGTCGAGGGCGAGCCGCTGTCGACCCTCGTCGTCAACTCGATCCGCAAGACGATCCGCGCCGTCGCGGTCAAGGCGCCGTTCTTCGGCGACCGCCGCAAGGCCTTCCTCGAAGATCTCGCGGTCGTCACCGGCGGAACCGTGGTCTCCTCCGACATCGGTCTGAGCCTGTCAACCGTCGGCCTCGAGGTGCTCGGCTCGGTCCGCCGCGTCGTCGTCACCAAGGACGCGACCACCCTGGTCGAGGGTGCCGGGACCAAGGACGCGATCGCGGACCGTTCGGCCCAGCTCCGGCGCGAGATCGAGCAGTCCGACTCGGACTGGGACAAGGAGAAGCTCGCCGAGCGTCTGGCCAAGCTCTCCGGTGGTGTCGCCGTCATCCGTGTCGGCGCGGCCACCGAGACCGCCCTCAAGGAGCGCAAGCACCGCGTCGAGGACGCCGTCGCCGCGGCCAAGGCCGGGGTCGAGGAGGGCATCATCCCCGGCGGTGGCTCGGCCATCGTGCAGGCGTCGAAGAAGCTCGACGCACTCGCCGAGTCGCTGACCGGCGACGAGGCCCTGGGCGTGCGGGTCGTACGCGACTCCGCGCGTGCACCGCTGTACTGGATTGCCGCGAACGCGGGCCTCGACGGTGCGGTCGTGGTCGACAAGGTCGCAGGCGCGGCCGACGGCTCGGGATTCAATGCCGCCAGCCTCACCTACGGCGACCTGGTCGGCGAGGGCATCATCGACCCGGTGAAGGTGACCCGTTCAGCAGTCGTCAACGCGGCATCGGTGGCCCGGATGGTGTTGACCACCGAGACCGCCATCACCGACCAGCCGGCCGACGAGCCCGCCGGTCACGCCGGTCACGGGCACGCGCACTGACGTAGAACCTCGCCGGTCGCACACCGACGAACACGAGAGCCGGGTATCCCCGCAGGGATACCCGGCTCTCGCCGTCGTCAGATGGGCTCGTCGCCCCGGGCCTCAGCTGGCCATCCGGCGGCCGACGCCGCGCTTCATCAGGATGCTGCGCTCGGATTCGGAGAGGCCGCCCCAGATGCCGTACGGCTCCGCCACCGCGAGGGCGTGCTCCCGGCACTGCGCGATGACCGGGCACTGGTGGCACATCTCCTTCGCGCGGCGCTCACGTTGCGCTCGGGCCCGGCCGCGCTCGCCGTCCGGATGGAAGAACATGGCCGAGTCGACGCCGCGGCAGAGTCCTGACATCTGCCAGTCCCAGATGTCAGCGTTGGGGCCGGGGAGATGATTGGGCTGAGGCATGACAGCTACTCCTTGTCGTGGGCCGCACCGAGGTGCTCGGTGAGAAACGTCGATTTCCTGCAACGCTGAACTCACATTAAGCGGGCCTGAGAAATGGCGTCAATAGGCCCGAAATGGGACGTGATTGCCGCGAAAGTCTCAGAAATGTTAACGGCGGGTTAGGTGATGTCGGTCGGATAGCACAGCAGTGGCGAGGGTTTCATGCGGCCCCTGGATCGGATGGTCTCACCCCATGTGACCAGCGAATACAGCGAACCTCGCGTAGTCTTTGTCCAGCGTGACGTGCGCCGGGGTGTGGTGACGTCGAGCGAACCGATTTACACGTCGGAAATCCTCCGATGATGCACCCGTGATCTGTCCAGAGAATTAACGTTGGGAATCGTTCGTTAAATTCATGCAAACCAAAAAAGTCGGAGTGACCAAGAACACCTGGGCGGCGCTCGAGAACGCCGTTGAGCTGCGTCGACACCCGTCCACCGCGTCGGTGGTGGCACCGCTTCTGCGCGCTTGGGCCGACGCGGTCTCCGCCGGTGGACGCGGGGACTACGCGGGCGCGCTGACGACGCTCATCGATCTCGAGCGGGTCGTCGGTCCGCCGACCGGCCCGTCGACGCCTCCGGGTCCGCGAACCGCACTGCTCTCGCTCTGCCAGAGCACCCGCGCATCGCTGGTGCGTCAGGCCGGGCGTCATCGGATCGCACACGGGATCGACGGCCGGTCCCTCGCGACCGTGGGTCTCTCGGACGCGATGGGATCGCCGGGCCCGGCCGAGGTCTCGCTGACGCGTGCCGCGGTCGCGGACGGACTCGTCGGGCTCGCGGCCGACAATCTCGGCCTGCTGAGATTCGGTGCCTCTCGCCGGCTGCTCGATCGGGCGAGGTCGGTTCTCGACCCGTCTCCCGGACCGGCCCGGGGTGACTGGTCCTGGCAGGTGTCGGACGCCGATTGGGCCACGGCGACCCGCTGTCGGTTGCGCTGGGAGTGGGTGAGCGCCGAACTCGGTCTCTATCGTGGCGACGTCTCGACCGGGCTCGGCCATGGCCGGGCGGGGGCGTTGTTGATCCGGGAGATGCGGGAGGCGGGAACCCCGGTTCCGGCTCGGCATCGCATCAAGACCGATCTCATCGCCGCGGCCGCCACCGCGGGTGGTGGGGATCGCGGCGGCGCGGCGACGGTTGCGCGGGGTGTCGCCGACGACGCTCGCGACGAGGGTCTCCGCCCGCTGGAATGGGCCGCGATCAGTCTGCTGCTGGGCACCGGGTCCGCCTCCGACGACGACGCCGCACGCCACCGCGAGCTCCGCGCCACGCTGATCGGCAAGGGCATGGCGCTGATGCCCGGGGGTTGATCGCTAAGGTGTGTTGGGGTCTGCCACGCCGTCGCCGCCGGGGACGTCGGGGAACGCTGCTCACCAGCCGCGGTCCACGACGGTCGCCACCGGCGGCGTCACCGTGTCGGGGCCCGTACCAGGACTGGCGGCGAGGCCGGTTGGCCGATCTGTAACACGGGGATTCCTACGCGCGATGAAGTTGACAGGTGGTGAGTTGAACGACGCCGTCCGGGCCGCGGGCCAAGGCGATCGTGCCGCTCTCACGTCAGTTCTCGAAAGCGTGCAGGAACCGATCCTGCGCTACTGCCGAGGACGCATCGGGGTCGGGGAACGCCATCTGTTCTCCGCCGACGACATCGCGCAGGAGGCATTGATGGCGGTGATGACCGCACTGCCCCGTTATCGGGACCAGGGCAAACCGTTCATGGCCTTCGTCTACGGCATCGCGTCGCACAAGGTTGCCGACGCCATGCGGGTGGCGGCGCGGGTGAAATCGGACCCGGTCGACGAGATCCCCGAGGTCTCGCACGTCGCCGGCGGTCCGGAGCAGTTCGCCATCGACGCCGACGGCAGCAGACGGATGCGAGCACTGTTGGGCATCCTGCCGGAGAAACAGCGCGAGGTCCTGGTCCTGCGGTTGATCGTCGGCATGTCGGCGGAGGAGACCGCGCAGGCCATCGGCAGCACTGCCGGGGCGGTGCGAGTCGCCCAGCACCGGGCGCTGGCGAAATTGAAAGACGAGTTGAGACGGACAGGAGGTCACGATGAGCGGACAGTCTGATTGGCGTAGACGCCGTGTCGTCGGTGGTGACCAGCCGAACCGACCCGGCCAGCCACCGGCGCATCGCCGTGCGCCGGGTGCGAGTGGCCCGTCGCCGGCCGGTCCCGGACCCCGACCGCTGGACTCGGCTCCGTCAGGCGTCGATCCCGCCTCGGTCGAGGACGACGCCCTCGACCTCTCCGAGGTCAACTTCGACGAGAACTTCCTCGACGCGCTGACCCGCGACGTGCCGGTGCCGACCCGCGACGCGGCCGAATACCAACTGGCCGAGATGCTGTCGGGCTGGAAGTCCGAGATCATGTCCACCCCGGAGCCGGAGTTGGTGTCCGTCGACGATGTCGAACGGGCGATCGGCACCACCGAGCGGGCCAGTCGCGGGCGCCGGATGGTCCGTCACCTCCGCGTCGTGTCGGGTGCGGCCGCGATCGTCATCGTCGCGGCGGCCGGTCTGACCGTGCTCTCCGAGGGCTCGCAACCCGGTGACCCGCTGTGGGGCATCAAGCAGGTCGTGTTCGCCGAGGCGGCGTCGCAGACGCAGGCCGCGCACGATGTCCGCAACAATCTCGAGCGAGCCGAGGCCGCGATCGCGGCGGGCGACCCGGGCGCGGCGGCCGGCCTGCTGGCCGAGGCGCAGGAACGCATGGGACCGATGGACAGCGAGATGCGCGACGAGATGACCGAGTGGATGAACCGCATCCGCGACGGCGCCGGTCTGCCGACCGAACTCACCGTTCCCGCGCCGTCGACCGGCGCGGAACAGCCGGCCACGACCGAGCCGACCCGACCGGATCTGACCAGCCGCGAGGACGAGCCCTCGTCGCCCGGCGAGTCGACCCCGCCCGGTGGCGGTACCGACGAGCCGACCACGCCGTCCGAGCAGACGAGCGAACCGCAGGTGCCGTCGACGGTCCCCTCGTCGAGCGCTCCGACACAACCCTCGACGCCGTCCTCGAGCACCAAGGTCACGCGTTACCCGGCCGAATTCCCCGAGATCCCGTGGACCCCGCCCCCCGGTGTGGATGCATCGGGTCGGCCGATCGGCTGACCCGACCCCGGGACTACGTTCAACGAGTGAGGCCCTGCACCGTAGCGGTGCAGGGCCTCACTCGTATGGTCTGGCCGACGACTCGGTCACCGGACCGGCGAGCCGATGCGGGCTGTCCGCGTTCGTCTGCGGCAGTCAGCGTTCGTCGTCGAGATGGCTGCGTGCGTCTGCGTACCCGCGGCAGTAGTCCCACGTGACGTAGGCATCCGGGCGTGGGTCCACCGCCGGCTCATGGGGTCGGACGGTGCCATCGATGAGAAGCTGGATCAGGTTGGCGCGCAGCATGTCCCAGTCGTGGTAGTGGTCTTCGTGGCAGTCTTCGCAGACCACGACGAGGCCGCGCACACCGCGATTTGTCAGCAACGCCTCGTAGAGTGCGAGATCGGCGAGATCCTCTTCGACCGCGAGCCGTTCGTTCTCGTCCAGCGGGATACCCGGTTCCACGCTGTCCAAGGCGGATGCGGGATCGCTGGGATCGTCGGCGAACGGGTCCGGCGGGAGGCCGGGTGGCAGGTGGTCACGCACCTCACCACCGTAGCCGATCCCCAGCCGCTCGCGCCGCAGGCATTCACGGGTCCCGGCGGCCGTGACCGGAGCGGGTCAGGCGGTCTCACCGGCACGAAGACGCCTGTGTGACGATCGCCGCACCAGGGGAGTCGATACGATGGTCCGATGACTGCTGTTCGTACCGGTGGAGACGATCCCGGCAAGGTCGCGATGCTCGGCCTGACCTTCGACGACGTCCTGTTGCTGCCCTCGGCGTCGGACGTGATCCCCAGCGAGGTCGACACCTCGTCGCGGGTGACCAAGAGCGTGACGTTGCGGGTCCCGCTGGTGAGTTCGGCGATGGACACCGTGACCGAGTCCCGGATGGCGATCGCCATGGCCCGTGCCGGCGGTATGGGTGTCCTGCACCGCAATCTGTCGATCGAGGAACAGGCCGGTCAGGTCGAGACGGTCAAGCGGTCCGAGGCCGGGATGGTCACCGATCCGGTCACCTGCACGCCTTCCCACACGCTCGCCGAGGTGGATGCGATGTGTGCGCGCTACCGCATCTCGGGCCTGCCCGTCGTCGACGACAAGGGTGAGCTCGTCGGCATCATCACCAACCGCGACATGCGCTTCGAGGTCGACCAGAGCCGACCGGTCGCCGAGGTCATGACCAAGGCGCCGCTGATCACCGCCCAGGAAGGGGTCTCCGCGGAGGCCGCGCTGGGACTGCTGCGCCGGCACAAGATCGAGAAGCTGCCGATCGTCGACGGCAACGGCCGGCTGACCGGACTCATCACCGTCAAGGACTTCGTCAAGACCGAGCAGCATCCGCTGGCGACCAAGGACTCCGACGGACGGTTGCTCGTGGGCGCAGCCGTCGGCACCGGCGACCCGCAGTGGGACCGTGCGATGGCACTCGCCGACGCCGGAGCGGACGTGATCATCGTGGACACCGCCCACGCGCACAACCGGCTCGTGCTCGACATGGTGGCCAAGCTGAAGGCCGAGGTCGGCGACCGCGTGGACGTGGTCGGCGGCAACGTGGCGACCCGTGAGGCCGCGCAGGCGCTCGTCGATGCCGGTGCCGATGCGGTGAAGGTCGGCGTCGGCCCGGGTTCGATCTGCACCACCCGCGTCGTCGCGGGCGTCGGCGCCCCCCAGATCACCGCGATCCTCGAAGCGGTGGCGGTCTGCCAGAAGGCCGGTGTGCCCGTGATCGCCGACGGCGGTCTGCAGTACTCCGGCGACATCGCCAAGGCACTCGCCGCCGGCGCGTCGACCGCGATGCTCGGTTCGCTGCTCGCGGGCACCGCCGAGGCGCCCGGCGAGCTGGTCCTCGTCAACGGAAAGCAGTTCAAGAGCTACCGCGGCATGGGCTCGCTCGGTGCGATGCAGGGGCGTGGGCAGGCGAAGTCGTACTCGAAGGACCGCTACTTCCAGGACGACGTCCTGAAGGAGGAGAAGCTGGTTCCCGAGGGCATCGAGGGACGCGTGCCGTTCCGGGGCCCGCTGTCGCAGGTGATCCACCAGCTGGTCGGCGGCCTGCGTGCCGCCATGGGCTACACCGGCGCGTCGACGATCCCGGATCTGCAGACTGCGCGGTTCGTCCAGATCACCGCGGCGGGACTCAAGGAATCCCATCCGCACGACATCACTCTGACCGCCGAGGCACCCAACTACTATTCCCGCTGAACTCCCGAGGCCGTTCCCGCCGGATTCGTCCGGCGGGCCAGGCCGTAGGGTCGTTGTGCAGCTGAACTCCGCAGAAAGGCGCAGTGGTGCGTGACCTCGTCGAAATCGGCATGGGCCGGACAGCCCGACGGACCTACGAACTGGGGGACATCAGCATCGTCCCGTCCCGTCGGACCCGTTCGTCCAAGGACGTCTCCACGGCGTGGCAGATCGATGCCTACCGGTTCTCCTCGCCGATCCTGAGTCACCCGACCGATGCCCTGGTGTCGCCGTCGGTCGCGATCGAGCTCGGCAAGCTCGGTGCGCTGGGGGTCCTGAACGGCGAGGGGCTGTGGGCCCGTCATCGCGACGTCGAGGCCAAGATCGCCGAACTCGTCGCGATCGCGGCGGAGGATCCGGATCCCTATGCAGCGGTTCGGCATCTGCAGAAGCTGCACGCGGCTCCGCTCGACAGCGGCCTGCTGGGCGAGGCCGTGGCGCAGGTCCGCGATGCCGGCGTCACCACGGCCGTGCGGGTCAGCCCTCAGCATGCGCCGGAACTGACCCCGGCGCTGCTGGCCGCCGGGGTCGAGATCCTGGTGGTGCACGGCACGATCATCTCGGCCGAGCACGTGGCACAGGTCGACGCCGACGGCGCCGCGCGCGAACCGCTCAACCTCAAGACCTTCATCGCCGACCTCGACGTGCCCGTCATCGCGGGCGGCGTGCACGATCACCGCACCGCCCTGCACCTGATGCGGACGGGCGCCGCGGGCGTCATCGTCGGCTACGGCTCGGCCGCGGGTGCCACCACGACCGGCGAGGTCCTCGGCATCGGTGTGCCGATGGCGACCGCCATCGCCGACGCCGCCGCCGCGCGACGCGACTACCTGGACGAGACGGGCGGTCGCTACGTCCACGTCATCGCCGACGGCGACATCCACAGCTCGGGCGACCTGGTCAAGGCGATCGCCTGCGGCGCCGACGCCGCGGTTCTCGGAACCTCGCTCGCCGCAACGAGTTCGGCGCCCGGCAACGGCTGGTACTGGCCGTCGGCCGCGGCGCACCCGGACACCCCGCGCGGCGCGCTCCTGCAGGTCGCCGCGGGCGAGGACCGCCCGAGTCTCGAGCGTGTCCTCAACGGACCGTCCGATGATCCCTACGGCGAACTGAACGTCGTCGGCGCGCTGCGTCGTGCCATGGCGAAGGCCGGGTACTGCGATCTGAAGGAGTTCCAGCGCGTGGGGCTGTCCGTCCACGCCTGAGTTCCCCCTGGCCCCGCGTCACGAAGGGTTAGGGTGACCTGGGTCTCCTTATGTGACAATGCGCGTTAGTATGTTCGCCATGGGATTGGACAGGTCGACCGAACACGCCACCGACTTCGACGTTCTGATCGTCGGCTCCGGGTTCGGCGGGAGCGTGAGTGCGCTGCGGCTCGTGGAGAAGGGGTATTGCGTCGGCGTGGTCGAGGCGGGTCGTCGTTTCGAGGACGAGGACTTCGCCAAGACCAGCTGGCGCCTGAACCGGTGGCTGTGGGCGCCGAAGCTGGGCCTGTACGGCATCCAGCGCATCCACGCACTCAAGGACGTGATGATCCTGGCCGGGGCTGGGGTCGGCGGCGGGTCCCTCAACTACGCCAACACGCTGTACAAGCCCCCGACGCCGTTCTTCACCGATCCGCAGTGGAACCACATCACCGACTGGGAGGACGAACTCGGTCCGTATTACGACCAGGCCCGCCGGATGCTCGGCGTGGTGACCAACCCGACGGTCACCGCCTCGGATCGCGTCGTTGCCGAGGTCGCGGCGGAGATGGGTGTCGGCGACACGGTGACACCGACGCCGGTCGGTGTGTTCTTCGGTGCGAAGACGGGCTTGTCCGGGGCGCCCGGCGAGACCGTCGCCGACCCGTATTTCGGTGGCGCGGGTCCGGATCGGACCGCCTGTACCGAATGCGGCGCATGTATGACCGGATGTCGGGTGGGTGCGAAGAACACTCTGCTGAAGAACTACCTCGGTCTCGCGGAACGCAACGGCGCCACCATCATCGACCGGACAACCGTGGACTCGCTGAACCGGCGCGCCGACGGTGTGTGGGAGGTGGGCACCCATCACTCGTCGTCGTGGGGGCCGCTGGGGCGTCGCCGGCGGACGATCACCGCGGGGCAGGTGATCCTCGCGGCCGGCACGTTCAACACCCAGCGACTCCTGCATCACGCGAAACTCGCTACGCTGCCGCATATCTCGGACGCGATGGGCAGGCTCACGCGAACGAACTCGGAGTCGATCCTGGGCGCGATGGGTTCCCGGATCGACCCGGAGAACGACTACTCGCGCGGGGTCGCGATCACCTCGTCGTTCTATCCGGAACCGAACACGCACATCGAGCCGGTGCGATACGGCAAGGGCTCCAACGCGATCGCGTACCTGCAGACCCTGCTGACCGACGGCGGGAGCCGACGCAACCGGTTCGGCCAGTTCCTCCGCCAGGTCGCCCGCAATCCGTTGCTGCTCGTGCGGCTGCTCGTGGTGCGGCAGTGGAGCGAGCGGACCGTGATCGCACTGGTCATGCAGAACAACAACAATTCACTGACCACCTTCGTCCGCAAGCGCGGACCGCTTCGGTATGTCACCAGCAAGCAGGGCCACGGCGAACCGAACCCCACCTGGATTCCCAAGGGCAACGAGGCGACTCGGCGGATCGCGGCGAAGCTGAACGGCGGTGTCGCAGGCGGAACGTGGGGCGACATCGTCAACATGCCGCTGACGGCGCATTATCTCGGCGGGTGCGCGATCTCCGACGACCCGGAGAACGGTGTCATCGATCCGTACCAGCGCGTGTGGAACTACCCGACGCTGCACATCGCCGACGGTGCGTCGGTGTCGGCCAACCTCGGTGTCAATCCGTCGCTGACGATCTGCGCGCAGGCGGAACGCGCAGCGGCGCTGTGGCCGAACAAGGGGGAACAGGATCAGCGCCCCGCACAGGGTGACCCGTACCGCCGCATCGAGCCGACGACGCCGAGGTCGCCGGTGGTCCCGGCCGACGCGCCGGGCGCCCTCCGGTTGCCGATCATCCCCGTCGTACCGGTCACGGCCCAGCGGATCTCGTAGCAACCGTCCGCGGAGCGCGCATTGTGAGCAGGGGATCCCGTTCGGGGTCGTCGCCGGGGTAGGGTCGGCGTGCACGGCCGAACGGGGGAGACGCATGTCGGGCACAGAGTCGCCGACCGTGGTGTTGGCGGGCGGAAGTGGTTCGCTGGGAACGCATCTCGCGACCGATCTCGCCGCGCGCGGACACCATCCGGTCATCCTGACGCGGCGGATCGATCCGTCGTCGCCCTTCGAGCAGGTGATGTGGGACGGCAAGACCCAGGGCGACTGGGTCGAAGTGCTGGCCGCGGATCGCCCGACGGCGGTGGTGAACCTCGCGGGCAAGCTCGTGGACTGTCGCCCCACCGAGGCCAACATCGCCGCGCTGCGGAGCAGTCGGGTGGATGCGACTCGCGCTCTCGTCGTCGCCTCCCGGTCGCGGTCGACCCCCATCTCGTACTGGTTGCAGTCCAGCACGACGGCGATCTGGAGCGACGCAGGCGACCAGTGGTGCACGGAGTCGACGCCGGTCCCCCTCGGCCTGCCACAGATGACCGGCGTCGCGCAGCCGTGGGAGGACGCGGTGGACGGCGCGAACACCGATCACCTGACCGTGCTGCGGACGTCGATCGTCCTCGACGCGGATGCCCCGGCCATGCGCCGTCTCGCCGGCCTGACGAGATTCGGTCTCGGCGGGCGGGTCGGCGACGGCCGGCAGTGGTTCAGCTGGATTCACATCGACGACTGGCTCGCGATCGCCCGCGCGGCACTGCGCGTCGACGACGCGGTGTCTCTTCCCGACGGTGTCGTCGTGGCGGCGAGTCCGTATCCGGTGCGCAACACCGAGCTCATGGCGATGCTGCGCGCGGAGATCGGACGCCCGCCGGCGCCGCCGACGCCGGCCTGGTTGCTGAAACTCGGTGCGGTGGTGCTGCGTACGGATCCGGCGCTCGGGCTCACGGGACGCCGTGCGCGATCGGATGTCCTGGCCGATGTCGGGTTCGAGTTCCGCTTTCCCCGGCTCGAGGACGCACTCTCGGATCTGCTCTGAGTCGTCGTCCGTCGGCGGCAGTGGGGAGTCAGTCCAGGCCGCGCGCGGTGAGGGTGTCGGCGAAGCCGTCGGCGGTGCGCAGCGCGGCGAGCACGACCGGTGCGACGAGGATGCGTGGCCCGGGTCGGAGTCCGCGGGCCTTGCGGGCCTCGTCGACCTCGCGCACCACCTCGACCATCAGTGGGATCGCACGGATGGTGAGGGCCAACGCGATCGCGATCAGGTCCACGCGCACCCCGAAGCGGGCCAGCGGCCCCAGTGCTCGGACGATCGTGTCGAGCATGTCCGTGGTGCGGGTGGTCAGCGAGACGACGGCGGCGAGCGCGACCGACAGCGCGAGGACCCCGCAGATCACCACGGCCCGTCGCCAATCGGTGAACACGACCTGGAACGCGAAGATGAACAGCAGCAGCCACAGCAGCGGGCGCAGCTGCCGCCATGCCTCGCGGGGGCCGATCCCGGCCAGTGCGTAGATCACTGCGACGCCGAGGGTTGCGATCCCGAGCGCCGGCAGCGACCGCACGGTCAGCGACAGCACGAGGATGAGCACGCCCATCGCGAGGAACTTGAATCCGGCGGGCAGGCGGTGCACGAGGGTGTTGCCGGGCCGGTAGACGCCGAGCGCGTTCATGACATCAGCCTGCGGTACGCCGCGAGTGCGGGACCGGGCGAATCATCGGCGACGACCCGGCCCTCGTCGATGGCGATCACCCGGTCGAAGCCGGTGAGGATGTCGAGGTCGTGGCTGACGACGATGAGCTGTTCGTCGAGGGTGTCGAAGACCCTGGTGAGCATGCGGGTGTTGCGCAGGTCGAGCAGGGTGGTGGGCTCGTCGGCGACGATGATCGCCGGGTCGGTCACGAAGATCGACGCGAGGGCGAGGAGTTGCTTCTGCCCGCCCGACAGACGTTGCGCCGGGTGATCGGCGTGGGCGGCGAGTCCGAATCGCGCGAGCACCTCGCGGGCGCGGTCGGTGCGCGCCGCTTTGTCGAGATCGGTACGGCGGAGGGACAGTTCGATGTCCTCCAGTACCGTCGGCATGATGATCTGGCGGTCGGGGTCGGAGAAGATGAACCCCACCCGCCGGCGGACCTCGCGCTTGCTCTTCGCGACCGGCAGGCCGTCGACGGTGACCGTCCCCGAGTCGGGGACGACGAGCGCGTTGATCATCCGCGCCAGCGTCGACTTACCGCTGCCGTTGGCACCGACGATCCCGATGCGGTTCTCCGACAACGTGAGCGAGACGTCACGCAGCACGACACGACCGTCGTAGGCGTGCGAGACGTTCTCGAACTCGATCATCCGGCTCGGGCCACCGCCGCGTCAGCTGCCGGCGACGCCGGCACGCCGCGACAGTCGCATCGGTGCGATGAGTCCGGGCCGCCCGCGATGGACCTGGGCGGCGACCAGCGCGGCGACCACGGCCTTCGCGATGTCACCCGGGATGAACGGGCCGTTGGCGGTCAACGCCGCCCACACCGTCAGGTCGGTGCGCAGGAGCATGCCGACGATCCCGAACACGTAGAGCACGACGATTCCGCCGAGCACGTTGATGCCGATGCCCCAGATCACGCGGTAGCGCGGGGTGGTGCCGACACCGAGCATCATCGCGGTCAGCACGCCGATCACGATGACGGCGGGCAGGAACCCGATGAAGAAGCCCGCGGTGGGCGAGGAGAGCGAGGTGTACCCGTTGCGGCCGCCGGCGAGGATCGGCAGCCCGGCGATCGCGAGCACCATGAAGAGCACGACCGCGAGGGTTCCCTTCTTGGGTCCGAGAACCGCACCGGCGAGGATGACGCCGAGCGACTGGAGGGTGATCGGCACACCGCTGGAGCCGATGTTGATGGTCCCGGGCAGTCCGAGCGCGGCGATCAGCGCGGCGAACACGGCGGCCTGGGTGAGGTCGCCGATGCTCAGCGACCAGCGATGGGGGGTTTCCGGCGATGCAGTCATGTCGATTCCGGAGTATTTCACGCGGGTATCGCGGGCCCGCATCCGCCGGGCGGGGTGACCAGGGACGGGCGCCGGTCCGCCCACTAGACTCGGCCCGGTGACAGACTCTTCTGCGACAGATTCTCCTGCGAACTCCCCCGAGGATTTCCTCGAGGGTCCGCGGCCGGTGCTCGTCGTCGACTTCGGCGCGCAGTACGCGCAGCTGATCGCCCGCCGGGTGCGCGAGGCACGCATCTACTCCGAGGTGATCTCCCACGACGCTCCGATCGAGAAGATCCAGGAGAAGGATCCGGTTGCGATCATCCTGTCGGGTGGTCCCTCCTCGGTGTACGCCGAGGACGCGCCCGATCTCGATCCGGCCCTCTTCGACCTCGACGTCCCGGTGTTCGGCATCTGCTACGGATTCCAGGCGATGGCCGACAAGCTCGGTGGCGAGGTCGCCAACACCGGCGGCCGCGAGTTCGGGCGCACCACGCTGACCGTCAACGGCGAAGGTGTTCTGCATCAGGGCCTGTCGGACACCCAGCCGGTGTGGATGAGCCACAACGACGCCGTGCAGAGTCCGCCCGAGGGATTCACCGTCACCGGGTCGACGCCCGGTGCGCCGGTCGCGTCGTTCGAGAACCTCAAGCGCCGGATGGCCGGGGTGCAGTATCACCCCGAGGTGCTGCACACGCCGCACGGCCAGCAGATCCTCACGCGCTTCCTCTACGAGATCGCGGGCCTCGAGGCCACCTGGACCGCCGCGAACATCGCCGACGCGCTGATCGACGCGGTCGCCGACCAGATCGGCGACGGACGGGCCATCTGCGGACTGTCCGGCGGAGTCGATTCGGCGGTGGCGGCCGCGCTCGTGCAGCGGGCCATCGGGGATCGGCTGACCTGTGTCTTCGTCGACCACGGACTGCTGCGCGCGGGTGAACGCGAACAGGTGCAGCACGATTTCGTGGGCGCGACCGGCGCCAAACTCGTCACCGTCGACGCCGCGGACGTGTTCCTGCGCGAGTTGGCCGGCGTGAGCGATCCGGAGACCAAGCGCAAGATCATCGGCCGGGAGTTCATCCGGTCGTTCGAGGGTGCGGTCAGCGAGGTCCTCGGCGAGGAGGCAGAGGCGGGAGAGAAGGTCGACTTCCTCGTGCAGGGCACGCTGTATCCCGACGTCGTCGAGTCCGGCGGCGGCAGCGGGACGGCGAACATCAAAAGCCACCACAACGTGGGCGGCCTACCCGACGACCTCGAGTTCAGCCTGGTGGAACCGCTGCGGCTGCTCTTCAAGGACGAGGTGCGCGCGGTCGGCCGCGAACTCGGGCTGCCCGAAGAGATCGTCGCACGTCAGCCGTTCCCCGGACCGGGTCTGGCGATCCGGATCGTCGGCGAGGTCACCGGCGACCGTCTGGAGTTGTTGCGCAAGGCCGACCTGATCGCCCGGGAAGAACTCACCGCGGCCGGGCTCGACTCGCAGATCTGGCAGTGCCCGGTGGTCTTGCTCGCCGACGTCCGCAGTGTGGGCGTCCAGGGAGACGGCCGGACCTACGGTCACCCGATCGTCCTGCGCCCGGTGTCGAGCGAGGACGCGATGACGGCCGACTGGACGCGCGTGCCCTACGAGGTGCTCGAGATCATCTCGACCCGTATCACCAATGAGGTGGCCGAGGTCAACCGCGTGGTGCTCGACGTGACGAGCAAGCCGCCGGGCACCATCGAATGGGAATGAGGCGATGAGAAGCGGCCGGTGGCAGATGCCGCTGGCCGCTTCTCTGTCTCCGCCGGGAATCGGGACCGTTGTCGCGGTCAGCGCCGGGAACGAGTCCCGGACACGATCAGCACGAGCCCGATCAGCAGGCCGATCCCGACCGCGACCCACCCGAGGTCGGCGGCCTCGGGCAGTGCCGGCCCGTCGGCGAGTCCCCATCCGGCCACCGCGAGGGCCGCGATCCCGAGGAGTCCGAGCCCCGGTGCGCGATGGGTGGACCCGCATCCCCGGTGGTCGGTGGCCGCCGGGTCGTCTCCGTAGGTGTTGTCGGGTGCGTTCATCGCAGGACCTGAACCTCTCCCATGCCGGTGCGGGCGTCGATCTGCAGGACCGGGCCATCGGTGCCGTCGCGGCCGCCGTCCAGCCCGGTGGGGCAGGTGTAGTCACCGATGCCGGTCTGGCAGTTGGCACGCACGTTCATCGTGTCGGGGACGTGGACCCGGATGGTCCCGACGCCGTTCTCCAGGCGCACCGTCCGGTCGGCGGTGAGATCCACCGCGCGCAGGTCCAGGGTCATCTCGCCGACGCCGAGCGAGTATTCGGCCTGGATGTCGTTCTCGGTCAACGGCTTCCATTCGCGCTCGCCCGCCCCTCCGGCGGGTAGCGGTCCGGACAGCCCGCTCACCCCGGAGATCACGGTGGTGACCACGACGGCGGCTCCCAGGACGATCGCGATGGGCACGAGCCCGGTGCTGTGTTCCCCGGTCCGGCGCCGGACGACGGCGGCGAGCAGGAGTCCCGCGCCGATGACGGCCAGCGAGAGCGAGAGGATGTGCGGCACGGTGAACCAGTCGACGCCGATCTGGTGCAGGCCCGTGCCGACGGCGCCCGCGATGATCGCGAGACCGATCACGATCAGCGTCAGCGGTGAGCGTCGGCGCCTGCGGGCGGGCGGCTCCGCCGGGCTGGCCGGCTCGGGCAGATCCCACGCGAACCGCGCCGCCCCCAGCGGATCCCACGCGGGCGGACTCACGTCGAGGTCGACGTCGTCGCGCGCCCCACTGGTCCCCGAGGTGTGCGGATCGTCGGCGACCGCCCCTCCGCTCCCTGAGGTGTGAGGAGCGTCAGCGACCGCCCCTCCGCTCCCTGAGGTGTGAGGAGCGTCAGCGACGAGCCTCGAAGGGTCCTTTTTCAACTCGACCCGGGGCGCAGGCGTCACCGGATGAGTGCCGGCCGGATCGCTCATCCCTCGTGGTACCCAGCGCTCGAACTGACCGGCGGCCGGCGGCGGGACGACGATGTCGGTGACCGCCGCGGTGTCGATGCTCGTGCCGACCGGTGGAGTCGGGGTGCGCAGATACAACAGGAACCAGCCGCCGAGCATCAGGATCGCGCCGACGAGTCCACCGGAACCCCATGTCCGGTTGGGTCCGACAGACGTGACGATGACGATCGCGAGCACGACCAGGAGGATGACCTGGGGGTTGCCGAGTCCGTGCATCGAGCCGTGCGAGCTGTGGCCGGCTCGCGCGGATTTGACCCGGAGCGCATCGGCGCGTGCGCGGCCGGCGCCCGGGAACGCGACCCAGGCCGCGAGGTAGAGGATGAGTCCGCTGCCACCGAAGAACGCCGCCACCACGAACGCGACCTTCACCAGCGTCGGGTCCACGCGGTAGCGCGCGGCGATGCCGGTGCAGACGCCGGCGATCGTCCGATCGTCGGGCCGATACGGGCGGGTCGACCACATGCCCTGGATCTGCTGCTGGAACTCCTTGGTCTCCATGCCGATCATCGTGCCGCCCACCGGGCCACGAACACATCGGGTGATCCCCTGAATTGTCCCCCGGAGAAATCCGGTGTGCAGGGGTGGTGGAGCGACACACCCTGAGATCGACACGCACGAACCGGGGTTGACCCCGATGTCGCGGAGCCGATCGCATGGGACGATCGAGGAGTGAGTCGAATGGAGGTCGAACCGGTCCCGAGGCTGGTGCGCCGCGACGGCGGGCGCGTGGTCGCCGGCGTCGCCGGTGGACTGGCCGACCATCTCGGTGTCGATGTGTTCCGCGTGCGGATCGTGTTCGTGGTGCTGGCCGCGCTGGCCGGGGCCGGTGTTGCCGCGTACGGTCTGCTCTGGTTCTTCTGCCCCCAGGGGAGCGACACCGCGCCACCGGCGCCGGGTGTGCGCCGTCAGTCGCTCGGACTGGCGATGATCGGGCTGGTGGCGATGGCCGTGGTGGGGTTCGCGGCCTCGGGGACCCCGGCGTCTTACCTCGTCCCGTTCGTGTTCATCGCCCTCGGCGCCAGCCTGGTGTGGCGCGAGTTCGACACGTCCCATCGGTCACCGCGTACCCCGTTGCTCACCTGGACCCGGCTGATCGGCGGCGTCGCGCTCGTCGTCGGCGGTCTGGTCGTCGTGGTGGTCGCGGGCGACCGCAGCTTCGGCGGACTCAACTCGACGATCCTCGCCGTCGGCGCGACCCTCATCGGCGTCGTGTTGCTGACCGTGCCCCTGTGGATGCGCCTGCTGCGCACCCTCAACGAGGAGCGCTCCGCCCGGATCCGGAATGCCGAGCGCGAGGAGATCGCCTCGCACCTCCACGACTCGGTTCTGCAGACCCTGGCGCTGATCCAGAAGAAGGCGGGTCGGCCCGACGAGGTGGCACGGCTGGCCCGGAGCCAGGAACGCGAGCTGCGGGCGTGGCTGTTCGGTGATCCGGCGACCGAACGCGGTTCGCTGGCGGCGGCGCTGCGCAGTGTGGGCGCCGAGGTCGAGGACGCCTACGGTATCGAGGTGGAGATCATCACCGTCGGTGATCTGCGCCCGAACAACACCCGCGACGCCAAACGATGGTCCGCTCTCGTCGGCGCGACGCGCGAAGCCCTGGTCAACGCCGCCAAGCACTCCGGCGAGCGCACGGTGGACGTATACGGCGAGATCACCGACGACGAGGTCGAGGTGTACGTGCGCGACCGTGGCCTCGGCTTCGACCCCGAGACGGTCGACGACGACCGGCAGGGGATCTCCCGGTCGATCCGCGCTCGCGTGGAACGGATGGGCGGGCGCGTGCGGATCACCTCGACGCCCGGACGCGGAACCAACGTGGGCCTCATGATGCCGCGCGGTGACGGGGGTTCGGTGGAGGAGAGATCCGACCCGGAGAGATCCGACCCGGAGAGATCCGACCCGGAGAGATCCGACCCGGAGAGATCCGACCCGGAGAGGTCCGAGCCACCCGCGCGGACCGGCGAGATGAGCATGGATGCGGTCGCCCCGACCGACAACAGGAAGGCACGATGACAGCGAGACCGACGAGCCCCGACCCCTCCGGTCCCGTGACCGTCTACCTGGTCGACGACCACGCCGTCTTCCGTTCCGGGGTCCGTGCCGAACTGGCCGACGAGCCGGGTCTGCGTGTCGTCGGCGAAGCGGGTGCCGTGGCCGACGCGATCGACGGGATCGTCTCGACGGCGCCGGATGTGGTCCTCCTCGACGTGCACATGCCGGCCGGTGGCGGGGTGGCCGTGCTGCGCGGCGTGCTCGATCGGATCGGTTCGGCCGCACCGGGTTCGGTTCCACCGGTGTTCCTCGCGCTGAGCGTGTCCGACGCCGCCGAGGACGTCATCGCGACCATTCGCGCCGGCGCCCGCGGTTACGTGACGAAGACGATCGCAGGACCGGAACTCGCCGACGCGGTCCGTCGGGTGGCCGACGGCGACGCGGTCTTCAGTCCGCGTCTGGCGGGTTTCGTCCTCGACTCGTTCACCGGCAAGTCCTCGGCCCCCGAACCGCCGCTCGACCCCGAACTCGACTCGCTGACCAGGCGAGAACTGGAGGTGTTGCGTCTGCTCGCGCGGGGGTACACCTACCGCGAGATCGCCGAGGAGCTGTTCATCTCGATCAAGACGGTCGAGACCCACGCGTCGAATGTCTTGCGCAAGACGCAGCAGTCCAACCGCAACGCCCTCACCCGGTGGGCGGCCACCCGCCACATCGGCTGAGCGCCCGCCGCGGACGACGGCTCAGCGCACCAGCGCGATCGCGAGTACGACGACCACGGCGAGCACCGCGAAGAACACGAAGATCGACACCGCGAGCGCGGTGCTCGACGTGCCCGACGGTTGCGCGGGCGGACCGTACGACGGCTGGCGTCCATCGGACGGATGGTGCTGTGCCGTGGGCGGTCTCGGCGTCGACGAGTGTGGTTGCGGCGTCGACATCATCGTGGGGGACATGCCCTGTCGGGTGCGCGGCAGGTCGCGGGAGCCGCGATCGGCCGACATCGTCGGGGCGTACGGGGGCAGGGTGGCGCCGG
The DNA here is from genome assembly GCF_001698225.1 of Gordonia terrae. Classification (NCBI taxonomy): domain Bacteria; kingdom Bacillati; phylum Actinomycetota; class Actinomycetes; order Mycobacteriales; family Gordoniaceae; genus Gordonia; species Gordonia terrae. Next base: position 1,986,768 of record NZ_CP016594.1, read on the forward strand.
CGGGGCGGTGCGGACCGGTGGTGGACGATCGGTTGGTCCGCTGCGACCAGACCGGCGTACCCGCTCCCGGGCGGGTGATCAGGCCGGTCAGGACCTGATCACGGGTGCCGCGGGAGCCGGCCGCGAACGAGGTGAGGAGATCTCGAGCCTGGCTCATCGTCGGGCGTTTGGTCGGGCTGGGTTCGAGGAGACGCAGCAGGACCGGCTCGAGTTCGGCGGCATTCTGCATGGGATTGATGCGGGCCCGTGCGACCTTGTGCAGCAAGGCGATCGAGTTGTCGTCGACGCCGAACGGCGGCTGGCCCTCGACCATCGTGTAGATGGTCGCGCCCAGTGAGTACACGTCCGACGCCTCTTGTGGATCGGCTCCGCGGGCGACCTCGGGGGCGAAATATGCCGGCGTACCGGTGATCACGCCGGTCTGGGTGAGGGTGACATCGTCCTTGGCTCGTGAGATCCCGAAGTCGGTGATCTTGACCAGGCCCGTGTGGCGGCCGCCCTCGGCGATGAGGATGTTGCCCGGCTTGATGTCGCGGTGCACGATCCCCGCGGCGTGGGCCTCGACCATCGCATCGGCCACCTGCGCGCCGATCTGGGCGGCTTCGGCAGGTGCGAGTGTCTTTGTGGCATGGAGGATCTGGGCGACGCTGCGCGACGGCAGGTACTCCATGACCAACCAGGGTTCGCCCCGGTCGAGGGCCACGTCGTGCATGGCGATCGCGTTGCGGTGGGAGAGTTTGGCGGCGATGCGGCCCTCTCGCATGGCCCGCTGGCGAACATTGTCCGCGGAGTCCTCGGTGAGGCCCTCGGTGGAGACGACCTGCTTGACGGCGACGTCACGGTCGAGGAGCTGGTCGCGGGCGAGCCAGACGGTGCCCATGCCGCCCCCGCCGATCCGCGACTTCAGGCGGTATCGTCCGGCCACCAGATACTGGGGACCCGGGGCATGGTGGGGTCCGGCGGTCGTCGACATACGGAGATGATAGCGGCGCGGACGTCGCGGCGGGCACGCACTTGACAGTCGAGTCGTACGTATGTTCGACTCGGACCATGCGATGGTCCGATCAGGCGGTGGAGGTCGACGACGGGTCGCTCCCCGGGCTGAGCCGCTCGGGTCTGGTTCGGTCGGTACGCACGCCCGACTTCGAGGGTGTCACATTCCACGAGGTGTTGGCCAAGAGTGCGCTCAACCGCGTCCCGGACGCCTCGCAGCTCCCTTTCCAGTTCACGGTCAACACCTTTCGCGGGTGCACACATGCCTGCCGCTACTGTTTCGCCCGTCCGACGCACGAGTATCTGGACCTCGATGCGGGGGCGGACTTCGACACCCAGGTGGTCGTCAAGCTCAACGTGGCGGCGGTGTTGCGCAAGGAGCTCAAGCGCCGATCGTGGACCCGGGAGACGGTGGCACTGGGTACCAACACCGATCCTTATCAGCGTGCCGAGGGGCGATACCGGCTCATGCCGGGTGTGATCTCCGCGCTCGCCGAGTCCCGGACGCCGTTCTCCATCCTCACCAAGGGCACCTTGATCCGTCGTGATCTGTCGCTGTTGCGTCAGGCCGCGGGGGAGGTGTCGGTCAGCGTCGGGATCTCGCTGGCGATCCTCGATCCGGATCTGCAGAAGAAGATCGAGCCCGGGACACCGTCACCGCAGGCCCGGCTCTCGCTGATCCGCGACCTCGCCGACGCCGGGATCGCGCCGCATGTGATGGTGGCCCCCGTCATCCCATATCTCACCGATTCGACCTCGCATCTCGACTCGCTGCTCGAGGCCCTCGCCGACGCCGGTGCGTCGGGCGTGACCGCGTTCCCGATGCATCTGCGGTCCTCGACCAAGCCGTGGTTCCTGGAGTGGCTGGCGGAGGAGCATCCGGCTCTCATCCGCCGCTACCGGGGGCTGTACGGGCGTGGCGCGTATGTCACCCCGGAGTACTCGTCGTGGCTTCGCGACCGGATGAAGCCGCTCGTGCACAAGCACGGCCTGGCGGGGTCCGGTGGTCTCCGGCAGTCGGGTCGCGACACCTCGACTGCGGTGGCCGCACCCGAGTTGCAGCACGCCCTCACCCTGTTCTGATTCCTGCTCTTCCGAGTCGGCGCAGTCCTGATCTGCGCCGATTCGACATGTTCGAGTACGTATGCTGTCGCGCAACGGATTTCGATGTCAGTTGACGCTTGTCGGTGGTTGGTTCTACTCTCGAATCATCGAAAAAGTGTTCGAATGATCTGCGGCCGGGGGTACCCCTCGGGATCACTCGGAAGGCTGTTCGAGACCCTGGTGGCGCGCACCTTCCCGGCTCGCTCGAGTACCTCATGTCGACTGGAGGGTGTCCGGAGATGGATGTGTCAGCTGGTGTTGCCGTGACCGATGTCGCGGCCCGTGGACGCGCCGACGAACTGGCGGGATTGCGTCGGCGGATGGCGGCCATGTCCGGTCGGCCCGATCAACGGGCGGTCGAGGTCCGCGATCGGGCGGTGGGTGTACTCCCGATGCCGGATTCGTTGTCGGAGGTGATGCCGCACAACGGGATTCCGCGGGGTACGGTGGTCGGTCTCGATGGTGCCCGCTCGGTGCTGGTCGCGATGATCGCAGCGGTGACCCGTGCCGGTGGGCAGGTGGGGATCGTCGGTCTGCCACGGTTGAGCTTGTTGTCGGCGGCGGAGATGGGTGCCGACCTGTCCCGTATCGCCACCATCCCCGATCCCGGCCCCGATCCGGTCGAGGTGGCGGCGGTCCTGCTCGACGGTATGGACCTGGTGATCCTGGACCTGGCGGGCGACGGCGTGGGGACTCGCCCACGGACCGAGGTGGTGGCCCCGTCACGTGCCCGGGTGGTCATGGGTCGGGTACGCAAGCAGTCGTCGGTGTTGCTGGTGACCGGTGGCACCTGGCCGGGCGCGCAGCTGGCCATCGAGGCCCGTGTCCTCACCTACCGGCACAGCCCGCACCTTCCGGGCCGAACCGCTTCCCGCGCAGCCGGTCTCGACTCCGCGCGCAGTGGCTACGGCCGCATCGGCGGGATGCGGTTGCAGGTCACGGTGTCCGGCCGCGGCCGGCAGTCCGCGAGCACCGAGGTCGAGCTCCTGGCGGCGGGTCACGGAGCCGACCGCACGGTCGAGATGGTCGCGGCGACGAGTACCTCCCCGGTGCTCGCGGTGGCGAACTGATGCCCCCCGAGGAGACGGGGGCCCGGCGGATTCTCGCGCTCTGGTGCCCGGACTGGCCGGCGATGGCGGCCTCGGCCGAAGCGGACCTGCCCCCACTGCATCCGGTGGCGGTGCTGTCGGCGAATCGGGTGGTGGCCTGCTCGGCGTCGGCCCGGGCGGCAGGTGTCCGCCGCGGGATGCGCAAACGCCAGGCGCAGGCGGCGTGTACGGAGATGACCGTGGTCACCGCCGACGAGAACCGGGACGGGCGGTTGTTCGAACCGGTGGTCGCCGCGGTCGCCGAGGTGATACCAGCTCTCGAAGTGCTCCGTCCGGGTCTCCTGGTGATCGCCGGCGACCGTGCGGCCCGCTACTTCGGGGGGATGGAGGCCCTCGCGGAGGAACTCGTCGACGTGGTGTCGGCGTGTGGCATCGAATCGCAGGTCGGCATCGCCGACGAGATCTTCACCGCCGTCCTCGCCGCCCGGCACGGTCATCAGGTGGAGCCCGGCGGCGACCGGGAGTATCTCGCCGGCCGACCGGTCGCGGATCTCGCCGTCGAACCCAGCATGAGCGATCCGTCCCGTGCTGATCTCGTGGAGTTGCTGCGCCGGCTCGGGATCGGCACGATCGGTGCCTTCGCCGACATGTCCGTCACCGATGTCGCCACCCGGTTCGCCCGGGATGCGGTGGTCGCGCATCGGCTCGCCAACGCGTTGCCGGGGCGCGTCCCCTCGTCCCGCGGTGTGCCGGCCGAACTTGACGTCGACCACACCTGTGACCCGCCGGTCGACCGCATCGACGTCGCGGCGTTCATCGGCCGTACCCTCGCCGACGCGCTGCACCGACGCCTGCGCGATGCCGCGGTGGCCTGTACGCGACTCACGATCACCGCGACCACCGAACGCGGACAACAGCATTCGCGAACCTGGTGGTGCGCCCAACCGCTGACGCCGGAGACGACCGCGGATCGTATCCGATGGCAACTCGAGGGGTGGCTGACCGGCGCGGCACGACGCACCTCCCCGCTCGAAGCCCCCTACGGGAGCACAGTCCAGGGGAGAGGTGCGCAGCGCGTCACGGCGCGGGACACCCGGCCCGACTCGCCGATCGTCCGCTTGCGGCTCGAGCCGGTCGAGGTCGTCGAGGCCGGTGCGCTGCACTACCAGCTCACCGACGATCTCGCCCGTGGCGGACTGGCCGGTGAGCCCGACGTGGAGGAGCGCGCCCGGCGTTCGCTGGTGCGGATACAGGGCTTGCTGGGTGGTGACGCCGTGCGCATCCCCGTGTTGAGCGGTGGTCGCGGACCCGCCGAACAGATCACGATGGTCTCCCTGGGCGACGAGCCTGCTCCGCACCGGGACCCATTGGCGCCGTGGCCCGGGCGCCTGCCACAACCCAGCCCGACGGTGCTGGTGGAGACCGCGATCCATGTGCTCGACGCCGTGGGGCAACCGGTGAAGGTGACCGAACGCGGGGCCTTCACCGCCGAACCGGTGACCGTCGCCCTGGCATCGTCCCGGGCGCGCCGATCGAGCTGGGGGCTGTGCTGGTGGGCCGGGCCCTGGCCGGTCGGGAGCGCCGACCGGCCTGCCGGCGCGCAGGCATCGGTTGCAACGGTCGAGACGGGACTGATCGCCCGAGCCCAAGTGCTGCTCGACGATTCGCGTGCCCTGCTGCTGTGCTACCGCGCCGGGGAGTGGATCGTCGAGGGGGTCTACGAGTGACTAACGAAACGCCCGAGTGCGAAACCGTGCGTCTTCGCCTCCAACATGTCAGTCTCGACGCATGGCACGAACCTGGCTGTCGGTGACCGTGGAACTGCTCGGTGGACGGGGAACGGAGTTGTGGCCCTGGCCCGGAAGGGTTTTCGCTGTCGGACCGGTGCACACCTTCAGAGACCTGGCCACCGCCGTCGACGACGCGTTCGCCCGGTGGGATCGTTCCCATCAGTCACTTTTCACCCTGGACGACGGCAGGGTGGTCGCCGACGCCGCGTTCGGCGCGGAGTTGGCCGGCGGTATCGGCGGCCCGATCTCCGAACCCGTCGACATCGCCACGGCCAAGGTCTCCCGATTCGTCGAGCCGGGTGCCGAGTTCCAGTACACCTTCGACCTCGGCGACGAGTGGACCCATCGGTGCGTCGTGGGGGATCTGAAGGTCGACCCGCTGGACGTGTTGGGCATCCAGCCGAAAGCCCCCCTCCCGTACTTCGGCTGGGGCGACATCCCGGATCAGTACGGTCGTCGATCGGCCGATGGGGACGACGAGACGCCACCACGCCCCACCGTTCCTCATCCGATGCTCGTCGGCCAGTGGCCCGCCCAGAAGGAGATACGCGAACTCGATCTGGGCGAGGTACGCGGGTCGATCTACTCCGCCGATGCCGATCGTTTCCTGGATGCCGTCGTCGGATGTGATCTGCACGACGCACTCCAGCAGGTCGGCCCCGGGGTACCGATGGCACTGCAGAAACGACGCGAACGAGCCGAGCCGGTGGCCGTGTCGATCGTCGAGCAACTCAACCGCCGGGGAGAGCCCGGCGACGCCGAACTCGCCGAGGAACTGCTCGCGATCCTGCGCGGGGAACCCGCACCGGGACGGCCGATAGCGGTGGATCTCGAGATGCTCAGCGACGAGATGGAAGGTGATCCGAACCGGTCGACCGGCGGGCTCATCGACCTGACCACCGGCTTCGTGTACAACGACGAGATGCTCGACCCGGGCGTGCTCGATGACGAGATCGACGTCGAGGAGGAGCCGGATCGCTGGCTGCGTTTCGGCTGCATTGGTTCGCGCGACAGTTGGCGGGACATGGCAGAGTTCGCCACGCGCATCTCCGATCCTGACCTGCGGAATCGTCTGGAACGCGCGATAGAGGGGCGAGGTGCGTTCCGCAGGTTCCGGGACGTCGTCCACGAAGCGGGTGTGAGTCAGCGTTGGTACGCGTTCTCCAGCGACCGCAAGTTCGGGCGGGCCCGCGAGTTCCTGGTCCGTCAGGGCATCCGGCCGATCTGACTCAACTGTTGCGCCCCCGCGCGATGACCGGCCACCGGCTGTCCGAGCCGTCGATCGCCACCAGTTCGTCGACGAGGTTGACCGCGTTGCAGACGTGATTCGGTACCACCCGGATCACGTCGCCCAAGCGGGGGATCGACGCCGATTCCGCCGGGAACTCCACCACTGCATGATGTTCGGACAATTGCACGACACGAGCGTCGGGGTGGTCGAGGAGCCGCCCGTGACCGGTGGCCCAGGCGGCGCGGTCGGCGCCGAGGATCTTGCTGCCGGCGTCGACGACAACTCGGCCGGCGTCGCTCCGCACCACGGTCGTCACCGCGGTCAGCGCGACGTCGTCGAATCCGCAGGCGCCCATCTCGATCTGCTGGGCATCGTTGAGGGGGTACACGCCCGGACGGATCTCGGTGAGCACACCCGCATGCGACGGGTCGCCGACGAATTCGATGGTGGGCGTGGACCCGCCGCTGCGCACTCGCGGATCGATCCCCTGCGCTCGCAGACTGTCCGCCGCCGTACGGAGCGCCGCCACCTCCTGGTCCGCGGCCCGCCGCCGGGTGTCGCCGACGCCGTAGCCGTGACCGGGGAAGGTGAACACGCCGACGACGTCGAGTCCGGCTGCCACTGCTGCCGCCGCGACCTCACCGGCCCCCGCGGGCGCGGTTCCGGTGCGGTGCTGTCCGGAGTCGACCTCGACCAGGGCCTCGATCCGCTGCTCGCCGAGCAGCGCTGCGAGATGCCGTGCGCCCTCGACGGAGTCGATACCCACCCGCAGCGACACCCGGTCTGCGAGGGTGCGCAACCGGGCGGCCTTCGCCGGTGTCGGCCAGATCGGGTAGGCGATGAAGATGTCGGTGCACGCGGTGATCTCGGCGGCGTCGGCGAAGGCCTCGGCCTCGCCGATGGTCGCCACCGCCAGACCCGCGGCACCGAGATCGAGCTGCATGCGGGCGATCTCGGCGCACTTGTGGGTCTTGGCGTGCGGACGCACCGCGACACCGATCGATCGCGCACGCTCGGCGAGGAACGTGAGGTTACGCATCATGCGGTCGACGTCGACCTCGAGATAAGGGGTGTCGATCACGAATTCTGCCCGCCGGCATCACGAGCCGACCGACCGAGCGCCGCTGCCGATTCGCCGAACACGAGGAACTCCTGGTGCAGGATGCGGGTGGTCAGTCCGGGGGTCACCCGGTGCCCGATCTCGGCGACGAGCCCGACGAGCGAATCGACGCGTTTGGGCCGGTCGACGATGGCGTGCAGGACGCGCGCCGCGGCGCGGTCCACATTCCAGGTCCCGGGCTGGTTGTCGTAGGCCTCGGTGGGCGCGATCATCCGCGTCTTCACCAGGGGAAGACGGACGTTGGAGAAGGTGACATGGTCGGAGACGGTCTCGGTGCCGGTGACGTCGCTGAACGCCTCCAGTGCGGCCTTCGACGCCGCGTATGCCCCGAATCGCGGCCCGCGCGACTGCACCGCGACCGACGTCACGTTCACCACATGGCCTGCCTGCCGGGCGACCATGTGCGGCAGTAATCCGAGCACGAGGTTCACCGCGCCGAAGTAGTTGACCGCCATCACCCGGTGGTAGTCGTGCGACCGATCCACCGAGTTCAGGGTGGCTCTACGGATCGACCGCCCGGCGTTGTTGACCAGGACGTCCACGTGACCGTGCGCGGCCAGGACGGTCTTGACCAGCGCGTTGACCGACTCCTCGTCGGTGATGTCGCACTGGTACGAGGTCACCTGGCCGGGCGGGATGCCCTTCTTGCTCGTGGTCGAGTTCAATTCCTCGGTCGCCGAGGCGAGTTCTTCGGCATTGCGGGCGACGATGAGGACGTTGGCACCGCGGGCGACACACATCCGGGCGGTGGCCTTGCCGATCCCGCTCGACCCTCCGGTGATGAGGATGTTCTTGCCGACGAGCGGCCCGCGCGGATCGGTGCGACGGTTGCGCGACCGGTCGAGGTGTCGCGACCAGTAGGTCCACAGGCGCGGAGCGTATTCGGCGAAGTCGGGCACGGTGATGCCGAGGTCGTGCAGAACCGCGACGGTGGTGTCGGCGCGGAAGTCGACCGGGATCGTCACCGCATCGAGCAGTGCCCCGGGGATCCCCTGCTGAGCGGCGACGAGGTTGCGTCCGACACGCGCGATCCCCATGCCGGACAACGCCATCACGGGTTCCACCGCCGACCGCGGGATGGCGTCGAAACCGCGCGGGGCGCGGAAGGCCGGTGCCAGTGCGTTGTACATCTCGGTGGTCGTGAGCGACTTCGGGTCGCTGAGATGGAACACCAGTCCGCTGCGGGTGGGATTGACGCCGATGAGTGCCACCATCGCGTCGGCGACGTAGTCGACGGGCACGATGTTCAGCGTGCCCAGGTCGGGCATCGGCAGCCGCAGCACCGAGGGCAACCGCCCGAGCGCTCCCAGATGGCCGAAGAAGTAGTAGGGACCGTCGATCTTGTCCATCTCGCCGGTACGCGAGTCACCGACTACGATCGACGGCCGGTAGACGCGCCAACGGAGTCCCTCACGTTCACGGACCACGCGCTCGGCCTCGAACTTGGTGCGGTGATAGGCGGTCGGGAATCCCTGTCCGACTTCGAAGTCCATCTCGGTGAAGCGTCCACGGTGGTCACCGGCCACGGCGATCGAGGAGACGTGGTGGAACAGCGCATCGTGTGCGATCGCGAAGTCGGCGGCGCGCGAGGTCCCGACCACGTTGGCGGCACGCTGGGACTCCGCGTCGGCGGCCATGTCGTAGATCGCGGCGAGGTGGATGACATGGTCGATCGCGGGGACCGCGTCGGGTGCGATGCCGAGCCCGGGCGCGGTCAGGTCGCCGACCACGGGTGTCACGCGGTCGCTGGCCCCGAGGTCGTCGAGCATCGCGACGAAGGCCGCGCGCGACGACTCGCGTACCAGTGCGTGGATCGTGTCGTCGGGAGAGGCTGTCAGGAGACGGTCGAGAACGCGTCGTCCGATGAACCCGCTGCCCCCGGTGATGAAGTAGCTCGTCATGTGAGAGATCCCATCAGATGGGCGGGCCGACGGCCCGCTGGCTGTCCGCGCCCCGCGGGCCGCGGATCTGTCTGGTACTCAGAGTGACACTAACTTGCGGTGATGGCAACGACTACGCGCCTCGGCGTCGCGCACCCGAATGCGTCGACTGTGCGCCCGATCGCGTCGACTGTGCACCCCGATCACCCGACCAGGCCGACTGCCGGAGCAGACGTGCGCCGTTGAGGGCGACCAGAACGGTGGAACCCTCGTGACCGGCCACGGCCAGGGGGAGGGGCAGGGTTCCGATCAGGTCCCAGGTCACGAGGGCGACGATCACGGTCGCCGCGATGCAGAGGTTGGCGATCACGTAGCGACGGGCGAGGCGTGACAACCGGATCAGTGCGGCGACCGCGGTGAGATCGTCCCGGACGATGATCGCGTCGGCCGTTTGAACTGCGAGATCAGCCCCACGGCGCCCCATTGCGACGCCGGTCCCGGCTGCGATGAGCGCCGGTGCGTCGTTGATCCCGTCGCCGACCACCAGCACGTGCCCGCCCGCCTCGCCGACGACCCGGACCTTGTCTTCCGGCAGGAGGTCGGCGTACACCTCGTCGATGCCGGTCCGGGCGGCGACGTCGGCCGCGACCGACGGTCGGTCGCCGGTCAGCAGCAGGACCGGACCCGGCGTGACGTCGCCGATCAGACGTACCGCTTCGGCCGCATCGTCCCGGAGGCGGTCGACGAGCTCGATCCGGCCGATCTCCCGGTCGTCGACGAACACGCCGACCACGGTGCCGGTCGAGTCGGCGAGGGTGCGCTCGACGGTGACCCGGCGTCCACCGACCGTGCCGGTCACGCCGCGCCCGGGCAGTGCCCGGAAGTCGTCGACCGCCGCGACGTCCAGCCCCCGGTCGGCCGCGGCCGTCACGATCGCGCGACCCAGCGGGTGCTCGCTGGGGTGCTCGACCGCTGCGGCGAGCGCCAGCACCTCCGACGGCTCGCGACCACCGAGTGCCGTCACGTCGACGACCTGAGGACGCCCCTCGGTCAGGGTGCCGGTCTTGTCGAAGGCGACGACGGACGTGCGTCCGACCGACTCCATCACCGCGGCGGATTTGACCAGGACGCCGTGGCGACCCGCGTTGGCGATCGACGCCAGCAGCGGCGGCATCGTCGACAGGACGACAGCGCAGGGTGAGGCCACGATCATGAACACGATGGCTCGGCGCAGGGACTCATCGAAGGCGCTGTCGGACAGCAGCATCGGGATACCCAGCACCAGAAGTGTGGCGACCACGACGATCGCGGAGTATGCCTGCTCGACCTTCTCGATGAAGAGCTGGGTCGGCGCCTTCGTCTCGGAGGCCTCGGCGACGAGTGTCGCGATGCGCGCGATCACCGACTCCGACGCCGGACGTGATACTTCGACGATCAAGGCGCCGGTGCCGTTGACGGTGCCGGAGAGCACCTCGTCACCGGCCTCGCGCACGATGGGTACCGACTCGCCGGTCACCGCCTGCTGGTCGACCTCGCTCCGGCCGCGGACGACCACTCCGTCGGCGCCGATCCGTTCACCGGGTCGGACGAGGATCTGTTGTCCCACGTCGAGGTCGCGACAGTCGATCTCGTGTGTCGTGCCGTCGGCTGCGTAGCGGGTGGCCCGCTCGGGGGCCAGCCCGAGCAGCGCGGTCACCGAGTCGGCGGTGCGCTGGGTGACGACGACCTCCAGTGCGCCCGAGGTCGCGAAGATCACGATCAGCAGCGCGCCGTCGACGACCTGTCCGATCGACGCGGCCGCGATGGCGGCGACGATCATCAGCAGATCGACGTCGAGTCGTCGCTGCCGGAGTTCCTGCAGGCCTGACCGGGTCGGTTCCCACCCGCCGCTCAGGTAGCACGCGAGAAACACGGTCCACCACGACCATTCGGGCGCGTTGCCGAGTTGGAGCAACCACCCCGCGAGGAACAGAGCCAGCGCGATACCCGCTCGGCGCACCTCGGGCAGGCGGAGCCCGGTCCGGATCAACGACGGCGGGACGACGCTCCCGCGTTCGGCTCGCTGTCCCGGTGCATCGTCAGGTGCCGCGCGTTCCGTCGTGTCGGTCGCTCTCGTCGCGCCCATCGTGTCTCCCGTCTGCCGCCGACCCTCCTGCTGGTTGAGCCGGCACCGAGCGCCAGCGAGGCGCCGAGTCGAAGCCACTCGCCGACAATCACCTCTTAGACAGTAACAGTTCATATGAAGATATATTCATGTGAAGGGCAACCGGTAGCATCTCGCTGCATGGGACACGGCATCGACGAGGGGATGCGGCCGGCTGCGCGGCTCGACCCGGAGTCGGCTGTGCATGTCGCCACCACGCTGCAGGCGCTCGCGACCCCGAGCCGATTGCTGATCCTCACCGCGTTGCGCTCCGGTCCGCGTTCGGTCACCGATCTCGCCGACGCCGTGGGCATGGAGCAGTCCGCGGTCTCCCATCAGCTCCGGTTGCTCCGGAATCTCGGACTCGTCACCGGCACGCGATCGGGTCGGTCGATCAGTTACAGCCTGTACGACAGTCATGTGGCCCAGCTGCTCGACGAGGCCGTCTACCACAGTGAACACCTGCGGCTCGGGCTCGCCGAGCGTCCGCCGTCGGCGGGTTGACCCCGGCGGCACGCGCAGGCGACGAACCGAAAGGCAGCGCATGAGTAGTGATCAGACGTCCACGCCGGTCGAACCGCCTCTGTTGATCGAGCAATCCGGAAGAGTGCGGACGCTCGTCCTCAACCGTCCGGAGGTCCGGAATGCGCTCAGTTCCGGCCTGATCGACGCTCTCCGAACCGAGCTGGCGAACGCGGATCACGCCGATGACGTCGACGTCGTCATCCTCACCGGCGCGGGGTCGGCATTCTGTGCCGGCCTGGACCTGGCCGAGTTGGGCTCGTCGACCGAGAGTGCTCGACTGCTCGATCATGCGGACGTGCCCGTCGGGCATCCGTGGCGCCCCATCTCGAAGCCGATCATCGGCGCCGTCAACGGCGTTGCGGCCACCGGTGGTCTGGAGTTCGCCCTCGCGTGCGATGTCCTGATCGCGTCCGAACGGGCTCGCTTCGTCGACACCCACTCGCGGGTCGGAGTGCTGCCGGGCTGGGGTTTGACGTCCCGATTGCCGGAAGCGGTCGGCCGGGGTTTCGCGCGCCGCATGAGCTTGTCCGGGGAGTTCGTCGATGCCCAGACGGCGCTGCGGGTCGGTTTGGTGACCGAGGTGGTGGCCCACGATCAGCTGATGGTCTCGGCGATGGACCTCGCGGTGTCCATCGCCGGGAGTGACCAGCTCGCGGTGCGGACCATGCTCGACTCGTACCGGCGTGCCGAGGATCATCTCGTCGGTCCGGCACTCGATGCGGAGCACTCCACCTCGGTGGAATGGATGGCGGGTTTCGACCCCGCTCGGGTGGCCGACCGTCGGTCCGGCATCGTCGAGCGTGGCCGGGTCAACAACAGCTGATCGACGGGGGCAGCACTCCCGCTGTCGTATCGAACTCATGTTCGATAAACTCTGTGAGTGGGCTGGGATCAAGGGCCTCCGACATGGTCGGAGATGGAGCGGGTGCTCGCGGGCCGAGCGCCCGGGAACGCCGACCGGCCAGGCACCGAATTCGGCCCCGATCTCAGCGAATGGGCACCGTTTCCCGGCGACGGGGGTGACAGTCCGGCGTGGTCGCGCAAGCGCGGCGCCTATCAGGCCGAGGACATCTCCCGTGGTTCCTCGGCGGTGTCCTACGCCGAACTCCACGCGCACAGTTCGTACAGCTTCCTCGACGGTGCGTCGATGCCGGAAGAGCTGGTCGAGGAGGCGCAACGACTCGGTCTCCGCGCCCTGGCCGTCACCGATCACGACGGGTTCTACGGCATCGTGCGCTTCGCCGAGGCGGCCCGCGAGTTCGAGATGCCGACGGTCTTCGGCGCCGAGTTGTCGCTGGAGCCCGACGTCGCTCGGACGGGTCAGAACGATCCGCCGGGAGAGCATCTGCTGGTCCTCGCCCGGGACGGTGAGGGCTATCGGCGCCTGTCCCGGACCATCGCCGCCGCGCACATGGTCGCCGGGGAGAAGGGGCTGCTCCGCTACGACCGCGACGCCCTGGCCGGTGCCGGTGGCGGGCACTGGCTCATCCTCACCGGGTGCCGGAAGGGTGCTCTGCGCCGCGCCCTCGATCGCGGCGGCATCCCGGCTGCCGAGCAGGCGCTGCGGGAACTGATCGAGACCTACGGCCACGGCAACGTCGTCGTCGAGCTGACCGCGCAGGGCATGGCCGACGACGACGAACGCAATGCGGTGCTCGCCGGCCTCGCCGCCGGTGCGGGCGTGCCGACCGTCGCCACCACCGGCGCCCATTTCGCCGCGCCGCGACGCCGGCGGCTGGCGATGGCGATGGCCGCCGTTCGGGCCCGCACCGACATCGACACCATCTCGGGGTGGATGCCCGGGGTCGCCGGAGCGCACCTGCGCAGCGGTGACGAGATGGCCCGCCTGCTGCCCGCGCATCCCGATGCCATCGACAACGCGGTGAACATCGCCGCGGACTGCGCATTCCATCTGGGCCTCATCGCGCCGCAGTTGCCGCCGTTCGACGTCCCCGACGGTCACACCGAGGCGAGCTGGTTGCGCGAACTCACCATGACCCGGGCACGCCGCCGGTACGGCACTCCGGCTGAACATCCGCAGGCCTACCGGCAGATCGAGCACGAACTCGCGATCATCGAGACGCTCACGTTCCCCGGCTACTTCCTCGTCGTCGCCGACATCGTCGACTACTGCAAGGACAACGACATCCTGTGCCAGGGTCGGGGGAGCGCGGCCAACTCGGCCGTCTGCTACGCCCTCGGCATCACCAACGTCGACCCGGTCGCCAACACGCTGCTCTTCGAACGGTTCCTGGCCCCCGAGCGCGACGGGCCGCCCGACATCGACATCGACATCGAATCCGACCGACGCGAGGAGGCCATCCAGTACGTCTACCGCCGCTACACCCGGGAGCGCAGCGCGCAGGTCGCCAACGTCATCACCTACCGAGGGAAGTCGGCGATCCGGGACATGGCCCGGGCGCTCGGCTATGCGCCGGGCCAGCAGGACGCCTGGGCCAAGATGCCCGACACGGCACCGACCGACGTCGCCGAGCTGGCCGGCGAGATCCTCGGGATGCCACGGCATCTGGGTATCCACTCCGGCGGCATGGTGATCTGCGACCGGCCGATCGCCGATGTCTGCCCCACGGAGTGGGCGCGGATGGAGAACCGCAGCGTCCTGCAGTGGGACAAGGACGACTGCGCCGCCATCGGGCTGGTCAAGTTCGACATGCTGGGCCTCGGCATGCTCTCCGCGCTGCACTACGCGATCGATCTGGTCGCCGAACACAAGGGGATCGACGTCGACCTGGCCACCCTCGACCTCGGTGAACCGGCAGTGTACGAGATGCTCTGTCGCGCAGACTCGGTCGGCGTGTTCCAGGTGGAGTCACGTGCGCAGATGGCCACGCTCCCGCGGTTGAAGCCGCGCTGCTTCTACGACCTCGTCGTCGAGGTGGCACTGATCCGTCCCGGCCCCATCCAGGGCGGCTCGGTGCATCCGTTCATCAAGCGGCGCAACGGGGAAGAGCCGGTGACGGTCGAGCATCCGTCGATGAGCAAGGCGCTCGAACGCACTCTGGGAGTGCCGCTGTTCCAGGAACAGCTGATGCAGCTGGCCGTCGACGTGGCCGGCTTCGACGCCTCCGAGGCAGATCAGCTGCGCCGGGCGATGGGATCCAAACGGTCGCCGGAGAAGATGGAACGTCTGCGGCAACGCTTCTACGAGGGGATGGAGAACCTGCACGGCATCACCGGGGACATCGCCGACCGCATCTTCGAGAAGATGGCAGCGTTCGCCAATTTCGGTTTCCCGGAGAGTCATTCGCAGAGTTTCGCGTCACTGGTGTTCTACTCGTCGTGGTTCAAGCTGCATCATCCGGCGGCATTCTGCGCCGCGTTGCTGCGGGCTCAGCCGATGGGCTTCTACTCGCCGCAGACCCTGGTGGCCGACGCCCGGCGGCACGGCGTCGCGATCCATCGTCCCGACATCAATGCCTCACTCGCGCACGCCACCCTGGAGAACGAGGGTCTCGACGTCCGGTTGGGTCTCGACGGGGTGCGCGGGGTCGGGGAGGAGGCGGCGCAGCGCATCGTCGAACGGCGGTCCGACGGCCCGTACCTCGACATCACCGATCTCTCTCGCCGCGCCGGGCTGACGACCAAGGAACTCGAGGGACTCGCCGGCGCCGGCGCCTTCGACGGGTTCGGCCTCAGCCGGCGCCAGGCCCTGTGGGAGGCGGGGGCCGCCGCGACGGTGCGTGATGATCAGTTGGCCCTGGAGTCGGCGCAGGCGACCCCCACACTCCCGGGACTGTCCGACGTCGAACTCGCGGCCACCGACGCCTGGGCCACCGGGATCACACCCACGTCGTACCCGACGCAGTTCCTGCGCCCCCGGCTCGACGCGATGGGCGTGCTGGCCGCCGACCGACTGCTGTCGGTGCCCGACGGTTCGCGGGTGCTGATAGGTGGTGCGGTGACCCACCGCCAACGACCCGCCACCGCGTCCGGGGTGACCTTCATCAACCTCGAGGACGAGACCGGGATGGTCAACGTGGTGTGCTCGGTCGGCCTGTGGGCGCGGTACCGTGTACTCGCCCAGACGGCGCCCGCACTGCTGGTCCGCGGACGGGTGCAGAACGCCGAAGGTGCTGTGACCGTCGTCGCAGATCGTCTGCAACGCATGGATCTTCGGGTGGGAAGTAGATCCAGGGACTGGCAGTAGTGCTCGAGCAGAATCAGGGAAAGAGTCGATGCCGCAACAGGTCGTGGTGACCGTCAAACCGAAGAGCAGCAAGGGCCCGTTGGTCGAGACGGGGCCCGACGGCGCGATCACCGTCTACGTCCGCGAGCCTGCAACGGAGGGCCGGGCGAACAAGGCGGTCTCCGAACTGCTCGCCGCTCACCTCGGGGTTCCGAAGAGCAAGATCGCGCTCATCGGCGGCGCCACGGCACGAACCAAGCGCTATCGCGTCGGCTGATCCTAGACAGCACCGGAAAAGCCGTGCTGTCGCCACGCCTCGTACACCACGATGCTCGCGGCGTTGGCCAGGTTGTGGGAACGACGACCGGCGAGCATGGGGATGCGCACCCGGTCGGTGACCTCGGGTTCGTCGAGGACCTCCGCGGGCAACCCGGTCGGTTCCGGGCCGAACAGCAGCACGTCACCGGGCCGGTAGTCGACGTCGGTGTGGTACCGCTCGGCGTGGGCGGTGAACGCGAACACCCGCTCCGGCTTCAGCGTCGTCCAGGCGGTCACCAGGTTGGGATGAACCGTGACGTTGGCCATCTCGTGGTAGTCGAGTCCCGCGCGTTTCACCTGCGCGTCGGACATGGAGAAACCGAGCGGTTCGATGAGGTGGAGCTCGCACCCCGTGTTGGCGGCCAGCCGGATCGCATTGCCCGTGTTCGGCGGGATGCACGGCTGGTAGAACATGATTCGGAACATGATGGTGTCAGCGTAGTCGGTGCCGTACGACGCGGATCCCACTCGATCCCGCCCCTCACACCGCCAATGCGGTGTTGGCCCCGCACAGCACGATGCACAGCGTCGAATCGGGTTGCGGCCGAATCTGTCCCGAGGTCACACCGGCGACGGCCGTGGCGGTACCGTGTTCGACGAGGATGCGATGGGAGTCCCAGAGCATCCGTCGCGCCGCGATGATCTGGTCGTCGGTCACGATTATGCTGCGGACGGCGGGGTTCTCGGCGACGGCATTCCAGCACAGGTCGCCGACCCGGGTCGCGCCGAGAGAGTCGGCGGCCACGCTCTCCAGTTCGACGGGCACGGGCGTCCCTGCGGCGAGTGCCTGGTGCAGGCACGAGGCACCGAGCGGTTCGACGCCGACGAGGTGATCGCCCGGGCGTAGCGTCGCGGCGAGGCCGGCCAGCAGTCCGCCACCGCCGACACAGACGACGGTCGTGAGTGGCCCGGGCACGTCGTCGATGAGCTCGAGACCGATCGTGCCCGCGCCGGCGACGATGTCCGGTAGATCGTAGGCGTGGAGCGCCAGTGCGCCCGTCTGGTCTGCGAGCTCCTCGGCCGCATCGGCGGCCTCGGAGTAGCGCCGTCCGATGAGATGCACCCGCGCACCCGCGGCGCGCAGCGCGTCGATCTTGACCGGCGGTGCCGTCTCGGGGATGACCACGGTGACCGGGACGCCGACGATCCGCGCCGCGACCGTCGCGCCGATCGCGGCATTGCCGCCGGAGGCGACGAGCACACCGGCGTCGGTCAGAATCCCCTGGTCGCGGGCATGCAGGGTCGCCCACAGACTGCCCCGCGGTTTGAAACACCCGCCGAGCTGGGTGTACTCGAGTTTGAGGGCCACGTCGACCGGGCCGTCGACGGTGTCGATGACCGTGCGCAGCATCGGCGTGCGTCGGAGATGGGGACTGATCGCCGCGCAGGCGAGGTCGACGTCGACGGGCACCACGGTCACCACCCCGACCCTAGTGGTGCAGGACCCATCCGTCCGTCGATGACGGATTACCCGGGCACGAGTGGAAGAATGTCGGGCGTGACCGCGATACGACTCGATGGGAAGACCACGCGCGACGAGATCTTCGCTGATCTGGCCGAACGGGTGGAGAAGCTCCGGCTGGCGGGTGTCACCCCTGGTCTCGGCACCGTTCTGGTCGGCGATGACCCGGGTTCGCACTCCTACGTCAAGGGCAAGCACGCCGACTGCGCGCGCATCGGCGTCGCCTCGATCCGCAAGGATCTCCCGGCCGACGCCACGACCGAACAGCTCAACGCCGCGATCGACGAACTCAACGCGGACCCGGCCTGCACCGGCTACATCGTGCAGTTGCCGCTGCCCCGGCACCTCGACGAGAACGCCGCGCTCGAGCGGATCGATCCGCTCAAGGACGCCGACGGACTCCACCCGATCAACCTCGGGCGGCTGGTCCTGGGCAAGGAATCGACGCTGCCCTGCACCCCGCGCGGCGTCATCCACCTGCTGCGCCGCTACGACGTCCCGCTGGCCGGAGCCCGGGTCACCGTCGTCGGGCGCGGCGTCACCATCGGCAGGCCCATCGGTCTGCTCCTCACCCGCCGCAGCGAGAACGCCACGGTCACCCTGTGCCACACCGGGACCACCGATCTCGCGTCCGAGATCGAACGCGCCGACATCGTGGTCGCCGCCGCGGGTGTGCCGCACCTCATCACCGCGGACATGGTCAAGCCAGGTGCCGCGGTGGTCGACGTGGGGGTCAGCCGCACCGACGAGGGTCGTCTCGTCGGCGACGTACACCCCGACGTCTGGGACGTCGCCGGCCACGTGTCACCGAACCCCGGCGGCGTGGGACCGCTGACGCGAGCGTTCCTGCTCGTCAACGTTGTCGAACGCGCGGAGCAGACGCTCGCCTCCGGGGGTGGCGGCGACGCGTGACCCGAGACGAGCGCCCGAGTGAGTCCGCTCACTCCCAGCCGCGTGGTGTCGACAACTCCCGCCCGGGAGGCCGGACCCGCGCTTCCGCCGACCGCACCCGCCTTCGGGAGATGCTCGTCCAACTCCCGTATCTGCTGGTGATGGTGGGTGTGCTCGTTGCGGCACTGCTCGTGATGTTCGATCGCTGGCGGCGTGGGTCGTTCGTCTTCGGGGCGGCGCTGCTCGTCGGCGCCGTGCTACGAGCCTTCATTCCTTCGTCGCAAGCCGGGTTGCTGCAGGTCAGGGGTAAGACGTTCGACGTCACGGTGATGGCGACGGTCGGCGGTGTGATGCTGTGGCTGGCGGCGTCGATCGACTCCTTGGGCACGGATTGATTACAATAGAGACCTGAGCGTGACCTGACGGCCAGTCGTCCGCTCGACCAGGCACTTTCCGCTGCCCTGCCGCAGACGCACCGACCGCTGGAGTTTGTATTACCTCATCACCAACCGACGACACCGTGAGCGAAGTGACGTCCATGGGCGTGTCAGCAGGTGCTGGCATGATCCACTACGTCCTCCTGACGCGTGACGATCTCGGTCGCAGTGTGGTCGACTCGCGCGTCATCGACGTCGACCCCACCGACGGTCTCGATGCCGCCGGCCGCGTCAACGCCGGGATCGACGTGATGCTGACCGCGGCTCGCGAGTCCGCGACGAGGGTGGGACCCATCG
This sequence comes from Gordonia terrae, assembly GCF_001698225.1. Lineage (NCBI taxonomy): Bacteria > Bacillati > Actinomycetota > Actinomycetes > Mycobacteriales > Gordoniaceae > Gordonia > Gordonia terrae. The sequence goes on from NZ_CP016594.1 coordinate 2,006,155, forward strand.
GGGTGGCCGCACGCACGGGCAGTCAGCGCCGACAACTGCGTTCGAGGGGCAGCGGCCCCCGCCGCCAGGTCCGCCTCGCCGGCGAGGACGAGGCCGTTCTGGCCTACCTCGCCGACACCGGGGAGGTCGACCGCTTCACCGCCGCGGTCGTCGTCGACTGCGGCGACACCGGTATGTCTCTCTACACCGTCGACCCCCGCGAGGGCCGGATCGGCAATCCCGAACACTCGACGGTTCTGAGCGGCCGTCGCCTGGACCGATCCATCGTCGACCAGCTGACCGCGGACAACCCGGCCCTCGGTGAAGCCGGCCGCACCCGGGCCGATCGCAGCGAGTTGCGCAGCGCCTGCCGGACCGCGAAGGAAGAGATCTCCTACGGCGGGACTTCGTCCGCGGCCGAGTCCGTGGTGGCGGTCTCGGCGGGCGCGGGGCGCGTGACGCTGTCGGCGGCGCATGTCGAGCAGGCGATCGAGCCGATGATCCGGGACGCGAGAGAGGTGTTCACCCGGTACATCGACGCCGCACGATCGCGCGGCGTACGGCCGGACGCAGTGATCTTCATCGGCGGCCTCGCCAACCTTCCCGCGGTGCGCACGATCGCATCTGGGCATGATCTGGAAGTTGTCGGTCCGACCGCTCCGGAATTGGTCGTGGCCACCGGCGCAGCCCTGCTTGCACTCCAGAGTTATTCGGGCGCAGCGCGTCTGGCGTTCATCGGCGGCAAACCGCAACGTGAGTGGCTCTCCGCGACACCCATCGCGGTCGCCGGAGCCGTCATCGCCGCCACGCTCATGACGATCTACGCGGTGAGCTCGTCATTCGCGGATCGTCCGGCCGTTGATCCGCAGCCCTCGGTCAGCAGCAGCGTGCCACCGGCCGCGGCGACCAGTGACAGCGACCCGCCGGTCGCCCCGAGACCCCCCTCGCAGCCGATCACCCGGATTCCGGATGAGCCCGTCGAGCCGACCGTCGTGGCCCCTGTCCCGACCCAACAGCCCGTGCCGCAGACCGGCTGGAACGATCCGCCGGCCTGGGCGACCACGGAGTTGCCGCCGACGCGCCCGTCGACGAGCACCAGCACCCGCACGCTGTCGCCGTTCCCGTGGCCGGAGTTGCCGTTCCCGCCCGGATCGACGCCGACGATCCCGCCGGAACTGTTGCCGCCGGGTTTCCTCCCGCCGAGCGCCGCGCCCACGCCTCCGCCTCCGACGTATACGACGCCGACGCCGGAGTCTCCGCGCACCGGTTCGGCACGGCCGAGCAGCACGCGCGCCCAGGGGGAGACCCAGGCGCCGTCGGTGCCCGACTCAGGGCGGCCCGCTGATCGGGGCGGGGAGTCGGCACCGCAGATCCCGCCGTCGCCTCAGCCCAGCAGTCCGGTGCCCACGGTTCCCGCGCCGCGCTGACGAGAGGTCGCCGACGGCCGGATCGGGACGCCCTCAGGCGTCGCGTCGCGCGAGTTCGACTGTGCGCTTGAGTAGATCGCTGATGGCGTCGAACTCGGTCAGGAAGCCGTCGTGACCGGTGTCGGAGTGGACGACCTGGAGGCCGCCGACGCAGTTGCCCAGCTCCTCGGCGAGTTCGACCTGGAGCCGGATCGGGTAGAGGCGGTCGGAGTCGATTCCCCCGACGATCACCGGAACGGTGCATGCGTTGAGCGCCTTGGCGACTCCGCCGCGACCGCGCCCGACATCGTGATGGTTGAGGACCTCGGTGAGGACGACGTAGCTCGCCGGGTCGAAGCGCGACATCAGCTTCGACGCCTGATGGTCGAGGTAGCTCTGCACCGCGTAGCGCCCGCCGGTCAGCGGATTCTCGTCGCCCTGGGCGTCGTTCGCGAATCGGCTGTCGAGCTCGGGTTCGCTGCGGTACATGAGATGGGCGATTCGACGAGCGATTCCCATGCCCTGCAACGGGATTCGTCCAGTGCCGTGATAGTCGCCACCGCGCCAGTCCGGGTCGGCCTTGATCGCGGCGATCTGAGCGGACTGGATACCGATCTGGTCCGCGGTCGCGCGGGCGCCGACGGCGAGGACGAGTGCACTGCGCACCCGGTCGGGGTACTCGATGACCCACTCGAGGGCGCGCGCGCCACCCATCGACCCGCCGAGAACCGCACCGACGCTGGTGATTCCGAGGCGATCGAGGAGTGCCACCTCGGCGCGGACCTGGTCGAGGACGGTGATCTGTGGGAAACGCGAACCCCACGGACGGCCGTCGGGGGCGATGGAACCCGGGCCGGTGGACCCCTTGCATCCCCCGAGGACGTTGGCAGAGATGACGCACCACTCGTCGGTGTCGATGGCCTGCCCGGGCCCGATCAACCCGTCCCACCATCCGGCCGAGTCGTGGTCGGCGTCGGCGGGGCCGGTGACATGCGAGTCACCCGTCAGCGCATGAAGAGTGAGGATCACGTTGTCGCGGGACGGCGACAACGTCCCCCAGCGCTGGAACGCCAGGGTGACGTCGTCGATCCGTGCTCCGCTGTCGAGAGGCAGCGACCCGATCGGGATGCCGACGAGTTCCCCGTCCGGGAGAGACTCCCAATCGGGCTGATCAGACGCTGTCGCGTTCAGGTCGATACTCACCGACAAAGCTGCCTCACCTGTTTCACTTGGCCGCCGCGAATCCCTGTTCGAGGTCGGCCAGGATGTCGTCGATTCCCTCGATGCCCACGGCCAGTCGGACCAGTCCGGGGGTCACGCCCGCGGCGAGTTGCTCCTCGGGGGTCAACTGACTGTGCGTGGTCGAGGCCGGGTGGATCACCAGCGAGCGCACGTCGCCGATGTTGGCGACGTGGCTGTGCAGGCTGAGCGCGTCGACGAACCTCTTGCCGGCGTCCACGCCGCCGGTGATCTCGAAGGCGATGATCGCGCCCTGACCCTTGGGGGCCAGTTCCTGGCCGCGCTTGTACCAGGGGGAGGACTCCAGGCCGGCGTACGCCACCGACTCGACCTGGCCGTGTCCCTCGAGGAAGGCGGCGACCTTCTGCGCGTTGGCGACATGGCGCTCGATGCGCAGGCTCAGGGTCTCCAAACCCTGCGCGAGCAGGAACGCGTTGAACGGCGCGATGGCCGCACCCGTGTCACGCAACCACTGCACGCGGGCCTTGAGTGCGAACGCGGGCGCCCCGAGGTCGGCGAAGACCGCGCCGTGGTAGCTGGGGTCCGGGGTGGTGAAACCGGGGAACAGGTCTTTCCCGTCGCGCTGGACACGCCAGTCGAAGGTCCCGCCGTCGACGATGACGCCGCCGATCGCCGTGCCGTGGCCGCCAATGTACTTGGTGGCCGAATGCACGACGATGTCGGCCCCGTGGGCCAGCGGATTGATCAGGTACGGCGTGGCGACCGTGTTGTCGATGATCAGCGGTACGCCGTTGCGGTGGGCGACCTCCGAGATGCCGGGGATGTCCAGGATCTCGTTGTTGGGGTTGGAGATCGACTCACCGAAGAACGCGCGGGTGTTGTCCTTGACCGCGGCCTGCCACGACGCCGGATCCTCGGGATCGTCGACGAACGTGACCTCGACGCCCAGCTTCGGCAGCGTGTAATGGAAGAGATTGAAGGTGCCGCCGTACAGGCGCGGGCTCGACACCACGTGGCCGCCGGTCTCGACGATGTTGAGGATCGCGTAGGTCTCCGCGGCCTGGCCCGATGCCACGAGCAGCGCGGCGACGCCACCCTCGAGTGCGGCGATCCGCTGCTCGACGGCATCCTGGGTCGGATTCATGATGCGGGTGTAGATGTTGCCCGGCTCGGCGAGCCCGAAGAGGTTCGCGGCGTGCTGTGTGTCGTTGAAGACGTACGACGTCGTCTGGTAGATCGGCAGCGCCCGCGCGTTCGTCACCGCATCGGCGGCCTGTCCGGCGTGGATCTGCTTGGTCTCGAAGCTCCAGTTGTCCACTGGGGAGGTGCCGTCGGCGGAAGTGCCGTCAGGGGCATCAGACATGGCGATTGATCACTTTCTACGGTCGGCAGGGCCAACTCGACCCTGGTGGGGTCCGACCTTCGGACCCGCGCTTGCCGGGGATCGTCGCTGCGATCCCACAACCCGGTCATCACCCGGAGCACCCCACCGCGGTTGGAGGGTTGCCGATCAGCCAGCCGGGGCTTGACGCTGATGCTCATGACCTGGCGACAAGGATATAACACGGATGTGAGTGCCGGAGAACCGTCCCGGTCAGGCCGCGTCCAACACTTTCCAAGCGCGGTCCGAAGGTGGCATGAGCTGTCCTCCGACCGAGTGAAATCACGTGTGGTCAGGGGCATAGTGCCAGGTCACGGTCGTTAGCGTCCCTCAGCGTGCTGTCGGTTTCACCGTCGCGGATCTAGCGTTCGGACCAGCCCCGGCTGCGTCGGAGGATTCCGATCGGGTGGTCCGGGTTCGCACAGGAGCGCCCCATGGCCGCGATCGCTCGTCTCCGAACCCGACGGACCTCGCTCACGATCGCCGCTCTGACCGCCCTGGCGGTCGCGGCAGCTCTCAGCCTGTCCGGGGCCCCTCCCGCGACGGCCGCCGAATGCAGCGACTCGGGCGCGGTCATCATCGTGGCCGGGACCAACGACCCGGAGAGCGCCCATCTCGTCGGTGTGAAGCAGCGCTACACCGGCAAGGTGCCGACGGTGGAGAACGGCGAGGTGGTCATCGAGGACGACCCGGGAAGTCCCTATCTCGCCGCGCCCAAGGACGTGATCCACGTCGACTACCCGACCACGCTCTGGCCACTCGGTGCCGCCGGATACGACGACAGCACCGGACAGGGCACGAGTGCGACGGCGTCGGCGATCGCCGGCTATCAGCAACGATGCGGAGCAGGCGCCGACATCGTGGTCGCAGGCTATTCCCAGGGTGCCCGTGTCGCCGGGGACGTACTCGCCGACATCGGGAACGGTCGCAACGTCGAGCAGGTCGTCGCGACCGACGAGAACGGCGACGTCATGCTCGACGAGCAGGGCAATCCGGTTCTGGTGGACATCGTGACGGGGAACATCTCCGGCGAGCTGTACGCGGATCCCCGCCGCTCCGGCGACAAGACCGGCCGCGGTATCGAGTTGTCGCTGATCGGGATCATCCCGGGTCTGACGATGGCAGGGGCACGAGGTGCGTCCGAGACCGACGGCGGGTTCGGAGACCTCGAGGGCCGGGTGGTGTCGGTCTGCATCGATGGCGATCCCATCTGTGACCTGCCGGATCCGATCCACGACCCGATCGGCGCGATCGACGGCCTGCTCGGCTACTTCACCAAGCACAACCTCTATCCGTTCCAGATGTATCGGGATCCGCGCACATCGACGTGGAACGACGGGCGGACCGTTCGCTGCGATCCGGGGACCGCGGTGTGCGTGGTCACCGCCGATTCCGCATTCGCCGAACTCGTTCAGGGGTGGGCGCGCGATCTGGGATTTTCCGGTGACATCGGGGACTTCTTGTCCGGTCGTCCGACGATCGACTTGCCGTACGGCATCGAACTCGCGAACCTGCAGCCGGTGATCCGGCTCGTGCAGGACCTCCTGCCACCGCTGCCGAAGCTCGGATATGGCGCCTATCTGCCGGATCTGTTCGTCTTCGAGGACATCCTGCAGGGGATCCTGACGCTGTCGCCGGCGAGATTCGTCGACGGAGCCACCGCCCTGGCCGCGAGCCTCCGCAGCATCGTCCTGCTCCCGGTGAACTTCGTGCGGTACTGGGCGGGAACGATCGTCGGACCGGTGGCGCCACAGGCCGGCACCGTCACGGTTCTCGCGGCGGATGCGTCGAGTCTGCGGTCGTCGACGTTCACGAGGCTCGCGACCGCAACCGGTGACGTCATCGAACCGGTTCGGGTCGAACCGGCCACCGGATCCGACGACTCGGTGGCGCCGCCACCGGCCCCGGCCGACCCGACCGCCGACACTCCCGGGGGACCCGCCGGCACCGACGACGCGAGCGGTGTCGAGGCGCCCGACGAGGATCCCGCCCCGGCGCCCGTCCGCGACGAGGTCCCGGCCGCCACCGATCCGTCGTCGGGCGAGCTGTCCGGGGACGAACCGTCCCGAGAAGAACCGGCCGGGGAGGAACCGGCCGGGGAGGAACCGGCCGGGGAGGAACCGGCGGGGGACGAGCCGCCCGGAGACGACCCGGAGGCGGCCGACACGGCCCCGGCGGGAGACGGGTCCGGGGGCGGCGGCGCCGAGGCCGGCAGCTGATCCGGGGCGCACGGTCGCGGCGCCCGACTGCGACCCGGCCGATGCGATGACCGCGCGGGCAGGGGGGTGTGAATGAACTCACCGCCGTGTCCGGAATCAGGGCGTCTCGGACACGGTTGGCATCAACCGTGTCTGACGCTCTTTCCACCACCGATGCCCCGGCCGACGTCTCGCTGACGGATCGGCTCGCCGCTCCGGAGGTCCACCGTCCCGAGGGGGCCGTCTCGGTCGGCGTGTCCCGCCGGGTACGTCGCTGGACGATTCTCGCCCTCGCTCTCGGCGGTTTCGGGATCGGTACGACCGAGTTCGTCGCGATGGGTCTGCTGCCCAACATCGCCGGCTCGCTCGGAGTGTCCGAACCGACTGCCGGACATGTCATCTCGGCGTACGCGATGGGTGTGGTGGTGGGGGCTCCGCTGATCGCGGCGCTCACCGCGAGGATGTCTCGACGCACGTTGCTCATCGGTTTGATGGTGGCGTTCACCGTGGGCAACCTGGCCACGGTTCTCGCGCCGGACTACGGGCTGCTGCTGGTGGCGAGGTTCGTGGCCGGTCTGCCACACGGCGCCTACTTCGGCGTCGCGGCGCTGGTCGCCGCTCACCTCGCGGGCCCGCGGAATCGCGCCAAGGCCGTGGGGCAGGTGATGCTCGGTCTGTCGGTTGCCAACGTGTTCGGCGTGCCGGCTGCCGCCTGGCTCGGGGAGACCTTCGGCTGGCGGTCGGCGTTCGCGATCGTCGTCGTCATCGGGGTCGCCACCGTCTTCGCACTGATGCGCGCCCTTCCGGCGCTCACCGGGATGAAGACCACCGATCCGCTCACCGAGCTCGGTGCACTCAAGCGGTCCCAGGTCTGGTTCACCCTCGTCATCGGGACCGTCGGATTCGGCGGGATGTTCGCGTTCTACACGTATCTGAACTCGGCGTTGACCACTGACACCGGGCTGTCGGTGTCGGTCGTGCCCTTCGCGCTCATGCTGTACGGACTGGGCATGGTGACCGGCAACTTCGTCGGCGGCTACATCGCCGACCGCAGCGTGTCGGTGGCGATCCTCGGTGGCCTCGCCGCCAGCGCCCTATCGCTCGGCGCGTTCGCGGTGCTGGCTGAGAACGCCTGGGCAGCGCTGTTTCTCACGTACATGGTGGCGCTCACCGGTACGGCGATGCTGCCCGCGCTGCAGACCAGGCTGATGGATGTGGCTGCTGACGCGCAGACCCTGGCCGCCGCGTTGAACCATTCGGCACTCAACATCGCCAACGCGGCCGGAGCGCTGCTCGGTGGTGTGGTGGTCAGCGCAGGCTACGGGTATCTCGCACCGTCGGTCGTCGGGGTGTTGCTCGCGCTGGCCGGCATCGCGGTCACCGTGGTGGCCCTTGCGACGTCGCGGCGCCGGCCGGTCGGATCCTGACCGAGCGAAGTCTTCTGTTCGACGACGAGGGCCGACCGGAGAGTTCCGGTCGGCCCTCGTCGTCGAACGCGTGGGTCAGCTGTTGGTCGGTGGTGTGGCGATGGTCTTCGAGAGATAGAGCTGTTCGCCGAGTTTGTTGATCAGCTCGAGTTGGGTTTCGAGGTAGTCGATGTGTTCTTCCTCGTCGGCGAGGATCTGCTCCAGGAGGTTCGCGCTCGTGATGTCACCCTTGGACCGGCACAACGCGATTCCGGGGCGGAGTCGTTCCACGACCTCGACCTCGATCGCCATATCCGATTCGAACTGCTCGCGGATCGACTGTCCGATGCGCAGCGGCAGCAGGCGCTGGTAGTTGGGGAGGGCATCGAGGAACAGGATTCGATCGGTCAGGATCTCGGCGTGCGTCATCTCTTCGATCGACTCGGCCCGGGTCTTGGCCGCGATCTCGGTCAGCCCCCAGCTCTGCTGCATCTTCGCATGCAGGAAATACTGGTTGATCGCCGTGAGCTCACTGGTGAGCTGTTCGTTGAGCAGTTCGATGACCTCGTCGTCGCCACGCATGTGTCAGCCTCCGGTTCGCCGTGAATGTCCGGTCGAACCGTAACACGACAAAACCCCCCGCGCGTCGTGTCGCGCGAGGTTCGTCGGGTCGGCTGTCAGGTCATGCAGCGGTCGTCGCGGTTGACGCCCTTTCGCTCAGGATGTCGTGCAGTTGGTCCAGGCAGGTTCCGCAGCCTTCGCCCGCGCCGCATCGGTCGCTGATCGCATCGACGGTGTACGCACCTGCGTCGCAGTGTGCGTGGACCTCGTCGACCGTCACGGCGCGGCATATGCAAACGAACATCTTCGGACTCACCTTCGTGCCTGGATTAGGCAATGCTTACATATCTTAGGGTGTCCGCACAAGGGTTGCCTTACCTCTATCTGGCCGTGTGCGCCGCGGCCACGGCCGGCCGGGGCTGTCCGACCCGGTCCGTAGGATGTGGCCCCGTGCCACTCACGATCTCCACGGTGAACGTCAACGGAATCCGCGCAGCGGTGAAACATCGGTCGGAGGCCAACCGCGGCTTCCTGCCCTGGCTCGATCAGGCCGGACTGGAAGGGTCCGGGTTGGACGTGGTCCTGCTGCAGGAGGTCCGGGCCAGTGCGGAACTCGCCCGCGACGCCCTGGCGCCGGCGTTGGCCGAGGGCTGGCATCTCACGATGAGCGAGTCGGCCGTGAAGGGCCACGCGGGCGTCGGCGTGCTGACCCGGGGCGAACCCGCCGCGGTGCGGGTCGGGTTCGGGAGCGCCGAGTTCGACGAACTCGGGCGCTATGTCGAGGTCGACCTCGACACCGATCTGGGGCCGCTGACCGCCGCGAGCCTGTACCTCCCCAAGGGGGCCGCGCTCTCCGACGCCGCGAAGGACATCGCCAAACATGACGAGAAGGTCCGGTTCATGGCCGAGTTCGGCGACCATCTCGGCCGGCTCGTCCGTCGTCGCCGGCATGTCGTCGTCGGTGGCGACTGGAACATCGCGCCCGCCGAGGCGGACATCAAGAACTGGAAGGGCAATCTGAAGAGCCCCGGTTTCCTGCCACATGAGCGTGCGTGGGTGGCCGATCTGCTGGCGGCCGGGTGGCGCGACGTCATGCGCGAGCTGTTCCCCGACCACGCCGGTCCCTACTCCTGGTGGTCGTGGCGCGGAAAAGCCTTCGACAACGACTCCGGGTGGCGTATCGACTACCAGCTCACCAACAAGATGCTGGCCGGCCGCGCGACCAAGGCCGAGGTCGCACGTGCCGCGGCATACGACCTCCGCTGGTCCGACCATGCGCCGGTCACCGTGCGGTACGAGTGACGGGATCTGACAAACTGGGCGTCATGACCAGCGACGCAGAGCGCACCGGAGACCCGTCGGCCGGTGCGGTGCCGACCCGCCCGCGTGTGCTGTCGGGCATCCAGCCGACCAGCGATTCCTTCCACCTCGGGAACTATCTCGGCGCCGTCCGGCAGTGGGTGGCGTTGCAGGACGATTTCGACGCGTTCTACTTCATCCCCGACATGCACGCGCTGACCGTGCCGTTCGAGCCGAAGGTCCTGGCCGACCGCACCCGTCTGAGCGTTGCCCAGTTGCTCGCCGTCGGCGTGGACCCCGAGCGTTCCACCATCTACGTCCAGTCCCACATCCCCGAGATCGCACAGCTGACGTGGGTCCTGTCGTGCATCACCGGCTTCGGCGAGGCGAGCCGGATGACCCAGTTCAAGGACAAGTCGGCGAAGCAGGGCGTCGACGCGGCGGGTGTCGGCCTGTTCACCTATCCCATCCTGATGGCCGCCGACATCCTGGCGTTCGGAGTCGACCGGGTGCCCGTCGGGGAGGATCAGCGGCAGCACCTCGAACTCACCCGCGATCTCGCGCAACGCTTCAACTCCCGCTTCGGCAAGGTGCTCAAGGTGCCGCAGGCGCACATCGTCTCCGAATTCGCCAAGATCTACGACCTGCAGAACCCGACCGCCAAGATGAGCAAGTCCGCCGAGACCGACAAGGGTCTGATCAACCTGCTCGACGACCCCAAGCGTTCGGCGAAGAAGATCCGCTCCGCCGTCACCGACACCGGATCGGAGATCCGGTTCGATGTCGCCGAGAAGCCGGGCGTCTCCAACCTCCTGACCATCCAGTCGGCGTTGTCCGGCGTCGGCGTCGACGATCTGGTCGCCAAGTACGAGGGCAAGGGTTACGGCGATCTGAAGGTCGATACCGCGGAGGTACTCGCCGAGTTCGTGACCCCGCTACGGGGACGCGTCGACGAATACCTGTCGGACCCGGCCGAACTCGACGCCGTCCTGGCCCGGGGCGCGGCCCGCGCTCGGACCGTTGCCTCCGAGACGCTGGCATCTGTCTATGACAAGGTGGGATTCCTGGCGCCTGGCCGGTGACACCGGACCCGCAGGACGCCCGTACCGGGACCGAACAGGGACGGCCGGTCCCGCGCTCCGACCGACCAGGAAGGCCATTCATGACCTCCGCGCCAGACCCGGCGAAATCACCGGTCGACACTGCGAAATCGCCGGTGGACACTGCGAAGTCGGCGGTGGACACCGGGAAGTCGACCGTCGACAAGGCCAAGGCGGCCTTCGCGGCGGCGCGGGAGAAGTGGCCCGCCGTCGAGCATCTGGTGCAGACCGTCGAGCGCTACAACGATCGGCGCGGCAACGTGTACGCCGCAGCCATCAGTTTCAACGGCATCCTCGCGCTCGTCCCGATCATCATGGTGGTGTTCTCGGTGGCGGCCTTCGTGCTCGCCAATCAGCCCCAGTTGCTGGAGGACCTGCAGAAGGCCGTCGTCGAAGCCGCGCCGGGCAAGATGGGTGAGCAACTCAGTGAGGTCATCGACTCGGCGATCTCCTCGCGCGCCGCGGTCGGGATCGTCGGGCTGATCGGTGCCGCGTTCACCGGGATCGGGTGGATCTCCGGCGTCCGGGTGGCCTTCACCGAGATGTACGGAGGCCGCGTCGACCGCAACCCCGTGCTGTCGAAGGTGTGGGACCTCCTCACGTTCGCGTTGCTGGGTATCGCCTTCGCTGTGACGATGGCGCTGACGACCCTCGGCAACAGCGGCCTCACCACCACGATGCTCTCCTGGGTCGGACTCGACGACGCGTCGTGGGCCCCGGTCGTGGTGCGGGCGGTCGCCATCCTCGTGTCCGTCGTCGCCAGCTGGCTGCTCTTCACCTTCGTGCTCGCGCGGCTTCCGTTGGTGCCCTTGCCCATGACACACGCGATGAAGGCCGGCTTGATCATCGCGATCGCCTTCGAGCTGATGAAATCGCTTGGTGGACTGTACCTTCAGTCGGTCCTCAGTTCCCCGGCCGGGGTTGCGTTCGGCCCGATCCTCGGTGTCTTCGTCTTCGCGTATCTGGCGTCGCGGATCGTGCTGTACGCCACCGCCTGGTGTGCGACCGACCCCATCAACAGCTCGTATCAGGTGGTCGAGGAGCCCGACGCGGAACTCCGGCGGCCGGTGGTGATCTCGCCGACCGTCGAGGTGAACCCGGCGCCCCGGGCGGGTGTTCTCGCAGCCGCTGCCGGAGCGGGCGCGGCGGTCGCGGCGCTGGTCGGAATCCTTCGACGACGCTGACGCCGGGCCGGTCTGTGCGGCCCCGCCGTGCTCAGCGTCGTCCGGCGAGCCGCAACCCGAGCAGGAGCAGGACGACCGCCACCAGAGCTGCCACGAGTCCGATCAGGATCTGGACCGAGGTCGACGACGCCTGGTCGGAACCGGTTGCCGTCGCGCGATTCTCGGTGTGCGGTGGCGGTGGTGTCGAGGACACCCCGGCGGTGGCAGAGGGTTCGACGAGGCGCCCCACCGAGACGGCGGGGTCGGTGCGGAAACCATAGTCGAACATGGACCGGGCCTGATCCCAGTAGAGGTCGCCGTCGACGGACAGACCGAACATCTGCACGACGATCACCGTCCGGCCGTCCCGCTCGGCGGCACCCACGAATGTCTTGCGCGCATCGTCGGTGTAGCCGGTCTTCCCGCCGACCACCCCCGGATACCCGTCGAGGAGAAGGCGGTTGGTGCTGTACATGTCGTACGGCGGATGGTCCTTGTCGCCCGGCACATCCGGCCGCCGCGGATATCCGGGAAAGCGGAACGTGGGCATCGCGATCAGCTCGCGAAAGGTCGGCTCGGCCAGCGCGGCCCGGAACATCAGCGCGAGGTCGTACGGCGAGGACGACATCCCGGCGGCGTCGAGGCCGGACGGGCTCGCGGCACGCGTGTCGTGTGCTCCCAGTGCTCTCGCTCGGTCGTTCATCTTGTCGAGGGCGGCGTCGACGCCACCGAGTTCCCGCGCCAGCGCATGTGCGCAGTCGTTGCCCGACACGAGCAGCAGGCCGGTGAGCAGATCGCGGACGGAGTACACACCGCCGGGGCCCATCCCGCAGGAATCGCCCTCGGCGCTCCAGTCCTCGGCGGTGGGGACGACGTGTGCGGCGAGGTCGAGCTCATCGAGGACCACGAGCGCGAGCAGGACCTTGATCGTCGACGCCGGCCGGTAGCGGCCGTGGGGATCCTTGGCGGCGATGATCCGTCCGGATTCGAGGTCGGCGATCAGCCAGCCCGCCGAGGTCAGGCGTGGTGGGACAGGACCCGCGGCCGGGTCGGCGACAACCCCGCAACCGGCGAGGTCGTCACCGCCGACGGCCGGAGTCGGAACGGGGAGGGGAGTGGGCGTCTCGGAACCGGGTGCGACGACCTCGGATTCGTCGACGGCGGGCGGAGTCGCGACCTTGTGCGGGCAGTGGTCGGTGACCGGGGTGGTGACGGCCGGCGGCGGCGGGGCCGGCAGCGGGACGGCGACCGCGGGCTCGGTACCGACGACCAGGCCCACGAGCCCGAAGGTGAGCACGGCGACGAGAGCGCACGCGGTACGACGAGTCCACGTCGAGGTCATCGGCCGCACGTTACCAGCGGGAGCGCCCGTTGCCGACGACCTCGTGCAGCCATCGCCGCATCACCGCATCCGCCATCGGTGCGGTCACGCTCTCGGTGGCCGCCGCGTCGGCGGCGAACCGATCGGTGGCGGGTTCGCCGAGTACCTCGACCACCGAGGACCGCGAATCCGGATGTGACAGCCAGTCGCCGACGAGCTCGCCGCCGGCCTCGAGGTGGAACTGCACGCCGTAGCAGTTGTCCACGCGGAACAGCTGAGCAACGCAGGTTTCCGACGATGCGAGCAGTGTCGCCCCGGGCGGCAGGGTGAAGGTGTCGAAATGCCACTGCACGGTGTCGATCTCGCGAGGTGTGGGTGCCGTGACCGCGCCGCCCCACACCGGATCGGCCATACCCGCGTCGTTCAGGATCACGCGGTGCACGCCGAGCTCCGGTGCGTCACCGGTGGACACCTCGCCGCCGAGCGCCGCGGCCAGCATCTGCGCACCCAGGCAGACGCCCCAGATGGGCATTCCCCGGTCACGGGCTCGACGCAACAGGTCGAGTTCGTCGCCGATCCATGGGATACGGTCCGCGTCACCCACGCCCATCGCGCCGCCCAGAACGACGATGGCGTCGAAACCCATCAGATCGACCGACGCGGACTCGCGCCAGATCCGTAGCGTGGTCGTCTCGGTGGTGTCGTACAACGCGGGCCCGTATGCGCCCGGTGGCTCGGACTCCGCATGCCGGATCTCCAAGACCCGCAGCCGCTCCGGCGGCTCGATCCGCTCTGTTCTGGTGCTCATGACGAGAGCAAGCGTACGGCCGCGGCGGCCATTCCTCTCGTCGACGCGGTCGGGAGTGGATCGAGCCGGGGGTGCACAGCGCCGGGATCAACCGGTGCGACACGAGCTCGTGGGGCGCGGGCCGTCTGCGGTGTGGTCGGCGACGTGCTCGCCGTCGATCCGGATCTCGCATCGGGAGAGGCGACCGCCGGACTGGAACAGGGCGTCGACCGGCAGATCGCCCGCGGCTCTCGTGTACACCAGGGACGCCGTCCAGTTGCCCTCCGAATCCCGTTGCAGAAGTGGGACATCGGACTGTGTCCGCAGTCGGCCGTCCGCGTCGGTCCAGGCGACGGCGCCGTTGTGCTGCTGGTCGGAGGTCAGGGTGATCGTGATCCGTTGGGTGTCGGTGGTGGGTGCTGCCGCGGCCGGGGTGAAGACCAGAAGGCAGGCGAGCACACTCACCGCGAACGTCAACAGCAGCCGAAACAACAGGGCGCGGGCCATGGGGAACTCCGTTCGATGTGCGAGAGCCGATCCGGCGACCGTCCGGTCGTCCTCGGTCTCTCTTCGACGCATCGAGCGCCGGATCGGTTCCCTCGGATTTGCGGTCCTGTCCCTGCGTCAGGTGGTGACCGTCAGCGGCAGCGTGGTGAAACGGCGGACGAGGACCCCCGGCTCCCAGTGCGTCTGCCCCAGATCGATGCGGAAGGTCGAGGTGGAAGTCAGCAGATGCTCTGTCGCGAGTCGCGCCTGGAGCCGCGCCAGTGCGGCCCCGACACACAGATGCAGACCCTTGCCGAATGCGAGGTGCGACCTCCGGGCCGCCGGATCGAGGTCGATCGCAGCGGGGTCGTCGAAATGGGCCGGGTCGCGGTTGGCTGCACCCCACATCAGGAAGACGTGCGAACCGGCCGGAAGCCGCGTGTTGCCGAGCGTGGTGTCGGCGACGACGTGCCGGAAGTGGCCACGGAACGGGGTCTCGAGTCGCAGGGCCTCCTCCACGAACACCGGGATGAGTTCGGGGTCCCGGCGCAGACGATCGACGACCTCGGGATGACGGTCCAAGAGCCAGACGACACTGTTGAGCAGACTCGTGGTGGACTCGGCGCCCGCGGCCACCAACTGGAACAGGATCATCACGGCCGACTCGTGGTCGAGGCCACCCGCCGCGACGCGGGCGGCCACCTCGGCCAACGCAGTCCGCGCGCCAGACCCGCTCGCTTCGCTCCCGGCGCCGGTCATCTTCGGCCCGCTCGCTCCACTCCCGGCGCCGGTGTCATTCGGCCCGCTCGCTCCGCTCCCGGCGCCGGTCAACGCCGCTGACAGATACCCCGTCAGCTCGCCGACCGCCGCGGTCGCCGTCGTCAGCTGCTCCGGCGTGATGACGCCGTCGATCAGGACATTGGTCGCGATCGCCCACCGGGTGAGTGCGGCACGGTCGTCGGCCGGGAATCCGAGCAGCTCGCATGCGACCGCCATCGGAATCCGTTGTGCCACAGCGCTCACCCAGTCGATCCGACCGTCGTGCAGATTCGCGTTCCAGGATCGCTTGAGGTGCCCGCGGATGGTCGGCTCCAGCTCACGGATCCGCGCCGGCGAGACCGACGTCATCGCGAGCTTGCGATGATCCCGGTGGCGGGCACCGTCGGCGGTCGCGAGGACGTGCATCGCATCGCCCAGACCCGCGACCGGGAACTCCGAGACCGAGCCGTCGCCGTGCCACACCATCGTGGCGGTCAGGTTCGACGAGAAGTCCTCCGGGCGGCGGACCGCGTCGGCGATGAGATCCCAGGAGCCGACGGCGAAGAACGAGGAGTCGCCGATGCGCTGTACCGGGGAGTCGGTGTGAAGGCGCGAGTAGAAGGTCGTGGGGTCCTCGGTGGTGTCCATGACACCAGGGTCGACGGCGGCGGACGCGGTGGCACGCGATTCCGGAAAGAGGAGATCGGTGGGATCGACTGGCACGCGGTAGCGTCTCACCGTAGCGTCGTGACCAGCGGGTGACGGGCGCCCAGAGGGTGCGATCCGTCTCATGGTGAGAATGGAGGGCTCGTGGCCCAGGACTGGCTGGTCGGTGGTGAACGGCGGGACGCCGCCCGCGAACGGCTCGTCGCGCACGCCGCGGCTCTCATCGCCCGGCGCGGACTCGACGCGTTCGATCTCGACGAGCTCGGTCGCCGGGCGCACTGTTCGAGGGCGACGATCTACCGGCACGCCGGCGGGCGGGCCGCGGTGATCGAGTCGGTTCTGGCCACCACCTCGGCGCCGGTGCTGTCGGCGATCCGGGCCTCGATCGCGGAACTCACGGGACCCGAACGTGCCCGGACGGCGATCATCGAGACCTTGCGGGCCCTGCGGGGGGACCGGGTCATCCGGCAGTTCCTCCGGCCGGACAACCTGATCGACGCGACGCCGACGGTCCTGTCGTCTCCCGCAGTGCACGCGGTGGCCGCCGATCTGGTCGGCGTCGATCCCCACGACCCCGCGGATGCGCGGTTCCTCATCCGTTCGGTGCTGGCAATGTTGCTGTGGCCCGCCGACCCGGACGAGGAGGCGCGCAGCGCGGAATCCATTGTCGCCGGCCTTTTCCGCCCGGAAGTACCCTGAGGGCCACCTCGACCGTCACCGACGACGACGGCCCGCACCCCTGAGGGTGCGGGCCGTTGCCGGGCTGCAGAGAGAGTTCGAAAGGGTCAGCGCGAGAACATGAGCGCGCGCTTGACCTCCGAGATCGCCTGGGTGACCTGGATGCCACGCGGGCAGGCGTCGGTGCAGTTGAAGGTCGTGCGGCAGCGCCACACACCGTCGACGTCGTTGAGGATGTCGAGACGCTCGACGGCACCCTCGTCACGGCTGTCGAAGATGAACCGGTGCGCGTTGACGATCGCGGCCGGGCCGAAGTAGGAGCCCTCGGTCCAGAACACCGGACAGCTCGTCGTACAGCAGGCACACAGGATGCACTTGGTCGTGTCGTCGAAACGGGCGCGGTCGGCCTGGCTCTGGATGCGCTCGCGGGTCGGCTCGTTGCCCGAGGTGATCAGGAACGGCTTGATCGCGCGGAACGCGTCGAAGAACGGCTCCATGTCGACGACGAGATCCTTCTCCACCGGCAGGCCGCGGATCGGCTCGATGGTGATCGTGATCTCTTTGGACTTGTCCTTGGGGAGCATGTCCTTCATCAGGAGCTTGCAGGCGAGACGGTTGACGCCGTTGATCCGCATCGCGTCCGACCCGCACACGCCGTGGGCGCAGCTACGACGGAACGTGAGGGTGCCGTCGAGGTAGCCCTTCACGTACAGGAGCAGGTTGAGCAGACGGTCGGTCGGCAGCGCCGGGACGCGGAAGCTCTCGAAGCCCTGTGCGTCGGGGTTCTCCGGGTTGAAGCGGAAGATCTTGAGCGTCACCATGGTGGCCTCGTCGGGCACCGGTGGCAACGGCGGCTCGTCGGAGGACGGCGCGGGCTTGTCCAGAACAGATGTCATCAGTACTTACGCTCCATCGGCTCGTAGCGGGTTTCCACGACCGGCTTGTACTCCAACTCGATGTCCGAAAGGAGATCGGTGCCCTTCTTGTAGGCCATGGTGTGCCGCTTGTAGTTGACGTCGTCACGATCCGGGTAGTCCTCGCGGGCGTGGCCGCCGCGCGATTCCTTGCGGTTCAGGGCTCCCGCCACGGTCACCTCGGCCATCTCCAGCAGGAAGCCGAGTTCGATGGCCTCGAGGAGATCGCTGTTGAACCGCTTGCCCTTGTCATGGACACGGATGTGGGCGTAGCGCTCCTTGAACCCGTGGATGTCGGTCAGGGCCTGCTTGAGGGTCTCTTCGGTGCGGAACACCGAGGCGTTGGCGTCCATCGACGCCTGCAGTTCGGTGCGGATGTCCGCGACGCGTTCGTGGCCGTGATCGCTGAGCAGCAGTTCGAGCCACGAATCGACCATCTCGGTGGGCGTTTCGGGGAGTTCGGCGAACTCGGCCGAGTTCGCGTAGTCCGCCGCGGCGATGCCCGCCCGGCGTCCGAAGACGTTGATGTCGAGCAGCGAGTTGGTGCCCAGGCGGTTGGCCCCGTGGACCGACACGCACGCACACTCGCCCGCGGCGTACAGGCCGTGCACGACCTCGTCGTTGTTCCGCAGCACCTGGCCGTTGATGTTCGTCGGGATGCCGCCCATGACGTAGTGACACGTCGGGAACACCGGCACGTATTCGGTGACGGGATCGACGCCGAGATACGTGCGCGCGAACTCGGTGATGTCGGGGAGCTTCTCGTTGAGGACGTCCTCGCCGAGGTGGGTCACGTCGATGTAGACGTAGTCCTTGTTCGGCCCGGCGCCGCGACCCTCGAGCACCTCGAGCACCATCGAACGGGCGACGATGTCGCGCGGCGCGAGGTCCTTGATGGTCGGGGCGTAACGCTCCATGAAGCGCTCGCCGTCGGCGTTGCGCAGGATGCCGCCCTCGCCGCGGACCGCCTCGGAGATGAGGATGCCGAGACCCGCCAGACCCGTCGGATGGAACTGGTGGAACTCCATGTCCTCGAGGGGGAGGCCCTTGCGGAAGATGATGCCCATGCCGTCGCCGGTCAGCGTGTGCGCGTTGGACGTCGTCTTGTACATGCGGCCCGAGCCGCCGGTGGCGAAGACGATCGACTTGGCGTGGAACACGTGGATCTCGCCGGTCGCGAGTTCGTAGGCGACGACGCCGGTCGCGACCTGCTCGCCCTTCTCGTTCTCGGTGAGGCAGATGTCGAGGGCGTAGAACTCGTTGAAGAACTCGACGTCGTGCTTGACGCAGTTCTGGTACAGCGTCTGCAGGATCATGTGGCCGGTGCGGTCGGC
Source organism: Gordonia terrae (assembly GCF_001698225.1). Classification (NCBI taxonomy): domain Bacteria; kingdom Bacillati; phylum Actinomycetota; class Actinomycetes; order Mycobacteriales; family Gordoniaceae; genus Gordonia; species Gordonia terrae. The sequence continues at coordinate 2,024,793 of NZ_CP016594.1, forward strand.
CGCGTAGCAGGCACGCCGGACCGGCGACTTGCCGTGGTCGCGGGTGTGGCCGCCGAAGCGCCGCTGGTCGATCTTGCCCTCGGGCGTCCGGTTGAAGGGCAGACCCATCTTCTCGAGATCGAGCACCGCGTCGATGGCCTCCTTGGCCATGATCTCGACGGCGTCCTGATCGGCGAGGTAGTCACCACCCTTGACCGTGTCGAAGGTGTGCCACTCCCAGTTGTCTTCCTCGACGTTGGCGAGTGCCGCACACATGCCGCCCTGGGCCGCGCCGGTGTGGCTGCGGGTCGGGTACAGCTTGGTCAGCACCGCGGTGCGGGCACGAGGGGCGGCTTCGATCGCCGCGCGCATGCCTGCGCCGCCGGCGCCCACGATGACGACGTCGTAGCGGTGTTCCTGCATGTTCTAGGTCTCCTCTAGCCGACGCTGTTGACGTCGAAGGTCAGGAGGGCGTAGGTGCCCATCGTGAGGACGAGGATCATCGACACGGCGAGCAGCACGTTCAGCCAGAAACGGGTCGAGTCCTTGCGGGAGTAGTCGGCGATGACGGTGCGCACACCGTTGCCGCCGTGCAGCTGGGCCAGCCACAGCATGGTGAGGTCCCAGATCTGCCAGAAGGGCGAGCTCCAGCGTGCCGCGACGAACGAGGCGTCGATGCGATGCACGCCGCCGTCCCACGCCAGCATGATGAACATGTGGCCGATCGTCAGGACGACGAGCAGCAGACCCGAGAACCGCATGAACAGCCACGCGTTCTTCTCGAAGTTGCCGCCCTTGGGCTTGCGGGGCGAGCGCGGGTTGTCCAGGCTCGCGGGACGGTCGTGTTGCGTGCCGAGGGTCTTGGCGACACCGGTGGCTTCCGAGGTGGTCATCTCTGGTGTCTCCTACAGGTGGCTGAACAGGATCTGCAGCAGGCGGACCGTGCCGGCACCGAAGACGATGACGAACAGGGTCATGGCCACCCACAGCATCTGCCGCTGGTACTTGGGTCCCTTGGACCAGAAGTCCACGAGGATCAGGCGCACACCGTTGAAGGCGTGGAACAGGACGCAGGCGACCAGGGCGATCTCCATGAGGCCGATGATCGGCGTCTTGTAGGTCTCGATGATCGCGTCGTACTGGTTGGGATCGACGCGGATGACCGCGGTGTCCAGCACGTGGACGAACAGGAAGAAGAAGATCGTGACGCCGGTGATGCGGTGCAGGACCCACGACCACATGCCGGGATCGCCGCGATAAAGAGATCGTCTGCGCACCGGGTCGGGTGCGACTTCGGTCGAGGTGCTCATCGGGAAAGTGGCCTCCAACATCGTCGATGGACGCGTCGAATCGGCATGCTCCGACTCGACCATGGACCCATAGGAAGAGACTCTAAACCCATGCCCATTCCGGTGGTAAATTGCCCGAACCGATCTGAGCGACAAGACATTACGACTTAGGTTTGCCTTACCCAAGCTTTGCGGTGATGAAATCCGGATGAACGGTCGATGACGCCGTGCGACAGGAGATTCACGTGGTTGCTGATATCGAGTGGGATGTGTTGCGGGACAAGGCGAAATCGATGATCGACCGGGCCTATGCGCCGTACTCCCGGTACCCGGTGGGCGCTGCCGGGATCACGGCCGAGGGTCGTGTCATCGCTGGTTGCAATGTGGAAAATGTCTCATATGGGCTGGGGATCTGCGCCGAGGTCGCGCTGGTCGCCGCCCTGGTGAACGGGGGCGACCGGGCACTGCGGGCCGTCAGTGTCTGCGACGCCCGCGGAGTGGTCCTGATGCCCTGTGGCCGGTGCCGGCAGGTGCTGCTCGAGCACGGCGGTCGCGAGCTCCTCGTCGACCACCCGGCGGGGCCCCGGCCGCTCGCGGCTCTGCTTCCCGACGCCTTCGGACCCGACGATCTCGACGCGGTCCGCTCATGACGGTCGAGGACCGGGAGATCATCCACGCGGTGTCGGTCATCGCCACCAAGCGGGGCGGGCGCGCTCTCAGCGACGCCCAGATCGCGTGGGTGGTCGACGGCTACACCCGAGGCGAGGTGGCGCCGGAGCAGATGTCGGCGCTGTTGATGGCGGTCTGTCTGCGCGGCATGGATCGCCGGGAGATCGCGTCCTGGACGCACGCGATGATCGACAGCGGACGCCGGCTGGATCTGTCCGGGCTGCAGCGGAACGGGAAGTCACTCGCCACCGTCGACAAGCACTCCACGGGCGGCGTCGGCGACAAGATCACCCTCCCGCTCACGCCGCTCGTCGCATCGTTCGGTGTCGCCGTGCCGCAGCTGTCCGGCCGCGGGCTCGGTCACACCGGCGGGACGCTCGACAAGCTGGAGTCGATCCCGGGATGGCGTGCCGAGGTGAGCACGGCCGACATGCTCGACCAGCTGGAGCGGGTCGGCGCGGTCATCTGCGCCGCGGGTGCCGACCTGGCCCCGGCCGACCGCAAGCTCTATGCGCTCCGCGACGTCACCGGGACGGTCGAATCCATTCCGCTGCTGGCCTCGTCGATCATGAGCAAGAAGATCGCCGAAGGGACCGGCGCGCTGGTTCTCGACGTCAAGGCCGGTTCGGGCGCGTTTCTGCCGGATGAGGACGACGCCCGCGAACTGGCGTCCACGATGGTCGAACTCGGCCACGACGCCGGTGTCGACACCCGCGCGCTGATCACCGACATGAGCACACCGCTCGGACTCGCGATCGGGAACGCCGTCGAGGTGGCCGAATCGGTGGAGGTGCTCGCAGGAGGCGGTCCAGCCGACGTCGTCGAGCTCACCCTCGCCCTCGCCCGGGAGATGCTCGACGCCGCGGGGCTCGTCGACGCCGATCCGGCAACTCATCTCGCCGACGGTCGGGCGATGGACACCTGGCGGGCGATGATCGCCGCACAGGGTGGAGATCCGGACGGGCCGCTACCGCAGGCACGACACCACGACACCGTCACCGCGTCGCGCGACGGCGTCGTCGCGCAGATGGATGCCCGGGCGGTCGGCGACGCCGCGTGGCGTCTGGGCGGCGGCAGATCGAAACCGGGGGAGGCGGTCGCGGCCGAGGCGGGAGTCATCATCCATGCGAAGCCGGGGGAGCGTGTTCGGGCGGGTCAACCCTTGTTCACCGTGCACACGCAGGATGAGGACCGGATCGCCGGTGCCCGCTCGTCTCTGGCCGGGGCGACGACCATCGAGCCCGACACCGTGGAACACGCGGTCGGCGCGGGCGCCCGGCCACTGATCATCGACCGCGTTAGGTTCACTCCATGACGACGCTGACCCCGGCGAACATCTCCCTCGCCCCGAAGGTGCTCCTGCACGACCACCTCGACGGCGGACTCCGGCCCGCGACGGTCCTCGAGCTGGCCCACGAGGTGGGTTACGACGGCTTGCCGCGGGACGAGAACGGTATACAGATCGACGATGCCGAGACGCTCGGGCGCTGGTTCCGCCGGGCCGCCGACAGCGGCTCGCTCGAGCGCTACCTCGAGACCTTCTCCCACACGGTCGCGGTGATGCAGACCGCTCCTGCTTTGGAGCGCGTGGCGCGGGAGTGCGTCGAGGATCTCGCCGACGACGGCGTCGTCTACGCCGAGGTCCGGTACGCGCCCGAACAGCATCTCGAGGGCGGGCTGGATCTCGACGAGGTCGTCGAGGCGGTGCTACGGGGGTTCGCCGAGGGTGAGGCGGCGGCGGCCGAGCGGGGTCGGAGCATCACCGTGCGCTGCCTGGTCACCGCGATGCGCCACGCGGCCCGGTCGCGTGAGATCGCCGAACTCGCGGTCCGCTACCGCGACCGGGGAGTCGTCGGTTTCGACATCGCGGGCGCCGAGGCCGGGCATCCGCCGACCCGTCACCTCGATGCGTTCGAGTACATGCGTGCCAACTGCGCGCCGTTCACGATCCATGCCGGCGAGGCTTTCGGGCTGCCGTCGATCCACGAGGCGATCGGCTTCTGTGGGACGGACCGGCTGGGCCACGGCGTCCGCGTCTTCGACGACATCGAACTGCCCACCGGGGTCGATCTCGCCGCCCACTCGTTCGCGGATGCCCGGCTCGGACAGATCGCGAACATCGTGCGGGACAAGCGGATTCCGCTGGAGTTGTGCCCGAGTTCGAACGTCCAGACCGGCGCGGTCAGCTCCTTGGCCGAGCATCCGTTCAACGTGCTGGCCCGACTCCGGTTCCGCGTCACCGTCAACACCGACAACCGGTTGATGTCCGACACCACGATGAGCAGGGAATTCGGTCTGCTCGCCGATCAGTTCGGTTACGGCTGGGCCGACTTCGAGCGGTTCACGGTGAACGCGATGAAGTCGGCGTTCATCCACTTCGACGAGCGGTTGGCCTTCATCGACGATGTCATCAAGCCCGGCTACGCGGTGCTGCTCGGCTGAGCGGCACCCGCGCCGGCGTGCGATCGACCGCCGACGGGCCGGTCAGCCCTTCTTGGTGAGCCGGGCCTCGAAGTCGTGCTCGAGCGCGCGCCACGCCTCGGCCTCGTTGTCGAACGGGCCGCTGGGCGCCATCCGCTTGGGGTCGGGGTTGACCGTGTAGTCCACGAACCATCCCAGCGGGGTGGTGGTGCCCAGGGCCTCGGTGACCGTGTTGTCGCCGGCGTAGTCGGCTGCGTCGGTGAACAGTTCGACGGCGAGGTCGAGCTGGTCGCGATCCATGCGACGCGGACCGTCGGCGATGTCGTCGGCCAGGCCGGGCAGCACGTACACGTTGTCGTCGATGACGTCGAATTCGAGAGAGCCGTCGGTCGCCTCGGTGCGGACCTCGTCGAAGGTCGACAGGTCGGCGAGGTCGTGCTCGTTCTCGTCGGCGAGGAATCGCGACAGCGAGCGCGCCGAGGTGAACACGAATATCTTGCCCTTGCTCCCGAGGAAGACCGGATCGTCGCCGAGGTAGCAGCGGAGAGTGAGGTACTCGCCGGCGCTCGTGACGATCTTGACCGGGTCGATACCGACCGACGCCCAGAAATCGTCGTCGTCGTAGTCGTCCTCGTCGTCATGGTCGTCGTCGACGTGCTCGTCGTCCTCGGTGTCCACGGACTCGTCATCGTCGGTGTCCGCGGCACCGACGATCTCGATGTCGTCGTCGGTGGGCTCGTCCTCGTCCTCTGCGGACGCGGCGGCCTCCAACTCGGCCTCGGCGGTTTCGACGGCCTGTGCATCGACCTTCGGGGTGCTGATGACCCCGTCGATGGCGTCGAGCACGTCGTCCCAGTGCTTGGCGATCAACCGGCCGATGCGGACCCAGAGGTCGGTGCCCTCGCGGCCGTCGAAGTTGCGTGTGCCGGTCGTGACGGCTCCGAGGATCGGGTTGCCGTTGAAGAACTTGGTGACCGGCGTCAGTTCGCAGACCTCGCCGAGGATGCGCACGATCTCGAGAGCGTCCTCGAGCTCGGCGATGACCTCCGGCGTCGGGTCCTCGGCGGCGAGCTCGGGCACACCGACGAGGTCGTAGCTGTGACGCTCGTCGGGGACCAGTTCCTCGGCCTGCACACCGACCACCGTCGACCAGGCGGGATGCTCGACGAGGTCGTTGTCCTCATTGGTCCGGATGAAGGCGGCGAGCTCGGCGACGCCGGGCAGTACGTACAGGTCCTCGTCGAGTCCGAGGAAGGCCTCCCACTCGTCATCGCCCTCACGCCAGCGGGGTGCCCACAGGGTGAAGCTGTTTCCGTCGGTGAGTCCGAGCTCAATCGGGACGATGTCTCCGGCCATGGGGACACAGCCTAGCGATCGTCGACGGCGAATCCAGTAGTGCCCCCACAACCGGTCGGTGGTGTGCCGACGACATTTCCGTGAACTCGGCGGGCCGATGTCGGACATGAGCGTCCCCGGGTGCTCACCGCGGCCGGAAGAAGCCCTCGAACGTCTGGTCGAGGTTGGAGGTCCGCACCGGCGAGACGCCCACCGGGTCACCGGCTTCCACCATCTGACCGTTGCCGATGTACATGGCGACGTGCCCGGACCACACCGCGAGGTCCCCGGGTTGCAGTTGCGACTGCGAGACCTGATGGCCTGCGGTGTCCTGGTCCTGGGCGAGGCGGGGTAGCTCGAGTCCGGCCTGACGGTAGGCCCACTGGGTGAAGCCGCTGCAGTCGAATCCGTCGGGTGTGGTCCCGCCCCAGACATACGGCACCCCGCGTTGGCTCAGAGCGGCCCGCACGGCCGTGGCGGCTCGCTCGTTCGGCGCGTGGGCGACCGAGCCGTCGGGCAGCGTGATCGGGATGCCCCCGGGGGTGGGGGTCGTCGACAGCTGCGCAGCTCCACCCGCGACACTCGTCACCTCGGCGGGCGCGGTTCGACGGGTCAGGGCGGTCATCGCCTCCGTGTCCGAGCCGAGCTCGGCGCGCGCGCGACCCACGATCTGCACGCCCCGGCCGAGATACTCGACGGCGATCGGCAGTATCGCGAGAAGTCCTGCCGGAGTGTTCAGTCCGCCTGCGAGACCGCGGACCTGGCGTTCCAGTGCGGACAGGAGGTCGTTCAGCCCGGTGGACGCGGTGTGGACGGTGCGACTCGCCTCCTCGACGAGCCGGCCGAACTCGACGGCGCGGTCGGTGAGTCCGGTGAGCTGCTGCTGGACTGCCGTGGTCGCGTCGTCGGCCCCGGCCGCACCGGCTCCGTCCCACTGCGTGCGGACGGACTCGATGGCCGACCTCGACCGGCTGCGCACCGACTCGACGGTGCCGGCGGTCGTGCGAACCTGATCGGCGGGGTTGCCCGGCACCAGGACGCCCGTCCCCAACGCGGTGATCAGCTGGCGCAACGGCTCGAAGAAGAGCTCGACGGGGATCACAGCGTCAGCTCGCGGTGGGCCACGACCCCGTCGGCGGCCGCGCAGTCGCACGCGGCGTAGGTCGTGCTGGCGGAACTCGTGGTGGACCCCACGCGCTCCTCACGTGCCGCAGCGGACTCGACGCTTCGGCGATGGAGTTCGAGGAACTCGACGACGGCGGCCAGGAACTCGAGCCCGATCAGCCCGAAGGTGATCGCGAGGTCGACCATGGCGGCCTCGTTGCTGCCCGATGCCTCGTCGAGCATGCGAGCGTTCGCGCGGTGGGCATCGGAGAAGTCCTGCAGCGCAGACGGTTCGACAGACAGCCGGCTACTGGTCGAGAAGCCTGGGCGGGCGGGGACGTGATCGGGGTGAGGGATGGGCGGGCTCATGGGATTTTGACGCGGCGCGGCCGTGATGGGTTCCATCGGATTTCGTCCGCGGTGCCGATGGGCGTGTCCGGACTCGCCCAAGAGGCACGCGACGCGCACGGAGGAAATAGGGTGGTCGGCATGGAGTCCCTGATCGTCGACCATCCCCTCGCGGCCGCGCGTCTGACCACCATGCGCGACGAGACCACCGACAACGCCGGATTCCGGGCCGCGCTGTCCGACCTCACGCAGATGCTGATCTATGAAGCGCTCGCCGGCGCCCCGCGCGCCGACGTGCAGATCAACACCCCGTTGACGACGCACACCGGGTCGAGGCTGGCCTCGCCGCCTCTGCTGGTGCCGGTGCTGCGCGCGGGGCTCGGCATGGTCGAGCAGGCCCACGCGATGGTCCCCGAGGCGCATGTCGGTTTCGTGGGTCTGGCGCGGGACGAGGAGACCGCTCAGCCGGTCCCGTACCTCGAGTCGTTGCCGGAGGATCTGTCCGGGCGGCCGGTGTTCGTCCTCGATCCCATGCTGGCCACGGGCGGTTCGATGCTCCACACGATCGAACTCCTCGTCGCTCGCAACGCCACCGACATCACCGCCGTGTGCGTCGTGGCGGCTCCCGAAGGTGTTGCCGCGCTGAAGGAGTCGGGGCACCCATGCCGACTCGTGGTCGCCGCGGTCGACGACGAACTGAACGACGTCAACTACATCGTGCCGGGTCTCGGCGACGCCGGCGACCGGCAGTTCGGTCCGCGGTACTCCTAGGGGCGCGGTATTGCCCACTATCGTCGAATCATTATAAATAGCAACATATTTCGAGTCTGCCGGGTTGTGGATACTTCTCGTAGTCGAATGAATGTTCCCGTACGGTGGAGCTATGCCAGAGCTCACCGCCCTTCTCGACCAGCTCATCGAGAGCACCCCGCCCGCCGACGACCCGACGGGCGCAGCGACATTCGACGCACTCAATACTTTGCGCCTGCTCCGCAACACCATCGATCATCAGATCGTCACGCACGCAGCGCAACTCGAGGAACTCGGGGTCGCACAGAAGGCCGGTGGGACCACCAAGAAGGTGTTGATCGAGATGGGTTACGCACCCGCTGCGGCGTTACGTGCCATGCGGAGCGTCGACGCTCTCCCCACGCTGCCCGTCCTGGCCAGGAACGCTGCCGACGGACGGCTGTCCGCGGAAGTCGGTGACGCCGTCATCCGCGGCATGATCCATATCGACAAGCGTTCGCCGACAGAGCTTTCCGACGAGGAACGCGCCGGCTACGAGACCGCCCTGGTCGGTCAGGCCCTGTCGGGGGCAACACCGACAGAAGTAGACAAGTACGCCCGCGCCATCGGCAACACCATCGCCGACACCACCGACCGCGGCATCCCCGCCGCCGACGATTGGTCGTTGAACACGGTCAACGCCCACACCACCGACGACGGACGCGTCGAGATCCGCGCCGACCTCACCCAAGTAGTAGGCGAAAAGTTCCTCTCTATGATCGACGAACGAGCCTGCCCACGACCCGAACCCGACGGCGCCGACGACCGACGTACCGCTGAGCAGCGACGCGCGGATGCCTTCGAGCTGATCCTCGACCAAGCTGCCCTCGGCACGAGCATCGACGGTGTTGGGTCCCCGCGCACGCAGCTGATGCTGACGATCCCTGCCGCCGGCGCGGACCCCGCAAACCTCCCGTGGACCGGGACGGTCAGCCGGGCCGTCGCCAGACAAGTGTCTTGTGACGGAGAATTGACGGAGATCACCCTCGACGGTGAAGGCGTACCGCTGCAGATGGGACACACCCACCGCCTGTTCCCACCGCACCTACGCAAAGCAGTGGTCGTCCGAGACGAGTGCTGCGTCAAATGCGGTGCACCACCATCACATACCCAAGTGCACCACCTGGCGCATTGGGCTGATGGTGGCCCGACTGATCTCGACAATGGTTGCCTGGTGTGTCAGCGCTGTCACACCCAGGTGCATCACCACGGCTGGGACGTCGTGATGGGTTTCGACCGACATCCCTGGCTGGTTCCACCAGCCGGCATCGACCCACACCGACGACCGCTACCCGCCTACAACCGCCGCACCATGCGACTCGACAACGCCGCCTGACCGACCGGTCCACAACAGTCCTCGCGTAGCACCTTGCACCCGAGCCCAGCTCGGGACCGCATCCGTCCCTTGACAACTCCACAGCGAAGGCCGGTCAGCCCGGCAGTGACCAGTACGCCAGCATCGGCTCCTCGGCGAGCACGGCACCACCCTCGACGATGGTCAGGCTCGCCGGTGAGACGAGGTAGCGCACTGCGCCGTTGCGTGCCTCGAAGGTGTCACCGGTTCGGGTCGGGAACTGCAACTCGATTCCGCCCTCGGGTGCGAGGCCCTTGTAGTACCACCGGCCCGTCTGCGTGCCGACCTGACAGATCACGACGCGCGATCGTGAGGTCTGCCCCACGACGACGGCGGGGTCGCCCGCGGCGTTGCAGCGCGGGCCGGTGGTGAACCCCTGCCAGTCGGCGCCCGCGACTGTAGGGGCCGGCCGCACGGGAGTGGGCGACGTCAGTGTCGGAGTTGTCGGAGTGGTCGTGGGGGCCGTCGTCTCGGCGGGTCGGGTGACGGTGCTCGTGACGGTCGACCCCGACGGGGGTCCGCCGTCGGCGGTGTCGCGGTCCGCGGAGTCGTCGTCAGCGGGGATCAGGAGCAGTGCCGCGAGCACGCCCACGACCACGAGGAGCACGCCCGCGCCGATGGCGACGAGCACTGCGGGCGAGGACCACGGCGACCGAGGCGGACCGGGTGGCACCTGGCCCGACGGATAGCCGCCCGATGGATAACCGCCCTGCGGGTAGTCGCCGTGCGGATAGCCGCCGGGACCGCTCGGTGGATAGCTCATGTCGCTCCTTCGGTTCGCCGGGGCGGAAATCCGTGCGGTCCTACAGTTCGCCGATGATCTGTGCGAGCAGTTCGCCCATTCGGGCCGCCGACGTACGTCCCACCTCGAGAACCTCCGCGTGGCTCAGGTGGTCGCCGGTCATGCCGGCTGCGAGATTGGTGACCAGCGAGATGCCGAGCACGTCGAGCCCGGCGGCCCGGGCGGCGATGGTCTCGTGCACGGTCGACATCCCGACCAGATCCGCGCCCATCGTCCGCAGCATCCGGATCTCGGCGGGTGTTTCGTAATGCGGGCCGGGCAATCCGGCGTACACACCGTCGGCGAGCTTCGGGTCGATGCCGCGCGCGATGTCCCGTAGGCGCGGCGAGTACGCGTCGACCAGGTCGACGAAGCGGGCGCCGACCAAGGGGGAGCGGGCCGTCAGATTGAGGTGATCGGAGATGAGGACGGGTTGCCCGACCGACATGTCCTCGCGCAGGCCGCCTGCCGCGTTGGTGAGGACTACGGTGTGGACACCGGCGGCCGCGGCGGTGCGGATCGGGTGGACGACGCGGGCGAGGTCGTGACCCTCGTAGGCGTGAATCCGGCCCAGCATCAACAGAACACGGCGATCACCGATCCGGATCGAGTGGACGACGCCGCCGTGGCCCGCGGCCTCGGGTGGGGAGAACCCGGGGATCGACGCCATCGGCAGGGAGCGGATGGGCCGCCCGAAGGCGTCGGCCGCGGGTGACCACCCCGACCCGAGGATGACGGCCACATCGTGTGCAGCGGCATCGGTCTCGGCGGCGATCGTGGCCGCGGCGACGATGGCCGCGGCGTCTGCGTCGGCGATTGGATCCATGCGCCAACCCTAAACCTTTCCGCAGGCCGCCCGGCCGCTGAAGCGCAGCGCGCCGACCGATCGGGTCGGCGAGCGTGAGACCCGGGGCGATAAGGTCGGGACATGCCATTTCTGAACGATGCCGGGGAGGTCGTCGAACTCCATCTCGGAGCGCACGGTGAGGAGATCAGCGAGTCCAATCCGGAGAACCGGTTCCGGGTGGAATGGTTGGACGAGGTCGAGCGGCTGCTGGACGAGGTCGTCGCCGCCCCGACGCGTCCGCTGGTGGTCACCGCCACCGGGAAGTATTTCTCGAACGGACTGGACACCGACCACATCTTCGCCGCCCCCGATCAGCTGCCCGCCTACCTCGACCGTGTTCACGCGCTGTACGCGAAGGTCCTCACCCTGCCGGTCCCGACGGTCTGTGCCGTGAACGGGCACGCCTTCGGTGCGGGCGCCATGCTCGCGCTGTGCACCGACCACGTCCTCATGCGCACCGAGCGCGGATTCTGGTCGCTGCCCGAGGCCGCCCTCAGCATGCCCTTCACCCGCGGGATGGCCACCCTGCTGCGCACTCGCCTCACCGACCGCACCGCGACCGAGGCGATGTACACGAGCCGCCGCTACGGCGCCGACGACGCGGTCGGCGCGGGGATCGTGGACGAGGCCGTCGGTGCCGAGCACCTCACGGCCCGGGCCGCCGAGGTCGCCGGCGCCCGCGCCGCGACCGTTGGCGCCAATCTCGCACTGATCAAACGCGGACTGCGCGCACCCCTGCTCGACGATCTCGCGCGTCCGACCCCGCCCGGGGTCTTCTGATGTCGGCCGCGGGAGCGGGTTTCGCCGCGGCGGGCGATCCCATCGACTCGTGGCTCGCCGAGCACGGCACCGACCTCATCGCGTGGCGCCGCGAGATCCACGCGCATCCGGAGTTGTCCCGGCAGGAGGTGCGCACCACCGAGTTGGTGATGAGCGAACTCACCGCCGCCGGGCTCGACCCGCGTCGACTCCCGTTGGGTACCGGCGTCGTGTGCGACCTGGGACCCGCCGGTGAGCCTCGGATCGCCCTGCGCGCGGACATGGATGCTCTGCCGGTCACCGAACACACCGGACTGCCGTTCACCTCGTCGGTGGAGGGCGCGTCGCATTCGTGCGGGCACGATGCGCACACGGCCATCCTGATCGGCGTCGCGAAACTGCTCGCCGCGGCCGAACCGCTGCCCGTCGGTGTCCGGTTGATCTTCCAGGCGGCCGAGGAGGTCATGCCCGGTGGCGCCCTCGACGCCATCGAGGCCGGGGTCACCAGCGGTCTCGGTCGCATCTTCGCCCTTCACTGCGATCCGCGACTACCGGTGGGCACGGTCGGGCTGCGGTCCGGCCCGTTGACCTCTGCGGCGGACCACATCGATCTGCAACTGCATTCCGCAGGCGGGCACACGTCACGCCCACATCTGACCGGGGACCTGATCTACGCGATGGGCACCGTGATCACCGGACTGCCCGGGGTGCTGTCGCGTCGCGTGGACCCGCGGTCGGGGACGGTGATGGTGTGGGGTGCGGCCAACGCAGGCAGTGCTGCCAACGCGATCCCGCAGGAGGGACGCATGCGCGGGACGGTCCGCACCGGTGACCACACCACCTGGGCCGAACTCGAACCGCTGGTTCGCAGCGTCGTCGGTGAACTCCTGGCACCGCTCGGGGTCCGCTACGACCTCTCGTACTTCCGTGGCGTGCCGCCGGTCGTCAACGACGAGATCGCGGTCGCGATGTTCGAGCGGTCGGTCGCCGCGATCGGGCCCAGGGCCATCGCGGACACGCCGCAGTCGCCCGGTGGGGAGGACTTCTCCTGGTATCTCGAACAGGTGCCCGGAGCGATGGCCCGCCTGGGCGTGTGGGACGGGTTCGGCCCGCAGGTCGATCTGCATGCGCCGAACTTCGACCTCGACGAGCGCGCCCTCGCGATCGGCGTCCGTGCACTCGCCGGGATCGTGCTGAACGCGACGAGCGCGGCCGGTTAGTCAGCCGTCGGCTACTCCGCGGGACCCGGGCCGGGACCGACGTTTCGCGACTCGCGCAGTCGCAGATCCTGCACGTACTCGGCGGGTGCACCCGCGATCTCGGCCGCCTCGGCCATGACGCCCAGATAGCGCGCCGAGGGAAGTCCGCCCTCGAATGCGTCGAGGACGTAGAGCCAGGCGAGGACCGGGCCGTCCGCCGTGTCGACGCGGGCCCGGATCTTGCGGTGGATGCCGAGTTCGGAGCCCTCCCACCGGTCGAGGAGGTCCTCGTCCTCGGTGGTGACGTCGTAGAGAACCACGAACACCCGCGCGTCGGGATCGTCGCGGTCCTCGGTCACCGTGGCCAGCGACCCCTCCCAGCCGATGTCGCCGCCCCCGAAGGTCAGACGCCAGCCCCGAAGCCATCCGGTGCCCGACATCGGCGAGTGCGGCGCGCGCTCGGCCATCTGCTCGGGATGCATGTTGGATCCGTAGGCGGCATAGATGGGCACGGAAGGAGCCTAGATGGTCGTCGCCGAGTCCGGAAGGCGACACCGTCGCCCCGGCGGTGTGTGCGACCACGTTCACACCGCCGCACCCGCACGACTAGTTTGGTAGGCGGCGGACACGGGGTCGACCGTCTCGCCGACCCGAGGGAACGCACCACCCCGCGCTCCCCGTCGAGCTACAACACGCAGCCGGACGCCGCATCCCCACAAAGGATGGCGCGACGACCCGGCGTGGAGAACAGGAGTGACAGTGACCAGGATCGTCATCATCGGCGGTGGACCCGCGGGTTACGAGGCGGCGCTCGCGGCGGCCGCCTACGGCGCCGACATCACGGTGATCGATTCGGACGGGATCGGCGGTGCCTGCGTGTTGTGGGACTGCGTGCCGTCCAAGACCTTCATCGCGTCCACCGGCATCCGCACCGAGGTCCGGCGAGCTGTCGACCTGGGAATCAACATCAAGACCGACGACACCTCGGTCACGCTCCCGCAGATCCACCAGCGGGTCCGCGACCTCGCGTTCGCGCAGTCCGCGGACATCCGCTCACGGCTCATCAGCGAGGGAGTCAAGCTCGTCGCCGGTAGTGCGGTGCTCGACGAACGGCAGGTCGGCGTCTCGACACACAGCGTCGTCGCGACGCTGGCCGACGGGACCACCGAACGCTACGACGGCGACGTGGTGTTGTTGGCGACGGGAGCGTCGCCGCGCGTCCTGGACGACGCCCGGCCCGATGGCGAGCGCATCCTCACCTGGCGTCAGCTCTACGACCTCGAGGAACTGCCCGAACACCTCATCGTGATCGGCTCGGGCGTCACCGGCGCCGAGTTCGTCCACGCCTACACCGAACTGGGCGTGAAGGTGACGCTGGTGTCCAGCCGCGACCGGGTGCTCCCGCACGAGGACGAGGATGCGGCCCTGGTCCTCGAGGACGCGCTCGCCGAGCGTGGCGTCGAACTGGTCAAGCACGCCCGCGCCGACAAGGTCGAGCGCCACGGCGACTCGGTCACCGCGCACCTGGCCGACGGGTCGACCGTCACCGGCAGTCACGTGCTGATGACCGTCGGTTCGGTCCCGAACACCACCGACCTGGGGCTCGACCGCGCCGGCGTCGCCGTCGGCAAGGGCGGCTACATCGAGGTCGACCGGGTGTCCCGCACATCGGTCGCCGGGATCTATGCGGCGGGTGACTGCACCGGTCTGTTCCCGCTCGCCTCGGTGGCGGCCATGCAGGGCCGCATCGCGATGTATCACGCCCTCGGCGAGGGCGTGAGCCCGATCAAGCTGAAAACCGTTGCCTCCGCGATCTTCACACGCCCGGAGATCGCGACGGTGGGGGTGTCGCAGAACGCGATCGACACCGGCGAGTACCCGGCCCGCACCGTGATGCTGCCGTTGGCCACCAACCCGCGCGCCAAGATGAGCGGTCTTCGGCGGGGCTTCGTGAAGATCTTCTGCCGGCCGGCCACCGGCGTGGTCATCGGCGGCGTCGTGGTGGCACCGAATGCCTCCGAACTGATCCTGCCCATCGCCCTCGCGGTGCAGAACAAGCTCACGGTCGGCGACCTCGCGCAGACCTTCTCGGTGTACCCGTCGCTGACCGGGTCGATCACCGAGGCCGCGCGCCAGCTGGTCCGCCACGACGACTTGGACTGAGTCGGGCCTTCCGCTGTGCACAGGCGGTGCCGGTGTTCACCGCGGCCGGGGATGCCGCGGTAGGGTCGGACGAATTCGTTCGTCCCGGCCAGCGACCAAGGGGGTGTCGTGACCTCGCCGGAGGAGTCCTACAACACCCACGGCAGTCGCAACGAGCGCATGTTCGACGGCGACCGCACGGAGTGGGCCGGTATGAGCATCGACGAGATCCTCGACGTCCTGAGCACCATGGAACCGGGACGTGCGAGTGGTGACGTCCAGACGATCCTGACGGCGATCGAGTCCGTCCGGCGAGCGGCCGAACGGATGCATGCGATGTTCGGCGACAGCATGCTGGGGCTGGCGTCCGACGCGGCGCTGGAAGCGGGCCGGTCGCTGTCTGCTGATCTGGCGGCGACGTCGGACACCGCGAGCCGGATCGGTGATGCGCTGACCGGTGCGACGGGCATCCTCGGGTCGGCGCGCGGCCAGGAGGGACGGCTGCGCGAGTTGCAGCAGCACATCCGGGACCACCCCGAGGACGCCCCCACGGTGCGGCATGAGGCCGATCGAACCATGACGGGCGCGTACTCGTCGCCGATGATCGGGCTGCAGCACTCTCTCCCGCACGACCCGTCCGGCGCGAACGGGGTCACCGGCGGCCTCGGGTCAGCAGCGGCCGGTGGGCCGTCCGGCACCGGGGGCTACGGGTCGGATGCCGCGCGCGGCCAGGCGGGCAACACCGTGGATGCCGGTGACTTCGGCCGCCCGGCATCCTCCGGTGTGCCGGTGCCGGCCGGGGCGGCCGGGCCACCGCCGGGAGGTGGTGGCCCGGGTTCGTCGACGACGCCGGCGGGGCCGGCAGGTCCGCCGTCGGGCCCCGCGGGGCGCGGTGGCACCGATGGGTCCGACGGCCTCCTGCGTGGTGGTCGGGCGACCCCCGATTCGTCGCCACGAGGTGCGGCGACCTCGGGATCGCATCGTGGCGTGGGCCTCGACGGGACCGGGGAGTCCGGGTCCCGCGGAGGCGCTCCGGGCAGCGGCGTCGGATCGGGTGTCCCCGCGTCGGCGGCCACGCCCGCCGTCCTGACTCCCGGGGCGGTGCCACCACCGCTCTCGGCCCCGTCCGCCACTCCGACACCGGCGTCCCCGGCGGCCGGCGCACCGACATCGGCAACCCCGGCCGGCCCGGTCGGCCAGCGCCCCGCGGGGATGCCGCCCGCCGGCATGCCGGGTGGCGGCCGGCGCCCCGGGGCGGACGACGCCCCTCACCGCGCCGCGCCATACCTGCACAACCGGGAACACGGGGCGGAGATCGTCGGCGACATGCCGCTCGTGGGTCCGCCCGTCATCGGCGACTGGATCCGGCAGGCGTTCCCGACAGTCCCCGAACCGCACCCGGCCGATCCCGGCGGGACCTCGTCCCCGCGGTCCGCCCCGCCCGGTGACGCCGATTCCCCTGACGGCAACGGCACTGCAGCGCAACCGGTTTCGAACGACGACCGAACGACCGCGGACGGTCCGGTCCTCGCGAGACCGGAGCCGGTGTGATCCGGAAGTCCCGCAGGCGACGACGGGTGACACCGTGCTGAGGCGTGTCGACCGGCTGCCCGGCGGCGTCGCCCGACTCGTCGATGCGGTCCCGGACGAAGACCTCACCGCGTGTCTGCACCTCATCGTCGCCACCGTTCTGGATGTGACGGCGGTGTCGACGCCCGAGATCCGGGAGATCATCGGCCAGTGGCGTCGGCAGGGCGTTACGACGGCGGCGGGGATCGCCCGGCTCCGTCTCGTCGCGGCCCAGCACGACTTCGACGCGTTCGCGCATCAGCGCCGCGGCGACGTCGGCGCCCAGCGCGAGAGCTTCCGCCGCGCCCGCGCCGTCGATTGCGCGGTCGCCGCGATGTCGACGTCGGCCGCCGGCGAATCACCCCGCGACGCGCTCCGCGACACGGCATACGAGGCCGCGGCCGCGCTCGGCGGGAGTGCCGGCGTGGTCGCCGTCCTCGCCGACCACGTGGTGTGAGGGGCGGCTTCGGTCAGGTCAGGCCGAAGCTGTGCTCGACCGCCCGGTTCCACCCCGCATAGAGGCGGTCGCGTTCGTCCGCATCCATCCCCGGCTCCCACCGCTTGTCCTCGGCCCAGTTGGCGCGGATGTCGTCCTCGCTCTCCCAGAAGCCCACCGCCAGCCCGGCCGCATAGGCCGCGCCGAGGGCGGTCGTCTCGTTGACGACCGGGCGCACGACGGGGACGTCCAGGATGTCGGCCTGGAACTGCATGAGCAGTTCGTTCACCACCATCCCGCCGTCGACCTTCAGCGTCGACAGTTCCACCCCGGAGTCGGCCTGCATCGCCTCGATGACCTCACGCGTCTGGAAAGCGCTGGCCTCCAGCGCCGCCCGCGCGATGTGGCCCTTGTCGGCGAACCGGGTCAGACCCACGATGACGCCACGGGCGTCGGGGCGCCAGCGCGGTGCGAAGAGTCCGGAGAACGCCGGGACGAAGTAGACGCCGCCGTTGTCGTCGACCCCGCCGGCCAGTTTCTCGACCTCGGACGCCTGCGAGAACAGCCCGAGGTTGTCGCGCAGCCACTGGATGAGCGAACCGGTCACCGCGATCGAGCCCTCGAGTGCGTATCGTGCGGGCTGCTCGCCGATGCGGTAGCAGACGGTGGTGAGCAGTCCGTGCTCGCTGAAGACCGGCTCGGTGCCGGTGTTGAGGAGCAGGAAGTTGCCGGTCCCGTAGGTGTTCTTGGCCTCGCCGGGTTCCAGACAGGCCTGGCCGAAGGTCGCGGCCTGTTGGTCGCCGAGGATGCCGGCGAGCGGTACCCCGGGGAGGGGGCCGTTGCCCCGGAGGGCGCCGAAATCGCCTGAAGAACTCCTGATCTCGGGCAGCATGGCCATCGGGATGCCCATCTCGGCGCAGATGTCGGCGTCCCAGGTCTGGGTCCGCAGGTCCATCAACATGGTGCGCGAGGCGTTGGTGACATCCGTGACGTGCCGGCCGCCGTCCACCCCGCCGGTCATGTTCCAGGCCATCCAGGAGTCCATTGTGCCGAAACACAATTCACCGTTCTCGGCGCGTTCGCGGAGGCCGTCGACGGAGTCGAGGAGCCAGCGGGCCTTCGGGCCGGCGAAGTAGGTCGACAACGGCAGGCCGGTGCGATCGCGGAACCGGTCCTTGCCGACATCTCCGGCCAGCTCGGTGCACAGATCATCGGTTCGCGTGTCCTGCCACACGATGGCGTTGTGCACCGGCTTGCCGGTGTCGCGCTCCCAGATCACGGTGGTCTCGCGCTGATTGGTGAGGCCGCAGGCGACGATGTCCTTCGCGGTCAGTTCGGCCGACGCGAGGGCGGCGGCGCCGACGCGCCGGGTGTTACGCCAGATCTCGGCGGCGTCGTGCTCGACCCGGCCCGCGCGCGGGAAGATCTGTTCGTGTTCGAGCTGCTCGACGCCGACGACGCGACCCTTGTGATCGAAGATCATCGCCCGGGTCGAGGTGGTGCCCTGGTCGATCGCCGCCACGTATTTGCCTGACCTACCCACGCCGGACAGTGTCGCACGCTGTCCGACTCGCCGAGATCAATTAGGCTCGGCAACCATGAACACCGAGTTCAACCCGGACCGGCCGGCCGACATGGGGCCCCTCTACCGCGCCGAGGCGTGGCGGAGATTCGGGGAGGAGCAGTTCGACGTCGTGGTCATCGGCGGCGGCGTGGTGGGCGTCGGCGCCGCACTCGACGCGGCGACGCGCGGCCTGCGGGTGGCGCTCGTGGAGGCGCGCGACATCGCCTCGGGCACGTCGAGCCGGTCGTCGAAGATGTTCCACGGTGGGCTCCGTTATCTCGAACAGCTCGAATTCGGGCTCGTGCGTGAGGCTCTGCGCGAACGCGAGTTGTCGCTGCGGTTCCTCGCCCCGCACCTGGTGAAGCCCCTGCCGTTCCTGTATCCGCTCACGCAACGTGTCTGGGAGCGGCCCTATGTCGGAGCCGGCATCTTCCTCTACGACCGGATGGGTGGCGCCAAGTCCGTTCCCGGACAACGGCATGTCACCCGATCGGGCGCGCTGCGCGTGGCGCCGGCGCTCAAACGCAACTCGCTGATCGGCGGGATCCGATACTACGACACGGTCGTCGACGACGCCCGCCACAGCCTCACGGTTGCCCGCACGGCGGCCAACTACGGGGCGGTCATCCGAACCTCCACCCAGGTGATCGGATTCCTGCGCGAGTCCGACCGCGTCCTCGGAGTCCGGGTGCGCGACACCGAGAACGGCGACGTCACCGAGATCCGTGCGCACTGTGTGATCAACGCAGCCGGGGTGTGGACCGACGAGGTGCAGGCGCTGTCCAGACAGCGCGGGCACTTCAAGGTCCGCGCCTCCAAAGGGGTGCACATCGTGGTGCCCCGCGACCGCATCGTCAGCGAGACCGCGATCATCCTCCGCACCGCCAACTCGGTGCTGTTCGTCATCCCGTGGGAGACGCACTGGATCATCGGCACCACCGACACCGACTGGAACCTCGACCTCGCGCATCCGGCCGCCACCCGCGCCGACATCGACTACATCCTCGAACGCGTCAACGAGGTCCTCGTGACCAAGCTGACGCACGACGACATCGAAGGTGTGTACGCGGGACTGCGTCCGTTGCTCGCCGGTGAGGACGACGAGACCTCGAAGCTGTCGCGCGAGCACGCGGTCGCGACCGTTGCACCCGGTCTCGTGTCGATCGCGGGCGGCAAGTACACCACCTACCGGGTGATGGCCGCCGACGCCGTGGACGCCTGCAACGACTTCATCCCCACCCGCGTCGCGCCGTCGATCACCGAACGGGTCCCGCTGCTCGGCGCCGACGGCTACTTCGCGCTCATCAACCAGTGCGAGCACCTGGGGCAGCGTTTCGGCTTGCACCCGTATCGCATTCGGCGGTTGCTCAACCGGTACGGCTCACTGATCGACGACGTGCTCTACTACGCCGACGGTGACAAGAGCCTGCTGCAGCCGCTCGCCGCGGCGCCGCAGTATCTGCGCGTCGAGGTGGTGTATGCGGCGGTCGACGAGGCGGCGCTGCATCTCGAAGACGTGCTCGCCCGCCGCACCCGTATCGCCATCGAGTACTCCCACCGCGGGGTCGACTGCGCCGACGAGGTGGCCGACCTGCTCGCGCCGTTGCTCGGCTGGACCACCGAGCAACGCGACTTCGAGGTCGCGACCTACATCGCGCGGGTGGAGGCCGAGGTGGCCTCCCAGCAGCAGCCCGATGACGACTCCGCCGACGCATTACGCGCCGCGGCGCCCGAGGCGCGCGCCGAGATCCTGGAGCCGGTGCCCGTTCCGAAGTGACGGCGGCCCGGTCAAGTCGGGACGTTGGCCTCTGTCGCTGCCCCTGATCGCGCGGCACGATCGGGGTGGGGGAGAAGGAGACGGTCATGGTCGACGAATCGGTTCGGGTACTCACCCCCGACGAGGCCTGGAAGCTGTTGGGAGCCGCTGATTTCGGCAGGCTCGCCCTGAGTGTCGACGGTCAACCCGACATCTTCCCGGTGAACTTCCACGCGATCGACGGCCGCATCCTGCTGCGGTCCGGCGAGGGCACCAAATTGTCGGAGCTGGCGGTGAATTCGCGGGTGGCGTTCGAGACCGACGGACACACCGACGCCGACGGCTGGAGCGTGGTCGCCAAGGGGAAGGCGCGGATCCTCGTGTCGTTCAACGAGATCGAGGCGGCCGACCAGCTTCCGCTGCGACCCTGGATCGCAACGATGAAGTACCACTACGTGGAGATCACGGTCGACTCGATCACGGCCCGCCGCTTCGAGTTCGGGCCCGAGCCCGAGCGCTACCCCGTGTGAGGGGGCCCCGGCCGCCTCAGATCTGACACCGGGGACACCAGTAGACCGAGCGCTCCCCGCCGGGGGATTCGAGTTCGCCGCGCTTCACCGGGGTCGCACAGCGCCGGCACAACCGACCGTGACGTCCGTACACCCACATCCGCGCGTTGGGTGAGGTGTTGCCCGTGGTGGTGCGCGCCGAGCGCATCCGGTTGGCCCATAGGAGACGCCGGCTGAGATCGACCACCGGGCCGAGATCCACCTCGCCCACCGGCCGGGTGGGGAGGACACGGCGGAGGAAGCAGATCTCACTGCGGAAGACGTTGCCGATCCCCGCGATGAGGCGTTGATCGAGGAGTGCCGACCCGATGGTCTCGTCGGGGTGCGCGGCGAGTCGCCGGATCGCCTCCTCACGATCGAAGTCGTCGGCGAGCAGGTCGGGACCGAGGTAGGCGAGCGCCGCGTCCGGGTCGGCGAGGAGTTCGAGGACCCCCAGGTCGAAACCCACGGCCTCGTGGTCGGCAGTTCGCAGGACCGCACGCGCTTGATAGGCGGGCCGCCGCCACCGTTGCCCGCGAGGATGAACGTGCCAGGCCCCCTCCATCTTCAGGTGCGAGTGGATGCTGACGGCGTCGCCGGCTCCCGGGCTGCTGTCGGCGACGTCGATCAGCAGATGTTTGCCCACCGAGCGCACCGCCGACACCTCGCGTCCGGAGAGATCCGCGGTCGCCAGTGACGGGATGCGGAGGTCCGACGACTCGAGCACGCGACCGGCGAGACCGGCCCGCAGACGCGCCGCGGCGGCGAAGACGGTGTCGCCCTCAGGCATCGCTCTCCTCAGGCATGATCACCGTAGCGTAGCCGGATGCCGCGCGGGGTCGTCGAGAACCCGGCTTCGACGAGCACCTTGCCGAAGTCGGTGGCGCGCACCGGCTCCGAGTCGATGTGATCGATCGTCAGGCGGGAGATCCGGCCGCGCCGAACCAGTGCGACCAGCGCCCCGGCCGCCGACTCCAGCCGCGGGATGGAATCGCTGAACGTGAGCAGCGTCTTGCCACCGCGCTCGACGAAGCACACGAGTTCGCCGTCGACGAGCACCACGAGCGCCCCCGGTTTGCGACCCGGGCGGTGTCCGGCCTCGGTGTCGCGGGACGGGGGCCAGTCCAACGCCGCACCGAAGGGGTTGGCCGGGTCGGTCGCGGCCAGCACTGTCGCCTCGCGGGGCGGTTTGCGATCGGGGAGCGCATGCCGACGCAGCTCGTCGACCGTGGCGGGCGAGGCGAACTGCGCCCCGCCGAGACCGTCGACGTAGTAGCCGCGGCGGACGTGTCCGTTGTCCTCGAAGACGGTGAGCGCCTTGTAGACCCGCGCGAATCCGCCGGTGACCTCTTCGGAGACGACGCTCCCGCGGGTGATCACGCCGTACCGGGTGAGCAGTTGGTCGCAGAGGCCCTGGGTGGCGATCGTCGGTTCGGTCGAGGGGTGGTGGAGGGCGAACCAGCGGCCGCTCGCGGTCGGGGACACCGGCGGTGACGTGGAGTGTTCGGTCAGGTACCGGGCGGACAGACGACCGGCGCGGAGGCGGGGCGCCCGCCCCCGTGCGCGATGAGCCGGGGCCGAGCGAGGGGCGGACGGGTTTCGTCGTGGCTGCAGGAGGGCCCGGACGGGCGCGAAGCTGTCGTTGCTGACCTGTCCCGCCCACACCAGGTCCCACAGAGCGGTCTCGATGTCGGCGGCAGGCGTCGTGGTGCCGGTGCTGATGTCGGCGGCGATCTGTGGGAAGCGCAGTGCGCCGCCGGGTTCGAGTGCGGCCGTGACCCCGTCGTGCACCGGGGTCGTGTCGATCTCGTCGGCGTCGGGCAGCGTGAGGACGGCGACGTCGGCCGGATGCAGCGCGACCCACCCGTCGGAGTTGCCGATCCGGCCGTGCCCCGACCAGATCACCTCGCCGGCGCTGAGCAGTTCGTCGAGCATCGGCGGCGCGTAGTCGGAGACCCGCGCGGGCAGGACCAGTGACTCCCATGCCGACGCCGGGAGCGGGAATCCGGCGAGCTGGTCGATGACGGTCGCGACCCCGTCCACGCCGCGCAATCGGGTCCCGGGCGAGGCGTGCTGCCAGTCGAGGAGAAAACGGGTGAGGACGTCGGTGCCGACCGGAGCGACCTCGGCGCGGCTCGCCGCGAGGGAGCCGCGTCGGATCTGCCCCAGCACGTCGGTGTGGCACCACTGGCCCTCCCGCGGAGTGGTGTCGCCACCCTCCGGCAGGAAATCGCCCTCGACGACGCGTCGTTCCGAGGCCAGGCGGTTCAGGGTGTCGCGCACGACCCCGGTCGCGATGCCCAGCGCCGCGGAGGCCTCGGGCACGCTGAACGGCCCGTGGGTACGGGCATACCGGCCGATCAGGTCCCCGACCGGATCGGGGACCGGTTCGAGAAAGGCCGCCGGGATACCCAGCGGTGCAGGGACTCCCAACGCATCCCGCAACCGCGCGGTGTCGTCGATTGCGGCCCACAGCGCGCGCGAGTTGTGGTTCACCGAGATGATCTGGCCGCTGCGGTGCAGCTCGGCGAGGACATCGGTCGCCGGCTCGTCGCCGCGGTACCGGGCCTCGACCTCCTGGGTGGTGAGGGGTCCCAGCCACCGCAGCAGGTCGACGACATCCTCGGCGTCGCGGGCCTGGCGTTCGGGAGACAGGCGTTGGAGACGGGCGATCACGTCGGCGATGACGGCCGGATCGAGGAGTTCGCGGAGGTCGACGCGACCGAGGAGTTGTGCCAGCAGGCTGGTGTCGAGCGAGAGCGCGGCCGCCCGGCGCTCGGCGAGCGGGGCGTCGTCGGCGTACATGAACGCCCCGACGTAGCCGAACAACAACGATGCGGCGAACGGTGACGGGCTCTGTGTCTCGGTCTCCACGACCCGGATGCGGCGTGTGCGGATGCGGGTCAGCAGATCGAGGAGGGCGGGGAGGTCGTAGACGTCCTGCAGGCACTCGCGGACGGCCTCGAGCACGATCGGGAAGTCGGGGAACTTGGAGGCGACGGACAGCAGTTGGGCGCTGCGCTGGCGCTGCTGCCACAGCGGAGCGCGCCGTCCGGGGTCGCGTCGCGGCAACAACAGTGCGCGAGCGGCGCATTCGCGGAACCGGGAGGCGAACATCGACGAATCCGCGAGACCGTCGGTCACGAGCTGCTCGACCTCGTCCGGGTCGAGGAGGAACACGTCGGCGCCGGGCGGGGCGTCGTCGGTGTCGGGCATGCGCAGGATGATCCCGTCGTCGGAGGCCGTGGTGGCACCCTCGATGCCCAGGGTCTCCAGCAGGCGCTGCGAGATCGCGCTCGCCCAGGGTGCGTGGACACGTAAACCGTAGGGGGAGTGCAGGATCACCCGCCAGTCGCCGAGCTCGTCACGGAACCGCTCGACCACCAGGGTGCGGTCGGTGGGGAGGTGTCCGGTCGACTCCCGCTGCTCGGCGATGAGGGTCTCGAGGTTGGTGCGGGCGTTGTCGGTGAGGCCGAGGCGTGCGGCATGGTCGTCGAGCTTGCCGGGGTCGGCGATCGCACCGGTGAACGCACCGATCGCGGCGCCGAGTTCGGCGGGGCGTCCGATCGCGTCGCCGATCCAGAACGGCAACCGGCCCGGCTGACCGAACGCGGGGGAGACCAGGACGCGGTCGTGGGTGATGTCCTCGATCCGCCAGCTGGTCGCGCCGAGTGCGAAGACGTCGCCGACACGCGACTCGTAGACCATCTCCTCGTCGAGTTCGCCGACGCGCGTTGCCTTCTCGCCGACCATGAACACACCGAAGAGGCCGCGGTCGGGGATGGAACCGCCCGAGGTGACCGCGAGCCGCTGCGCTCCGCGCCGGCCGGTGATCACCCCGGCGTCGCGGTCCCAGTTCACCCGCGGGCGCAGTTCGGCGAACTCGTCCGACGGAAAACGACCCGCGATCAGGTCGAGGGTCGCGTCGAAGACGCCCCGGCCCAGTTCGCGATAGGGCGCCGCGCGGCGAATCACCTCGTACCAGTGGTCGACCTCGAGGTCGTCGACCGCGGCGGCCGCGATGGTCTGCTGGGCGAGGATGTCGAGGGGATTCTGCGGGACCTTGATCTCCTCGATCGCCCCGTCGAGCATGCGGCTCACCGTCACGGTGCAGTGCAGGAGATCGGTGCGGTGCTTCGGGTACAGGATGCCCTGGCTGATCTCGCCGACCTGGTGGCCGGCGCGGCCGATGCGCTGCAGCCCGCTGGCCACCGACGGCGGGGACTCCACCTGGATCACGAGGTCGACCGCGCCCATGTCGATGCCGAGTTCGAGGGAGCTGGTCGCGACGACGCAGGACAGGCGCCCGGCCTTCAGGTCGTCCTCGATCTGGGCGCGCTGCTCCTTGCTGACCGAGCCGTGATGCGCGCGGGCCAGGACGGGTTCGGCGCCCGAGCTCGCGCCGCTGCCCATGACGAACGCGGGGGCGCCGCCGGCGACCGACGGATTGCCGGTCGGTTCGGCCGGCTGCCCGTGGCGTTCGGCGTGGATCTCGTTGAGCCGGGCGGTGAGTTTCTCGGCGAGGCGCCGGGAGTTGGCGAACACGATCGTCGCCCGGTTGGCCTCGATCTGGTCGACGATCGAGGCCTCGACGTACGGCCACAGCGACCCGGCGGTCGGGGAGAACGCGTCGTCGAGTGCGGCGGGGTCGGCATCGGACACCGGGGGTGGGATGTTGGCCATGTCCTCGACCGGGACATCGACGCGGAGGTCGAACGTCTTGTCGGCCTTGGGCTTGACCACCTGACACGGCGCGGCGCCGGACAGGAACCCCGCCACCACCTCCGGCGGCCGGACGGTCGCCGACAACCCGATCCGCTGCGCGGGCTTCTCGAGCAGCTCGTCGAGTCGTTCGAGGGTCAGCGCGAGGTGCGTACCGCGCTTGGTGGCGGCGACCGCGTGCACCTCGTCGACGATGACGGCCTGGACGCCGGTGAGGCTCTCTCGCGCGGCCGACGTGAGCATCAGATACAGCGACTCCGGCGTCGTGATCAGGATGTCGGGCGGTGTCTTGACCAGTGCGCGGCGGTCCGCGGCGGAGGTGTCACCGGACCGGACGCCGACGGTGATGTTCGGTTCGGGCAGGTTGAGCTCCTGAGCCGCCCGCGTGATGCCGGTCAGCGGGGCCCGCAGGTTGCGTTCGACGTCGACGGCCAATGCCTTGAGCGGCGAGATGTAGAGGACCTTGGTGCCGGCGGGCCGCGAGTCCGGGTCGGCGGCGAGGCGGTCGAGGGCCCACAGGAACGCGGCGAGGGTCTTGCCCGATCCGGTGGGGGCGATGACCAAGGTGTGCGAGCCGTCGGCGATCGACGTCCACGCACCCTTCTGCGCGGCGGTGGGAGCGGTGAAGGCGCCGGAGAACCACCGTCGGGTGGGGGCGGTGAAGCGGTCGAGCACCGAAGCGCGGGGCATCTCTCCACTATGTCTCACGCGTACGACAGAACGCGGTATAGAGTCATCCCACGCCTGTGCGGGGAATCCGGTGAGAGTCCGGAACGGTCGCGCCACTGTGAACGCTGCCCATATCGACACCGTAGATATGTCGACGCGGTCGACGTGTCGACATATCGACGCGGTCGATGGTGACGGGGTGACGTGAGTCAGGATGCCGTGCCGGCGTGTAGCAGTCCTCCGGACTGCTACACCACGACATCTCCGACGCGAGATCGGCGAAAGGACCCCACCATGACAGCTCCCCGCACTGTTGCAGCCGTACAGGCCGCCCCGGCCCGTGCCCTGCCCGTACCGAACCTGTCGGTCGCGAGTGCAGCCCTCTGGCTCAGCCTGACCGTGCTCCTGGCGGGTCTCGCCTACTACTTCCTCGGGTACGACCAGGGCGTCGTGTCCGTCTTCGGCTCCGACACCCACGTCCACGAGTTCGTGCACGACGCACGCCACTTCCTCGGCTTCCCCTGCCACTGAGCCGGCCTGACCGGCCGTATCCCACAGGAAGCCAAGTACATATGGAGAAGAAATTCATCGGCGCCGGCCTGCTCGCAGGTCTGATCGCCGGAATCGTCTCGTTCGTGTTCGCCCGGTTCTACCTCGAACCGGTCGTCGCCAAGGCCATCGACTACGAAGGCGCCCGCTCGGAGGCCGAGGAGGCACTGGCCCACGCCGCCGAACCGGGTGGCCACACGCACGGTGAGGGCGGCGAGCTGTTCACGCGGGCCATGCAGGAGAACCTCGGCGCCGGTGTCGGCAACGTCGTGTTCGCGGTGTGCATGGGTGCGTTCTTCGCGGTGGCGTTCACGGTGCTCTGGAGTCATCTCGGCAGTCGCCATCCCGCGACCGACCCGCGCGCGGTCGCGGGTGTGCTCGGCGCGATCGGTTTCGTCGCCGTGTTCGCCGTGCCGTTCTTCGCCTACCCGGCGAATCCGCCCGCCGTCGGCGACGACGACACCATCGGCGAGAGAACCGGAGCCTTCCTCACCATCAGTGTGGCGTCGGTGATCCTGGCCATCGCGGCCGTGGTCCTGGCGTTGTGGCTGCGTCCGCGGATCGGCGGATTCGTCTCGGCCGTCGCCGCTGTCGCCGCCTACCTGGCCGGCGTAGCGATCGTGCTCGCGTTCCTGCCGTCCTTCGCCGAGGTCCCCGAGCCGGTTCGCAACGACGCCGGTCAGATCGTGTTCCCGGGCTTCCCCGGTGACGTGATCGGGGACTTCCGGGTCTACGCCATCGCCAACCAGGTGATCCTGTGGACGGTTCTCACCGTGGTGTTCGCCCTGCTGCTGGGGGCGATGGCGCGCTCGCGTACCGCCGACCGCGCCCCGGCGGTCGCCGCCCAGCACTGAGGCGGCGATCGTTTCGCGCATGCAGATCATCACCGCCGGTCGCACCGGCCCCAATCGGTCGGTGCGATTCGGCGGTGATCAGGTTCTGGACGAGCGGGGCCGCCGGGACGTGCTCCGCCTGGCCGCGACTTCCACGCGCACGGTCGGCAGTTGTGGTCCGGAGATCGCGACCCGGGAGACCGCCGAACTCCTGGGTGCCTCCGACGCCCTCGTCGACGACGCCCTGCGGACGCTGGACGTCGGAGCGTGGGCAGGCCGCACTCCGGAGGAGATCGATCCCGTCGAGCTCGGCGCGTGGTTCGCCGATCCCGGTGCCCGGCCACACGGGGGCGAGAGCCTTGCGGATTTCGTCGGCCGCGTCCATCTCTGGCGCGACGGCCGCTCCGGGCTCGCCGACCGTTGGGTGGTGGTGGCGATGCCGGTGGCCCAGGCCCTGCTGTGCCCGGGCGTGGAGCGGTTCTTCGCCCACGAGGTCCGCCCGGCGACCATCTACACCTGCGCAAACACCTGATAGGAACAGATTCGCGACGGCGTACCTAGACATCGGCAGTGACTCCTGACACAGTTGGGGACGACAAAACTGAAACATGTTCGCCCCGGGCGGACACCGGTCTGGGAGTGTGACGATGTTCGAGTGGTCCGATGAAGATCTGATGGTTCGGGACGCCTTGCGGGCGTTCATCGACAAGGAGATCCGGCCCCATCTCGACGAACTCGAGTCCGGCGTCCTGCCGCCGTACGACATCACCCGCAAGCTGTTGTCGAGCTTCGGTGTCGATGCCATGGCCAAGGATGCGCTCGAGAAGGAGCTCGAGGCAGAAGCCAAGGGCGAGAAGAAGAAGTCCTCCGGCGATGGCGGCGGCATGGGCGGATCGATGTTCATGATGGTCAACATCGAGCTCGCGGGTGTGTGTCTGGGCCTCGTCGCGTCGCTGGGAGTGAGCATGGGGCTGACCGCCTCGACCATCCGCGGCAAGGGCACGCTCGCGCAGAAGAAGCGCTGGCTGCCCGAGTTGGTGACCATGGAGAAGGTCGGCGCCTGGGCGATCACCGAACCCGACTCCGGGTCGGATGCGCTCGGCGGCATGAAGACCACGGTTCGTCGTGACGGTGACGACTACATCCTCAACGGGCAGAAGACCTTCATCACGAACGGCCCCTACGCCGACACCATCGTCGTGTTCGCCAAGCTCGACGACGGCAGCGGAACGCCGATGCGCGACCGCAAGGTGCTGTCGTTCGTGCTGGACAAGGGTATGCCGGGGCTCACCCAGGGTAAGCCGTTCAAGAAGATGGGCATGATGAGTTCGCCGACGGGCGAGCTGTTCTTCGACAACGTGCGCGTCGGCAAGGACCGACTGCTCGGCGAGACCGAGGACACCGGTTCGGACGCGCGCGGATCCGAAGGCGCCAAGGCCGGTTTCACCGCGGAGCGGGTCGGGATCGCCGCCCTCTCGCTGGGCATCATCAACGAGGCGCAACGGCTTTCGATCGACTACGCGAAGAACCGCAAGCTGTGGGGCCAGGAGATCGCACAGTTCCAGCTCATCCAGCTCAAGCTGGCCGAGATGGAGGTCGCGCGCATCAACGTCCAGAACATGCTCTTCAGTGCCCTCGAGCGGGGCAGGGCGGGCAAGCCGCTGAGCTTGTCCGAGGCGTCGGCGATGAAGCTGTACTCGTCCAAGGCGGCCACCGACGTCGCGATGGAGGCGGTGCAGTTGTTCGGCGGCAACGGTTACATGGCCGAGTACCGCGTGGAACAGCTTGCGCGCGATGCCAAGTCGCTCATGATCTACGCGGGGAGCAACGAGATCCAGGTGACCCATGTCGCCAAGGGGCTGCTGCGGGGCTGACGAACAGGCCCGGTCGTGTCGGACCATGCCGACACGATCGGGCCGGGTTCAGGCGACCTCGTCGGCGCGCACCTCGGGCGCCCGCGGCGTGGTACCGGGCGTCGGCGACACAAGCGTCAGGTGGTCCGGCTGTGCCAGGAAGTCCTCGATGTCGCGTCGAGCCGCCTTTTCGATCAGCAACGGCACGAAAATCCTGACCTTGCAGTCGGCGAACCGTCCGTGAATGGCGCGCACACGAGCGTTGATGTCATCGACAGTCATAACCGGAAACCGTGCGATCAGGCGACGAATCACCTGTTCGACTTCGAGCATCTCCTCAACCCGAGCCATTGGCACATTCTGCGGGAAAACCTTTGCGGCTGCCGGCTCATCGGGGAAACGATTGGTCACGATCGAGCATGCGACGGTGTGCCCCGTACCGGCCACGACAATTGCGCGTCGTCTTCGTCGGTTACCGCGCGGATGTCTCGGACGTGGCACAGAATGACCAGTTAGTCATTCGGTCCAGCCACGGGAGCGTACGGCCATGCCTGATTTCTCATCGTCCTCGGGTCAACTCCGAGGCCCGGATCACGACGGCCCGTCGGGCCCGATGTCGGGCAAGAAGTACCGCAAGCATCTCGAACCGCTGCACGCCGAGTTGGTCGCCATGCAGGAATGGGTCCGTGCGACCGGGGCGAAGGTCTGCATCGTCTTCGAGGGCCGGGACACGGCGGGCAAAGGTGGTGTCATCAAGGCGATCACGGCCAGGGTGAGCCCGCGGGTCTTCCGCGTGGTCGCGCTGCCCGCTCCCACCGAACGGGAGAAGTCGCAGATGTACCTCCAGCGGTACATTCCGCATCTGCCCGCGGCGGGCGAGGTCGTCATCTTCGACCGCAGTTGGTACAACCGGGCCGGTATCGAACGAGTGCTCGGGTTCTGCACGGAGAAGCAGGCCCACCAGTTCCTGGAACAGGTGCCCACGGTAGAACGGTCGATGGTCGAGTCGGGGATCATTCTGCTCAAGTACTGGCCCGAGATCAGCGAGGAACAGCAGACCCTTCGCCTGCAGAGCCGGATCGACGATCCGCGGAAGATCTGGAAGCTGTCCGACATGGACCTCGCGTCCTACAGCCGCTGGTACGACTATTCGCGGGCCCGCGACGAGATGTTCCGGTTCACCGACACGGGCTGGGCGCCCTGGTATGTCGTCTCCACCGACGAGAAGAAACGGGGTCGGCTGAATGTGATCGAGCATCTTCTCGGTCAGGTTCCCTACACGCCGCTCGAACGTCCCCGGATCGAACTGCCGAAGCGGCAGAAGGCCAAGGGCTATCGGCCACCCGAGCAGGCCCTGCACTGGATCCCGACCCCGTATTGACGACCCGATACCGAACCGCAGTCGAGTAGTCACCACACCGCCCGAGCCCGAGGCAGGAGAGTTGTATGGCCATCGCACGCCCGCCGTCGTCACCGGAACGTCGGGAGGACGACGCCCCCGCACCGGCCTGGCACGTCCAGGATGTCGAATCCGTCGTGTCGGCGCTCGAGTCCGACAGCACCGGTGGACTGTCGTCGGCCGAGATCGACGACAGACGGACGCGGTATGGCGACAACGTGATCGCCGCAGAACCGGCCCCGTCGGTGGCCGCACTGGTGCTGCTGCAGCTGAAGGACCCGATGAACCTGATGCTGATCGCCGTGGTGATCGTCAGCCTGGTGATCGCGGAGGTCTCGACCGCGCTGGTGGTCGCCGCCCTGGTGGTGCTCAACCTGGTGCTGGGCACTCGGCAGGAGCTGAAGGCCCGGGCCAGCGTGGACGCTTTGGCGCGGATTCAGGTTCCGCAGGCCCGCGTGGTCCGGGGTGGAGTCCTGGTCGAAGTGCCAGCGGCGCAACTCGTTCCCGGGGACATCGTGCAGCTCGAAGCCGGCGACTTGGTGCCGGCCGACGGACGTCTGGTGCGGGCCGCCACGCTGGAGACCCAGGAGGCCGCGCTGACCGGCGAGAGCGCGCCGATCCCGAAGGACCCCGCCGCACTCACCGATGTCGAGCTGGCCCTGGGTGACCGCAGCAACATGCTCTTCCAGAACACCTCGGTCACCCGCGGCACGGCGACGATGGTCGTCACCGAGACCGGGATGCGGACGCAGATGGGGCAGATCGCGTCGATGCTGTCGGCGATCGCCCCGCAGCGGTCACCTCTGCAGCGCGAGCTGGATTCGCTCACCAAGATCCTGGGCGTGATCGCCTGGACCGCCGTGGCGATCATCGTGGTGATCGGGCTGGTGCGCGGACAAGACCTGGCGACGGTGATGCTGCTCGGTATCTCGATGGGCATCTCGGCGATTCCCTCCGGTCTGCCCACTTTCGTGCAGGCGATGCTCGCCTTCGGGGCACGGCAGCTCGCGGATGCGAAGGCGGTCGTCAAGAACCTCACCGACGTGGAGACGCTCGGCGCTACGAGTCTGATCAACTCGGACAAGACCGGGACGCTCACCATGAACCAGATGATGGTGCGCTCGTTGTACTTCCACGGTCAGTGGTTCGCCGTCGACGGTGAGGGCTACGGCAAGACCGGGAGCATCACCCAGGCGGCGGGCGAGCCGGTTCCCGACTTCACCATGCTCGCGTACGGACTGTGCCTCGACAGCGACGCCACCGTGTCGGACGCCGGCGCCGTCATCGGCGATCCGACCGAGGCGGCGCTGATCGTGCTGGCAGCCAAGATGGGGGTCGACGCGCCGCTCACCCGCCAGACCTATCCCCGTCTCGCCGAGGTTCCGTTCGACTCGGCCTACAAGTTCATGGCGACGTTCCACCGGCTGCCGGTGGACGGCACCGTCCGTTTCGTCGAGATGGTCAAAGGCGGTCCGGATGTCGTGTTGAACCGCTGCCGCTGGGCGTTCCGCCCCGGACGGGAGATGGTGGAGCTGGCGGAGGTCCGGGCCGAGATCGAGGCGGCCAACGAGCAGATGTCGGCCGAGGGCCTACGTGTGCTGGCCTTCGCCGCGCGCGTGCTCGACGGCCGGGAGGCCGAGGTGACCGCCGACCCGATGGCGTTCGTGGACGATCTCGTCTTCGTCGGGATGGTCGGGATCATCGACCCGTTGCGTGCCGAGGCCGTCGACGCCGTCCGGACGGCGCACGCCGCGGGGATCGATGTGCGGATGATCACGGGGGACCACACGGGAACCGCGTCGGCGATCGGTGCGCAGCTGGGACTCGGTCCCGGGGCCATCAGCGGTACCGAACTCGCCGCGATGTCCGATGAGGAACTGGCCGAGGCGCTTCCGCGGTTGCATGTGTTCGGGCGTGTCACGCCGTCGGACAAACTCCGGCTCGCCGACGTGATGCAGCGCCAGGGCGCGGTCGTCGCGATGACCGGCGACGCGGTCAACGACGCGGCCGCGCTGAAGAAGGCCGACATCGGTGTGGCGATGGGCTCGGGCAGCGAGGTCACCAAGCAGGCCGGCAAGCTGATCCTCACCGACGACAACTTCGGGACGTTGATCACCGCGATTCGCTTGGGGCGCAGCGTCTACGACAAGATCGTCGCCTACATCCGCTACCAGATGTCCAAGCTGTTCTCACTGGTGCTCCTGTTCCTGGTCGCGAGCATCTTCGACATCAACGAGGGCGTCGCGCTGGCGCCGCTGATGGTGGTCTTCCAGCACTTCTTCATCACCCTGTTCCCGGTGATCGTGATCATGCAGGACCCGCCGGCACCGGATCTGATGGCCAAACCACCACGGGACCCGAAACAGCCGATCACGAATCGCGCGTCGTTCGTGCAGTGGTTCGCCTACGGGGTCCTGCAGTTCGCGGTGACCTTCGTCGCGATGATGGTGGCGCCCGGTCCGATGAGCCCGACCGAACCGAACGTCCCGATGACCATGGGCTTCGTGGTGCTGTCCCTGGGTTCGGTGTTCGCCGGGCTGGTGATGCGGCGCGATCCGGAGTCGGGCCTCACACCTCCAATCGTCAACGCCGTGAAGATCCTGTCGATCCCGATCATCGTCACCGTGCTCGCGGTGGAGCTCGGATTCTTGCAAGACCTGCTGCAGACGACCTCGCTGACCGGCGGCCAGTGGCTCGCCTGCATCGGATGGTCGCTGATCATCCCCGTCGTGGTGGAGGCGGAGAAGTGGGTGCGACGTCGCCGGAGTCCGGCGGTGTCCGCGATCTCGGCCGTGGAAGCGGTGGCACCCCGGCGAGCTCTTCGCTGACCGAACGGGCGGCTACGAGGCCCGGTGTGGGTTCCACGCCAGATACCACAACTGCAGCCAGTCCAGTTGTGGTGGCGCGACCCGGGTCTCGGGCCGGTGCCGGGGGACTCGTACGCGGAGCGCTCCGGGCGTGATGGTGCACCGCACCGGCGTCGTGAGCTGGAGCGATTCGCCGTCGACCCCGACCGGGATGACCTCGGCGTCGGCGTCGACGGTCACGTCGGTGGCGGTCCGCTGGACGAGCCCCTGATCGTGTGTACGCCGCAAGAGTCCGACGGCCTGCCGGGTGTCGGACACCGAGACGGTGACGACGCCCAGGCGCCCCTCGTCGATGCGGGTGCGACGACCGAGCCCGGCCACGTCGTTGGTGGCATACGGGCCGTTGCTGACCAGGATCGCCTGGGGGTCGGCGACCGACTCGTTCCCGATGACAGCGCGCAGACCAGACGTCGAGCCTCTGCCCAGCAGGTCGGGGAGCATGCGTAACACCGTGCGCGTCTTGTCATCCCGGTATTGCGGGCTCTGGACGACTTCGGCGTAGATCCCGAACGACGCGTTGTTGACGAAGGGGCGGCCGTTGATGTGACCGAGGTCGACGCGGAACTCCACGCCGTCCCGTAAAGCGTCGAGACACCGGGCGGGATTCTGACGGTCGAGTCCGAGATCGAGCGCGAAATGGTTTCGGGTGCCGGCGCTGACGACCAGGAAGGGGACGCCGGATTCAGCGGCCACGCCCGCGACGAGCGCCTGGGTGCCGTCACCGCCCGCGACCCCGAGCAGGTCGGCTCCGCGGGCCACGGCGTCTCGCGCCAGCTGCACCACGTCGATCTCCACCGGCCCGTCGAGCAACGCGACTTCGGCGCCCAGGGACTCGGCCTGACGCTGCAGGTCGAACCGGACGACCTTCCCGCCACCGGAACGTGGATTCATGATGATGAACGGACGGTGGACATCCGGGGCCGCGTGCTCGGGCATCAGCGAGTCGATGCGGGACGGTCGGAGCGCGCGCCGGCCGCACCCCACCGCTGCGGCTGCCAGCAGCGCCGCGGCGATCACGACCCAGAGCTGTCGCTCGCGAAGGAGGAACACCACGAGAACCGCCACCGGCAGGACGGCGAGAGCGGCCGAGACGATGCGGAGGACACGACGGCTGATGAAGAACCAGTACACCGCGGCGACGATGACGACGGCACAGACACCACAGATCGCCAGGAGGCCCAGCAGGCGGAGGAGGCCGGCGGCGGCCACCGGCAGCAGGATCGCGGCGACGGCCAGCGCCATGGCCGCGCGCGCCCACCATCTGCGTGTCGTGGGCGGCGCGACCTCGGCGGCGACCGACGCCTGACTCATACCGTCTCGACGGCCGGCGTCGCCGCGCCGGGCGTCTCCTGATCCGGTGGGTCCGACTCCTCGCTCCGGTCCTTTGCGGCCCAGGTCTTCGCCGGCCTGATGACGAGTTCGAGGATCAGCAGGGCGAGGAGCCCGAAGACGGCGATGAGCAGCACCACCAGCCCGGTCGGATAACTCCAGAACACGAGGAGCAGCGCTGCGATACCGATGATCGCGCTGCGCAACGCGATCCGTGCACGGAACAGGCTTTCCTCGAACGCGTTCGGCGGTCGTGACCGCCGCATCCGTTGCACCGAGTCGAGGCCTTGGCCGAACCCGCGTCGCACCGCCGCGGCCGACGCCGACCCGCCCAGCAGGTAGGCACCGACGGCGACCACGAGGCCGAGGACCGCCACGGCACGCAGGGCCAGACGCAACGGGTCGAGCACGGTGTCGATGGCGGCGGATGCGGCGTCGGGGGAGAGGATGTCGGGAGGCATCGCATCGAGGTAGAGCGCTCGCCCGATCAGCAGGCCGATGGCCAGGACGAGCATCGCGAGGACCAGCGAGAGCCCCGCGAGTGACAGAGCCCGCATGCGCCGGCCGCGGGGTGCGACCGCGACCGCGGCGAACGCGAGCGCGATCGTCAGCCACGGCAGGACGTCGGCGGCGGTGTCGAGCGCCGAGACGGCGCGTTGGGCCCGAACGAGTTCGGGCGAGCGAAAGAGGACGAACTGCTTGTCGACAGCGGGTATCTTCTCGGCGAAGGTGAATCCGCGGTCGAGCAGGCGTGCCTTGACGTTGTCGATCACGGTGCCCAGCGAGATGCTCACCGTGCCGGAGTCGTCCACGGTCACCGACGACGGCCCGACATCGCCCGTCACCACCGCGACCAGGGCCGTGTGTGCGGCCCGATTCGCCTGCAACCACAGCGTTTCGAACTGATCGCTGGCGACGAATGACGACACGGTCTGCTGGACGAATCCGCGTGCCTGGCCGGCCAGCACTGGTGCGAGGCCCTCGACCGCACGATCGACGCGCGGTGCGTTCTCGGTGGCCGGAACCGCGTCGGTCAGGGTGGTCAGCGCGGCCGCGGTGAGCGCCTCGACGTCGATGCGACCGAAGATCTCGTCGGTGATCGTGTTCGAGATCTCCGCTTGGACAGCGGGGTCCGAGGCGAGCGGGGCGACGGTGCTGACGTAGCGATCGGTGTCGAGGATCTCGCCGCGGATGAACCGCGAGGTCACCGAGGTGATGGCGAGCACCGCGACGAGCACGCACAGGAGCGCGACCGCGAACCAGCGCCACCGGTGCCGCTGTATCGACGTCGCGGCACCGGACGGAGGCCCGCTCCCGGTCTCCTGGCGTAATTGTGCGACTTCGGCTCTGAGTCGTTCGAGTTCGGCGCGTTCGGCATCGGTGATGCCGACGCTGCGCTCGACGTCGTGCCCGTTGGTGTCCGTGGCCATCTCGACCGCGCCTGGTCGCCCGGGCCCCCTACCGGTACTCGGCCTTCGGGTGCCAGGTGGACACGGCCCAGATGACCACGATGTCGAGGGCGATGATCAGGATCGACCACCACGGGTAGTAGGGCAACCACAGGAAGTTGGCGATGATCGAGAGGCCCGCGATCACGATCGCGGTGAACCGCGCCCAGGTCGCGCCGGTCATCAATGCGATGCCCACGATGACCATCACGACGCCCAACGCGATGTGTATCCAGCCCCAGGTGGTGAAGTCGAGCTTGTAGATGTATTCGACGCCGCGGACGAAGACCTCGTCCTCGGCGACTGCGGCGATGCCCTGGGCCAGTTGGATGACACCGAGGACGGTCAGGATGATCGCGGCGCCGACGGATGTCCCCGCGGCGATGCCCTGCTTGACGGATGGACCGTGGTTCTCGTTGGTGGGTGCGGTGTGAGTCATGGCGACGCCCTTCTCTGGACAACTGTGACAAGCAGGAGTTTCCGCCCGAAGTTCCGCCGCCGCAAGCGATAGGCGAGAGTGGGCGCAGATTTGTGACCACCGCGCCGCGACCCGAAGTGGCTGTCGCGCAGAGTGTTACGCGGTGCTAACGAGTCGGGTTCATTCCGACCGGGTGAGCCGCCAGATCCGGTCTCGCGACATCGGTGTCTCGCGGGGTCTGATCCCGAGCGCCCGTCGGATCGCGTTGGCGAGTGCCGGCGCGACCGGGTTGTACGGTGACTCGCTCATCGACTTGGCGCCGAACGGACCCAGTTCGTCGCTGGTGTCGGCGAAATAGACCTCCGTGACGGGGACGTCGGCCATCTGCGGCACGCGGTAGACCCGGAAGACGTTCGTCAGTGGCCGCCCGTGGTCGTCGATCATGATCTCTTCGTACAGGGCGGTCCCGATTCCCTGTGCGACACCGCCTTCGACCTGTCCCCGGCACTGCTCGGGGTTCATCACGGTGCCGGCGTCGGCCGCATGGACCGATTGCAGGATGCGCACGGTGCCGGTCTCGGTGTCGACCGCGACGCGGAACGCCTGCACGTTGAACGCGATGGATCTCATCTCACCGCGTTCGGCGCCCGCGGCGACGGCGCGCGGGCCGCCCGGGTGGTCGACCCGGTTCGACGGATCGACGGCACCGATGAGGTCGGCGAACCCGACGACCCGACCGTCGACGAGCGCACCGTCGGCGACGAGTCCGATCGCTGTGGGTTCGGAGCCGGTGAGGCGCGCGGCAGCGTCGACGAGGGCGTCGCGCAGCGCGAGACAGGCCGAGTACACGGCCTTTCCGGCGACCGTCGTGCCGGCCGAGGCGAAGGCCCCGGTGTCGTGGGTGACGGCATCGGTGTCGCCGTGCCACAGCGAGACGCGATCCAGCCCGGTCGACAGGGCGGTGGCGACGATCTGGGCGTGCACGGTGGTGGTGCCGTTGCCGAACTCGGCGGTCCCGACCCCCACGTGGTAGGTGCCCGCGGCGTCGACCGCGACGGTGACGTCGGCGAAGTGCCCGCGCGGGGCCATGGTGGCGATCGCGGCGATGGCCATGCCCTCACCCACGCGCCATCGTTCGCCCGGCGGTGCCTCGACCCCGTTGCCGCTGCGCATCGCCCGCTCGGCGAGGTCGAGACACTGGTCCAGTCCGTAGCTGCCGTAGACCAGGTCGACCTCGGGCTCGGCGCGTGCGATGAGGAGTGGGTCGCCGTCGGCGACGGCGTTGCGACGCCGGAACTCGAACGGGTCGATGCCGAGTTCGATCGCGAGTTCGTCCATCGCGCTCTCCACGGCGAAGACCACCTGGCCGAGGCCGTAACCGCGGAACGCGCCCGACGGCGGGTTGTTGGTGTAGACGACCTCGGCGTCGAGCCGCTTGACCGGGCAGTTGTACACCGACACCGATTCGGCGCAGGCGTGGAACATCACGCCGATCGCGTGGTTGCCGTAGGCGCCGGTGTCCGACAACAGGTTCACCCGCAGGCCCGTCAGCCTGCCGTCCTCGTCGGCGCCGACGTCGACGGTGACCCGCATCGGATGCCGGTAGGTGGTTCGGGTCAGCTCGTCGGTGCGCGTCATCTCGTAGGCGCAGGGTTTGCCCGTGCGGAGTACGGCGAGGGCGACGAGGTCCTCGGTCAGCATCTCCTGTTTGCCGCCGAACCCGCCGCCCACGCGGGCGCTGAAGACCCGGATGCGCTCGGGTGGCAGGTCGACGAGGAGCGCGAGCTCGTTGCGGACGAGGAACGGGACCTGCGTACTGGTCCGGATGACGAGGCGTCCGTGCTCGTCGAGCCACCCGATCGAGCCGTGTGTCTCGAGCTGGGCGTGCGAAACCCGTCCGCTGGACCAGGTTCCGTGCACGGTTGCCGACGACGCGGCGAGGGCGTCGTCGATGTCGCCGCCGAAACCCTCGTGGAAGGTTGCGACGACGTTACGGTCGGCCTCGGCGACCCGGTCGGCGGGCGTGCGATCGGGGTGGAGCAGCGGCGCCCCGGGAGTTCGGGCCTCCTCCGGGTCGAACACCGCCGGGAGCACCTCGTAGGTGACGTCGATGAGCGCCAGCGCCTGGTCGGCGACGGCCGGGGACGACGCCACCACCGCCGCGACCCGTTGGCCGACGAACCGCACGACCGGGTCGAAGACGAGTGTGTCATCCGGGTCCTCGAGGCGATTCTCGTGCCGACCCGTGGAAAACCTGGCGGTCGAGACGTTCTCGTGGGTGAGGATCAGTTCGACGCCCGGGAGCGCGGCCGCGTCGGTGGTGTCGATGGCGGTGATCCGTGCGTGTGCGTGCGGCGACCCGAGCACGTGGATGTGCAACGTCCCGGGCGTCGGGACGTCGAAGGTGTACGGCTCGGTGCCGGTCACCACCCGTCGAGCCGCGATCGGGTTGA
This sequence comes from Gordonia terrae, assembly GCF_001698225.1. Taxonomy (NCBI): domain Bacteria; kingdom Bacillati; phylum Actinomycetota; class Actinomycetes; order Mycobacteriales; family Gordoniaceae; genus Gordonia; species Gordonia terrae. The sequence continues at coordinate 2,064,222 of NZ_CP016594.1, forward strand.
CCGAACTGCCGACGAGGGGGCGTGGTCCGGTGGCCGGAGGCGCCGCGGTCGGGGCGTCGACGGGCGCGACGGCCGCGGTGATCGCATCCCGGATGGAGCGATAACCGGTGCAGCGGCACAGGTTTCCCTTCATCCGGCGCGGCAGGTCGGGAAGATGGTCGGCGGTGACGGTGGAGGCCGTCACGATCATCCCGGCGGTGCAGAACCCGCACTGGAACCCGAAGTTGTCGACGAACGACTGCTGGACGGGGTGCAGGTCGTCCGGGGTACCGAGGCCGGAGACCGTCGTGACCGACTTCCCGGCGGCGCGATGAGCGGGAAAGATGCAGGAGTGCACGGGTTCTCCGTCGACGAGCACCGAGCACGCCCCGCAGTCCCCGGCGTCGCAACCCTTCTTGACCTCGTAATGGGCGTGCTCGCGCAACAACATTCGCAGGCATTGTCCCGCGGCGGGTTCGGCGTCGAGTTGCTCGCCGTTGACCTCGAACCTCATCCGTCGGCTCCGAATCCCTCGTCGGTCACCGGCGTCCGCCGGGCCAGTTCCGCTCGGATCTCCTCGCCCAGGACGGCCGAGACCCCGCGGCGCCAGTCGGCAGAGCCCAGCGGATCGGTGTAATAGCCGCTGGCCGCAACGATGTCGTCGTGGAGCGCGTCGCGGGTCGGCACCACGGGGTAGCGCAGGACCGTCGGCCATTCGGTGGCTGCGGTGATCCCGAAGGTGGCGGCGCCGTCGTCGTCGACCCGGCCGGTCACCACGGCCCCCGAGCGGCCGAGTTCGGCGAGAGCGATCTTGCGCACCGCGGTCCGCGCACGCAACGCATGACCAGGGAAATCGATGGCGCGCAGTACTTCTCCCGGTCCGAGCAGATTGATCCCGTTCCCGATGACCAGCTCGGCGACGGGCAGGTCGCGGTCGGTGCCGTCGGGTGTCCACACGTGCGCGGTCGCATCGAGTCCGACCGCGAGGGAGACCATCGACGCCGCGGCGAATGACCGGCAGATGTTGCCGCCGACCGTGGCCATGTTCCAGATCTTGAACGACGCCAGCAGCGCGTTCGCGCACTGCGCGAACATGGGTTGGGCCTCGAAGCCGGGGCGCGGCGGGATCGCGGCGAGCTCGGCGATCGTGCAGGTGGCCGCGATCCGGAGGCCGCCTCCGGGCAGGTTTTCGACAGGTGCCCAATCCATCTCGCTCAGGTCGACCAGTCCGGTGGTCGCCGGCTGTGGCTCGGAGAACACCCACGTGCCACCGGCGACGATCTGTTCACCGGGACCGGGGAACGCCTCGTCGCGGACGCGCGCGAACCGGTAGTGGGAGACGGCGGTGAGGTCCATCAGCGTGCCTTGTCGAGGAGGCGGGGTGCAGCGGTGGGTGGCTCCCACCGTACGAGGCCGATGCGCCCGCCGGAGCGGATCGCAGAGATCGACGTCGAAAGAAGCACGGCGTCACGCTACGTGCATCCGGTGCGGTCCGCATCTCGTGGCCGGCGGGCCGGTTCCGAGTCCTCGTCGTCGCGTCAGACCGGGGTTCGGTGCTGCGTCCGTGCGCAGGAATCGCGAAGGCGACCACCGCGGCGATCACGCTCATCACGAGGGCGATGCCGGAGGCCCACAGATACCCCTCCGCGGTCGGGACCCCGATCGAGGTCCCGTCGGCGACGGGAACCGAGATCATCGACCAGGTGAGCAGCATGCCGACCGCCGCGGCGGCGGTCGAGGTCCCGACGATCCGCATGAGTGCGTTGACACCATTGGACTCACCGGTCTGCTCCACACTGACCGATTGCATGATCAGGGCCGGCATCGCGGAGTAGGCGATGCCGAGGCCCGCGCCGATGCAGCAGGCGATCACGAGCATGTGAATCCACGTCAGATCCCATGGGCCGGCGATCCCGACGATGAAGATCACATAGCCGATGCCGATGATGACCGCGCCCAGGGCGAGCGAGATCCGCGCGCCGAAGACGGCGTTGATGCGGCCGCTGATGTGCGAGAACACGAACATGACCAGTCCGCTGGGCGCGAGGATCAGACTCGCGTGGACCATGTCGTACCCGAAGCCGTCAGGGCTGTTCGTCGGGGCCATCAGCAGCTGGATCGGGATGAGTTGCATGGCGTAGAAGGCGAACCCGGTGGCGATCGAGGCCAGATTCGTCAGCAGCAGGGGGCGCTTGGCCAGGATGCGGAGATCGATCAGCGGACTGGCACGACGGAGCTCGACGAAAACCCACACGCTCGTGGACACCACGAAGCCGGCGAACAGGCCGAGCGTGAGTGGGTGGGACCAGCCCCACTCGGCGCCCTTCGACAGCGGCAGCAGCAAACAGACGAGCAGCACGGTCAGGCCGAGCGCGCCGAGGGCGTCGAACCGGCCACCCGAGGGCTTGGCGGTCGAGCGCACCGTGAGGGCCACACCGACACCGGCCAGGGTGGCGGCGCCCGCACACGACCAGAACAGGGCGTGCCAGCTCACGTGTTGGGCGATGAGGGCGGCGACCGGCAGGCCGAGTGCACCGCCAATACCGAGCGAGGCGCTCATGGTTCCCACCGACGAGCCGAGGTGGCGGGGCGGGACGATGTCGCGCATCACGCTGATCCCGAGCGCGACGATGCCGAAGCCGAGACCCTGCAGCCCGCGGCCGATGATGAACAGCGGGAGGGATGTCGCGACGGCGCACGCGACGGATCCGACGGCGACGAACCCGAGACTGACCAGGATGGCGAGGCGTTTGCCGTACATGTCGCCGATCCGCCCGCCGATCGGTGTCGCGACCGCCCCGAGCAGCAGGGTGATGGTGATCGCCCACGTGGTGTCGGAGGCGTCGGCGTGCAACAGCGCGGGGAGTTGGGGGATCAGCGGGACGATGATGGTCTGCATCAGCGCCACGACGATCCCGGCGAGGCAGAGCACCGCCACCGCCAGTCGGGGGTGGGGTTTCTCGGCGGCGTGATCGGGGGGCGGGAGATCCGGGGTACTGTCCGTCGTTCCGTCGGCGTCGGTACGGCTGGTCACGCCGTCATCCCGCTGGTTCCGATCATCGATTGTTCACACCTCCGAACGATCAGGATATCGCGCGGGTCACCGACGCAAACGTTCGCGTCCGCCGGAGCGGGCCGGACCGGCCAGGCGAGCGGACTACCCGAGCTCGGCGGCGCCGACGGGGTGCGGCCATCGCGGGGTGAGTCCGTCACCCGACGAGACGCCGCGGATACGGCGCATCACCCATGGCCCGAGGAACGTCCGCGCCCATTCCGCATTCTGGCGTCGTTGCTCCCGCCGGGTCGCGACCGCGGCGGCGGCGAGGGTCGCCGGCGTGAGATCGTGGTCGACCCCGAGCAGGTCGAGGACCCGGCCGGACATGTGTGCGTGTCCGAGCGGCGACATGTGCAGGCGGTCGGAGTCCCACATGCGGTAGTCGTCATACCCCGGCATCCGCCAGAAATCGCAGATCAGTGCGCCATGATGCTCGGCCACGGCGCGGACGAGTTCGTTGTAGATCGCGACGCGCCCGCGAAGCATCCGGAAGACCGGAGCCCATCCGGTGTCGTAGGCGGTGAAGACGACGACGGTGGCGCCGGTCGCGGCGAGGTCGCCGAGTGCTCGGTCGTAGCGCGCGATCATCGCGTCGACGTCGAGGGACGGACGCATGAGGTCGTTTCCGCCGGCGTAGATGGTGACGAGGTCGGGGTCGAGTTCGATGGCCGGGCCCACCTGTTCGGCGATCACCTGGTCGAGCAGCCGGCCGCGGATGGCGAGGTTGGCATACGTGAACTCCCCGCCGTCTGCTGATGCGGCGAGCCGTTCGGCGACGCGGTCGGCCCATCCCCGCACACCGTTGGGTCGGGTCGGATCCGGATCGCCGACGCCTTCGGTGAACGAATCGCCCAATGCGACGTAACGGGTGAAGCCCACGAGCGCGCCTTCCTGTCGAGTGGTCGGAACGACGCTAATCCCGACCGCCGGTCGCGGCCAAAGCATGCTCGGGACGGAACGATCGATCGGCATTCCGACGGAGCGCTCGATCGGCATTCCCGAATTACCGCGGCACCGGATCTCTCATTGCCGATCGGCACTGGAGAGTATTTCTCAACACTGTCGCAATGAGTGCCACGTACATTGCGCGGCAATTGTTTTCGCCCCCGGTGACGGGGTCGCCGCACCCCTGCGTCGGAACGTTTCGGACGATCCGGAATGCGGTGGCGCGCGCCCTTTCCGAAGGCGTCGAAGACAGTGTGAGGGGGTGGCCGGTCGGCCGGTCTCGGTGAGTAGGATCACGACGTGAACTGCCCGTGGAAAACGGGTCGGCGTCGTCGGGGGCACCTGCGTCGAACCGTGTCCGTCGGGGGGTTTGTTCGCGCGATCTCCACCGCGATTGTGCGAGTCGCTGAGCACGCGCCGGACCGGCGCAGGCGTGAGAGAAAGAGAACACCACGATGTTCGACAAGGTTCTGGTCGCCAACCGCGGCGAGATCGCCATCCGCGCATTCCGCGCCGCCTACGAACTGGGGGCGCGCACGGTCGCGATCTTCCCGTACGAGGATCGCAACTCCGTGCACCGGTTGAAGGCCGACGAGTCCTATCAGATCGGGGTGCCGGGACATCCGGTGCGGGCCTACCTGTCGGTCGACGAGGTCGTCAGCGCAGCGGTTCGCTGTGGTGCCGACGCGATCTACCCCGGTTACGGATTCCTGTCGGAGAACCAGGGTCTGGCCGCGGCGTGCGCGGAGGCGGGCATCACCTTCGTGGGCCCGAGTGCCGACATCCTGGAGATGACCGGCAACAAGGCGACCGCGGTGGCCGCGGCGAAGGCGGCGGGCATCCCCGTTCTCGCGAGCTCGGAGCCGTCGTCGGATCTCGACGAACTGCTCGCCGCGGCGCAGGACATGCAGTTCCCGGTGTTCGTGAAGGCGGTTGCGGGTGGCGGCGGGCGCGGGATGCGCCGTGTCGACGAGCGTGCCGATCTCGCCGAGGCCATCGCCGCCGCATCGCGCGAGGCCGAGGCCGCGTTCGGCGATGCGACGGTGTTCCTCGAGCAGGCGGTGGTCAACCCGCGCCACATCGAGGTCCAGATCCTCGCCGACACCCACGGCAACGTCATCCATCTCTACGAGCGCGACTGCAGCCTCCAGCGCCGGCACCAGAAGGTGATCGAGCTGGCTCCCGCCCCGAATCTCTCCGACGAGTTGCGCGAGAGGATCTGCGCCGATGCCGTCGCCTTCGCGCGCCACATCGGTTACTCCTGTGCGGGCACCGTCGAGTTCCTCCTCGACGAGCAGGGTCGCCACGTGTTCATCGAGATGAACCCGCGCATCCAGGTCGAACACACCGTCACCGAGGAGATCACCGACGTCGACCTCGTGAGTTCGCAGCTGCGGATCGCCGCGGGCGAGTCGCTCGCGGACCTCGGCCTGAGTCAGGACGTGATCCGCATCCGCGGAGCCGCCCTGCAGTGCCGCATCACCACCGAGGACCCGGCGAACGGGTTCCGGCCCGACGTCGGGCGCATCACCGCGTACCGCAGCCCGGGCGGAGCGGGGGTGCGGCTGGACGGCGGCGCCACCCTGGGTGCCGAGGTCAGTGGTCACTTCGACTCGATGCTGGTCAAACTCACCTGTCGCGGTAGGGATTTCCCGACCGCGATGCGTCGGGCGCGGCGCGCGGTCGCCGAGTTCCGCATCCGCGGCGTCGCGACGAACATCCCGTTCCTGCAGGCGGTCCTCGACGACCCGGACTTCCGCGCGGGACGCGTCACCACCTCGTTCATCGACGAGCGTCCCGAGCTGCTGACGTCGCGCTCGTCGGCCGACCGCGGTACCAAGATCCTCTCGTACCTCGCCGATGTCACGGTGAACAAGCCGCACGGCGAGCGGCCCACCACGGTGTATCCACGCGACAAGCTGCCCACCGTCGAGCGTTCGGTGCTGGCCTCGCCGGCGAACGGCTCGCGGCAGCGGTTGCTGGAACTCGGACCGGAAGGGTTCGCTCGCGACCTGCGTGAGAACCCTCGCCTGGGCATCACCGACACGACGTTCCGCGACGCGCACCAGTCGTTGCTGGCGACGCGTGTCCGCACCAACGGACTGCTCAACGTGGCGCCGTACGTGGCGGCGCTGACCCCCGAGCTGCTATCGGTCGAGTGCTGGGGTGGCGCGACCTACGATGTGGCGCTTCGCTTCCTGAAGGAAGATCCCTGGGATCGTCTCGCGCAGTTGCGCGAAGCCATCCCCAACATCTGTCTGCAGATGCTGCTGCGCGGTGCCAATACGGTGGGGTACACGCCGTACCCGACGAAGGTGACGACCGCGTTCGTGTCCGAGGCGACCGACGTGGGCATCGACATCTTCCGTATCTTCGACGCGCTGAACAACATCGACGCGATGCGACCCGCGATCGACGCGGTGCGCGAGACCGGTACGGCGGTGGCCGAGGTGGCGATGAGCTATACCGGTGACCTCTCGGATCCGGCCGAGGATCTCTACACCCTCGATTACTACCTGCGGCTGGCCGAACAGATCGTGGACGCGGGCGCCCACGTCCTCGCGATCAAGGACATGGCGGGTCTGCTGCGTGCGCCCGCGGCGACCACGCTGGTCTCCGCGCTGCGGCGGGAGTTCGATCTGCCCATCCATGTGCACACCCACGACACCCCGGGCGGGCAGCTCGCGACCTACATGGCCGCGTGGCAGGCCGGTGCCGACGCGGTCGACGGCGCCAGCGCCGCGCTGGCCGGGACCACGAGCCAGCCGCCGCTGTCGGCGATCGTCGCCGCGACCGCCCACACCGAGCGGGACAGCGGTCTCGACCTCGCGCGGGTGTGCGATCTCGAGCCGTACTGGGAGGCACTGCGAAAGGTGTACTCGCCGTTCGAGTCCGGCCTCCCGGCGCCGACCGGCCGCGTCTACTCGCACGAGATCCCCGGCGGGCAGCTGTCGAACCTGCGCCAGCAGGCCATCTCACTCGGCCTGGGCAACCGCTTCGAGGCGGTCGAGCAGGCCTATGCCGCAGCCGATTCGATGCTGGGCCGGCTGGTCAAGGTGACCCCGTCGTCGAAGGTCGTCGGCGATCTCGCGCTCGCCCTGGTCGGTCGCGGTATCACCGCCTCGGACTTCGCGGCCGACCCGGCGTCGTACGACATCCCGGATTCGGTCATCGGCTTCCTGCGCGGCGAACTGGGTGATCCGCCCGGTGGCTGGCCCGAGCCGCTGCGCACCCTGGCGCTGCAGGGCCGGGCGCCGGCGCCCGAGGTCACCGAACTCTCCGCGGACGACGAGGCCATCCTCGACAAGCCGGGACGCGACCGTCAGGTCCGGCTCAACCACTTGCTGTTCCCCGGCCCCGCACGCGAATTCGAGGAGCACTACGAGGCATACGGCAACACCTCGACGCTGTCGGCCAACCAGTTCTTCTACGGCCTGCGTTACGGCGAGGAACACCGCGTCGAACTCGAACCCGGCGTCGAACTGCTCATCGGACTCGAAGCGATCAGTGAGCCGGACGAGCAGGGCATGCGGACCGTCATGTGCGTCCTGAACGGCCAGTTGCGCCCGATCGCGGTACGCGACCACGCCATCGACTCGGCGGTTGCGTCGGCGGAGAAGGCGGACCGGTCCGATCCGCACCACGTGGGTGCACCGTTCGCCGGTGTGGTGTCGCTGTCGGTGGACGTCGGCGACGAGGTGGCGGTCGGTGCGACGATCGGCACCATCGAGGCGATGAAGATGGAGGCGGCGATCACCGCACCGGTCGCGGGCAAGGTCACCCGCCTGGCGATCGGGCAGGTCACCCAGGTCGCGCCGGGGGATCTGCTGATCGAGATCCGCTGAGGCTGCGGCGGCGGGGCGGGTGCCCCGCCGCCGGTCAGCTTCCCCGATAGGTCGAATAGGCGAAGGGGCTCAACAGGATCGGCACGTGATGGTGGCGCCCGGGGTCGTCGATCTCGAAACAGATGTCGATCTCGGGATAGAAACCCTTGATGTCGTTGTCGGCGAACCAGTTGCCGGTGTCGAAGACGAGGTGGTAGATCCCCGGGACGAGGGGTTCGGTGTTCACCGTCGTGATGCGACCGTCCGAATCGGTCGTACCCGTGGACAATTGGGTTCCCGACGCGTCCTGGAGCGACACCTCGATGCCGACCGCTGGTGCCCCGGACACCGCGTCGAGGACATGTGTGGACAGACCGGTCATCTCGGGATCCCTTCGTCGGCGGTGCGCTCGGTCGACAGCATACGGAGCAGGCGGGCGCGATTGATCTTCGCCAACTCCTCGCGCAGGACACGCCGTTCGGTGGCGGCGTCGTTGGTCATCCGCTGGTGGAGGAGGGCGAGCAGCTCGTCGGCGGGACGACCGTTCGCGAAGACCAGGTACACGTGCCCGAACCGCTCCTCGTAGGCCGCGTTGCCCTTCCTCAGGTCGGCGAGCACCGACGCCGCCGAACTCGCGACGCCGGCCTGCTCTCGCGCTGACGAGGCGTTGTCCGGCCGGTCCCCGATCCGGGGGTGCCCCGCGAGCGCCTCGTCGACGTCGTCTTCGGAGAGCTCCGCCAACGTGCGGTCGGCGGAGTCGAGCAGTGCGGGTACATCGTGAAACGGCCGCGCGCGCATCATGCGCTCGATCCAGGCCGTCGAGGCGCAGCACGACCGCAACGCCGCCCGGACCTCGGCATCGTCCATCTCGTCGAGAATCATGCTGCCCAGCCTAGGAGGAGCGCGCGTGGCCGTCGCGTGGAAGATGGAGCGATGACCGACGCCGCCGCGCCCCGACGAGCTCAGCGATCGCCGGGTCGGGTGCTCGGTGTGGTGCTCGCCGCCGGCGCGGGCACCCGGTACGGGATGCCGAAGATCCTGGCGGACGACGGTCGGTGGCTCGGACACGCGGTCGCGACGCTGCGCGACGGCGGATGCGCGGAGGTGGCGGTCGCCATGGGAGCGGCGGTCGTCGAACCGCCCCCGGGCGCCGGTGCGCTGGTCGTCGAGGACTGGGCCGACGGTGTCGGCGCCTCGGTGGCGGCGGCCCTGCGGTGGGCGATGGCACGACCGGATGCGGCGGGACTGGTGGTGCACGTGGTCGACACCCCGGACAGCGGCCCGGAGATCACCGCCCGGCTGCTCCATGCGGTCGGGGCTGATCGAGCCGCGTTGGCGCGAGCGGTCTTCGAGGGCCGGCCGGGACACCCGGTGTACATCGGTGCCGACCATTTCGGGCCCGCGTTGCGCGACATCGGTGGTGACGTCGGGGCGCAGGTCTACCTCCGCTCCCGGGCGGTCACACCCGTCGAATGTGGGGATCTGTCGACGGGCGAGGACATCGACGAGAGACGCTGACCTGCGGTGAGCGTGCCCATTTCGAGACCTTCTCGTCGCCGTTCCGGTGCACGGGGATCCCGCGTGGGACATGCGTCCATGTCTAGGGTGCAGACATAGCCGGGTAACGGACCGCACTCTCTCGAAGCGGGTGATCGCCGTGGCGCACGATCGTCGTCGACGCCTCACCGCGATCATCGCCGCGCTGGTCCTGGGAACGGGGCTCGCGGCGTGCGCGGCCGGTCCCGACGTCGCCGGCCCGGCGCCCCGGCCCGTCGAGGACGCGCATCTGCCGCCCGGTGTCGACACCACCTTCCGCTGGGCCGCCACCGGCGTCCTCGACCCGCAATCAGCCGAAGGCACCTTCGTCCGAGCCTTCACCGAGTCCTTCGAACTCGCGAATGCCGGCCGGTCCGTGCGGTGGGGTTATCCCGGGTTCGTCGAGGCCGCCCCGTCGAACATCGATCAGATGGTCACGGCCTATCCCACCGATTCGTCGACGGGTCGCGAGGTCGGCACCGCCTTCTACAGCGCGCTGCGCCGGGTCGATGACAACGGATGGGTGCGAATCGTGCTGTGCCGCCACGGATACCGATCCGTGCAGCACGACGGTGGGTGGACCGTCGGCTTCGACACCCCGCGGCCGGTCGAGATCGACATCCGGCGGGTCGGGGACGATCCCGCGGCCGCGACACGCGGTGGTGAACGGACCCCGGGCGCCGATGTGTTCGGCGGGTGGTTCACCTCCCGCTACGACTTCGCGGCGCTGTATCCGACCCCGACAGCGGATCAGAAGTCCTGCGCGGCACTGACTCCGGCGGGGATGCCGCACTGGCTGCCGGCGGCCGCCACCGAACCGTGGCCGTCGCTGTCGCCGTCGCCGGGATGGTCGAGCTACCCCGGCGCAGCCTGATCCCGCACGGACTACTGGTCGGGCAACCCGTCGAGCAGGTCGTCGCAGTGCACCGGGAGATCGCGGACCCGCACCCCGGTGGCGTTGTGGATCGCGTTGACCACGGCCGCGGCGCTGCCCACGATGCCGATCTCGCCCGCACCGCGTGAACCCATCGGGGTGGCGTGCTCGTCGCGGTCGTCGAGACAGATCGCGTCGACGTCGGCGATGTCGGCGTGCACCGGGATGTGGTACTCGGCGAGGTCCTGGGTGACCACGTGCCCGAAGCGGTGATCGCGAACGCTCTCCTCGTGCAGCGCCATCGAGATGCCGAAGGTCATCCCGCCGATGAGCTGCGAGCGGACGGTGCGGGGATTGATGGCACGCCCGATGGAGAACACCCCGAGCATGCGCGGGATCCGGATCTCGCCGGTGTCCACGTCGACGCGGACCTCGACGAAGTGCGCTCCGAACGAGGCCACCGTGAACTTCTCGAGATCGGGGTTGTCGGCTGCCTCCGCGCTGAGCTCGGCGCCCTCGGGCGGATCGTCGCCGAATCGCGCGCGGAACTGATGCGCGGCGGTGACGATCGCCGATCCCCAGGACGAGGTGCCCGACGAGCCGCCGGCGACGGTCGCGCTCGGGAGAGCGCTGTCGCCGATCTCGATGTCGACGACGTCGGTGGGCACCCCGAGCGCGTCGGCGGCGATGAGCAGCAGCGTCGTCCACGCGCCGGTGCCGATGTCGGTGGCGGCGATCCGCACGGAGTAGCGGCCGGACCGGTGGGTTATCGACGCCTCGTTCCCGGGCTGCACCATGTGGGGATAGGTCGATGATGCGACACCCAGTCCGATGAGGTGCCGGCCGTCGCGTCGGGACCCGGGTTCGGTGGAACGCCGGTCCCAGCCGAATCGGTCGGCGCCCTCGCGGAGACAGTCCAGGAGCCGCCTCGACGACCACGGGTTGCCCGTCTCGGGGTCCTCGGGCGGTTCGTTGCGCACGCGCAGCTCGATGGGGTCGATCCCGATCGCGTGTGCGAGTTCGTCCATCGCCACCTCGCCGGCGAACATCCCCGGCGCCTCGCCGGGCGCGCGCATCCAGAAGGGGACCGGAACGTCGAGCGGGACGACGTGGTGGTCGGTCCGGCGGTTCTCGACGGCATACATCGACCGGGAGGTGACCGCGGCCTGCTCGGCGAATTCCTTGACGTGCGCGCTGTGCGTGTGTGCTTCGTGAACCAGGGCGGTGAGGTGGCCGTCGCGGTCGGCGGCGAGTCGCAGCCGCGATCGTGTGGGCGCGCGGTGTCCGACATAGGCGAACATGTGCTGCCGGGTCACGGCGAATTTCACCGCTCGCCCGGGCAGGCTCATCGCTGCGAATGCGGCCAGCACGTCGTGGGAATGCGGGGACCCCTTGGAGCCGAATCCGCCGCCCACGTGCGGCGCGACGACTCTCATCTGATCGGGTTCGAGTCCGAGCACCGGAGCCAGCGCGGACACCACGCCCTGCGTCGACTGGGTCGAGTCGTACAGCGTCAGCGTCGACTCGGCGGGCTGCCACGTCGCCACGACGGTGTGGGGCTCCATCGGGTTGTTGTGCTCTTCCGGCGTCGAGTACCACTCGTCGATCGTGACGACGCCGGACTCGCCACGTCCCCCGGTAGCCTCGTCGAGAACACGATCCGGGTCCCCGTCCAGCGAGGTCGGCTCGAACCCGCCGTTGACCTGCTCGGGCCGGTAGCTGTCGGGGTGGTCCACGCGGAACTCGGTGTCGTGATCGTCGTCGTCGTAGGTCACGATCACGGCCGCCGCGGCCTCCCGGGCAGTCTCGGGACTCTCCGCGACGACGGCGCCGATGAGCTGGCCGCGGTAGGCGATCTCCGGTGACTGCAGGATCGTCAGGTCACCGTTCGAGGTGTCTGCCAGCCGGGGTGCGTTCTCATGGGTGAGGATCAGGAGGACGCCGGACGTCGACTCGGCTGCGGCGGTGTCGAATCCGGTCACGCGGCCACGCGCGACGGCGGCGGTGATCGGCCACAGGTACACCGCGTCGGTGAGATGTTCGTACGCGTACGGCGCTGTGCCGCGGACCTTGTCGGCGCCGTCGATCCGGGCGTGTGAGGTGCCGATGGCGGTCATCGGGTGCTCAGTTCCCGCAGGGTGGCGACCAGGGTGCGTCGTGCGAGCGGCACCTTGAATTCGTTTCCGTCCAGACCGCGCGCGTCGCCGAGTTCGGCATCGGCTGCCGCGGCGAAGAGTTCGGTCGACGGACGCTGTCCGCGCACCACGGATTCGGCGCGTTCGGCGCGCCAGGGCTTGTGGGCGACACCGCCGAGTGCGATGCGTGCCTCACCGATCACGTCACCGTCCATGCGCAGCTCGGCGGCGACGGACACGAGCGCGAAGGCGTAGGAGGCGCGGTCACGGACCTTGCGATAGGTCGACGCCGAGTCGGGCGGCGGTGGCGGCACGTCGATGGCCACGATGACGTCGTGCGGTTCGAGGACCGTGTCCCGCTCCGGATGCTCCCCCGGAAGCCGGTACAGATCGAGGATGTCCACGACGCGCTCGCCGTCGGGACCCTGCACCACCACGCGGGCGTCGAGTGCGGTCAGGGCGACGGCCATGTCCGACGGGTGGGTGGCCACGCAGGCGTCGGACGCGCCCAGGATGGCGTGGTACCGGGTGTAGCCTCCGATGGCCGAGCAACCCGAGCCCGGCGTCCGCTTGTTGCACGGCGTCGTGACGTCCTGGAAGTACACGCACCGCGTGCGTTGCAGCAGGTTGCCCGCGTTGGTCGCGAGGTTGCGCAACTGTGGTGACGCCCCCGAGAGGAGCGCGCGCGCCAGCACCGGGTAGCGGCGTCGGACCAGGGGGTGGGCGGCGGTGTCGGCGTTGCGCGCGGTGCCGCCCAGACGCAGCGAACCGTCCGGCCGTTCGGTGATGCCGTCGAGCGGGAGGCGCGAGATGTCGAGCAGGGCAGGCGGATCGGCAACACCGAGCTTCATGTGGTCGACGAGGTTGGTGCCGCCGGCGATCAGCTTCGCACCGTCGTGGTCGCGCAGGAATGCGACAGCGCCGGCCACATCGGTCGCGCGGTCGTAGGTGAACGGGATCATCGATCGGCCACCTGTCGGATCGCGGCGAGAATGTTGGGGTAGGCCGCGCAGCGGCAGAGGTTGCCGCTCATCCGTTCCCGGATCTCGTCGTCGGCCAGACCGTTCGCGTCATCGGTGGCCGCGGGGTCGAGGTCCTCGGTGACGTGGCTCGGGTGGCCCTGTTTCGCCTCGTCGAGCATGCCGACCGCCGAGCACAGCTGGCCGGGGGTGCAGTAGCCGCACTGGAAGGCGTCCTCGTCGATGAACGCCTCCTGCATCTCGTGCAGGTCGTCGCCGTCACCGAGCCCCTCGGCGGTCACGATCTCGGTGCCCTCATAGGCCACCGCGAACGACAGGCAGCTGACGATCCGGCGACCGTCGACCAGCACAGTGCACGAGCCGCACTGCCCGTGGTCGCATCCCTTCTTGGGGGAGAAGATGCCCAGGCGGTCGCGGAGGCCGTCGAGCAGGGTCGTGCGCGTGTCCACGACGACGTCGCGGAGGGCACCGTTCACGGACAGCGAGATTCTGGCTTCCACATCGCGGGGCGTACCCGACGTCCCGGGCGGTAAACACCCGCCGCAGGCGCGGGAATGTCTGGAACAATCGGCCGGGTGGCCACCCCAAGACCCAGAGTTGTCGTCATCGGCGCCGGATTCGCGGGCATGCACTGTGTCCGCCGGCTCAAGAACGAGCCGGTCGACGTCACCGTCGTCGACCGCGGAACCAGTCACTTGTTCCAACCGCTGCTGTATCAGTGCGCCACCGGGCTGCTGTCGGAAGGCGCGATCTCCAGCCCGGTCCGTCATCTGACACGCAGGCACAAGAACCTCGACGTGGTGCTCGGCGAGGCATCGGACATCGACGTCGACGCCCGCGAGCTGACGGTCGATCGCATCGACGGATCGTCCTTTCGCCTGTCGTACGACCATCTGGTGGTCGCGGCCGGGATGCGCACCGCCTACCGCGGCAACGAGGACTTCGCCGCCCACGCACCGGGAATGAAAACCCTCGACGACGCGCTGTCCATCCGGCGCAAGATCATGGCCGCGTTCGAGATGGCCGAGACGGTCACCGACCCGGAGGAGCAGCGATCCTGGCTCACCTTCGCGGTGGCCGGCGGCGGGCCGACCGGAGTCGAGCTCGCGGGGCAGATCCGGGAGGTCGCGACGCTCGCGCTCGAGCGCGAGTTCGATGCGATCGATCCGGCGCAGGCGCGGGTGCTGCTCCTGCACGGCGGTGATCGGGTGTTGCCGTCGTTCTCCACCAAGCTGTCGGCCAGGGCCCAGCGCACACTCGACGAACTCGGGGTCGAGACCCACCTCGGCGTACACGTGACCGGTGTGGGGGAGGACCACGTCGAGACGACCCGCAAGGCCGACGGCGACAAGCAGACGTACCCCGCGCGGACGACGCTGTGGACGACCGGTGTCGAGGCCGTCCCGTTCGCCACCACGCTCGCCCGGGCGCTGGGAGCCGACCAGGACCGCGGCGGCCGGATACCGGTGGAAGCCGACCTGTCGGTCCCGGGTCACCCCGACGTCTTCGTGTGCGGTGACATGAGCGCTTACCGCGACCTCCCGGGGGTCGCCGAGGTGGCCATGCAGGGCGGTCGGCACGTCGGCGCGGTGATCGCCGAAACCGTTGCGGGGCAAACGGACCGGTCCCCGTTCAAGTACCGCGACCTCGGCACGGCGGCCTACATCGCGCGCCGGCACGCGATCGTGCAGTCGGGACCCCTGCAACTGTCGGGCTTCCTGGGCTGGGTCGCGTGGGGTGTCATCCACATCGCGTTCCTGGCGGGTGTGCGCAATCGGATGGGCACCGTGATGACCTGGGGCGCAACGCTGCTCACCGACAGTCGGCGAGAGCGCGCGATCACCTACGGCGACCCGGAGACGGCGCGGCAACCGTACGGGCAGTGACGGGATCGATTCGGCCCGCTCGCTTCGCTCCCGGCGCCGGGTTCATTCGGCCCGCTCGCTTCGCTCCCGGCGCCGGGTTCATTCGGCCCGCTCGCTTCGCTCCCGGCGCCGGGGGTTGATGCGGCCCGGGTTCCGGTCGAACGCTTGTCCGTGACCCCCTGGCCTGGTATTCAGAGTAGAACACGTTCTAATTCTGACCGGCGAGGAGTCCTGCATGCACACCCCGATCTGTGATGAGCTCGGTATCGAGTTCCCGATCTTCGCGTTCACCCACTGCCGCGACGTGGTGGTCGCGGTGAGCAAGGCGGGCGGATTCGGGGTGCTCGGCGCGGTCGGGTTCACCCCGGAGGAGCTCGAGATCGAGCTGAACTGGATCGACGAGCACATCGGCGACCGCCCCTACGGCGTCGACATCGTCATCCCGAACAAGTACGAGGGCATGGACTCGAACATGTCGGGTGACGAGCTCACCAAGATGCTGCAGTCGATGGTCCCGGCGGAGACCCTCGACTTCGGACGCAAGCTCCTGCGTGACCACGGTGTGCCGCTCAACGAGGACAGCGACAACTCCCTGCAGCTCCTGGGCTGGACCGAGGCGACGGCCACCCCGCAGGTCGAGATCGCGCTGCAGCATCCCAAGGTCACCCTGATCGCGAACGCGCTCGGGACGCCGCCCGCCGACATGATCGAGAAGATCCAGGCCGCGGGCCGCAAGGTGGCCGCGCTCTGCGGATCGCCGAAGCAGGCGCGCAAGCACGCCGACGCAGGCGTCGACATCATCATCGCCCAGGGCGGCGAAGGCGGCGGTCACTGCGGCGAGGTGGGTTCCATCGTGCTCTGGCCGCAGGTGGTCAAAGAGGTTGCGCCGGTGCCGGTTCTGGCTGCCGGGGGCATCGGCAGCGGTGAGCAGATCGCGGCGGCCCTCGCGCTCGGTGCGCAGGGCGCGTGGAGCGGTTCGCAGTGGCTGATGGTCGAAGAGGCGGAGAACACCCCGGTCCAGCAGCAGACCTACATCGACGCCTCCAGTCGCGACACGGTGCGCAGCCGGTCGTTCACCGGCAAGCCGTGCCGGATGCTGCGCAACGACTGGACCGAGGCCTGGGAGGACCCGAACAATCCCGATCCGTTGGGAATGCCGTTGCAGTACATGGTCTCCGGCATGGCGGTCGCGGCGACCCACAAGCACCCCGACGAGAGCATCGACGTCGCCTTCAACCCCGTCGGGCAGGTCGTCGGGCAGTTCCGCAAGGTCGAGAAGACCTCCGCGGTGATCGAACGGTGGGTCACCGAGTACATCGACGCGACGAGCAGTCTGGAGTCGTTCGCCAACGCGAACGCCTGAGCCGTCGACGGTGGCGATCTCACTCGGTGAGGTCGCCGCCGGCCGCTCGCCAGCCGATGAGGCCGCCACTCATGTTGACGGCCTCGAATCCGTTCTCCACGAGGAGGTTCGCTGCACCGGCGGATCTGATGCCGCCGGTGCAGAAGGCGATGAGGAGCCGGTCGTCGGGGAGTTCGGCGCAGCGCTCCGGCAGGGCCTCGAGTGGCATGTGCACCGCGCCCGGGATGTGGACGCGATTCCATTCGAACTCGCGTCGCACATCGACGACGACGGCGCCTTCGGCGACCAGGCGAAGCGCTTCGGCCGCGGGCACGGTCGGCGGACGGCGGAGATAGTGGCGAACTCGCACAACCTTCAGTTTAGCTGAAGGTCGCGGATCAGGATCTCGCCACGGCCTCGAAGTGCTCGGCAAGGGCCGCGGTGAGCCCGGGGTGGCGCTCGGCGAACTCGGCGTCGAGACGGGTGACCTGCTGCGCCGCCCGGGCGAGAAGATCCGTGCCGGCCGCGGTGATCCCCAGCGTCGACGCAGCGCCGGCGTGCGCGGTCCGGTCGTCGACGAGTCCGGCGTCTACAAAGCCGGACACCGCGGTGTGGGCGCTCTGCACGGTGATCCGCGAGCGGCGGGCCAGTTCGCTGAACGAGATGCCGGGCGTGCCCCGGATGTGGCCCAGGAGACCGTATTTGCGCGGGGTCAGGCCGAGCGGTTTGAGCGCCGCCGCCAGCTCGGCCTCCCAGACGCGACCCACGGTGAGCAGCGTGACGGTGGGACTGAACGGCGGCTCCGGCATGGTCGCAGGCTAACAGCCGGCAGCGGCCTGCGGACCCGTCGACCGCACGCTCACCTCAGTTCGGCCATCACCTTTCGTGCGGTGGTGATGCCGGATTCGATGGCACCGTCGACCACGACGCCGTTCCAGCCCTTCGCGAAGTCGGCCCCCGCGAAGTGCAGGCGGGTGGTGGAGTCGTGGAACAGACTCCAGCCGTTGAAGAACTGACCCGACTTGAGTGTCGCCCAGGTCTGGCCGGACCAGGGGTCGGCCACCCAGTCGTGACCGCCGCACTCGAGCACCGTCAGATCGGTGCGCCACACATCGACGGCCTTCTGTGCCGAGGCGACGTCGTCGAGGTCGATGGCCGTGTGATCGGAACCGAAGCCGACCAGGATCGTGGCGTCCTCGTCGTCGAGGAAGTACTCGCTGCGCAGCAACGAAATCGGATGCCGGCCGGGGGCTCCGGCGATGACGGAGTGGCGGCCGGCGACCTTGATCCAGATCTTGAAACCCACCGAATTGGTCCCGGAGGCGATGAGTTCGGTCTGTTCGGCCGACAACGCGGGACTGAACTCGATGGTGCGCAGCGCCCCGATCGGTGCGGTGACGATCACCGCGTCGGCCGCGACGACTTCACCGGTCGCCAGTGTCACCCGGGCGCCGTGGGAATCGTGGGCCACCGAACGAACCGGTGTGCCCAGCGTGATCTCGCCACGCAGGTCGCCGGCGATCGCGTCGTAGAGGCCCCGCATCCCGTTGGTGAGCTTGAACCGCAGGGTCTGCTCGTCCATGAGAGAGCTGCGGTGATCACTCAGCGAGGCCCAGTGTTTGGCCATCAGCGGGGACGCCGTGGCCGTCGGGCCCTGATAACCGGCCGACCAGTACGAGTCGGCGAGATCGATCTCCTCGCGGGTGAAGTCACCGTTGCGCAGGCAGTCGAGGACGCTGCCCTTGTCGGCGGCCAGGAATCGTTCCCGCAGTTCGGGATCCGTTTCGGGGTCGCGGAGGATGGCGAGCGGGTCGTGCGGGTACGGGAAGAACTCGCGCGAGCCGTCGACGATGGTCTCCTGCAGCCGGGAGAGCTTGGTGTCGAGGTCGTGTTCGGTGCCGGAGTGCACGACGCCGTCGCTCACCCAGTACGCCGACTCGATGTCGGGGCTGGGGTAGATCGTCTGCGCGTAGCGGGTGATCTCGGTCCAGACGAACGGTTGCATCCAGTGCACCCACGTCGCGCCCATCTCCAGGGCATGGCCGCCCAGGCGTTCGTCGGTCCAGGCACGGCCGCCGATGCGCTCGCGTGCCTCGACGACCCGGACCTCGATGCCTGCGGCCTCGAGTTCACGGGCCGCGGTGAGACCGGCGAAGCCGGCGCCGATGACGAGGACCGATGGGCGTGGTGATCGCCCGGAACCTGCTGCGTCCGGCGCGGATTCGTCGGCGCCGGGTAGGAAATGAGAGGACATGGCTGCTCCTGAGAACGGTGTGGGGAGGATGGGATGTCAGAGCACGACGGTGACGGTCTTGGACTCGGTGTAGGCGAGGATGCCCTCGTACCCGAGCTCGCGACCGATACCGCTCGCCTTGACCCCACCCCACGGGAGCTGCGGTGCCAGCGGTGACCATCCGTTGATGCCGATGGCCCCCGCATCGATGCGCGCGGCGGCGGTGTGGGCGCGGGTGAGGTCCGTGGTCCAGAGGGTCGCCGACAGTCCGTACTGGTTGTCGTTGGCCAATGCCAGCGCCTCGTCGTCGGTGTCGAACGGGATGACCAGGCCGACGGGTCCGAAGATCTCCTCGCGGGCGACGGTCATGTCGTTGCGTCCGGCGAGAACGGTGGGTGTCACGTAGAACCCGGCGGAGTCCGGTGCCGCGCCGCCGCTGATGACCTCGGCACCCTCGTCCGCGCCGGTCTGCAGGAACCCGAGGACCCGGTCCCGCTGGCGGGCGTTGACCAGCGGCCCCATCGTCGTCGACGGGTCGAACGGGTCGCCGAGAACCTGTGCCTGTGCGGCACCGGTGAGGCCCTCCAGGATCGCGTCGTAGACCTTGCGGTGAGCGAGAACACGGGTCCCCGCCGCGCAGACCTCGCCCTGGTTGAAGAACATGCCCATCGCGCAACCCTGGATCGCGGCATCGAGATCGGCGTCCTCGAAGACGATCTGCGGTGCTTTGCCGCCCAACTCGAGTGCGGTGCGCCGGAACGTGTCCGCGGAATCACGCAGGATGGTCCGGCCGGTCTCGGTGGAGCCCGTGAACGAGATCTTCCGGACCCCCGGGTGGCGCGAGAGGGCGGCGCCGGCCACGCTGCCGACACCGGTGACCACGTTGACCGTTCCGGGCGGGAAGCCGGCCTCGTCGACGAGTTCGGCGAGTCGGAGCACCGACAGTGAGGCGTCCTCGGCGGGCTTGATGACCACGGTGTTGCCGGCGGCGAGAGCGGGCGCCAGCTTCCATCCGAGGATCATCAGCGGCGCGTTCCACGGGATGATCGCGCCGATCACGCCGATCGGTTCGCGGCGCGTGTACGCGTGGGTGGGAACCGGTCCGCCCAGGTATCCGTCGTTGGCGATCAGCTCACCGTTGATCTTGTCCGCCCACCCCGCGTAATAGCGGAGCGTGGCGATCAGATTCGGGATCATCAGTGCCGAACTCATGCCGAGCGGACGCCCCATGTCGAGCGACTCGAGCGCGGCGAGTTGGTCGAGGTCGCGCTCCACGAGATCGGCGAGCCGGTTCAACAGCGCACCCTTGCGGGACGGGGCGAGCGCACCCCACTCGCCGCGGAACGCGGCGGCCGCGGCTGTGACCGCCGCGTCGACGTCTGCGGCGTCGGCCGCTGCGAGTTCGGAAAGTGGTTGCGCCGTCGACGGGTTGGTGGTCGTGAAGGTGGCGTCGGCGCTGCGCCACGAGCCGTCGATGTACAGGCCGGTGTGCAGGTTCGAGACGTCGATCATGGGAGTTCGCTTTCTGGGCTGATGGGGGTGACGGGGCTGACGGGGGTGACGGGGTCGGCTGATCGGGATGGGGAGGTGGCCTGGTCGTCCCGGGGCGCGGGCCGACACCAGCGGCCGAGGCATGCGCCCGCCAGAAAGACGGCGGCGATGATGACGAGGAACACGGTGGCCAGCACCCGCGATCCGCTGATGAGTGTGGTGAAGTTGGCGACCACGAGCGCGGTGATGCCGAGCAGTCCGACGGTGCCCAGGATCGGCGCGATCCTGGTGTGCCACATCCGGGTGTCGGTGCCCTCACGCCGGAACCAGACGATGATCGCGAGGCTGGTGAGCACCATCAGCACGAGGATGCTGACGATCGCGACACCGGCCATCCAGGTGAACAACTGCAGCACGGGATCGGCGCCGGCGACCGCGAATGCACCGACCAGGATGAACGCGGTCGCCGTCTGCACCACCGAGCCGATGTGCGGCGAGCCGTGGCGATTATGCACATCCATGAGCCGACGCGGTGCGTACCCGGTCCGCGACAGCGCGAAGGTGTACCGCGCGATGGCGTTGTGGAAGGCGAGCAGTGCGGCGAACAGGCTCGTCACCAGCATCACCATCATGACGTCGGCGGCGACGCTCCCGAGGAAGGTGGTGGTGGCGATGAAGGTCAGGTTCGCCGGATCGGACTGCGCGGCGGCCTGTACTTGATCCGAGCCGAAGGCGAGCACCACCGCCCAGCTCGCCGCGGCGTAGAGGACACCGATGGTGCCCACGGCGACGTAGGTCGCGATCGGCACGGTCCGCCTCGGATTGCGGGCCTCTTCGCCGTAGATGGCCGTCGCCTCGAAGCCGACGAACGAACCGATGGCGAACATCAGCGCGATGCCGGGCGAACCCGAGAGGAAGGCCGACGGCGTGAAGGACACGACGTCGACGCCGTGCGCGCCGCCCTGCGCCAGCACCGCGACCGTCAACGCGACGATCAACGCGATCTCGGCCACGAGGAGGACGCCGAGCACCTTGGCGCCGAGGTCGATGCTGCGATAACCGAGGACCGCCACCATGGCCATGAGCACGAACGCCCACAACCACCATGGCGCGTCGGGACCACCGAATCGGATCACGACGTCGCGCATGGTGGATGCCGCCAGGCCGTAGATCGCCGCCTGGATGGTCGTGTAGGCGAGCAGCGCCAGCGCGGCCGAGCCGACGCCGGCGCTGCGGCCGAGCCCCTTGGTGACGTAGGCGTAGAAGGCGCCGGTGTCGGTCACCGAACTGCTCATCGCCGCGTAGCCGACGCTGAACACCAGCAGGACGGCCGCGGCGATGAGGTAGGCCATCGGCGCTCCCGCGCCGTTGCCGATGGCGATCATCACGGGCAGCGAACCCGCCACCGCGGTGAGCGGCGCGGCCGCCGCGATGACCAGGAAGACGATGCCGGCAACACCGATCGAACCCCGGAGGGCCGATCGTGCGGGAGCCGACGTCGGATGGGTGGTGTCGACCATGTCGAGCTCTCCTGTCGGTTATGGTTCAACGAACGTAGAACCAAGAACTGTGATGGAGGCTACATCCGGGGTGCGCCCGCCGGAAGCCGAACGAGGGTCGGTAAAACCTTTACCCGGGGCCGAACCGAGCCAGGGAGATGTGATGCCACGACTGGTCGACCACGATGAGCGTCGCCGCGCCATCGTCGCCGCGGCCTGGCGGCTGCTCGCCACGCGGGGAGTCGACGGGATCAGCATGCGGGATCTCGCCGCGGAGGCCGGGTACACGAACGGGGCGCTCAGTCACTACTTCGCGGGTAAGGACGAGATCCTGCGCACCGCATACGAATACGTCATCGAGGCGACGAACGCCCGGATCGCGTCGGCGACCCGACGCCGCAGTGGCAGAGCGGCGCTGCGGGCCCTGTGTCGAGAACTGATGCCGATGACCGACGAGGCCACCCTCGAGGCTCGTATCGCCATGTCGCTGTGGCAGCGAGCGATGACCGACTCCGTGATGGCGGACGTCAACAACGCGGCGGTCGCGGAGTGGAAGTCGCAGATGACGCAGCTGTGGAACGAAGCGGTGGATGCGGGCGAGCTACCGGCCCGCGACATCGGCGTCGGGGTCGAACTGCTGATGACGACCATCTTCGGACTCCAGGTGACGGCCGTGCTGGACCCGGTGACCACGGCGCCCGCCGACCAGATCCGCCTGATGGACGCGATCCTCGACGGCTCGTCCTGACTCCTATCCGGACGAGCCGGTGGCGAGCGGCAGGGTCACGCGGACCGTGGTACCCGACGGTTCGTTGGGCAGGTAGCTGATGGTGCCGCCATGGCGTTCCACGATGTGCTCGGAGATGATCAGCCCGATGCCCGAGCCGTCCTGTTTGGCCGAGAAGGCGCCGGACGCAAGCCGATCGGTGGGTGCGCCCGTCATGCCGCGGCCCTGGTCCCGGATCCACACCGACGCCAGTCCGTCGGCCTCGCCGGTCTGGATCGACAGCTCCTTGACCTCGGTCGTCGGCCGGACGATCTCGTCGAGTGCGTTCACGCAGAGATTGATGATGACCTGACCGATGAGCACGTTCTCGCCCTGGATCGGCAGGTCGCGGTCGGGGATCTCGGCGTAGACGCGCACCCCCTGCTCGGCTGCGCGCAGTCGCACGAAGTACAGGCTCTCCTCGACGGTCTCGTTGAGGTCCATGAGCGTCGTCGTGCTCTCGATGCGTCGGACGTAGCGGCGGACCGACGCCACGATGTCGGCCGCGCGGTGGAGTTGCTTCTCGATCTGGTCGATCCCGTAGGCGAGGCTGCGGGCATCGACCGTCTCGGCGGAGACACGGGCCTTCAGTCCGCTGAGGTAATTGGTCGACGCCGCGAGCGGCTGGCCGAGTTCGTGGGCCAGGATCATCGCCATGTCGCCCATCGCGTGATAGCGACTCAGGTACTGGAGATTGGCTTCCTGGTAGGCGTTGCGTCGTTCCCATTCGACCCGGTCGGTCACGTCGCGGACGGTCAGGACCCGCGACCGGATGCCGTCGTGGGCGACGATCTCGAGTTCACCTGCCAGCCACACGGTGCTGCCGTCGTCTTTGATGATCTCCTGCTGGATCTCCACCGAACCCGCACCGTCCGCCAGTCGTTCGACGACGGGATCACTGGTGAGTCGGGGTTCGCACCGCCCCAGGTCTTCCAGGTGGACGCCCGACAGTTCCGCGGGGGTGCGGCCGAACAGCTTCGCGGCCAGCGGTGAGATGTCGTCGATGCAGTTGTCGTCGTCGAGGACGACGATGCCGGCCGACGTATGGGTCATGATGCGCTGCAACGACTCCGACACCCAGGTGAGTTCCTCCTGCAACTCGACCTCCTCGGAGATGTTGCGGAACTCGACCATCACGACCGGCCCGTCCTCACAGTGCACGAGGGTGGCGCGCGCATCGGTGAGGAATTCGGTGCCGTCCTTGGCGCGGTACTTCCACTGTTTGCGACTCGACCCGTGGACCACCGCCGACTGCAGCCAGGCCACACCGACCTCCCGGCGGTACTGCCGTTCCTGGGCGCTCATGTGGTGCGCCTTGAGGGGCTTCAGCTCCTCGAGGGTGAATCCGAAGATGCGGCAGGCGGCCGGGTTCGCCCACAGGATGTTCTTCGAACTCGCCTCGTGGATGAGGATGCCGGTGCCGGTGTGGAGGATCATCTGCTCGAAGTCCCGGCGAGCGGGGAACATCGCCATCACCTCACCTTCGTCGAGTCCGGCATTCGCCCTCGCCACGATGCCATGCAGGTGACGACACGCAAGTAAGGAATTGCTTACCCGCGGCGCGGGAAATCCCGATACCGCGCCCGGCGCCGCGTCCATAGTGTCGATCTCGAGATCGAGAGTCGATTCCGAACGGAGACAATGATGACCGCGGAGAGCCTGACCGAACGGGTGTGTGCGGAACCGGTGGGGGCGGCGCGCGACGCAGCCTTCGATCATGCGCTCGACGTGCTCCGGGATCGTCGCGACGAGTTCAACTCGCAGCGGTACGTCCCCGCCGACTTCATCGCGCTGCTGAAACGCGCCGGCATGTACCGGGCGTCGACGCCCGCGGTGTTCGGGGGTGAGCCGATGGCCCCGTCGGACTTCATGTCGCTGGTCGAGCGCATCTCCGCCGTCGACCCGGCCACCGGGTGGGTGTCCAGCTTCGGATCGTCGCTGGTGTACTTCGCCGCACTGCCGGCCGAGACACAACGGAAGATCTACGCGGACGGACCCGACATCGCCTATGCGGGCGGTCTGTTCCCGATGCAGGAAGCCCAGAAGGTCGACGGCGGCTATCTGTGCACCGGTGTCTGGCAGTTCGCGAGCGGGTGCCGCGGCGCCGACCTCATCGGCATCGGCCTGGCCGGCGGACCCGAGACCGACGGCAAGCCGCTGACGGCACTGCTCGATCCGGCCGACGTGGAGATCGTCGAGAACTGGGATGTGGCCGGGATGAAGGCCACGGGTTCACATGCCGTGCGCGCCGATCGGGTGTTCGTGCCGGAGGAGATGACCTTCGTGCGTGGCGGCCTGCCCCAGATCGACGAACCGCTGACCCGCTACCCGGCGCTGGCGTACGCCGCCCAGGTGCTCGCGGTGGTGACGCTGGGCGCCGCCCGGGGCGCGCTCGACTACGCGATCGAGGTCGGCGCCGCGCGGACCTCGATCACCGGCGGCGCCAGCAAGGGCAACCGGCCGGCCTACAAGAGTGGCCTCGCGGTCGCCGAGGCCGAATTGCGTTCGGCACGGGCGTTCTTCTACGAGAGCACCGACCGGGTGTGGGCCAAGGCCGTGGCCGGACAGCACATCTCGACCGACGACCAGGCGCTGCTGAGGTTGAGCGCCACCCACGCCGCGCATGTCGGGCGCAGTGTCGTGCTGCAGGTCTTCGATCTCGCCGGGACCGGCGCCATCTACGAGACCCATCCACTCCAGCGGTATCTGCAGGACGCCCTCGTGCCCGCCCAGCACGCCATGTTGCAGACCAACACCTACGAGGCCGCCGGTGCCCTTCTCCTCGGCCTCGACGCCGGGATCCCGAGCTTCCCCTGACCCCCACACATCAGCCCCGACATCACGACCCGAGGAGTGCATCGCCCATGACCGACGAACCGTTGCGCACGCTGTTCTGCGTGGGGAACAACCAGAACTTCTTCGACCTGCCCAAAGCCGACATCGGTCCGGTGTGGGAGGCGACGATGGAGTTCCTCACCGGGCTGAAGAACCTCGACGGCGTCGACATCATCGGCACCTTCGACGACGACGCCCATATGGTCGGGCCGTCGGACGGGTGGCCGTGGACGTTCTATGTCCTCGCCGACGTGCGCGACCAGCCCACGGTCAAGGCGGCCTGCAACCTGTTGCGCACCACCATGGTCGGCGAGTACGCGCTCTGGAAGTACTTCAAGGTGGAGGCGCGGATGGGCCGGGCCCTCACCATCCGCGACGACGTCGCCTCCTGACGGCCGCGCACCGACAGCCCCTCCTCGTGCCCCCAGGGCGCGATCGACACACGAAGGAACATCGATGACCACCATCGAGCGGCCGACCCGCGGCTTCGCGGACCTCGCCGAGAAGGACCGCGTCGCCGGTCAGCTCTACACCGATCCCGAGATCTTCGCCGAGGAGATGCGCAAGATCTTCTACCGCACCTGGGTGTGGGTCGCCCACGAGAGCGAGGTCCCCGAGGCCGGATCGTTCAAGACCACCCAGGTCGGTGACCAGCCCGTCATCGTGACCCGGGATCGCAAGGGCAACTTCAACACTCTGCTGAACCGATGCCGGCACCGCGGCGCGACCGTGTGCGATCAGCGCAGCGGCAAGGCCAACGGGTTCACCTGCCCGTACCACAACTGGTCGTACACCCTGGATGGTCGACTCCGCGGCATCCCGTACCCGGACGGGTACGAGGGCGTCGTCGAGAAGAACGATTTCCCGCTGCAGAAGCTGCGCACCGAGAGCTACCTCGGCATGATCTTCGCGACATTCAACACCGAGATCGAGCCGCTCGAGGACCACCTGGGCGACGCCAAGATCTGGATGGACCGATTCCTCAAGCAGTCCAACGGATTTCCGACCAAGGTCCTCGGCAGCCACAAGTTCCGGTTCAAGGGCAACTGGAAGATCCAGTTGGAGAACACGACCGACGGCTACCACTTCCCGATGGTGCACAAGTCGTGGATGGCCTCGGTCGACGCCGAGACCGCCAACATGATGTCGTTCATGGACGACCCGGCCGCCGAGACGCACGCACTCGGGAACGGGCACAGCGTCGCCATCATGGCGGCGGCGCATGCCGATCTCGACGTCGACGACGGCAACGAGGAGATCCAGCCGCGATTCCAGCATCTCGTCGACGAACTCACCGAGGCAGGCGAGAGTCCCGAA
Organism: Gordonia terrae; assembly: GCF_001698225.1. Lineage (NCBI taxonomy): Bacteria > Bacillati > Actinomycetota > Actinomycetes > Mycobacteriales > Gordoniaceae > Gordonia > Gordonia terrae. The sequence goes on from NZ_CP016594.1 coordinate 2,090,898, forward strand.
CGCATCCGCCGGTACATGCGCTCCATGCACGGGTGCGGGTTCAACCTCAACATGTTCCCGAACATCGCGATGTCGTCGTCGTTCTTCCGTGTCCTGATCCCGATCAGCGTCGACGTCACCGAGGTCTGGCACATGGCCATCGGCATGGACGGCGGACCGGAGAGCATCAACCGGGAACGCCTGCGTATCCACGAACACTTCCAGGGCCCCTTCGGTTTCGGAAGCCCGGATGACGCGGAGGGGTGGGACCGGGTGCAGATCGGGGCCGGCGGCAATCCGAACATGCCGATCCTGGTCAATCGCGGGGAGAACCGCGAATACACGACCGAGGAAGGCTGGCCCACTTCGCATGTCACCGACGAGACCGGGATGCGGGAGTCCTACGGCATGTGGAAGAGGATGATGAGCGATGACTGAACTGCACACCTTCAACGACCCGCGCGTCCTGCGTGCGATCGCGCTCGTGTGGAAGGAGGCCGAACTCCTCGACGCCAAGGACTATCCGGCGTGGGAGGCCCTCTACACCGACGACGCGCACTACGTCATCCCGATCGACCCCGACACCGAGGACTTCGACTCGTCGCTGAACATGGTGTACGACGACAAGCGGATGCGCCGGTTGCGCGTCGAGCGGATGATGCAGGGATATGCGCCGTCGGCTGTCGCGGCGGCCCGGACGGTCCGGATCGTCTCCCGATTCACGGTGTCCGATGTCAGCGACGACACCGTCATCCTGCGCTCGGCGCAGATCCTCAACGCGTTCAAGCGCGACACCTTCTCGACGATCGGCGCCGAGCTCACCCACACCATCGAGCTCGGACCCGACGGGACCGACCGGATCAGCCTGAAGGTGGCCCGCCTCATCGACAGCGAGGACGCGGTCAGCGCCTCGGGATACCTGGTGTGAGGGCGGTAGTGGACATGAGCTCGACCACCAAGGGGATAGCGGTCGTCACCGGAGCCGCCGGCGGAATGGGTTCGTTCATCGCCCGGCGGTTGCACCGCGACGGTCATCGCGTCCTGCTCACCGACATCGCACTCGACGCGGCACAGCGGATCGCCGAGGAACTCTCGCCCGACGGGTCGACCGCGCAGGCGGCAGTCCTCGACGTCGCGCACCGCCAGAACTTCGTCGACGCACTCGCGCACGTGCAGTCGCTGTGGGGCACGCCGACGATCGTGGTCAACAACGCCGCACTCACCCAGGCCGCCGATCTGATGACGTTGGACGAGCCGGATTTCAACCGGGTGCTGAACACCAACGTCAACAGCATCTTCTTCGGCTGCCAGGTCTTCGGTGCCGCGATGGCCGAGGAGGGCTACGGCCGCATCGTCAACATGGCCTCGCTGGCCGGTCAGAACGGCGGCACCGCCACCGGCGCCCACTACGCGACGTCGAAGGGTGCGATCCTCACGGTCACCAAGATCTTCGCGAAAGAACTTGCGGCGCGCGGTGTCACGGTCAACGCCATCGCGCCGGGACCCCACGACCTGCCCGTCGTGAAGGCAACCGTGCCGCCGGAGAAACTCGACGCCGTGATCGCCGGGATACCCGTCGGCAAGCTGGGCAGCCCCGACTTCATCGGGGACATGGTCGGCCTGCTGACCGCCGAGAACGCCTTCTTCGTCACCGGCGCGTGCTGGGACGTCAACGGCGGGCTCTTCGTCCGCTGACCGCACCGCCGAACCCACTGTCACCACCAGGAGCACTCCCATGGCCCTCACCGACGTCGTCGTCTCCGCGATCGTCCAGGAGACCCCGAGCATCAAGACCTTCTACCTGTCGAAGCCGGATGGTTCGACGATGGGGGAGTACACGCCCGGAGCGCACATCGATGTCGTCGGGCCGACCGCCATCACGCGGCAGTACTCGCTGTGTAGTCGTCCCGACGGCCGGGAGTCGTTCGCCGTGGCGGTCAAGCGCGAGGACCAGTCCCGCGGTGGGTCGGCGGCTCTGCACGAGTTGCGTGTCGGTGACCGGTTGCAGATCAGCGAACCACGCAATCTGCTCGGGATCGACACCACGGCAACGCATCACGTCTTGGTGGCCGCCGGCATCGGGATCACCCCGATGTTGAGCATGGCGCGGTACATGGACGTACACGGCATCAGCTTCGAGCTACACTACTTCGCCCGTACGGCGGAGGAGGCGGCATTCCTGCCGCTGCTGCGCGAACGCTGCCCGGAGAAGCTGCACGCGCACGTCGGCGTGGGTCGTGAGGCCCACGGACCGATCCTGGCCACCGCACTGGAATCGGCGCCGCAGCACTCGCACGTCTACGTCTGCGGACCGGACGGTTTCATGACCAAGGTCCGGGAACTGGCCGAGCGTTTCGTCCCGGCGGATGCGGTCCACTTCGAGAACTTCCACGCCACCGATCAGCCGGATGCGTCGGCGAACTCCGCGTTCGACGTCGAGCTCGACGGCGAGACCTATCACGTCCCGGCCGACCGGAGCATCGTCGAGGTCCTCGAGGACAACGGTTGCGATGTCGACACCTCGTGTCAGGAGGGCATCTGCGGCACCTGCATCATGCGGGTCCTGTCCGGTGAGCCCGAGCACCGCGACAACGTCCTGACCAAGGCGGAGCGAGAATCGGGCGAAGTGATGGCCGTGTGCGTCTCACGGACCGCCGGCGACAAGCTCGTGCTCGACTACTACTGAGCCGCAGGTCTATGGGCCGGTCGGCACCGCGACGTCGAATCGCAGGATGTCCCGGACGAGCGTGCTGATGCTGTCGGCATCGGTTTTGCTCTTGATGCGAGCCCGATGGACGTCCACCGTCTTGACACTCATGTCGAGCCGGCGGGCGATGTTCTGGCTGGGCAGCCCCTCGACCACCAGCGCAAGGATCTCCCGCTCACGTGGGGTGAGCAGTGCGACCTTCGATTCGACCCATCGCTTCTGCTCGTGGGTGCGGAAACGCTCGACGGCCTTCTCCATGCCCGCCTGGACCGCGTCGAGCAATCGTTGGGGGTCGTAGGGCTTCTCCAGGAAGTCCATCGCGCCGGCCTGCAGCGTGGACACCGACATCCGGATGTCGCCGTGGGCGGAGACGAAGATGATGGCGACATGGGGCGCGAACTCGTTCAGCTTCTCCTGCAGCCGCGGCCCGCTCATGGTCGGCATGCGGACGTCGAGGACGATGCATGCGGGGCTGTCCCCGGAGTATTGGTCGAGGAAATCGTCGGCACTGTGGCAGATGCGCGGCGAGATCCCGATGCTGCCGAGAAGCCAGTCGACCGATTCACACAGTTCGGGGTCGTCGTCGACGACGTACACCGTTGCGGTCACATCTGCTGCCGTCATACCCACGCCGCGTCTGCCGTCCAGTAGTTCATGCCGACGGCACTGACCTGGTGCCGCCACTCCGAGGTCCGGTTCAGCCAGGGCTCCTCGCGCCGGACCGACTCGTCGGCGGCCTCCGGACCGTCGGCTTCGACGGTCCAGTGCACCCAGTTGACCTCCCGGCCGTGCTCGTCGTGCACGAACAGGTCGACGTGATGCCAGCCGTAGTTGAAGGTGTCCTCGTAGCAGGTGAGGAACATCCGGTGATGTGTCTCGGGACGGGGTTTGATCGTCATGGCAGATCTTCTCTCTTCCAACCGGACTCAGGCCGGAACGACCGGATGCGACCGGAGCTCGGTCTCGAGCACCGCGGCGACCTCGAACAGCGCCGACTCTCGGCCGGGCAGCCCGATCACCTGGAGGCCCAGGGGCATCCCGGCGTCGGTGGTGGCACCGGGCACGACGACGACCGGGCACCCGAGGAGCTGCCACGGACGGCTCAGCACGGGCGAACCGGTGGCTGCGAGACCGTGCGGCGCCGGGCCGGGCGCGGCGGGGCCGACGATCACGGTGTGATCGCCGAGCGCCTCGGCGAGGAGATCACGGGAACGGTCACGGCGGATGAGGGCGGCCGCGTGCTCGTCGACGCCGACCGCGCGCCCGGCGTCGACGAGTTCGCGCAGTTGCGGGCTGAGTGCGGTCCCGTGTTCCCGGACGACGCCGTCCAGCGTGCCGGCCGCCTCATGGGACATGACCGTGCCGTGGTCGTCGGCCAGGGTGCGTACATGATCGTCGTACTCGAGCGCCCGGGTCTCGACGCCGGCACCGCCGAGCAGCCCCGGCAACCGATTGATCAACTCCGACATCGCGGGGTGGATCGGGTGCAGATCGCTGCCGCCCCACACCACCACGGTCCGGACGGTGGAGCGCCCCGGGACCATCGGCGAGCGACCCGAGAAGGCGGAGTACACATACTGCAGGTCGGCGATGTCCCGTGTCAGGATGCCCAGCGAATCCAGCGACTCGCTGAGGCCGGTGACCCCGGACAGGTCTGTCGAGCCGTGGGCGAGGACCAGGCCCGCCGCGCCGCAGTATGCGGCCGGACGCGTGAGTGAACCAGCGGTCTGTGTGCCGAGCGCCATCGGGATGACGCCTGCTCCGACGGCGGCCGCCGATCCGCTCGACGACCCGCCCGGGGTGTGCTCGTGCTGGTGCGGGTTCCGTGTCGGCCCGGGCGAGAAGTAGCCGAACTCGGTCGTGACCGTCTTGCCCTGGACCACTGCCCCCAGATTGCGAAACCTGCTGACACAGGGCGCATCCGACGATACGGGAAACGACGAGGTGATGGTCGAACCGGCGCGGGTCGGCAGACCGGAGACGTCGATGAGGTCCTTGACTCCGAGGGAGACACCCCGCAGGGGTCGACGACCCGGCATCGAATCCTGGCGGCGGGCGTCGTCGACGACGGCCGGGGACAGCCCGACCCACGCGCGCAGGTCGGCGTCTGTGCGAACGATCTCCTCACGAACCTGTTGCGCGAGGACCTCCGCCGACACCACCTTCTCGTGGACCGCGGTCGCCTGCTCACTGATGGGCTGTTTCCAGTAGGCCGAGCTCACCGTTCCTCCTTCTTTCTGGCACCAGTCTGCCCTGTCCCGCAGCACGGCGACAGTAAAGATTTCCCTCGTATCGCCGTAGGCGCGCGTGCCCATAACGTCGATGTCAGCCCTCGAAATCCAGGCGTCATCTCAGTCCGACAGCCCAAGGAAACGCAATGACCATCAGAGAATCCGAGGTGACGACGTCGTCGTCATCACCCACCCCCGATCGACGAATCGACTTCAGCCGCATGTCGAGACGGGCGTGGATCATCACCGGCATGCTGGTGCTGTTCCAGATCATCGCCTTCGCCGACAAAGCGGTCCTCGGTCTGGTCTCGGCCGACGCGATGCCCGAACTCGGCCTGACACCAACCGAATTCGGATTCATCGGTAGTGCGTTCTTCTTCCTGTACGCGATCGTCTCGGTCATCACCGGGTTCCTGGCATCGAAGATCTCGGTGAAATGGATCCTGTTCGCGATGGGCGTCACGTGGGCGGTCCTCCAGTTCCCGATGCTGCTCGGCGGCGGTGCCGCCGTCCTCCTCGTGACCCGCATCGTGCTCGGTGGTGCGGAGGGCCCGGCCACCGCCATGTCGCTCACCTCCGCGCACACCTGGTTCTCGCCGACACGACGTGCGCTGCCGTCGAACCTCATCGCCGCCGGGTCAACCCTGGGACCGGTCTTCGCCGCACCGTTGCTCGCCTGGGTCATCGCCGTGTGGGGTTGGCGCTGGGCGTTCGGTGTTCTCGGGATCATCGGTCTGGTGTGGGTGATCGCGTGGTGGGCGATCGGCGCGGACGGTCCCTACCGGCCCAAGAAGACCACATCGCCGGATGAGCCGGCACTCGACGCCGGCGAGACCGGCACGAAGGAGGTCGCGACCTCCGCGGTCGACGAGCAGAAGCCGGTCGTGATCTGGCGGGCGTTGCTCAGCGTGGCCTTCCTGTCCGCCGTGATCGGCGGGGCGTCGAACTTCTGGGTCCAGGGTTTCCTGACGACCTGGCTGCCCCAGTACCTCGGTACCGTCGTCGGGCTCTCGCTCGGTGAGGTGGGCGCGATGACGACCGTGCCGTGGGTGGTCGGAGCGCTCGTGTTGCTCGGCCTGGGTGCGCTCGGGCATCGGATGATGCGGCGCGGGAGTTCGGCCCATCGGGCGATCGCCGTACCGTTCGGCTGCGCCGCGGTGTTGGCGGGCCTGTCCTTCATCGCGATCCAGGCGACGTCGGGGATCACCGCGGTGGCACTGCTGTGCCTCGCCGGCGGATGCAGTCTGGCGTTCCCGATGACCGCCACCGCGATCGGTTACGCGGTCGGCGCCCGGCAGCGGCCCATCCTGATGGCGACCCTCGGCGGTGTGGCGTCGTTCGGCGCGGTGATCTCACCGATCCTCGTCGGATGGCTGATGACCGACGCCGGGTACGTCTCACCGCCGAAGGGTGAGAAGCCCAGCGCGGAGATGGCCGGGAACATGGCCGACGGCGTGCATCAGGCCTTCACCATCACCGGGATCGTCCTGCTCGTCGGTGGCGCACTCTGCATCGCCTTCCTGCGGCCGGAGCGACTCGGTGCCACTTTGCAGAAGCGTTACGTCAAGGAATCGGCCGACTCCCCGGCCGCCTGACTGCCGCGACGAACCGATTTGAGGAGAAGCGATGTCCGACAATGTGATCAGCGCCATCGACCCGAGCATCTTCCGAAATGTGATGGGGCATTATCCCACCGGCGTGGTGGTGGTGACCGGACGCGGCGACGACGGGTCGGTGCTGGCCATGGTCGTCGGGACCTTCAGCTCGGTCTCGATGGACCCGCCGCTGGTCTCCTTCATGCCGATGAAGACCTCGCGCACCTTCGAGAAGATGCGGCGCTGCGAGTCGTTGTGCATCAACATCCTCGGTGGTGAGCAGGAGGACGTCGTGCTCACGGTCGCGCAGCGGTGGGAGAACAAGCTCGAGGGCATCGAGTGGTTCCCGTCGCCGTCCGGGGATCCGGTGCTGGCCGACTCCGTGGCCTGGATCGACACCCGCATCCGCAACGTGGTCGAGGCGGGCGATCACTGGATCGCGCTCTGCGAGGTCCTGGACCTGGCCGTGACGAACCCCGTGTCACCGCTCATCTTCTTCCAGGGCGGCTACGGCAGCTTCGTGTCCACGTCGCTGATGGCCCGGATGGACCACGAGATCCTGCCGACGATCCACGCCGCGCACGCGGCCCGCCCGCAGGTCGAGGCCCTGGCCACGTCCGTTCGATGCGAGGTGTCGGTCCTCACGGCCGTGAGCCGCGATGAGATGGCCGTGGTCCTCTCGGCCACCGCGCCGGGCGTCGACCGGGGAGAGGGTCTGGCATACCGCATTCCGATGGTGCCGCCGATCGGTGACACCTATGTCTTCGATCAGGACGACGAGACCCGCGAGCGGTGGCTGGCGAAACTCCGCGACGCCGACGACGATGTGCGACAACTGCATCGCGACCGGCTCGACTTCGTCCGGCAGCATGGTTATCTGGTGTCCTTCCTGCCCGAGGAGGGCTCGACCGCCTACGAGGAGATGCGGGCGGCGACGAAGTCCTATGAACGGGGCCGGTTGACGCCGTCGCAGGAACGTGAGATCTGCGCGTCCATCGGGAAATCGCCTGTCGACTACCGCATTCGGGACGTGCGGTCCGATCAGACGTACGACGTCGGCTCCCTCGTGCTGCCGATCCGGGATGCCCGCGGCGGCTATTCGATGACGCTCCGGCTGTCGCAGCTGCCGCCCGGTGTGAACGGAGCACAGCTCCAGACGTGGATCGAGCAGGCCCGCGCCGTGGCGGAGGTGCTCGGGCGATGACCGATGTGGACACCGACGCCCGGATCGCGGCACTTGTGGCGCGGGTCGAGACGCTCGAGGCCGAAGCCGACATCCGCCGGATTCAGGCGCGATACATGTTCCTGTGTGACACTCCGTGTCCCGAACCCGGTCTCGCGGACGACGCGGCGCGCATCGAACGCATCGTCGACCTCTACACCGACGACGCGGTGTGGGAGGGGGTCGGGGAGTACTACGACGGACAGTTCGGCCGTGCCGAGGGCAAGCAGGCGATCCGTGAGCATTTCCGTCGCTTCTGGGGTGAGAAACGGGACCCCGCGCTGTTGCTCAATGCGCACTACCTCACGTCGGAGCAGATCCGGGTCGACGGTGATGACGCGGAAGGGCAGTGGATTCACATGCAGCCGTGGCTGTTCGCCGACGGAACCGCGCTCCTTCGGTCGAGTCGGCTGAACAACGCCTTCCGCAGGGACGACGGTCGCTGGCGGATCACCCGAACCCGCACTGAGAACGTCTTCATCGCACCGCTGCCCACCGGATTCGCCGAGAGCTACCCGTCGTCGTCGGTGTTGATGGGCTGAGTCGTTCGAGGGTGCGGCGTTCGTGTCGGTCGCGTCGCATGCGTTGCGACTGGGTGCGCAGATCGGTCGCGACCTCGCGCAGTGTCGCCCGCCGAGTTGCGTTGTAGACGAGCCCCGGTAGCGCAGACATGGGCAGCATCGCCGACGGTGGTGCAGTCCGGTTGTAGATGTCCCCGAGTGTCGCGGCGTACCCGGGTCGATCCCTTGCCCGGCGGTTGACCTCGTACTCGAGCGGCGACGGTGGGGTGCCGGCCGCCAAGAAGTTCGTCCATTGATAGATCTCGACACACTCTTGCTCGCGACGTCTCGCCCAGGCCGCGGTGGCCATGTCGACGGCGTCGGGGTCGGGGTCACGGTTTCGCAGGACGGGCGCGAGGTCTTCACCGAGCAGGCGGCCGTACCGGTAGGCATCTCGGATGCCCTGTGCGGTGACGGGATCCTTGAAGTGTCCGGCGTCGCCGGGCAGCGCCCAGCCCGGCCCGCTCGATCGGCGGAAGTAGGACTCGATGCCGGTGCACGAACGGACGCGGGAGGTCATTTCCGCCTCTTCGAGGCGGCGTGCGAGTCCGGGTAGCGCGGCGACACCCGCCAGGTAGGCGTCGGTCGCCTTCCGGCCGCGGAACTCGCTGTCCATTCCGATCGGCGGCTGGAGGAGGCAGAGCGTCTGGCCGCCGTCGCAGGGGAAGGCGGTGCCGAGGAGGGCGCCGACGCGCCACTGGGAGGCGATGTGGCGCAGCTCGGTTCGGGGGTCCGTCCAGTACGCGAAGTAGCAGGACCGACCGCTCGGTGAAGAGATCAGCGGGATCTCGGCCCTCGCTTCGCGGGCAACCATGCTCTTGCGACCGTCCGCGCCGATCACGATCGGGGCGACGGCACGGTGTTCGCGATCGTCGTCATCGGTGTAGACGACGCCCACGGCGCGGCCGTCCTTCCAGATCAACGACGTTGCGCGACATGGTTGCCGGAAGTCGGCGCCGGCGGCGACCGCGGTTCGTTGGAGGGCGGCGTCGAGGTGCGCGCGACGCAGGCACATCGCGTAGTCGATGCCCGAGACCGGTGAATAAGTGGTGCGCCAGCCGATCTCGTCGAGGACGGCCTCGGCGATCGGGAGACGCGGTGCGCCCGCGTCCTCGACGCCGGGCAGGGCGCCGAGCGCGTGGATCTCGGCCATGGTCGACGGCCAGAGCAGGTGCGTCGAGAGGGTGTCGGACGGAAAGCGGGCCGAATCGATGAGCAGGACACGTGATCCCCTGGTGGCCAGTGCGATTGCCGTAGCCGCGCCTGCGCATCGCGCACCGACGATGACGGCGTCGAAGTGCTCGGTTCGCTCGGTCATCGCGAACTCCATCCCTCAGCTCGTCATATGGACACATGAGACGATATCCGTGTGGCGTCTCGCCGCGTGGCGGTTTGATCAGCTCCGTCCCGGATAGTGCTGTTACCCGCAGACAGCGTGAACGTCGTGATCGATGCCTTCCTCGGCGCGGCGAGTGGAGGTGACCTCGACGCGATGATCGCGCGGTTGACCGATGACTGCGTCCGTGTCGCCGATCCGTCATTGGTCCCGCCGGGAACATCGGCCGTGGTCGCCGGTGCTCGCGCTGTCGCCGAGGAGACCCGGTTATTCGTCGACCGAATGCGTGCGAGTACCCCGATGTGGCTAGGTGGCAGGCGGTTTCACGTGATCGCACCCGGTGGTCGTGGCTTGGCTGTCATCGAGGTCGAGACCATCGGTGGGAGGGTGGCGAGAATCGAGATGGGCGCATGACTTCGAGCACCGTGGCGGAGTTGTTCTGACCGGCGGTGCTCGGGAGCCTGGTGTTTAGAAGGGTGGTGGGTTGGCGTCGTTCCAGCGCTGTTCGGCGCGTTGCTGGCGCCGGAAGTCGCTGTTGCGCAGGTCGTTCAGCCGTGCACGGGCAGGGTGGTCGGGTGGCCGTCTCGGGGTGAGTTTGTTGAACAGGTCGCGTCCGCTGAAGGCGTTGCCGACGAACATGTGGCCGGTGGGTGTGGTGAACCACGCGGTGAGGAATTCGTCCTGGTGGTCCTGCCAGCTGGTGAAGGTCTTGATGCGGTGGTGGAACCGGCACAGCGGTTTCAGATTCCGCACATCGGTCGGCCCGCCGCGTCGTGGGTCGGTGTGGTCGAACGGGTCGGTGTGATCGAGATCGATCTGCCAGACCGGGGCGTTGCAGCCCGGGAAGGCGCAGCACAGTTCTCCTGCACGCACCAACGCCTGCAGCTTCTTCGATGGGGTGTATCGCGTCGAAGATCTGTCGGCCTCGGGTGCGACCGGTGCTGGTGCGGTTTCCGGTTCGGCAGGTGTGGGTTGGATGTAGGTGCGGCGGGCTTCGGCGAGCAGCGTTCGGGCGGTGTCGGCATCGATGATGCCGTGTCTGTCGAGGAAGGCGGGGTCGTCGTCGAGTCCGATCAGGGTCGACAGGTTCACCACGATGTGGAAGGTCGCACGCGGGGCCTGCGACGGCGACGGCGACGGCCCCACGGGTGGGCCCTGCGCGTCGGTGACCACCGTGTCGTCGGCCGGGGCGTCGGTGTTGCCACGGGTGTCGTCGAGGTCCTGCGCCACCGTGGTATCGGGTTCGATTGCGGCGGCATCGCAGTCGGCGCACTGGCAGGTGAGGGTGGCTTCGCCGCGGGCGAGTGCTTTGAGGGCGTCGGCGCGGCGCATGGCCAACGTCCGAGGGTCGCCGGTGTGTACCGCGGTGGCCATCGCCGAGAGGCGGGCGTCGAACTCGGCGGCATCGGCGTCGGGCAACGTGCCGGAGATCCGGGACTGTCCGGGCGTGAACCGATCGGGGGTGACTGTCACCTTACGGTCTTTGGTCACCCGTTCCTGGCGTCGCCGGATCGCATCGGGTGCCCATGTCGCGACGATCGCGTCGACCATGGCGGTGAACCGAGCCGTGGACATCGGTGCTCGGGCGAAGATCGCCTCGGCGAGGTGGGCGTCGACGGTCTGCATTTCTTCGTCATCGGTAATCAGTTCGGTGCGCTTGAGGGCGATCAGGAAGCGACGCTTGTCGATTCGACCGCAAGCGAGTGCGTGTCCGGTGAACGCGAGCCGGTAGCGCAGCGCGTCACCGGCTTCGATGAGTTCTTTCGCTTCGGCCGGGGTGACCGTGAGGGTGGCGCCGACTTCGGCGATGGCCTGTTCGAGGCCGGTCGGGCCGAACTGCTCGTACGGGTTCTCCCCGGCGGCGACGCGCGCCGACAGGGCGTCGAAGGCTTCGATGGAGTCGAGTTCGCCGGTGTGCACCTCGGCGCGGCGCTGGGTGTAGTCCATTTCGCGTTCGTCGTGAATGAGGCTGGCAACGGTCATCATTCGATGCGCAGACGCGGCCGCCAGGCCTGCGCAATGATTCAAGACCTCGACGAGTTCGGCGGCTGAGAGTTCATTGTCGGGACGAAGGCGCGGTTCGACGGAATGCTGTGATGGGTCCACCGCTGTGGTGGATCCGGCCCCCGCCCCCGATGACATGACTCCACTGTACTCGAATATATGTTCGAGTCAAGGGATCTGCGGATCTCGGCTCGGTCTGTGCACGTATGTAACCATGACGCACCGACAGGTCCTTGTCGCAAGCGCTGTCCGGCTCCTAGAGCAACGGTTCGTCGTCGAACGGCCAGCCCGAGGCCTCGAGATGCCTTCGGACGCGGGCGATGTCGTCCTCCTGGGGGAGGTCTTGGGTGATCGCGGTGATCTTGACCCCGGCGTCGATCTTCGAGATCGGTTCGGGTGGCGGCGGTGCGTCCCCTCGATCGCGGATGAGGTCGACGGATACCCTCTCCGCCTCTTCCTCGCTCAGCTGACGACGCAGGAGCGCGAACAACGGGACGTAGTCCTCGCGGGGCACCCCGTCGGGGTAGCCGACCCGCAGCCAATCCACGATCCGCTTCAAAAACTGGCCTCGGTCCGCCACGGTGCCTCTACTTGTAACCGAACGGGAAGATCTTCACGTCGAAGTAGTAGTAGATGGTCTGGCGGGTGATCCACAGCAGCGCGGTGACGATGACGAGTGCGACAATCGCGAAGATCACGTAACCGAGCAGTCGCAGGGAGGCACTGCCGTTCGAGATGGTGCCGTCCGCGCCGACTCCGGGCGCACCTTGGGCATGACAACGCAGGCCCACGGCGAACAGCGCGGGGAGTCCGGCGCCGAAAACCAGGCCCACCAGCAAGACCTTGATGATCGATTCGACGATGTCCATCGGTGTTCGAGTCCTTTCGGGATGCGTCGGTGACCGTCAGGCGATCGTGGTGGGCTTGGCCTGAGCAGCCGGAATGATCGAGTCGGTCGTGTCGTCCCATTCGGCGTTGACGTTGTGCGAGTCGATCTTGTTCTGCTGCGCGCGCCAGTACAGGTACCCGGACGCGGCGAGCAGGAGGACGAAGATGGCGATGCCGCCCGCGACGTCGCCCAACAGATTGGCGATGAAGAAGCAGAAAGCACCGACGAGTCCCGCGGCCGGCAGCGTCGTCATCCACGCGACGGCCATACGCCCCGCGACCGACCATCGGACCTGCGCACCCTTCTTGCCTACGCCCGAACCCAGGATCGAACCGGTTGCCACCTGCGTGGTCGACAGGGCCATCCCGGCCGCACTCGAGGTGAGGATGATCGCGGCCGACGAAGCCTCGGCCGCCATGCCCTGGGGTGAGCTGATCTCGACGAGACCCTTGCCCAACGTCCGGATGATGCGCCACCCGCCGAGGTAGGTCCCGATCGCAATGGCTGCGGCACAGGAGAAGACGACCCAGAAGGGCAGGCCGTGGCTCACCGTCGAGGCGTCGAGGTGGCCGGTGACGATGAGTGCCATCGCGATGACCCCCATCGTCTTCTGTGCGTCACCGGTTCCGTGAGCAAGTGACACCAGCGACGCGCTCGCGATCTGGCCGTACCGGAACCCGGCCTCTTTGCGGTTCGCGTCGATGCGACGGGTGATCGCGAAAACGAGCCACGTGCCGCAGGCCGCCACGATGCATGCGATGACGGGCGCGAACAGCGCGGGCACGATGATCTTCGAGAGCACACCGTGCCAGTTGATGCCGGAGAGGCCGATCGCCGCGATACCGGAACCGATGAGCCCGCCGAACAGTGCATGGGACGACGAGGACGGTAGGCCGAACAGCCATGTGAACAGATTCCAGAGAATGCCGCCGATGAGTCCGGCGAAGATGATCAGCAGGGCGGTGGTCGGGGTGAGCCCGGTGACGACGTCGCCCGACGTCTGCTGGATGTTGAGGACGTCCTTGGTGATGGTGGCGGCCACCTCCACGGACAAGAACGCGCCGACGAGGTTGAGGACGGCGGATATCCCCACGGCAACCTTGGGTTTGAGAGCTCCGGTGGCGATCGAGGTGGCCATCGCGTTGCCGGTGTCGTGGAATCCGTTGGTGAAGTCGAAGCCGAGTGCCGTGATCACCAACAGCACGAGGAGGAGCATCTCACCGGTCATTGCCCAATCATGCTGCCGGACCGCCGGTTTCACCTACAGAGCGAATGCCGGAATTGCCGGTTTCGTCCTGCGGCTTTGCCGGAGCAGCGTCAGGTGTTCACCAAGAATTCACCAAACGGCGTCGGCGGGTGGCGGTCGGTGGCTTCGAGGTTCATCCGATCTCGCGCTCGATCGGGGTCTCGACAGCGAGTTGTAGCGCACCCTCGGCGAACCGGGAGACCGGTCCGATCGCGGCATCCAGCGCCTCGTCGAAGCCGTCGCGCGCCTCGCCCCAGAGCCGGCCCGACGAACCGTCTCGCGTCACCCCGATCACGGCGATGAGCTCACCGGTGGTCGGGATGCAGACCGCCCAGACGAACCTCGTCTCCGACTCCCAGCCGTGGTGTGCCGCAGTGACATACGCGGTGGGGTCGTCGACCTGGAGGCGAGACAACGCCGGGACGTCGGTGATCCGCTCGTCCGCACGAAGCGCACGCAGATACCACGTCCCGGCGTTGATCTCGACTGGCTGCATTGTTGTGCTGCCCGTTGTCCTTGCCCTTCGAGGCTCGTCGCTTGCGCTCCTCGCACCTCAGGGGGCAGAGGGGGCTCGTCGCTTGCGCTCCTCGCACCTCAGGGGGCAGAAAGGGTCACTTCAGCTCGAGCAGCACCGTGCCCTGGGTGACGGCGGCGCCGGCCTCGATGGTGAGGCCGGTGACGACGCCGTCCTTGTGGGCGGTGACCGGGTTCTCCATCTTCATGGCCTCGAGCACGACGACCAGATCGCCGGCAGCGACTTCCTGGCCCTCTTCGACGGCGACCTTGACGACGGTGCCCTGCATCGGAGCGGCCACGGCGTCGCCGGAAACGGCTGCGCCGCCGGCCTTCTTGCGCGAGCGTGCCTTCGGCTTCTTGCGGACGACGCCGTTGGCCGATCCGCCGCCGCCACCGAGCGCGAGATCGCCGGGCAGCGACACCTCGACGCGACGGCCGCCGACCTCGACGACGACGTTCTGCCGCGGTGCGGCCTCGTCCTCGTCGATCGGCTCGCCGCCGGTGTACGGCTCGATCGGGTTGTCCCAGTCGGTCTCGATCCACTTGGTGTAGATGTCGAACTTCTCGCCGTCGCCGATGAAGGCGGGGTTGGAGACGATGTGCCGGTGGAACGGGATGACCGTCGCCAGGCCTTCGACCTGGAACTCGGCGAGCGCGCGACGCGACCGCTCGAGAGCCTGCTCGCGGGTCTCGCCGGTGACGATCAGCTTCGCCAGCATCGAGTCGAACTGTCCGCCGATGACGTCACCCTCGACGACACCGGAGTCGACGCGCACGCCGGGGCCGGTCGGCTCCTTGTAGACCGAGATCGGCCCGGGGGCGGGCAGGAAGTTGCGACCCGCGTCCTCGCCGTTGATCCGGAACTCGAACGAGTGGCCGCGCGGGGTCGGGTCCTCGGTGAACTCCAGCTTCTCGCCGTTGGCGATCCGGAACTGCTGACGCACGAGGTCGATGCCCGCGGTCTCCTCGGTGACCGGGTGCTCGACCTGCAGGCGCGTGTTGACCTCGAGGAACGAGACCAGGCCGTCGCTGCCGACCAGGAACTCGACGGTGCCGGCGCCGTAGTAACCGGCCTCGCGGCAGATGGCCTTCGCGGACTCGTGGATCTTGGTGCGCTGCTCGGTGGTGAGGAACGGCGCGGGGGCCTCCTCGACCAGTTTCTGGAAACGACGCTGCAGCGAGCAGTCGCGGGTGCCGGCGACGATGACGTTGCCGTGCTGGTCGGCGATGACCTGGGCCTCGACGTGGCGGGCCTTGTCGAGGTAGCGCTCGACGAAGCACTCGCCGCGACCGAACGCGGCGACGGCCTCGCGGGTGGCCGACTCGAACAGGTGCGGGATCTCCTCGATGGTGTACGCCACCTTCATCCCGCGTCCACCGCCGCCGAACGCCGCCTTGATGGCGACCGGCACGCCGTGCTCCTGGGCGAAGGCCACGACCTCGTCGGCGTCCTTGACCGGGTCCTTGGTGCCGGGGGCCATCGGGGCGTCGGCCTTCAGCGCGATGTGGCGCGCGGTGACCTTGTCGCCGAGGTCGCGGATCGACTGCGGTGACGGACCGATCCAGATGAGTCCGGCGTCGATGACGGCCTGGGCGAAGTCGCCGTTCTCCGACAGGAAGCCGTACCCGGGGTGGATCGCGTCCGCGCCGGACTTCTTCGCCGCGTCGAGGATCTTGTCGAAGACCAGGTATGACTCCGCCGAGGTCTGCCCGCCCAGTGCGAAGGCCTCGTCGGCGAGCTTGACGAACTGCGCGTTCGCGTCGGGCTCGGCGTAGACGGCAACGCTCGCGATGCCTGCATCCCGGGCGGCGCGGATCACGCGGACAGCGATCTCGCCGCGATTGGCGATGAGGACCTTGCTGATTGCGGACGGGGTGTTCGCAGAGGTACTGGGCACTTGTTCTCCTGGGCCTTACTCGTACTCGGGTGCTCACGACGCGGTAGCGCACGCGACACGGTTGTCGGACGTCGGTCAAGTCTGGTGGTACGCCGTCACCGGCCGGGATGAGGACGGCGAGGGCGATGCGACACCTTCGAGGTGCAGGTGTCGCGACCTTCCGGGCAATACCCTAGCCCACCGAGCAATCGTTCGGTGGAGCCCTGGGTCACAACGCCGGAGAGAATGTGCTCGCCTCACCGAGGTCGCGGATCAGTTCGGCGAAACCGTGCAGGTAGGCGTGGACGGGACCGGCGGAGGCATCGATGTCGCGAGCGGAAGCACCCGGACCTCCGGGCTCGGAAAATGTGACGATTCCCTCACGTTGTGCCTCCAGGAGCGTCCCCGACGACGGGCTGGCGGCAGCCCCGCCGCCTGACGGGACGCTCGGCGTCGGGACGTCGGTCGCCGAGGCGGCGACGCCCAGATCGCGCAGCGGGGACTCCCGCGGGAAGCGGGCGGAGTACCGCAGGCCCGACGGCGTGCGATTGACCCAGATGTACACCTCGTCGGGGGAGTAGCTGTGACTCCGGATGACTTTCGCGCGCCCGGCGTCGGCCGCACCGGCGCCCGGGGCGTAGCGGGTGTCGATGAATGAGATCACAAATCTGGGTCCGCCCTCGTGATCGATCAGGTCGGCCACGCGCAGGAACGGCAACGACGCCCCCTGACGGCCGCGTTTGAGCGCGGCGGTCGACCGGGCGACGGTCTGGTCGAACGTGGGGGAGTCGGACATGTCCACACAGAAGGGAGCGACACCGACGAACCAGCCGAGCGACGTCAGCCAGCGGGCATCGTTGCGGGTGTGCCGAGGCAGCACGCAGCGGAACTCCCGATCGCCGGTCAGTTCGTGATGAACCACTGCGAAGGCCGCGAGCACCCCCGCGGTCAGGGTGCCACCCGCCTCCGAGCAGATCGCGGTGAACCGGTTGGCCGTCTCGTCATCGGCGATGACACCCCACAGTGACTCCTGGGGCTGTGCGGCGTCCGCGGAGCTCTCGTCCGGGGCGGGCTCTGCTGGTCGGGCGGGCTCGGTCGTGAGCAGGCCGGGCATGTCGCCGGCCCCGGCGGCCAGGAACTCCGACCACAGGCCGACGGCCGGGTGGTCGCGGCCGGTCTGGTCGGCGATCCGGCGTTCCTCGGCGCTGAAGTCGACATAGCTGCCCACCTCCGGCAGATTCGCGCCACGATGCTCTCGCGCCGCGCGGTACAGCGAGACCAGTTCCTGCTGCGCCATGATCAGGGAGTATCCGTCCACCAGCGAATGGTCGGCGGCGAAGAGCAGGGTGAACGACCGCTCGCGACCGACCGTCGCGAATCGGTACGCCGGCCAATGCAGCGGCGCGGTGGCGCGATCGAACGAACCGGCCAGCTGCTCGACGAGCGGGCCGGACTCGGCATACCAGCCGATCCGGCCCATCTTCAGTTTCACGCTGCCCGGTGCGGTGGTGAGTCGCTGCAGTCCGGAGCCCTTGATCACGACGTGACTCCGCAGGACCTCGTGCCGGTCGATCCACTGGGTCAAGACCGAGCGGATGGCCGGGATCGACAGCGGCTCGTCGAACTCGATGCTCAGCCCGAGCCACGCCTCGCGTCCACCCTCACGACGGTTGCGGATCCGGAACTCGAACGCGTCGCGGAGATGCTGCTCGTGGTTGTGCGAGGTCAACCGGGGGTCGTAATCCCAGGTGCCCAGCCCGCCCGGCACATACGGGGTCCATTCGACGAGGCCGCCGGGCTCGATGGGTTCGTCGCGGATCTGGATGAATTTCATGCCCCGGAGAGGTCGGGCACCTGGTGACGCACCTGGGCCTTGATCCGGCCCAGCATTCCCGCCATCCCCCGCAGACGGAGCGGGCTCACCGCGCTCCCGAGTCCGAGCTCGTAGTAGAAATCCGATGGCACGTCGAGGATTTCGCGCGCCGACGCGGTGTCGAGCCCTTGGTGCAGGATCGCGGCGAACCCGCGGGTCGTCGGCGCCTCGCGCGGCGCACTGAAATGCAACCGCACCGACGCCGGGTCGGCGGCGTCCACCGACAGGAACACCGGCGACTGGCACTCGGGTACCGGTTCCATCGCATCCTGCTCGAGATGCGCAGGCAGATCGGGCAATTCGCCGGCGAACTCGAGCAGGAGCGTGATCTTGTCGGAGTCGCCGAGCGCACCGAAGTCGTCGACGATCTCGGCCAGGGCTGGGGGCAGGCTCATCGTGCGGTCGGGCTCACTCGCTGCCGGGTACGGCGCCCGGCTCGTCGCCGACGGCGATCGGAACCCGCACGGCATTGCCCCACTCGGTCCACGAGCCGTCGTAGTTGCGGACCGCGGAGTGACCGAGCAGGTGCGTGAGCACGAACCACGTGTGGCTCGACCGCTCGCCGATACGGCAATAGGCGATGGTGGGTGTCTGCGGATCGAGATCGGCGTAGATCTCGTCGAGCTCGGCGCGGCTGCGGAAACGGCCGTCGGGCGCCGCGGACTTCGCCCAGGGGATGGAGATGGCGGTGGGGATGTGCCCGCCGCGTAGCGCGCCCTCCTCCGGGTAATCCGGCATGTGGGTGCGCTCGCCGGTGTACTCCTGCGGCGAACGGACGTCGACCAGCGGCTCGGTGCCCAGGGCCTGAAGGACCTGCGGTGCGAACGCCCGGATCGCGGTGTCGTCGCGCTCGACGACCGGGTAGTCCGACCGCGGGTAATCGGGAACGTCGAAGGAGGTGTCGCGGTCCTCGGCCATCCAGGCGTCGCGCCCGCCGTCGAGCAACCGGACGTCCTCGTGACCGAACAGGGTGAACACCCACAGCGCGTAGGCAGCCCACCAGTTGCTCTTGTCGCCGTAGATCACGACGGTGTCGTCGCGCTCGATTCCCTTGCTGCGCATCAACTCCGCGAACTGCTCGCCGTTGATGTAATCGCGCGTGACCGGATCGTTGAGATGCAGGTGCCAGTCGATCTTCTGGGCCGTCGGGATGTGGCCGATGTCGTAGAGCAACACATCCTCGTCGGACTCGATGATCTTGAGTCCCTTGGCGCCGAGATGCGCCGAGAGCCACTGGGTCGTCACCAGCCGTTCGGGGTGGGCGTATTCGGCGAAGGCCGGATTCGGGTCGGTGTCAACGCTCACGGTGCTCTCCAGCTCGCTGTTCGGACGTTCCTCGTGGATCACGCGGACCATCTGCGGTCCCGCTGATAAAGGGTAGGGCATCGGCCGGAGCGTGCTTCGATCAGACGACAAACCGCAGGTGAAGCGGGTCATCGCCTGCTAGGTTCGCCGAATGATCGATCGACGTGGCCCCCTCGCGGTGCGGTGGGTGGTCTCCCTGGCCGCGGTGGCGGCGCTGACCGTCGGAAGCGGATGCTCGCTGATCCCGTCCGACGACTCGGGGCGGGCTCCGGGGTCGTCCGCGTCGACGAACGCCACCCCGAGTCCGACGCCGTCACGCCCGCCGGGTTCCTCGGGTTCGGATTCCTCTCGGCCGTCCGACGTCGACCCGGCCCAGTGCCGCCCCGACGACTGTCCGAAGCTGCCGACGCCGACCGCGGAACTCATGACGAGCGGGGTGACCCCGGCCAACGTCGGCACCGCGGTCCCCGAGTACCTCACGACGCTCCTCGACGACCTCGACCAGACGTGGGGCGGATGGTTCGACGAGCTCGGCTGGGGCGATCCCGCGCCGGGCCGGGTGCTCATCGGGTCGGGCACCTCGTTCACCACCGAATGCATTGTCGGTGATGAGGATTCGCGCCCCGTGCCGATTCCCTCCAACGAGGCGAACGCGTTCTTCTGCAGCGCGGACACCGAGCCGAACGGGCAGGGCACCCCCACCGAGGGCAGCGTCGTACTGCCGGTCGAGACCTTCGCGGCCATCTGGGACGGCAACGTCTTCGGGGTGCCGTCGCCGATCGTCGGCGACTTCACCGCCGCGATCGTCGTCGCGCACGAATACGGCCACAACGTGGTGTTCCGGATGGCCGAGGCCTTCGACATCCCGGACCGCCGACTCCCGGCCGGCAAGAACAGCGAGCTCATCGCCGATTGCCTGGCCGCGAACTGGGGTGCCACCGCCTACCAGCGGGATGCGCTCGGCGCCAAGGAGATCCTGCAGGTCGCGAGTCTGCTGCCGATCATCGGCGACACCGGGGGCGCCTCCGGACACGGGTCGGCGCGCGAACGCGCGGTGGCCCTGACGGTCGGCCTCACCGGCCCGCAGTTCAACCGCCAGGGCCAGCCCGAGGACTGCATCGAGCGGTACTGGCCGGAGTTCTTCGAGGCGGAGTGATTTCGACAAGCTCAATCAGCGGTGGGGCGCGCTCGATCAGCGGTGGGGTGCGCTCGATCAGCGGTGGGGTGCGCTCCATCAGCGGTGGGGTGCGCTCGATCAGCGGTGGGGTGCGCTCGCTCACCGGTGCCAGAAGTCGGTGACCGACAGGCCGACGTCGCGCAGGAGGGTGCGGACCAACGGCAGCCCGATGCCGATGACCGACGACGGATCACCCTCGATGCGCTCGACCAGCCAGCCGCCGAGGCCGTCGAGGGTGAAGGCGCCCGCGACCTGCAACGGTTCGCCGCTGGCGACGTACCGGTGGATGACGTCGTCGTCGGCGTCGGCGAAGTGGATCGTGGTGGAACTCGTGCCGCCGGCGGTGGCGCGCCGGTCCAGCCGGATCAGGTGGTGTCCGGTCAGCAGGTCGGCGCTACGACCGCGCATGTCCGACCACTGCGCGACAGCGCGCTCGGGCGTGTGCGGTTTACCGAGGAGCTGATCGCCCAGGTGGAGCATCGAGTCACAGCCGATGACGACGACAGGATCGCCGGAGCCGGCCAGTTCGGCGATCTCCGGGAGCGCCGCGACCGCCTCTGCCTTGGCGCGGGCCAGTTCGGCGACGACCACACCGGCCGGCGTGGAGCCGGGAAGCCGTGCGAGGAGAGCATGCTCGTCGACGTCCGACACCCGAACGACAGGTTCGACGCCGGCCGCCCGCAGGATGCGGAGCCGGGCCGGCGAGGCCGAGCCGAGCACGAAGATCGGGCCGGTGGGACCCGGCCCGATCTCGGATGAGCGTGTCACCTCAGTAGCGGAGGTTGGTGAAGCTCCCGGGACCGCCCCACTGCGGGCGCAACCGGTCGATGGGCCGGCCCCAGTCGTTGCGCGTCGCGGGCTCGGAGTCGCCGCCGCCCGAGCCGGCCCCGGCGAGGACGGTCACCAGCACGGCGAGGTCCTCATCGGTCGGCTGGCCGCCGACGACGGTCAGGAACGGACGCTCGGACTTCGTCGACTCTTCGCTCACGGAATTCTCGCTCTCGGGACGACCGGCTGATGTCACAGGGGGATGTTGCCGTGCTTCTTCGGCGGCAGATTGACCATCTTGCGCTCGAGCAGCTTGAGCGCGGTGGCGATCTGTCCGCGGGTGTGGCTCGGCGGGATGACCGCGTCGACGTATCCGCGTGCGGCCGCCACGTACGGGTTGACGAGGGTGTCCTCGTACTCCTCCTGCAGCTGCAGGCGCAGGGCGTCGACGTCCTCGCCCTTGGCGGCGGCGTCCTTGAGCTGACTGCGGTAGACGAACCCGACCGCGCCCGAGGCGCCCATGACCGCGATCTGGGCGGTCGGCCACGCCAGGTTCACGTCGGCACCCATGTGCTTGGAACCCATGACGTCGTAGGCGCCGCCATAGGCCTTGCGGGTGATGACGGTGATCTTGCCGACCGTCGCCTCGCCGTAGGCGTAGAGCAGCTTGGCGCCGCGGCGGATGATGCCGCGGTACTCCTGGTCGGTGCCGGGCAGGAAGCCGGGGACGTCGACCAGGGTGACGATCGGGATGTTGAAGGCGTCGCAGGTGCGGACGAAGCGCGCGGCCTTCTCCGAGGCGTCGATGTCGAGGCAGCCCGCGAACTGGGTGGGCTGATTGGCGACGATGCCGACGCTGCGGCCGTCGACGCGTCCGTAGCCGATGATGATGTTGGTCGCGTATTCGGCCTGGACCTCGAGGAACTCGTCGTCGTCGAGGATGCGGCGGATCACCTCGTGCATGTCGTACGGCTGGTTCGGCGAATCCGGGATCAGCGTGTCGAGTTCGAGGTCCTCCTCGGTGAGGGTGTCCTCGATGGAACCGGCGGCCGGCTGCGCGACCGGCAGGCGCGGTGCGTCCGCCCGGTTGTTGCTCGGCAGGTAGCCGAGCAGCTCCTTGACGTACTCGAGGGCGTCCTCCTCGTCGGAGGCGACATAGTGGGCGGTGCCCGACTTCGACATGTGCGTGTGCGCACCGCCGAGCTCCTCCATCGTCACCTCTTCGCCGGTGACCGTCTTGATGACGTCGGGGCCGGTGATGAACATCTGGCTGGTCTGGTCGACCATCACCACGAAGTCGGTGAGCGCGGGGGAGTAGACGTGACCGCCGGCCGCGGCGCCCATGATCAGCGAGATCTGCGGGATGACGCCGGAGGCGCGCACGTTGCGGTGGAAGATCTCCCCGTACAGACCGAGCGAGACCACGCCCTCCTGGATACGGGCACCGGCGCCGTCGTTGATGCCGATCAGCGGACGGCCGGTCTTGATCGCGAGATCCATGACCTTGACGATCTTCTCGCCGTAGACCTCGCCGAGGCTGCCGCCGAACACGGTCGAGTCCTGCGAGAAGACGCAGACCTCACGGCCGTCGATGGTGCCGTAACCCGAGACGACGCCGTCGCCGAGCGGACGGCGCTCGGCGAGTCCGAAGTTGGTGCTGCGGTGCCGGGCGAGGGCGTCGAGCTCGACGAACGACCCCTCGTCGAGCAGGTGCGTGATGCGCTCCCGCGCGGTCAGCTTGCCCTTGGCGTGGGTCTTCTCGACGGCGGCCTCACCCACCGGGTGCTTCGTCTCGTCGAGACGATTACGCAGATCGGCGAGCTTTCCCGCCGTGGTGTGGATGTCGGGAGCGGCGGCGTCGTCGCGAGAAGCAGTGGTCATGACTGACGATGCTAACTACCCGGGTGTGAGCCACGTCAACCGGATCAACGTGAGATATCCCTCAGGTTTCCGAGCGATCGGTCGGTGGGATGGGTGCACCTCGTCGAAACAGGCGGTACCCGACCGTTCCACCGCGGCGGACAGTAGGTTCGTTGTCCATGAGCCTCGACGCCGATCTGCTCCGTACCCGACTCGCCGACACCCGGTGGCACCGGATCGAGGTGGTCGAGGCGACCGGCTCCACCAACGCCGACCTCGTGTCGCGCGCGGCCGCCGAACCCGTCGGGGGAACCGTCCGCATCACCACCGACCAGACGGCGGGACGCGGTCGCCACGCCCGCACGTGGACGGCGCCCGCCGGCACACAGCTGGCCATGTCGGCCGCGATCGACGTCGCCGACCACACCGAGGACCTGGGCTGGCTCTCCCTGCTGGCCGGCCTCGCCGCGGTCCAGGGCGTCGACGACGCGATGGGTGTGCGCCCGACGCTCAAATGGCCGAACGATGTGCTGATCGACGGCAAGAAGGTCGCGGGGATCCTCTCGGAGTACACCCGCTCCGAGCACGGCCCGACCGGGCCGGGAGGAGTGGCGGTGATCGGCACCGGACTCAATACCACGATGGCGGCGGACCAGCTGCCGGTCCCGACCGCGACCTCGCTCGGTCTCGCGACCGGCCGCGACGTGCCGCTGACCGACCTGGCCGCGTCGTACCTACGGGCGCTCTCGGACCTGCTCGACCTCTGGCCGCACGACCTGGACGGGCTGGCGGCGCGATACCGCGACAGCAGCGACACCATCGGCCGCCGCGTTCGTCTGGTCCTACCCGGCGATCGCGAGGTCGTCGGCACCGCGGCCGGGGTCGACCATTCCGGCCGGATCGTCGTCGACGCCGATGGCCAGCAGGTGGTGGCCGCGGCGGGCGACGTGACCCATCTACGGCCGGAGTGACTTCGACTCGGCTCGTCGACCTCGACGCGCTCCTTCGTCGCTTGCTCGGCCCGGCGGCTGCGCTCCTCGCCGGCTCAGCCGGCGGGGGACTGCAGGCTCTTGCCGGCCATGGCCGGGATGATCGTCAGGGAGGGCAGGCCGATCACGAGGTGCACGATCGCGGTCTCGATGCCCACCGAGATCTGGTTGTAGGTCAGGATCGGGATGAGCACGGCCGCCACGAGCAGCAGGCCGACGATCCAGCGGTAGAACTGGTCGGGCGATGGGGTGACCATGTGCAGGACGTACCAGAGGGCGCCGGCGGCGAGGGCGCACAGGAAACCGACGACCCCGAACCAGAGCTCGCTGGCGGCGACCGGGTTCCACACGCCGAGCTTGCCCGATTCGTTCACCTTCTCGACGAACGCGGAGATGATCCAGGCCACCAACCAGGCGGCCAGGCCGGTGACCACACCGGTCATCACCACACCGCCGGCGAACGTGACGGGATTGATGTCCGGGCCGCGACGGGGTTTCGGCGGCCGGCCCTGCTCATAGCCGCCCTGGGGATAACCGCCCTGGCCGGCGTACGGATCGGCCGCGTAGGGATCTCGCGCGTACGGGTCGTTCTGACTGCTGTACGCGCGTGACTCAGGGGTGTAGCCGGACTCGTAGCGCGCGGTCCGCGGGTCACGGGGATCCTGGTAGCTCATGGCGTTCTCCTCGCCGACCGGTCGCGAAGCCGATGGTCGGATCTGGTGTCGGGGCCCTGACATGCTCACTGCTCTCCGACGGCGGTGGCCTGTGGTTGGCAGTCTACTCAGGCCGTCCCGCGATCCGGCGGTGTCCGAGCGGCGCGTTCACGCGGGTTGGCCCCGGTCGGGCCGGTGCCGTTTATGCTGGGCCGCATGGCCTATCCGCGGGAGAACCTGGCACCGGGAGAGCGTGTCGTCCTCCATCGACATCCGCACTGGAAGTGCCTGCTGGGTCCGTTCCTGCTGTTCGCGATCGTGACGGCGGCCGCGGGCGTGCTGGTCGGGGTCATCACCGCATCATCGCTGCGGTCCACACCGCAGACCGTTCTGCTCCTCGTGGTCGCGGTGGTGTGGGCCGCGGGCTTCTGCTGGTACTTCATTCGCCCGCTCTTGGCATGGAAGACAACACATTTCGTGCTCACCGATCGGCGGGTGATGTTCCGCAACGGGATCATCACCCGGTCGGGCATCGACATCCCGATCCGCCGGATCAACACGGTCGAGTTCCGGCACGGCCTCGTCGACCGCATGCTGCGCACCGGCACGCTGGTCATCGAATCGGCGTCGGACGAGCCGCTGTCCTTCGACGACATCCCGCAGGTGGAGCGGGTACATGCGCTGCTGTACCACGAGGTACTCGACGTCCACGACGACGAGGATCATCCGCTGGAAGGACGCCGGCGCGACTCCTATGACCAGCCCGCCGCGGGCATCGGTCACCACGGGGACCATTCCGACCGCGCGGCCCGAGACCGATGACCACCGTGCTGCTCGCCGAGGACGACGCCGCGATCGCCGAACCGCTCGCACGGGCGCTGTCGCGCGAGGGGTACGGCTGCGAGGTCGTCTCGACCGGCGCCGACGCCCTGGAGAAGGCACTCGACACCCGCTATGAGTTGCTCATCCTCGACCTCGGGTTGCCGGTGCTGGACGGCTTGGAGGTGTGCCGGCGCGTGCGGGCCCAGCGGCCCGCGCTCGCGGTGCTGATGCTGACCGCGCGCACCGACGAGGTCGACTTCGTGGTCGGACTCGACGCCGGCGCCGACGACTACGTCGGCAAACCGTTCCGCCTGGCCGAACTGCTGGCCCGGGTACGTGCACTGCTGCGGCGGCGCCAGCCCGGCGACGTCGTGCTCGAGGGCGGTGCCCTGCGCCTCGACGCCCGTGCACGCCGGGTCCTGGTCAACGGACACGACCTCACCCTGGCGAACCGTGAGTTCGACCTCCTGCGTTTCCTCATGGAACGCGCCGGTGAGGTGGTGACCCGCGAAGAGATCCTCACCGAGGTGTGGGGTTCGGCCGACCTGCGGTCGTCGAAGACCCTCGACATGCACATCTCCTGGTTGCGCCGGAAGATCGGCGACGACCGCCACGACCGTCCCCGCCACATTGTGACCGTGCGCGGGGTCGGTTTCCGGTTCGATCCGTAGACGCTCATGCGCCGTCGCCTGCTCACGACCATGATCGCCGTCCTGCTGGCGGTCGGTGGTCTGCTGGGCATCCCGCTGAGCGTCGTCGCGTGGTGGTGGGTGGCCGACAACGCGCATCAGGACCTCGACAACCGGCTCAAGGTCATCGCCGATCAACTGATCCGGCAGGAGGGGGCCGACGGCCGGATCCCGCCGGAGTCCCTCGATCGCGAGGCCTTCCAGCTGCTCTTGCCGCCGAACGGCCGCCTGACCGTCACCTTCCCCGATCTGTCGGGGACCCCGCAGCGCACGGTCGTGGGTGCCGAGATCGGCGGTTCCCGACTCTCGGAATCGATCGCGCTGGGTGCCGCGGGAACGCTGACCCTGTCGATCCCGCTGGACGAGGTGCGCAACGACCAGTTCACCGCGGCCTCGATCGTCGCCGTCATCGTCGTCGCGTCCGTGATCGGCGGCACGCTGGTCGCGGCGGTCACCGCGGGGCGGATCGTCGATCCGCTCACCGATCTCGCGAACCGCGCGGCGACCATGGGCCGGGGAGATTTCCGGACCCAGTGGAAGATGTACGGGATCACCGAACTCGACCGGGTGTCGCGCGCGCTGGCCGACGCGAACACCGAGCTCGCCCTGCGCCTCGAGCGCGAGCGGGAGGTCGCCGGGGACGCGTCGCACCAGCTGCGCAGCCGGCTCACCGCCATCCAGCTGCGTCTGGAGGAACTGACCCTCCACGACGACCCCGCGGTGATCACCGAGGCCGAAGCCGCGCTCGACCAGGTGGAACGGCTGTCCACCGAACTCGACGAGCTGGTCGAGGCGTCACGTGCCGACGAGCCCGCCCCGGAGTTCGTCGACATGTCCGAGATGCTGACGACCCTGGTCGGCGACTTCCGGCACGCCTTCGAGGCACGGGGCCGGGAGCTGGTCGTGACCTTCGACGGGGTGCCGCATGCACTGACCTCGAATCCGGGCCGGCTGCGCGAGGCGGTCAGCGTGCTCGTCGACAATGCGCTGCAGCACGGCCGCGGGACCTGCCGGATCCATGTGGGGACCCTGCCCGCGGGCGATCTGGTGCGCATCACCGTCGCGGATGAGGGCGAGGGGGTGGCCGACGAGATCGCCGTCCACATCTTCCGACGGGGATTCTCGGCCGGACACCGACCCGGTGCCGGCCGGAGCGGGGTCGGGCTGTCCCTGGCCCGGGCCCTCATCGAATCCGACGGGGGACGGCTCGAACTCACCGTCCGTCGGCCACCGGTGTTCGCGATCGTCGTGCCCGCCCGGCTGGTCACCGGACGCGAGCACGTCGGGACCGACCGCGGTGATTCCGAACTCGCCGAGGACATCGACGAGAAGACCGGCCGGGCCGCGGAACCACGCGTCAGGCGTGACCGAGTTCCTCATCGTTGAGCTCGGCGAGGGAGGGATGCAGATCGGTCGATCCGGCGTCGCCACCCCGCAGCTGCTCCTCGGGGAAGGCGAACTTCCGCAGCGCCCAGAACCGGAACGCCATCTGCAGGAGGTTGCCGATGATGAAGCCGAGCACGAAGTCGACGACCACGACCTCCGACACGGTGAGGTTCGAGCGCATGTCGAAGACGTTGTTGGCGACGAACAGCGGGGCGGCCTGCAGGATCACGCCGACGCCGCTGATGGCGAAGAACAGCATGGCCTCGTGGTGACGCTCGCGTCCGCCACGGTTCTTGAAGGCCCACTCGCGGTTGAGGATGTAACTGAGGATCGTGGCCAGGACCCCGGAGATGACCTTGGCGATGACCGGTTTTTGTTCGAGCACGGTGAGGCTCAGGCTGTAGAAGATCGCCATGTCGAAGACGAACGTGGTACCGCCGACCATCGCGAACTTGATCAGTTCGTGGTGCCGCATGACGAGCCGACGGACCGGCGCGGGAAGGCGGGCGATCATCTCGTCGATCAATGGCACAAGATCCGAGTGTACGAAACGACAACCGCCGGGCGCTTCCTGGGCGGGGGCGTGCGAATGACGCCGCGCCCATGCCACGATGGTTCGCGTGAATTCACGCGAGCAGGCCGACGGCGCCGTGTCCCCGTCGTCCCAGGTGCCGCCGGTGCCGGACGCCGAACGTACGAACGGCCGGTCGTCGGGGATGCCGACCGTCACCATGATCGGCGGTGGCCAGCTCGCACGGATGACCCACCAGGCGGCCATCGCCCTGGGCCAGTGCCTCCGGGTGCTCGCCGCCTCGGAGTCGGATCCGGCGGCCCAGGTCAGCGCCGACATCGTTCTGGGGTCGCACGACGAACTCGATGATCTGCGCCGGGCCGCGGCCGGGTCCGTCGCCCTGACCTTCGACCACGAGGGCGTCCCCCTGGCGCATCTACGCGCGCTCGAGGCCGAGGGCGTGGCCGTGCTCCCGCCGTCGAAGGCACTGCACTTCGCGCAGGACAAGCTGGCGATGCGTGTCCGGCTGGCCGAACTCGGCCTGCCCGTGCCCGACTTCGCCGACCTGTCCGGCGATCGCGCCGCCGCCCGCGCGCGTCTGGTCGAGTTCGGCGAGGCCAACGACTGGGCCATCGTCGTGAAGGCAGTGCGCGGCGGTTACGACGGCCGCGGCGTCTGGCTCGTCGACGGTGCGCAGGACGCACTCGCCGTCTTCGACGACTACCCGGACGACGCGCCGGCGCTGCTCGCCGAACAGAAGGTGCCGATGCGGCGAGAGCTGTCGGCGATGATCGCGCGGTCCCCGTTCGGGCAGGGCGGGGCGTGGCCGGTGGTCGAGACCATCCAGCGCAACGGTCAGTGCGCCGTCGTCCTGGCGCCGGCGCCCGGGCTCGACGGCGAGGTGGCCGCGCGCGCCCAGCAGATGGCGCTGCGACTGGCCGACGAGCTCGGCGTGGTCGGTGTGATGGCGATGGAGCTCTTCGAGACCGTCGACGGCGAACTGGTCGTCAACGAGCTGGCGATGCGGCCGCACAACAGCGGGCACTGGACGATCGACGGGGCGGTGACCTCGCAGTTCGAGCAGCATCTCCGCGCCGTCCTCGACTATCCGCTCGGCAGCACCGCACCGAGCGCTCCGCTCACGGTGATGGCCAACATCCTCGGCGCCCAGGAGGCGCCGGCGATGTCGATGGACGAGCGGATGCACCATCTGATGGCCCGGATGCCCGAGGCCAAGGTGCACCTCTACGGCAAGGGTGAGCGACCCGACCGGAAGATCGGGCACGTGAACATCGTGGGGCGCGAAGGGGATTCGCCCGAGTCGGTACGCGAGCGTGCCGAACGGGCGGCCCAATGGATGTCGCAGGCGACGTGGACCGACGGATGGGATGAACATTCATGAGTGAGACACACGGCCCGCGGGTCGGCCTGATCATGGGCAGCGACTCGGACTGGCCGACGATGAAGGCCGCGGCCGAGGCGCTCGCCGAGTTCGACGTGCCGTTCCAGGTCGGGGTCGTCTCGGCGCACCGCACCCCGCAGCGCATGCTCGACTATGCGGCCGGTGCCGCCGGTCACGGCATCGAGGTGATCATCGCGGGAGCCGGTGGCGCCGCACACCTTCCGGGCATGGTCGCCTCTGCGACCCCGTTGCCCGTGATCGGCGTGCCCGTCCCGCTCCGACACCTCGACGGACTCGATTCGCTGCTGTCGATCGTGCAGATGCCCGCCGGTGTCCCGGTGGCGACCGTCTCGGTCGGCGGGGCCCGCAATGCCGGTCTGCTCGCGGTGCGGATACTGGCGTCGTCGGACGCCGGCCTCCGGGAACGCATGGTCGAATTCCAGAAGGGTCTCGAGCAGATGGTGCTCGACAAGGACGCCGCGTTGCAGCAGGAGCTGTTGGGCGAGTAGGTCTCTCGTCTCGGTCAGGCCGGTGGTCTTGTCGCAGCCTGCAGGCCGAGCTTTTCGGTGAAGAAGTCGATGACCCGGTCGTAGGCCTCGCGGGTGGGCTGTCCCGGTTCGTCGATCAGGTCCTCGGTCAGCACCGAATGTGGCTGTGGCAGCATCGAATCCGGGTTCGCGGACTCGTCGGGTAGTTCGACGCCGATGAAGGCGTCGCCGAGAAGCTCACGAAGGTGGGCGAATCGGGCCTCCGGCACGAGCCGGTCCCCGCGGAACCGCAGACCCATGACCTCCAGGCCCCGCGCGCACCGGGCTTGCACCAGAGCCAGATCCGACTCACTCACGTCGATGGCACGGGCCCGTCCCGGCAACACCGCGAACGGCAGCGAGGGTTGGGACAGGACCGGGGCCAGCATGCGATCGTCGGTGGCCATCGCCAGAGCGAACCCGCCGGTGAAACACATCCCGACCGCGCCGACGCCGGGGCCGCCGCACCGGTCGTGCTCACGGGCGGCCAGCGCGCGCAACCAGGACGCGACCGGGGAGGTCTTGCCGGTCGCCAGGATCGTGAACTCACGGGTGATGCAGGCCCGGGCGATGGTGCCGAGCATGTTCGTCGCCGAACCGACGGCACCGAGGTTCTCCGGACGCGGGTCCCGGCCGTCGACACCGAACAGCGATGGGAGGACGGCTGTGGCACCGGCGCCGGCGATCCGGCGCGCCACGTTCGCCACCTTGGGGCTGATCCCCGGCATCTCGGCGATGACGATGACCGCCGGGCCGCTGCCGAGCCGGTGGACTCGGCGGGTGGTCCCGCACAGGGTCACGTCCTCGGTGTCGAAGTCCGCGAGCGCATCGTCGGCCATCCGATCACGCCCGGTGCAGGGTGCCGAGGAGCGCGGAGTCGAACAGTCGCGCCGGGATGCGCGCCCCACGCGCGATGTCGGGCGAGTCCGACGGCACCACCCGTGGGCCGGTCACCCGGTAGTGCCGGTTCTTCCGGATCAGTCCGAAGCTGCCCGCGGCCTGCACGTTGCGGACCCAGTCGGTGTGCCGCCCGTAGGTGAGGATGATCGTGAGCCGGTCGCCGTCGACCCACGCGAGCACCGGGATGGAGTAGTGCTTGCCGGATTTGCGGCCGACGTGTTCGACCATCGCGTAGGGGGCCAGCCGGGGCGCCCACTGTCGCTGGAGGGGGTTCGTCACGCGCTTGTTCAGGCGGGCCACCGCGCGGGGGATTCGCATGTCCCCACTGTGCCCGATCGGCGGCGTGCCCGCCGGAATTCAGGACAGGACCAGCGTGGCCTTCTCCATCTCGGCGATCGCCGAGACCCGTTCCGGCGAGGCCCCCGTGACGTGAACGAGGCTGCCGCCCACCAGTAGTGGTGTCAGGAGATGGGCGATCACCAGATCGCCCGTGTGCCACGGCCGGGTGGACACCACGCGGGAGCCCGGTCCGATGCCGTCGCGTGCCGCGACGGCCCGAGCGTCGTCGAGCGCCTCGCCGATCAGGGCGCCCTCGACGGTGGCCGAGGCCGGATGGCGGGACGAGTACTGATCGCCGTGGACGCGGACGACGCTGCCGTAATCGCCGACACCGGGCGGCAGGTCGCGCAGCGGCAACGCGAACGGATCGAGCGAGGAAACCACGACCTCGTCCACGTCCGGGTGATCGTCGAGACGGTCACGGCTGGTGAACAGGACCTCCGCGCCGTCGTGGGAGTCGAGACGCACCTCGGCGCCCGCCCAGAGCGCGCCCAGCAGAATACCCGCTGTCTGCCAGTGTTCCGGGAGGTCGACGGCGACGACACCGCCCGCCATGATCCCGATCTCGTCGACCAGGTAGTTCGCCGTCTTCGCCGCCCAGTTGCCCAGCGTGGCGGCGGACAGTTCGGTGCGCTCCCCGGTCGAGTCGTCGTAGTAGGTCAGCAGTGGCCGCGAATGGTCGGCGACCGCGGCGAAGACGGCATCGGTGATCGTGTTCGGATTGTTCAGTTCACGCACATCGGCCCCTCGTTGCCCGCGGTGATGGGCGGGCGCTTGTTGCCGACGCGCTCGCTCGCCGGTGTGTTGTCGGTCTGGTCGCCGGTGTCGCTGATGGAGCCGGGGCCGGCGTAGGTGTTGGTCAGCACGACCTTGAGCTGGTCGTCGCCCAGGGCGGGATCCGCCACGACCCGGGCGCCGCCCAGATCTTTCGCGAGGAGGCGTGCGGCGTCGCTCTCGTCTTTGGCGTACACGATCGAGTCCTTCGTGTCGGCCTTGCCGCTCGAGGTCGCCCCGACCCGGAAACCCTTGTTGGTCAGGATGTTCGCCACATTCGACGCGAGGCCGTCGATGGTGCCTGCGTTGACCACGTCGACCGTGTAGTCGCCGCGCTGGATGCCCTGCGACTCCTTCGGTGCCAGCAGGTCGCCGGTGAAGGCCTGCACCTCGCGCGGGTCCACCTCGACCACGCTCTGCTGTCCGTCCTCACTCCAGCCCTGCTCGGTCACGATCGGGATGGTCGCGAACTTCACCCGACCGCCGCTGAGATCCTTGAGCTGCTCGGCGAATCGGATGATGTCCCAGTCGTCGTCGATGACCACCGAGCGCGAGACCGCGTTCTGCAGCTCCGACAACTTGCCCGGGTCGGTCAGTGTGTTCGCGGAGATGATCTTCTGCGTGAGCGACGCCATGAACGCCTGCTGTCGCGTGATGCGGTCCAGATCGCCTCGGGGGAGCCCGTGACGCTGGCGTACGAAGCTCAGGGCCTTCGGGCCGTCGAGGGTTTGACGACCGGCGCGGAACCGCGCGCCGGTGAAGGGATCGCGGACCGCCTGGTTCAGGCAGACGTCGATGCCGCCGGCTGCGTTCGTCAGCAGCACGAAGCCCAGCAGGCCGACCTCCGCGTAATGGTCCACCTGCACGCCGGTCAGATTGGCGACCGTGTCCACCAACGCTTTCCGGCCCGCGAGCGTGCCCTCGGACTCGGCTTCACCCTCGGACTTGCCCTCGCCGACCGCCCGCGCCCGGACGCTCTCGCGAGTCGTGCCGTAGGCGGCGTTGATCTTGCTCATGCCGATTCCGGGTACGTCGACGTAGGAGTCGCGGGGGATCGAGATCGCTGTCGCCGACGAGCCGTCGTCGGGGATGCGGATCAGCAGGATGGTGTCGGTGTTGGTCGCGACCTCGTCCCCGGAGCGCAGGAGCTTGAGCTCCTCCGGGGAGAGTGGGTTGCCCTTGGCGTCGGTTCGCGAGTCGGTGCCCACCAGGAGGATGTCGACGGCCCCGTCGGCTGCGCCGCCGAGGTCGAGTCCGCCGAGTTGAGTGATCCGGGTCTGCAGGTCCGACATGGTGTTCCAGGCGTAGCCGGTGCACAACAGGACCGCGACCGATGCGACGGCGATGAGCGCGCGACCCCACCCGGCGCCGGCAGCCCAGCCGCCGGTTCGGGGTCGGCGGCCCGGCGGGGTGGTCGGCGGGGTGGTCGCAGCTGCCGACTTGGCCGAGGTCGCTGCCTTCGCCGGCGTCGTCTTCGTGGCGGATGTCGCTGCCTTGGGCGATGTCGCCGGCTCGTCCCGCGTGCGGCGGCGGCCGGCCCTCGGCTCGGCCGCCTCCGTACGGGGTGTCTGCTCACGCTTCTTCTTCGCACCCGGAGCCGGGCGCGTGTGGATCTCGCCGGAGGTCCGTCGGACGGGCCGCGGCTCACCGGGACGACGCGGTCGGGTCGGTACGGGTTCCACCGACTCGGGTGCCGCCCGGCGGTCGCCGGACGTCCGGCGACCGGTGGTTCGCGGATCGGCGGCCGCCCGGCGCCGCGGGTCGCGGGCGTCAGCGGCGCGACGCCGCGGGTCCGGCGGTGGCTGCCGGCGCGCGCGGGGCGGGGGAGTGCCGGGTTCACCGGGACGCTGGTCGGAGCCGCGGGGGACCCCGCGGCCGTCGGGTCCACCGTCGTGCGGGGGTCGCACCGGGCGTCGCCGGGCACCGGGCTGCTCCGGGCCGCGCCGATCGCCGGGCATCGGCTGACGCCCATCCGGACCCGGCCCCGCCGGACGGCGCGTCTGCGAACGCCGGCGCGGGCCGTCGGGTGGTGAATCCACTGGTGAACGGTCCCTTTCGAGGTCGACACATCGCGACGGGACGTCGACGCGACAGGGGTCACGCCTGAGGATGCCGATGCTGATGTGCAGGACGAGTCAGGTGTTGTGTGCTCTCGTCAGGCTACTGAAGTGATTCCGGAATTCGAGAACGCAACGCCGGGCGGGCGAGTAGCCGTCGTCACGTACGCGATCCGGGCCGGGTGGAGGACGTTCCCCGGGTCCGGCACGATGGGGCCCATGCGTGTCACGCCGAGCAACCCCACCGTGTACATCGTCGGCGCCGGCGGACAACTCGGAACGGCCCTGCAGGATCGCTCGGCGGGGGTTCCCGACACCGTCGTGCGCCCGCTCACCTCGGCCGACATCGACATCGCCGACCCGACCTCGGTGGCCGCCGCGCTCGGCGACCTCGCCCCCGACGACGTGGTGGTGAACTGCGCGGCCTACACCGACGTCGACGGCGCCGAGTCCGACACCGAGGGCGCGCGCCGCGTCAACACCGCCGGGCCCGAGGTCCTCGCCGCCCGGACCGCCGATGCCGGCGCGTGGCTGATCCACGTCTCCACCGACTACGTGTTCCCCGGAACCACCGACGAGGGAGGCCGGCCGTCGGCGGGCGACGGATACGAACCCGACGACGTCTCCGGCACCCCGGCCACCGTGTACGGCCGCACCAAACTGGACGGCGAGCGCGCCGCTCTGTCCGCGGATCCGCGGACCACCGTCGTGCGGACGGCGTGGGTCTACACCGGCGGACCCGACAGCCGCGACTTCGTCGGCACGATGCGACGGCTCGAACAGTCGCGGGAGACGGTCTCGGTCGTCGACGACCAGCTCGGGTCACCCACCTACTCGCACGACCTCGCCGACGGACTCTGGGAACTCGTCGCCGGCGGGGCGCGGCCCGAGGTCGCCGGCGCCGTCCTGCATGCGACGAATTCGGGCAGCGCCACCTGGTTCGCCGTCGCACGCGGGGTGTTCGAGGAGATCGGAGCGGGGCCCGACCGGGTCCGGCCCACGACGACTGCCGAGTTCCCGCGCCCGGCGCCGCGCCCGGCCTACTCGGTGCTGTCCGGACGGTCCTGGACGGCTGCCGGACTCACCGCGCTCCGTCCGTGGCGACACGCGCTGCACGCGGCGATCGCCGCGTCGGACGCCGGCACCGGTTCGTTACCCTGAGCGGCGTGTCTGTTCAGCCAGCCGTGGTGACGGTGACCTATTTCTCCGGCGATCACCTCGTGACCTTCCTGCGTAGTCTCGCCGCGGTCACCGACGTCATGCCGCAGGTCGTCATCGCCGACAACGGTTCGGAGGACGGCGCGCCGGAACGGGCCGAGCAGGAGTACGACACGGTCACCCTCGTCCGGACCGGCGGCAACATCGGATACGGCGGCGCGATGAACCGCGGTGTCGCGGAGATCGACCCCGATGTCGAGTTCATCCTCATCTCCAACCCCGATGTCGAGTGGAAGCCGGGTGCCATCGAGGAGCTGATGGCCGCGGCGCAACGGTGGCCGCGCGCGGGCTCGCTCGGTCCGCTGATCCGCGAACCCGACGGGTCGATCTACCCGTCGGCCCGCCGGGTCCCCGACCTCGTGTCGGGCACCGGACACGCGATCCTCGGCACGGTCTGGAAGTCCAATCCGTGGACCGCGGCCTACCGTGCCGACGACGAGACCCCGTCGGAGCGTGCGGTGGGGTGGCTGTCGGGTTCGTGTCTGCTCGTTCGGCGCGAGGCGTTCGACGCCATCGGTGGCTTCGACGCCCGCTACTTCATGTACATGGAGGACGTCGACCTCGGCGACCGGCTCGGCAAGGCGGGCTGGCAGAACGTGTACGTGCCCACCGCGGAGGTCGTACACACCAAGGGGCACAGCGCAGGTCGGCATCCGGAGAAGATGCTGCCCGCGCACCATCGAAGTGCCTACCGGTTCCAGGCGGACCGCAACCCGGGGCCCTGGCGCGCGCCGCTGCGACTGGCCCTGCGGATCGGGCTGGGCGTGCGATCCCGGCTGGCCGTTCGTGCGGCGCGCCGCGCGTCGGCGAGCGAAAACGACGGCTGAGTGTTGAAGTGAACACCGAACGTCAGTGAACACCGAAGGCCGCAGTGGCCTCCGGTCACCTCGAGGAAGGAACCGATCCAGTGGACAACTACACCGTGCGTGAGTCGGTGGAAAGACAGTCCGTGGGGGGATCGGACGACATCAGGGAGGACGTCGAGGCCGTCATCCTCGTGGGCGGCAAGGGAACCCGTCTGCGTCCGCTCACCTTGTCGGCGCCCAAGCCGATGCTGCCGACGGCCGGACTGCCCTTCCTCACCCACCTGCTGTCGCGTATCCGCGCGGCGGGGATCCGCGACATCGTGCTCAGCACCTCGTTCAAGGCCGAGGTCTTCAGCGAGTACTACGGCGACGGTTCGAAATTGGGCCTGCGCATGCGTTACGTCACCGAGGACGAGCCGCTGGGCACCGGCGGCGGCATCCGCAACGTGCTCGACGAACTGACCGCGAGCACGATCGTGGTGTTCAACGGCGACGTCCTCGGTGGCACCGATGTCGGTGACGTCATCGACAGTCATCGTGCCGCCGACGCCGACGTCACCATCCATCTCGTGCGCGTCAGCGACCCGCGCGCGTTCGGCTGCGTGCCCACCGACGGCGACGGTCGCGTCACCGCGTTCCTGGAGAAGACGCAGGACCCGCCGACCGACCAGATCAACGCCGGCACATACGTGTTCAAGCGCGAGGTGATCGAGTCCATCCCGTCCGGGCTGCCGGTCTCGGTCGAACGTGAGGTGTTCCCCCGACTGCTCGCCGAGGGCGCGCACGTCCATGCGCATGTCGACCACGCCTACTGGCGGGACATGGGCACGCCCGAGGACTTCGTCCGCGGCTCGGCCGACCTCGTTCGCGGGATCGCGCCGTCACCGGCCCTGGGTGACCGTCGCGGCGAATCCCTCGTCCACGAGGGTGCGGGCGTCGGCCCGGGTGCCCTGCTCATCGGCGGAACCGTGGTCGGTCGGGGCGCCGAGATCGGCCCACGTGCCCGTCTCGACGGCGCGGTCATCTTCGACGGCGCGGTGATCGAGGCCGGCGCGGTCGTGGAACGGTCGATCATCGGCTTCGGTGCCCGCATCGGGCCGCGCGCGCTGGTCCGGGACACGGTCATCGGCGACGGCGCCGACATCGGCGCGCGCTGCGAGTTGTTGCGCGGTGCGCGGGTGTGGCCGGGTATCGAGATCCCCGACAACGGGGTCCGGTTCTCGACGGACGTCTAATCCGGCCGGTGAGTTTGCCTAGCGGATCTTCGCGGCGGCGAGCACTCCGGGCCCCAACGGGATGACCACCGGCAACAGTTGCTCGTCGTCGGCGATCAGCAGTGCCGCCTCGCGGGCGGCCGCCGTCGGCGGCTCGGTACGGGCGGGATCGCCGACCGTGCCGTCGGCGGTGGCGTTGTGGACGACCACCACCCCACCCGGGCGGAGCATCCGGACCGCCTCACGGACGAATCGGGGCAGGTCGAGCAGGGGCCCGTCGACGAAGACCAGATCGTAGGACGCATCGGACAACCGCGGCAGGACCTCGACGGGGGTGCCGTTGATGAGCCGGGTACGACCGGGGGCGATGTCGGCGCCGGCGAAGGACGCCCGTGCGGCCCGGTGGTGTTCGGGTTCGGGGTCGATGGTGGTCAGCACGCCCTCGGTCGACATGCCGTTGAGCAACCAGAGGCCGCTCACCCCGGTGCCGGTCCCGATCTCCACGACGGCATGTGCGTCGGCTGTCCGGGCGAGCAGGGCAAGCAAGGCGCCGACCGCCGGGGAGACCGGCGTCGCGCCCAGTTCCTCGGCGCGGGCGCGGGCGGCGATGACGGCGTCGTCCTCGACGATGGCCGACTCGGCGTAGGCGATCAGGTCGGGGCGCGCGGACGGCGTTGACTCGGTCACGCGTCGAGGTTAGTCCGAGCCCGCGGCCGAGCCGGACGCGGCACGCCAGACCTGCACGAATCCGCTCGCAACCGGACGGCCGACGCATCCTCAGGCAACACTCAGGCGCCTCATACGGCGGCCACACTCGGATAGGAGAGGGTGAGAGCTGTTCCGGTTGGGACAGTTCCCGGGAGGTCGGTGTGAACGCCCGGCAGTTCGGGAATACCCAACCGGAGTCACCTGTTCGACTTCGGTGAGTGCTTGGGTCACCGGGTGCGTGTTCACGAGAGAGGAACCGACCACCGACCATGATCGATCCCCGCGAATCCGCCGATGCCGTGCCCGCGGGCACCGCAGGTTTCGACGCCACCGGCGATGAACTGCTCATGCCGTCCTGGGACGACCTGGTACGCGAACACGCCGACCGCGTCTACCGTCTGGCCTATCGCCTGTCGGGCAATCAGCACGACGCCGAGGACCTCACGCAGGAGACCTTCATCCGGGTCTTCCGCTCGCTGTCGAACTACCGTCCCGGCACATTCGAAGGCTGGTTGCACCGCATCACCACCAACCTGTTCCTCGACATGGTCCGCCGCCGCAGCAAGATCCGCATGGAGGCGTTGCCCGAGGAGTACGACCGCGTGCCGGCCGACACCCCCGATCCGCAACAGATCTTCGACGCGACGAATCTCGACCCCGACCTGCAGCGCGCCCTGGACACGCTGGCGCCCGACTTCCGCGCCGCCGTGGTCTTGTGTGACATCGAAGGGCTGTCCTACGAGGAGATCTCGGCGACGCTCGGCGTCAAGCTGGGTACCGTGCGCAGCCGCATCCACCGCGGCCGGCAGAGCATCCGCGACGCCCTCGCGGCACAGGGCCACACGAGCAGCCGGTCGGTCGCGATCGGCTCGCATTCCTGAGTTCGGTGTAGCGCCGCCGCGCGTCCCGGGAACCCTGCTCCGCCCAGCTTCGTTGTGAGTCTCGGATAAGCTGAGATGTTGCCTGTGCCGCTGCGCACAATGCCGACGACGTCCCCGGTCCGCCGAGGAGTGCGCGTTCGGCCGACGGCATCGGATGCCGCCGGTCGGTACCGTGGCAGAAGAGCAGCAGGCCCAGTGGCAACAGAGGATTCATCGTGCGGCGGTTTCGTCGTGGAGAGGGGTGAACGACGATGATGGACGGCGATCGCGGGCGTCCGACCGGGAGTGGCGGTGTCGAACCACCTACCCCCAACCTCCGTCGTCGGCGGTCTTCCTGGACTCCCAGCAGGTGGAACACCTGGAGTCCGGCTCCCTCGTCATTCCTGCCCAATCGGGGCTACCGTGCGCCGGGAACGGCCGGCGGGCGCGGCTTCGCACCCACCGAGCACCTGGCCCCCGAGGCGGTCGCGGCCTTCGTAGACGGTGAACTCGGCATGTCCGCGCACGCGCGCGCCGCTCACCACCTCGCGCTGTGCCACGAGTGCGTGGCGGCAGTGGAGGCGCAGTCCCTGGCCCGCACCCGTCTGCGCGAGTCCGGCCGCGTGTCGATCCCGGACTCCCTGCTCGGCCAGCTCTCCCAGATCCCCACCCGCGAGATCGACATGACCTCCGGACGACCCCGCCCGACGGAGTTCGGGCCGACGGTGTCGCCCGACGCGCCGACCGACGGCATCCCCGCGGCCCGTGGCCGCGCCTTCCGCCGCCGGGGCCGGTGAACGTGGCCCCCAACGCCGATTCTCCCGACGCCGATTCTCCCGATCCCGGTGACGCGCAGTTCGCGCGTCGGGCCGAACCGCCCGAGTCGCAACGGCTGACGCCGTCGAGGCCGCGGCACGCACCCGTCTCGCCGTCGACCGCGCAGGTGTTCGGCCGGCCGTCGGGTGTGCGTGGTTCGTTCGCCACCTCAACGGACGGTCGGTCGCCCGAGCCCCAGGTCGCGGCCCCGGACCCGGTCCTCGCCGAGGCCTTCGGTCGGCCGGTGGGGTCGACCGAGACCCTGCAGCGGGATCCGCTCGCGACCTACGGTCAGACCGAACAGCCCCGGACGCCGGACGACCCGTGGCGCGACCCGGAGAGTCCGGCCCGGCTCGACGCACCTGCGCTGGCCACCGGGGCACCGGAGACCCCCACAGACGCCGGTCCGAAACTCGGCGTTCGCGACATCCTGCTCGGCAAGCGCCTCAGCTGGGTGGCCCTGGCGACGCTCGCGGTGATCGCCTTGCTCATCGGACTCGTCGGCGGCCTGATGGGCCGGTACACCGCGGAAGTGGCCGCGCCGCTCACCAGCGACACGGTCGAGCTGTCCACCGACGACACCGGCGGCGACGCCGGGCCGCGGTCGTCGGTTGCCGAGGTGGCCCGCGCCGTGGAGAAGTCGGTCGTCGCGATCGACGTCCGCGCCGCCGGTGCCTATGCGACCGGGTCGGGATTCGTCATCGACAAAGAGGGTTACATCCTCACCAACAATCACGTGATCTCGATGGCCGCGAACGACAAGAGCGCCAAACTCGAGGTCGTCTTCTTCGATCGCCAGCGCGTCCCGGCGCGGATCGTCGGACGCGATCCCAAGACGGACCTGGCGGTGCTGAAGGTCGACAATGTCGAGAACCCGACGGTGTCGGTCCTCGGCAGTTCCGGCGACCTCCAGATCGGTGAAGAGGTCGTCGC
The DNA here is from genome assembly GCF_001698225.1 of Gordonia terrae. NCBI lineage: Bacteria > Bacillati > Actinomycetota > Actinomycetes > Mycobacteriales > Gordoniaceae > Gordonia > Gordonia terrae. Next base: position 2,131,647 of record NZ_CP016594.1, read on the forward strand.
CTTCGGATCGCCGCTCGGACTGAACCGAACCGTGACCAGCGGCATCGTCAGCGCGACCGATCGTGCCGTGGCGCTGACCCCCGATGCGGAGTCCGACACCGACGCGGTGATCGACGCCATCCAGACCGACGCCGCGATCAACCCGGGCAACTCCGGAGGCCCCCTGGTCAACGCCGAGGCCCAGGTGGTCGGGATCAACACCGCGGGACGCCTCGGCGCAGGCGGCGGCAACATCGGGCTCGGTTTCGCGATCCCGATCGACGAGGCCAAGCCCATCGCGGAAGCGCTGATCCGTGACGGCCGCGTCAACCATCCGCAGATCGGGGTCAACGCGAGTTCGGTCCGCAACGAACGGGTCCTCGGAGCGCAGGTCCGCAACGTCGTGGCCGGCAGTCCTGCCGAACGGGCGGGGGTTCGCGAGAACGACGTGATCACCTCGTTCAACAACCGCCCCATCGAGAGCGCCGACGAGTTGAACGTCGCGATCCGGACCGCGAACATCGGTGAATCCGTCCCGTTCCAGTACTGGCGGGCGGGTCGGACGTTCAGCGGTACCATCACACCGGCGAGCGACTAACCACACCAGCGCACAAGTCAGGACGAGGCACATGTTCAGCAGCATCGGATGGGGCGAGATCGCGATCCTGGTGGTCGCGGCGCTGGTCATCCTCGGCCCCGAACGCCTCCCCGGTGCCGTCTCGTGGACGATGCAGTCGCTCAAGAAGGTCCGCGAATATGCGACCGGTGCGAGCGCTCAGCTCAAGGACGAGCTCGGTCCCGAGTTCGACGATCTGCGCAAACCGCTGGCCGATCTGAACGAGCTCCGGGGTATGACGCCGCGTTCCATCGTCACGAAACATCTTCTCGACGGCGACGATTCGCTGTTCCGTCTGAACGAGAGCGCGACGACGGTCAATCGGAACACCACCCCGGCGGCGCCGGAGATCAAGCCCGTCTCGGCGCCGCTGTCGTTCGAGAAGCAGGATTCCGCCGACAGGTCCGACTCCGCGACGGGCAACCGCGCCGCTCCGGACCGCTCGCCGCGCACGGGGTCGCGTCCCGCCGCAGCGGACTGGGACGCGACCTAGGCGAACCGGTCAGGCGTTCCGGATGGTGTCGAGTCCCAGACTCATCCCGGCCAGACCGCGCTTGCGCGCCGCCAGCTTGCCGGCGATCGCGCGCAGTGCGGACCCCGAGGCCGATTCCGGCGCCGACAGCACGACCGGGACCCCGGCATCGCCACCTTCGCGCAGGGCGGTCTCGAGCGGCACCTGACCGAGCAGGTCGACCTGAGCGCCCACGGCACGCGTGAGGCGTTGTGCCACCTGCTCACCGCCGCCGGACCCGAACGGTTCCATGCGGCTGCCGTCGGGCAGTTCCAGCCACGACATGTTCTCCACGACACCGAGGATCTTCTGGCGCGTCTGCAGGGCGATGGCCCCGGCGCGCTCGGCGACCTCGGCCGCGGCCTGCTGCGGGGTCGTCACAACCAGGATCTCCGCACCCGGGATGAGCTGGGCGATGGAGATGGCGACGTCGCCGGTGCCCGGCGGCAGGTCGAGGAGCAACACGTCGAGGTCGCCCCAGTACACATCCGCGAGGAACTGCTGGAGAGCGCGATGGAGCATCGGGCCACGCCACGTCACCGGGGTGTTCCCGTCGGTGAACTGTCCGATGGAGATGAAGCGGACCCCGTGGTTGATCGGCGGCATGATCATGCGCTCCACCTGGGTGGGCTTGGCGTCGCTGCCGAGCATGCGGGGAACCGAGTGACCGTAGATGTCGGCATCGAGGACGCCGACGCTGAGCCCGCGCTCGGCGAGTGCTGTCGCGAGGTTGACGGTGACACTCGACTTGCCGACGCCGCCCTTGCCCGACGCCACCGCATAGACGCGGGTGAGCGAACCGGGTTGGGCGAACGGGATGACCGGTTCGGCCTTGTCCCCCCGGAGCTTCTTGCGTAGTTCGGTTCGCTGCTCGTCGTCCATCACGTCGAGTTCGACGCGGATCGCGCCGACGCCCGGGACGTCGGCCACGGCTGTCTCCACGCGCTGCGAGATCTCGGTGCGCATCGGACAGCCCGACGTCGTGAGGTATACGCCGACGTCGACACTCGCGTCGTCGTTGACCGTGACCGACTTGACCATCCCGATGTCGGTGATCGGCTTGCCGATCTCGGGATCCTTGACCTTGCCCAGAGCGGCGCGAACTGCCGATTCCGTGGGCGCGACTCCTGTTGTCATCTGGTCCAGACTACCGGCGGCACCGACGACGCCCGGCGGAGGTCCTCCGATCGCGGTGTCAGCGAACCGGAACCGGCGCGCCGGAAGCGCCCGGCCGGTTCGGTCCGGCGTTGCCCGCCGGGGCCTGCTTGGTGGCCGGAGCGTCCTTCTTGGTCGGCGGGGGTGCGGGCTGGCCCGGGAACAGCGGCGGGATCGACGGCAGGCAGACGATGATGCACGGCTGCGGCGGCGGGCTCGGCCGGCGCGAGGAGGACGACGAGGACGACTCGGACCCGGGTGTGCTCGGCGTGCTCGGCTTGCTGGACTTGCTCGAACTGCTCGACGGCTTGCGCTTCATCTCCGGGATGGGGTTCGTCGGCATCACGCCTGTCGCATACGCCCCGGCCCAGCCGAGCACGTTCGCGACGTACTCCATCGAGCGGTTGTAGCGCAGCACCGCCGAGACCCGGGTGCGCTCGTTCATGATGTCGGTGACACCGGCGCACAGGTACCGGCCGGCCGAGTAGGTGGCGTCGAAGATGTTGTTCGGGTCGGGTTTCCCGTCCCCGTTGGCGTCGGAGCCCCACGCGGCCCATGTGCTCGGGATGAACTGCATCGGGCCCATGGCGCGGTCGTGTCCGGCGTCGCCGTCGATGCGCCCGCCGTCGGTGTCCTTGATGACGGCGTTGCCGGCGAGGGAGCCGTCGAGGACCGGGCCGGCGATCGGATTGATGGTCGTACCGTACTGATCGACCGAGCCGTTGCTCGCGTGATTGGACTCGATCCGGCCGATGCCGGCGAGCAGGAACCACGGGAGCTTGCACTGGGGGCTCTCGGCCGCGACGCGGTTCGCGGCCAGCTTGTAGGCCTGGAGGACCACGCCGGGGATTCCCAGCGGACCCGACGGGAGATCGGTGGCGAGCCGGAACTGTGGTGCCGGCAGGGCGGTCGCGGGCTTCTCCGGCGGAGGCGCGAAGCCGAGCAGGGCGACCGGTGAGCCGGCGACGACCTCGGCCAGCACCACGGGGGCAGCCGGTTCGGTGACGGGTGCGGCGACGGTGCCACCGGAGGCGCTCGATGTCGCGGTGCCCAGCACCAGCGCACCGACCAGGCCACCACCCACGGCGAGAGTCGCGGCGCGGCGCGGGAAAGAGGACGGACGACGCGGTCCGCGGCGGCGGCGAACGATGTCGAGAGGCCTCATCGACCGCTCCCGTCGCCCGACACGGCCCCGGGACGCTGCCCGGTCATGTCCACTCCGTTGTCAACACACACATCTGCCCCCGAGAACGTGGCGATCACCACCCGCGGCCCGGTTCGAGAGCCGCTCGCATGGATGCACCGGACGAATCCGTCGTGTCGTGGTCGACACCGGGATCCGGTCCGAACTGTGACCCACCATACATATGGGTCTGACGTCCCAGACACGAACTCCACTATTGGTGTCAGTGAACCCATCGCGCCGACGGGCTCTGGTTGTCACGTCGGGGCCGGTGCACTCCGAAGATCAGCGCGAGCGGTCGCGCGGACCCGTACCGGCGGGCGGCTCGTCGTCGGACGTGGCGCCGAGTCGTTCGGTGAGTTCGTCGAGCAGGTCGTCGAGTTCCTTGCGCAGGTAGTCGCGCGTCACGGTGTCACCGACCGCGAGCCGGACGGCGGCGAGCTCACGTGCGAGGAACTCGGTGTCCGCCTTCGTCTGGGCGGACCGCAGCCGGTCCTCTTCGAGCGAGACTCGGTCACGGTTCTCCTGCCGGTTCTGGGCCAGGAGGATCAGCGGGGCCGCGTACGCCGCCTGGGTGGAGAACGCGAGGTTGAGCAGGATGAACGGGTACGGGTCCCATCTGATCGACACCGCGACCAGGTTGAGCGCGATCCACACGATCACGACGACCGTCTGGATCGCCAGATAGCGCCCGGTGCCCAGGAACCTGGCGACCCGCTCGCTGTACATCCCGACGACGTCGGAGTCGAGATTGAACGAGATCGTGCGACGGGTGCTGGGGGTGTCGAGTTTGCGTCCCGGTTCGCTCATCGGATGACGTCTCCGACGGGCTCGACGGCGTCCTCGGGCTCGGTCTCGCGCCAGTCGCGCGGCAGGATCTCGTCGAGGAGGTCGTCGACACTCACCGCGCCGAGCAGGTGCCCGGCCTCGTCCACGACGGGTCCACAGACCAGGTTGTAGGTCGCGAAGTATCTCGTCATCGTCTCCAGGGAGTCCTCGGGGTGGAGTTGGACGAGGTCGGTGTCCAGGATGCCGCCGACGAGATGGGCGGGGGGCTCCCGGAGCAGGGCCTGCAGGTGTACGCACCCGAGGTACTTCCCGGTCGGCGTCGCCGTCGGCGGGCGGACGACGAACACCAGGCTCGCCGCGGCGGGCGTGAGGTCGGGATTGCGGACGCGGGCGAGCGCCTCGGCGATGGTCGTCGACGGGGTCACCACGATGGGCTCGGAGGTCATCACACCGCCGGCGGTGTCGGGGGAGTGGAGCAGCAGGCGTCGGAGCGGTTCGGACTCGACGGGGTCCATCTCCTCCAGGAACGCCTCGGCCTCGGTGTCGGGCAGTTCGCCGAGCAGATCGGCCGCGTCGTCGGGGTCCATCGCCTCGAGGATGTCGACGGCGCGGTCGCGACCGAGCGCGGCGAGCACCTCTTTCTGATCGTCGGGCGGTAATTCCTGCAGCACGTCGGCGAGCCGTTCGTCATCCAGGGCCAAGGCGATCTCGTCGCGCCGTTTCGCGGGCAGTTCGCGCAGGGCGTTGGCGACGTCGGCCGGCCGCATGCCCTCGAACTGCAACAACGCCTGTGCCACTCCCTGTCCCGGGAGGTTCAATGCGCTCTGGGTGATGCCCTGCACGCTGGACCACTCCACGACCTGGGTCTCGTGGCGGCGTCGGAGACCGCGGCGGCCTGCGCGGATTGCGACGCGGGAGACGACCCAGTCGCGGGTCCGGGTCTTCTCGATGCCGAGGTCGATCACCGTCACGTCGGCGTCGGCGAGTTCGGGTAGGTCCGGATCGACGACCCGGACGTGGGTGTCGAGAACCTGCCCGATGGCCAGCGCCTCGCCGGGCCGCAGGTGGAGCCGGCGGAGGCTGACGGTACCGGTGTTGAGGGCAACGGCCTGCGGCTCGATCGCCGTCACGCGCAGCATGGGAACGAAAATCCTACGCCGGGTGGTCAATTCGACCGCCAGACCGAGGACGCGCGGTTGTTGTCCGGACATGCGGATCGAGATCACCACGTCGCGGACGCGACCGATCGATTCACCGTCGGGACCAAGGACGGCCAACCCGACTAATCTGGCCACGAACACCTTGCTCACCGACGACATGGGAGTAAGGGTAGTGCCATCGGGTTCCGTGGAGGCCGACGGCAGACACCGAACGCCCACCGGTGGGAGACGAGTCTCACGGTCGAGTCCCACCGCAGCAGTCGCACAACAGGGAAGGCCCCGACATGACCAATCCCATGCGCCCGAGCCGCGAGACGCCGGGCCTGCCCACCCCGCCGAAGGGCTGGCCGATCGGTTCCTACGGAACCTACGCCGAGGCCCAACGCGCGGTGGATTTCCTCTCCGACGAGAACTTCACCGTGCAGGACGTCACCATCGTGGGCGTCGATCTCATGCAGGTCGAACGAGTCATCGGCCGGTTGACATGGGGCAAGGTGGTCGGCGGCGGGCTGGTGTCCGGTGCCTGGCTCGGCTTCTTCTTCGGCTGCCTGGTGGCGCTCGTGTTCACCGGTTCGCCCATCGCGCCCATCCTCGTGGGCATCGTCGGCGGCATGGTCTTCGGTGTGATCTCCGCGACCATTCCGTACGCGGCCACGCGCGGCCAGCGTGATTTCGCCTCGACGATGCAACTCGTCGCGGGACGCTATGACGTGCTGTGCGACCCGAAAAGCGCAGAGAGGGCACGCGACATGCTCACCCGTCTGACCTTCTGAGCCGACGTCTCCCGCTCGGACACGGTGGGATCACAATCGCTCGCGGAGTGGCACGCCCATGCCGAATGTGTTGCATGTCACGAATCCTCACGTATAGCGTTGCACTTCGGACGCTCACGGCGGAGCACCTGGTGCGCCCGCCGCGTACGACATCGAGGAGGCTGCGTGCGGAGCAGGGTCAGGACTGACGGATCTACCAGACGCGTGAGACGGAAGGTCCTCGCCGCGGCGGTGGCAGCGGCGGCCATGCTGCCCGTGCTGTCCGCATGCGGCTCGGGATATGAAGCGGGCGTACTCAATTTCTATCCGCCGGCCGACGGCGCGGACACCTTCGCCGAGATCGGCGACAAGTGCTCGGCCGATTCCGGCGGGGCGTACAAGGTCGTGACGACTCCGCTGCCCAAGGGCGCCGACGATCAGCGTCTGCAGCTCGCACGGCGCCTCGCGGGCAACGACAGCGGTCTGGACCTGATGGGTATGGACGTCGTGTGGACGGCCGAATTCGCCGACGCGGGCTGGATGGTGCCGGTGCCCGACGACATGGCGGCGGAGATCTCGGCACGCACCCTGGGCGGCCCGCTCGACACCGCGGTGTGGAAAACCGACGACGACGAGCGTGAACGGCTCTACGCCATCCCGTTCTCCACCAACACCCAATTGCTGTGGTACCGGCCGGATGTCCTCGCCGAGGACGTCGACCGACGCCGCCCGGCGTCGACGTGGAACGGCATGCTCGAGGACGCGCTCGTCAGCGGACGCAACGGCGGCCCGACCTACATCATGGTGCAGGGCAGGCAATACGAGGGCCTGATGGTGTGGTTCAACTCGGTGCTCGCGAGTGCCGGCGGCCAGATCGTCGATCCGCAGGACCCCGACAAGGTCACCCTGAACGACACCCCTGAACACCGCGCCGCCACGGTGCGCGCCCTGGAGACCCTCAAGCGCGTGGCGACCGCACCGGGGGCCGATCCCTCGCTGACCAACTCCGACGAGGGCGCCGCGCGACTCGGGATGGAGAGCGGAGAGGCTCTGTATCAGGTCAACTGGCCGTTCGTCTTCGCCGGCATGCGCGAGAACGCCGTCGCCGGAAGCGTCGCCTTCCTCGACCTCACCCAGTACGCGAACCTCTACGCCGACACCGCGAACCCGCCGACGGCGGCGCAGGTCGTCCCGCTGAACCGGGAGATGCGGCGGGTCTTCGACTTCGCGCCCTACCCGGGCTTCGAGGGACTCCCCACGAAGACGACCCTGGGCGGGATCAACATCGCCGTCGCCAGCACCTCGAAGCAGCAGGATCTCGCCTTCCAGGCCGCGGAGTGCATCACCAGCGAGGCGTCGCAGAAGGCGTTCTCGTTCAGCGCCGGACCGCCGCCGGTCATCGAATCCATCTACGACGACGCCGATTTCCGGCTCGCCTACCCGATGGCCGACGAGATCAAGCGGCAGCTCGAACCCGAACACGCCGCGCTGCGCCCGAAGTCGCCCGATTACCAGGCGATCTCGACGCTGCTGCAGGCCAAGTTGAGTCCGGTCGGCGCCTGGGAGCCGGAGGCTCTCGTCGACGAACTCGCCGAAGCGGTCCAGAAGGCCATCGACGGGGAAGGGCTGATCCCGTGAGCGACAACACGACACCCGGAGACGACGAACGGACCGGCGACCGGCCGGGCCGTGATGTTTCGGGCGACGACGCGCGGTTCCGCGCCGGACGTCATGCCCTGCCCGACGACGCCCCGCCGCAGACCGGCCCGATCCCGATCGTCGGTGACACGCCGCCGGTGCAATCCGACCAGGTGTGGACCCCGCCGCCGGGCGGACGGCACGACGCCGCGCCGGTGAGCGGTCCGGCGGGCGCACCCGCTCCGGCCGCCGGTCCGGCTGCTGCCACCGCAGCCGGCACGACGGCGGTCGCCGAGCGTCCGCGAGCCGACGACGCACCGGCCGCACCGCGCAAGCGCAGCGAGGGCAAGGCCGCCGAGCGCCGACTGGCCTTCTGGCTCGTCGCGCCGGCCGCGCTCATGATGATCCTGGTCACCGGTTACCCGATCGTGTACGCGGTCTGGTTGTCGCTGAACAAGATGAGCCTCTCGGCGCCCGGCGAACGCGAGTTCGTGTGGTTCGCCAACTACGCGACCGTCCTCACCGACAACTATTGGTGGACCGCCTTCGGTGTCACGGTCGGCATCACGGTCGTGTCGGTGATCATCGAGCTCGTTCTCGGCATGGCCATCGCGCTCGTGATGCATCGAACGATCTTCGGGCGCGGCACGATTCGTACCGTCGTCCTCATCCCGTACGGCATCGTGACGGTGGCAGCGGCGTTCTCGTGGTACTACGCCTGGACACCCGGCACCGGATATCTCGCGAATCTGCTGCCCGACGGCAGTGCTCCCTTGACCGAGCAATGGCCCTCACTGGCGATCATCGTCCTGGCCGAGGTCTGGAAGACGACCCCGTTCATGGCCCTGCTGCTGCTGGCCGGACTCGCGCTCGTGCCGGACGACCTCCTCAAGGCGGCCCAGGTGGACGGTGCCGGAGCGTGGACGAGGCTGTGGCGCATCATCCTCCCGCTGATGAAGCCGGCGATCCTGGTGGCGCTGCTGTTCCGCACACTCGACGCGTTCCGCGTTTTCGACAACATCTATGTCCTCACCAGCGGGTCCAACAACACCTACTCGGTGTCGATGCTGGGTTACGACAATCTGTTCGGCGCCTTCAATCTCGGCGTCGGTTCGGCGATCTCGATCCTGATCTTCATCTGCGTCGCGATCATCGCGTTCGTGTTCATCAAGGGGTTCGGCACCGCCGCACCGGGTTCCGACGACGAGGGGAGGTAAGCCGTTGAATACGAGCGGAAAGTCCAAGGCCTGGTGGTCGATCGCCAACATCCTGGTGATCCTGTACGCGCTCATCCCACTGCTGTGGATCATCAGTCTGTCGTTCAAACCGGCAGGTAGCGTGACCGACGGGCGATTCTGGCCCAGTGAGTTCACACTCGACAACTACAAGAACATCTTCGAGACGAGCGCATTCACCTCGGCGCTCATCAACTCGATCGGTGTCGGACTCATCACGACGGTCATCGCGGTGATCCTCGGGACGATGGCGGCCTATGCGGTGGCGCGCCTGGACTTCCCGGGCAAGAAGCTCCTGATCGGCGCCGCCCTGCTGATCGCGATGTTCCCCCAGATCTCGCTGGTGACCCCGTTGTTCAACATCGAGCGACGACTCGGCTTGTTCGACACCTGGCCCGGCCTGATCCTGCCCTACATCACGTTCGCGCTGCCGCTGGCGATCTACACCCTGTCCGCCTTCTTCCGCGAGATCCCGTGGGAGCTGGAGAAGGCCGCCAAGATGGACGGCGCCACGCCGTGGCAGGCCTTCCGCAAGGTCATCGCACCCCTCGCGGCGCCCGGCGTCGTGACCGCGGCGATCCTGGTGTTCATCTTCGCCTGGAACGACCTGCTCCTGGCGTTGTCCCTGACGTCGACCGAACGGGCGATCACCGCACCGGTGGCGATCGCGAACTTCACCGGCAGTTCGCAATTCGAGGAACCGACCGGGTCGATCTCGGCCGCCGCGGTGGTCATCACCATCCCCATCATCATCTTCGTGCTCTTCTTCCAACGTCGAATCGTGGCCGGCCTGACCTCCGGCGCCGTGAAGGGATAACCCATGGCAGACATCGTTCTGGACAACGTCTCCAAGCAGTATCCCGATGGCTCGACGGCCGTACACGGGGTCGACATCGAGATCGCCGACGGCGAATTCGTGATCCTGGTGGGCCCGTCGGGCTGCGGCAAGTCGACGACGCTCAACATGATCGCGGGCCTCGAGGACATCTCGGGGGGTGAACTGCGGATCGGCGGCGAGCGCGTCAACGAGCGCGCGCCGAAGGACCGCGACATCGCGATGGTGTTCCAGAGTTACGCGCTGTACCCCCACATGTCGGTCCGCGAGAACATCGCCTTCCCGCTGACCCTCGCGAAGATGCCGAAGGATCAGGTGGCCGCGAAGGTCGACGAGGCCGCGCGCATCCTCGACCTCGGGCAGTACCTCGACCGCAAGCCCGCGAACCTCTCCGGTGGTCAGCGGCAGCGCGTCGCGATGGGACGCGCGATCGTGCGGTCGCCCAAGGCGTTCCTGATGGACGAGCCACTGTCGAACCTCGATGCGAAGCTGCGCGTGCAGATGCGCACCGAGATCTCGCAGCTGCAGCAGCGTCTGGGCACCACCACGGTCTACGTGACCCACGACCAGACCGAGGCCATGACCCTCGGCGACCGCGTGGTCGTCCTGCGCGGCGGGTACGTGCAGCAGATCGGCACACCGCAAGAGCTGTACAACAATCCGACCAATGTGTTCGTGGCCGGCTTCATCGGTTCGCCCGCGATGAACTTCCTGTCCGGTCGCCTCGGCTCCGACGGCATCGAGACCGCGATCGGCACGATCTCGCTCGACGACCACCGTGCGGTGGTGTCGCGTGCCGGCGACGTCGGCAGCGGCGGGGACGTGCTGATCGGCATCCGCCCGGAGCATCTCGAGGACGCGTCGCTCGTCGATTCGACGACCCGCGGTCAGGGGGCGACGTTCACCGCGAACATCGATGTCCTCGAGTCGATGGGGTCGGACATCTACGCCTACTTCAGCGTCGGCTCGAGCCGGGCGTCGAGCGATGCCCTCGCGGAGCTGTCCGCCGACTCCGGAACCGATCTCGGCGGCAACCAGCTCATCGCACGACTGTCCCCGGACTCGAAGGTCACCCGCGGCAGTTCGGCCGAACTGTTCTACGACGCCTCGAAGATCGCGGTGTTCGATCAGAGCTCGGGAGCATCGCTGCGGGTTCGCTGAGCCGCGTCCTCCCGGCGGTGGGTCACCGCTTGCGCCGCCGGGAGTGGTCGAGCAGCTCGTCGAAGACGTGCTCGTCCCAGATGTGCCTGCGCACGAGGCGATAACGCTCGCAGGCGACCCACATGTACAGCTCGGCGTCGCTCTCGAGGTCGGGTCGGATACCCGCGCGCCGGGCCATCCGCACGACCGGCAGGAACTCCTCACCGAACCAGCGCCGGGCGGTCTCGGCGCGGCTGAGGAACTCGCCGATCTCCTGGCTCAGACGGAATCCCCAGGCCTCGACGTTCTCGGCGAGTTCGGCGTAGTCGAACGGGAAGCTGAGCCGGATGGCGTCGGCCTGGGCGCCCTCGAGCGGTACGCGCGACAAGAACAGCCGACGATGGTCCTTGAGGACCAGATCGGATGTCCCGGTGATGCCGTCGGGGGAGATGCGCGTGTGGATGAGGGTGACGTAGGCGTCGATCGTGGCCCAGTTCCGCGCGATCGCGATGGACACGCGGTGGTGGCCGTCGATGACGAAGTGCATGGACCCGATCCGGTAGAGCTGCACCGGTGGCACCGACTCGCCGCGTCGTTGCGCTGCGGCCAGGCGCTGCCAGCGTTCACGCCCACGCGACGAGGTGGGCCGGAAGTAACGGTCGAAGTCCTTCGTCCGGTCGACGCTGCCGACGATCGAGGACACCTCGACCACCTGGAGCCCGAGTGAGGTCTCGCCGGTTCGGCCGAGCGCGGCGACCACTTCGTCGAACGGCAGGATGGTGTTCACGTCGGCCGGCTGACGCATGAACCACTGCGCGAGACGTGCTCGTTCGGCCTGGCGCCGCAGCCGGGCGAAATCGTTCTCGGCGTCGGCGTCGGGAAAACCGGTGTCACGCGCCATATCTGCGCCTCACGATCTCGACGTCCCGGGTCACGGGATCGATGTCGAACTGACAGAACCCGACGACGTTCATCGACGTCGTCGACGACCCGATGGGCAGATCCGCCGGCCGTTCGCCGTAGGGATGGACATGCCCGTGGATCAGCAGCGCGGGCTGCAGCGACCGCACCAGCGGATGGAAACAGTCGAAACCCCGGTGGGGGAGATCGTCCCGGTCGCCGACGCCGCGCGCCGGGCTGTGGGTGAGCAGGATGTCGGCGCCCCGTGGCGGCGACAGGGCGGCGGTGCACCGCAGGCGGAGCGAGCGCAGCCGCTGCTGGGTGTCGGTGTACTGGTTGGTGCCCCCGTTGTACCGGCGGCTGCCGCCCAGACCGCTGATGCGGAGCCCGGCGACCGAGACGGTCCGACCATCGGCGTTGACCGCACCGCAGGGGCCGGGGTCCTCGACCGGGAGGCCTGCGCGGGTCCAGCCGGTCCGGCCGCGCCGGTACCCGCGTAGGTCGCGGTCGTGGTTGCCGGGGACGAACACGCACGGCGAGTCGCACAGCGACGACAGGATCTCGAGGTATTCGAACGGCAGGTCGCCGGCGCCGAGGATGAGGTCGGGACGGGATTCGATCCCCACGCCGAAGGTGAGGGAATCCACCACCTCGTCGGCGACCGCCAGAACCCGGACCATTGCTCCAGGCTAGAGGAGCGCCCCGGACCCGCGCGCGGGAGTCGGTAGCCTGTCGGGTGTGAGCGAAGCCGTGACAGAGGTCGTCGGACGATTCCTGGAAGACCGGCTGGGGGAGACGCCGCAGCGGGCGTCGGTGACGTTCCTGGGCGTTGAGCCGATCGACGTCCTGCGGTTCGCGGCCGCCGATACCGGTGATCGCCCCACGGTGGTCTACGTGACGTCGGGGTGTGCGCGGCATCCGATGTCCGATCCCACCGACCTGCACGCGGATCCGGTCCGCGGACCCCGTGCCGAGCTCGTCGTGCGCATGTCGTCGGGGACACCGCTGCCGGGCCTGCACAAACGGATGGCGACGCTGGCGGCCGCGCCGGCCGTCGAGGGCCTGATCATCGCCGCCGACGCACTCGTCGATCTCGGCGAACCCCTCTGGGACGGTTCCCCGTTCACCGCGGTACTGCTCGAGGCCGACGAACTCGGCATCGTCGAACTGCCCGAACCGATGGACCCGGTCACCATGCTCCGGGCCATCCCGATCACCGCCAACGAGGCCGCCTGGGTGCGGCTGAAGGGGGCCGACGCGCTGCGGGAGGCGTGGCGGGAGGCGGGTATCGACGTGACCAGGCCCGACCGGGCGTCGGCAACTCCGGCCTGAGACCTCTCGAGGGGTTCCGGCCTCCTGGTGAATCGCGGGCGAACACATGCGTTCCGAGGTTTCGGAACGTATGACAGAGGGAACGTCTGAGCATCGAGAGCACGGCTGGTCTGAGAAGGTGAGGGCGCATGGAGTCACGGGGAGCAGGGACCATCGGCACGACAGACGGGCGGTGCCACGCGTGACCCTCACATCATCGTCGCTGCCCACGACGACCGCCCCCCGGCCCGAGCTCGATGTCTATCTGCCGCAGCAGGACACCCAGTTGCTGATCGACACCCTGCGCTCCCGCGGCGTCGCGGGAGCCCGCGTCCTCGACCTGTGCACCGGCAGCGGCGCCATCGCCATCGCGGCGGCCCGGGCGGGTGCGACCGAGGTGACCGCGGTGGACGCGTCCGCCGAGGCGGTTGCGTATGCGCGACAGGCGGCGGCCGAGGCCGGGGTGCGCATCGAGGTGGCCCACGGCGACCTCCGCCGTCATCGGGGCCGGTACGACGTCGTCACCTGTAACCCGCCGTACGTACCGACCCCGCCGGAATCCGAGGCGGCCCTGCATCCGGCCGGACCTTCGCACGCATGGGACGCCGGCCTCGACGGCCGGGCCGTCCTCGACCCGCTGTGCGCGCACGTTCCGGACCTGCTGGTGCCCGGCGGCACCCTCGTGCTCGTCCATTCGGAATTCGCCGACGAGGAGGCCTCGCTGCGTGCCCTCCGTGCCGGTGGCCTGACCGCCGAGGTGGTGGCCGAACGGGTCATCCCGTTCGGCCCGGTTCTCTCGGCGCGTGCGGGCTGGATGGAGGAGATCGGGATGCTCGAGCGCAACCGCCGCATCGAGCGACTGGTCGCGATCGTCGCGGTCGCGCCCGGCGAATCCGGTCCGGCGGGTGGGTCGGCGTGAGCGGCGACGCCAAGCGCAACGCGGTGCGGGTGATCCGCGGTGGTCCGGTGCTCGTCTCCGGACCCGTCGACATCGAACTCCCGGACGGCGCGAAGGTCGAATCGGACCGGTTCATGGTCGCCGTGTGCGCCTGCGGGCGCAGCAAGACCTACCCGCTGTGCGACACCAGCCACCGCAAGAAGCGTCGCCGGACGGACTGACGCCCCGAACGAGCGGGCGTCCCCGGATCGCGGCGTCTCACCGCGCGCGGTGTCGGATGTCAGATGCCGGGGAAGGCGCTCTCGCCGCGCTCCCAGGAGGACAGGACATGACGGTCGAGCGCGTCCTCGACGAACAGGAAGGCGCGGATCCCGAAGATCACGTCGGCCTCGGTGTCCGGTTCGCTGCGGATGAGATCACCCACGACGTCGGTGCGCAGGATCTGCTCGTGAACCGCGTCGGCCTCGACGTGTTCGCGGTAGAAACGTCGGCAGGCCTCCGGCGCATCGAGCTGCTCCAGGCCGGCGAGCAGGCGCTGGGATCCGGGGGGCGAGGTGATCTCGGTGGCCGCCAGATGGCCGACCGCGGCACCCCGGTACCGGCGATGAAGTCCGAACAGTGACATCAGGTTGACCGGCGTCAGCGCGACGCCGGGCACGGTGTCGAGGTACCCGAGGTAATCGGCGCGGAGGTCCGAGGCCCGCAGCAGGTCGGCGAAGAGTTCCTGATGGACGGCGTCGCCGCGGCCACCGCCGAACTCGTCGAACTCGACCGCGACGAAGGCGGCTTTCGCGTGGCCCCGGAGACGCGGGATCGCCCACGCGTGCGGGTCGGCCTCTTTCAGGTGATAGAGCGAGCGCATCGCGAACAGCTGGCGGTACTGCTCCCACGTGCCGGCGTCGCGGAGTCGGTACGAGGCACCGTCGCCGTCGGGGTTCTCGATGCAGAGCTCGTCCATCTCGTGGTCGGCGGAGTCCTCGGCGGCCGCCGCCGGCACGTCGCGGTGCAGGGCAGCGAGGAACGAACGCTCGAGCGCCGCCCGGATCGTGAGCAGCGCGGGATTCCATTCCCACTCGGTGGCGGCATCGACGAAGCCAACGTAGTGCATCTCGTAGCAGAGGTAGAGGGCGAGCTGCAGGTCATCGCCGTACGGGTCGGCGTCGTCGACCGGCAACTCGGGGATCGACGCTGATGCGGGGTCACCCCGGAGGAGATCGATGACGGTGGCCGACAGAGGTCCGCGCGCACCCGGCAACAGCGGTCGCCGGAAGGTCGTGTCGTGCTCCGTCGAAACGTCGACCATCGGGTCAGCTGACACCTGTGCGTCCTCCTGTCGTCTCCGGGCGTCCGGCACGGCCGAGCGCGGACTCTCCCGGATAACCGATTCGGGCACGGGACAAACCTCGGCGCTGGCGAGACGGTCGTGATCGTCGTCCCAGCATAGGCCCCGCGATCGGATCAGCTGATCTCCGCGCGCAGCGACTTGTCCAGCGAGACGCGGACCAGCGCGGCCGCCAGGGCCTCCGGACGTCCGTCCGCGAGGTCGGCGAGCCGTCCCGGATCGTCGGGTAGCCCGAGGTCGCGGGCCGCGGCCAGTGCGCGTGTGTCGAAATACGGTGTCGCCCACTCCCACACCGACTGGACCTCGCGCAGGAAGATGTCGGCCCCGACCGGGCCGATACCGGTGAACCCCTGGAGCAGTTCTGCCGCGCGGCCGGGGTCGGAGCCGGCATCGTCGGCGAGACGACGCAGATCACCGTGATACTCGTCGAGGACCCTCTGAGCTGCCTCGCCGAGACGGGTGGCCGTGCTCTCGTCGTACCGGACGTAGTGGCCCCGACCCAGGGCGTCGACGAGGCTCTGCCACTCGGCTCGGGCCATCTTCTCCGGCGTGCGAAAACCGGCCGCGAACAGTTCGCGTGCGGCCGCGACGGCGATGTCCGCGGAGATCCTGGTGCTGAGGAGCAGGGCGAGGACCAGCAGCTCGAACAGCGGGGATGGGGTGTTCTTCAGTGTGATGCCTGCGTCGTCGGCATAGGTACGGCCGGCCCGGTCGAGCAGGATGCGCGCCGTGTCGCGGGCGTGGTTGGTGCGGGTCATCGCGAACGACTACCCGTCGTGTCGGCTGGGCAATCCCCCGGTCGGGCGTCTGGTCACGCGGGGGTGATCACAACCAGTGACTGCGACGGAACACCACGAACAGGCCGGCGCAGAGCGCGACCAGGCAGCCGAGTACCACGGGATAACCCCATTCCTGGTGGAGCTCGGGCATGTGGTCGAAGTTCATGCCGTAGATGCCGGCGACCATGGTGGGTACCGCCGCGATCGCGACCCAGGCCGAGATCTTGCGCATGTCGGTCGACTGTTGGATGCCGACCTTGGCGGCCGCGGCCTGCAGGAGCGAGGTCAGCAGTTCGTCGTACTCGAGAACGCGATCGATGACGGTGGTGAGATGGTCGCTGACATCCCGGAACTGCCGTCGGATCTCTTTGGGCACCAAGGGGTTACCGCTCGCTGTCAAACTCTGCAGCGGTGTCGCGAGCGGTGTCACCGCGCGCCGTAGTTCGAGCACTTCGCGACGCAGGAGATAGACCGGGTCGATGTCGAGCGAGTGACCCTGTCGGCCGAAGACGACCTCCTCGATGGCCGCGACGTCGACGTCCATCCGCTCCGTGACCGCAAGGTAGCTGTCGACCACCTTGTCGGCGACAGCGTGCAGGACCGCGGTCGGACCGAGGGCGAGGCGATCGGGATGGGCTTCCAGGCGGCGGCGCAGCTCCGACAGTTCGGTGTGCTCGCCGTGCCGCACGGTCAGGACGAAATCCGGTCCGGCGAAGACCATGATCTCGCCGGTCTCGACGACCTCGCTCGCCTTGGCCATCGTCTCGTGCTCGACGTACTGCACGGTCCGCAACACCAGGAACTGGGTGTCGTCGTACACCTCGAGTTTCGGTCGTTGATGTGCGTGTACCGCGTCCTCGACCACGAGCTCGTGCAGCCCGAACGTGGCACCGACATCGGCCATCTGCGCGTCGTCGGGGGCATGGAGACCGACCCACACGAAGCCCTCGCCTGCAGCGCGCACCCGCGCGAGACCCTCGGTGTAGCTGACGCGCCCCGGCTGCCGGTGACCGTCGATGTAGACGGCGCAGTCCACGATCGCACGCGCCACCGGGACGCGGATCTGCGGGAGCGGTCGGCGGTCGCGGCGCGGTGACAACCCGCGCGGACCGGGCCGGGGGAGCGAGGGCACGGCTGCCGATCTTACCCGGGCGCCTCGTTCGATCCCCAGGCTCCGCTGCAGATACGGTGGCGGGGTGCCTGAACGTCTTGTCCGCAAACGTCTCGTCACGGTGGCCGGCCTCCTCGTCGTCCTGGCGGTGGTGCTCGCCGGCTGCGCCGACGATCCGTCGACCCCGCCGCGCGGGCTGGTGATCGGATCGTCGGACGAACCGGCGATGCGGGTGATGGCCGAGGTGTACGCGGGGGCGCTGCGCAACGCGGGCTCGGTGGTGTCCGCCGACCAGCTCCGCGGGGACATGCCGACGCTGCTGGACGAGATGGATCGAGCCGAACTCGATCTCTTCCCGGGCTTCACCGGGGAATTGCTGACGATGCTCTCCCCGTCGTCGTCCGCGATCGGCGCCGAAGACGTCTACCGCGACCTCAATCGCTCACTGCCGCAGGGAGTTTCGGTGGGGGACGAGACTCCGGTGTCGGCGGCCCCACAGATCTTCGTGTCGACGACCCTCGCTGGGGACGTCGGCGCCACCGGTCTCGCGGACTGTGCCCGGCTGCCCGCGGGCCTGCCGGTCGCCGCTCTCGGTCAACCGGACGCGGCCACCATGCGGGCCTTCGCCGATGCGGGGTGCGCGTTCGGTCCGGTCGAACTCGTCGCTTCCTCCGAGGACGTGCTCCGCCGCGCCGCAGGCGGCACGGCGGTCGGCCTGCTGACGCCGCTCGAGATCGCCGGGGAAGACGCCGACGGCACGTCATCGGAGGTGCAGGCGCTCCGGACGTCGCAGGGGGGCGGCGACACCGCGGACAGCCCCGGCACCCCGGCCACCGACGCCCGGCCCGCGGGCGCCGAGCAGGCCGATCAGACCGGTCCGCGGGCGGAAGTACTCGTACCGGTGTTCCGGTCCGCGGCGCTGAACCGCGACCAGGTCAAGGCGATGAACAAGGTGGCAGGTGAGATCACCACCGCCGACCTCGCCACCATGTCCGCAGAGGTCGACGGCGGGTCGGACCCACGCGAGGTCGCCCTCGCCTGGCTGGGCGAACACGGCCTGTAGACCGAGACACGACAACGCCGTGTACTTGCGGCCCGCTCGCTCCGCTCCCGGCGCCGGGTAGCTGCGGCCCGCTCGCTTCGCTCCCGGCGCCGTGTCCATGCGGCCCGCTCGCTCCGCTCCCGGCGCCGTGTCCATGCGGCCCGCTCGCTCCGCTCCCGGCGCCGGGACGCCAACACGCCCCGACCGCGTGTTGGTGCCACGGCGTCGCCGCAACCCTTCGGCCCGCTCGCTCCGCTCCCGGCGCCGTGTGTCCGGCTGGTGTCAGCCGGCCTTCGACAGCGCCCAACCGGTCAGCTTCGCCGACACCCACTGGTACTTCGACGCGACGAGGCGCACTGCGAGATCGAGGACCTTGGCGTCGGTGCCTACCAGGATGCGCGCCTTGTTCTTGCGCACGCCCTCGATGATCACGTCCGCGGCGTCCTCGCTCGTCATACGGGCGAGGTAGCGATCGAACAGTGCGGCCGTGGCCTTCTGGTCGTGGTCGCCGGACACGGTCGCGTTGCGGGCGATCGCGGTCTTGATGCCGCCGGGGTGCACACAGGACACCTGCACCGGATGCTTGGCGACGATCATCTCCTGGCGCAGCGCCTCGGTGAACCCGCGCACCGCGAACTTCGCGGAGTTGTAGGCGGCCTGTCCCGGTTCGGCGAGCAATCCGAACAGCGACGACGTGTTCACGATGTGCCCGTCGCCGGAGGCGATCAGGTGCGGCAGAAATGCCTTGGTGCCGTTGACGACTCCCCAGTAGTCGACGTCCATCACCCGTTCGATGTCCTTGAACTCGGTGCGCTCGATCTCGCCGTGGTGAGCGATACCCGCGTTGTTGAACACGACGTTGACCACGCCGAAGTGCTCGGCAACGGTGTCGGCGTAGGTGAGCACGGCTTCGCGCTCGGCGACGTTGAGCAGCTGCGAGTGGACCTCTGCGCCCGCCTCTTTCACCAGCTTCTCGGTGACGGCCAGACCGTCGGGGGTGACATCGGAGATGGCCAGCCGCGCACCGCGACGTGCCAGCTTGACCGCGATGTCACGGCCCATTCCCGAACCGGCTCCGGTGATCACGACGACCTTGCCGCGAAAGTCCTTCATGTCTTGTCTCCTGTGGTGGGTTCGGTCGGTCAGGCGTTGGCGGTGGCGGGCGCGGCGACGTCCTCGCCCGTGGCGGAACCGGCCGGTGCCGCGGGTGCGACGGGGCGCCGGGCGCCGCGGGTCACATCGTAGGCGGCGACGTCGAAGGACCGGGTCGTCTGCCGGAAGGCGAAGGTGAAGCCGGGCCACAGCGTCGTGATGTTG
The DNA here is from genome assembly GCF_001698225.1 of Gordonia terrae. Classification (NCBI taxonomy): domain Bacteria; kingdom Bacillati; phylum Actinomycetota; class Actinomycetes; order Mycobacteriales; family Gordoniaceae; genus Gordonia; species Gordonia terrae. Next base: position 2,151,340 of record NZ_CP016594.1, read on the forward strand.
CCATTGGCGTCCTTGTACCAGGAGGCACATCCGCCGTTCACCCACACGCTGTTGCGCAACTTGTGCTGGATGCCGGCGTTGAACTCCTGCTGAGCGGAGAGTTTCACCTCGGTCCGCGTGATCCCTTGGGCACGAGAGGTTTTCAGGTAGTCGACGAGGTAGTTGAGCTGCGACTCGATCATGTACACCATCGAGGTGTGGCCCAGTCCGGTTGACGGACCGACCATCAGCATCATGTTCGGGAAGCCGTGGACGAACGAACCCTTGTAGCCCTGCATGCCGATCTCGTTCCACACCTGCGCGAGGCTGCGGCCGTCCTTGCCGATGATCTTCTCGAACACCGGGGAGTCGGTGACGTGGAATCCGGTGGCGACGACGATCACGTCGACCTCGCGCACGGTGCCGTCCCGCGACACGATCCCGGTCGGCGTGATCCGGTCGATGCCGTCGGTCACGAGGTCGACGTTGGGTCGGGCGAGGGCCGGGTACCAGTCGTTGGAGCGCAGGATTCGCTTGCAGCCCACCTGGAACGTCGGGGTGGCCTTGCGACGCAGTTCGGCGTCGCGGCCGATACCGCGCAGGATGTTGGCGCGGCAGAGCAACTCGACGGGCTTGAGCGCCTTGGGCGAGTAGGTGAGGCCGAATGCGACGACCTCGTTGGCGGCGTAGATCCCGCCGCGGACCGCGGACTGGTAACCCGGGACGTTCTTGTAGGCCCAGTGTTCGACCGAGCTGTACGCCCGCTCGGTGCGCGGGACGATCCACGGTGCGGTGCGCTGGTAGACGTCCAGCCGGCCGGCGACCTTGGCGACCTCGGGGACCAGCTGAATGGCCGATGCGCCGGTGCCGATCACCGCGACGCGCTGGCCGCCGAAGTCGTGGTCGTTGTCCCAGCGGGCGGAGTGCACGATCTTGCCCTCGAAGGACTCGATGCCCTCGATGTCCGGGAGGTTGGGCTCACACAGCGGGCCGACACCGCCGACGAGGACCCGCGCACGCACCTGGTCGGTCTTCCCGTCCTGCAGCGTGTCGATGATCCACCGGCCCTCGTCCTCGTTCCACTCGGTCCGGGTCACCTCGGTGCCGAAGCGGGCCTTGGCGGCGATGCCGAACCTGTCGGCGACCCCGTTGATGTAGTCGTGGATCTCGGGCTGGTGCGAGTACGACCGCGACCAGGTGGGATTCTTCGCGAACGAGAAGGAGTAGAGCTGCGAGGGCACGTCGCACGCAGCGCCGGGGTAGGTGTTGTCACGCCAGGTCCCGCCGAAGTCGCGGCCGCGATCGAGGAGGACGAAGTCGTCGAAGCCGTTCTGCTTGAGGCGGACCGCGGCGCCCAGACCCGAGAAGCCGGCACCGATGATGGCGATCTCTACATCGTTCGTTGTCATGGTGTCACCATAGGGTGGTACTGAACACGTGTCAATAGCTATTGAACAAGACTCAATAGGAGTAGGCTGGCCGGGTGGCCAGAGTACGAGGAAGTGAACCGTGTCGGTGGTGAACGCCAAAGGGGTGAACGCCAAGGGGATCAACGACAGGGGGATCAACGACAAGTCGATCGACGCCCAGGGCGGTGACCGGCGCACCCCGCACAAGCGCACGCGGATGAGTCCCGAGGCGCGACGCGACCAGCTGATCGAATACGGCCTCGCCATGGTCGGGGACCGGCCGCTCGAGGAGATCACCATCGATGCGATTGCCGATGCCGCCGGGGTGTCCCGGGCGCTGCTGTTCCACTACTTCGCCTCGAAGCAGGAGTTCCACGTCGCGATCGCGCAGGCGCAGGCGGACCGGATGCTCGCCCGCACCGAGCCCGATGCGTCCCTGGGCGATCCGATAGCGATCCTCTCGGCCTCGATGGCCGCGTTCGTCGACTACGTGAGCGAGAACCGCACCGCCTACACCGCGTTGATCCGTGGTGCCTCCAGCTCCGACGCGGCGATGCGGGAGGTCTTCGACCGGACCCGAGAGGTGATGGTCGCCCGGGTGCTCGACCACGCGCCGGTTTTCGGGGTCGAGGTGACCCCGGTCGTGGTGATGAGCGTGCACGGCTGGATCGCCTTCGTCGAGGAGACGACGATCCGCTGGCTCACCGCCGAGACGCCCGATGCCGGGACGATCACCCGGGACGAACTGCTCGCCCTGATCACCGCCGCGCTGCCGGCCCTCGCGGCGGCGACCATCGGGTAGGGGTTCAGAGGCCGACGACCCGCGCGGTGTCGGACCCGCCGCCGGGTTCGATGCCGTCGGCGTCCGCGAGGTCGACGCCGGTGCGCAAGGTCCGGATCAGTTCGTCGGTGAACGCGCGGATGGTGCGGTGGGCGGTCAGCGTGTCGGGGTGCCGGGCGCGCAGCGCCAGCCCGTCGCCGGTGCGCGAGATCCAGAACTGCGCATCGTCGGCGGTGGTCGCGTTCGAGATGTGGTGGGCGTCGATGACCCGATGGCGGTCCGCGCCGGGGAGCAGCCGGTAGTCGACGTAGGACACCATGAAGATGTCCGACCGGGTGCGGCGCAGTCCGCCCATCGCCTCGATGACCTGCGGAACGGGTACTTCGCCGAGCGTCACGGCCCGGCGCAGCTCGGGCCCGGTGCGCCGGATCGTCTCGATCAGGTCACCGGTGCTCACGACCCGTAGTGGTGCATTGGTGGTGAACCACCCGATGGCAGTGCGCCACTTCTCTTCCCGACGTGTGTGCATCGGGAACAGCAGCGGCAGTTCGGGTCCGCCGCCGCAGCGGCGGACCGCGTCGGCCATCGCGGCCAGGGTTCCGCCGAACACGCTGGCGCCGTTGCGTCGGCACAGCTCGGCGAACAGCTCCGTCGCCGCCGGCCCGAGCAGCGTGCGCACCTCGGTGGCCTGTGCCGCGACGGCGCCGGGTTCGACCCCGAGGTCCAGGGGAAAGGTGGGCAGGGCGCCGTCCCGGTCGTCGAAGAAGCGGAGCCAGGCGCGCATCCGGGGATCGGTCGGTGCGACCGTGGACGCCTGTGACTCGGCGGCGCAGAAGTCGACGAAGCTCCCGCTCATCGCGGTCTCCGCGGGATCGAAAGATGCTCCGTGGCAGCGATATCCCTCATACAGGCGATGCAGGTCGTCGATCACGATGGAGATCGAGTAGGCATCCACGTGGCAGTGGTCGAAGCCGCAGATGATCGTCGACGCGTCGGCGCGGTCGATCGCGGCGAACAGGTACGCGGGATGGCCGAAGGGGTGACACGCACGATCGAGCGTGTCGCGAAGCCGTTCGCGCAGAACGGTGTCGGAGGTCGTGTGGATCACGGTGTCGGCGCGGAGTACGAGGTCGTCCGGGTCGTGGGAATGCCGCCGGACCCCCTCCGGACCGGCCGAGAACGACGACCGCAGGGTGCCGTGTCGCGCGACGAGAGCGTGGTAGGCGGACCCGAGCGCCGCGCGGTCCACCCGGCCGCGGACGGTGAACGCGGCGGCCAGCCAGGTGCTCGACTCACCGGCCGAGGCCAGGTGCACGGTCTGGTTGAACGACGGTGGGACATCGGAGATCTCGGACCGGGCGGTCGAGGTGTCCACGGACCAGGACAACAACTCGCCCGCAGGCGGGCAGTAGCGATCGATGGTGGTGACGTGCACTCGTCCTCACGCTCCTCTGCGCAGGGCCGTGGCCGCGGCCGGGTCGGATGGCCCTGATGTCGCCGCCGGCCCACGGATCTGCCGGTCGCCGGCGCGCGCGATGTCGGCGATGACCGCGCGCAGATGGTCGTAGTAGGGGCGCGCCACGGACTCCGCGAACGGGGTGCCCGGGATCTGGCTGCCCAGGTAGAGCTCGTCATGGTCGCGGTTGATCCACGCCGACGCGTTGGCCGTCCGGCCCTCCCCGGTGAACAGCGCACCGCGCCGGAAGGCCTCCCGCGACGCACCGGGGAACCATCGGAAATCGATGTAGGAGAGGAGGTTCGGGGCGGTGATGATCGCATCCGGGGTGGCGCCCGCGGCGGCGATGGCGGCGAGCGCGGCCGCCACCGGCACCGTCGCGAGGTCGCGCGCGTGCCTGCGGGCCGTGTGGGCCGCCGGGATCAGCTCGGCGAAGGTCGACGCTCCGGCCAGGGCGAACGCCACCGGCGCGAAGGTGCAGAACCACCCCTGCGACGTGGCATACCCGTCGAGAGCGGCGCGGGTGTTGAACACCGTCATGCCGTAGTACTCGTCGGCGCCGGCCAGCTCTCGGTCGGTGATCGCGATGGCCGCGTAGATGCCGTCGATGAAACGGCCGCCCGCTGCTCGGCACGCGGCGTCGAAGGCGGTGATTCCGGCGCCGTCGAGGAGCGAGACCTCGACACCGGTCACCTGTGCGGTGTCGCCCGGAGCCAGGCCCAGGTCGAGGGGGAACCGCGGCATCTGCAGGTCGTGCCTGCGGAAGATGTCCTGCCAGGCCCGGGTCTGGGGGGAACCCGCCAGATGCTGCGCGGTCGACTCCGCCTCGGCCGCGGCGTAGGTGAAGTAACCCCCGGCGGCCGGAGCCGGCTCGCCGGGCACCGCATGATCGGGCTCGTCGCCTCCGACCAGTTCCGCATAGATCTGCGCGATCTCGTCGAGCGCCAGGGCCTGTGACGCGCCGTCGGAGAGGGCGTGATCGCACGCCAGGAAGAGGGCGAAACCGCCGGGCCGGCTGATGGCTCCGAAGGCGAATCCGGGAAAGGCGTCGCTGGAGGTCTCGCGGTCGAACCGGTCGATGAGGTACGGGTGCACATCGTCGGCCGTCTCCAGTCGGCGGTCGACGTGCCCCTCGAATTCGACGGCGGCGGGATCGACGAGGTGGGCGGTGACGTCCCCGTCGCGGCATTCGAACCACGTGCGCAGCACCTCGTGACGCTGTACGAAGAGAGTCAGGGCGGTGCCCAGCGCCGCGGTGTCGAGGTCGCCGTCGATCTCGGTGCCCGATCCCAGGTATCCGCGATGCGTGCGCCCCGTGGCCCGGGCGACCGCTGCACCGCGCACGTGGTTCTCGGCCAGGAAGGTGACGGGTGCCGCGTGGACGACCGCGCTCGCGGCGGCTTCGCGGCAGACCTCGGTCGGATCGAAGCGCACGGCTGTTCCAGGTTGCGGCCGCCAGTTGCCCATCGCCGTGATTCTCATCGGGTTTCCTCCTCGATCATGCGGGTCGGGCGTCGTCCATCGCGGCGGGGCCGGCGAAGGGCGCGCAGGTGTAGGAGGACAGGGGCAGGGCGGTGCCCTCGGTCGCGAGCGCCTGCAGGATCGACGAGTAGGTCGTGATGAGGTCACGGATGCTCGCGTCCGCCGGATCGTGGCCGGGGTGTCGTGCGGACACCGTGATCCCGCCGGGCACCCGTGCGATCCAGAGGTAGACCTCCCGGTCCGATCGCGACCCGCCGCGCAGGATCTGCGCCCTGGCCGCATCCCACTCGTCCGCCCCGGCGACGTGACGGATGTCCAGATACGACACGACGAACTCCGGTTCTCCTCCGACGCCCAGCAATTCGACGACGCGCTGGTAGGGGAACGACGGCAGGTGCCGGACCGCGTCGATCGCGGACGCCGTGGCGGCCAGGGCGTCGTCGAAGGTGCCCGCGCCGGAGAGGTCGATCTCGAGCGGAGCCAGCCCGACATACCAGCCCACCGATCCCGCGTACCGGGCCTCCGATCGTGTATGCATCGGCATGGTCAGTCGTAGCGTGTCGCGGCCGGTGAGGGTGCGCAGGGCGACCGCGAGGGCGGCGAACACGGCCGTCTGCGTTCCGTGTCCGCCTGCTCGGGCCGCGGAGCTCACGAAAGTCGCCAGGCGGTCGGTTGCCACGTATTCGGAGATTCCGCGCTGCCGCGGTGTGCGCGCCCGGTCCCGCGTCTGCAGGTGTGGGCGGACCAGCGGGAGGCCGATTCCCGGGGCGTTCGCGGAGTCGTCCAGGAATGTGCGCCATCGCGTGACGGCCGGATGCTCGGCGGTCATGCCGAGCCCCACCGCCCGGTCGTGGACGCTGAAGTCGAGATGACTTCCGACAGCGGTCATCTCGGTGGACGTGCCCATCCGGGACGAGGTGTACAGGCGACGGATCTCGGTCATGCTCAACAGGATCGAGTACGCATCCATGATCACGTGGTCGGCGGCGAAGGCGACGGTGACGCCGCGCGACGACTCGATGGTGGTCACGAGGCAGTGCGGCCAGCGTGTCGGCGCGAGTCCGGCGTCGAAGGTCTCGATGAGGAACTCGCGGACATCGTCCCCCGAGTCGAAGTCACCGGCGACCTCGGCATCGACGCCGAGATGGGCGCCGCGGTAGGTGCGACGCGCATCGGCGCTCGTCGGGTCGGACGTCGAGTGAAGCGCTTCGTGGCGCGTGAGCCACCGGCGCAGGCAGGTGTCGAAGCGTTCGACGTCCAGATCGTTCTCGATCTCGAAAATCGCTCCCAGCCAGGAGTGTTCGTCCGAGGCGCCGTTGGCCGATCGCTGTATCGACGCCGACTGATCGTAGGTGAACGGGCGTGGATCCGGTTGCCAGCCCGAGGGATCCGTATGTGTGGTCGGCGTCCAGATCGTCACCGTCCCGGCAGGTACGGGGTAGTCGGACAGCTCGGTGAACTTCATGCGCGGTGGTCCATTGCGTCGGTCATCCGTTCCCGGGCCGCGACACCATGCCATGCCGTTCTCGGCATGGCCCCCCGGCCCATGAGTTCTGATCTGTGACAACAGGAATCGCGCATACCACGATGCATGCGCGCGGCCCCGGACGACGCCTTCCGGAGGAACTCTCCGGGACCGAGCGCCGTGTCGACACCGCCTGTGTCTGTAGCGAGCCTAAGTGCATGCGACGGGCGCGTGCAGTGGCACGGGCGCGTGACGTTCATCACCGAGGGGCAGTGTCGGCGTCGACGATCCGGGCCGAAGAATCAGGGAAGTGAATTGTGTAACTTCATGTTTCGCTGAACGGCCGTTGCTCCATGAGGTCGGTGCCGAGTCTGATTGCGTTCATGTAAAGAACTGATGACAAGCCGCCGCCGTGCCCGGGTCGCTGCACCCAGGAATGCGTAGTCAGACGCCATGTCGACGAAAAACGTTGTCGGGCAGCGCCGGATATCGTGATCGGTGCCGTTGCGGCACCCGGAACGCTCACCTACCGTGGGGCCGAAGTCGACCACACGCATCGGGGGTGCCATGTCCACGACCGTCCCGGCCATCGAGGCCCGCGGTCTGACCAAGGAATTCGGCGGCGCACGGGCCGTCGACGCGGTCGATCTCGTCGTACCCGCCGGTGGCGTCTTCGCGCTGCTGGGAACCAACGGCGCGGGTAAGACCACCACCGTGCGCATGCTGGCGACGCTGCTGCGCCCGGACTCCGGCGACGCCCGCATCTTCGGGCACGATGTCGTCGCGGAGGCGACGGCGGTCCGGTCGCTCATCGGGGTCACCGGCCAATACGCGTCCGTCGACGAGGATCTCACCGCCCGCGAGAACCTGATGATCTTCGGCCGACTGATCGGCTCGTCGCGCCGCCGGGCACGCATCCGGGCCGACGAACTGCTGGACGAGTTCGGTCTCGGCACGGTCGCGACCCGGCGCGTGGGGCACTTCTCCGGCGGTATGCGCCGTCGCCTCGACCTCGCGGCGTCGCTGATCACACGTCCGCGCCTGCTCTTCCTCGACGAGCCCACCACCGGGCTCGACCCCCGCACGCGGGCACAGATGTGGCAGACGGTGCGCGACATGGTGGCGCGCGGATCGACCGTCCTGCTCACCACCCAATATCTCGACGAGGCCGATGAACTCGCCGATCACATCGCGGTCATGGATCGGGGCCGGGTGGTCGCCGACGGGACGGCGGACGACCTGAAGGCCGGCGTCGGCGACATGAGTGTGCGACTCGAGCTCGCCGACGCCGACGATCTGACGGCGGCGGCCCAGGTGTGTGCGCCGTTCACCTCGAGCGGGGAGCCGACGATCGCTCGCCGCGAGGGGGTCCTCGTGCTGCCGATGGCCGACATCGACCCGCTCGCCGACATCCTCGGTGCTCTCCGCGCCCGTGGGCTCGCACTCACGTCGGTCAACGTGGTCCGGCCGACCCTCGACGAGGTGTTCTTCGCGCTGACCGACGGAGGCGACCCCACCCGAACCGCACCGGCTGCAGCGGAGATCGATTCGACGGGAGTGCGGGCATGAGCACCGGTTCGCTGCACACGAACTCGCTTGCCGCCGAGCCCGCGCCCGAGCCCCCCGACCGGGTCCGGCCGACCGCGGCGGTGATGCAGTCCCTCACGATGACGCACCGGGGTCTGCTGAAGATCAAACACAATCCGCAGCAGCTGTTCGACGTCATCGTCCTGCCCATCGTGTTCACGGTCATGTTCTCCTCGATCTTCGGCGGGGCGATCGCCGGGAACGTCGTGGGATATCTCCCGCTGCTGATCCCCGGGGTACTGGTCCAGGTGTGTGTCGCGGCGTCGGTGGTCACCGGCGTCCAGTTGCGCGAGGACCTCGATCGCGGGGTCTTCGACCGGTTCAAGTCGCTGCCGATCGCGCGCATCGCACCACTGGCCGGCGCGCTGATGGCGAACACCCTGCGCTACGTGGTCGCCTCGGCCATCACGGTGTGCGTCGGGGTGATCATGGGATACCGGCCGGCGAGCCCTGTGGGTGTCGCGGTCGCGTGCGTCCTGATCGTGGTGGTGGCTTTCTCGTTGAGCTGGATCTTCGCGCTTCTCGGCGTGCTGCTCGACAAGGCGTCGACCGTCCAGGGTGTCTCGATGCTCGTGCTGATGCCGATCACCTTCGTCTCCAACGCGCTCGTCCCGGTCGACACCATGCCCGGGTGGATGCAGGCCTGTGCGTCGGCGAACCCGGTCTCACATCTCGTGACGGCGGCGCGCGGACTGGCCGCCGGCGAGAACGTGGGGACCGACATCGTCTACACGCTTCTCGGCGCGGCGGCTGTCCTCGCCGTGGTGGTGCCGGTGACCCTGCGGACCTACATGCGGCGGACCTGAGTGTCCGCGCCGATGACCGATCGATCAGCGCGAGGAGCAGACACCATGAGCACGCCGATCACCTTCTCGGTGGTGGTACCGGTCTACAACGAGGAGGACACGATCGGCGAGTGTCTCGCCCGGTTGGCGGCACAGTCCGACCGGATCACCGAGATCGTGGTGGTGGACAACAATTCGACCGACGGCAGCCGTGCGGTGATCGACGCCTGGCGTTCGACTCACCCGTGGATCCGCGTGATCGACGAGGCCCGACAGGGGCTGGTGTACGCGCGGAACTCCGGACTCGATGCCGCGACGGGAGATCTCGTCGCCCGCATCGACGCCGACACCCGGGTGCCTCCGGACTGGGCGAGCACGATCGTGGAGTTCTTCGCCGCCGACGTCGGGGAGGACTGGGCGGCACTGTGCGGGCGAGGGGAGGCCTACGACGTGCCCCTGGCCGGACGATTCGACCGGTGGAAGACCCGCCTGCACCCGCTGAACCGGTTGCGGCGCGAGAAGCCCGTGACCGAAGTGCCGGTGCTCTACGGCTCGAACATGGTGCTGCGGCGCACGACCTGGGCGGCGATCCGGGACCTGGTCAGCACGCGCCGGAACATCTTCGAAGACGTGGACATGGGGCTCTGCGTGAGTGACGCGGGCGGGCGCAACGCCTTTCTCCGCGCGCTGACCGTCGGGGTGTCGCCGCGTCGGATGGAGACCGGCATGGTGCCGTTCGTCCACTACATGAGCTTCCTCCCGCGAACGTTCCTGCTGCATCGGCGCTTCGGGCTGGCAGCCGGCGCGGCGGCGGTCTATGTGCCCGCGATCGCGGTCGCGCACGCGATGCGTCTCGTCGTGCTGCGGTCCTATGACTCCCGGACGGGTCGGATCGATCCGCGAAACCTGCTGCGGGGCGGTGGTTCCGATCGTGTCCTGCCGTGATCGCGGGAGTCCGCCCGCCCCGGGATCAGCCGGCGCGCCGACGCGTGGCCGGCGTCGAGACCGTCTGTTCGACGATGTCGGCCGCCGACCGTATGGCCTCGGCAGGGGGTACGAGCCGGTCGCGGAGATGGGCGGATCGCCCACGCGTGTCCGCGTCCAGGATTCGGTCGAGTGTCCGGGTCAGCGACTCCGCGGTCACTCGCGCCATCGGCAACGTGGCGCCCACCCGCGCGCTGCTCAGGGCCCGTCCCCAGATCGGCTGATCGGCTCCGACCCAGGTGACCAGGGTGGGCAGTCCGGCGCGCAGGCCCGCCGCCACCGACCCGGCGCCGCCGTGATGGACCGCGGCACGGCACCGCGGCAGTACGGCGTCGTGATCGACGTGCCCGACCACGCGCACGGCGTCCCCGGATATCGATGCGTCCGAGACGGATTCGCTCGACATGAAACCGCTCCAACCGCCCGACACCAGCAACCTGATCCCGAGCCGCCGCGCCGCGGTTCGGAATGCGTCGGCCAGGCCGTCGGGGTCGGCCGGCAACATGCTGCCGAAGCCGACGTACACCGGGGCGTCGCCGGCGTCGAGCCAGTCGGCGAGGCTTCCCGGTCCCGACTCGTCATCGAGTCCGGCATCACCCACCCCGGCTCGTTGCGGTGCGGCGAGAGTGAAGAATCCGACCAGCGGCCGACGCCGGCCCCACTGCGTCGTGAGGCTCTCGAAGAGGGCCGGATCATAGGCCTGGATCTCGGGAACCCCGGTGCGGGAGATGAGTTCGGCGTAGGGGCGGGCCAGGGGGGACAACCCCAGGTCGGATCGCAGGGTGTTCTCGGCCGAGCGGGTGGCGAGCCAGAGGGCTCGCTCGGCGACCCGCCAGCTCAGGTCATTGATCGCCGCCGGCGCATCGATGCCGAGGTGGGCGAGCAGGGACACCGAGCCGTTGCGTCGAATGGGGCAGTAGTGCAGCGGGATGTGGGGGATCCCGAGGACCGCCGAGACATTGTGGGCGCGTTCCTGACCCGCGCTGCTCGCGACGAGCGCATCCGCCCCGTCGGCGAGTTCGAGCAGGCGTTGCTGCATCACTCGGCCGCCGCGCACCGACATGGCCGACACCGCGCGCAACCGGGTGCGCGGGTTCTTGGACCGCATGTCCTCGCGTACCAGATCCGAGGCCAGCAGGTCGCGCGTGCTCGCACCGTAGGCCTCGGTGGGAATGCCTGCGCCGCTGCCGAATCCGACCAGATCGGGTGGCGCGGCGAGGGTCACCCCGTGGCCGCGTCCCAGGAGTTCGGCGGCGAGGGCGACGGCCGGCTGGACATCGCCGCGGCTGCCGTTGACCGCGATCACGAACCTCAACGTCGAACCCCTCGCGTGTCGGTGTGGTCGGATGGGCGACCGATTCTAAACACGACCGGTCGCCGCGGCGCGCGGCCCGAGACGCGGATCACCGGGACGGTGTCATGAGGATCTCGTTCGTCATCAACGGAACCCGCGGGGACGTCCAACCGGCATCGGTGCTGGCGAGGGCGCTCGCACTCCGTGGCCACGATGTGCGTCTCGCGGTGCCGCCCAACATGGTCCGGTCCGCCCGGACCTGGGCGGACGGCGCCGTGCGGCCGGAGGTCGTGCCGCTCGGCCAGGACACGCGTGCCCACCTCGAGATGGTGGCACGGGCCCGCGCTCAGGCTGGGCGTCACCCGCTGCGACGTCTGCGCGTCCTGCTGTCGCTGCGAAACGCCGGATGGGACCACCTCGTCACCGACATGGCAGCGGTCGTCGACGGAGCGGACGTCATCGTGACCGGGTTGATCACCGAGCAGCCCGCGCTCGCCTTCGCCGAATCGGCCGGTGTCCCGTTGGTGTCGATCCACCACGCCCCCGTACGCCGCAACCACCGGGTCGGCCCTGTTCCCGGCCGGCTTCCGGGCGGCCCCCGTGCCGTCCGCGCGCAATGGGTCGCCTACGACGCCGTTTTCGGGCTGCTCACCAGGCGACGGGAGCGTCGCCTCCGCGCCGCACTGGGTTCGACCGGGACGTCAGAGCCCTACTCCGCTCGACTGCGGGCGGCGGCGGGTCGGGAGTTGCAGGCCTACGACCCGTTGTTCGGAGTGCCCGACGACCGGTCCGGACCGCACGATCGGTTGTGGGTCGCCGACTCGACGGCTCGCCCGCGACCGACGGTGGGGTTTCTCGGGTTGCCCGTGGACTGTCCGGTCACCGGCTCCGACGCACTCGCGTCCTGGCTCGACGCCGGCGACGCCCCGGTCTACGTGGGTTTCGGCAGCATGCCGTTGCGGGGAGAGGAGAGCATCCTGCGCGCCGTCGCAGAGCTCGGCCGCCGGCTCGGTCGTCGGGTTCTGGTCTGTGCCGGCTGGTCCGAACTGGGCGCCGAGGTGCGCAGCGGTGTGGAGTCCGACGCGGTGCGGGTCGAGACCCAGGTCGACCACCGCACGGTCTTCGGCCGGTGCGCGGTCGTGGTCCACCACGGGGGCGCCGGGACCACCGCGGCCGTGCTGCGCGCCGGCCGGCCGTCGGTGATCTGCTGGTACGGCGCGGATCAGCCGTTCTGGGGTGCCGAACTCGAACGGCTGGGTGTCGGCGTGTCGATGCCGATGGCCCGTGTGGGACGTGACCTGGACGTGGATCGGCTGTGCGATGCCGTCGCGGCGATGCTCGACCCCGCGGTCGCCGATCGGGCCGCGCGACTGACGACGGTCCTGGTGAGCGAGGACGCGGCGCTGGTGGACGCCGTGCACGCGGTCGAGAGTTCGGTGACAAGCTCATGCACGAGGGAACCGTGTTCGCGGGGACCGCAGACGCGTAGCGGAACGAAGGTGGACGTATGACGACGATGCAGTCGCACGCGGGAGGACGACCCGAGGGCGAGCGGGCGGCCGGGGCAGAGCGGGGCGTGCGTGGCCTCGCGACACGCGTACGCGCCGAGGGGTCGGCGATCCGGGGCGACCGGCTGACCTCGGAAGACGCCCCGTTCTGGTTCGTCACACCGGCACTCGGCTGGTCGGTCGTGCTCCAGCTGGTCTGGGTGTTCGACGAGGAGGTCTCGATCGAGGCACTCACCGCGATGAACGCGGCACTGGCGCGCGGTCGGCTGAACCGCATGCTCGTCGTGCCGGATGTCCGCGGGGCGCGTCCGCGCTGGGTCGACGCGCCCGACGCACCCGGACTGGCAGCCGACAGCCAGCCGGTGTCGGAGACGGAGATCGACGAGTGGGCGACCGCCGAGATGTCCGCTGTTCCTCTCGATGCCGAAGGTGGGCGGTGCTGGCGATTGCGGTCGGTCCCCACCGCGGACGGCGGCACCGTGGTCTCCCTGTGCGCCCTGCACGTGGTCACCGACGGTCGTGGCATGCTCGCGGCCGCAACCGAGGCCGCCGAGGCCTCGGCGGTGCCGCTCGACCCCGCGTCCGGTCCCGGGGCCGCGGCGGCCGACGAGCCGACCCTCCCGTCGGTGTCGTGGCGTCGCCGGCGGGCCGGCGATGTCGTGGATGCCGGGTCGCAGGTCGTGGCGGTCGTCGCCGGACTCGCCCGGGCGGCACTCGAACAGCGCAAGGCCGGCGGCCCCGAACCCGACCCGCGCCCGGCCCGGCCCCCGATCGCCGAACGGTCGCCCGCCGCCGAGTTCACCTGGGCCACCGCAACCGTGCCGGCGGCGGACTTCGACCGGGTCGCCGCCGAACACGACGGCACCGCCAACACCCTGTTCATCGCCGTGGTCAGCGGCCTGTTGCGCTCGAGTGGCCATGCACCGCTGCCGAATCCGATCAAGGTCGGGGTTCCGGTGGACCGTCGCGAGAGCGAGGCGGACACCAGGTCCAATCCGATCGCGGGCGTGTCGGTGTACCTGACCGACGAGCCGGTCGCCGGCGGCGACCTCGGCGGCATCAGGTCCGCGTGCAAGGCGGCCTTCGTCCGCCTGTCCGAGGGCCGGCGGGCCCCGCACATCCATCTGCGACCGCTGGCCTGGTTCCTGCCGCCGGCCGTGATCGTCAAGATCGTCAGCGCCGGCAACGGGATTCCCGACGCGGTGATCTCCAACCTCGGTGACGTGCCGCCCGCGGCGACGGTGCTGGGGGGCAGGCCGGCGCGCAAGATCGCCTTCCGCGGAATGGCGCAGGGCGTCGACGCCTCGGCGGGACAGCGATTCGGCGACGGGGTCCAGTCGTGGCTCGTCCGCACGCGGGACCAGGTGACCTTCACCGTGCTGGGCTGCGACGAGACCAGTTTCTCCTCCGACGCCGTCGTCGCGGACCTGCTCGACCGTGAACTGACGGCGTGGGGGCTGCCCCACGAGATCTGGTGACCCATCGAACCCGGTGATACCGAGGAGAACACATGACTGCAACGGTGACCGACATCCCACCCGCCCAGGTGCTTCGCGTGACGGGCCCCGACGAGTCCTATCTGCTCGTGGCGGAACTGTTCGGGATGGGTGCCCCGATCCAGATCACGTGGGTCTTCGACGACGATCCGGGGGATGAGGCGATCGACTCGCTGCGGGCCGGCCTCGCGGCCGGACCGCTGCACCGTGCCGTGTCCCGTCGTCGGGTCCCGTTCGCCCGCCACCGCTGGGTTCGGTCGCCGCATCCGGCGCAGGCCGGGCGGGTGGCGGTCGTCGACGCCGACAGGGTCGGGGAATGGGCCGATTCGGTGCTCCGCGCGAGTCGTCTCGATCCCGTGCACGGGTCCGGATGGCAGCTCGACTCGGCGCGGATCACCGGCGGCGGCCGTGCGGTGTCGTTGCTCGCCTCCCACATGATCACCGACGGCCACGGTCTGTACCGGCTGGTGGCCGACGCGGCGGCAGGGCGGACCGCGAGCCTTCCCACGACCGGCAGCGGACGCTCCTGGGACGCCGTGCGCGCCGATGCCGCCGACGCCGCGCTGTCGATACGGGCCGCCGCGCGATCCGTGGGGATTCTGCTCCGCGAGGCCCGGGCGGCGCGGTCTGCCCGCTCCGGCGACGACCAGGCCGATCCGCGGTCCGCACGAACAACCCCGAGGCGGGTCCCACCAGGGTCCGACCCGGACACGACGCTGGCGACAGTCGACGTCTCGGCGACCGAGTGGGCCGCGCGCGCCGCGGAACACGGCGGCACCGGAAACTCGTTGTTCACTGCGCTCCTGGCCGGGATCGTGCACCGTTCGGGTCGTCCGCTCGACGGCCCGATGACGGTGTGCATCGCGGTCAGCACGAGAGACGGCGACGACGACCACCGCGCCAACGCATCGGGCGGGGTGTGGGTCCGGATCGCCGATCCCGTCGAACCGGGCTCCGACCTCACCACCATCCGGTCGTCGAGCAAGCGGGCCTTCGTCGAGTACGCCGAGTCCGGTGGCGATCAGGCAGCCGACAACCTCCAGCCGATCGTTCGCATGTTGCCGCGGCGACTCATCGGCCGGCTGATGCGCGCGATCCCGGGACCCGACACGACCGTGTCGAACCTGGGGACGACCCCGGAGTCGGCGTTGCGCATCGGCGGCCGCACCGCGTCCCGGTTCGCCATCCGAGCGGTCATGCAGGGCATGCCCGCGCAGGAGCGGCGGGTACGCGGTCCGGCGATCGCCGCCTGGGCGGTCACCTACGGCGACACGGTCACCCTCACCTTCTTCGGCATCGACCCCGACCACTTCGGCGACGCCGGGCGGTTGCGCACCCTGATCGCCGACGAGCTGACCGCCTGGCGGGTCGGGCACCGGTTCTGGTGACGGCGCACCACATCTCGATCGTCCTGTACGGCAGTCGGGGCGACATCCAGCCGGGGGTCTGTCTGGCCCTCGAACTGCAGGCGCGCGGCCATCGCGTCAGCGTCCTCGTCCCGCCGAACCTCTCCGGCCTCGCGCGGGCCACCGGGGTCGGGGACGTCCACGAGATCGGCCTCGACTCCGATGCGGCATGGTCGTCGGATGGCGCGCGGTCGGCGCGCTCGAGTCGTAACCCGCTGGCGCGGATCGCATTCGCGCTGCGCACCGTCCGAGGCGGATTCGACGCCCTCGACGCCGACCTCGAGCGTCTGTTCGTCCCGGAGTCGGCGCCGCTGCACGGCACCGGTCTCCTCGTCGCCGCGCCACTGTGCCAGGACCGCGTGATCGCTGTGGCCGAACACCTGGGCGTCCCGCTGACCGTGCTGCGATACGGCCCGATGTCGGAGAATGGACTCATCGGTGCCGTGCCCGGCCTCACCGAACGATGGTCACCGGCCGCCAAGCGCCGGTCCTGGCGCGTCGCCGACCGGCTGACCTGGGCCGCGACCGGTTGGAACGAGAACCGCTTCCGGCGCCGGATCGGACTCCGCCCGAGCCGAGGGCCGCTGCCGTGGCGTCTGGTCGCCGACCGAACCCCGCAG
Source organism: Gordonia terrae (assembly GCF_001698225.1). Lineage (NCBI taxonomy): Bacteria > Bacillati > Actinomycetota > Actinomycetes > Mycobacteriales > Gordoniaceae > Gordonia > Gordonia terrae. The sequence continues at coordinate 2,167,592 of NZ_CP016594.1, forward strand.
ATCCAGGCCTACGACGCGGAGATGGTGCCGGGTCTCGCCGCCGAGTGGGACGACCGCAGACCCCTTGTCGGTTTCTTCGACCTCCCGGCGTCGAGCCGGCCCGGCATCGCCGAGATCGGCGCGGACACAACCGAACTCGCCGAGTGGCTGGACGCCGGCGAGCCGCCGCTGTTCCTCACCTTCGGCAGCATGCCGATCCTCGACCCGCACACGCTGGTCGCACGCTGGCGTACCGCTGCGCGTGCGCACGGGGTGCGGTGCCTCATCGCCATGGGAGAAGCGACCGGCATCGACCCCGACGACCCCGATGTCTTCCACACCGCCGGCGTCGACCACGCGTCGGTGCTACCGCGGTGTGTCGCCGCGGTCCATCACGGCGGCGCCGGGACCACCGCGGCCGGCCTGCGGGCCGGACTCCCGACCCTCGTCTGCGCGGTCACCGCCGATCAGCCCTTCTGGGGCGAGCGGGTCCGGGCGCTCGGTGTGGGGGCGACCGTCCGGCTGTCGACGTTCACCGACGAGGATGCACACGCGGGCCTGCGAACCGTACTCGCCGCCGAGACCCGTTCGGCGGCCGCTGCATTCGCGCGAAGGATGACGTCCCCGGACAAGTCCGTCGCCGCCGCGGCCGACATCTGCGAATCCCGGCTGAGATGACGGCACCGACGACCGCGGCCACCAACCCCGAAGGGCTGGTGGCCGCGGTGCGACGGTCGTCCTACTCGCCGAACGCCTCGTCGAGGATCTCCTGCTGCTCGACCGCGTGGACCTTGCTCGATCCCGAGGACGGCGCGGACATCGCACGGCGCGACACCCGGCGCAGTCCGCCGAGCACGTCCGGCAGCACCTCGGGCAACCAGAGGCCGAGGAACGGCCACGGGCCCTGGTTGGCGGGTTCTTCCTGAACCCAACGGAATTCGCTCGCGTTACCGTACTGCTCGAGCGTCTTGCGGAGCCGGCGGTGCGGAACCGGGTAGAGCTGCTCGATGCGCACGACGGCGATGTCCTCGCGCTTCTCCTTGTCGCGGCGGGCGGCCAGCTCGTAGTAGAGCTTGCCGCTCACCAGCAGGACGCGCTTGACCTTGCTGCGGTCGGCGCTCGAGTCATTCGACCCGCTCGCTCCGCTCCCGGCGTCGGCCTTCTCGAAGTGCGGGTCGTCGATCACCGAGCGGAACTTGTCGTCGGTGAAGTCCTCGACCGGGCTCACCGCGGCCTTGTTGCGCAGCATCGACTTCGGGGTGAAGACGATCAGCGGGCGGCTGATGCCGTCGAGGACGTGGCGGCGCAACAGGTGGAAGTAGCTCGCCGGCGTCGACGGCAGGGCCACCGTCATCGAACCCTCGGCACACAGCTGCAGGAAGCGCTCGATGCGGCCCGAGGTGTGGTCGGGTCCCTGCCCCTCGTGACCGTGCGGCAGCAGCAGCACGACGTCGGAGAGCTGGCCCCACTTGGCCTCACCCGACGAGATGAACTCGTCGATGATGGACTGCGCGCCGTTGACGAAGTCGCCGAACTGCGCTTCCCAGACCACGAGCGCGTCCGGGTTGCCGACCGAGTAGCCGTATTCGAAGCCGACGACCGCGAACTCCGAGAGCGGGGAGTCGTAGACCATGAACCGGCCGCCGTTGCTCTCCTCGTCGGCGGGCTGCAGATGGTTGAGCGGGGTGTACTCCGAGCCGGAGCTGCGGTCGATGAGCACCGAGTGACGCTGGGTGAAGGTACCGCGACGCGAATCCTGGCCGGACAGACGCACTGTGCGCCCCTCCATGACCAGCGACCCGAACGCCAGCAACTCGGCGAACGCCCAATCGATGTTGCCCTTGCGTGCGGCCTCGGCACGACGCTCCAGGACCGGCTTCACGCGGGGGTGCGGGGTGAAGCCGTCGGGCACGTTGACGAAGGCGTCGCCGATCAGCTCGAGCGTCGTGCTGTCGACCGCGGTCACCAGCTTCGTCGGCAGTGTCTGGTCGGACTCGACGGACGGCGACGGCTCGACGCTGAACTTCTCGAGTTCCTTGACCTCGTTGAAGACGCGCTCGAGCTGACCCTGGTAGTCGCGCAGCGCGTCCTCGGCCTCCTTGGTCGAGATGTCACCGCGGCCGATCAGGGCTTCGGTGTAGCTCTTGCGGACGCCGCGCTTGGTGTCGATCACCTCGTACATCGCCGGCTGCGTCATCGACGGGTCGTCGCCCTCGTTGTGTCCGCGGCGGCGGAAGCACACGAGGTCGATGACGACGTCCTTGTTGTAGGCCTGGCGGTAGTCCACGGCGAGCTTGGCGGCCCAGACACAGGCCTCGGGGTCATCGCTGTTGACGTGGAAGATCGGCGCACCGATCATCTTCGCCACGTCGGTGCAGTATTCGGTCGACCGGGAGTGCTCGGGTGCGGTGGTGAAGCCGACCTGGTTGTTCACCACGATGTGCACGGTGCCGCCGGTGCGGTAGCCGGGCAGCATCGCCATGTTGAGCGTCTCGGCGACCACGCCCTGACCGGCGAACGCGGCGTCGCCGTGCAGCATGAGCGGCAGGATCGGGAACCGATCGTCGTCGTCCATGAGGTCCTGCTTGGCGCGCACCAGACCCTCGAGAACCGGGTCGACGGCCTCGAGGTGGCTCGGGTTGGCCGTGAGCGACACGTTGATCTCGTTGTCGCCGAACATCTGGTAGTACTTGCCCTCGGCACCGAGGTGGTACTTCACGTCGCCCGACCCGTGCGCCTGCGACGGGTTCAGGTTGCCCTCGAACTCCGTGAAGATCTTCGAGTACGGCTTGCCGACGATGTTGGCGAGCACGTTCAGGCGGCCACGGTGCGGCATGCCGATGACGACCTCGGAGAGGTTGTGCTCGGCGCTCTGGTCGATCACCGCGTCCATCATCGGGATGACCGACTCGGCGCCCTCGAGCGAGAAGCGCTTCTGCCCGACGTACTTGGTCTGCAGGAACGTCTCGAACGCCTCGGCGGCGTTGAGCTTGCTCAGGATGTACTTCTGCTCGCCGACCGGCGGCTTGACGTGCTTGATCTCGACCCGTTCCTGCAGCCACTTCTGCTGCTCGGGTTCGAGGATGTGGGTGTACTCGACACCGACGTGCCGGCAGTACGCGTCACGCAGGATCGACAGCACGTCCCGCAGCTTCATCTTCTCCTGGCCGTGGAACCCGCCGACCTTGAAGCTGCGGTCGAGATCCCAGAGGGTCAGGCCGTAGTTCTGGATGTCGAGGTCCGGATGGCTGCTGCGTGCGTCGCTGTCCATCATGAGCGGATCGATGTCGGCCATCAGGTGGCCGCGGCTGCGGTAGGCCGCGATCAGCTCCAGGACCCGGGTGCTCTTGTCGACGAGGCCCGCGGGCAGGTCGCGACGCCAGCGGATCGGCTCGTACGGCACGTGGAACGCGGTGAAGATCTCGTCGTAGAACGCGTCGTCGATCAGGAGTTCGTGGATCGTGCGCAGGAAGTCGCCCGACTCCGCGCCCTGGATGATCCGGTGATCGTAGGTCGACGTGAGGGTCATGAGCTTGCCGACGCCGAGCTCGGCGATCTGCTCCTCGCTCGCGCCCTGGAACTCGGCCGGGTACTCCATCGCGCCGGCACCGATGATGGCGCCCTGGCCCTTCATCAGGCGGGGGACCGAGTGCACGGTGCCGATGGTGCCCGGGTTGGTCAGCGAGATGGTGACCCCGGAGAAGTCGTCGGCGCCGAGCTTGCCGTCACGGGCCCGGCGGACGATGTCCTGGTAGGCGGTGTAGAACTCGGCGAAACCCATCGTCTCGCACTGCTTGATCGCAGCGACGACCAGCGTGCGGTTGCCGTCCTTGCCGACCAGGTCGATGGCCAGACCCAGGTTGGTGTGTGCGGGCGTGACGACGTTGGGCTTCCCGTCGATCTCGGCGAAGTGCCGGTTCATGTTCGGGAACGCCTTGATGGCCTGAACGATCGCGTAACCCAGGATGTGGGTGAAGCTGATCTTGCCGCCGCGGGTACGCGCGAGGTGGTTGTTGACGACGATCCGGTTGTCGATCATCGCCTTGGCGGGCACGGCCCGGACGCTGGTGGCCGTCGGGATCTCCAACGACAGCGCCATGTTCTTCGCGATGGCCGCGGCGGGACCGCGCAGCACCTTGTTGCCATCGGCGTTCTCGGACTTCTGGCCTTCGGACGCGCTCGCCTTGCCTGCTTCCGGCTTGGTGGGCTTGGGCTGCGATCGCGCCGAACCGTCGCGACTGGCGACGCTGTGGCCCGATGCGGCCTTCGTCGCGGTGGACTCCTTGGCGGGGGCGGGCTTGCGCGGCGCGGTGCGGGCGGGCGTCTGATCCAGGGTGACCTGCTTGCGCGGTGCGGCCTCCGCGGCCGGTGCGGACGCGCTGCGCGCGGACCCGTTGGTCGATGAACTCGAGGACGAGGAGGTGGTGGAAGTCGTTGTGGCGGAGCGCTTTGCGGAATTCGAGGGCGGGGAGGCGGGCGCGGCGGAGCCGCCGTTGTCGCCGGGCTCGTAGTTCTTCAGTAGTTCGTGCCAACTCGGGTCGACCGAGTTCGGGTCTTCTTTGTACTGCTGGTACATTTCCTCGACCAGCCACGTGTTCTGTCCGAAGTCTGAAATCGAACTGCTGCTCACAGCGGTATCTCGCCTCAATTCCCTGAAGGTGCCGGGTTCTCTGCCACGCGTCGTCTCTTGTGGAGACTATCGGTGAACCACCTGACGATGCTACGCGTCGTCGACTCGCTCGCGCTGACCGACCTGTTACTACGGAGTCAGGTCCGAGGTGGCCCGCGTGACCGTCGTGGCGGCGGTCCGTGCGCTGGTCGGAGCGGGTGGATCGTTGTCGGGCACCGCCGGCTCGTCGGGATCGACACCGGCATCCCAGAAGCCGCGGTACCTCTCTCCCAACGCGAGCAACTCGTCGTGTGTTCCGAGCTCGACGATCCGCCCGCCGTCGACCACGGCGATGGCATCGGCGCGGGCGGCGGTCGCCAGCCGATGCGCGACGATCACCGAGGTGCGGTGCCGGGTCACCGCGCGGCCGGCGGCGAGCACCTGGGCCTCGGTCGCCTGGTCGAGGGTCGCGGTCGCCTCGTCGAGCAGGAGCAGATCGGGTTCGACGAGCTCGGCCCGCGCCAGCGCGATGAGCTGGCGCTGCCCCGAACTCAGTCCCTGTCCGCGCTCGCCGATCGGATGATTCATCCGGCCGGGGAGGGCGGCGATCATGCGCAGCGCGCCGACCGCGGCCGCGGCGTCGACGATCGCGGCCCGATCGGCACCGGGCCGGCCGTAGGCGATGTTCTCGGCGACCGTGCCGGTGAACAGGTGCGGCTCCTGCGGGACCAGACCGAGTCGCCTGCGGTATCCGGCGAGGTCGTAGTCGCCGATGTCGGTGCCGTCGACGACGACGCGGCCGGTGGTCGGGTCGTAGAAGCGGGCCAGGAGCTTGACGATCGTGGACTTCCCGGCGCCGGTCCGGCCGACGAGTGCCAGCGACGACCCGGCCGGGATGTGCAGGTCGACGCCGGCCAGCGCGTCCGTCGAGGAGCCCTGATAGCGGAAGCCCACCCGCTCGAAGTCGACGACGCCGTCGAATCCGGTGTCCGGCGGGGACTCGGCCCGCGCCGAGGTACGCAACGAACTCGGCGTGCGCAGCAGGTCGCCGATCCGCCGGAGACCCACCGCCGCCTGCTGGTAGCCGTCGAACACCTGCGACAGCTGCTGGACCGGACCGAAGAGCATCGTCAGGTAGAGCACAAAGGCGACCAGTGTGCCGGCCGAGAGCGACCCCGAGGCCACCTGACCGGCGCCGACCCCGAGCGCGATCGCGGTGGCGACGTCCGACATGAGCTGGATGAGCGGGAAGTAGGCGGCGATCGCGCGCTGCGACACCATCCGCGCCTCGACCCATTCCGCCGACCGCTGCGCGAACCGCGTCTGGGCGCTGTCGGTGCGCAGGTAGGTCTGGGTGGTCTTTATGCCGGCGATGTTCTCCTGGAAGTCGGCGTTGACGACGCTGATCAGTTCGCGCGAGCGGGTGTATGCGCGACTCGCCACACGCCGGAAGACGATCGTCGCGCCGATCAGCAGCGGGAAGACGGGTATCACCAGCAGCCCGAGGACAGGACCGGTGACCAACAGTGCGACCCCGACGCCGACCAGGGTCAGGACAGCCACGATCGCCGAGGTGAGCCCCGTCTGCAGGAACGTCGACAACGCGTCGATGTCGGTCGTCATGCGCGTCATGATCCGCCCCGACAGCTCGCGCTCGTAGTAGTCGAGTCCGAGTCGCTGGATGTGGGCGTAGCTGCGGATGCGAAGGCCGAACAGCACACGTTCGCCGGCCCGGGTCGAGGTGATGGTCATCGACTTCGCGGCGACCCAGCCGACCGCGACCAGCGCGCCGCCGCCGAGCGCGGCCCACAGCAGGGTCGACCGCTCGGTGTGCCCCGTCGCGTCGATGACCGCCCGCGCGATGCTCGGGAAGGCCAGACCGACGAGGGTGTCGACCGCGATGGCGAGCAGTGCGGCGGCGAGCAGCCACCGAACCGGCGCGAGGAGGCCGCGCAGGGTGAAGACCGGGTTCTCGCGCCGAGCGGCGTCGACGTCGACCTCGGGACGCTCCACCGCCGGTGGGAGGGCGTCCACGGACGCCTGGAGTTCGGGGGTGGCCGGCATGGAACCCAGTGCGCTGGCGACGCCCCCCCCGCGACCGGTCCGGGAGCCCGCCCCGGCCGCGGGCGAGGTTCGGGCTGCGACGCCGCCGGACTCGGATTCGACTGTCGGCCAAAGGTTCTCGATGTCGGTCGCGGTCGGTCCGCGCAGCGGCGGCGCGGTGTCGACCACCGCGGCCTCACCGGGTGTGCCGTCGGGGAGCGCCGTGCTCGACATCAGCTCGCGGAACCGCGGTGATGTGGCCTCGAGCTCGGCGAGGGTGCCCAGTGCCGTGATCCGGCCGTCGTCGAGCACGGCGACGCGGTCGGCGAGGACGAGCGTCGACCGGCGGTGGGCGAGCACCAGCATCGTGGCGCGCCGGGTGCGCAACCCGCCCAGGATACGGGACTCGGTGGTCGCGTCGACCGCGGATGTCGCGTCGTCGAGGACGAGGATGCGGGGATCGGCGAAGAGCGCCCGCGCCAGCGCGATGCGCTGGCGCTGACCGCCCGACAGGGTGAGCCCGCGCTCGCCGATGACGGTGTCGTAACCGTCGGGCAGTGCGTCGATGAACTCGGCGGCGTCGGCGGCGGCGGCCGCCACCCGGACCCGGTCGGCGACATCGGGTGCGGTCGCGGCCGGGCCCACCGCGATGTTGGCGGTGATGGTGTCCGAGAACAGGAACGGCTCGTCGAAGACCACGGCCAGGGCGCGGTGCAGGGCCTCGGGCGCCAGGTCGTCGATCCGGTACCGGGGGCGGTCCGCGTCGGCTCCGGTGCCCTCGCCGAGCAGGGAGATGGTCCCGGTGTCGGGTCGTTCGAACCGGCTGACCAGGTCGGCGACGGTCGACTTCCCGGAGCCGGGGGGACCCACGATCGCCACGCATTCGCCCGGTTCGATCCGGAGGTCGATCCCGGACAGCACCGCGGGCGGGTCGTCGGCGTCGTGCGTGTGATGGGCGAATCCCACCCCGGCCAGTTCGACGCCCAGGGGGCCGTCGGGAAGTGAGCCGGTCGCGGCGTCGCCCGGGTCGTGGGGATGGTCGATGACGTCGTAGACGCGTTCGACCGCCGCGCGCGCTAGTTGCGCGTTGACGATGAGGTTCGTCAGCAACCGGGCGATACCCGTCATCGTGGCGACATAGGTGCTGAACGCGAGGAAGGTGCCGGCGGTGATCGCGCCGGTCATCGTGAGATAACCACCCACCACGATCACCCCGACCATGCCCAGCTGCGGGATCGCGGCGAGCGTCGGGGCGAACCGCGAGTTGATCCGCGCGGCGCGCAGCCGTCGCGCGAACACCGTCCGGCAGCGGGTGATGAGGTCGTCGACGGCACGGTCCTCCTGCCCGAAGCCCTTCACGACCCGTACGCCGGTGACGGTCTCCTCGACGTGCTGGGCGACGTCGGCGGCCGACTGCTGGGCCGACCACGTCGCGGCGAACAGGCGGCGTCGCGTCCGCCACACCTCGACGGCGATCAACGGGACGATCAGCAGCGCCACGCCGGTCAGGAGCGGCGACAGGTAGGCCATGATCGCCAGGGCCACGACCATCTGCACCGCGGCGCCCAGGGACAACGGCGCCATGGCGAGCAGGCTCTGCACCACCTGGATGTCGGTGATGGACCGGGACACGATCTGACCGGTGCGGATCTGGTGCTGGCTGCGACCGTCGAGGTGCAGCAGCGTGTCGAGCAGTCGGAGTCGGAGCGAGTTCTGCACGCTCACGGCCAGTCGCCCGGCGAACACCCGCCGGCCCATGTGGCACGCGTACCGCACGACGGCGAAGACGACCAGGGCGACGATGACGGTGCGCAGGGACAGACCGTCGTCGACGACGCCGGTCGCATGGTCGACCGCCGCCTTGGTCAGCAACGGCATGAGCACGTCGACCCCGACCGCGATCAGCGTGACGGTCATCGTGATGACCACGACGCGCCGGTATCGCCACGATTCGCCGACGAGCCGGCGAATCCACCCGGGCGCGGGCGCGGACGGAGTGGGTAGTGGGGGTGCCGCGATCACCAGGAACCGGGCGGGAGCGGATCCGGGGTGGGTGTCTCGGTGAAGTCGACGTCGATGACCCACGCCCGGGGAGCCGGTCCGAAGGCATCCCGGGCGTTGTGTACCACCTTGCGGCCCAGGGCGCGGCTGCCCGCGCCGCCGATGACCGCGCCGATCCCCGCGGGCATCAGCTTGCCGAAGATCAGTGGCGCCCGGCGTATCGCGTACTTGCGGACGAGTTTGTTCACCAGGGTCTTGTTCAGCTTGGTGATCGCCCCGGACGGCAGAGCCGCGCCGCCGAGCCTGCGCAGGGCGCCGCCGCCGGTGCCGACCACCCGACCGAGCGCCAGCACGCCCTCTTCGCCCAGTGCGACGGTCATGACGAGTGCCTTGCGGCGTTCGGATTCGTGCACCGGGATGCCGTGCACCTCGGCGATCGACAGCGCGAGCAGCGCCGAGGCCTCGAGGAAGAACGCCGTGTCCCCGGTCATCGCGCCGAAGGCGGTCATCGTGCCGACTCCGGGCACCGCGGCGGCCGCGCCGACCGCTCCGCCGGAACCGGTGACCGCGTTCAGATAGCGCTTCTCGAGCCGCTGGATGATCTGCGCGGGGGAGTCGTCGGGGTACTTCCGCCGCAGCGAGTCCACGTACTTCTTCACCGCGGGCGCCTGCAGCCGCTGCGCCCGGTCCAGGAGACCGCCGGTCACCTCGACGGCCTTGCCCGGCGGCGTGCGACCCTTGTCCGTCGACAGTCCCTGTGTCGTCTTGTCTTTCATGTCCGGTCTCTCTCGCTCTGGGGTACCCAATCCTGTGCGGGCACGACCTCGGCGGGTCGTGGGGGGCCGGGTGGCGTGCCGTCGCCGAACGGCCGACCGCCGAGGTCGGCACGATGGTGTTCGGTGAGCCAGCCACGCAGATCCGGCCCCTTGGGCACGATCTGGGTGGGATTCACATCGGTGTGCACGATGTAGTAGTGCTGCTTGATCTGCGTGAAGTCGGTCGTGTCGCCGAAGCCGGGCGTCTGGAACAGGTCGCGGGCATAGGCCCACAGGACCGGCATCTCGCTCAACTTGCTGCGATTGCACTTGAAGTGACCGTGGTAGACCGCGTCGAACCGCGCCAGGGTGGTGAACAGGCGCACGTCGGCCTCGGTGATGGTGTCGCCGACCAGGTAGCGCTGCGTCGACAGTCGGTCCGACAGCTCGTCGAGCTTGGTGAACAAGCGATCGTAGGCCGCGTCGTAGGCCTCCTGGCTGCCGGCGAAACCGCAGCGGTACACACCGTTGTTGACCTCGGTGTAGACGCCGTGGCTGACCTCGTCGATCTCGTCGCGCAGACGTTCCGGGTAGAGCTCCGGTGCGCCGTCCCGGTGGAAGGCGGTCCATTCCAGGGAGAAGTCGATGGTGATCTGCGGGAAGTCGTTGGTGACGACCTCGCCGGTCGGCACGTCGACGATCGCGGGCACGGTGATCCCCTTGGGATAGCCGGGGATCCGCTTCTCGTAGGCGTCCTTGAGCCGCGGGATCTGCAGGACCGGGTCGACTCCGCCGGGGTCGAGATCGAAGGTCCACGAGTTCTTGTCGTGCGTGGGGCCGCACAGTCCGAGGGAGATGGCGTCCTCGAGCCCGAGGAGCCGCCGGACGATCAGCGTCCGGTTGGCCCACGGGCACGCGCGGGCGGCGACGAGCCGATAGCGGCCCGCCTCGACCGGGTAGCCGTCCCGGCCGTCGGCGGTGATGCGGGTCTCGATGTACTTCGTGTCCCGGACGAATTCCTCGCCGGTCATCACGTACGAACCCTGTTCGTCCTCGGATGCGGTGCTCTGGTCGGACTCGGTGGTCATGGGTTCCACAGTAATGATGTCCGGCGACAATGACGTCCGACGACGATGATGTCCGGCGACAGACGACCCGGTCGCGGTCGAACCCCGCGATCGTGCGGGTCGTCGGCGAATCGGACAGGTCTAGCATCGGGAAAATGCGATCGAGCGACGCCACCCGCGGCGAGAACGCGGGTACCGACGAGATGGTCACCACCCGGCCGTGGGCCGCGATGCTGGCGCTCTGTGTGGGCTTCTTCATGATCCTCGTCGACATGACGATCGTGGCCGTGGCCCAGCCGCGAATCCAGGCCGATCTCGACACGAACGTCAACGGCGTCGTCTGGGTCACCAGTGCGTACCTGCTCACCTACGCGGTGCCGCTGCTGATCACCGGCAGGCTGGGTGACAAGTTCGGTCCCAAGACGATGTACCAGATCGGTCTCGCGGTCTTCACCGTGGCGAGTCTCTGGTGCGGGTTGTCGTCGTCGATCGGGGAGCTGATCGGCGCGCGCGCACTCCAGGGTGTCGGCGCGGCGCTCATCACCCCGCAGACGATGGCACTGATCACGCGCATCTTCCCGGCCGAGAAGCGCGGCGCCGCAATGGGTGTGTGGGGCACCGTCGCCGGCGTCGCGACCCTCGTCGGACCGCTGCTCGGCGGTGTCCTGACCGACGCATTCGGCTGGGAGTGGATCTTCTTCATCAACCTGCCGGTCGGCGTCGTCGGTCTCGTCCTCGCCGCGATCCTCGTCCCACGGGTCGGGACCAACGACCACCAGTTCGACTGGATCGGCGTCGCGCTGTCCGCCGTCGGTCTGTCCGCGCTGGTCTTCGGCATCCAGGAGGGGGAGACCTTCGCCTGGGATGCCTGGATCTGGCTGCTCATCGTCGGTGGTCTGGTGGTCCTCGGGGTCTTCGTCTACTGGCAGTCCCGGATCCGCACGGAGCCGCTGGTCCCGCTGTCGCTGTTCCGCGACCGCAACTTCTCGCTGTCGACCATCGGCATCGCCTCGATGGGTTTCGCGGTGTCCGCGATGATGATCCCGCTGACCTTCTTCCTCCAGCTCGTCGGCGGGATGTCGCCGACCGAGTCGGCGGTGGTCCTGGTGCCGATGGCCGTGCTGACCGGTGTCCTGGCCCCGTTCGTCGGCCGGATGGTCGACCGCGTGCACCCGCGCACGATCGTGTCCTCGGCATTGCTGCTGAACGCGATCGCGATCGCGTGGCTGGGCTTCGTGGCGCGTCCGGAGACCCCGGTCTGGCTGATCGTCGTCCCGCTGTGCCTCATGGGTGTGGCCTCGGCCGGCATCTGGGCGCCGCTGGCGGCGACGGCCACCCGCAACCTGCCGTGGCATCAGGCCGGTGCCGGTGCGGGCGTGTACAACACGCTGCGGGTCATCGGCTCGGTGCTGGGTTCGGCGATGATCGGCGCGCTCCTGCAGACCCGGCTCGCGGCCGAGCTGCCCGGGGTCGACGCCGAGAACGCGCAGGACGGCGCGGCGGGCCAGCTGCCGGAATTCCTCCGCGAGGGTTTCGCCGCCGCGATGGGACAGTCGCTGTACCTACCCGCGGCCGCGCTGCTGATCGGCGTCGTCGCGACGTTCTTCTTCGTCCGGCCCGCGCACCAGACCGTTCCACCCCAGGTAGTCGACCCGCACGCGGTGGCCACCGACGCCCGGTAACCGACCGCCGTCCCGGGGTCCGGGCGCCGGCGAGCGCGCGTCCCACGATCTGTCGGGACCCGACCGTAAGGTTGCGCCCATGCGCATCGTGCACACCTCCGACTGGCACCTGGGCCGGACGTTCCACGGGGTCGAGCTCCTCGCCGACCAGCGCCGCGCGCTGATCCACCTGGCCGAGCTCGTCGCGGCGGAGTCGGCCGACGCCGTCATCGTCGCCGGGGACGTCTACGACCGGTCGGTCCCGTCCGCGGACGCGGTGCGGGTGTACGACGAGGGCCTGGCCGAGATCGCCGCTGCGGGAGCGCAGATCGTCGTCACCTCCGGCAATCACGATTCACCCACCCGGCTCGGCGCCGGATCGGGGTTCGCGGCGGCCGGCGGCCTGCACCTGCGGACCTCGATCGCCGACATCGACCGGCCGGTCCTGCTCGCCGACGCCCACGGCGACGTCGCGATCTACGGCATCCCGTATCTCGAACCCGACACCGCGCGCCGCCACCTCGGGGTCGAGTCGGCCGGCGGCCACACCGCGGTGCTCGACGCCGCCATGACGCGGGTCCGCACCGACCTCGCCGCGCGCCGCGCCCGGTCCGTGGTGGTGGCGCATGCCTTCGTCAGCGGGGCCGCCGCCTCCGGGTCGGAGCGCTCGATCAGCGTCGGCGGTGTCGAAACCGTTCCCGCCGAGACGTTCTCCGGGGCAGACTACGTGGCACTCGGTCATCTGCACTCGCCGCAGCGCGTCACCGACACCGTCCGGTACAGCGGGTCGTTGCTGCCGTACTCCTTCGGCGAGCGAACCCATCGCAAGGCCGCCCTGGTGATCGACCTCGACGCCGACGGTGTCGCGGAGGTCCGTCCGCACGAGCTGCCCGTCGTTCGCGAATTGAGCTCCCTCACCGGCGTTCTCGGCGATCTGCTGACTGATCAGCAGTACGACGCGGCGCAGGACCACTACGTCGAGGTGACGCTGACCGACCCGGTCCGCCCCACCGATGCGATGCGACGCCTGCGTGAGCGTTTCCCGTTCGCCGTCCACGTGCAGTGGGAGCGTCCGCATTCCGGCTCCGGGGTCGACTACCGGTCCCGTGTGCGTGGGCGGAGCGACGCCGAGATCGTCGCCTCGTTCATCTCCGACGTGCGCGATGAGCCGACGAAGGGGGAGCGGGTGCTCCTCGAGCGGGCGCTGCGCGCCGTGGTCGGCGAGCCCGAATCCGACGCCGCCGAACTGACTCTCTTCGACATCGAGGCGATCGTCGCGGAATCCGCATGAGGTTGCATCGCTTGCGCATCCGCGCGTTCGGTCCGTTCGCCGACGAGATCACCGTCGACTTCGACGACCTCGGCGGCGACGGACTGTTCCTGTTGCATGGCCAGACCGGTGCGGGTAAGACGACGGTGCTCGACGCCGTGGCCTTCGCGTTGTTCGGGCGGGTCCCCGGCGTGCGTGACGTCAATCGGCGACTGCATTCGGATCACGCGGCGGCCGACGAGATCCCGGAGGTCGAACTGGAGGCGACCATCGCGTCCCGTCGTCTGCGGATCACGCGGTCGCCCGAGCACGAGCGACTCAAGAAGCGCGGGGACGGCACCCGTAAGGTGAACGCCCGGGCGACGCTGATGTGGGTGGACGGGTCAGGTCCCGACCTGACCCGTATCCCCGAGATCGGTGACGCGGTGGTCCGGCTGCTCGGGATGAGTGCCGACCAGTTCTTCCAGGTGGTGCTACTGCCCCAGGGCGACTTCGCACGGTTCCTGCGCGCGCACTCCGATGAGCGGGAAGCGTTGCTGGAGAGGCTGTTCGACACCGAACGCTTCGGTGATCTCGAGGAGTGGCTGCGCGAGCGGGCCCGCGAGAGCGCGGCCAGGCTGACCGAGCAGACCGCGGTGCTCGACCGGATCGCCGGGCAGATCGTGGCGGTCGGTGGTGCCGACCCGGCCGCCGAGCCCGACTTCGACTGGGCGCAGGAATGTCTCGAGCGTGCCCGGGTGGTCGCGGAGCGCATGCTCGCGGAATCGACTGCGGCACAGGCTGCGGCGGACCAGGCGCAGGCCGCCCACGAGAGCGGGAGCCGGCTCGTGGAGCTGCGACGCCGGGGGCGTGCGGCCACCGAGCGTCTGGCCCGGCTCGCCGACGGGGAGCAGTCGCTGGCGGCCGCCGCGCACGCTCGCCGGCTCGCGCTGCGGGCGGCGCCGATCGTGCCGCTCGCCGACGACTCCGACCGGGTGGCGCGCGAACTCTCGGCCGCCGAACAGTCCGTGGTCGCTGCGCGTGCCGATCTGTGCCGGATGCCCGAGGGCGAGATCCTGTGTGCCGTCGAGCCGGACGCGGACCTCGACGAGCGCCTGGACGCCGCGATCGACCGCTGGACCGAGGAATCGGGTCGATGGGAACCCCTCGCCCAGCGGGTTGCGCAGCTGCCGGCACTGGTCGCCGAGATAGATGCACTCGACACGGCCCTCGCCGACGCCGAGCGCCGGGTCGCCCGGACACGGGAGTCACTCGAGGCCGCACCGGGTCGGCGTGCCGAGGCCGCCGACGCGCTCCAGGCAGCCGGAGACCTGCGCATGCAGGCCCCGAAGCTGCGGGCCGAGCGTGACGCACTGCGACGGGTCCGCGACGCCCTGACCGACCGGGACGAGGTCCTCGTGCGGCTCGCCGCCGCCGACAAGGAGCTGCTCGACGCACGCGACGCGCATACCGACGCCCGGGAGTGGGTGCTCGACGCCCGGGAACGCCGCCTCGCCGGGATGGCCGTGGAACTGGCAGGCGAGCTCGTCGACGGAGAGCCGTGCGTCGTCTGTGGTTCGGTTGCGCACCCGCAGCCGGCGACGGACGTCGCCGGCTCGCTCGAGACGGCCACCGACGAGGAGGAGGCGACCGCAGCCGAGGAGCGGGCGAGTGCGATCAAGGCCATCGCGCAATCCGCGGTGGCCGCGCTCGGCGAACGCCGCGCCCATCTCGACGCCGTCATCGGCGGTGCCGACGCCGCGACCGTCGATGCCGACCTCACCCGTGTAAGTGCCGAACTCGCCGCGGCGGAGCGTGCCGCGTCTCGTTTACCCGCACTGCAGAAGGCCGTCGACCGGATCGACGCCGCGATCGATGCGTGGCGCACCGTCATCGCCGACACCGAGTCGGGCCAGTCGGCGCGTCGCGAGCGCGTGAACTCGTTGCGCGAGAACCTCACCGAGCTCGACGCGGCAGTCCGCGAAGCGACCGGTGGGCGCGGCGGGGTCGCCGAGCGGCGTCGTGAACTCGCCGACCTGGTCCGCCGCGCACGTCGGTTGCGCGACGCCCGACAGGAGGCCGCGCGAACACGGGATCGGGTGGCCGAGGCGACCGACCGGTTGTCCGCTGCCTGCGCCGGCGCGGGATTCGACGACGTCACGGCGGTTCGGGCGGCGTTTGCCCCGGATACCCGCATCGCCGCGTGGGACGCGATGCTGCAGGAGGCGGCGAGTCTGCGCGCCGCCGCGGAGGAGACCCTCGCCGACGGCGATGTGCGGGCTGCGATGACGGCTCCCGAGCCGGACCTCGACCGCCTCACCGCCGATCGCGATGCCGCGCGCAGCCGCCTCGACACCGCGTCGAAGGAACACGCCGTGGCCGGTCGGCAGGCGGCGGGGCTCGAGGAGTTCGTCACCCAGTTCTGGGCGGCCCTCGACGCCCTGGCGCCGATGCGGGACCGTCACGCCGAACTCCAGGGACTGGCCGAGCTGGTCAGTGGGCGAGGCCAGAATGCGCGCCGGATGTCCCTGCGGTCGTACGTGCTGGCCGCGCGCCTCGATGAAGTGCTCGTCGCCGCGTCCGGCCGGTTACGCGAGATGTCCTCGGGCCGTTACGAGTTCGTCCACACCGACGCCGCGGGTGTCCGGGGCCGGCGCGGCGGCCTGGGCATCGAGGTGCGCGACGAGTACACCGGTGCACTCCGGGCGACGACGACCCTGTCCGGCGGGGAGACGTTCTTCGCATCGCTCGCTCTCGCACTCGGTCTCGCCGACGTCGTATCCGCAGAGTCGGGCGGACGCGTGCTCGACACCATCTTCATCGACGAGGGATTCGGCACCCTCGACCCCGAGGCGCTCGACCTCGTGATGGGTGTTCTCGACGACCTCCGGACCGGTGGGCGTGTCGTCGGCGTGGTGAGTCATGTCGACGAACTCCGGGCACGAATCCCGGCCCAACTGCATGTCCTGCGCGGTGAGCACGGGTCGTCGGTGCGGGTGCAGAGCCCCCTCGGCGTGTCGTGAGCTGCCCGATTGGGACGCCGGTGGAACAGTGCGCTACGCTGAGTCCCGCCCGATGAGCCCCCGTAGCTCAGGGGATAGAGCGTCTGCCTCCGGAGCAGAAGGCCGCAGGTTCGAATCCTGCCGGGGGCACCATTGCCGCAGAAGCGCCACCTGGGATCAGAAGCGCCGATTACAACCGGCGCAGGTGTCCTCTAGTGACGCTTGTTGTTGGTAGTGCAAGAATCGGGCCTGTCGACCTGTCGGTGAGACCTGCTGGGGTTGGTCCGATGCACTGGCGCAGCGGAGTTGGAAGCCCGCGGAGTCTGCACATCACGATCGGCACGTGAGTTCACATGAACTAGCGATAGTCGTCGACTCGCGGGTGAAACCGTGGGCGTGCAAGTTGAAATAGCACGCAGAACGGGACATAGAGTGGACAAAATCCGACTACAACTATCTCGCGGTCGCTTTGAGCCAGACCGGCTAACAGTCCGACGGTGGCCATGAGCCCAGCTGACGCGACGAATCCCCATGGCCCGAGAATCTCAGTAACCCCTCCAGCCGCAAATGTTGCGACGTATGTTCCCCAGCTCAATGAGGGCGCTAGGACCCCGTCGTGCCAATGAACTGCGGTGGCAACTCCAAATGTCGTGCCCACCAATATTGCAAGTGAAAAGCCGAGGAGGTACCAGCCCCAGGCATTTCCGGTGAGTTCCGCGTGAGTGGCGGACGTCCAGCTCTCAGCAATCCCAATTCGCCTGACTCCGGTCCCGATCATTTCCAAAATCGACGGAGACATATCACGGTCGATGCTGATGAACATCAGCACGACTACTACGGCGGCGGCGCCGTTGACGCCGACCTTTAGCGGGATGTAGCCGAGCAACTTCGACACCGATTCCATGCGTTTGAAGGTACCGGGGAGGTCTGACAGCGGCGGCGCACTCGTTTGGCGGCATACCTGCTGCTTGACGGCAGCGGCTGTCGGCACGCAGGTACCCTGCGGCCGGACCGGGGAGCAGTGTGCAGCGTAGCCTCACGAACTCGTTCTGCCCGGTTTGCGAGGGTCAAAGCGGGCCCACGGAAGCCGAGGTGCTGTTCAGCAATAGGTATCGAATAGCGATACCTATTGCTGACAGAGTGGACGAGTAACTCACACGTACGGTTCCCGGTGAGCATCTCCAGCAACTGGCCCGATGGGTCCTTGAAGTACACGCGCCGGCCGTCGCCGGCCGAGATCTCGCCATACCGGATCGGCGACCGGTGCCGACGCGAACTGCAACAGCGTGTCGTCGTCGAGAAGGATGTTCACGACGGACCCAGCTGTGGGCCGGCCGCGCGCCGAGTACGTCGAGGTAGAAGTCGGCGGATCCCTGTGGATCGTGCGCGCCGATGATGATGTGGTTGAAACTGACTGACATGCCGAAACTTTCGTCCCAGCGCCTCCGTGCCTGACGCGGTCCGCCACCGGCACGCGACGCTGGACAGAGCATGACACAGTATCCCGGCGAATCGTCACGAACTCCGCGCACAGGTCACTGTGGGCGAATAGTCTCCGTCTGTGCTGACTCGCTGGAGAATTCGCAATGATTTCGCTCCCGACCTCCGCCGGGTCGCCCTGATCGCGCCCGCACAGCTCGTGTCACGACGCACGCTCCCTGTCGTCCGTCGGCTGTACCGGGTCCGCAACGGACGGGCGCGCGTCACCACCGCGACGACGCCGAGCGGGGTCGCGGTGCGCGTGTTCCGTCCGGCACACTCTTCGGGACGGCTACCCGCACTCCTGTGGATTCACGGCGGCGGTTACGTCACCGGCAGTGCCGCGCAGGACGACCGCTGGGCGCGGGCGATGGCCGAACGTGCCGGCATCGAGGTGGTCACGGTGGATTACCGTCTGGCTCCGGAACATCCGTACCCCGCGGCGATCGAGGACTGTCTCGACGCACTGCGGTGGATGACGGACCAGCCGGACACCGACACCACCCGGATCGCGATCGGCGGCAACAGTGCCGGCGGGGGACTGGCGGCGGCACTGGCCTTCCGGGCGCGCGATGACGGGGTGGCGGTGCGGTTGCAGCTGTTGACCTACCCGATGCTCGACGACCGCACACGCGAACCCGATCCGCACCATCGCCTCTGGAACGCCTCGGCCAACGCCTTCGGATGGTCCAGCTATCTGGGCGACGCCGACACCCGCGAGGCGGTCCCGGCGCGGCGTACCGACCTCGCAGGGTTGCCGCCCGCGTGGATCGGTGTCGGCACCCTCGACCTGTTCGCCACCGAGGACCGCGACTACGCCGAGCGGCTCCGCGCGGCAGGGGTCGAGTGCCAGGTCGACGTGGTGCCCGGCGCATTTCACGGGTTCGACATCGTCGCGCCGCGGACGGCGACCGCGGAGGACTTCTTCGCCCGTCAGTGCGAGGCCGTCAGACGCGCTCTCGCGCACGACTGACCGGACCGGGCCGCCTCAGTCCGTCGGCAAGTCGATGCGCCGCAACGGATCACCGCCATCGACGAACAGCATTCCGCCCGGACGCAGGGCCCGGGCCACGGCCCGCACGGCCGCGTCGTAGAGATCGGGGTGTCGCCCGTCGAGAGCGCCGACCCGCAGCGCGAACGCCAGGTCGAACGGGGTGCGATCGCCGAGGACGAAGTCCTCGACCGCGCTGCACTCGACGTCGAACCGGTCCGGACCGAGCCCATCGGCGATCGCCGACCGTTGAGCGGCGCGCACGGTCCTCGTCGACCGGTCGACACCCAGCACGAAACCGGACGGACCGACACGCCGCGCCACCTCGCGTGCGGCCGCCCCGGGCCCACAACCGATCTCGAGCACGCGCAGACCGGGCGTCAGCGGCAACGCGTCGACGGCGTCGGCGAGGCGTGGGGAGAGCATGGTCCCCAGTATCGCTCGTCGGGCGCGCGGACGCCCCGACCGAAGTTGCTCAGTGCACGGCGCGGACGGTTAGGTCGCCGCTCAGTTCATCGGAAGCGGTTGCGCGCCACGCAGTGCCAGCATCTGGGTGATGATGGCGATCTCCTTGTCCTGGGTTCGCTTCATGCTCGACGCCAGGTCACGGACATAGGCCTGATCGACGTTGGCCGGGTCGGCGGCGTACTCCATCATGTGCAGGCCGCCCTCGTGGTGGCGCAGCATCAGCTGCAGGAACCTGATGTCGACCTCGGGACCCCGCATCGCACGGAACTGTTCCATCTCCGTCGACGTCGCCATGCCCGGCATCGCGGGCTGTTCTGTCGCGTCGGAGTCCGCGCCACCTGCTGCGGGCGCCCCGGACGCCGGCATCGACATGTCGCCGTGGTCCATGCTGCCGTGGTCGCCGTCCCCGTGGTCCATGCTGCCGTGATCATGACCGCCCTCGGTGTGATCCGCGGGATCGGAATGGTCGTGTCCGGAGTCCGAGTCCCCGTGGCCCATCCACGCCATGGTCGCGCCGGGATTGGTGACGGGCTGCCCCCAGCGCGACAGCCACGACTGCATCTGGCCGATCTCGTTGCTCTGGGCGGTGAGGATGTCGAACGCCATGCTCCGCACCTCGGGGTCGGTGCCGTGCTCGAGTTCGATCGCCGCGAGTTCCACACCCTGCTCGTGATGGCGGGTCATGTCCTGGGCGAAACCGACGGCGGCCGAATTCGCCGCGGGCGAGTCCTCACCGGTGGAGTCGTCGGCGAGGCTGGCCTGGATGAGAAGGCCGAGACCGACGCCGAAGAGCAGGAGGGCGGCCCCACCCAGAGCGAGCAGGATTCGTGGGCGCGACGATGTCTCCGCGGTGTGCTCGGGAGCCTCGGGTGTCGGTGTCTCGTCCGGGGCGTGCGGACGATCGCTGCTGTCGGTCATCGTTGGGTCCTCGTCGTCTTTTCGGGTCGTCGGGCCCCGGGGAGGTGCCTGGACTGCCGTTCGGGTGTGACCCGCGTCAGCCCGCGGGCATCGGGTTGGCGCTGCCGCCGTTCATCGGAACCGCGTCGGGGCCGGGCTCACCCTGGTCTGCCGGCGGGGGATTCGACGGGTCGAAGCCGGGAATGGCCGTACAGGTCGCCTGGGTCTCCGGATACGCGGCGGTCTGCGGATTCTCCGGGTAGACGCCGGGCATCATGTTGCGACGCAGCGCGGTGATGAACTGGTTCACGCGGGGGTCGCGGGCGGAGTCCAGCTTGAGCTGGTGCCCCCAGCTCTGCAGCGAGAGCGGCTTGTCGAGCCCGGGATAGGGCGACAGGAACAGGTACTGCTCGCCGCGGACGAGTTGCTTGAGGTAGTCGAGGTCTTCCGGCGAGATGGTGTCCGGGTTGTAGGTGACCCACACCGCGCCGTGCTCGAGAGCGTGGACGGCATTCTCCGAACGCAGCGGGTTCGGGTACACGACGCCGGTGCAGGTCGCCCAGATCTCGTCGTGGGGACCACCGAACGGCGGCGACTGGTCGTAGGCGACGCGCTGCGTGGCGGTGACGTGGCGGGCGGCCTCGTAGTACCGCTTCGTCACACCCGGGATGGCGGCCGCCGGGTCAGGGTTCTGCGGTGTGGGCACGAACTCGGACACCGATTCGACGGCGACGTCGTCCTTCTGCTCGGCGCGCTGCTCGTTGAATTTGGGGACGAGATAGATCGCCAGACCCGCGATGAGACCGATGACCACCACGACGGCGCCGATCAGCATCCAGTCGACCTGCCGTCCCGTCGCCGAGGGAACGGATCCTGCTCGTTTGCGGGACTTGGGGACGTTCGCCCCGGGTTTGCGCGCCATTGACTTCTTTCCTCATCCGACTGCGGGTGCCGGCGGGCGGGCGGAAGGCCCGGCGCGCGCTCGGCGCCCACGAGTGTACTGGTGGGCCCGGTGGGTCGAGCGGGGTGCGATTGTCGGTGATCAGGCGATGGCCAATAGGATGATGTCCTGTGACTCCCGCCGACCTGGCCGCGCTGCTGCGCGCCGCGACCCTGACCGTGGTCCGCGACCGCGGACTGGACGAGAACCTGGTGCCCGACTCCATCGTCGTCGAGCGCCCCCGTCACGCTGACCACGGCGATTACTCCACCAATGTCGCCCTGCAGATGGGCAAGCGACTCGGCGTGAACCCGCGGGAACTCGCGGGTTGGCTGGCGGAGGCCTTCGCCGCCGCGGAGGGCATCGCGAAGACCGACGTCGCGGGTCCGGGATTCGTCAACGTCTGGCTCGGCGCCGCCGCGCAGAACACCGTCGTCGCCGCCGTGCTCGCGCGGGGAGCGGACTACGGGCGCGGGAACGAACTCGCCGGGTCGGTCATCAACCTCGAATTCGTCTCGGCGAACCCGACCGGCCCCATCCATCTCGGCGGTACGCGCTGGGCGGCCGTCGGCGACGCGCTCGGACGCGTCCTGGCCGCCCGCGGTGGAGCGGTCACGCGCGAGTACTACTTCAACGATCACGGCGCCCAGATCGACCGGTTCGCCCGGTCGCTGGAGGCCGCGGCACTGGGCGACCCGACCCCGCAGGACGGCTACGCGGGCGATTACATCGCCGACATCGCCGCGCAGGTCGTCCAGGCGGCCCCCGACGTGCTGTCGCAGCCCGAGGCCGACCGTCTGGAGACGTTCCGTTCGGTCGGCGTGGACCTGATGTTCGCCCACATCAAGCAGAGCCTGCACGACTTCGGTACCGACTTCGACGTCTTCACCCACGAGGACAAGATGTTCGCCACCGGCCTGGTCGACGAGTGCATCGGCGAGCTGAAGGCCAACGGCAACCTCTACGAGAAGGACGGCGCGTGGTGGCTGCGGTCCACCGAGTTCGGTGACGACAAGGACCGCGTCGTCCTCAAGAGCGACGGCAACGCGGCCTACATCGCCGGCGACATCGCCTACTACCGGGACAAGCGCAACCGCGGATTCAACCTGTGCATCTACATGCTCGGGGCCGACCACCACGGCTACATCAGCCGGCTCAAGGCGGCCGCCGCGGCGCTGGGAGACGACCCGGCCACCGTCGAGGTGCTGATCGGCCAGATGGTCAATCTCGTCCGCGAGGGCAAGCCCGTGCGCATGAGCAAGCGTGCGGGCACCGTCATCACCCTCGACGATCTCGTCGATGCGGTGGGGGTCGACGGTGCGCGCTATTCCCTCATCCGCTCGTCCGTCGACGTCAACATCGACATCGACCTCGACCTGCTGACCAAGCAGTCCAACGACAACCCGGTGTACTACGTGCAGTACGCCCACGCGCGGATGTCGGCGCTGGCCCGCAACGCGGCCGACCTGGGCGTCGTGTCCTCGCTGGAACATCTGGACCTTCTCGACGATCCCGCCGAGGGCGAACTGATCCGGACCATCGGCGATTTCGACGACGTCGTCGCGACGGCGGCCACCCTGCGCGAGCCACACCGGGTGTGTCGCTACCTCGAGGTACTCGCCGGCACCTATCACCGCTTCTACGCGAAGTGCCGCGTCCTGCCGCAGGGTGACGAGAAGCCGGCCGACATCCACCGCGCCCGACTCGCCCTGTGTGAGGCCACCCGTCAGGTCCTGGCCAACGGCCTCGGCCTGGTCGGCGTCACCGCACCGGAGCAGATGTGAACGCGCACCCCGCCGGCCCCCGGCACGCCGAACTGCTGGGCGCACCGCATCTCGCCGAGCGCCCGAACGACCCGGCCGTGCTGGCGGAGATCCCCGCGCAGGTGTGGCCGCGCAACGCATCCCGCGACAACTCGGGCGAGCTGCGGCTCGCCGGCGTGCCGGTGAGTGAGCTCGCCGAGGAGTTCGGCACCCCCGCGTTCTTCGTCGACGAGGCCGACTTCCGGTCGCGGTGCCGGGACATGATGGCCGCGTTCGGTCCGTACGGACGAGTGCATTATGCGTCGAAGGCGTTCCTGTGCACCGAGATCGCACGGTGGGTCGACGACGAGGGGCTGTCCCTCGACGTCTGCAGCGGCGGCGAGCTCGCGATCGCGCTGCGCGCCGGATTCCCGCCGGAGCGGATTGCGTTGCACGGCAACAACAAGAGTGTCGACGAGTTGCGCGCGGCGGTCGACGCCGGCATCGGGCACGTCGTCCTCGACTCGATGATCGAGATCGAGCGACTCGACGCGGTCGCCCGCGAGCGCGGTGTCGTCGCCGACGTGCTGGTGCGCGTGACCGTCGGTGTCGAGGCGCACACCCACGAGTTCATCTCCACCGCACACGAAGACCAGAAGTTCGGGTTCTCCCTCGCCGGTGGCGTGGCGATGGCGGCCATCCGACGCGTGTTCGCCACCGACAACCTGAGGCTCGTCGGCCTGCACAGCCACATCGGCTCGCAGATCTTCGACATGGACGGCTTCGAACTGGCCGCCCACCGCGTGCTCGGACTGCTCCGCGACGTCGTGGGCGAGTTCGGAGTCGAGAAGACCTCCCAGATGTCGATCGTCGACCTCGGTGGGGGACTGGGCATCTCGTACCTCCCCGAGGAGCGCCCGCTGCCGGTCCAGCAGGTGGCGGAGACCCTGGCCGCGATCGTCGAACGGGAATCGGCGGCCGTCGGCCTGCCGATGCCGATCATCGCGGTCGAACCCGGCCGCGCGATCGCGGGTCCGGGTACGGTCACCCTGTATCGCGTCGGCACCGTCAAGGACGTGGAACTCGGCGGTGGGGCCGTCCGACGCTACGTCTCGGTCGACGGCGGTATGAGCGACAACATCCGCACCGTCCTCTACGACGCCGAATACGACGTCCGGCTCGTGTCCCGGGTGTCGCAGGCGCGCGCCGTGGTCTGCCGGGTCGTCGGAAAGCACTGCGAGAGCGGCGACATCGTGATCAAGGATTGCTGGCTGCCCGAGGATCTCGGACCCGGTGACCTGATCGCGGTGGCGGCCACCGGCGCGTACTGCTACTCGATGTCGAGTCGCTACAACATGACCATGAGACCGCCCGTGGTGGCGGTGGCCGACGGGAACGCCCGGCTGCTGCTGCGCCGGGAGACCATCGACGACTTCCTCAGCCTGGAGGTGGGCCTGTGACCGGATCAATGGAGAACACCAGCGGCGCAACCGAGGTCGACCCGCGCACCATCGGTGTCGCGGTGCTCGGCATGGGCAACGTCGGCGCCGAGGTGGTGCGCATCATCACCGACAACGCCGACGATCTGCGTGCGCGCGTCGGGGCACCGGTGGAGATCCGTGGCGTCGCGGTGCGCGATCTGGGACGTCCGCGCAAGATCGCGCAGGACCTGTTGACCGACGATCCGGTATCGCTCGTCGCCCGCGACGACGTCGACATCGTCGTCGAGCTGATGGGTGGCATCGACCCGGCGCGTGGCCTGATCCGGTCCGCGCTCGAGAGCGGCAAGTCCGTGGTCACCGCCAACAAGGCGCTGCTCGCCGAGTACACCGGCGAACTCGCGACCGCCGCGGCCGATGCCAAGGTGGACCTCTACTTCGAGGCCGCCGTCGCCGGTGCCATCCCGGTGATCCGGCCGCTGATGCAGTCGCTGGCCGGCGACACCGTCGAGCGGGTCAACGGAATCGTCAACGGCACCACCAACTTCATCCTGTCGGCGATGGACGAGACCGGCGCCGACTACGCCGACACCCTCGCCGAGGCCGGTCGACTCGGGTACGCCGAAGCCGACCCCACGGCCGATGTCGAGGGTTACGACGCCGCGGCCAAGGCGGCCATCCTCGCCTCGATCGCCTTCCACACCCGGGTGACGGCGGCCGACGTCCACCGCGAGGGCATCTCGTCGGTCACTGCCGCCGACCTGGTCGCGGCCAAGAAGTTCGACTGTACGATCAAGCTGCTCTCGATCTGCGAGCGGGTCCGCGATGCCAGTGGCGCGCAGCGGATCTCAGCGCGCGTGTATCCCGCGCTGATCCCGCTGACCCATCCGCTTGCAACGGTGAACGGCGCGTTCAACGCCGTCGTCGTGGAGGCCGAGAACGCCGGCCGGCTGATGTTCTACGGCCAGGGTGCCGGTGGGTCGCCGACGGCGTCGGCCGTTCTCGGCGACATGGTCATGGCCGCCCGCAACCGCGTCCACGGTGGCCGGGGACCGCTCGAGTCGACCTACGCCTCGCTGCCCGTCGCCCCGATCGACGACGTCTTCACCCGCTACTACATCTCGATGAGGGTGGCGGACCGACCGGGTGTGCTCGCCCAGGTCGCCGGTGAATTCACGAAGCGGTCGGTGAGCATCGCCGCGGTGCGTCAGGAGGGTGCGGGTGACGATGCCCGGCTGATCGTGGTGACCCACCGTGCGCCCGACCGTGCGCAATCGGATTGTGTTGCGGCGCTTGAAGACATGGACGCCGTCATCAAGGTGTCGAGTGTGTTGCGATTGGAAGGTACCGATGACTGAAGCGACTTCTACGCCCGTGCACCGCGCGTGGCCGGGCCTGATCGAGGCATACCGGTCGCGGCTGCCCGTCGGTGACGACTGGAAGGTCGTCACGCTGCTCGAGGGCGGCACCCCGCTGATCAGCGCACCCCACCTGTCGTCGCTGACCGGGTGTGAGGTGTACCTGAAGGTCGAGGGCCTCAACCCGACCGGCTCGTTCAAGGATCGTGGGATGACGATGGCCGTCAGCAACGCGGTCAACAACGGCAAGACCGCCGTCCTGTGCGCCTCGACGGGCAACACCTCGGCGTCGGCCGCCGCGTACGCCACCCGGGCCGGCATCACCTGCGCGGTGCTGATCCCGCAGGGCAAGATCGCGATGGGCAAGCTCGCGCAGGCGGTCATGCACGGCGCCAAGATCATCCAGGTCGAGGGCAACTTCGACGACTGTCTCGAGCTCGCGCGCAAGGCGACCGCGGAGTTCACCGAGATCGAGCTCGTGAACTCGGTGAACCCGGCGCGGATCGAGGGGCAGAAGACCGCCGCGTTCGAGATCGTCGACGTCCTGGGTCGCGCACCCGACGTCCACGCGCTGCCGGTCGGGAACGCGGGCAACATCACCGCGTACTGGAAGGGCTACACCGAGTATCACGCCGATGGTGTCTCGTCGTCGGTGCCGCGCATGCTCGGCGTGCAGGCGGCGGGCGCCGCGCCCCTGGTGAACGGTGCGCCGGTGAAGGAGCCGGAGACCATCGCCACCGCGATCCGCATCGGGTCGCCGGCGAGCTGGAACCAGGCCGTCGCGGCGAAGGACGAGTCGAACGGCCAGTTCCGGGCGGCGACCGACGAGAAGCTGCTCGAGGCCTACCGTCTCGTCGCAGGCAAGGAGGGCGTCTTCGTCGAGCCGGCCTCGGCGGCGAGCGTCGCGGGTCTGCTCGCGGCCAGTGCCGACGGTTGGATCGAGCCCGGATCGACCGTGGTGTGCACGGTGACCGGTAACGGGTTGAAGGACCCCGACACCGCGCTGGCGGGCATCCCGGCGGTCGAGGCCATTCCGGTGGACCCGGTGGCGGTCGCGAATGCTCTCGGTGTCGGCTGACGGGGCCGGGCGTCCGGTTGTCGGATCGGACGCCGACGGTGACGTGACCGGTGCGGAGCCGACCGTGCGCACGGTGCCGGTCGGGCTGTCGGCGCGGGTCCGGGTGCCGGCGTCGAGTGCCAACCTCGGTCCCGGATTCGACTGTCTCGGAATGGCTCTGGGGATCTACGACGAGGTGATCGTCGAGACCGTCCCGGCAGGGGTGACCCTCGAGGTCGAGGGTGAGGGTGCCGGGGACGTGCCGCGCGACGATTCGCATCTCGTCGTCCGCGCCCTGCGCCGTGGTCTGGCACACGCCGGTCTCCGGGCGCCCGGCCTGACGCTGCGCTGTGTCAACCGGATTCCGCACTCGCGAGGTCTCGGGTCGTCCGCCGCCGCGGCGGTGTCGGGGCTGGCCGCTGCGTCCGGCCTCATCTCGGCCGCCGGTCTCGGGCCCGGTCTGTCGCACGACGAACTCGTACAGCTGTCCAGCGAATTCGAGGGACACCCCGACAATGCCGCCGCGAGCGTGCTCGGCTCGGCCGTCGTCACGTGGACCGAATCGGCCGACGGGGTCGCGTCGTACCACGCGCACCGGCTCACGGTGCATCCCGACATCTGCGCGACGGTCTTCATCCCCGACACCGAGTCGTCGACCTCCTTCACCCGTGGACTGTTGCCGGAGGCGGTTCCGCGCGACGACGCCGTGTTCAACCTGAGCCGCTCGGCCCTCGCCGTGGTCGCCCTGACGGCCGACCCGCGCAATCTCATGGCCGCGTCGCAGGATCGACTCCATCAGCCCTACCGCGCCTCGGCGATGGCGCCGACGAGTGACCTCGTGACCGCGCTGCGGGCGAGGGGACACGCCGCGACGGTGTCCGGGGCCGGACCGACGGTCCTCGTACTCGGAACGTCGCCGGTGCCGGCGGACATCCGTCAGCTCGCTCAGGGCCTCGGATTCGACGCCCGGTCGGTGGCAGTCGCCGGCGGAGTCGAGATCTCCGTCGGCTGACGCCTTCTCCACCGGTGGATCCCCGCCGGCCGTCGCGCGCTCGTTTGGCGCTTCCGGCGTGTTGCCCCTATCATGCGAACGGGGTTACCATATTCTGGTCTAGCCGCGCAGGCTTGTCCTGCCGCTTCTCATCCTTCACCGATCGGAGATGGCCGGCTGTGTATCCGGGCCGGGGTCATGGATCTCTGTCGACGGTGCCGAAGCGCAGGTGTTTCCGAGCACGCTCGCAGCGGACCGCACATTCTCACCGTCCACCGCGGACGGACTCCCTAGCGCACCGAAGCAGGGAAACGTAGACCTCACGCAGTTCTCGTCTGTGGGAGGAACGAAAGGACTTCCGTGACCGATACGGACCTGATCACCGCACCTGCCGAGCAGGAATCCGCGGGTTCGGCCGGCCCCGACTCGGGACGACCGGCCACCAAGACACGTGCACGTACCGGCCTGTCCGGCATGGTGCTGAGCGAACTCCGGACGGTCGCCGGTGAACTCGGCATCAAGGGCACTTCCGGGATGCGCAAGGGCGACCTGATCGCGGCCATCAAGGAGCGCCAGGCGGGCGGCGACGCCCCCGCCGCGAAGAGCGCCCCGGCCCGGTCGAAGGCCGGCGCGTCGAAGCCGGCCGCCGCGGCCGAGGAGCAACTGACCATCGGCGAGTCCCCGGCCTCGTCCGGTGGGGACACGACCGAGAAGACCGACGCCCCCCGGGGCGGCACGCGCGCCGCACGCGGCGCCGGCCGCAAGGCCGCCGGTGCCGACGCACCGGCAGAGGCGCCTGCGGCCGACAGCGCGAAAACCGACGGCCCCCGGAACGGCGCCGCCGCGACCGACTCGGCCAAGGCCGACGAGTCTCAGGCCGCAGAAGCCCGCACCGGCGGCAACGCCGCTGAGACCGACTCGTCGGACACCGGCGGAGATCGTAGCCGACGCCGCGGGCGGGACGGCTCGACCGACGCCGCGGGCGATGCCGACGGCGGTGAGCAGCGTAATCGCCGCAACCGCAACCAGAATCGCGACAACCAGAATCGCGACAACCAGAATCGTGATGGCGGCCAGAACCGCGACAACCAGAACCGCGATGGTGGCCAGAACCGCGACAAGCAGAACCGCGACGGTGGTCAGGGTCAGAACCGTGACGGGGGCCAGAACCGTGACGGGGGCCAGGATCGCGATGACGACGGTGAGGGCGGCGGCCGCCGGCGCGGCCGGCGGTTCCGCGAGCGTCGCCGTGGGCAGAACCGCGACACCCCGAACGAGCCGCAGGTCTCCGACGACGACGTGTTGCAGCCCGTCGCCGGCATCCTTGACGTTCTCGACAACTATGCATTCGTGCGCACCTCGGGCTATCTCGCCGGACCGAACGACGTCTACGTCTCGATGAACCTGGTTCGCAAGAACGGGCTCCGACGCGGCGACGCGGTCACCGGTGCGGTGAAGGTGCCACGGGAGGGCGATCAGCAGAACCAGCGACAGAAATTCAACCCGCTGGTGCGTCTGGACACCATCAACGGCGGCGACGTCGAGACGGCCAAGCGCCGCCCCGAGTTCAACAAGCTCACGCCGCTGTACCCGAATCAGCGCCTGCGGCTGGAGACCACCCCTGAACGGCTCGACACCCGCGTGATCGACCTCATCATGCCGATCGGCAAGGGGCAGCGTGCCCTGATCGTGTCGCCGCCCAAGGCCGGCAAGACCACGATCCTGCAGGACATCGCCAACGCCATCGCGACCAACAACCCCGAATGCCACCTCATGGTCGTCCTCGTCGACGAGCGTCCCGAGGAGGTCACCGACATGCAGCGTTCGGTGCGTGGCGAGGTCATCGCGTCGACCTTCGACCGGCCGCCGTCGGACCACACCTCGGTGTCCGAGCTGGCGATCGAGCGCGCGAAGCGACTCGTCGAGAGCGGGAAAGACGTTGTGGTGCTGCTGGACTCGATCACCCGTCTGGGTCGTGCGTACAACAACGCGTCGCCCGCGTCGGGTCGCATCCTCTCCGGTGGTGTCGATTCGACCGCGCTCTACCCGCCGAAGCGGTTCCTCGGCGCGGCGCGCAACATCGAGAACGGTGGATCGCTGACGATCATCGCGTCGGCGCTCGTCGAGACCGGCTCCACCGGCGACACGGTGATCTTCGAGGAGTTCAAGGGCACCGGCAACGCCGAGCTCAAGCTCGACCGCAAGATCTCCGAGCGTCGGGTGTTCCCGGCGGTGGACGTGAACCTGTCGAGCACCCGTAAGGACGAGCTGCTGCTGTCGCCGGAGGAGTTCTCCATCGTGCACAAGCTGCGTCGCGTGCTCTCGGGTCTCGATTCGCAGCAGGCCATCGATCTGTTGATCAGCCAGCTCAAGAAGACCAAGACGAACATCGAGTTCCTGATGACGGTGCAGAAGACCGCACCGGGCGGGAACAACGACGACTGAGTTCGTCCGCACCCCACGCCCCCTGAGGTTGCGCGAAGCGAACGCTTCGCCCGCACCTCAGGGAGCGTGGGGTGGCTTCGTCGGATGGGGCGGAGACAGCGTCGCTCAGCCGGCGAGGTCGGTGGTCAGGTGCTCCCACGCCTGCGCGACCGCCGGAGCCTGCGCCCCGGTCTGGGTGACGACCAGCGCACACTCGCCCCGGCGGTTGTAGATCTCCAGTGATCCGGTGCGACCCCACACTCCGTGGGGCCACGTGACCCAGCATTCGCCCACCAGGTCGAAATTGACCATGACGCGGGTGGAGCCCGCGGCCAGCACCATCTGCCCGCGATGCTCACGAGCGCCGTCGAGGCGATCCTGGCGCATCTGCATGCATCCCGGGGCCGCCGTCGCGAACGTCACGGTCAGCCCCAGTCGGGCCGCGTGTTCGAGTGCCGCGATCACCGCGCGGGTCTCGAGGCGGACGGTGCGCCGGCAGTCGAGGTGGGGCAGGCTCGCCAGGCGTGCACCGCCGCCGTCGGTGAGTATCGCGTCCAGCTGGGCCACCTGGTCGTCACCGCGCGATGCGGTCGTGCTCACCCGTTGCGGCCCAGCGGAATTCTGGGCAGACGAATCCGACCCCGACCCGTCGAGGCCCGCGCCGCCGCCGTCGAGAGCCAGGGCCTCGAACGCCAGCCGGTCGGAGTTCTCGGTCAGATAGGTGGCGTGCGCGGTGTTGCCGCGATGGTCGAACAACCGCAGGGTCGGCGGAACATTGGCGGCGGGATCGCTGAGCAACGTCGACGACAGGCGAGAGGGATTGAGCCGCAGAGCTATCCGATGGGAGTCGGCCCGGATCGGGCCGCCGACCGATACCGGGTCGTCGTGGACCCCGACCGCGTTCATGATCACCGGACCGGCGACCGTGACGCCGACGACCTGGGCCAGTCCCGGTAGCCGGGCCGCGACCGCCGGGACGTCGTGATTCACCGAGGAGTCTCCGAATCCGGCTGTCCGCAGCAAGATCTCGAGATCGCTGCGGGCAGGCGGATCGTCCCCGGCGGAATCGGCCATGTCAGTAGACGTCGCGCAGGTAGCGATTCTCCGAGCGAAGGCCGTCGACGTAGCCGGCGGCCTGGTCGGCGTCGAGACCGCCGTGTTCGGCGACGATCTCGTGCAGCGCCGCGTCGACGTCATCGGCCATCGTCGCGGCGTCGCCGCAGACGTAGAGGTGCGCGCCGGCCTCCAGCCAGGCGAACAGCTCGGCGCCGTGCTCGCGCATCCGGTCCTGGACGTACACCTTGTGTTCCTGATCGCGAGAGAACGCGAGATCGAGCCGATCCAACACACCACCGGCGACGAGCCGGTCGAGTTCCTCGGCATAGAGGTGGTCGTGCGCACGATGCTGATCACCGAAGAACAGCCAGTTGCTCCCGGTGGCGCCGGTCGCCGCCCGCTCGTGCAGGAAGGCCCGGAACGGCGCGATTCCCGTGCCCGGACCGATCATGACCGCCGCCACGTCGTCGGCGGGCAGACGGAATTTCTTGTTGGGGGAGACGAAGACGGGGACGGTGTCACCGGGGGCGCACCGGTCGGCGAGGTGTGTCGAGCAGACACCTCCGCGATCCCGGTCGGCGACGGTGTAGCGCACGGTGGCCATCGTGATGTGCACCGTGTCGCCGTGGACCCGGGGGCTCGACGAGATCGAGTACTCCCGATGGGCGAGCGGACTCAGCTCCTCGAGCAGTTCCTCGGGGGTCGGGGCGAAGGTCGGGTCGAGATCCAGGAGATCGAGGACGTCGAGGCCGTGCAGCCATGCGTCGAGCGCCTGCGGATCGCCGGCATCGAGCAATCGCGACAACTCGGGGTGCCCGGTGCGATCGGCAACCGCTCGGACCAGGTACTTCGACGGTGCGGAGATCTCGTACCTGCTGGTCAGCGCCTCGCGCAGGGTGTAGGTGGCCTTGCGGTCGGCGATGATCTCGTCGCCGGCCGCGCCGAGTCGGTTGAGGAGGAGGTCGACGAGTTCCGGATCGTTGGCGGGCGCGATGCCGATTCCGTCGCCGGGCTCGTAGCTGATGCCGCTGTCCCCGAGGTCGAGTTCGAGATGCCGGACCTCCTTGGCCGAGCCGGGGCCGGAGAGCAGCTCATTGGTCACGACGGTCGCCGGGTACGGATTGCGCCGGTTCCACGGCGAGCGGACTGCCTTGCCGGTGCGGCGCGCGGGGGATGCCGGTGCGGTGTCGACTGCGAGGCTGCTGCCGGTGGCGTCGTACATCGATGATCCTTCGGAGACGGTGTGCGGGTGCGTGCGCCGCGGGACAAACCGGCGGGCGACGCCACGGTACTACACTTAGGCAACCCTTACGAGGATCGCGATGTGTATCACGTGTACGGGATGCCGCTCGGTGCGGCGGACAGTGCCGGGAATGGATTCGACGTGCCCGCCGTTGAGGCATCTGCGACCGCGGTGATCGGGATTTTTCCCGGTGATGCCCTCCGTGGCATACTGATCGGTCGAGTCCGGTTCCGGTTCACACCGTCGACAAGCGACGGTGACCCGGCGACCACAGAAAGGGACGTACCAGACATGAAGCAGGGAATTCACCCCGAGTACGCGACGACCACCGTCGTCTGCGGCTGCGGCAACACCTTCGAGACCCGCAGCACCGCTGCCAACGGTCGGATCAACGTCGAGGTCTGCTCGCAGTGCCACCCGTTCTACACGGGCAAGCAGAAGATCCTCGACACCGGCGGCCGCGTTGCCCGGTTCGAGAAGCGCTACGGCAAGCGCGCCAAGTAGACCACGCTGCGACGCCCGCCCGACGATTGTCGGGACGGGCGTCGCTGTGTTTCCGGTCCGTGTTCTTCCCGGTGCCGTTCTCTCCGGCGCCACTGCCCGCCGGTGTGCCGCCGGACGACAAGTGAGGTCGCCTACATGAGTACGCAGAGTCCCTCGGCCATCGACGACATCCTCGCCGAGCACTCGGGCCTCGAACGTCAGCTGGCCGACCCCGCCCTGCACGACGACCCGGCCGCGGCCCGCAGAGTGGGCAAGCGATTCGCCGAGCTCGCGCCGGTCATGGCGACCTACACCAGGCTGCAGACGGCGCGCGACGATCTCGAGGCCGCCCGGGAACTGGCCGCGGACGACGCATCGTTCGCCGCCGAGATCCCCGCGCTCGAGGAGGTGGTCGACGAGCTCGACGCCACCCTGACCGACC
Organism: Gordonia terrae; assembly: GCF_001698225.1. NCBI lineage: Bacteria > Bacillati > Actinomycetota > Actinomycetes > Mycobacteriales > Gordoniaceae > Gordonia > Gordonia terrae. The sequence continues at coordinate 2,200,968 of NZ_CP016594.1, forward strand.
TGCTGGCCCCGCGCGATCCCCACGACGCCGACGACGTGGTCCTGGAGATCAAATCCGGTGCCGGCGGCGAGGAGTCGGCGCTGTTCGCCTCGGACCTGGCCCGCATGTACCTCAAATACTGTGAGCGGCACGGCTGGAAGGCGCAGGTGCTCGGAGTCACCGAGTCCGATCTGGGCGGGTACAAGGAGGCCACGTTCTCCATCAAGTCGAAAGAGGCCGTCCGCGACGGGGTGTGGTCGCGTCTGAAGTTCGAGGGCGGCGTGCACCGCGTGCAGCGTGTGCCGGTCACCGAGTCGCAGGGACGCATCCACACGTCGGCGGCCGGGGTGTTGATCTACCCCGAGCCCGAAGAGGTCGCCGAGGTGACCATCGACGAGTCCGAACTCCGCATCGACGTCTATCGCTCGTCCGGCAAGGGCGGGCAGGGTGTGAACACCACCGACTCGGCGGTCCGGATCACCCACCTGCCCACCGGGATCGTCGTCACCTGCCAGAACGAACGCTCCCAGTTGCAGAACAAGGCCCGGGCGATGCAGGTCCTCGCCGCCCGGCTCCAGTCCGCGGCCGAGGAGGAGGCCGAGGCCGCCGCCGCGCAGGGGCGTGCCGCGCAGATCCGCACCGTCGACCGGTCCGAGCGGATCCGTACCTACAACTTCCCCGAGAACCGCATCACCGACCACCGCATCGGATACAAGGCCAACAACCTCGACGCGGTGCTCGCCGGCGACATGGACAACCTCCTCGACGCCCTCGTCGCCGCGGACCGGCAGGCCCGCATGGAAGCGGAATAGACCCCGTGACCGGAACGCCGACCCCGGTGTCGGACGAACTGCGCGCGGGGACCGCCTGTCTCGCCGCGGCCGGGATCGACTCCGCACGCCATGACGCCGACTGGCTGATGGCGCACGTGCTCGGGGTCGATGCGGGCCGCCTTGTCCTGATGGACGCGATCGATGATGCGCAGGCCCGCGCCTTCCGGTCCGCCGTCGAGCGGCGTGCCCGACGGATCCCGTTGCAGCACATCGTCGGGACCGCCGCGTTCGGCCCGGTGGAGCTCGCCGTCGGGCCGGGTGTGTTCATCCCCCGACCGGAGACCGAGTATCTCCTCGAATGGGCAGTCGACCGGCTCCGCGAGCGGCCCGGGTCGGCACTCGCAGCCGACTTCTGCAGCGGCAGTGGCGCATTGGCGATCGGTGTCGCGGCGATGAGTCCCGGGACCCGGGTGGTCGCGGTCGAGGCCGACGAGGACGCCCTGGTGTGGTTGCGCCGCAACGTCACCGACGCGGCGACGGTGGTCGGATCGCGGGTCGAGGTGGTCGCCGCGGACGTCACCGATCCCGAGCAGATCGCCGATTCCGTCCCGATGGGCAGTGTGTCGGTCCTCGTCACCAACCCGCCCTACGTCCCGCTGGATGCGGCGGTCGGACCCGAGGTCGCGCACGATCCGGCCCGCGCGGTCTTCGGCGGGGCCGACGGGATGTCGGTGATCGAGCCGATGGTGCCGGTCATCGCCCGCACACTGGCTCCCGGTGGGGTCGTCGGGATCGAACACGACGACACGACCGCGGACGCGGTGGTGGCGTGCCTGCACGCGCACGGCGACTTCGAGGACGTGACCCGGCACGCGGATCTGACGGGTCGGCCACGGTTCGTGACGGCGCGCCGACGGTAGGCCGGGGGCACCGGGCACGGCATGGCAGGATGATCGCGTGAGCACTGTTTTCGACTGCAACGATCCACAGAACCGCTCGTCGGGGATTCGGGCGGCGGTCGGGGCGGCGAAGGCCGGACGGCTGATCGTGATGCCCACCGACACGCTCTACGGAGTCGGTTGCGACGCCTTCGATTCCGACGCCGTCGGCGCCCTCCTGGCTGCCAAGCACCGTGGACGCGACATGCCGGTCCCGGTACTGGTGGGTTCCTGGCATTCGATCGACGGACTGGTCCTGTCCGTCCCGCAGCCCGCGCGTGATCTGATCGAGGCGTTCTGGCCCGGCGGTCTGAGTCTGGTTGTCCGGCAGGCGCCCTCGCTGGCGTGGGACCTCGGGGACACCGACGGGACCGTCATGCTGCGGATGCCCCTGCACCCGGTCGCGATCGACGTGCTGCGCGAGGTGGGCCCGATGGCGGTCTCGAGCGCCAACGTCTCGGGACGCCCGCCGGCGACGACCGCCGACGAAGCGCGCGAACAACTCGGCGACGAGGTCTCGGTCTATCTCGACGGTGGCCCGGCGCCGGCCGCGCAGGCGTCGACGATCGTCGATGTCTCCGGGCCGAGTCCGCGCATCCTGCGTGAGGGCGCCGTCTCGACCGACGCGGTCGCCGACGTACTCGACACCGACCCGGCCTCGCTGCTCGCGGAGCCATGAGTCCGGACGCGCCGGAGTTCGGACCACACGGCTTCGAGGCGGGCGACGCCCCGACCGGTGACGCCGCGGTCGATGCCCTGCTGGGCCGCGAGGTGGATCGTCGCCGCGACACGCTCCAGCTGCTCGCCGGCGAGACCGAGCCGACGCCGGGGGTGCGAGCCGCGATGGCGTCGGTCTTCGACGCGAAGTACGCGGAGGGGTACCCCGGGACGCGGTACCACGGCGGATGCGACGTGGTCGACGAACTCGAAGAGCTCGCGATCACCCGCGCCCGGGCGCTGTTCGACGCCGAGTACGTCAACGTCCAGCCACTGTCGGGGAGCGCGGCCAATCTCGCCGTGTACGCCGGCTTCGCCCAGCCCGGGGATCCGGTGCTCGCGCTGCGCCTCGAACACGGCGGCCACCAGACACATGGTTCGCGGGCGAACTTCTCCGGCCGATGGTTCTCGCCCCTGCACTACGAGGTGCGCCCGGACGATGAACTCGTCGACTACGACCAGGTCCGTGATCTCGCCCTGGTGCACCGGCCACGGATCCTGGTCGCCGGGGCGGCTTCGTATTCGCGCACGTTCGATTTCGCGGCACTGCGCGAGATCGCCGATGAGGCCGAGTGCATCCTGTGGGTCGACGCCGCGCACCTCGCCGGGCACATCGCCGCCGGCCTGCTCCCGTCACCGGTGCCGTACGCCGACATCGTCACCCTGTCGACCAACAAGGTGATCCGGGGCCCACGCGGCGGTGTCGTCCTCGCCCGTGCCGAGCACGGCGAGGCGCTGCGCAAGGCGGTCTTCCCGTTCGTGCAGGGCGGCCCGGCGATGCACACCGTGGCCGCGAAAGCGGTGGCCTGCGCGGAGTCGGGGACCGACGAGTTCGCCGGGTACGCGCGCCGCACCGTGGACAACGCCCGGGGTCTCGCCGGCCAGCTCGCGGCCCGGGGCGCCCGGGTGGTGTCCGGGGGGACCGATATCCACCTCGCCGTCATCGACGTGAGCGGCTTCGGTATCTCCGGGATGGAGGCGCAGTACCGGCTCGGCGCGGCCGGCATCGTCGTCGACAAGGCCGTCCTGCCGTTCGAGACCCGACCCGTCTCCGAGGGTTCGGCGATCCGGATCGGTACGCCGGTCGTCACCGAGCGGGGCATGACCCCCGCCATGCATCCGCCGATCGCCGACGCGATGGTCGCCGCGATGACGACGGACGATCGTGAGACGCACCGGCGGATCCGTCGCGAGATCGCCGAACTGGCCTACGGGTAGCGTGGTCGCAATGTTCGAGACCCTGCCCCGCCGGACGCCGGTGGTGACGCGATGACCGGTGCCGCACCGGTGTTGCTCGCCGCCTCGGACGGGGGAGGGACGGGCGTGCCTCTGCGCGAGCTCCTGCTCGTGGGTCTGACCGCCGCGGCGATGACCTATCTGCTGACCTCCGCGGTCCGCGTCTTCGCCATCCGCGCCGGTGCGGTCGCCGTACCGCGAGTCCGCGACGTGCACGTGATCCCGACGCCCCGCCTCGGTGGGCTCGGGATGTTCGGGGGAGTGGTCGCGGGTATCGCCCTGGCCGCCAACCTCCCGGCGCTCAACCGCGGGTTCGCCTACACCACCGACATGACGGCGGTGATCGCCGCCGGCACGGTCATCGTCCTCGTCGGCGTCGTCGACGACCGCTGGGGGCTGGACGCGCTGACGAAGTTCGTCGGACAGCTGACCGCGGCGGGAGTGCTGGTGCTGCTCGGCATCAGCTGGCTGCAGCTCTACATCCCGTTCGCCGACATCGGCACGCTCGTGCTCGACCCGCTGCAGGCCGGTCTGCTGACTGTCGCGATCACAGTCGCGACGATCAACGCGATCAACTTCGTCGACGGGCTCGACGGTCTCGCCGCCGGACTGGGCCTCATCGCGGCGGCCGCGATCTGCATGTTCTCCCTGGGTCTGTTGCGCGACCAGGGGGGCGATGTCAGCTACTACCCGCCGGCCCTCATCTCGATGGCGCTGGCCGGTGCGTGCCTCGGCTTCTTGCCGCACAACTTCTCTCCCGCAAGGATTTTCATGGGCGACTCGGGTGCGATGCTGATCGGGCTGCTGCTCGCCGCGGCATCCACGAGCGCGTCCGGCCGCATCGCCGTCAATGCCTACGGCCCGGCGGACATCTTCACCCTGTTGTCCCCGCTGATCCTCGTCGCCGCCGTCGTCTTCATCCCGATGCTCGACATGTTGTTGGCGGTGATCCGGCGGACCCGGGCCGGGGTGGGCTTCTACACCCCGGACAAGATGCACCTGCACCACCGGCTGCTCGAGCTCGGGCACTCGCAGCGTCGCGTCGCGCTGATCATCTACCTGTGGGTGGGGGTCCTGGCGTTCTCGGCGGCGGCGAGCACGCTGTTCCCGCTCTCGGTCGTCGCCCCGGCCTTCGGAGCGGGACTCGTGGTCGCCATGCTGGTCACGATGGCGCCGCGGCTGCACCGGCGCTTCGCCGAACTCCGTACGGCCACCAAGGCCTATCGCTGAGCAGGTGAGCGGAACCTGGCGTTTGCCGAGAATGCTTCCGCTGGGCCTAAGGTAAGGAAACCGTAAATACTGGTGTACTATCGCCCGTAGTAGTCAGTGGGAGCCAGATCCGGACACAAAGCCCCGGTTCCGTCTCTTGCCACGTATACCCCCCGGTGAGACGCCAGGAATGGTGTTGGTAGGGTCACACCAAACGCGAGCTGACGCCCAGCGGCCATGTGTTGCTGCACGCACGCGGGTGCCCCGTGCCATCGGTATGGAGTAGGAGAGCTGAGGAGAGGGACATGACCGCATCTGCCCCTGATTCGGCCCCCGTCTATCCGCAGGCGCCGACCGGACTCCGCCGCCCCGCGCTCATCGCGGGCGGGTTCATCGTGGTCGTCGCCGCCGTCTCGCTCGCCGTCGGGCATCCGCTCTTCGCGGTCTTCTTCCTGCTCGGTGTCGCCGGCATCTTCGTCAACGCGATCCTCGTCCGACGCGCAGTCGACGTCGTGGTCGCCGACGAGAACCCACGTAAGACCGCACTTGCTCTCAACTCCGCCATGCGACTCGGTGCCATCACGGCGCTCGCGCTGCTGGCGGCTTTTCTGGTCCAACCCGACGGGTTGGGCGCGATGTTCGGACTCGCCATCGGCCAAGTGGTCTTGGTGCTGAACACGGTCATTCCGGTGATGAAAGGACTTCGTAGCCAACCATGACGACCGCCTTCAACCTTGCCGCAGAGGATGGCGAACCGGCCATCCAGGTGGGTCATTACACCAAGTTCGAACTGTTCGGACTGACCTTCAACCTGGAGACCATCATCGCGACGGCGCTGGCCGCGGCGATCCTGCTCGCGCTGGCCTTCTACCTGAAGTCGAAGGTCACCTCGACCGGTGTGCCGTCGGGTGTGCAGCTGTTCTGGGAGGCCATCACCATCCAGATGCGTGGTCAGGTCGAGAGTGCCATCGGCATGAAGATCGCCCCGTACGTCCTCCCGCTCGCGGTCTCGCTCTTCACCTTCATCCTGATCTCCAACTGGCTGTCGATCCTGCCGGTGCAGGTCGGTCACCACGAGATCCTCAAGCCGCCCGCCGCGGACGTGAACTTCGCCTATGCCCTCGCGATCTTCGTCTTCGTCTGGTACCAGATCGCCGGCTTCCGGGCACGCGGCCTGCTGGGTCACCCCAAGCGAATCATCAAGGGCCACGTCGCATTCCTCGCGCCGATCAACGTGATCGAGGAATTCACCAAGCCGATCTCGCTGTCGCTGCGACTCTTCGGCAACGTCTTCGCCGGCAGCATGATGGTCGCCCTGATCGCCCTGTTCCCGCCGTACATCATGTGGGCGCCCAACGCGATCTGGAAGTCCTTCGAACTCTTCGTCGGTCTGATCCAGGCGTTCATCTTCGCGCTGCTGACGATCCTCTACTTCTCGCAGTCGATGGAGACCGAGGATCACTGACCGCCCGGACCGGGCACCCGCGCGGGGCAACTCACGACCGCGCCCACAACCGAACATGACGACCTGCTCCGGCACCTGTCGGCGCAACCAGAGACCTGACACACCAGATGTCAGCAACGAAAGGGAAATATCACAATGGATCCAATGATTGGCCTCGGCGCACTCATCGGTGGCGGCCTGATCATGGCCGGTGGCGCCGTCGGTGCCGGTATCGGTAACGGTCTGGCCGGTAGCCAGCTGATCGCCGGTATCGCCCGTCAGCCCGAGGCACAGGGTCGCCTGTTCACCCCGTTCTTCATCACCGTCGGTCTGGTCGAGGCGGCCTACTTCATCAACCTGGCCTTCATGGCGCTCTTCGTGTTCGCCACCCCGATCAGCGCCGGCTGATCGTCGCTCTCCCTTTTGTCGCCGAGTAGAAACGACACCTCACCACAATGACGCTTGCTGCAGAGAACTTCCTGCTCCCGAATGGAACGTTCTTCGTTGTCCTGCTCATCTTCGTGATTTTGCTGCTGGTCATCCGCAAGTTCGTGGTTCCGCCGATCCAGCAGGTCCTCGAGGAGCGGGACGCGATGATCCACCGCACCGTGGAGGACAACCGGACCGCCGCCGCCGAATTCGAGGATGCGGACGTGCAGTTCCGTTCGCTCCTCAAAGAGGCGCGCGGTGAGGCCACCGCCAAGCGCGACGATGCTCGCGCCCAGGGTCGTGAACAGCTGAACGAGATGAAGCATGCAGCGACCGCCGAGGCCGACGCCGCCCTGCAGTCGACCAGCTCCGAGCTGGCGGCGCAGGGTGAGCAGGCCGCCTCGACGGCTGCAGCTGATGTGGACGCACTCGCCAAGACACTTGCGGCGCGTGTGCTCGGTGTCGACTCGGCAACTCTTTCCGATACCCGATCGACGAGCGGAGCGGTGAACTGATCATGGCTGCCAACACTGAGACCGAGTCCGACCAGGGCCCCATCGGCACCTGGCTCCACGACATCGGTGCTGCGTTCGACCCCGCGATCTTCATCGCTCAGCTCTTCGGCTTCGCGGTCATCATCTTCCTGCTGTGGAAGTACGTCCGCCCGCCGGTGCAGAAGATGATGCGGGATCGACAGGAGACCGTCCGTCAGCAGCTCGCCGAGAGTGCGGCTGCCGCCAAGCGCGTCGACGACGGCAAGCAGGCACGTGAGAAGGCCGTCGCCGAGGCCAAGGCCGAGGCCGAGCAGATGCAGAAGGACGCCGCGGCCGATGCCGAGGCGATCACCTCCGACATCCGCGCCCAGGCTGATCACGAGGTCAAGCGCATCTCCGAGCACGGCCGCAACCAGGTCGCCCTGGTGCGTGCCAACCTGGTCCGTCAGTTGCGGACCGACCTCGGACTCACCGCCGTCGACAAGGCCGGCGAACTGGTGCGCAACCACCTGGCCGACGACTCGGCCCAGGCGGCCAGCGTCGACCGGGTGATCGACGAACTCGAGGAGATGTCGGCGGGTTCGTCGAACGCGGTCGCCTCGAGCGCCTCGCTCGTCGGTCTGCACGCCATGCGTGCGGCCAGCCGTGATGCCGCACTGGCCGTCTCCGAGCAATTCGATTCGGCGGCAGTCGATCTCGATGGGTCGGCGCTCGCCGCCGCGTCGGGTGACCTCACCGCGGCGATCAACTTCCTCGGCGAGAACCCGGTGCTGCGCAAGCGTCTGGTCGAGGACGACGAGAACCCCGAGGGCAAGAAGGCCCTGGTGCACCGCCTGTTCGACGGCAAGGTCGCCCCGGTGGTCGTCGAGGTGCTCGCGACCGCCTCGAGTCAGCGGTGGTCGTCGTCGAGCGACTTCGTCGTCGGTCTGCGCCGCCAGAACTCTCTGATCGTGCTCACCGCCGCCGAACGCGACGGGGTCATCGAGCAGGTCGAGGACGAGCTCTTCCGTGTGAGCCGAGTCCTCGAGGCCAACCCGCAGCTCTCCTCGCTGCTGTCGGACCACGGCAAGGACGCCGACAAGCGCGTCGACCTGCTCCAGAAGCTGGTCGGCGACAAGGTCGGCACCCACACCTGGACGTTGCTGTCCTCGACCGTGCGCCTACTGCACGGCCAGGCCGCGGACGTCGCGGTCGATCAGCTCGCCGAGCTGGCCGCCGCCCGTCGTGGCGAGTCGGTCGCCCACGTGGTGTCCGCCTCACCGCTGTCGGACGCCCAGATCGATCGCCTGTCGAGCGTGCTCGGCGGAATCTACGGTCGGACCATCTCGGTGCAGACCGAGATCGCGCCGGAGCTGCTCGGCGGTCTCCGGATCAGCGTCGGCGACGAGGTCATCGACGCCGATGTCGCGACGCGACTGGCCAAGGCCGCGGAAACACTGCCGCGCTGACGAGCTCCTCACCCGACCACCCGAACCCACGAAGCCCCAGAGCTCAGAGCCTTTGAGTCTCAGAGCCACATCAAGGAAAGACGAGAACCCATGGCGGAGTTGACGATCTCACCAGACGAGATCAAGGGAGCGATCGAGCAGTACGTCTCGTCGTTCGAAGCCGAAGCGTCGCGCGACGAGGTCGGCATCATCACCGATACCTCGGACGGCATCGCTCACGTCAGCGGCCTTCCGAGCGCAATGGCCAACGAGCTCCTCGAGTTCCCGGGCGGCGTCCTCGGCGTCGCACTGAACCTCGACGAGGACGAGATCGGCGCCGTCATCCTGGGTGACTACGAGTCCCTGGAAGAAGGCCAGCAGGTCAGCCGTACCGGCGACGTTCTCTCCGTCCCCGTCGGCGACGCGTTCCTCGGACGCGTGGTCAACCCGCTGGGCGCCCCGATCGACGGCCAGGGCGACATCGAGGCCGACGAGCAGCGCGTCCTCGAGCTGCAGGCCGCATCGGTGCTCGAGCGCCAGCCGGTCGAGGAGTCCCTCGCCACCGGTATCAAGGCCATCGACGCCATGACCGCCATCGGCCGCGGACAGCGTCAGCTCGTCATCGGCGACCGCAAGACCGGCAAGACCGCGGTCTGCATCGACGCGATCCTCAACCAGAAGGCCAACTGGGAGACCGGCGACCCCTCCAAGCAGGTCCGCTGCATCTACGTCGCCATCGGTCAGAAGGGTTCGACCATCGCGGGCGTCAAGTCGGCGCTCGAAGAGGCCGGCGCGATGGAGTACACCACCATCGTCGCGGCTCCCGCGTCCGACTCGGCCGGCTTCAAGTGGCTCGCCCCGTACACCGGCTCGGCCATCGGCCAGCACTGGATGTACCAGGGCAAGCACGTCCTCATCGTGTTCGACGACCTGACCAAGCAGGCCGAGGCCTACCGCGCGATCTCGCTGCTGCTGCGTCGCCCGCCGGGCCGCGAGGCATACCCCGGTGACGTCTTCTACTTGCACTCCCGTCTGCTGGAGCGTTGCGCCAAGCTGTCCGACGAACTCGGCGGCGGTTCGATGACCGGCCTGCCGATCATCGAGACCAAGGCCAACGACGTCTCGGCGTTCATCCCGACCAACGTCATCTCGATCACCGACGGACAGGTGTTCCTGGAGTCGGACCTCTTCAACAAGGGCGTCCGTCCCGCCATCAACGTCGGTACCTCGGTGTCGCGCGTCGGTGGTGCCGCACAGACCAAGGGCCTCAAGAAGGTCTCGGGTTCGCTGCGTCTGGAGCTGGCCCAGTTCCGCGAGCTGGAGGCCTTCTCGGCCTTCGCCTCCGACCTCGACGACGCGTCGAAGGCGCAGCTCGAGCGCGGTGCCCGGTGGGTCGAGATGCTCAAGCAGGACCAGTACAGCCCCTTCTCGGTCGAGGACCAGATCGTCTCGATCTACCTCTGCGGTGAGGGCCACTACGACTCGGTCCCGGTCGACGACGTGCGCAACTTCGAGACCCAGCTGCTGAGCCACCTGCACCACAACGCGACCGGTGTCTACGACTCGATCGCCGGCGGCAAGGTGCTCACCGACGACCAGGCCGAGGCCCTGATCGCCGAGACCAACAAGTTCAAGAACGGCTACCTCACCCACGACGGCCGTCGTGTCGTCAACGAGGCCGAGGCCGAGGCGATGGATGCCGACAACGTCGAGAACGAAGAGATCAAGATCCGCAAGTGATCTCACTCGTCAACGGACATCGCGAAAAGGAAGGGGTGAGGGCTCATGGCCAGCATTCGTGAGCTGCGCTCACGCATCCGGTCGGTCCAGTCGACCAAGAAGATCACCAAGGCTCAGGAGCTGATCGCGACCTCGCGTATCACCAAGGCCCAGGGACGGGTGGCCGCGGCCAAGCCGTACTCGCAGGAGATGACCGCCGTGCTCTCGGAGCTGGCGAGCAACTCGGGATCGCTGGACAACCCGCTGCTCAACGAGCGGGAGAACCCGAAGCGCGCCGCGATCCTGGTCGTGACCAGTGACCGCGGAATGTGTGGCGGTTACAACGCCAACGTGCTCAAGGCGACCCGCGAGCTCATCGCACTCCTGCGCGACGAGGGCAAAGAGGCGGTCCTGTTCGTGATGGGCCGCAAGGGTGTCGGGTTCTTCAGCTTCCGTGGTTTGGAGATCTCGGACTCGTGGACGGGCTTCTCGGAGTCCCCGCAGTACTCCGATGCCGCGACCGCGACCAGCTTCCTGGTGGATCTCTTCCAGGCCGGTTCGGGCACCGAGGTCGATCGTCCGGAAGGTGACGGCAAGCTCGAGGGCGTCGACGAGCTCCATCTGGTCTACACCCGCTTCCAGTCGATGCTGGCGCAGGTGCCCGAGGTCCGGCGGGTCGCCCCGCTGGTCGTCTCCGAAGACGATGACTCGTCCGACGACACGCCGTCGCGCAACTACACCTTCGAGCCCGGGGCCGAGACACTGCTCGACGCGCTGCTGCCGAAGTACGTGGCGACGCGGGTCTACGCGGCACTGCTGGATTCGTCGGCTTCGGAATCGGCCGCGCGCCGTACCGCGATGAAGGCCGCGACCGACAACGCCGAGGAACTGTCCAAGTCGTTGTCGCGCGAGGCCAACCAGCTCCGCCAGGCCCAGATCACCCAGGAAATCAGCGAGATCGTCGGCGGCTCGAGCGCACTGGCGAACTAGCCGTCTGCGCCAGACGAGCCCGGATCGACGAGAACCCATACTTCGATAAAGAGGAAGTGACCCAAGCACCATGACCGCAGCAGTAGAAACCCCCTCCGCGAAGTCGGCGGGTTCCGCCGACGGGCGGGTCGTCCGCATCATCGGCCCCGTGGTCGACGTCGAGTTCCCGCGGGGCTCGATTCCTGAACTGTTCAACGCCCTCCACGCCGAGGTCGCCCTCTCCTCGGTCGCCAAGACGCTGACCCTCGAGGTCGCCCAGCATCTCGGTGACAACCTGGTGCGCACCATCTCGATGCAGCCGACCGACGGCCTGGTCCGCGGCGCGGCTGTGTCCGACACCGGCAAGTCGATCGTCGTGCCGGTCGGTGACGTCGTCAAGGGTCACGTCTTCAACGCCCTCGGTGACTGCCTCGACAGCCCGGGCCTCGGCCGCGACGGCGAGCAGTGGAGCATCCACCGCAAGCCGCCGGCCTTCGACGAGCTCGAGGGCAAGACCGAGATCCTCGAGACCGGCATCAAGGTCATCGACCTGCTGACCCCGTACGTCAAGGGCGGCAAGATCGGTCTGTTCGGTGGTGCGGGCGTCGGCAAGACCGTCCTCATCCAGGAGATGATCACGCGTATCGCGCGTGAGTTCTCCGGCACCTCGGTGTTCGCCGGCGTCGGCGAGCGCACCCGTGAGGGCACCGACCTCCACCTCGAGATGGAGGAGATGGGCGTTCTCCAGGACACCGCCTTGGTGTTCGGTCAGATGGACGAGCCGCCGGGCACGCGTATGCGCGTGGCTCTCTCGGCGCTGACCATGGCGGAGTACTTCCGCGATGTGAAGCACCAGGACGTGCTGCTCTTCATCGACAACATCTTCCGCTTCACGCAGGCCGGCTCGGAGGTCTCGACCCTCCTCGGTCGTATGCCGTCCGCGGTCGGTTACCAGCCGACCCTGGCCGACGAGATGGGTGAGCTCCAGGAGCGCATCACCTCGACGAAGGGTCGCTCGATCACCTCGCTGCAGGCGATCTACGTCCCCGCCGACGACTACACCGACCCGGCGCCGGCCACCACGTTCGCTCACCTCGATGCGACCACCGAGCTCTCGCGTCCGATCTCGCAGCTGGGTATCTACCCCGCCGTGGACCCGCTGACCTCGACCTCGCGCATCCTCGAGGCGTCGATCGTGGGCGACGAGCACTTCCGCGTCGCCAACGAGGTCAAGCGCATCCTGCAGAAGTACAAGGAGCTGCAGGACATCATCGCCATCCTCGGTATGGACGAGCTCTCCGAAGAGGACAAGGTCACGGTGCAGCGCGCTCGCCGTATCCAGAAGTTCCTCGGCCAGAACTTCCTCGTCGCCGAGAAGTTCACCGGCCAGAAGGGCTCGGTCGTCCCGCTCGCCGACACCATCGAGGCCTTCGACCGTGTTGCCAAGGGTGAGTTCGACCACCTGCCCGAGCAGGCGTTCAACAGCTGCGGTGGACTCGACGACGTGGAGGCCGCCGCCGCCAAGATCAGCGGAAAGTAGCGATTCGCCATGGCTGAGAAGTCCTTCCACGTGGAGGTTGTCTCCGCGGATCAGAGCCTGTACTCGGGAGAGGCCACGTTCGTGATCGCGCAGACCACCGTCGGTGAGCTGGGTGTCCTGGCCAACCACGAGCCGCTCCTGGGCCAGCTGGTCCCGGGTGGCTTCGTGGTCATCGTCGAGGAGAACGGCAACCGTCGTGCGGCTGCGGTCGAGGGCGGGTTCCTCTCCGTCACCGGCGAGGCCGTGACGGTGCTGGCGGAGTCTGCCGACTGGGCTGACGACGTCGACGTCAACGCGGAGAAGACCGCGCTCGACGAGGCGGAGCCGGATTCGCCGGAGTACCACCGTGCTCACGCGCGTCTGACTGCGGCACAACACCTTTCACGCTAGAACGGCCCGCGCGAGCGGTCTGGGTTCAACAAGCGGCCTCGGCCGGCCATCGGGAGAGATCCGATGGCCGGCCGAGGCCGTTTGGCGTGTCATGTGCGGGTTCTGGCATGCTTGTCATCACAGCCCCCTGTCCCGCGTGTGCGCAGCCCGAGCCGTCTTGAGCCCTACCGGGTTCGACGCTTTCGCCCGCACGCGGTGACTGCACGAAGGAGTAGGTGATGTCGCTGGCGGTCGTGTTGCTCAGTGTGCTGCTGGCGGTGGCGGTCCTGTTGTGCGCCTTCTTGACGATTCGTCTCGCCCAGCTCCGGCGTGCCGGCACGCCGGTCCTGCTGCGCACCGTGCCCGCCGCGGTCGACGAGGGATGGCGGCACGGCACCGTGCACTACAGCGATCACTCGCTCCGGTACTACCGCCTCACGTCCCTGAAACCGGGACCGAACGTGACGTTCGCCCGACAGGGTATGGAGATCTCCGGTCGTCGAGCGCCGGAGGGGACCGAGACCGAGATCCTCGACGGGATGCTCATCCTGCAGGTGCAGTCGGCCGGCCAGGCCGACGACGATTACGAACTGGCGATGGGCCCGGGTGCGGTGACCGCGTTCCAGTCCTGGCTGGAATCCCGGCAGTCCGCGCGATCGCAGCGGCGCAAGAGCGCCTAGGACTCGCTCTTCGAGGCCGGCCGCTGTCGGCTACCGCCCGGAACCCACTTGACGTCACCGGGTGAGTCCGCGCCTTGCTGGTCGCCTCCCGCGGTGGGGCGAGTGCGGTTCGCGACCCGCGACAGGATGAACAGCAGGTCGGACAACCGGTTGAGGTACTTGGCCGGCAAGACGCTCGTGTCGTCCGGATGAGCCGACACCGCGGCCCACGCCGACCGTTCCGCTCGCCTGGTCACCGTTCGTGCCTGGTGCAACAGGGCGGCAAGGGGCGTGCCGCCCGGCAGGATGAAGGAGTCCAGCGCGGGCAGCTCGGCGCCGAAGGCGTCGCACCACCGCTCGAGTGCGTCGATGTAGTCCTGCGCGATGCGCAACGGCGGGTACTGGGGATCCTCGACGACGGGTGTGGACAGGTCGGCTCCGGCGTCGAAGAGATCGTTCTGGACGGTGGTGAGGACCGCTCGGATGTCGTCGGGTACCTCGCCGCCGAGCGCCAGGGCGAGACCGATGGTGGCATTCGCCTCGTCGCAGTCGGCGTAGGCGACCACGCGCGGATCGGTCTTGGGAACCCGGGAGAAGTCGCTCAGTCCGGTGGAGCCGTCGTCACCGGTCCGGGTGTAGATCCTCGTCAGGTGTACCGCCATGCGTCGAATGTACTGCGCGATGGCCGGGTGGCCCGACGCGCGGTCTCGGACGTGCGGGGTCGGACCCACTGGGCCGGGGGCCGCGAACCCGGGCGGTTAAGGTGGCAGGCGTGAGCGATCGGTTTCTGGTGTCCGGGGGAGCGCGTCTGTCCGGCGAGGTGGCAGTGGGTGGCGCAAAGAACAGCGTCCTGAAACTCATGGCCGCGGCCCTCCTCGCCGAGGGGACGACCGTGCTGACCAATGCACCCGAGATCGCCGACGTCCCGCTGATGGCCGACGTGCTCCGCGGTCTGGGTGCGGTCGTCGAGATGGATGGCGAGACGGTCACCATCACCGCTCCCGCCGAACCGAAATTCCACGCCGATTTCGCGGCGGTCCGTCAGTTCCGCGCCTCGGTCTGCGTCCTCGGCCCGTTGATGGCGCGGTGCCATCGCGCGGTCGTCGCGCTGCCCGGCGGCGACGCGATCGGCTCCCGGCCGCTCGACATGCATCAGGCGGGTCTGCGCGCGCTCGGCGCCACGAGCACCATCGAGCACGGTTGTGTGGTGGCCGAGGCCGACACCCTGGTCGGCGCTCCGATCGCGCTGGAGTTCCCGTCGGTGGGTGCGACCGAGAACATCCTCATGGCCGCGGTGCTCGCCGAGGGACAGACCACCATCGACAACGCCGCGCGTGAGCCCGAGATCGTCGACCTCTGCGTGATGCTGCAGCAGATGGGCGCACAGATCGACGGTGCCGGCACCTCGACCCTGACCGTCGTCGGTGTCGACCGACTGCATCCGACGACCCACCGGGTGGTCGGGGACCGCATCGTCGGCGCGACCTGGGGTATCGCGGCCGCGATGACCCGCGGTGACGTCACCGTGCGCGGCGTGAAACCCGAACACCTGCAGTTGGTTCTGAACAAACTGGGCGACACCGGGGCCGTGGTCGACACCTTCGACGACGGCTTCCGGGTCCGGCACGACCGCCGGCCCACCGCCGTCAACGTGTCCACCCTGCCGTTCCCCGGCTTTCCCACCGATCTGCAACCGATGGCGATCGGTCTGGCCGCGATCTCCGACGGCATGTCGGTCATCACCGAGAACGTCTTCGAGGCCCGCTTCCGCTTCGTCGAGGAGATGGTCCGTCTCGGGGCCGACGCCCGGACCGACGGCCACCACGCGGTCATCCGCGGGATCGACCGCCTGTCGAGCGCGCCGGTCTGGTGCTCGGACATCCGCGCCGGCGCCGGCCTCGTGCTGGCCGGGCTCGTCGCCGACGGGGTGACCGAGGTGCACGACGTCGAGCACATCGATCGCGGATACCCCCACTTCGTGGAGATCCTGCGCAGTCTCGGCGGCGAGATCGAGCGCATGCGCGACTGAACCCTGTCCGATCGGACAGGTGCCGGCCCGTCCGGCCGGGTGCACTGTTGTCGAGTACGGGCAGGACCCCTTGTCCCGGTTGTGATCTGGGCGACATTCTCGTTGTGACAGACCCAACCGTCACAAGGAGTTCACCACCATGGCCATTGAGCTGAACCAGATCTGGGACTTCCCGATCAAGGAGTTCCACCCGTTCCCGAAGGCGAAGCTGGGTGTCGGCGCGCACGACATGCTCGGTGTCGAGGCCAAGGATCTGGGCATGACCCGCGCACTGCTGATGACCACGGGGCTGCGCGGTTCCGGGATCATCGAGGAGCTGATCGGCAAGATCGAGTACCAGGGCGTCGACGTCGTCCTCTACGACCAGGTGGAGTCCAACCCCAAGGACTACAACTGCATGGACGCCGCGGCCCTCTACCAGTCGGAGAAGTGCGACGGCATCATCTCGGTGGGCGGCGGTTCCAGTCATGATGCCGCCAAGGGCGCCCGCATGGTCATCGCGCACGACGGCCGCAACATCAACGAGTTCGAGGGCTTCTCCAAGGCCACCAACAAGGAGAACCCCAAGCACATCGCGGTCTCGACCACGGCCGGCACGGGGTCGGAGACCTCCTGGGCGTACGTCATCACCGACACCTCGGACATGAACAAGCCGCACAAGTGGGTGGCGTTCGACGACACGTGTCTCGTCGACCTGGCGATGGACGACCCGCTGCTCTACTACACGTGCCCCGAACACTTCACCGCGTTCTGTGGCTTCGACGTGCTTGCCCACGCGAGCGAGCCGTACGTCTCGCGTCTGGACTTCGCACCGTCACTGGGCAATGCCAAGTACTCGATCGAGCTGATCCGCGACCATCTGCGCACCGCCGTGTACGACCCGCGGAACCTGGCGGCCCGCACCGGGATGATGTACGCGCAGTACATCTCCGCGCAGGCGTTCAACTCCGGCGGTCTCGGTCTCGTGCACTCGCTGTCGCATGCGGTGAGCGCGTTCTACGACAGCCATCACGGGCTGAACAACGCCATCGCCCTGCCCCGCGTCTGGGAGTACAACCTGCCGTCTCGCTACGAGCGTTACGCCGAGATCGCCGCGCTGCTCGGTGTCGACACGTCGAAGATGACGACCGTGCAGGCCGCCGACGCCGCCGTCGAGGAGGCCATCCGGCTGGGCAAAGACCTCGGTATCCCGGACAACTTCGGTCAGCTGTCGACGAGCAGCTACGACAAGAACCGCATGAACACCGGCAAGTACGAGGGCCGCGGCGAGACCATGGACACCTCGGACAAGCAGATCCGCGCCATCGCCGAGCACATGATGGACGACTGGTGCACGCCGGGCAACCCGCGTGAGAGCACCGTCGAATCGCTGATCCCGATGGTGGCGCACGCCTTCACCGGCAGCTACTGATCCGTCCTGCCCGCCCGCCTGATCCGAACCCGCCCGATCCGAGAGCCAAAGGCCGACAAGGAGTCCGACATCCGATGACGCACGTCTGCGCACCTCGGGAAACGCCCGAGGACATCACCCGGGACACCCCGGACAGCCGTTCCTTCCCGTCCGTGGAGGAGCTGACCGACGCGCTGGTTGGGCAGGGCTATCTGATCGGTCCGGAACTGGCGGTCGTCGTCCATCTCGCGACACTCCTCGACCGGCCCCTCCTGCTGGAGGGGCCGGCCGGGGTCGGCAAGACGGAGCTGGCGAAAGC
Source organism: Gordonia terrae (assembly GCF_001698225.1). Classification (NCBI taxonomy): domain Bacteria; kingdom Bacillati; phylum Actinomycetota; class Actinomycetes; order Mycobacteriales; family Gordoniaceae; genus Gordonia; species Gordonia terrae. The sequence continues at coordinate 2,218,608 of NZ_CP016594.1, forward strand.
GCTGGCGGCGGCGTCGGGGCGCGAGCTCGTCCGGCTGCAGTGTTATGAGGGTCTCGACGAGTCGCGCGCCCTCTACGAATGGGATTACGCGCGACAGCTTCTCCATGTGCAGATGCTGCGCGATCGGATCAGTGTCGAACTCGCTGCCGAGACGACCCTCTCGGCCGCGAGTTCGGCGCTGGCGCGCGCCGAGGTCGGCGTCTACACCGAGGACTTCCTGGTGGCTCGGCCGCTGATGGCGGCCATCACGTCGCCGTCGCCGACGGTCCTGCTCGTCGACGAGATCGACCGCACCGACGAGGCGATGGAGGCGGTCATGCTCGAGGTCCTCGCCGAGCGTCAGGTGACCGTCCCCGAACTCGGGACGTTCACCGCCCGATCGTCGCCGTGGGTCATCCTGACCTCCAACGACACCCGCGAACTCTCGCCGGCGCTCAAGCGTCGCTGCCTGCACTTCCAGGTCGACTACCCGGACCCGCAGACCGAGCGGGACATCGTCGCGGTCCGTGCGCCCGACGTCGAGGAAGCGATCATCGGTGAGGTGGTCGATCTCGCGCGTCGTCTCCGGGACCTCCCGTTGCGCAAGAGTCCGTCCATCGCAGAGGTGATCGACGCGGCGCGAGCCGCCTCCTACCTCGGCGCACGCGACGGGCAACCGGGAAGGCCGATCGGCGCGGATGACCACAGTGCTCTGCTCGCCCTGCTCGTGAAGTTCGGCTCCGACGGTGAGATCGCCCGGCGCGCACTGTCCGTCGGCGCCGACGCCGGTGGGTCAACGGCGGTCGGGTTGCCCGTCGGGGTCGACGGGACGACGCCCGGCGGGTCGGTGACCGCCCGTGCGTTCGGTGCCGGGCGTGCCCGCAGTGCGGGTAGCCGCCCGGGCCGATGACCCCGATGTCGGTCGTCGCGTCGAGGCGTGCCGACCCGCTCGACCTGCTCGCGGTCACGTTCGGACGGGTCCTGCGGAGCTCGGGGGTCGCGGCCTCGCCCGCCGAGGTCATCGAGATCCGCCGGACCCTGTCGATGGTCGGTGCCGCCGAGCCGGTGGTCCTGCGTGCGGCGCTACAGAGCGTGTGCGTGAAATACGGTTATGAGACAGCGGGTTTCGAGCGTGCCTTCGCACTGTTCTTCCTCGGCGCCGACCCCGATCAGCCGGATGAGGACGACCTTCCCCGGGCCCGTGGCGTCGCGGCTGATCTGCCCGACGACGTGGTCTGGGACGACGAGTTCGAGGGCGCTGCCCGCCAGATAGGAGCCGACGAACACACCGATGAGATCGGCCACTTGATGGCCGATGATCCCGATGCCGCGCACCGTGACGCCGAGAGCGCTCACCGGGAGGAGAACGACTTCAGCGTGTCGGCCGGCGCCGAACAGCTCGGCGTCGACCCGGACGGCGGCACGACCGGCGGGGGAGTGACGTACACGGTCGAGGTCGACACCGCCGACTCGGCGACCGTCGGCGAGCTGACCGGATCGGCGGCCCGGGTCTCGAGCCGGCCGCTCGGGCTGACCGGCGCCCACGCCATCCTCGCTGCGCTCGACGCCTACGATCCGCGCAAGGCATACGGCGCCGACGGAAACGAGGATCTCGGCGAGGCCCGGCGGGCCGAACTCGAACGCGCACTCGGTGCTTTTGTCGATGCGCTGGTCTCCCGGCTGGACGCCGACGGCGGCGTCGAGGCGGTGTCCGGGTCCGACCGGCCGGCCGAGGGGTACGTCGACCAGGCCGAGATCGATCGCGCCTGCCACCGGCTGATCCAGCGCATGCGCGGTGCACCGCGTCGGGTGGTCCGCCCGGTCGACCGCGGTGCCCTCGACATCCGCGCGACCATGCGCGCGGCGGTCGCGACCGACGGCGTGCCCGCCGAACTGTGGCGGCGCCGCAGGCGGCCCGGTCCGGTCCGGATGCTGGTACTCGTCGACGTCTCGCTGTCGGTCCGCCCGGTCACCGGGTTCATCCTGCGTCTGGCACAGACACTGCACCGCTTCGGCGACCGATGTGAGGTCGTCGCGTTCGTCGATCGGCCGGTGCGCGTCACGACCGCCCTCCGAACCGCGGCGGCCGACTCGGCTCTCGCGGCGGTGCTTGCCGCCGACGGTCTGGATCTCGCCGCGACGAGCGACTACGGGCGGATGTTCGGCGAGTTGCTGGGCGATTTCGGGGACCTGATCAGCAGGCGGACGTCGGTGCTCGTCGTCGGGGACGCGCGTAGCAACGGACTCGATCCGCGTGTCGACCTCGTCGCCGAAGTCGGCCGCCGGTCGCATCGGATCGCCTGGATCACACCGGAACCCGAACGGTACTGGTCGCAATCCGGCTGCGCGATGGCCGACTACGCCGAACACTGCAGTGGTGTCGTCAGCGTGCGAGACGGTGCCGAGATGCTCGCGCGCTGCGACGAGTTGGGTGCGGCGCTCAGATGAGGTGGGTAGCGTCGGGGTACCGGTGAGCCGGGACGGTCGGTGTGGTGGTTGTGATCGGGGCAGAGGACGAGAGGCAGGTCGGATGCTGGGTGATGCGCGCCGGCGGACATCGGGCCAGGTCGCCAAGTTCCACACGCCGGAGATCGTCCTGGGGCCGGGCGCGTTCGGGGAGGTGCCGGTCGCGACGGCGGGACTCGGGATGCGCCGGCCGTTCGTGGTCAGCGACCGCTGTCTGGAACGCACACCCTGGTACGCGCAGCTGATCGCCGGGCTGCGGGCCGGCGGCCTCGATGCGGCGTCCTACCTGGACGTGTCGCCCAACCCACGGTCCGGCGAGGTCGCGGCCGCGTTTCTCGCGTACAAGGCGCACGACGCCGACGGACTCGTCGCCCTGGGCGGAGGCTCGGTGATCGACGCCGCCAAAGGGGTGGCCGTGCTGGCCGCCAACGGGGGTCACATCCTCGAATACGAGGGAATCGACCGCGCCCGGCGCCCACTCCCGCCGCTCATCGCGGTGCCGACAACGGCCGGCAGCGGCGCGGACGTCTCCCAGTTCTGCATCATCAACGACGCCGAGCGGCGCACGAAGGTGACCATCATCGGGCGGTCGCTCGTACCGGACGTGACGGTGAGCGACCCGACCCTGCTGATGACGGCCCCGGCCGAGGTCACCGCTCAGGTCGGGATGGACGTGCTGACCCACTGCGTCGAGGCCTATGTCTCGCTCGCGCATGGACGTCTCACGGATTCGCTTGCGCTGGAATCGATCCGCGGGGTGTGGACGCATCTCGAGCGGCTCGTCGACGACCCGCGGGACGCAGTGGCGGCCGAGGAGATGTCGCTGGCCGCGCTGCGTGCCGGGATGGCGTTCACCAACGCGATCCTCGGCGCGACCCACGCGATGAGTCACCCCGTCGGCGGGCACTGCGACGCCCCGCACGGTGCGATCAACGCCGTCCTGCTGCCGCACGTGATCCGGTACAACGCCCACGTGTGTGCGGACGGATTCGTCGACCTGGCCGACGCCATCGGGGTCGAGACCTCCGGCGACGCCCGGACCGTCGCCGACCGGCTCGCCGACGCCGTCGCCGCGCTCGGCGCCCGGGTGGGCATGCCGGCATCGCTCGAACCGCTGGGCGTGCGCACCACCGACCTCGACCGCCTCACCACCCACGCGCTGGCCGATTCGTGCATGACCACCAACCCGCGGCGACCGCAGGCCGCGGGCATCCGGGACCTCTACGCCGAAGCGCTCTGATGACCGGTCCGTCACCCGAGCGGAGCGCTCTTCCGGAACAGGCCGACCTCGACAGCCTGGTCGGACTCCGCAGTGTCAAGGGGAGTCACTACGCGGCGCTTCGCGGCGTCGAGGCGCGGCTGAGCCGCGTGGTCGGTGCGCTCGAGCGGATCTCGCGCGCTCTCGTCCGCACAGCCGAAGGCCCCGAAGCGCTGGTCATCGCGGTGGTCGAGGCAGCCCGCGACCACCTCGGCGCGGACTGGGTCGTCTTCGCGCTCGCGGACGGGCGGCTGGAACAATCCGCCCCGCGTCACCTCATCAGCGCGGGCAGCGGCCGGCTCTACGCCTTCGAAGGATCCGAACGGGCCGCCGCGCCCGACGACCTGCCCGACGAGGTACTGAACCGGCTCAACGACATCCTGCGCGGACACGAGACCGTCCTGCACGGCGCGATCCTGCAGGAAGACCACGTTCACGTGCCGGTCGAACTCGATGGCAGCGTCGTCGGGGGACTGTCGGCCTGGACACCGGTCGGTCGACTGGTCGACCCCACCGACCTGGTCGTCCTGCGCATCCTGGCCAGCCAGGCGATCGTCGCATTGCTCAACGCCGAGCTGTTCTCCGAGACCGACCGCCACGCAACGGAACTGGCGAAGCGCAACACCGAACTGGAGCGCACCCAGCGGGAGCTGTCGGCCGCGATGCGGGCGACCGTGCTCAACGAGGAGCGCGCCCGGATCGCCCGGGAACTCCACGACTCGGTGACCCAGTCGGTGCTGTCGGCAGGCGTACAGATCGAACTGTGCCGCGACCTCGTCGAGGGCCCCGCGCTCGATCGCCTGGAGATGGCCGGCCGGCTGACAAAGGAGGCCGTCGAACAGTTGCGGTCGTTCATCTACGCGCTCAACAACGCGACGAACGCACCGTCGCCGAGTGTCCGCGACGTCCTGACCGAACTGTGCTCGCTGCACATGCCCCCGGACCTGCGGACGGCCGTCCACGTTCGGGGCCGGTCGCGTGAGCTCGCCGACGAGGTGCAGCACGCCCTCCTGCGGATCGCCGGCGAGGCGCTGTTCAACGCCGCCGTCCATGCCCGCGCCCACCAGGTCACCGTGACGCTCACCTATTCGGCGGGCACCGTCGGACTGTCGGTCGACGACGACGGCGTCGGCGACCCCGAGCATCTGCGCCGGGTGATGCGCACCGCGTCGCTCGGCGATCTCACGGCCGGTCGGCACCGCGGCCTCGCGAACATGTCGTATCGCGCCGCCGAACTCGGGGGCGAGCTCCGGATCCGCCGGTCGCGCATCGGCGGGATCCGGGTCGCCGCAACCCTCCCGTTCGACACGGTGAGCACCGCCAGCGCCGACGGTCGGCTCGGAACAAAGGAGTTCGGGTGAGCGACAACGCCATCAGACGTCCCATCCGCACACTGCTCGTCGACGACCACGCTCTGCTGCGCCAGGGCATGCGGTCGCTGCTGGAGCGCGAAGACGTGGTCGACGTGGTCGGGGAGGCGGGTTCGGCCGACGCCGCGCTCGCCGAGGTGAACGCGCACCGTCCCGATGTCGTGGTCGTCGACCTCAAGCTGTCCGCCGGCACCGAGTACGAGGGCCTGCGTCTCATCAAGGAGATCGCGCAGCGCCACCCGGAGGTCGCGGCGTTGGTGCTCACGACGTTCCTCGACGATGACCTGGTGGTGCGCGCCGTGCGGGCGGGAGCCCGGGGGTACGTGGTCAAGGACGTCGACACGACCGAACTCGTGCGCGCGATCCAGGCCGTGTCCGGCGGCGGCAGCGCGTTCGACCCACGCAGCGCGGCAGTCGTGTTGCGTGCGGTGTCAGGTGAGAACGAGCCGTCCGAGGCACTCAGTGACCGGGAGCGTGAGGTGCTCCGGCTGCTCGCCGACGGACTGTCCAACAAGCGGATCGGCGAGACGCTCTACATCTCGGAGTCGACCGTGAAGTTCCACATCCGCAACATCATTCGCAAGCTCGGTGTGTCCAAGCGGACCGATGCGGTGTACATCGCCAGCAAGCGCGGGCTGATCTGAGGCGGTGCCCCGTTCGGGGTCAGTGTGCGGGGGTGAGGACGAGCCAGCCGCCGTGATCGAGAACGACCTCGGCCTCGGCGTGCGGGACCGCGCGTGCCCAGTCGTACAGGTCGTCTTCGGTGAGTCGGACCAGGTGGCCGAAGTGCGGACTCGGTTCGTCCTCGAACGGCACACCGATGATCACGCGTCGGCGGGCGACCCGCAGCGCTTCGCCGATCGCGGTGTGCGCGCCTGCAGGGTCGAGGTGCTCGAGTAGATGGATGAGGGTGACGGTGTCGGCCGACTCGTCGGCGTAGGGGAGGGCGGTCGCGTTCCCGACCGACGCGGCGACGGGCAGACCGCGCCGGCGCGCAGCGCGGGAGAGCAGCGACACCGCTCCGGGTGAGATGTCGCAGGCGGAGACCCGGAGGCCGTCCACGGCGCACGCGAGGGCGAAGAAGCCGAAGCACGATCCGACCTCGAGGACGGTCCGGCCGGAGATGAGCCTGCGCGCACGCTCGTGCACTGGCGCGAATGCCGATGCGCCCGTCCGCAGTTCGCGCAGCGAGTTGTCGTAGAAGGCCGACCAGGCATCGTCGGACGTGGCCGCCGAGGTGCGGATGATGCCCATCGCCGCCGACTCGAACTGCTCCTGGCCGGCCAGCAGCCCGGCTTCGACGAGAGCCACGAGTCCGTCGACCACCACCGCATCGGAGATGCTGCGTTCGTCGAAGGGATGGGCGATGTGCAGGATCCCTGCCTGCCTACGCCAGGAGAGGAGACCGCAACGTGTGAAGCCCGAGGGGACAAGCGGAGATCGGCGAACACGCGGTGGGGGTCGGAGTGCCGGCGACGCGTCGGCAGACGTGGTGGTGGGGGTCGTTGCCAGATCGATCGCGGTCATGTGTCGACCGTAAGAGCGTCCTGACCTGCGCATAACTGCCCGAGCGGGGGTGATGACCTGACCAAAAGGATGGTTTGCGACGCACGTCACATCGCTGTGATTCGTCGGTTTGTCCGCGCGGCAGTGCATTTCGACGCCGATCGATGAGCTGTGACCTGCACGGATGGCGACTACGACGGGCGGCGAACAGGCGATTTGACCCCGGCGATCCCGTTGCGTAACTTTCTTCAAGTCAGCGAGCCACGGCGCCGCCCAGGAGGGCCTGAGAGGGTCTGATGGCGGGGAGTGGAGACCGGGTTTGTCGTTGGCCGCCCCTTGTTTGTTCTGGTTGGGACTGTTTGTGTCTCGGGTAGGATGGTGAGGGTTGCCAGGTTCCTTGAGTCCGAACTTTTTCGGAGTTGCGGACTGCGGTTTGGGTCTGGTAGGCTGGAAGAGTTGCCCCGGAGACGGGGTGGCTTGGTTGGTTGACATGCAAGTCTGCTGGTGAGAGCCCTGTGACGGGGTGGGTAGCTGGTGGGTGTGTGTTCTTTGAGAACTCGATAGTGTGATGATGAATTGTCTGATGCCAATGTGATGGCATCGAGCATCTTTTGTGGATGTAGATGTTTGTTTTTTGTGTGGCGCTTCCATCCCGTGGGGGTGTCACATTTTGCTAGGTTTATTTTGGTCAGGTTGTGCTTTCCTGATTTGTGTTGAAACGCCGGCTCTTTTGGGGGTTGGTTTTGTTTCACTGTTTTTTCATGGAGAGTTTGATCCTGGCTCAGGACGAACGCTGGCGGCGTGCTTAACACATGCAAGTCGAACGGAAAGGCCCAGCTTGCTGGGTACTCGAGTGGCGAACGGGTGAGTAACACGTGGGTGATCTGCCCTGCACTCTGGGATAAGCCTGGGAAACTGGGTCTAATACCGGATATGACCAACTGTCGCATGGTGGTTGGTGGAAAGCTTTTGCGGTGTGGGATGGGCCCGCGGCCTATCAGCTTGTTGGTGGGGTAATGGCCTACCAAGGCGACGACGGGTAGCCGACCTGAGAGGGTGATCGGCCACACTGGGACTGAGACACGGCCCAGACTCCTACGGGAGGCAGCAGTGGGGAATATTGCACAATGGGCGCAAGCCTGATGCAGCGACGCCGCGTGAGGGATGACGGCCTTCGGGTTGTAAACCTCTTTCACCAGGGACGAAGCGTGAGTGACGGTACCTGGAGAAGAAGCACCGGCCAACTACGTGCCAGCAGCCGCGGTAATACGTAGGGTGCGAGCGTTGTCCGGAATTACTGGGCGTAAAGAGCTCGTAGGCGGTTTGTCGCGTCGTCTGTGAAATTCTGCAACTCAATTGCAGGCGTGCAGGCGATACGGGCAGACTTGAGTACTACAGGGGAGACTGGAATTCCTGGTGTAGCGGTGAAATGCGCAGATATCAGGAGGAACACCGGTGGCGAAGGCGGGTCTCTGGGTAGTAACTGACGCTGAGGAGCGAAAGCGTGGGTAGCGAACAGGATTAGATACCCTGGTAGTCCACGCCGTAAACGGTGGGTACTAGGTGTGGGTTCCTTTTCACGGGATCCGTGCCGTAGCTAACGCATTAAGTACCCCGCCTGGGGAGTACGGCCGCAAGGCTAAAACTCAAAGGAATTGACGGGGGCCCGCACAAGCGGCGGAGCATGTGGATTAATTCGATGCAACGCGAAGAACCTTACCTGGGTTTGACATACACCAGACGCGGCTAGAGATAGTCGTTCCCTTGTGGTTGGTGTACAGGTGGTGCATGGCTGTCGTCAGCTCGTGTCGTGAGATGTTGGGTTAAGTCCCGCAACGAGCGCAACCCTTGTCCTGTATTGCCAGCGGGTTATGCCGGGGACTTGCAGGAGACTGCCGGGGTCAACTCGGAGGAAGGTGGGGATGACGTCAAGTCATCATGCCCCTTATGTCCAGGGCTTCACACATGCTACAATGGCTGGTACAGAGGGCTGCGATACCGTGAGGTGGAGCGAATCCCTTAAAGCCAGTCTCAGTTCGGATTGGGGTCTGCAACTCGACCCCATGAAGTCGGAGTCGCTAGTAATCGCAGATCAGCAACGCTGCGGTGAATACGTTCCCGGGCCTTGTACACACCGCCCGTCACGTCATGAAAGTCGGTAACACCCGAAGCCGGTGGCCTAACCCCTTGTGGGAGGGAGCTGTCGAAGGTGGGATCGGCGATTGGGACGAAGTCGTAACAAGGTAGCCGTACCGGAAGGTGCGGCTGGATCACCTCCTTTCTAAGGAGCACACAACAACACCTTCTACGTGACCGTTTGTGTTGCGGTGGGTGTGTGTTCGAGGGTGAAACATCAGACAGACTCACCGCTTCCACACGTGTGGGAGGGTCGGGGGTTACGGCCGTGCCTGTGAGGGCCGGCGGGTTCATTGTCACGCTATCGGGGTTCTGAGGGAACACGCGAGTGTTGTCTCTGACCTTGCTGTTCGATCAATCATGCCGGTGAGGTGTCCTGTGATGGGATGCGGAGGTGTGTGCGGTGGAACGGTGTGTGTTGTTTGAGAAGTGCATAGTGGATGCGAGCATCTTTATTTCAAATCAACTTTTTGTTGGTCTGTGATTTAGCAGAATTTGTAGTGTGTGATGTCTACATTCGGTCCTCGCGGTGCGGCCCTGTTGTGGGGTTGTAGTGTGGGGGTTGTTTGTAGGTGTTGTTGTAAGTGTGTAAGGGCGTTCGGTGGATGCCTTGGTACCAGGAGCCGATGAAGGACGTGGTAGGCCGCGATAGTCCTCGGGGAGTTGTCAAACGAGCTGTGATCCGAGGGTGTCCGAATGGGGAAACCCAGCACGAGTGATGTCGTGTTACCACCAGCTGAATGTATAGGCTGTGTGGGGGGAACGTGGGGAAGTGAAACATCTCAGTACCCATAGGAAGAGAAAACAATTGTGATTCCGTGAGTAGTGGCGAGCGAAAGCGGAGGAGGCTAAACCATGCGCATGTGATACCGGGTAGGGGTTGTGCGTGTGGGGTTGTGGGGTTCGTCTTCTTCCATCTGCCTGTGGAAGCGTGAGTGAGAAAATCGTGTGTTAGGTGAAGTGGCCTGGAATGGTCTGCCGTAGTCGGTGAGAGTCCGGTAGCTGAAAACACATGGTCTTGCGTGACGGTGTCCCCAAGTAGCAGCGGGCTCGTGGAATCTGCTGTGAATCTGCCGGGACCACCCGGTAAGCCTGAATACTTCCTGGTGACCGATAGCGGACAAGTACCGTGAGGGAAAGGTGAAAAGTACCCCGGGAGGGGAGTGAAATAGTACCTGAAACCGGACGCTTACAATCCGTCAAAGCCTGTGCACAGTTTACTGTGGCGGGTGATGGCGTGCCTTTTGAAGAATGAGCCTGCGAGTTAGTGCTCGGTGGCGAGGTTAACCCGTGTGGGGTAGCCGTAGCGAAAGCGAGTCTGAATAGGGCGTGTGAGTCGCCGGGTCTAGACCCGAAGCGGAGTGATCTACCCATGGCCAGGGTGAAGCGTCGGTAAGACGTCGTGGAGGCCCGAACCCACTTCAGTTGAAAATGGAGGGGATGAGTTGTGGGTAGGGGTGAAAGGCCAATCAAACTCCGTGATAGCTGGTTCTCCCCGAAATGCATTTAGGTGCAGCGTCACATGTTTCTTACTGGAGGTAGAGCTACTGGATGGCCGATGGGCCCCACAGGGTTACTGACGTCAGCCAAACTCCGAATGCCGGTAAGTGAGAGTGTGGCAGTGAGACTGCGGGCGATAAGGTTCGTAGTCGAGAGGGAAACAGCCCAGATCGCCGGCTAAGGCCCCTAAGCGTGTACTAAGTGGAAAAGGATGTGGGGTCGCGAAGACAACCAGGAGGTTGGCTTAGAAGCAGCCACCCTTGAAAGAGTGCGTAATAGCTCACTGGTCAAGTGATCCTGCGCCGACAATGTAGCGGGGCTCAAGTACACCGCCGAAGCCGCGGCACTCACATATAGCCCGTCGATCTTCTATGGAGGGTCGGCCAGGTGTGTGGGTGGGTAGGGGAGCGTCCTGCATCCGTGGAAGCGCCGGAGTGATCCAGGTGTGGAGGGTGTGGGAGTGAGAATGCAGGCATGAGTAGCGAAAGCAGAGTGAGAAACTCTGCCGCCGAATGACCAAGGGTTCCTGGGCCAGGCTAATCCGCCCAGGGTGAGTCGGGACCTAAGGCGAGGCCGACAGGCGTAGTCGATGGACAACGGGTTGATATTCCCGTACCCGTGTATCCGCGCCCATGCTGAATCAGTTGTACTAACCATCCTGATCCCCCGGGAGCACCTTCGGGTGCCGAGTTGGGGTGATGCATGGGACCTTGGCTGGTAGTAGGCAAGCGATGGGGTGACGCAGGAAGGTAGTGGGGCCAGTCAGTGGTTGTACTGGTGTAAGCCTGTAGGGCGAGTGATAGGCAAATCCGTCACTCATACAGCCTGAGAGGTGATGCGTAGCCGTTGAGGTGAATTCCATGATCCTATGCTGCCGAGAAAAGCCTCTAGTGAGTTGGTACACGGCCCGTACCCCAAACCAACACAGGTGGTCAGGTAGAGAATACTAAGGCGATCGAGAGAACTGTGGTTAAGGAACTCGGCAAAATGCCCCCGTAACTTCGGGAGAAGGGGGACCCATCCTGGTGACGGCATGTACTGCTTGAGCTGGTGTGGGTCGCAGAGACCAGAGAGAAGCGACTGTTTACTAAAAACACAGGTCCGTGCGAAGTCGTAAGACGATGTATACGGACTGACGCCTGCCCGGTGCTGGAAGGTTAAGAGGACCGGTTAGTCACTTCGGTGGCGAAGCTGAGAATTTAAGCCCCAGTAAACGGCGGTGGTAACTATAACCATCCTAAGGTAGCGAAATTCCTTGTCGGGTAAGTTCCGACCTGCACGAATGGCGTAACGACTTCTCTGCTGTCTCAACCACAGACTCGGCGAAATTGCAGTACGAGTAAAGATGCTCGTTACGCGCGGCAGGACGAAAAGACCCCGGGACCTTCACTATAGCTTGGTATTGGTGTTCGGTTCGGTTTGTGTAGGATAGGTGGGAGACTGTGAAGTGGGCACGCCAGTGTTCATGGAGTCGTTGTTGAAATACCACTCTGATCGTATTGGACTTCTAACCTCGGACCCTGATCGGGTTCAGGGACAGTGCCTGGTGGGTAGTTTAACTGGGGCGGTTGCCTCCTAAAAGGTAACGGAGGCGCCCAAAGGTTCCCTCAGCCTGGTTGGCAATCAGGTGTTGAGTGTAAGTGCACAAGGGAGCTTGACTGTGAGACGTACATGTCGAGCAGGGACGAAAGTCGGGACTAGTGATCCGGCACCGGCAAGTGGAAGCGGTGTCGCTCAACGGATAAAAGGTACCCCGGGGATAACAGGCTGATCTTCCCCAAGAGTCCATATCGACGGGATGGTTTGGCACCTCGATGTCGGCTCGTCGCATCCTGGGGCTGGAGTAGGTCCCAAGGGTTGGGCTGTTCGCCCATTAAAGCGGCACGCGAGCTGGGTTTAGAACGTCGTGAGACAGTTCGGTCTCTATCCGCCGCGCGCGTAAGAAACTTGAGGAAACCTGTCCCTAGTACGAGAGGACCGGGACGGACGAACCTCTGGTGTGCCAGTTGTCCCGCCAGGGGCACTGCTGGTTAGCTACGTTCGGAAGGGATAACCGCTGAAAGCATCTAAGCGGGAAGCCTGTTCCAAGATGAGGTTTCTCACCCCCTCAGCGGGGTTAAGGCCCCCTACAGACCATGGGGTTGATAGGCCAGAACTGTACGCACAGCAATGTGTTCAGGTGACTGGTACTAATCGGCCGAGGACTTACCAACAACACCCACAACATCACCACACAAGTGACTGTGGTGGTGTTCGCATCCACTATGTACTTCTGAAACAACACACAACAAACAAACACTGTTGTGTGAAAAGTGTTTCACAAAGTTACGGCGGCTATAGCGGAGGGGAAACGCCCGGCCCCATTCCGAACCCGGAAGCTAAGCCCTCCAGCGCCAATGGTACTGCACCCTAATCAGTGTGGGAGAGTAGGACACCGCCGAACACAATTTCCCACTGTGGCCCCTCACGATTCGTGAGGGGCCACAGCGCATTTCGGGATCATTGTCCAGGTTCAGTCGGTGCCCTTGGGTACCACGATCATCGGCACGGACACCGCCCGGAGGATCTTGGCCGCGGTTGTTCCGAGGAACAAGGTGTTGGGCGCCGCGAGCCGGCTCGACCCGACCATCACGACGTCACCGTCCTGCCAGTCCAGCGAACCGACCGCTTCTTCGATCGTTGATCCTTGGGCCACCGCGGAGCTGACCGGAAAGTCCTGTGGCAGCTGCTCTCTGGCCGCCTCGAGACTGCGTCGTGCGTGTTCCCGAGCGGAGTCGAGTGCGCGTTCCTCGGGTTCGGTGCGCCACGGTTGCACGTCGTCGACGGCCACCAGCGAGATCAAGCGGATCGGCCGTTGGGCACGGACGCCGCTGCGAAGGGCGGTCTGGAACAGCAGCTGGGTTCCGGGTCGACTGCCGATCGCAACCGAGATCTCCCGGACCTCGTCGGCGCCGAGGTGAGCGAATCCCGGTGGCGCCACCGCGACCGGGACGGGTGCCGAGTGCAGGATGTCGTTCACGACGGTCCCGAGCGTGTGTCGTCCGCGGATGCCGCCGCCTGCGCCGCCGATCACCAGCATGTCTGCCGAGGTCCGTCGGGCCTGCACGATCAGTCCCTCACCCGGATTGGCATGTTCGGCGATCGTCGTGGTGGTCTCGATGTCGTCGGGGAGTTTGGCTGCGGCCGCGTCGAGCCAGCGTCGGGCAGCGCTGTCCAGGGCGTCGGAGAGCCGTTCCACCGACACCTGTTCGGACGGGTCGGTGCTCTCCGGCTCCGGTGGGATGACGATGCAGAGTTCGAGTTCGGCGTCGAAGGTGCGCGCAAGGCAGGCACCCAGAGCGACCGCGTCGTCGCCTCCCGAGGTCGCGATGTATGCGACGAGCAACTTCATGGGTACTCCCAGCGTCGGTGTCTCGGTCCCCGGTCATCGCCAGCCTAGTCATCGTGTGGAGCCCCGGGGTGTACCCGACGCGGCGGAGATCCGTCGCGGTGTCGGGGTGGCACGGGACACGCTTAGATGGAGGGCATGGAGTCCCTCGTCGACGGATATTTCAGCCACATCATGAACGAGTGCCGATCGGATCATGGGGGTGCGGTGGCGGACTACATCCCGGAACTGTCTGCGGTGGACCCGAACGGGTATGCGCTGTCCCTCTGTGTGCACGATGGACACACCTACTCGCACGGCGACACGGCCACGGCGTTCACCATCCAGTCGGTGTCGAAGCCGCTCACGTACGCGATGGCGTTGCAGAAGCACGGTGCGGTCGCAGTGGACGCGAAAATCGGCGTCGAACCGTCGGGGGAGGCGTTCAACGAGATCAGCGTCGACGACCGGCGCCGGCCGAAGAATCCGATGATCAACGCCGGCGCGATCTTCGCGGCGTCGATGCTGTTGCCGCCGATGGACACCGTCGACGAGGCCGCGGTGGCGGCGGCGTTCGCCGAGGTGCTCGAGTTCTACTCCGGGTGTGCCGGTCGACGACTGACGATGGACGAGGACGTCTATGCCTCGGAGTCGGCCACCGGATCGCGCAACCGGGCGATCGCCTACATGCTCGACAGCTTCGGGGCGCTCGAGACCAGTCCCGACGCCGCGCTCGACCTGTACTACCGGCAGTGCTCGATTCGCGTGACCACCGACGATCTCGCCGGAATCGGAGCCACCATCGCCAACGGTGGGGTGAACCCGCGTACCGGCCGTTCGGTGTTCTCCGGTGAGACGGCGCAACGCCTTCTCAGTGTCATGACCACCTGCGGCATGTACGACGGTGCGGGTGACTGGGTCACCACGGTCGGCCTGCCGGCCAAGAGCGGCGTCGGCGGCGGCATCCTCGCGGTCCTGCCGGGCCAGCTCGGCATCGGGGTGTACTCACCCCGCCTCGACGAGCACGGCAACAGCGTCCGCGGAGTCCAGGTGTGCCGTTCGTTGTCGAAGGATCTTGGACTGCACATGTTCAACGTGACCAGGGAGAGCCGGGTGACAATCCGGTCGGTCTACGACCTCTCGGACACATCCGTGGGAGCGGAGTGGAGCGAGCGGGAGCGCAGCTATCTGCGGACCTGCCGCGACACCATACGGGTATACGAACTCCAGGGTGATCTGACTTTCGCCGGAGCCGAGAGCGTGCATCGCCGTCTGGAAGCCGACATGAACCAGTACACCGTGGTGATCGTCGAGATCTCGCGGATCGGGGTGATCGACGCCGTCGCCCGCACCATGGTCCTGAGCATGAAGCGGCGGCTAGACCAGACCGGTCGACGGGCGATGCTCGTCGACCCCGACGGGGTGGTGCGAGCCAGTGTGGACCGCCACCGCAACGACACGGCGTTGCCCGATCTCGATGCGCCGCAAGAACTCCAGGGTTTCGATCCGGCGCTACCGCACGTGCACTCGACCATGGGCGACGCGATCACCGACGCCGAGACGTTCTTGCTCAAGCACTATTACGACCGGTGAGCAGCGACCCGTGGCCGACGGACAGGGGGTCACCGAAACCCTCGTCCGGATGGCCTAGGGTGGGCACGTGCGTCTCGTCATCGCGGAGTGTCAGGTCGATTACGTGGGGCGGCTGACCGCTCATCTGCCCATGGCTCGACGGTTGCTGTTGATCAAGTCGGACGGGTCGGTGAGCGTGCACGCCGACGACCGGGCCTACAAGCCGCTGAACTGGATGAGTCCGCCGTGCTGGCTCACCGA
Source organism: Gordonia terrae (assembly GCF_001698225.1). NCBI lineage: Bacteria > Bacillati > Actinomycetota > Actinomycetes > Mycobacteriales > Gordoniaceae > Gordonia > Gordonia terrae. The sequence continues at coordinate 2,234,023 of NZ_CP016594.1, forward strand.
GGCGCAGGTTCCTGACGGCACGCAGGCACAGGCGTACTGGGTCGTCACCAACAAGGCCGGTGAGGAACTCCGCATCACGATCGCGTCGATCGAGCACGACTCGCAGCACGAGCTCGGGGTCGACCCCGGTCTCGTCAAGGACGGCGTGGAGGCGCATCTGCAGGAACTGCTCGCCGAGCACGTCGAGACGCTCGGTCCGGGTCACACCCTCATCCGCCGCGAGTACATGACCGCGATCGGGCCGGTCGACCTGCTGTGTCGGGACGCGTCGGGTGCCACGGTGGCGGTCGAGATCAAGCGACGCGGTGAGATCGACGGCGTCGAGCAGCTGACGCGGTACCTCGACCTGCTCAACCGCGACACCACGCTCGCCCCGGTGGCCGGGGTCTTTGCCGCGCAACAGATCAAGCCGCAGGCCCGGACGCTCGCCGAGGACCGCGGAATCCGGTGTGTGGTGCTGGATTACGACGAACTGCGCGGAGCGGAGAGTACGGAGTTCCGGCTCTTCTGAGGGCTTCGACAAGCTCAACCAGCGGAGGGGACAAGCTCGACCAGCGGACAGTCCTCCAGTCAGGCGTTGGATCGCACCTCGGGCGACCGCGCCTCGGGCGACAGTTTGCGGTTGAGGAGCTCGAGGTCGTCGGAGTCGGACAGCACGGAGTACTCGGAATCGTCCGGCTGGGCCAGCAGTTCCGGGAGCTCGGCCAGTTTGTCGCGGAGATGTCCGAGGTTCGCGGCGATGTCCTGACGGGTGCGATCGGCCGCCTGGGCGAGTTCGCGTGACCGGTCGAGCCGCTCCGTCGCGATGTCCAGTGCGGTCTGCCGGATGTGAGCCGCCTCGTCGAGAGCGCGTTCGCGCTGGTCGGCCAGTTCGGCGTCGTGGCGTTCCCGCTCGGCCCTGCGTTCGGCGGCACTGACCGCCTCCATCTCGGCGACGTCGGCCTTCGCCTTCTCCACGAGTCGACGGGCCTCGTCCTTGGCGGCCTGCATCGTCTTGCTGTGTTCGGCCTCCATCGCGGCGGAGCGCTCGGCGATGAGGCGCGCGGACTCCGACTCGTTGGCGGCCGCGGTCTCCTTGACCTGCCGGGCCCGGGCGGCGGCCTCGTCGACCAGCTTCTTCGCGGCGGTGCGGGCCTCGCCCCGGACACGCTCGGCGTCGGTCGCGGCGGAAGACCGCATGTCGGCGGCCTCCTGGCGGGCGATGGACAGCGTCTCGGCGGCCTCGGCCGAGGCCTCGGCGCGCATCTCCGACGCCTCGTCGGATGCCAGCTGCAGCATCCGGGACAGTCGCTCGCTCATGCCCTGCGCGGTGGTCGGCGGGACCGAGAGCTTGTCGACCTCGCGACGGAGCTCGGCGATCTCGTCGCGGGCGTCCTCGAGATGCGCGGCGAGTTCGTGCGCGTTGGCGGTGGCGGCGTCGCGATCCGCGGCGAGGACGCGCAGATCGGCGTCGAGCCGCTGGAGGTGGTCGGCGACCTGCTCACGGTCATAACCGCGCATCACGATCGCGAAGGGCAATTGCCGTGCGGGACCTGGCATGGCGGCCAGTGTATCGGAGAGCGCGCGGGATCTCCCCGGCCTCGGCGACGCCGCACGCGGACGTGCCGAGCGGGTCGGGCCGCCGGCGGGCCCGACCGGCTCGGCACGGTGAGTCGGTCAGTGACGCAACGGTTTTCGACCGTTGCGGGATATCAGTGCGCGGTGGCGGCGGGCTCCACGAGTTCGAGCAGGACGCCACCGGCGTCCTTGGGGTGGACGAAGTTGATCCGCGAGTCGGCGGTGCCTCGCTTGGCTGCCGGGTAGAGGACCCGGACGCCGGCTTCGGTGAGCCGCGCCGTCACCGCGTCGACGTCGGTGACGCGCACGGCGAGCTGCTGCAGACCCGGGCCGTTCCGGTCGATGAACTTGGCGATCGTCGAGGACTCGTCGAGCGGCGCGAGCAACTGGATCACCGCGCCGGTGCCGCCGGCCGGCCCGACCATGGCCTCTTCGACACCCTGTTCGGCATTCGTCTCCTGGTGCAGCGTCTCGAACCCGAGGTGGGTGGCGTACCACTCCTTGGCGGCCTCGAGATCGGGGACGGCGATGCCGACGTGATCGATGGCGATGATCAGGTCGGAGATCAGTGCGGTGGTGCTGGGGTCCGTTGCAGAGGAAGACATGGGACAACGGTAGCGTTGAGGTGTTGAGCGCACAGAGCGGGCGCTCGGTTGGCCCCCTTTTCGACACCCCCGGAGGTTCCTTCATGACTTCGACTGCCGACACGACAACGGTCATCGTCGCCGGTGCACGCACACCCTTCGGCCGCCTGCTGGGCTCGCTGAAGGACTTCAGCGGAGTGGACCTCGGCGCAGTCGCCATCAAGGGCGCGCTGGAGCGGTCCGGCGTACCCGCCTCGGAGGTCCAGTACGTGATCATGGGCCAGGTGCTGACCGCGGGGGCCGGTCAGATGCCTGCTCGCCAGGCGGCGATCAAGGCGGGCATCGGCTGGGACGTCCCGACCCTGACCATCAACAAGATGTGCCTGTCGGGCGTCGACGCGATCGCGCTGGCCGATCAGCTCATCCGGGCCGGGGAGTTCGACGTCGTCGTCGCCGGTGGCCAGGAGTCGATGACGCAGGCACCGCACCTCCTGCCCAACAGCCGCGGCGGCTTCAAGTACGGCAACACCGAACTCGTCGACCACATGGCCTTCGACGGACTGTTCGACGCCTTCACCGATCAGCCGATGGGGGCGCTGACCGAGCAGGGCAACGACGCCGACGGCTTCACCCGTGAGCAGCAGGACGAGTTCGCCGCGCGCAGCCACCGGCTCGCCGCCGCCGCATGGAAGAACGGTGTCTTCGACGACGAGGTCGTCCCGGTGTCCATCCCGCAGCGCAAGGGCGACCCGATCGAGTTCGCCGAGGACGAGGGCATCCGGGCCAACACGACCACCGAGTCGCTGTCCGGCCTGCGGCCGGCCTTCCGCAAGGACGGCACCATCACCGCGGGCAACTCGTCGCAGATCTCGGACGGCGCGGCCGCCGTGGTCGTGATGAGCAAGGCCAAGGCCGAGGAGCTCGGTGTCACGTGGCTGGCCGAGATCGGCGCCCACGGGGTCGTCGCCGGACCGGACTCGAGCCTGCAGGCGCAGCCGGCCAACGCCATCGTCAAGGCCTGTGACCGCGAGGGCATCGCGCCGGCGGACCTCGACCTCATCGAGATCAACGAGGCGTTCGCGGCCGTCGGACTCTCCTCGACCAAGCAACTCGGCATCGACCCCGAGATCGTCAACGTCAACGGCGGCGCGATCGCGGTCGGGCACCCGATCGGCACCTCCGGCGCGCGGATCGCGCTGCATGTGGCGCTCGAGCTGAAGCGACGCGGCGGTGGTGTCGGGGCGGCTGCGCTGTGCGGAGCCGGCGGCCAGGGCGACGCCCTGATCATCCGGGTTCCGAAGGCGTGAGGAACGAGACGTCTACGACACCTTGTAGTAGTTTTCTGTCCGATTCGGCACAATGAGGGCCATGCTGTCATTCTTCGACCTGACCACACCCGCCAAGCGCTTCCGGTTCGTCGCCGTCGCCGAGGCGATCACCTGGGCGATACTGCTGGTCGCCATGGTCGTCAAGCGGGTGAACGACGACGACGAGGCGATCGCCAAGCCGGGAATGATCCACGGGATCGTCTTCGTGCTCTTCGTGGTCGTCGCCCTCGTCACGGCTGTCCAGCTCAAGTGGAACTCCGTGAAGTGGGAGCTGCCTGTGGGCTCGCGCCGGATCGGGATCCCGATCGTGACCCTGCTCGCGCTGGTGTCGAGCCTGCCGCCGTTCGGCACGATCGTGTTCGAGTGGTGGGCGCGCCGAAACGGCCATCTCGCCGAGCTGTCCACCGATCGCGCACCGAGGCAGGCCACAGCCTGACCGCCCCGACCGCACCTTCGATCGCCCCGACGCTACGCCGGTCACGCCGCAGCGTCGGGGCGATCTTTGCGCTCAACGGGTTCCTCGCGGCGATGTGGGTGGCGCACATCCCGGTCATCAGCGAGCACACCGGAGTCGGCCACGATCAACTCGGCGGGCTGCTCCTGCTGCTCGGCGCCTCGGCGTTCGTGGGCATGCAGGTCTGCGGCCGCCTGATCGACCGTCGGGGTTCCCGCCCGGTGACCATCGGGGCCGCCGTGTTGCTGTCGGCGGTGATCATCGCGCCGGTGCTCGCCGTCGACGCACTGACCCTCGCCGCCGCACTCGTCGCCTTCGGCTTCGCCAACGGTTGTCTCGATGTGTCGATGAACGCGCAGGCAGTCGTGGTGGAACGGGCCTACCGCCGTCCCATCATGTCGTCGTTCCACGGCTTCTTCTCCGCGGGCAGCCTGGTGGGATCCGGAGTGGTCGCCGCGACGCTGTGGGCCGACGTCGGAGTCATCCTCACGGTAGCCTGCGCCGCGGTGGCCGGTGTCGGCGTCGTCGCGTGGAACGCCCGTGGACTGGCCGGCCGCGAGGTCGGCTCCGACGAGACGGGCGCACGAGGCGGTCGGACCGCGGACACCGAGTCCGCGAAGTGGTGGCACACCGTGGACCGGCGGCGCCTCGTGCTCCTGGCGGTGGTCGCCTTCGCGCTGATGCTGGCCGAGGGAACCGCCTACGACTGGAGTGCACTGCACGTGGTGGAGACCTTCGGCTCCGCCGAGGCGGTCGGCGCCATCGCGTTCGGCGCATTCAGCGCGACGATGACCGTGACGCGGTTCGTGATCGACCCGGTGGTCGCGTCGGTGGGCCCGGTGGCCGTCGTTCGCTACGGCGGTCTGCTCGGCACCGCCGGCATCGTGATCGCGGTGCTCTCGCCCGTACCCGCGCTCGCGATCGTCGGGTGGGGCGTGTTCGGGCTCGGCCTGGCGGGCCTGATCCCGCAGATCTTCACCGCGGCGGGCAATCTGTCGGGTGAGTCGAGCGGTCGGACGATCTCCGCGGTCGTCGGATGCGGATACCTCGGCATGCTCGCCGGCCCCGCGGTCGTCGGCTTCATCAGCAGCCGGACCTCGCTGAACACCGGACTGCTCGCCGCGGTGGTGGCGCTCGCACTCGCCGTCGCACTCGCGCCCGTCGTTCGTCCCGACGGTGCCCGCGCGGCAACCCCGGACGGGGCCGGTTCACGCGACGCCGACTGATTCCGCGTCGCGGGTCGTGACACACTGGAGGGGTGACGCGACCAACCAATCGTCAGCAGGCCGCCGCCGCGGCCCGACAGCAGGCGGCAGCAGCCATGGCCATGTCCGGCGCGGTGGATCTCGGCGGCCTCAAGGAGCGCGCCGAAGCCGAACGCGCGCAGGCACAACGGGCACAGTCCCAGGCGGCCCAGCCCGGTCAGGCGCCTGCCCCGGGCGGACAACCGGCGGCCGCCGGCGCGGGACCCGCGTCGGCGGCGGTCCTCGACGTCACCGAGGAGACGTTCGAGGCAGAGGTCCTCAACCGGTCGATGCAGCAGCTCGTCGTCATCGACCTGTGGGCGGAGTGGTGCGGTCCGTGTAAGCAGCTGTCGCCGGTCCTGGAGCGTCTGGCCGCCGAGTCGGGCGGGCGCTGGATGCTGGCGAAAGTCGACGTCGATGCGAATCCGCGTATCGCACAGGCGTTCCGGGTGCAGTCGATCCCCATGGTCGTCGCGATCGTGCAGGGTCAGCCGGTGACCGCCTTCAACGGTGTCCGCTCCGAGGCCGAGATCACCCAGTGGATCGACGACATCTTCGCTCAGGTCGGCGACGTCCTGCCCGGTGTGCCGGACGGGCCCGCTCCCGAACCGGAACCCGAGGACCCGAGGTTGGTCGCGGCCGAGGCGAAGCTGAACGACGGTGACTTCGACGGTGCCCTCGCAGACTATCGGGCCATCGCCGAGGCGGAGCCGGAGAACCTCGAAGCGGCATCTGCCGCACGCAATCTCGAGTTCATCCTGCGTGCGCAGGCGCACGATCCCGCGATCGTGGAGACGGCCTCCCCGCGTGACGTCGACGCGCAACTCGCGGCCGCGGATGTCCTGCTGCTGTCGCAGCAACCCGAGGCCGCGTTCGACCGCATCATCGACGTGGTCCGGGTGACCGCGGGCGAGGAGCGCACCCGTGCGCGCACGCGACTGCTCGAGCTGTTCGAACTCTTCGATCCCGCCGAACAGTTCGTCGTGAGCGCCCGTCGCAAGCTCGCCAGCGCGCTCTACTGACGGGGTGAGGCGGCGGGCTGGTCCCGCCGCGGCACCAGCCAGATCGCCGAGTTGGCGGGCAGCATGACCCGCGCCGACACGGGACGTCCGTGATATGACGGACCGTCCGCCGTGACCGACCCCATGTTGCCGCGTCCGGCGCCGCTGTAGGCGTCGGCGTCGGTGTTGAGGATCTCGTCCCAGACGCCCGCCGACGGCAGCCCGACCTGATAGTCGGAGCGATCGGAACCGCTGAGGTTGAACAGGCAGGCGACGACCGAGCCGTCGGTGCCGTATCGCAGGAAGCTGATCACGTTGTTCGCGGTGTCGTTGGCGTCGATCCACTCGTAGCCGAGTGGGTCGGTGTCCTGCGAGTACAGCGCGGGTCGCGAGCGGTAGATTCGGTTCAGGTCGGTGACGAGAGCCGAGATGCCGGAATGCAGTTCGCCCTCCCAGCCCTCCAGCTGATGCCAGTCCAGACTGCGGTTGTCGGCCCACTCGCCGGTCTGCCCGAACTCTTGTCCCATGAACAGCAACTGCTTACCCGGGTGCGACCACATGTAGGCGAGGTACACCCGCACACCCGCGGCCTTGGCGAACGAGTCGCCCGGCATCCGCGTCCACAGCGTGCCCTTGCCGTGCACGACCTCGTCGTGGGAGAGGGGCAGCACGAAGTTCTCGCTCCACGCGTACACCAGCGAGAAGGTGATCTCGTGGTGGTGGAAGCTCCGGTGGATCTGGTCGCGCGACAGATAGTCGAGGGTGTCGTGCATCCAGCCCATGTTCCATTTGAAGCTGAAACCCAACCCGCCGAGATCGGTCATGCGGGTCACGCCCGGCCAGGCGGTCGACTCCTCGGCGACCGTGATCACGCCCGGAAAGTGTTTGTGGACGGTCGCATTCGTCTCCTGGAGGAACTGCACGGCCTCCAGGTTCTCGCGGCCGCCGTGGACGTTGGGGCGCCACTGCCCGGCCGGGCGCGAGTAGTCCAGGTACAGCATCGAGGCGACGGCGTCGACGCGCAGACCGTCGATGTGGAATTCGCTGAACCAGAACAGGGCGTTCGCGACGAGGAAGTTGCGGACCTCATGGCGACCGAAGTCGAAGACGTAGGTGCCCCAGTCGAGCTGCTCACCGCGCATCGGATCGGCGTGCTCGTAGAGCGGGGTGCCGTCGAAACGGGCCAGCGCCCAGTCGTCCTTGGGGAAGTGGGCCGGCACCCAGTCGACGATGACGGCGATGTCGCGGGAGTGGAGATGGTCGACCAGGTAGCGGAAGTCGTCGGGCGTCCCGAAGCGGGCCGTCGGCGCGTAGTAGGACGTGACCTGATAGCCCCACGAGCCGCCGAACGGATGCTCGGCGACGGGTAGGAACTCGACGTGGGTGAAGCCCTTCTCGACCGCGTACTCGGCCAGTTCGTGGGCGAGTTCGCGGTACCCGAGGCCCTGACGCCACGACGCGAGGTGGACCTCGTAGACGCTCATCGGCTCACGTTCGGGTGCCGACCGCTCCCGGCGCGCGATCCAGGCGTCGTCGGACCACACGTGTTCGGACACGGTGACCCGCGACGCGGTCGCCGGCGGGGTACTGGTGCGGAAGGCCATGGGATCGGCCTTGTCGCGGATGACGCCGTCGGCTCCGTGGACGCGGAACTTGTAGTGGGTGCCGTCGCCGACGTCGGGGACGAAGACCTCCCACACGCCGCTGACCCCGACCTTGCGCATGGGCGCGACCCGTCCGGTCCAGGCGTCGAAGTCGCCGATCACGGTGACGCCGTGGGCATTCGGTGCCCACACGGAGAAGGCGGTGCCGTTCACCTCGCCGTCGGTGGTCGTGTACGACGTCACGCGCGCACCGAGGGCGTTCCACAGTGACTCGTGACGGCCCTCGCTGAACAGGTGGATGTCGATCTCGCCGAGGCTCGGCAGGAAGCGGTAGCCGTCGGCGACGACGAATTCCGCGGTGCCGCCGGCGGAATCGGGATAGACGACGCGGTACCGGTAGTCCATCAGGTCGGCCATCGGCACGGTGACCACCCAGAGGTCGTCGGTCTGGCGGGTCATCGGGTGATCGACGCCGCCGATGACCGCGGACACCGAGAGTGCGTCCGGGCGCAACGTACGCAGGATGGTGGTGCCGCCGGGGGCGTCGTGGGCACCGAGGAACGCGTGCGGGTCGGGATGGGTCTGCGCGGCCAACCGACGGAGGTCGTGGTCGGTGGCATCGGGGTCCGGCAGGTCCGGCAGGCCCGGCGGATCAGGGCGATCGGTCACGAATACCTCACTGGATCCGAAGGGCGAGTTGCTGTGCGACGGCGGGGTCGAGGGGCGGCAGGGCGAGGATGTGCGCCACCGCGCGCCAGGGCTCGAGGCGGACGTAGTTGTCCTGGCCCCACCAATACTCCTCGCCCGAGACCTCGTCCCGGACGGAGAAGTGGTCGTACCACTCGAAACCGAGCTTCGGCAGGTCGAGCCAGACCGTGGAGTCCTCCGCGCCGAACGGATTCAGGTTGATGATCACGACCACGCGGTCGCCCGAGACGGGATCGATCTTCGAGTAGGCGATGAGCGACGGGTTGTCGACGTGGTGGAAGTGGATGTTGCGAAGTTGCTGCAGCGCCGGGTGGCGTCGGCGGATCTCGTTGAGCGAGGTGATCCACGGCTCGAGTGACTCGCCACGACTCGCCGCGGCCTTGTAGTCGCGGGGCCGCAGCTCGTACTTCTCCGAGTTCAGGTATTCCTCGCTGCCCTCGGTGACGGCGACGTGCTCGTAGAGTTCGTACCCGCTGTAGACGCCCCACGTCGGGGCGAGGGTGGCGGCGAGGGCAGCGCGTAGGGCGAACATGCCCGGTCCGCCGTGCTGCAAGCTCGCGTGGAGGATGTCGGGGGTGTTCACGAACAGATTGGGACGGGCCTCGTCGGCGTGGTCGGCGATCTCCCGGCCGAACTGTTCGAGCTCCCACTTCAGCGTCTTCCAGGTGAAGTAGGTGTAGCTCTGGGTGAAGCCGAGTCGTGCGAGGCCGTAGAGCCGGGCCGGCCGGGTGAACGACTCGGACAGGAACAGCACGTCCGGGTGCCTCTTCTTGACCTCGCTGATCAGCCATTCCCAGAAGTTCGGCGGTTTGGTGTGGGGATTGTCGACGCGGAAGATGTCGACGCCGAGCCCGACCCAGTGCAGGACGACCTTCAGCACCGCGCGGTAGATGCCGTTGCGGTCGTTGTCGAAGTTCAGCGGGTAGATGTCCTGGTACTTCTTCGGCGGGTTCTCCGCGAACGCGATGGTGCCGTCGGGCTGGGTGGTGAACCACTCGGGGTGTTCGATCGCCCACGGATGGTCCGGCGCGCACTGCAGTGCCAGATCGAGCGCGACCTCCAATCCGAGTTCCCGAGCCCGGCCGACGAAATACTCGAAGTCCTCCTCGCTGCCGAGGAGGGGATGGATCGCGTCGTGACCGCCGTCCGCCGACCCGATGGCCCACGGCGAACCGACGTCGTCGGGTCCCGCGACGAGCGTGTTGTTGGGGCCCTTGCGGTTGACCTCGCCGATGGGGTGGATCGGCGGCAGGTAGACGACGTCGAATCCCATGTCGGCCACGCGCGGCAGGTCCTGGGCGGCGGTGAGGAACGTGCCGTGGACGGGATTGCCCTCGCCGTCCCAGCCGCCGGTGGAGCGGGGGAACAGCTCGTACCACGAGCCGAACAGCGCCCGGGTGCGGTCGACCCACACCCGGTAGGTGCGGCTCTTGGTGACGAGTTCGCGAACGGGGTGCGCGGAGAGCAACTCGACCACCTCGTCGGAGATGGCCAGACCCACCCGGTTCTCGACGCGGCGCCGGCGCGCCCGGAGCTGACGAGCGGCGTCGAGCAGCAACTCGCGGTCCTCGCCGGAGACGAGCCCGGCGGCTGTGTCGAGCACCCGCGCGCCGGTCTCGATGTCGTTGGCGAGGTCGGCCGCGCCCTGTCCGGCGTCGAGTTTCTTGATGACGGCCGACCGCCACGTGGCGTAGGGGTCGCTCCAGGCCTCGATGCGGTAGGACCAGAACCCGACGGCGTCGGGCACGAAGGCCGCGTTGAAGGTGTCCGGTTCCGGGGCCGGGACCATCCGGATGTCGAATGCCTCGCGGCGGGGCGCTTCGACGTGCAGTGTGACACCCAGGGCGTCGTGCCCCTCGCGCCAGGCCGTGGTGCTGACCGGGAAGTACTCTCCCACAACGGCTTTGGCTGGCTGCTGGCCCGCCGACACCAGGGGTGCGATGTCGTCGATACCCATGCGCCCGATCACGTGGAGCCTCCTGTCGTCAGCTCCCGTGACTGGCCGGGGTGCGCTGTCGGTCTCGCCTTCGTTGGTATCACCGGTACCCAACCTAGTGCCCCGCGGACGGGATTGTCTTGTCCTGGACCGCGCGGCCGTGTCGGCCCCGTCGGGTGCTCTCCGGGTCGGTCGAGGTCAGCCCACCGAACGAGCGGGATCGGTCAGCCGGGCGAGCGCCGACCGGACCACCGCGGGATCGGTGGTGCGCCACATCGGTGGCAACGACGCGAGCAGATAGCCGCCGTAACCGGCCGTCGCCAGCCGGGAGTCGAGGACCGCCACGACACCGCGGTCGTCGACCGAACGCAGCAACCGGCCGGCGCCCTGGGCGAGGAGCAGGGCGGCGTGGTTGGCCGCCACCGACAGGAACCCGTTGCCGCCGCGGGCGTCGACCGCGCGCTGTCGAGCGGTCAGCAACGGGTCGTCGGGACGCGGGAAGGGGATGCGGTCGATCAGGACCAGGCTCAGCGACGGGCCGGGCACGTCGACCCCCTGCCACAGGGACAGCGTGCCGAACAGGCAGGTCGCGGGATCGTCCGCGAACCGCCGGACCAGGGTCGAGGTGGTGTCGTCGCCCTGACACAGCACGGGATGGTCGGTGCGGTCGCGGATCGCGTCGGTGGCTTCGCGGGCCGCGCGCATGGAGGAGAACAGGCCCAGCGTGCGACCGCCGGCGGAGTTCACGAGTTCGGCGATCTCGTCCATCGTCCGCGACGCGATGCCCGAGCGGTCGGGCCGGGGGAGGTGGCGCGCGACGTAGAGGATCGCCGACCGCGGATAGTCGAAGGGCGAGCCGGCGTCGAGACCGGTCCAGCGGGCCGAACCCGAATCCGAGGGGACCGCCTTCCCGCTCGCGGTGACGTCGGAGACGTTCGTCTCGTCCGTCACCGGACGGTCGGTCCCGCGCCCGGACGCCGGGAGTCCCCAGGTCGCGGCGAGGGCGTCGAAGGAGCCGCCGATGGTGAGAGTCGCCGACGTGAGGATGACCGTGGCGTCGGCGAACAGCGAGGCCCGCAGGAGGCCGCCGACCGACAGTGGCGCGATGTGCAGGATCGGCCGGGGTTCGGCGCCGCGGCGCGAGGTGTCCAGCGACGCCCACACGACGTCGCGTCGTTTGGCCTCGTCGGGTTCGTCGAACGCACCCAGGATCCGCACGACGGTGTCGTGCATGTCCTCCAGTGAGGTCAGCGCGGCCGATCGGGCGGCCGCCGCACCGTCGTCGGCGCCGGCCATCCGGACGGGACCGATGGCGGTACGGGCCTGCCACAGTCGGTCGCGGAGCATGACCAGCACCGCGGTGGCGTCGGCCGGCAGGCCGGTCCACTGGCGCATCGGTGCGGAGTCGAGCAGCTCACCCAGCTGCTCACCGGCGCCGAGCAGGGCATCGGCGGTCTCCTCGTCGACGAGCTTCCCGCACCGGCGGGCGACGAGCGCCACCGAGGCGGCCGACAGCTCGTCGGTGGCCACCGAGGTCATCCGGTCGACGAGTTCGTGGGCCTCGTCGATGATGACGACGTCGTGCTCGGGCAGGACGTTCGCCGGGCTCGTCGCGTGGATGGCCAGCAGGGCGTGGTTGGTGACCACGACGTCGACCTTGCCGGACCGGCGGCGCGACTGCTCGGCGAAGCAGTCCTCGCCGTAGGAACAGTTGGCCGCGCCGAGACACTCGCGTGCGGTGACGCTGACCTGCCGCCACGACCGGTCGGACACGCCGGGGACCAGGTCGTCGCGGTCACCGGTCTCGGTGTCGCTGCTCCACTCTCGCAGGCGCGTCACCTCCCGGCCGGTCCGCGACAACTCGAACGGGTCGAACAGCTCGGTGTCCGGTTCCTCCGCGGTTCCGGAATGAATCTTGTTCAGGCACAGGTAGTTTCCGCGACCTTTGAGGATCGCGAAGGTGGGCTCGCGGCCGATCGGCTTCTTCAGCGCCTTGGCCAGGCGGGGGAGATCGCGCTCGATGAGCTGACGCTGCAACGCGATCGTCGCGGTGGACACCACGACGGTGCGGCCGCTCTCGACGGCGTGGCGGATGGCCGGCACGAGGTAGGCCAGCGACTTGCCGGTGCCGGTGCCGGCCTGGACGGCCAGGTGCTCACCGGTGTCGATGGCGTGCGCGACCGCCGAGGCCATCGCGACCTGGCCGTCGCGGCGACGGCCGCCGAGTGCGGTGACCGCAGCGTCGAGCAGGTCGGTCACCGGGGGTGTGTTGGGCATGAGGTGGGTTCCGGTTGTCCTTGCTGTGGTCGCGGTGAGCTCGCGTACGGGTAAGGGCGTGTTGTCTCAGACGTGTCGCGGCGCCGGTCGGTTCCCTCGATCGACGCCAGGATCGAGAATCGCGAGGTCGGCGGGCCGGTTATCCGGTCCGGCTCGACCCGTCGTAGAGCAGGTCGCCCACGAGTTCCACGCCCGCCTCCCGCAACGCCGACAGCGCCGTCGAGGTCGTCTCCGGCGCGACGCCGGCGGTGAAGTTGAGCAGCACCCGGGTGCGGAACCCGGCCTCGACCGCGTCGAGGGCGGTCGCCCGCACGCAGTGGTCGGTGGCGATGCCGACGACGTCGACCGACTTCACCTTGCGTTCGCGCAGCCACGCGGCGAGGGTCGAGCCGTCCTCCGCCGCACCCTCGAAGCCGGAGTACGCGGCGCTGTACTCGCCCTTGGAGAAGACCTCGTGCGCGGCGCCGGCGTCGAACTCGCGATGGAACGCCACCCCGTCGGTGCCGACGCGGCAGTGGGGCGGCCAGGTGTCGACGAAGTCGGGTTCGTCGGAGAAATGCGCACCGGGATCGATGTGGTAGTCGCGGGTCGCTACGACGGTCCGATACTCGTTGAGGATCGACGTGACCGCCCGCGCCACCGCGGCGCCCCCGTTCACCCCGAGGGCTCCGCCCTCGCAGAAGTCGTTCTGCACGTCGACGACGATCAGCGCGTCGGCGGGACGGGTGCCGTCGCTGCGTTCGGCGCTCATCCATGTCTCCTGTCGTCGGGGGTCATCGGGTCCGGGCGTGTGGGGCGGTTCAGCCGAGTTCGTAGCGGGTCGGCACCGCGGGATCTCCATGGGACAGGCCCAGACCCTCCCACGGCAAACTGACCAGGCCGGCCGCCAGATGGGCGCGGGCATCGGCGAGTGTCGGCAGCGCCTCGACGGGCGTGCCGCCGCGGACGAGCGGGATCTGCAGGTCCCGGAAGCCGAGCCCGTTCGGCGCGGGGCGGGTGCCGTCGGCGCGATAGACGATCTCCTCGACGATCGTGCCGCTCGATCGGGCCGCACGCACGGCCGATTTGGCCCCGCCGCGTGACTCCTTGTGGCTCGCCCGTTTGGCCACCGGCAGACCGTCGACCTCGACGAGCTTGTAGACCATCCCCGCCGTCGGAGCCCCGCTACCGGTGACCAGCGAGGTCCCGACACCGTAGGTGTCGACGGGCTCGGCGCGGAGCGAGGCGATCGCGTACTCGTCCAGATCGCCGGAGACCACGATCTTGGTCTCCGTCGCACCGAGGTCGTCGAGCTGTGCGCGTACCTGTCGGGCGAGCACACCGAGGTCGCCGGAGTCGATGCGCACGGCACCGAGCCCGGGCCCGGCCACCTCGATGGCGTTGCGCACGCCCTGGGTGATGTCGTAGGTGTCGACCAGCAGTGTGGTGCCGACGCCGAGCGCCTCGATCTGTGCGGCGAACGCGGCCTTCTCATCCGGGCCGTCGGGTCCGGTGAAGCCGAGGGTGAACGCGTGGGCGGCGGTGCCGGCGCTGGGCACGCCGAAGCGGCGCGCCGCCTCCAGATTCGAGGTGGCGGCGACGCCCGCGATGTAGGCGGCACGCGCGCTGGCGACGGCCGCGCGCTCATGGGTGCGCCGCGATCCCATCTCGATGATCGGCCGCGACCCGGCGGCGCTGACCATGCGCGCCGCGGCCGAGGCGATCGCACTGTCGTGGTTGAGGATCGACAGGATCAGGGTCTCGAGCAGGACCGCCTCGGCAAACGTCGCTCGGACGGTGAGGATCGGCGACCCGGGGAAGTAGAGCTCGCCCTCGCGGTAGCCGTCGATGTCACCGGAGAACCGATAGTCCCGCAGCCAGGCCACCGTGTCGGGATCGAGGAATCGTTCGACGACGGCGATCTCCTCGTCGCCGAACCGGAACGCCGCGAGCTCGTCGAGGACGCGGCCGGTCCCGGCCACGACGCCGTAGCGCCGACCGTCCGGGAGGCGGCGCGCGAAGACCTCGAATACGCACTGGCGGTGCGCAACCGGGTGGCGAAGCGCTGCCGCGACCATCGTCAGTTCGTACTGATCGGTCAGCAGCGCGGTGTTGTCGATGCTCACAATCGCTTACCCTGTCCCTATGGCGCCTGACGAAACTCGTGCGCACGAGGCTACCCCCGGCGGTACGGCGGTTGCCGAACCAGAGGTCGCCGACGGCGCGGCGGGACTCGACAAGCCCTGGATGACGATCGTGTGGGACGACCCGGTCAACCTGATGCGGTACGTCACCTTCGTCTTCCAGAAGATCTTCGGCTATTCCGAGTCCCGGGCCAATGAACTGATGATGCAGGTCCACACCGAGGGCCGGGCCGTCGTGTCCTCCGGCGACCGCGACAAGGTCGAGGCCGACGTCGCGAAGCTGCACGCCGCCGGTCTGTGGGCCACGATGCAGCGGGATTCGTGACCGGCCGGTCCGCTTCGCGCACACTCCGGGCACACTGAACGCGTGCGCACCTGGAAACGCAAAGGGCGCGGCGACACGATGCGGATCGCATCGCAGCTCGACGCGCACGAAGCAGAACTGCTCGCATCCATGGTCACCTCGATGTGCGAACTGCTCACCGAGCGGGCCGATTCCGCGCCCCACGACGACCTGGCGACGCTCACCGGCATCAGTGTCGGTCACTCGGAGGCACCCGACGACGTCACCCTCGGGCGCCTCCTCCCGGACTTCCATCGCCCCGACCAGGACGACGAGCTCTCCGCCGAGGTCGTCAAC
Source organism: Gordonia terrae (assembly GCF_001698225.1). Lineage (NCBI taxonomy): Bacteria > Bacillati > Actinomycetota > Actinomycetes > Mycobacteriales > Gordoniaceae > Gordonia > Gordonia terrae. The sequence goes on from NZ_CP016594.1 coordinate 2,249,479, forward strand.
GGAAAACTGAACTCGGCGCTGCGCAGCGTGCACGAGCCGCAGATCATCGACGCCAAGCTCGGTGCGGCCCGGGTGCTGCTCGACACGCTCCCGGCGGGTGGCGGGGACCTCGTCCTCACGCCCGAAGAGGCCGCGGCCTGGCTCACCGCGCTCAACGACGTCCGGCTCGCGCTCGGCGCGATGCTCGGCATCTCCGAGGACACCCCCGACCAGCTGCCGCCGGATCACCCGCACGCCGCGCATCTCGACGTCTACCACTGGCTCACGGTGATGCAGGATCTGCTCGTCGAAGCGCTGATGTGAACCGACGTCCAGGGAGTTCGAGGTCTGTGTCCGCATCGACGTCAGGAGTTCTGTGAGCACACCCGGTCGACCGGCCCGCGCCGGCAACCGCATCACCGACATCGCAGGCATCTCCGTGGGGCATGCGCATCGCGTCGACGACGATGCGCGGGTGGCCGGGTCCCCAGCGGCGCCCGACGGCCACGGATGGGCCACCGGCACCACGGTCGTGCGGGTGTCGGCACCGGGCGCGATCGCCGCGGTGGACGTCCGCGGCGGCGGTCCCGGTACGCGCGAGACCGACCTGCTCGACCCGTCGAACACGGTGCAGACCGCGCACGCGATCGTGCTCGGCGGGGGGAGCGCCTACGGGCTGGCCGCCGCCGACGGCGTCATGCGCGCGCTCGAGGCCGACGGTGTGGGCCTACCGCTCGACGATCGGGGCCATGTGGTGCCCATCGTCCCCGCCGCGGTGATCTTCGACCTGCCGGTGGGTGCGTGGGATCACAGGCCTGACGCGGACTTCGGAGCGGAGGCGGTCCGGTCGGCGCACACCGAGTTCGCCGTCGGATGCGTCGGCGCAGGTGTCGGTGCCCGGGCCGGCGCGCTCAAGGGCGGGGTCGGGACGGCATCGGTGACGATCGACGCCGGCCCCGCGGCCGGGATCACCGTCGGTGCACTGATGGTCGCCAATCCGGTCGGTGCGGTCATCGACCCGCAGACCGGGTTGCCGTGGGATCTGGGCGAGGCCGAACTCGCCGATCTCGGATTGTCCCGTCCGTCGGCCACCGACCTCGACCGGCTCGCCGACCTTGCCGCGAAGCAGACCGTGCTCAACACGACGATCGGTGTCGTGGCGACCGACGCCGTCCTCGACGCCCCGATGACCAAGCGGTTGGCGATGGCCGGGCACGACGGTCTCGGGCGCGCGATCCGGCCGGCGCACTCGCCGCTGGACGGAGACACGGTCTTCGGCATCGCGACCGGCGCGGTCCGGCCGGCGACGCCCGTGCCGGCGCCCGCGGGCATGCACGCCGACGTCGCGGTGGTCGCCGAGGTGTGCCGGGTCGCGGCCGACGTCGTCCAGCGGGCGATCGTCGACGCGGTCCTCGCGGCGGAACCGATCGCATCGATCCCCACCTACGCGCAGGCGGCGCCGTCGGCGTTCCGATGACCGCTCCGCGGGCCGGGCTCCGACGCCCTCAGCCGTGCCCGCTGGTGCAGCCCCAGTAGTAGATCGAGCCGCCGCCCGCGTAGTAGAGCGCGTTGGCCTGGGCGGTGTAGAGCCGTGATCCCGTGCCGTATCCCCAGTAACTCGGCGACGACGCGATCGCGCCGCACCCGTTGACGAACTGCGCGACGACGCGGCAGTCGTCGGCCGGGCAGACCCGCGTCGCGGCGGCGGAGGCCGCGGCGTACGACCCGTAGTCGAGGGCGCGGCCGACCGAACCGGTCGACGGCGACAGCGCCAGCGCGCCGTAATAGTCGTAGTACGCGTGCGCCGGAGCCGGGTCGGCGACCGCGGTGCCGACGAGGGCGGAGGCAGTCGCCGCCACGGAGGCGGCGAACACGGTGACACGTCGGGTCAGGCCCGGGCGGGTGGATCTCACGGAAGCTCCTCGGTGTGCAGTGGCAGAGGTGGGCATGGCGTTCTAACCTCCGGCCGGTTCACGGGTGGGCTGGCCGGGAGTCGGGGTGCCGGAGGGGGTCTCGGTCGGCGTCTGGATCACGTCGGGCTTCTCCACGTCGACGGTCTCGTTCCACTTGGTCAGGTCGACGGTGATCGTGGTGTCCGGGTCCGCGGGGTTCGGGCTGAAGACGAGCCGGGCGAGCTGGTTGGTCCCGGTGGTCAGCCAGACAGTGGTCGGAACCGGCGCGTCCTGCGGCCCGACGACCTGACGCGCGCCGGTCAGCGCGGCGAGGGCACCCGCCGGCACGGTGCCGTTGATCTGTGCCGTCTCCACGCCGTCGACGGTCTCCGAGCCGACCTTGGTCGGGTTCTGGAATTCGCTCAGCACGTTGGCCAGGCCGTTCTCCGGGTCGAGGAACACCGAGACGTCGTAGATGGACTTCCCGTCCCCGTAGCTCAGGTATCCGTCCCCGGCGATGTCGGCATAGAGCACTCCGTCGACGTAGACGAACGGGGCCGAGGCCTCCTGTGGGTCCTTGGTGCCGAAGACCACGGTGGCCTCACCCTTGGCGGCGTCCGCCGGGGTGGTCACCAGATCCGCGGTGACCTTCTTCGCGTTCAGGTTCGGGACCGTGCCGTCGACCACGAGGTCGAGGTGGGCGCCGGTCAGGGCCTCGGTGTTCGTGGCCGCGGCGGCGAGCTGGGCCGCCGGGTCGACGATCACCGTGGTCGAGGCCGACGCGCTGGTCGCGGTCGGCGAACCCGTCTGGGAGGTGGAACATCCGGTCAGAACGATCGCGGCGACGATCCCCGTCGACAGTGCGGCCGCGGCCACCCGTTGGGCTCGTTGCATGAGAAGTGCCTCCTCCGTTGACTTTTCGATACACCCCCGGTGCCGTTGGGACGAAACACTAGCGGCGTCTCGCGTCGGATCGGGGGTACGTACGGCTGCCGAATGACGTCTCGTCGGATGACGGCCGATCCGCTCATGCAGCCCCGCGCGTCGAGGTGGAGGGACCTCGTGGCGGAATAGGTGCCGCGACGCCGACGTTGCACGTCGGCGAGATCCGCCACAATGGGGACACCCGCGAGGAGACCTTCGAAAATGACCTCGGGGTGCATACACGTCTGGACAGGAGAACGGGACACCGATGCTCACGATCGGGCAGGAGCTGGTCGACGCCATGGTCGCGCACGCACGCGCCGACCATCCCGACGAGGCGTGTGGGGTGATCGCCGGTCCCGAGGGGTCCGACGACCCGCAGCGCTTCATCGCGATGGTCAACGCCGAGCGATCGCCGACGTTCTACCGCTTCGACTCGGCCGAACAGCTCGCCGTCTGGCGCGAGATGGACCGCCGCGACGAGGAGCCGGTGGTCATCTACCACTCGCACACCGCCACCGAGGCGTATCCGAGCCGCACCGACATCTCCTACGCGGGAGAGCCCGGCGCGCATTACGTGCTGGTGTCCACACGCGATCCGGAGACCACCGAGATCCGTAGCTATCGCATCGTCGATGGTGCGGTCACCGAAGAAGAGATCGAGATCAGGAGCTGAGAATGTCTGTCACCGTATCCATCCCGACGATCCTGCGCACCCACACCGGCGGGGAGAAGCGCGTCGAGGGGTCGGGTTCGACGCTGGCCGCGCTGATCGACGACCTCGATTCGGGCAACGCCGGCCTGAAGGAACGTCTCGTCGCGCCCGACGAGAACGGCATCGCCAAGCTGCACCGCTTCGTCAACATCTACGTCAACGACGAGGACGTGCGCTTCTCCGGCGGCCTGGACACCCCGATTGACGACGGCGACGAGGTGACCATCCTGCCCGCGGTCGCCGGCGGCTGAGCGTGGCACGTTATGACTCCCTGATCGACTCGGTCGGCAACACGCCGCTCATCGGTCTGCAGCGGCTCTCGCCGCGCTGGCACGACTCCGACGACGGCCCGCACGTCCGCCTCTGGGCCAAGCTCGAGGACCGTAACCCCACCGGGTCGATCAAAGACCGTCCCGCCCTGCGCATGATCGAGCAGGCCGAACGGGACGGGTTGCTGCAGGCGGGGTCGACCATTCTCGAGCCGACCAGCGGCAACACCGGCATCTCGCTCGCGATGGCGGCGAAACTCAAAGGCTACGAGCTGATCTGCGTGATGCCGGAGAACACCTCGGAGGAACGCCGTTCGCTGTTGCGGATGTTCGGGGCCCAGGTCATCTCCTCGCCCGCGGCGGGCGGGTCCAACACCGCGGTCGCCGTGGCCAAGGAACTGGCCGCGGCGAACCCCGACTGGGTGATGCTGTACCAGTACGGCAATGCGGCGAACGTCGCGGCGCACTACGAGGGCACCGGACCCGAGCTGTTCGCGGATCTGCCCGAGATCACGCACTTCGTGGCCGGTCTCGGGACGACCGGCACCCTGATGGGCGTCGGGCGGTTCCTCCGCGAACGCAATCCCGACATCGAGATCGTCGCCGCCGAACCGCGGTACGGCGACGAGGTCTACGGTCTGCGCAACATCGACGAGGGGTTCATCCCCGAGCTCTACGACGACTCGGTGCTGACCCGGCGTTTCTCGGTGACCGGCGTCGACGCGGTCGCGCGCGTCCGCGAACTGATCGATCTCGAGGGCATCTTCGCGGGGATCTCCACCGGAGCGATCCTGCAGGCGGCGCGTGGCATCGGCCGTCGCGCCCTGAAAGCGGGTACCCGTGCCGACATCGGGTTCGTCGTCCCCGACGCGGGATGGAAGTATCTGTCGACCGGGGCCTACGAAGGTAGTCTCGACGACGCGGAGCAGGCACTCGACGGCCAGCTCTGGGCATGATCCCGCTACCGAGGAACTCCGCTACCCGAGGAACCACCAGGCCATGAGCTCGTACACCCCGCCGGTCGGGCAGCAGCCCACCCGGCGCACCCGCCCGCTGTGGTTGCGATCGGCGATCATCACCGCCTGCATCGTCGCGGTGCTGTTCGTGATCGAGGCGATCGACGTGGCGACGAGCGTCGATCTCGACCAGAACGGCATCGAACCACGACAGGTCGACGGACTGGACGGCATCGTGTGGGCGCCGTTCCTCCACGGCGACTGGCAGCACCTGTTCGCCAACCTGATGCCCGGCGCGGTGTTGTGTTTCCTCGTGCTCATGACGCAGCGGTTCCTGATCGTCACCGGCATCACCTGGGTGGTGTCGGGGGTCGGCGTCTGGCTGTTCGCCGCGCCGTACTCGGTGACCGTCGGGGCGTCGGGCATCGTGTTCGGCTGGCTCACCTTCCTCATCGTCCGCGGTCTGTTCAACCGCGATCTGTGGCAGATCCTCGGCGGCCTCGTGCTGTTCCTGGTGTACGGATCGATCCTCTGGGGCGTCCTGCCCTCGGATCCGCTGGTCTCCTGGCAGGCCCACTTGTTCGGCGCGATCGCCGGTGTGTTCGCGGCGTGGGCGCTGGCGGCTCGCGATCGGCGCAAGCCGGCGGCCACCAACCCGGGGGTGGCGCCATAATCGCGGCGGGCGGCCAGGACGCACCCATCGGTATCTTCGATTCGGGCGTCGGCGGGCTGACGGTGGCACGCGCCATCATCGACCTGCTGCCGGACGAGGACATCGTCTACATCGGCGACACGGCCAACGGGCCGTACGGACCTCTGACCATCCCGGAGATCCGCCGGCACGCCCTCGCGATCGGGGACGATCTCGCCGATCGAGGGGTGAAGGCCATCGTCATCGCCTGCAACACCGCGTCGGCCGCCTGCCTGCGCGATGCTCGCGAGCGGTACGCGCCCATCCCGGTCATCGAAGTCGTGCTGCCCGCGGTGCGTCGTGCGGTGGTCGCCACCAAGACGGGCCGGATCGGCGTCCTCGGCACCGAGGCCACGATCTCCTCACGGGCGTACCAGGATTCATTCGCGGCGGCGCGGGACGCCGTGATCACCGCGGTGCCGTGTCCGCGATTCGTCGACTTCGTCGAACGCGGGATCACCAGCGGCCGGCAGATCCTCGGGCTCGCCCAGGGATACCTGGAGCCACTGCAGCAGGCCGGGGTGGACACCGTGGTTCTCGGCTGCACGCACTATCCGTTGCTGTCGGGGGTCATCCAGCTCGCGATGGGCGACGAGGTGACCCTGGTGTCGAGCGCGGAGGAAACCGCGAAGGACCTCTTCCGGGTCCTCACCGAGGCCGACCTTCTGCATCCGCACACGGGCCGCGACGCGACCCGCGTCTTCCAGGCGACGGGCGATCCGGACCTCTTCGCGAAGCTCTCGAACCGATTCCTCGGTCCGGTCATCGGAGCCGTGCAGCACGTCTGAGGTACCCACCGCGCTTCGCCGCGCAGTTGTGACCCGTATGCCGACGCCCGGGCGCGGAATCGTGGCACAGTGGGGCCTATGCGTCTCACGGTCCTCGGGTGCTCGGGCAGTGTGGGCGGGCCGGGCGCCGCGTGCTCCGGTTATCTGCTCTCCGTTCCCGGTGAACAACCGGTACTGGTGGACTGCGGCCCGGGAGTCTTCGGTGAGCTGCAGCGCGTTGCCGACCCCAGCAACGTCGCCGTCGTCCTCAGCCACCTCCACGCCGATCACTGTCTCGATCTCCCCGCGATGCTCGTCTGGCGGCGGTACGCGCCCGAGCCGGCCAGCCGGCGGGCACCGTTGTACGGGCCGCACGGCACCGCGCTGCGGATCGGCTACGGGTCATCGGAGTTCCCCGGCCAGCTCGACGACATCACCGACACGTTCGACGTCCACGAATGGAGCGACGATCAGGAGATCACGCTGGGCGGGATGCGGATCCGGGCGATGAACGTCAACCACCCGCCCGACACCTTCGGCTTGCGGATCACCGGACCCGAGGGGCAGGTCATCGCCTACAGCGGGGACACGGCGCCCTGCGACGAACTCATCGATCTCGCGGCCGACGCGGACCTGTTCCTGTGTGAGGCGTCGTGGACACACGCGCCGTCGGAACGCCCACCGGATCTGCACATGTCGGGGATCGAGGCGGGGGAGGCCGCGACCAAGGCCAACGTCCGTGCGCTCGCCATCACCCACGTCGCGCCGTGGTCGGATTCCGCGGAGATCCTCGCCGAGGCCCGCAGTACGTTCTCCGGCCCGACCGAGCTCGTCAGCCAGGGACAGGTCATCGACCTCACCTAGATATCGTGCGCGCGCCGGTCGTTACAGTGAGACCCGTGACCACACGAGCTGACGGCAGAGCCGACGACGAACTCCGTCCCATCACGTTCACCCGCGGGTTCACCAGCCACCCGGCGGGTTCGGTCCTGGTGGAGTTCGGCAAGACCCGGGTGATGTGCACCGCGAGTGTCACCGACGGCGTACCGCCCTGGCGTCGTGGTTCCGGGCTCGGGTGGCTGACCGCGGAGTACGCGATGCTGCCGGCCGCCACCCACGATCGGTCGTCGCGTGAGTCGGTCAAGGGGCGGGTCGGCGGACGCACCCACGAGATCAGTCGGTTGATCGGTCGCTCGCTGCGCGCGTGCATCGATCTCGGCGCGCTGGGCGAGAACACCATCGCCCTCGACTGCGACGTCCTGCAGGCCGACGGCGGTACCCGCACCGCGGCCATCACCGGCGCCTATGTCGCGCTGGCAGATGCGGTCACCTACCTGCGCGCGGCGGGCAAACTGTCCGACCCGCAACCTCTTTCGTGCGCGATCGCCGCGGTGAGCGTCGGTGTCGTCGACGGCCGTGTCCGACTCGACCTTCCCTACGAGGAGGATTCGCGGGCCGAGGTGGACATGAACGTCGTGGCCACCGATGCCGGCACCCTCGTCGAGGTGCAGGGCACCGGCGAGGGAGCGACCTTCCCGCGTTCGACGCTCGATGCGCTGCTCGACGTCGCCGCCGTCGGTACGGAGAAGCTGTTCGAGGCTCAGCGCGCGGTGCTCGCCGAACCGTACCCGGGCGAACTCCCCGGACGGGCCTGATGTCCTCGGTGCTCCTGGCGAGCCGCAATGCCAAGAAGCTCGCCGAACTCCAGCGCGTCGTCGATGCCGCGGGCATCACCGGGGTCGAGATCGTCGGCCTCGACGCGGTGCCCGACTACCCGGAGGAGCCCGAGACCGGCGCCACCTTCGAGGACAACGCGCTGATCAAGGCTCACGCAGGTGCTCGAGCGACCGGATTGCCCTGTCTCGCCGATGATTCCGGTATCGCGGTCGATGCCCTGAACGGAATGCCGGGCGTGCTGTCGGCGCGCTGGTCGGGCCGGCACGGCGACGACCCGGCCAACAACGCGCTCCTGCTGGCCCAGTTGTCGGACACCCCGGACGAACGCCGTGGCGCGGCGTTCGTGTCGGCGTGCGCCCTCGTGCTGCCGGACGGGACCGAGACGGTGGTGCGCGGCGAGTGGCGTGGACGCGTCCTGCGGGAAGAACGCGGGCCGCACGGATTCGGCTACGACCCGCTGTTCGCCCCCGAGGACGAGATCGCCGCCGGCCGGTCCGCGGCGGAATTGTCGCCGGCGGAGAAGGACAGGCTGAGTCACCGCGGAAAAGCGCTGGCGCAGTTGGTCCCGGCGCTGCGCGCGCTCGCGGGCTGACGCCCGTCGCGTCGACGCGCGGACGAGATCAGCTCGCCGTGCCGGTGTACATGTAGACGCCCAACGTATGGGGCCGGCCGTCGAGCAGGATGTTCATGTCGTCGGCGCCGGCACGCGACATCCCTTGTCGCTCATAGAATCCGAATGTGCACAGCGAGTCCGTGTACAGATGGAAGTCCGAGCGGCCGCGGCCTCGGAGATGGTCCAGGAACGCTCGGTAGAGTGCGGCTCCGACACCGTGTCCCCGGGTGGTGGAGGCGACGGCGAAGAGGGTCAGTTCGTCGTCGAGCGGCCTGCCGGTGCGGGCGCCGAGCCGGTGGGCTACCGATTCGTACGCGAAGAAGCCGCGCAGCGACTTCAGCTGGGGCAGTCCGAGAACGGCGGCTCGGGCGGTGTGCGCCCAGAGCAGTGCCCTGTTCTTCGCCCGCTCGGGCAGGTGTGGCTCACCGTCGACCCGTCCCAGGATGATCCCGACCACGTGACCGTCCTTCTCGGCGACGCGGCTCCAGGTGCTCGCCACCAGTTGCTCACGCAGATAGACCTCGAGTGCGCTGTCGAGAACGCGACGACCGCGGACGTACCGGTGGATGAAGAACGCCTCGTCGATGATCTTCTTGACGTCCTCGGCGTCGGTGGAACGGTATGGGCGATAAGTGATGTCGGTCATGATCCCTTCTTTTCGTAGGTGTTGTCGAGTGTGGTTGTCGGGTTGGGGGCGACCGGACCCGAGCCGTGGGTGAGTGCGATGAGGTCTGCTTCGAGTGCGGCCCGGTCGCCGTCGTCGAGGACCGCTCCCCAGAGCGGGGCGGTGTTCGAGCCATCGGCGGCCGCGATGATGAGTCGTGTGATCGCCGGGTCGAGGCCGTCGTCGGCCAGCGTGGTTCGCCAGTGATCGGCGTCCTGCTGGGCGAGTTCGGCCGGGCCCGGTTCGTACATCAGGCTCGCGGCCAAAGCGATCTGGTCGCGCAGGCCGGCGGAGTCCCGGGCGTCGGCGAAACTCACCCGGATGTAGGCCCTGGTGAGTCGTCCCGGTGTCTCGGCCTCCTCGCCGGCGACTCGTTCGACCTCGGCCCGGAACTTGGCCATCAGGTCGGCGGCGAGTTCTTCGAGCAGTCCGTCTTTGGCGGGAAAGTGATAGAGCAACCCGCCCTTCGACACCCCGGCCGCGGCGGCGATCTCGGACACCGATACCGCGGCACCCTGGCGCGCGACGAGACGGGCCGCGGCGTCGAGGATGGACCGTCGCGTATCGGCGGCGGTGCGTCCGGATGTGCGTCCCATGTCGTCCTCCTTCTGATCGATTCCGGGGGTCTCCTGACGTCATCTATAACTGTACCGTCCAGACGGTATAGTTTCAATCCCCGAGGGAATCCGAGGGTCCCGGCGGTCTCGCCCGGTCCGTCGACCGTGCGTCCGATCCCGTCGAGAGCGCGTCGACATTCATCGACCGTGCACGGGAGAGGTGCGAGGGTGATCAGCTGCCGGCGTGGACACCCAGCATCCGCGCGACCGAATCGGGCCAGCGGTACTGGGTGGCCCGGTGCCGGGCCGCTCGTTCGCGATCGAGCCGAGGGAGGCTGAGCACCTGCCGGATCGCGCTGGCGAAACCCGACCCGGAATCCTCGGCAGCAGCGCCGCACGTGTCGTCGACGAGGCTCGCGACGGCCGACGAGCGCGATCCGATGACCGGTGTACCGGCGGCCAGTGATTCCAGCGCGGAGAGGCAGAACGTCTCGTGCGGCCCGGGGGAGAGCGAGAGGTCGGCGCTCGCGAGGAGTGCGGCGACCTGCCGCCGGTCCGTGAGGTGCCCCAGAAACGTCACCGGTAGTCCGCGCGCCAGGTGTTGCAGCGGGCCTCGCATCGGCCCGTCGCCCGCGACCACCAGATGTGCGGGCGTCCCGGAACGGTGGAGCCTGTTGAGTGCCGCGATGCTTCGGTCGGCGCGCTTCTCCACCGAGAGGCGTCCGCAGTGGGCGATGAGCGCGCCGGTGCCGTCGGACCATTGCTCGCCCAGATTGGGATCGAGGTGCCGCGGGTCGAAGACGTCGAGGTCGACACCCAGCGGAGCACGGACGACGTTGGGCGCCGCGACGCGATCGAACTCCGCGGCGGCGAAGTCGGTGGTGCAGACGACGGTGTCGTAGTCGCGGGCGGTGGCCGCGTTGGCTCGATCGGCGAGCGCCCGCGCCGTCGGGCCGGGCATGATCTGACCGAGTAGGCGGTCGAGGCGCTCGTGGGACACCATCGTCGAATGGATGTCCCGGGCGCGCGCCCACCGGCCGAAACCGCGGAGGGTCAGGCGGTCAGAGACCTCGAGGGCGTCGGGGTGGAGATGGGCGAGGACGTCGGCGACGCGACGCGCAGACGCCAGGCGGTAGCCGCCCGAGGCCGGGATGCGTGGTGCTGCGACGGTGATCCGGGTGACACCGGAGGGAAGTGCCTCCTCGCCGGGGTCGGCGCCGGGGACGATCAGGACGACGTCGTGACCTGCCTCCACGTAGCCGGCGCCCCAGCGGTCCACCGCGGTGCGCAGACCGCCGGAGCGTCCGCCGTAGAAGTTCGCGAGCTGGACGATCCGCACGGAGTCCAGTGAGCCGGACCCGGGTGAACGGACGTCCAGCGTGACCTGATCAGAGGTTGAACTGCGCCTTCACTTCCTGGGTGCGCTTGTGCTCGAACCAGAAGGACAGGAAGGGAATCGTGCCGGCGATGGCGGTGATGACGGTCTTGCCCACACTCCAGCGCACCTTGATCGCCAGGTCGATGGCCATGATCAGGTAGACGAAGTAGACCCAGCCGTGCACGAACGGCACGAAGTCGAGTGCGTGATTGTCGAAGCCGTACGTCAGCACGAGCTCGACGACGAGCAGCAGCAACCACACGCCGGTGATCCAGGCGAGGACGCGATACCGCAACAACGCGCCGCGGACCTTCTCCACCGGGGCGGCGAGGGCGGGGGCGGTGGAATCGGTCTCGGTCACTGCTGGCCTTTCGATGAGGGTGCGGGTTTCGTGTCGGTCGGACGGGCGTCGGCGTCGCGGAGCTCGGCCAGATAGCGGTTGTACTCGGCGAGGGCGACGTCGTTCGCGGGGTCCGACGAGGTCAGCGACGACGCACTGGGAGTCGTCGGACGTTCGGGGAGGATTCCCTCGGGGATCTGGTCCGTGGACTTTCCGGCGCCGACCCTGCGTGCCTCGTCGGGATCGCTCTCCAGGATGACGAACTTTCGGTAGGCGTAGATCACCGCCGCCGCGAACGCCGGCCACTGCAGGGCGTAACCGAGGTTCAATCCGGAACCAGACGCCGACTCGTACCGCGACCACTGCCACCACGCAAGCGCCAGGCACACCACGGCGGCGGAGACGGCGAGCACCGTGAGCGCGGGCCGGTGGGCGCGGCGACGGGTGGAGGACATGCCTACGACGGTACCTGGCCTGCGATGATCAGAACGCGGCCGGTAGGGTGGTCGCCGTTACACTGCGTGACTCCCCGCCTTCCTGGGGCGTCGCGCCCACGCGCGAGTGGCGGAATTGGCAGACGCGCTGGATTTAGGTTCCAGTGTCTCAGGACGTGGGGGTTCAAGTCCCCCCTCGCGCACTCTGAATTGTGTTCGGCGCGGTCCGGCGTGACGCGTCCGTCGACGGAAGCGGGGTCGGCAGAGATGCTGGACGACACGAGTTCGTCGCCGTCGACGCGGACCTGGACCACTGCGCTGGTGCTGGTGTCGATCGTCGCTCTCGCGTTCGTGGTGGTCGGGCTAGTGCTGCCGTCACCCGATCCCGAACTCACGACGACACCGCCGCCGGCCTCGTCCGGGACCGAGCAGTCCGCTCCCGCTGCCACCGAGGCACCGACGGTGGTCGACGAGCCGGTCGACCCGAAAGCACCGATCCCCGGATGCGACATCGTGGAGGTGCCCGAGGAGTCGGGCTACACCGCGTTCACCGGAATGGGGCCGCCGCCGACATACGACAATCCGGAGTTCCCGTGGTTCAACGGACCGAAGGCGACCGCGATGTCCACCGCGCTGGCGAGAGCGCTCCCGGCCCGGGCCGAAATCGCCTTCGCGAGCCCGCGGCAATCGTTCATCTTCCAACCGATCACGTCTTTCAAGGCCCCGGCCCCGGAGCCCGGCGGGTCGACGTACGCCGGGGGTGAGCTGCTCAACGGAGATGCGAGGGGCTCGGTGTCTGTCGATGTACAACGCTCGTCGCTACCGATTCCGCCCTGTGTGGCAGGGCAACTCGATGAACGCCGCACTCTGCGCGACGGCGTGGTGGTCGACGTCCACGACACTTGGCAGGAAGTGGACGGCGTTCGCACCCTCAGCAGGACGGCCCGCGCCTACGTGGCCGACGGATCCTGGATCGCCGCGCGGGCCAGTGACGCGACCGGTGCGAACCAGCAAGACCGCAGCGGCTCGGTGCCGTTGTCCATCGACGACCTGGTGCGCATCGTCGACGACCCGGGGCTTCGTGTCAGCACCCCGGTTGCCCCGGGTACGCCGACGCCGATCGAACACTGTGAGAGCCCTTTCGAGTCGTACAAGGGCACCCCGGTGACGCGTGAGGAGGCACGCGAACTCGACGCGGTTCTCGCCACCGTCGATCTCGGCGGCGCGCGGTTGGCGCCCATGGTGCCGGTGGGTTCGCCCGCGGAGGGCATGCTGTGCACCGGTGTCGCGGATCTCGGGGATGGTGTGGCCATAGACATCACGATCATCGGTGGCCAGCCGAGGCCGTCCGCAGAACGCCCGGTTCCGGGCCGGGGTAGCCCGAAGACGCTGCGAGCCCTTCCCGATGGGACCCTGGTGCAGACCGACGTCATGTGGCAGTCGAGGTCGTCGACGACCGACCCACGGGATCAGATCCGAGAGACGACCCATTCCGTGGTGGTGACCCGCCCGACGGGCACCCGCGTCTCGGCCAGTTCCACGGCAGCCTCGCCGACCGAGCCGCTGTCGGTGAACGAGCTCGAGAACATCGCGTTGACACCAGGATTGGAGCTCTGACGATGCCGGCCCGGAGTAGGTGGACACTGGTCGCCGCCGCGGTGGCCGCGGTCGTGACGGTCTCCGCGGCGACTGTGGTGTGGGTGGACCGTGTTCCGACGACGGTCAAGAAGATCACCGGAACCACCGCGGCGACACCGGGTCTGGCGTGGTCGCTCGATCCTGCCGACCGGTTGGGTCGTCCCTTCGCGGCCTTCGCCGACCCGCGCGAGGGTACTGCGTTCACGGTCGGCGAGCCCGGGATGATCCGGGCAGGCGACACGCTGGTCACCATCGTCGGTACCCCGAACGAGGGAACGACACTCGGCGATCCCGTGATGATCGGCATCGACGCGAGAAGCGGAGAGGTGCGCTGGCAGGCCCCGGCGCACGATCTCGTCAGCTGCAGTGACGTTCCGCTCCACGGCAAGATCTACTGCCACGCCCTTCAGAAGGGCCACGAACTCGTCAGCTACGACATCGACTCGGGTGACTCGACACGACGCACGGTGTCCGAGAGCATCTTCGCCATCGCGACCACGTCTGATGTCCTGTACGTCGCCGAGGGCAGCGTCGAGGAGAACGACGTGCGAGTCCACTCGGGGACCTTCGACGACGTGTCAGCCCACTGGACCCGCCAATTCGACGTCGGTGCCTCCTATGAGGAGGTGTACAGCAGCGAGGCGCTCACCGTGATCGATGGTGTCGGGCTCGTGCGCACCGGTGGCGACCTCGCCCTGTTCGATGCCGAATCGGGCGCCGAATTGTGGAGTAACGGAACACAATGCGTCGGAACCTCGTCGCTGCTGCCGGGCGGGTTCCTCGTCCACGCCGACACCGGCTGCGAGTCGGCCGGCAATGCGTCCGAGCAACTGCTCAGGGGGCCGGACGGGAAGGTGGTCGCGTCGAACTCGAATCCCACCGTCCAACGGCCGGGGTACGAGTCCACGACCGACTCCGACCCCGTCCTACTCGGCGACTCGGCCTACGACCGCGCCACCGGCGACCGATTGTGGACGAACAGCGACCTCATATCGCGCGACACCAACGCAACCGGAGCCGTGACAGCGGTCGCCGGCGGCGTTGTGTACGTGACGGACAGCACCGCCCGCAGCGACGGTGGTGTCGACCTCAGAACCGGTGAACGTTTGTGGCACCGAGCGTGGCGCGACGATGCTTCCGCCGGCGTGAACCCAGATGGCTACCGCGACCGTCTGTTGGCCGGCAGTGATGGCGTCATCCTCACCGCTGTCGACGTGACCACCGGCGAGATCGCGTGGACGGCACCGTTCCTCGCCATCGATTCCGACCCGGATGCGTTCGTCACCGGCACAGCACTCGAGCCCTACGGCGACGGGTGGATCTTCTCGTCGGACCGTCGAATGATCAGGCTCGCGCCCCTCTGAGTCACATCTGGGCCGAGATGACCTCGACCGCGTCGTCGTCGGCGAAGACGATGTCGTGATCGTCGGTCGAGATCGCCCAGCGGCGTAGGCGCGCGGTGCGCTCGTCGTCGATGCGGGTTTCGATGGTGGCGTCGCCGGCCAGGTCCGCGAAGTCGTCGACGACCTCGCCCTCCCTGGTCGAACCGTCGTCGAGTGTGACCCTGACCCGGGCCGCCACGGCGACCTCGTCCGGGGCCTCACTGTCAGCGCCGTCGTGGTCGACCGGCTCGTTCTCCGTTGTGCTCATCCGATTGTCCTGCCCCCTCGGGGTGGCCTCCGACGGTGAACTGCTCCGCACGCCGGTGGCACACCGTTCGTGCGCATCAGCTTATCAAATGAGTCCATTGACAGCGTGAATGTTGCGGAAGATGCTGCTCGTGCGACGGGGCCGGCCCAGCGTCTTGATTCGACGCCCCGGCAGTGAGTGTCCGTCGTGTGTACCGAATCGTCTGCGGCGCAGCGCGATCGGGGTGTACGTGACGGCCGGCCAAAAGGCGGATCGCCAGAGTCCGCGGTATCGGACTCTGGCGATCGATCAGGCAGTCGTCGACTGGATCAGTGGGCGGCGTTGTACGCCTCGACAATGTCGTTCGGAATCCGGCCGCGAGCGGAGACCTCGTAACCGTTGTCGGCCGCCCATTCCCGAATTGAGGCATTCACCGACGAACCGGCCCCGCCGGAATTGGTCTTCGTTCGTGCGGATGGTGACCGCCGACGCCCACCGACTCGGGTCGACGCCTTGAGCAATTTCGCGACGGTCACTTTCCCCTGCTCGATCTTGTCGAGATTGGTCGAGGACACGTCTAGTTCGTAGTCGACGCCGAGCCACGACCACGAAACCGTCTGTGCGTCTTGGGGATCGAGTTCGCGACCGTCAAGATCGTCGACAAAGGTCACTGTCTGTATTTTCGACACACTGACCACGGTAGTCGAAAGGCGAGGCGGATTCATGGACGTCTGCATTCCCGGTGTCGGGAGTCACTTCGGATATAGAGCGACAAGTCCGTCGAATGCGGACTCGTCCGCTCAATTCAGGCCGGGAATGCTGAATCGAGGTGCTTCGGGACGCGGAATCGTGGAGGTGGCTCGCGACGGCTCCGCAGTTCTCGACGCCGACGGCCGGGTTGATTCGCGTTTCCGGGTCACGCCGACTCGCGGAGTGGGGTCGGTTGTCTTCCGTCGGTTCGCCTCGGCGCCCAACCCGCTACCGGTGGTGTCGTCGACGCGCAGGCACATCGACCGGATCACATGGTGCGCGGTCACCAGCCCATAGGTCATCGGCAGTCCCAATACGGTCACCAGCAGGCGGGTCGGACGCAGTGGGCTGTCTCCGAGGATGGACGGCTCGACGACATTGCCGACCTCACGGATCAGGTGCAGCGCGAGTTTGTACGCGTAGTGCGCCGCGGTGATCGGTTTACTGACGGTGAGCTCGTCGAGCGACACGGTTTCCCAGGGATCCGCGCCGTGGCCGAGGTTGTGTCCGATGCCGAGCAGGATGTCGAGCGGGGCGCCGCCGAAGATCGGGATCAGGGAACCGAAGAGCGAGACGCCCAGTTCCCCGACGGAGCGATCCTCCGCCGGGTCGAGCGGGATCAGGTTGTGGTGGATGCGGATTCCGCGCATGACGCTCAGGATTCGCGTCGTCTCGGCGCGAATCCTGGCTGCATCGGCGGGGTTGTTCTCCTGCGCCTGCGCGGACACGTAGCGGACCAACCGGCCGAGCGTGAGGGAGCCGATCGGCGTGCAGGTCTCGACATCGGCCAGTGCGAGGTGGTCGGCGATCTCGGCCACCATCGGCGGGATGGGGATGTCGAAGCGGACGGTGTCACTCGGGCGTCCCGCCTGGGCGCGCTGCTCGTCGGTCACTCGTGCGACGCATTGGTCGAGAACGGTCTTCGCCGTAGCGCGCAAGAGGGCCTTCACCGCGAATTCGGACGAGAAGACGAAGGCGGACAGCAGCCAGTTGTACGTGACGAACTGCGCGAGGCCGTCGGCGTCGGTGCCGGCGAACGGACTGCCGAAGTCCGGTGCCGACCCGACGAGGAGCCGGGCCGGGATCAGGACGGTGGTGAACATGTACAGCCACACCGTTTCGACGGCCTGGATCACGGTGATGTTCCCGAGCGGGATCGCCTCGGTGTGCCGGCCGTCGCGGATCTTGAGGAGGTTCGAGACGAGAAGCTGCGAGATCGGGTCGCGGTAGTCGAGGGCGGGATCGTCGTCGTCGGCACCGAGGGTGAGCGGATGCTCGGTCACGGCGAGGGTCGAGATGTGCAGCCTGCGCATGTCGCGATGCGCCCCAGCCCGGCTTGCGCGCGCGGACGCCTGCAACGAGGGCGGCAGGATGTCGTAGACGGCCTCGAAGATCGACTCGTACACGACCGACAGGGTGGTGAAATCGCCACTCGCGCAGCGTGTCTCGGCGCCCTCGAGCGACTTCGGCGTCGGCAGCAGCGGGCGGGTCAGAGTCTCGACGCGTTCGAGGCGTTCCGGATAGGTCTCGGTTTCCGGGTCGACGGTCGGGGTGAGCTCGTGGACCGGCGTCGCGCGCAGCGGAGCTGCCGAGAACGGTGCCGTGCTACCGACGATCGCGGCAGTGCTCGTCCCGGCCGCCAGAGTGGGCAGCGACATCGTCAATGTGAACACCGCGACGAGTCGCAGTACCCATGGCTGTACGCGCCGTGCTGCATTGCCCCGACCTGAACTCATGCACCCACTACCCGAATAGTCGTCTGGTACCCCGGCGAGGAGTGTCGGCGCCCGCCGCCATCACGGCGTCGTGCGCGACCAGAGCAATCCGCGAAGGGGAAGTTAGTCGAACGAATCTTAAGGTGCGCAGCGCCGGTCCGCGCACCGGGTGGACCGGAAGCACTGTCGGTGCGTCGTGCAACGATTTCGAGGTGAGACGTCGAGCGGCATGGTTGTCGGTGATGATCGCCGCGGTGTCGGTCGTCGTGGGACTCGGTGCCCTGTTCGTATCCGGGACCGACACCGGATCGGGAGAGGTGCTCCGCCCGTCGGCTCCGCCCGTCGGCTCGTCGACATCTGCGCTGCCGTCACCAGGGGTCCAGACGTCGGCACCCGGCGTCGGTCAGGCCCTCGCCGACCTGATAACTCTCCAGGTGAAGGGGCGTGCCCCCAAGACCGGTTATGCCCGGGCGCGGTTCGGCAAGGCGTGGGACGACGCGGTCGACGTGCAGTTCGGCCGCAACGGTTGCCGGACGCGAGAGGACATCCTCCGCCGAGACCTCACCGGGATCACGGTCCACGACGACGGGTGTCGAGTTCTCGCCGGCACGCTGGCCGACCCGTACACCGGTACGACCATCCCGTTCACCCGAGGACAGGAGACGTCGGCTCTCGTTCAGATAGATCACGTCGTCGCGTTGTCGGACGCCTGGCAGAAGGGCGCGGCGGGCTGGGCCGCGGGCAAGCGCATCGAGTTCGCGAACGATCCGCGGAATCTGCAGGCCGTCTCCGGGACCGTGAACCAACGGAAGAGCGACGGCGACGCCGCCACGTGGCTCCCGCCGAACAAGGCGTACCGATGTACTTACGTCGGCCGGCAGATCGAGGTCAAGAAGTCGTACGGACTGTGGGTGACCCCGGCCGAACGCGACGCCATGCGGCGGGTCCTCGCATCGTGCTGAACCCGTCGGGCCGGCGGTCGGCGGCCTCGTCGGTAGCCTTGGCGACCGTGACCGCCGACCAGGGACGACCCCAGCCATCCGACGACGCCGCCGGCCATCCGCTGACCGACGACACCGTCGTCGCGGCGCTCGGTGCCGATCTGCGGTCGGCGGGGTACACGAACGACGGCGTCACCGGCCTGCTCGGCGCCGACGCGCACGAAGCGCTCGTGCGGGGTGTGTGGTGGCCTGCGCTCGCCGCCACGCGCGACGCCGCAGGCGAGGACGGTCGGCTGGCCACTCTGATCCGCTTGTTCCTGTTGGGTTCGGACGAGCCCGAAGACGCTGTCGCCGCGTCGTTCCCGACGGCCGGAATCGACGCGCTGATCGCCCAGGGGGTATTGGTCCGGGTCGATGGGTCGCGGGTTCGCGCGAACCTCGACATCCGGCCGCACGCCGACGACACCCGCGACTACCTCGTCGTCGCCGATCAGGACGCCGCGATGCGGCCCGGACCCGTTGCCCGCGACCACGTCCTGGGGATCGGCGGTGCGTCGATCTCGCTGGCCCGAGCGGTCATCCGTGAGCCCGTCCGTCGCGCGCTCGACATCGGTACCGGGTGCGGCATCCAGGCTCTGCATCTCGACGCCCACTGCGAGCAGATCGTGGCCACCGACACCAACGACCGAGCGCTGGCGCTGGCCGCGGCAACGGCCCGCCTCAACGGGATGTCGTGGGATCTGCGCTCGGGCAGCATGTTCGAGCCCGTCGGCGGGGAACGCTTCGATCTCATCGTGTCGAATCCGCCGTTCGTCGTCGGCGCCGGTGGCCAGGACTACATCTACCGCGATTCCGGGGTCGTCGGGGACGGGCTCTGCGAACAACTCGTGCGCGAGCTGCCTGCGCATCTGAATCCTGGTGGCACCGGCCAGATCCTGGCCAACTGGATCATCCGCGACGGCGAACCGTGGGAGGAGCGCGTCCGGTCGTGGCTCGCCGGCACCGGACTCGACGCGTGGGTCGTGCAGCGCGAGGTCGCCGACCCCATCAGCTACATCTCCCTGTGGCTGTCCGACGCCGGTGAGGACGAGTCCGACGCCGCGCAGCGGGGAGCGGAGTGGCTCGAATGGTTCGAGACCAACGGCATCGCGGCGATCGGGATGGGCTCCATCACCGCCCGGCTTCCGATGCCGGACGAGAACCGCGCTCCCGACGTCGTGGTCGAGGAGATCACCGGCGCCGGTGAAGAGGTGACCGGGTACGAGGCGCAGGCCTTTCTCGCGCGACGGCGCTACCTGCGGGAGACCTCCGACGGCCGGCTGCTCGCTCAGCGGCTGTCGGTGGCGCCGGTCATGCTCGAGGAGCACTCGCTCCCGGGTGACGAGGGCTGGCAACAGGTGTCGGCCGCGGTTCGCCGGCCCGGGGGTCCCGGCGCAGTTCTCGGTGTCGACGAGATCTCGCGCGCCCTGCTCGCCGGTTGCCGGGGACAGGTGCCGCTGGGTGTCCTGCTCGAACTCCTCGCCGACTTCCACGGCGTCGATGCCGACGCCCTGGCCGAGGCCGCGCTGCCCGTCGTCCGTGAGGCGATCGGCCGGGGGATTCTGTACGAAGCGACCTGAGAGTGGTTGCGGGGGAGGTGGTTTCGACTCGGCGCCTCGCTGCGCTCGGTGCCGGCTCAACCAGCGGGGGAAGCTCCTCGCTGCGCTCGGTGCCGGCTCAACCAGCAGGGGAAGCGCCTCGACCTCGATGCGCTCCTTCGTCGCTTGCTCGGCCCGGCGGCTGCGCTCGGTGCCGGCTCAACCACCTGGGGTGGCCGGGAACGTCGCGTCGAGCGCGGCGGCGAGGTCGGCGATGAGGTCGTCGGCGTCCTCGAGGCCCACCGAGAATCGCAGATGGCCCCACTCGCGGAAGGGTTCCGGGTACGCGGCGACCCGGGGCCCGTCGGCACCGACGTGGACGATGAGCGATTCGTCGTGACCGAGTGACACCGCCGAGGTGATCGTCGTCAGCGCCGAGACGAAGCGATTCTGGGTGGCCGGATCGCCGCGGACCGCGAAGGCCATCATGCCTCCGAAGCCGCGACCGCCGAACTGCCGCGCGGCCAGGTCGTGTTCGGGATGCGACGACAGTCCCGGGTAGCGCACGTAGGCGATGCGCGGGTCGTCGTCGAGGAAGGCCGCGACCCGCTCGGCATTGCGTTGGTGCTGAGCGAATCGCAGTGGCAGGGTGATCGCACCGCGGGCGATCAACCACGCGTTGAACGGCGAGATCACGCCGCCGACGTCGACCATCGCCTGCTCCCGGATCTGCGCGATCAGGTCCGGTCGGCCGAGCACGGCGCCACCCATCGCGTCACCGTGACCGTTGATGTACTTGGTCAGCGAGTGCACGACCAGATCGGCGCCGTCGGCGAGCGGGCGGTACAACACCGGTGGGGTGAAGGTCGAGTCGACGAGCAGCAGCGCTCCGGTGTCGGCGGCGATCTGTGCGAGAGCGCCGATGTCGGCGACCTTGGTGGTCGGGTTGGCGATCGTCTCGGCGATCAGCATGCGGGTGGTGCCGGGCCGCACGGCGGCGCGGGTGGCATCCAGATCCCCGACATCGACGAAGGTCGCCTCGATCCCGTATTTCGTCGGCAACAGGTCCGACCACAGTTTCCACGTGGCCTCGTACGTCGTGTCCGACACGACGACGTGGTCACCGGCGGACAGGAGGGTGAAGAACACGGCGTGCAATGCGGCCACCCCGGACGCGAGGACGACGGCGTCGTCGGCATTTTCGAGTGCGGCGAGCTTGTCCTGCAATGCGACCTCGTTGGCGCCCGTGTTGCGCGTGTAGAACAGTTGCTCGGTGCCCGACCAGCTCATCGCCTCGGGTTCGGGCGGCAGGTGATACGAATTCGCCATCGTGATGGGAGTCCGCACCGACGGACCCGACGCGTCGTTCCCGGCGTGGACGCTGCGTGTCATCTCACCTGTCACGGATGAACTCCCATCGGTTCGTCGATGCGTGACCCGGCCGGGTCCATCACGTCCCGATCCATTCCGGACAGGTCGTCGGACACCACATCGGCCGACAGGTCGTCGACGACCGGTCCCGCAGACCGAGTGGCGTCCGGTTTCTCGTACGTGGGTACGCCGGGTCCGGATCCGGGGGCGACCTCGGCTCGGCGTGGGCGGACGAGGTCGACCACCCGTACCGGGAGCTTGTGCAGTTTGTCGATGTGGGCGACGTGGCGGAACTCGGCCCAGCCCCAGCAGGCGGCGAACACCAGCAGCGCCACGGCGTCCATCGTGACCGAGTTCCACGGGCGGTGCGCGATGTGGATGGGGACCACGACGAGGGCGATCGCCTGGATCACGTAGGAGTCGAGGCTGCGGGTCCCGGTCATGACCAGGGGTCGCAGCCAGTCGTGGTGCCACCACTTGAGCAACAGCCGGAAGAGCCCGTAGACGGCCGGGATCGCGAGATACGCGCCGATGGCCCGGGCCGGTCGGAAGTCCAGCTTGTCGGCGACGTAGGGCTCGAGATGCGCCCAGGGGCCGTGGTCGATGCCGAAGTGGAAGAACAACGCCACCGCGAGGGCGACGACGACGATCGCGACCAGCCACCGGTCGACGAACTCCGGGACCTTCCAGGTCGACCAGTTCCAGCCGATGACGAGCGCGGGGACGAACATGATCTGCCAGCCCGCGACGTTCTGGATGTGCGGGGCGGCCTGGTAGGCGCTGAGGTAGAACCAGCCGGGGGAGTAGATCAGCGAGAACACATAGAGACCCAGCGAGGCGGCGAGGACCCAGATCCACCAGCCTCGGCGCAGCAGCGGGAAGAGTCCGAACGCCGAGATCAGCAGGACCATGTACAGGAGCAGGATGTTGCCGCCGCTCGGCAGGTACTGCATCGTCAGCGCGAGCCGGATGCCGTCGGCCCAGCCGTCGACCGGCAGCAAGAGCGTCAGCCAGCGATGACCGGCCAGGGCCGCGGCGACCGCGACGAGCGCGATGACCAGCTGGCACAGATAGAGCACGACTATCCGCTTGGCCAGCCGCCGGTAGGCGAAGGCGAGTCCGTGACGCGCGACCCACCGCTGATAGACGAGGCCGAGGACGATTCCCGACAGCATCACGAACGCGGACATGCCGTCGACGTAGGGATAGGCGTGCGTCGGGGTGGCCAGCGTGGACTCATGCGCGAAGTGCGCCGTGATCATGCTCCAGATCGCCACCCCGCGGGTGGCATCGATGGCCAGGTCTCGTTTCATTGACTTGCACGATAGACAGCGCCGCGGCCCGGGGTCATCCTGGGCCGCGGCGAGTCGTGCTGAGAGATTCGCTCAGGTGTAGAGGTCGGCGATCGCTTCCTTGTGCGCGTCGTGGATGACGTTGCGCTTGAGCTTCATCGTCGGGGTGAGCTCTCCGGTGTCGATGGTGAAGTCGGTCTCGAGGATGGAGAACTTCTTGATCGCCTCGGCGTTGGAGACCTTGGTGTTGGCCTCCTTCACCGCGGCGTCGATCTCCGCCTTGAGATCGGCATTGTCGACCAGGTCCGAGGTCGGGGTGTCGGCCGGCAGCCCGTGGCGCTCGAGCCATCCGGGAACGGCCTCGGCATCGATGGTGATGAGTGCCGCGATGAACGGCTTGTTGTCGCCGACGACGAGACACTGGCTCACCAGGGGATGCGCCCGAATGGTGTCCTCGAGTTGGGCCGGGGAGACGTTCTTGCCGCCGGCGGTGACGATCAGTTCCTTCTTGCGGCCGGTGATGAACAGATAGCCGTCGTCGAGCGTGCCGATGTCACCGGTGTGGAACCAGCCGTCGCGGATGGCGTCGTCGGTGGCGGCCTGGTTCTTCCAGTACCCACCGAACACGACGGGTCCCTTGAGCAGGACCTCGCCGTCCTCGGCGATGGCGACGGTGACGCCGGGGATTGGTCGGCCGACCGAGCCGACTTTCTGGTTGTCCTCGTTGTTGGCCGTGACCGCCGCGGTGGTCTCCGACAGCCCGTAGCCCTCGTACACCGGGATGCCGACGCCGCGGAAGAAGTGGCCGAGACGCGCGCCGAGCGGGGCGCCGCCGGAGATGGCGCCTTCGCACTGGCCGCCCAGGGCGTCGCGCAGCTTGCCGTAGACCAGCTTGTCGAAGACGGCGTGGCGGAGCTTGAGGCCCAGTCCGACCTTGCCGGCCTCGGTGGCCTTGCTGAACTCGATCGCGGTGTCGGTCGCCTTGTCGAAGATCGAGCCCTTGCCGCCGTCGTAGGCCTTCTGCTTGGCGGAGTTGTACACCTTCTCGAACACGCGGGGCACCGACAGCACGTAGTTCGGTTTGAACACACCCAGGTCGGCCACGAGGTTCGTCAGGTCGTTGGTGTGTCCGAGGATCACGCCGTTCTCCACGCACCCGACGGTGACGACCCGGGCGAAGATGTGGGCCAGCGGCAGGAAGAGCAGCGTCGACTTGCCCTCCCGCATCCCCGCGCCGACCGCGTCACGGGTCGCCGCGGTCTCGGCGAGGAAGTTCGCGTGCGTCAGGACGACGCCCTTCGGACGACCGGTGGTGCCCGACGTGTAGATCAGCGTGGCGGCGTCGGATGACAACGCGTTCGCCTGACGCTGGTCGAGGTCGGCATCGGCGATCTTCGCGCCGCGCTTGGTGACCGTGGGAAGCGCGTGGTCGTCGATGACCAGGGTTTCCTTGAGGGTCGCTGTCTCGTCGATCACCCGGAGGTGGCGGGTGTAGTGCTCGTGGTTCTCGACGAACAGCAGTGTGGCGCCGGAGTCCTCGAGGATCCACTGGACCTGGTCAGGGGCCGAGGTCTCGTAGATCGCGACGGTGCAGGCGCCGGCGCGCCAGATCGCGTAGTCCAGGACGGTCCACTCGTAACGGGTCGAGCAGAGGATGGCGACGCGGTCCCCGGCCTGCACGCCCGAGGCGATGAGTCCCTTGGCGACCGCGTCCACCTCGTCGGTGAAGTGCTTGGCGGTGACGTTGACCCATTGATTGTGTGAGCGCTTGCGGAAGAGCGGCATCGTGGGGCGCTCGGCGCGGTAACGCAGGATCGTGTCGACGGTCGTCGCCTTGTCGTCGATCGTCAGATCAGACGGGGTGGCGTACTGCTGCTGCATGGCACTCCTGAGACGGGAGAACAAATGGACATTCCGGACATCGGTATGCGTGTGACCGGGACCGATGGCCGGATGAGTGGCACCGACAGTACCAGTATTCGTGGGATGCATCACACCGGTCGGCGATCGTGGTCCGTGCCCTGCTCAGGGGCCTGATGCGACCCCGGCAAGCCGCGATGCCGACATTCTGGAGCAGGGCCATTACAGTTGAGGGCGATGAATGAGACTTCCGCCGCATGAGTACTTCCGATCACGGCGAGCACGACGCCCCGACCGACCCCTCCGTGGGCACGTTCGACGACCTCGAGATCGATCCGCGCGTTCGCGCCGCCGTCACCGACGTGGGCTACGAGACGCCCTCGCCGATTCAGGCGGCCACCATCCCGACGCTCCTGTCGGGGCGCGACGTGGTGGGTCTGGCGCAGACCGGTACGGGTAAGACCGCAGCCTTCGCCATCCCCATCCTGTCCCGGCTCGACACGTCTGCGCGGACTCCGCAGGCGCTGATCCTGGCGCCGACTCGTGAGCTCGCCCTGCAGGTCTCCGAGGCGTTCGGCCGTTACTCGGCCCATATGCCCGAGGTGAAGGTCCTGCCGATCTACGGCGGGCAGTCCTATGGCGTCCAACTCGCCGGGCTGCGTCGTGGCGCGCAGGTCATCGTCGGTACCCCGGGTCGTGTGATCGACCACCTCGACAAGAAGACGCTCGACATCTCGGGGCTGGAGTTCCTCGTCCTCGACGAGGCCGACGAGATGCTGACGATGGGCTTCGCCGAGGACGTCGAACGCATCCTGGCCGAGACCCCGGACACCAAGCAGGTCGCCTTGTTCTCGGCGACGATGCCCAGCGCAATCCGACGTCTCGCACAGCGCTACCTGAACTCGCCGCAGGAGATCACGGTCAAGGCGAAGACCGCGACCGCGCAGAACATCACGCAGCGCTACCTCCAGGTCTCCCACCAGCGCAAGCTGGATGCGCTGACGCGGTTCCTCGAGGTCGAGACCTTCGACGCGATGATCGTGTTCGTCCGTACCAAGCAGGCGACCGAAGAGCTGGCCGAGAAGTTGCGGTCTCGCGGATTCTCCGCGGTGGCCATCAACGGCGACCTCGCGCAGGCGCAGCGTGAACGGACCATCAACCAGCTCAAGAACGGTTCGATCGACATCCTGGTCGCGACCGACGTCGCCGCGCGCGGACTCGACGTCGATCGCATCTCGCACGTCGTCAACTACGACATCCCGCACGACACCGAGTCGTACGTGCACCGCATCGGCCGCACGGGTCGCGCCGGTCGTTCGGGCAACGCGCTGCTGTTCGTCTCGCCGCGCGAGCGCCACCTGCTGCGCGCCATCGAGCGCGCCACGCGACAGACGCTCACCGAGATCGGTCTGCCCAGTGTCGACGACGTCAACGCGCAGCGAGTGGCGAAGTTCGCCGACTCCATCACGCAGAACCTGTCGTCGGACAATCTCGATCTGTTCCGCGGGCTGATCGAGAACTATGCGCGGGACAACGACGTCGCGATGGCCGACATCGCCGCCGCGCTGGCACTCGAGACGCGGGACGGCGGATTCCTGATGACCCCGGATCCGCCGCAGTCGGAGAAGCGCTCCGAGCGCGAGCGTGCACCGCGTCGCCCGGGCGCGAGCTTCGCGACGTACCGGATCGCCGTCGGCCGGAAGCACAAGGTGTCGCCCGGCGCGATCGTCGGTGCCATCGCCAACGAAGGCGGCCTGACCCGAGCCGACTTCGGCAACATCAGCATCCGCGACGACTTCAGCCTCGTGGAACTGCCCGACGACCTCGACAGCGAGACCCTGTCCAATCTGCGGCACACGAAGATCGGCAAGAACCCGATCGACATCCGCAAGGACATGGGGTCACCGCGTACGCGTGGCGGCGGCAAGCGCGGAGCGGGTGGTCATGGTGGCGGACGCGACGGTCGCCGCGGCGACAGCTGGGGTAAGCGTCCGTCACCGCGCGTGGCCGGTCGCGGTCGCCACTCCTGAACCGACCCCGGACTGTCCCGCCGCCGGCGGGCTCCCAGTACCAGAAACTGCGTACAACGGCGCACTTCTGAGAGCTGCGTGAGAAAACTTGTCAATTCGAGATCGTTCCGTAACCTGGTCGACGGGGGTCATCCCGCGGGGTCACCATGCGGTGGTCACCGCGAAACACGATGTACACGGACAAAATTCGAGCAACAGGGTTGGTGAGTCACCGGTGTCAGTGGTGAATTCGATTTCGGCAGCAGAGGCAATGAATCACAGCCGCGAGGGGCACGCAGTGGTCGTCGATGCACGTCCGCAGGTGGTGCGACATCAGGGCAGCCTGCCCGGTGCGCTCGTGGTCGATCCGACCGAGGTGCCGAGGCGGTTCACGCCCACTCCCTCGGGCACCTTCCCGGTCATCCGCGATCGCGACACCGAGATCGCCGTCGTGTCGGTCCGCTCGGAGGCGCCGCGCATCGCCGAACAGATCGCCGACTGCGGCTACACCAACGTGCGTTACGTCGACGGGGGTTACCGCGCGCTGCGTTCGCGCACCGTCGGCTGAAGCACCCGCGAGAGAATCCGGCGCCGTCCCGCGCGACTGCGCGGGTCCCTCTGACCAGCGTCTTGTAGCGTAAGAGTCGCCGGCGACGAGAGGAACACATCGGTATGCAGGATGACACTCGCGAAGTGCTGCGCGATCAGGTCACCCGGCTGATGTCGTTTCTGGCTGATCTCGTCCGGTCCCGCTCCGGGGACGTGCTCGACATCGCCGATCATCCCGGTCACGTCTGGCTCGGCCCTTCCACCTCCATCTCCGCACGCACGAACGCGGTCCCGGGGCAGGTCGTCGTGGAGCTGCGACCGGAGGACGCCGGACGGAACGACTCGGGCCACGCCGACCTCGGCGAGCTGGTCGACGACCTCCTCGACAATCCCGAAGACCTCGAGCTCGTCGTCGCGTCGGCGCTGGTCACGGTCCGGCAGGTCGCGAACGACGACGCGGCGCCGCTCGTCCGGGAACACCTTCTCACCCAGGCGCTCGTCGCCGAACGCGACGCCGACGACACGATCCGGTTGTCCCTGGCTGCCGGGTCGTCCCCGGCCCTGCACGACACGCATCTCCTGGCGGCGCTGGACGGTCTCGATCTCGCGGGTGCGGTCAAGATCCGCGGCAAGCTGGCCGCGCAGGCGTCGGTGCTGACGGCGAAGACCACCGAGCTGATGGCCGAGTGGCGCGACGCGATCGACGTCGACACCGAGCGCGTGACCCTGTCGGTCGAGACCCGTCCGGCAGTCGTGCTCCGCCGGCGTGGCGTGGAGAACTCGCTCGCGTTCTACGACGCGATCATCGACGACCTGCGGGACGAGGGTTCGGACGTGCCGTTCGGACTGGCACAGCTCGTCCGGCCGATCGAGGCCGCCGACCGACTCGCCGCCCTTCGGGGTGACGGCGTTCTCGATCCCGCGGAGCTGGTCGCCGATGCGCTGTTCCCGCTGCCGTCCAACGTCGAACAACGCGACGTCCTCGCCCGGCTCGGCGCCGACACCGGTGTGGTGGTCGAGGGTCCGCCCGGCACGGGAAAGACCCACACCATCGCCAACGTCACCTCGGCACTGCTGGCAAAAGGTCAGCGGGTCCTGGTGGTGAGCGAGAAAGCTCATGCGCTCCACGTCCTGCACGACATGCTGCCGCCCGCGCTGCGGGCGCTCACGGTGTCGATCGCCGATGTCTCCCAGGACAGTGCCGAGGGGATAGTGGACGCGGTGACCGAGCTCGCCGAACGCAAGGCGTCGTTTACTCCTGGGGTCGCCGACGCCGAGATCGCCGATCTGGCTGCTAGGCGGGAACATGCTCTGCGGCAACGGGATCAGACGCTCCGCGAACTGTGGGATCTGCGCGCCGGGGAGACCGAGACATACGAATGGGTCGCGGGGGACTACCGCGGCTCCCCGGCGCAGATCGTCCGGCGGGTACGGGCCGACGCCGCCGCGTTCGACTGGCTGCCGGGCCCTGTGCACGGCGCCGTGCCGCCGCTGGACTCGGCCGAGTTCGTCCGGCTCGCGGAGTTGCTCGCGAGCACCGGGGGCTCCACCTCGCGCATCGCACAGCGCTTCGTCGACCTCGATGAGCACCTGCCCGACCCGGGGCAGATGGATGCGATCTGCGAGCGGATCGCGTCCCGGCCCCGCGGACCGATGGCCGGTGCCGAGACCCTGCTGTCTGTGCTCGACGGGGTCGACAGTGCTCGCTTGGTCCGGATCAAGGACATCTGCGATGACCTGGCCGTGGCGTCCGGCGAAGTGTCCTCTTACCCGCGTCCGATGATCGACATGGCCGACCGGTTGCTCGCCGGTCGGGCCGCGCACCTCTGGTCGCGGGTGACGACGCTGTCGCCGGTCATCGCCGAAGCTGCTCGCCGGGACCGCGATCTGGGCGGGCACGCGGTCGTCGTCGACGGCAACCGGCCCGGGGACGCCGCGCTGTTCGATGCCGCCGCCGACTTCCTGCGGGACGGCGGTCAGTGGCGGGGACGGCTGCGCCGCTCGCCCGAGCAGCGCGCCGTGGAGGACGCGCCGGTGCGGGCGACGGTGGACGGTCGTCCGCCCCGGGACGAGGCGTCGCTGCGGCGGGTCGCCGATCACCTCACCGTCGTCGACGCGACGCACCAGGTGCATCGCATCCTCGCGGACCTGCACGTCCCGGTCGACGCCTCGGGGTCACGGTCGGCTCAGCTGGACCACCTCGTGCGCCTCGACACCCAGCTGTCATGGATCTCCCGGTTGCTCTCCGGGCGTGAGCATCTGGTGCGCGAACTCGAGGCGATCAGCCCCGGCGGTCCGCGCCCGCGCACCGTCGCCGAGGTGGCCGAGGTGGCGCATCAGGCCCGGTCGGTCGCCGTTGCCAACGACGCGGTCCTGGCCGAGCAGGAACTCGCCGATCGCGTGTACGGGCTGACGACCGAACTCGAGAAGGGGCCGTCGCCGGAGGGTGACGCGCTGCTCTCGGCGCTGGGTACGGCCGATCCGGCTTCGATCCGCGATGCTCGTCGTGCCTTCACCGCGGCCGCGGCCGACGCCGACGAGCAGAACGCCCTCGAGCTCCTCGGACTCCGATTGCGTGGCCGCGCACCCGAACTCGCCAAGATCATGTGGGCCGGTGCGCAGGATCCGGTCTGGACCGAACGCGCTCGGGACATGGGCGCGGCATGGGCGTGGCGATTCGCCCACACCTGGGCGCAGGACCGTAGCGATCCGCTCGCCGAGGACCGGTTGCAGTCGGCACTCGACGCCATCGACGTGGACATCGCGTCCCTGACCACTCGTCTCGCGTCTGCGCAGGCCATCCGGGAGCTGCTGACACGCACCACATCCGGCGAGCTGCAGGCCGTCCAGTCCTACCGCGACCACATGATCAACCTGGGCAAGGGATCGGGCAAGCACGCCAATCGTTTCCGGCGCGCGGCGCGCGAGGCCATGGTCGAGGCGCAGAATGCCGTCCCCGCCTGGATCATGTCGATCAGCCAGGTGGCCGAGACGTTGCCGCCGCGCCGCAACTCCTTCGATGTCGTCATCGTCGACGAGGCGTCGCAGGCCGACATCACCAGTGCCTTCTTGCTGTGGCTGGCTCCCCGGGTGATCGTGGTGGGCGACGACAAGCAATGTGCGCCCGCCGGTCTGAACGGCACGACACTCGACTCGGCGTTCGCCGAACTCGACGCCGCGCTGCCGGATCTGCCGACGTATCTCCGCGACGGGCTGACGCCGCGGTCGAGTCTGTTCTCGTTGCTGCGCAGTCGGTTCGGCAACGTCATCGGCCTTCGCGAACACTTCCGGTCGATGCCCGAGATCATCGAGTTCTCGTCTCGCCAGTTCTACGGGTCCGCACCACTGATCCCCGTGCGCCAGTACGGTTCCGACCGGCTCGAACCGTTGCGGGCGGTCGCGGTCGACGGGACGGCGACGGGAACCGGCAACGGTGTCGTCAACGACGCCGAGGTGGGCGCGATCGTCGACGCACTGCGGGGCTGCCTGGCGGATCCGGCCTATGACGGACTGGACTTCGGCGTGATCGCATTGCAGGGCGTCAAGCAGGTCGAGGCGATCGAGAAGGCGCTGCACACCGAGTTCGATCCCGACACCTGGCGTTCCCGCCGGATCCGGGTCGGGTCCCCGCCCGATTTCCAGGGCGACGAGCGACGCGTGATCTTCCTGTCGATGGTCGTCTCGGATGCCGGTGCGATCTCGGCGCTGACCCGGGCGGAGTCGCAACGCCGATTCAACGTGGCGGCGACTCGTGCCATGGACCAGCTGTGGCTGTTCCATTCGATCGGCCTCGACGAGTTGCGCCCCAACGACCTTCGCCATTCATTGCTGTCCTATGTCACGGCGAACGAGGGGCCGTCGATCGGGGTCATGCCCATCGACGTCCCGGATGACCGTCGCGTGCCTCCGTTCGACAACCTGCTCGAACAGCGGGTGTTCAACCGCCTCGTCGCCCTCGGCTACCACGTCACCCCGAAGGTCACGGTCAACAACCGCGTCGTCGACCTGGTCGTGCTGGGTGCCGATGCCCGGATGGCCGTCGAGTGCGACGCCGACGAGTTCGCCGGAACCGGACAGCAGGCGCGCTCGGATCTCGAGCGTGAGCGTGAGTTGCGTCGTTGCGGTTGGCGATTCGTGCGGGTGCGCGAGTCGGAGTTCGAACTCGATCCCGATCGCGTCCTGGAGTACGTCGCGACCGCGCTCGACGAACGTGGATGCAAGCCGGGCTCCCTCGTCGCTGTTCCGACCGCGGACACCGCCGGCGACGCGGTGAGGTGGCAACCGATCGATCTCACCGCGGGGGAGTGACGCCGGCCGCGCCGGGGCCGCCGGTCAGCGCACTGATCTGAGCAGCGCGGGCAGGCCGACCGCGGCGGGCATCCGCAGGCTGTGGGTCACGACGTCGGACAGCGCCGACGGCGCCGGGTTGAACTCGATGACCGGGATGCCCGCGCGCACCGCTCGCTCCGGCAACGCGGCTGCCGGGTAGACGATCCCGCTGGTACCCACGACGAGCACCACCTCCGCCGCGCGAAACGCCTGATCTGCACGCTGCCAATCCGATTCGGGCAGCGCTTCGCCGAACCAGACGATGCCGGGCCGCACGACACCACCGCAGCGCGGGCAGGTGGGCGGGTCGACGCGTGGGTCGTCCGCCGGCGTCGCATCGGGGCGGTCAGCGGGGTCGGGATATGCGCCGGGGCCGTCGTACGGGGTGCCGCAGACCGAACACCGGGGGGCGAACAGGCTGCCGTGCAGATGGCTGACGACGTCGCTGCCCGCCCGCTCGTGAAGATCGTCGACATTCTGCGTCACGACCATGACGGTGCGCGAGGTGGCGAGCTCGGCGAGTGCGAGGTGGCCGGCATTCGGCTGCGCGGCAAGCACTTCGCGAGCGCGCCACCGGTACCACCCCCAGACCAGGGCCGGGTCGCGCGCCCACGCCTCGGGGGTGGCGAGTTCGGCGGGGTCGAACTTCTCCCACAACCCGGTCTGGGCGTCCCGGAAGGTCGCGATCCCGCTCTCGGCCGACATGCCTGCGCCGCTGAACACCGTGATCCACTCCGCGCGACGCACGAGGTCGGCGACCGCGTCCGGAATCGGTTCGCCGGAGTCCGGGTCCGGTGTCCCGGCGAGGGTCATCCGGCCGACCCGATGCAGGCGCGTACCAGGGCGGCGGTCTCGTCGGGGTCGGGATCGCGGCGGACCAGGAAGCCCTTGGCGAAGCTGAGCTTGTCGCCGTCGTGCCGTGGCACGACGTGCAGATGGGTGTGGAAGACGGTCTGGAAGGCCGCGCGGCCGTCGTTCAGTGCCAGGTTCACGCCGTCGGCCGACATCGGTCCGGTCTTCATCGCGGTGGCCAGTCGCTGGCCGGCGCGGAAGAGCGAGGCGCCGATCGCCGGGTCCAGGTCGTCGAGCCCGGACGAATGGACGCGCGGCACGAGGAGGATGTGTCCGCGGGTGACGGGGCGGATGTCGAGGAAACCGAGCACGTCGTCGTCGGAGTACACGATGCGCCCGGGGGATGTGCCGTCGACGATGCCGCAGAAGATGCAACTGCTCATATGCGCGACTCTAGGGCACCGGGGTCGGCGGGCACTCCGGCTCGTGACGCGCGGCCGTGCTCCACATCACATCACGTTTTGATAACGGTTGACCGAGCGGATGCTCGGCCGTTGGCGTACCCCTGGGTATGTTGCCTGGCCTGGCGGTTTTCCGACCCTTCCCATGGCGGTTGGCACGGTGGCCCAAGTTACCCGCGGGGTTACTCGTCGGTATACCCGTAGGTCACCGACAAACATGAGGGTTCCCTCACTTTCGTGTGTCATCATAGGAGTCACGTTCACGCCGACACCGGCTCCCCATGAGTCGGTGCTCGTCAATGTTGTTGTGCAGCAGGCGTGTTCCTTTGTAGTACCAGCTAGCTCGACCCGGCATTGTCGCCTCGGCGGCCGGTTGTGCGCGCGACGTCGACGAGACCGTTCACGGCAGCGCACGCCATACGCCGCTGCTGACAGCGTTTCTCGCGGCCACAGCGACCGCGCACCCGCCGCCCGCACAACACCCACAGACATCTACCGCACCGCACCTACGCACTCCGCAAATCCACACTCTGAGACCGACCACCACAGAGGAGTATCCGTGACCGTCGACCAGTTCCGCTCCGGCTCGCAGGGCGCCGCCAACGCAGAACGCCCCACCGCCACGCTCATCGAGCGACTCACGCAGGGCGAGCCCTACGCGATCAGCTTCGGCGGGCAGGGCGGCGCATGGCTGCCCACGCTGACCGAGCTGGTCGTCGACGCCGACCTCGAACACCGGGTCGCCACGATCGTCGATTCCGCCGAACGGCTCGTCGAGCCGGTCGCCGACGAACTCGTCGTGGCACGTGTGTCCGAGTTCCACCCCCTCACCTGGGTCCACGCCCACGACGCGGGAGACGACGTCCCCGCCGAGGCCACTCTCGCCGACTTCACCCTCTCCGGCCCGGGCGTCCTGCTCACCCAGCTCGCCGCTGTGGAAGCCCTCCGCAAACAGGGTCTGGACACTGCCGCGCTGCCGCCGAACGCGGTGGTCGGGCATTCCCAGGGGTCGCTGGCCACCGATGCGGTCGGTGCCGACGGTCGGGTCGCGGAATCCGGTCAGGGTCTGTTGCTGGCGGTTGCGCACCTCATCGGCGCAGCCGGTTCGCTGACCGCGCGTCGCCGCGGGCTGGGCGTCACCACCGACGGCACGCCGATGCTCGCCCTGACCAACATCAGCCCGGCTCGCGTCGACGAGATCCTGGCGCAGTACCGCGACGGCCTGCCCGAGAGCGATCTGACGACGGCGCCGGTCGTCGCCATCAGGAACAGCCGTACCGCGGTGGTGCTGTCCGGTGCGCCGCGGCACCTCGCCGCCTTCGCCGCCCTCTGCGAGCGGATCGCCGCGACCGAGGCCGACGAGCGTAAGCGCAAGGTCACCGGTGGGGCACCCTTCGCGCCGAAGTTCGACCACCTGCAGGTGTCGGTCGCCTTCCACCACCCGGCGATGGCCGAGGCCGTCGAACTGGTCGGCCAGTGGGCCGATCGGTGCGGCATCGACCGTGACCTCGCCACCCGCCACGCCCACGACATCCTCGTCGGGCACGTCGACTGGGTCGCGTCGGTGGACGCGATCGTCACCGGTGGCGCCAAATGGGTCCTGGACTTCGGACCCGGAGACATCGCCACCCGCCTCACCGCCTCACTCGTCCGCGGACAGGGCGTCGGACTGGTTCCGGCCGCCCTGCGCGTCGGACAGCGCAACCTGTTCAGCCCGGGTGGCGTCCCCGAGGTCGCCACGCCGTGGTCTCAGTTCGCGCCGACCCTCGTCGAACTGCCCGACGGGCGCACCGTCGTCGAGACCTCCTTCACCCGGCTCACGGGACGGTCGCCGATGCTGCTCGCCGGCATGACGCCGACCACCGTCGATCCCGCGATCGTCGCCGCTGCGGCCAATGCCGGGCACTGGGCGGAACTGGCCGGCGGTGGCCAGGTCACCGAAGAGATCTTCGCGCGCAACATCGCCACGCTCACCGACCTGCTCGAGCCCGGCCGCGAGGCACAGTTCAACGCGCTGTTCCTCGACCCCTACCTGTGGAAGCTGCAGCTCGGCGGCAAGCGCATCGTGCAGAAGGCGCGTGCGCAGGGCGCCCCGCTCGACGGCGTGATCGTCTCCGCGGGCATCCCCGAGCTCGAGGACGCCGTTGCACTCGTCGACGAGTTCGTCGAAGCCGGACTCCGATTCGTGGCCTTCAAGCCCGGCACGGTCGAGCAGATCCGGTCCGTGGTGCGCATCGCGGCCGAAGTGCCGCACCACCCCATCATCGTCCAGATCGAGGGCGGTCGCGCCGGCGGTCACCACTCGTGGGAGGACCTCGACGACCTGCTGGTCGCCACCTACGGCGAGCTTCGTGCCCGCCCCAATGTCGTGATCTGCGTCGGCGGCGGCATCGGCACCCCCGAACGCGCCAGCGAGTACCTCACCGGCACCTGGTCGGCCGCCCACGGCTACCCGGCCATGCCACTGGATGGCATCCTCATCGGCACCGCGGCCATGGCGGCGAAGGAAGCGACAACCACCCCTGAGGTCAAGCAGCTCCTCGTCGACACCGCCGGTATCGACGAGTGGATCGGAGCCGGTCACGCCACCGCCGGAATGGCCTCCGGCCGGTCCCAGCTCGGCGCCGACATCCACGAGGTCGACAACACCGCCTCACGGTGCGGTCGACTGCTCGACGAGGTCGCCGGTGACGCCGAGGCCGTCGCCGCCCGCCGCGACGAGATCATCGCCGCGATGGCCGACACCGCGAAGCCCTACTTCGGCGACGTCGCCACCATGACCTACCGCGAGTGGCTCGACCGATACGCCGCCCTGGCCGTCGGCGACGCCCGTGGTGAACAGGTCCCGTGGGCCGACATCACCTGGCAGCAGCGCTTCGTGGAGATGTTGCAGCGCACCGAGGCGCGCATGCACCCCCAGGACTCCGGGCCCATCCCGACGATGTTCGCCGAGGCCACCGCCGCCGCCGATCCGCATGCCGCGATCGACGCGCTCGGCAGCGTGTACCCCGAGATCGACACCGACATCCTGCATCCCGCGGACGTCGCCTTCTTCCTCGAGCTCTGCCGCACTCCCGGCAAGCCCGTCAACTTCGTGCCGGTCATCGACAAGGACGTGCGCCGGTGGTGGCGCAGTGACTCCCTGTGGCAGGCCCACGATCCCCGCTACGGCGCCGACGCCGTGTGCGTCATCCCGGGGCCGGTTGCCGTCGCGGGCATCACCCGCGTCGACGAGCCCGTCGGTGAGTTGCTCGACCGATTCGAGGCGCGCGTCGCCGCCGACCTACAGGCCGCAGGGGAGCGTCCGGCCGCCGTCGCCTCCCGGCACCGCGCCGGGCTGGCCGACGAGGCCGGCGTGCTGACCTCGGTGCTGGAGTCCGACGACGTCAGCTGGGCGGGCCGGATCGTGGCGAGTCCGATCGCATTGCTCGGTGATCGTGACGCCTGGACCGTGGTCGGACCCGAGCGGGCCGAGCACGCCGTGAGCGGAGCGGTCCTGGAACAGGTCGCCGCCGATGCCGTCACCCGTTTCGACCTCGTCGTCCCGATCTCGGGTGCGTCCGTGCGCATCCCGCTGCTGGCCGGCGAGAGCCTGCGCGACGGAGGTTCGCCGCTGGTCGGCCTCGACGACGCGTCGAACGCGATGCGCGAGATCCTCACCGTGGCCGCCGGCGGCAGCCT
This sequence comes from Gordonia terrae, assembly GCF_001698225.1. Taxonomy (NCBI): domain Bacteria; kingdom Bacillati; phylum Actinomycetota; class Actinomycetes; order Mycobacteriales; family Gordoniaceae; genus Gordonia; species Gordonia terrae. Next base: position 2,285,929 of record NZ_CP016594.1, read on the forward strand.
CGCCGAGGTGAACGACGGTGTGTCGGTCACGACTGTCTCCTGGCAGCCGGACTCGGTCGCCGACCACGCGGCGGTGACCGGTTTCTCCCTGCCGCCACACCTGCGTCCGACCACCCCGACCGACCCGTTCGGGTTCGCCGTGCCCGACACCCTGGTCGGCGCCTGCTGGCCGAGCGTCTTCAGCGTCATCGGCGCCGCCCGCACCGAGTCCGGTGACCCGGTGGTCGAGGGACTGCTCGATCTGGTCCACCTCGATCATGCGATCGCGCTGACCGGCGAGATCCCCTCCGCGGCTGCCGAACTCACCGTCACCGCGCGCGCCGGCGCGGTCCGTGACGCCGACGTGGGCCGAGTTGTCGAGGTGTCGGTGGAAGTCGCCGGGCCGGACGGCCCGATCGCGACGCTCGACGAGCGTTTCGCGATCCGTGGACGCCTGGGCGCCGCTGAGCTCACCGACCCGGCCCGGGCCGGAGGTGCGCCTGCCGCCGAGCAGTCGGCCACCCGGAAGCTGATCCGGACGGCCACCATCACCGCGCCGAACCGGATGAACGGCTTCGCCGTCGTGTCCGGTGACCGCAACCCCATCCACACCGACGCGTCCGCGGCCAAGCTCGCCGGTCTCGGTGACCCGATCGTGCACGGGATGTGGTTGTCCGCGGCCGCCCAGCAGGTCGTCACGGCGACCGACGCGAAGAACCCGACGCCGTCGCCCCGTCCGCTGATCGGCTGGACCGCACGCTATCTCGGCATGGTCCGGCTCGGCGACCGCATCACCGTGCGCGTCGACCGCGTGGGCCTCGACAACGGCCGCGAGGTCGTCGAGGTGAGCGCCAAGGTCGGCGACAACCTGGTGATGAGCGCGACCGGCCTGCTCGCCGCCCCGCGCACCGTCTACGCATTCCCCGGCCAGGGCATCCAGAGCAAGGGCATGGGACTCGACGCCCGGTCCCGGTCGAAGGCCGCCCGGAAGATCTGGGACCGCGCCGACAAGCACACCCGTGCGGCACTCGGCTTCTCGATCCTGGCTGTCGTCCGCGACAATCCGACGACGCTCGTCGCCAACGGGACCACCTACAACCACCCCGACGGCGTGCTGTACCTGACGCAGTTCACCCAGGTGGCCATGGCGACGCTCGGTGTCGCCCAGATCGCCGAACTCAAGGAATCCGGCGGGTTCGTCGAGGGCGCCATCACCTGTGGTCACTCCGTGGGCGAGTACAACGCGCTGGCCGCGTGCGCCGGAGTGCTGCCGCTCGAAGCCGTCCTGGAGGTCGTGTTCCAGCGCGGCGAGGCCATGCACCACCTCGTCCCGCGGGATGAGCAGGGACGCAGCGACTATCGGATGGCGGCCATCCGGCCGAGTCAGTTCGGTCTGGCCGATGCCGAGGTCACCGCGTTCGTGTCCGGCGTCGGTGCCGAGGCGGGCGAGTTCCTCGAGGTCGTCAACCTCAACCTGCTCGGCTCGCAGTACGCGATCGCCGGCACGGTTCGTGGCCTCGAACTCCTCGAAGCCGAGATCGACCGGCGCCGCGCCGAATTCGGCGGGAAGCGGGCCTTCATCCTGATCCCGGGCATCGACGTCCCGTTCCACTCCAGTGTGCTGCGTGCCGGCGTCCCGGAGTTCCGCGGCAAGCTCGCCGAACTGCTGCCGGCCGACATCGACATCGACATCCTCATCGGTCGTTACATCCCGAACCTGGTGCCCCGTCTGTTCAATCTCGGGCGCGACTTCGTCGAGGAGATCGCGGCACTGGTGCCGTCGGATCCGCTGAACGAGGTCCTCGCCGACTGGGATGCCTGGGAGGCGACCCCGAACGAACTCGCCCGCGTGGTCCTGATCGAGCTGCTCGCCTGGCAGTTCGCCAGTCCGGTGCGGTGGATCGAGACCCAGGAACTGCTGTTCAGCGGACCCGAGCGGAACGGGCTGGCGGTACAGCGCTTCGTCGAGATCGGTCTGAAGGGAGCCCCGACGCTGTCGGGTCTGGCCACCAACACGCTCAAGCTCGAGGACTACGCCGCGGCCACCACCGAGGTCCTCAACGTCGAGCGGGACACCGACACGATCCTGGCCAAGGATGCCGGTCACGAGCCCGACGAGGACGAACTCGACGTTCCCGCGGCGGCCGAGACGTCGGCGGCGGACGCCGCCCCGGCGCCCGCGGCCGCGCCCGCCCCGGCCGCTCCTGCGGCTCCCGCGGGTGGTCCGCGGCCCGATGACATCGCCTTCACCCCCTCGGACGCGGTGAAGTCCGTCATCGCACTGTGGACCAAGATGCGCGTCGATCAGATCGGCTCCGCGGACACGATCGAGGCGCTGTGCGACGGCGTGTCGTCGCGGCGCAACCAGCTGCTGCTCGACATCGGCGGCGAACTCGGCCTCGGTGCCATCGACGGTGCCGCCGAAGCCGACATGACCGCGCTGTCGTCCACGGTCGAGACCCTCGCCCGCGGATACCGCCCGCTGGGCGCGGTGCTCACCGACGCGGTGAGCGATCAGGTGCGCAAGGTGCTCGGTCCGCTGGGCAAGCGCCAGAACTACATCACCGACCGCGTGTCGAGTGTCTGGCAGCTGGGACAGGGGTGGGGTCTGCACACCACCGTCGCGCTGGCGCTGGGCACCCGCGACGGTGCGTCCGTCCGCGGTGAGGCCCTGGGCAACCTGCTCGACGGGCCGCTGACGAACACCGACTCCCTCGATGCGCTCATCGACAAGGCCGTGTCCGCGGTGGGTGCGGTCAAGGGCATCCCGGTCGGCAAGCCGGCGGCCGAATCCGGCGGTGGCGCAACGGTCGACGCCGCGGCGCTGGGTGAGTTCACCGAACAGATCACCGGTCGCTCCGGCGCGCTGGCGTCGGCTGCGTACACCCTGCTGGACAAGCTCGGACTCGCCGAGGTCGCCGATCTCGCCGAGGCGGCTGCGGACCCGAACGCCGAGCTCGCCGAGCTCGTCAGCGCCGAACTCGGTTCGGACTGGGCCCGGACCGTCGCGCCGTCCTTCGACGCGGCCAAGGTCGTCCTCATCGACGACCGGTGGGCAACCGCCCGTGAGGATCTCGTCCGGTTGTGGCTGACCGACGAGCACGATCTCGACGCCGACTTCGACACGATCGTCGGCGGGTTCGCCGGAGCCGGTGACACCGTCGCCGACCACGCCACCTGGTGGCAGGGCAAGGCGCTCGCGAACGGAAGTGCCGTGCACGGCCGCGTCTTCGGCGCGATCGCGCACGCCGCGGAGAATCCCGAGAAGGGTGCCCACAGCCGCGAGATCGCCGTGGTGACCGGCGCGAGCAAGGGTTCCATCGCCGCCGGCGTGGTCGCCGGGCTGCTGGCCGGCGGTGCGACCGTGATCGCGACGACGTCGCGCCTGAACTCCGACCGTCTCGCGTTCTACAAGAAGCTGTACCGCGAGAACGCCCGGGCCGGTGCCGCGCTGTGGATCGCCCCGGCGAACATGGCCTCCTACGCCGACGTCGACGACCTCGTCGACTGGATCGCGGCCGAGCAGACCGAGAACCTCGGTGGCACAACGGCAGTGGTGAAGCCGGCGATGAAGCCGACGCTGCTCTTCCCGTTCGCCGCACCGCGGGTCGCCGGTGACCTCACCGACGCCGGTGGTCGTGCCGAGCTGGAGATGAAGGTGCTCCTCTGGTCGGTGGAGCGGCTCATCGGCGGGCTCGCCGACGTCCATTCCGACCACGACATCGCTTCGCGCGTGCACATCGTGCTCCCCGGTTCGCCGAACCGCGGCATGTTCGGTGGCGACGGCGCCTACGGCGAGAGCAAGGCCTCGCTCGATGCGCTGGTGCAGCGCTGGTCGGCCGAGGAGTCCTGGGGTTCCAAGACGACGCTCGCCCATGCCCTGATCGGCTGGGTGCGCGGCACCGGACTGATGGGTCACAACGACGGAATGGTCGACGCGGTCGAGGCGGCGGGTGTGCGCACCTGGAGCACGGCGGAGATGGCGGCGAACCTGCTGACCCTGTGCACGCCCGAGCAGCGTTCGAGCGCCGCGAGCGCACCGGTGCTCGCCGACTTCACCGGCGGCCTGGACAGCTCGACCGACCTGAAGGCGCTCGCGGCCACCGCGGCGGCGGCCGCCGAGGAGTCCACGGACACCGACGAAGAGCCGGCGACAACCGTCGCGGCGTTGCCCGCACCGGCGCGCGCGCCGAAGGCGATGCGTCCCGAGTGGCCCGCGATCGACGCCCGACCCGAGGACCTCGTGGTCATCGTGGGCGCCGGTGAGCTCGGCCCGTTCGGTTCGGCCCGCACTCGCTTCGAGATGGAGGTCGACGAGAAACTCTCGGCCGCAGGTGTTCTCGAGCTCGCCTGGAACACCGGACTGGTGCACTGGGATTCGGCGCCGAAGCCGGGCTGGTACGACACCGAGTCCGGAGACCCGGTGCCGGAGAGCGAGATCGCCGATCGGTACCACGACGAGGTCGTCGCGCGCTGCGGCATCCGCCGCTACGCCGACGACGGCGCGATGGTCGACAACACCTCGCCGCTGCTCACCTCGGTCTTCGTCGACGAGGACCTGACCTTCACGGTCAACTCCGAGGCCGAGGCGCGGGCGTTCGCCAGTGCCAACCCGGAGAAGACCCGCGTCGCGCAGAACGCCGACGGCGACTGGCAGGTCACCCGCCTGGCGGGCACCGAGATCCGCGTCCCGCGTCAGTTCGCGCTGACCCGGACCGTGGGCGGTCAGATCCCGACCGGCTTCGACCCGACCCGCTGGGGCGTCAGCCCCGACATGGTGGAGTCGATCGACCGGGTCGCACTGTGGAACCTGGTGGCCACGGTCGACGCGTTCCTGTCGTCGGGCTTCACCCCGAGCGAGCTGATGCGCTGGGTGCACCCCGGTCTGGTGGCCAACACGCAGGGCACCGGCATGGGCGGCATGACCTCGATGCGCGACCTGTACGTCAACACCCTGCTGGGCGAGGCCAACGCGAACGACATCCTGCAGGAGGCGCTGCCGAACATCGTTGCGGCACACGTGGTCCAGTCGTATGTCGGTAGCTACGGCGCGATGATCCACCCGGTGGCGGCGTGCGCAACGGCCGCGGTGTCGGTCGAGGAGGGCGTCGACAAGATCCGCCTCGGCAAGGCGCTGTTCGCGGTCGCGGGCGGCTTCGACGACCTGGGTATCGAGGGCATCGTCGGCTTCGGTTCGATGTCGGCGACCGCGGACTCGGCGAAGATGACCGCGCGCGGCATCGACGACCGCCGGTTCTCGCGGGCCAACGACCGTCGACGCGGCGGGTTCGTCGAATCGGCCGGCGGCGGCACGATCCTGCTCGCCCGCGGCGACGTCGCGGCCGAGATGGGGCTGCCGGTGCTCGGTGTGGTCGCATGGGCACAGAGCTTCGGCGACGGCGTGCACACCTCGATCCCGGCTCCGGGGCTCGGTGCCCTGGGCGCGGCTCGCGGGTCGCTGTCCTCGCCGCTGGCCCGCGCGCTGGGCTCGCTCGGTGTCAGTGCCGACGACGTGGCGGTCGTGTCGAAGCACGACACCTCCACCAAGGCCAACGATCCGAACGAGTCGGAGCTGCACGAGCGGCTCGCGGCGGCGATCGGCCGCGGCAAGGGCGCACCGCTGTTCGTGGTGTCGCAGAAGTCGCTGACCGGTCACGCCAAGGGTGGCGCGGCCGCCTTCCAGCTCATCGGCCTGTGCCAGATCCTGCGCGACGGCGTCATCCCGCCGAACCGCAGCCTCGACTGCGTCGACGACAAGATGGCGGAATACCCGCACCTGGTGTGGCCGCGCGAGACGCTGCAGCTCGGCGAGCGGTTCCCGCTCAAGGCCGGCCTGCTGACCAGCCTCGGCTTCGGCCACGTGTCCGGGCTCATCGCGGTGGTGCACCCGGAGGCGTTCATCGCCGCGCTGAACCCGGCGGAGCGCGACGCCTACCGTCAGCGCGCCGACGAGCGCACGCGTCAGGGCAGCCAGCGCTTCCTGCAGTCGATCTGTGGTGGCGAGCCCGCCTACCAGCGTCCGCCGAACCGTCGCTTCGACGAGTCGGTCGACGAGCACGACGCCGAGGCGGGCATGCTGCTCGATCCGCAGACCCGTCTGGATGGCGCCGACGTCTACGTCGCCGGTGAGCCGGTGGCGGGAAGCCGGTGACACCCGGTGAGTCCGACGGTGCAGGCGAACCCGCGGGGATGAGCGTTCTCGGGGTGGGGATCGACATCGTGTCGATCCCGGAGTTCGGCGAGCAACTCCGGCAGCCGGGTACGACGTTCGCCGACCGGTTCACGGTCGGCGAGCGTCGGGACTCGGCCGCCGGGACCGGTGACGACGCCCGGCATCTGGCCGCCCGCTGGGCGGCCAAGGAGGCCGTCGTGAAGGCGTGGTCGGTGAGCCGCTTCTCGCGTTCGCCGCTGCTGCCGCTCATCCGGCACAGCGACATCGAGGTCGTGACCGACACCTGGGGCCGCCCGGCCATCCGGCTGTCCGGCGAGATCGGTGAACACTTGCGCGACACGAACGTTCACGTGTCGCTGACCCATGACGGCGACACCGCCGCCGCCGTGGCGATCCTCGAGGGCAGGTGACCCCGCCCACGCTCAGACCGTCGTCGACTCCTCCAGGAGCAGGTAGCCCGCGAGCATCCGCTTCAGTTCGGCGACGGTCTCGTCGTGGTCGTGGCCGTCCTGTACGGAGAAGCTCAGCAGCGAGTAGGCCGTGTGGACGAGCACCTGGGACATCATCTCGCGTCGCTCGCGTTGAGACGGCGTGAGCGGCGCGATGATCCGCGCGACCTGTTCGGCGAGGACGCGTTCGTTCAGTGACGCGGTCGCACGGGTCGCCGGGGTGGATTGAACGGCGAGCCACACCGCTCGCCGCGACGGGTCGGTGCGCCACAGCGCGGCGAGGTGGTCGAGGAACTTCTCGAGCAGACTCGGCCACTCGAGGGACGGCACCTCGGACGAGAACGCGGTGAGCTCCTCGCGGACGTCGACGGTGTCCTGGCGGTCCAACTCGCACACGATGACGTACTTGTTCGCGAAGTACTGGTAGAGCGTCCCGATGGGGACCTCGGCTCGGGTCGCGATCTCCTCACACGTCAGCGACTCGAACCCGACGTCGATCAGGAGCTCCCGGGCCGATTCGAGCATCGCCTGGAACTTGCGCTTGCTGCGCTCCTGCGTGGGCCGCTTGCGCGGCACCAGCGGTTCGGCGGACTCGGGCATCGGGTGGCTCAGACAGACAGGTCGCGGCGCAGTTTGGCGACGTGCCCGGTGGCGCGGACGTTGTACTGGGCCAGTTCGATCGTGCCGTCGGCATCGACCAGGAACGTCGACCGGATGACGCCGGTGACGGTCTTCCCGTACATCTTCTTCTCCCCGAACGCGCCCCACTCGGTGAGCACCTTCTTCTCCGGGTCGCTGAGCAACGGGAACGTGAGCCCCTCGGCCTCGACGAACTTCGCGAGCTTGGCCGGCTTGTCGGGGGAGATGCCGAGCACGGCGATACCCGCCTCGTTCAGCTCGCCCAGATTGTCGCGGAAGTCGCAGGCCTGCTTGGTGCAACCCGGGGTGGATGCCGCGGGATAGAAGTAGACGACGACTTTGCGTCCGGCGTAGTCCGACAGCGAGACCGGGTCGCCGTCGGCGTCGGGCAGCGTGAACGGCGGGGCCTTGTCGCCCACGGACAGTCGGGTGGTGGTCTCTGCCATGAGAGCCAGGCTAATGCATGGCCACATGCCCGGATGCCGGGATGTCGTAGCATCGAGGCGCTGCCATCTGGCGGTTCATCCCCGGCCCCGAGAGGTTGTTCGGCCGGTCGGGGAAGCGGAAAGACAAACGAGAAGCGCCGGAAGGATGCAACGTGGCCGGAGATACCGAACGTATCGAGCAGGACATCGCCAAGGCCCGTGAGGACCTCGCCAGCACGCTCGACGCGCTGGCCGAACGCACCAGCCCGCAGCGGCTCGCCGACGACGCCAAGTCCAAGGCCCTCGCGACCCTGCAGACACCCGCGGTCAAGTACGCGATCGCCGGCGTCGGTGCGCTGGTGCTGCTCATCGTCGTGCGCAAGGTCGCGTCGAAATGATCTGCTGACTCCGCCGGGGGCGGGGCGAGTTCGCCCCTGCGGGCCCGTCGTGCGGCAGAAACCGCGCCGACCAGGCGATTTCACTTCTGCCGCGAGGGTCCTGTAAGGTTCCTTCTCGCAACGCCAAGCGCCATTAGCTCAATTGGCAGAGCAGCTGACTCTTAATCAGCGGGTTCGGGGTTCGAGTCCCTGATGGCGCACAGAGTCCACAAGACGCCTCGCATCGAGCGGGGCGTCTTGTGGCATCTCAGCGGGTTTCGGTCGCCGGCGGCGGTCGATGAACAACAGGTGAACGTTCGGCGTTTCGGGTGCGCAACACGCCACTCGAACGGATGACGGGCGAAGTGTTCGGTCCGATTTCTCGTACACTGGTCCGCGACATCGGGTTCGGAATGTCCGGTTCGGCGGTTCGGGGTCGAGATGTCAGGTTTTCACAGGTTGCGGGGCAGCGTGACCGACCGGTTCGGGGTCGGGACGCCGACAGGCGGGAGTGAGATGGGGATCGGTCGTACTCGGCGGATGCCGCTGATCATCAGCGGTGTGATGTTGGCAATCGTCGCGCTGGTGACGTCGTGCACGCAGGAAGCGTCGTACTCCGACAACGTCAGCAGTTCCAGTCTTTTCGACGACCTGCTCAAGCCCGGTCTCGAGATCACCGAGTGGGCCGAACGTCCCCTGAACGACAACGCGGTCGGCGTGCAGCCCGGCGCACCCATCAAGGTGAAGACCAGTGAGGGCACGATCAGCCGGGTGCTGATCAAGAAGTCCGACGGCACTCCCGTCAAGGGCACCCTCGCCGACAACGACACCGTCTGGGTCAGCGACGAGGCCCTCGGCTACAACCGCACCTACACACTGGAGACCGACGCCGTCGGCATCGGTGGCGCGGTCACCAAGAAGGTCACCTTCACGACCAGCAGCCCCAACAACCTGACGCAGGCGTACCTGACACCGAGTCCCGGCGAGACCGTCGGCATCGGGCAGCCGGTCGCGGTGAAGTTCGACGAGCCGATCGCGGATCGTCGTGCGGCGCAGCGCGCCATCCGGATCACCACCGACCCGCCGGTCGAGGGTGCCTTCTACTGGATCAGCCCGAGCGAGGTCCGGTGGCGGCCGGCGGAGTACTGGAAGCCGGGCACCAAGGTGCGCGTCGCGGTCAACACCTACGGCATCGACCTCGGTGACGGGCTGTTCGGCCAGGAGAACGTGCGCACCAACTTCACCGTGGGACGCTCGATGGTCATCACGGCCGACGACAACACCAAGCAGGTCGTCTTCGAACGCGACGGCAAGGTCATCCGGACCATGCCGACGTCGATGGGCAAGGCCGGCGACGAGACCGACAACGGCATCTACCTGGTCTCGGACAAGCACGACCACATCATCATGGACTCCTCGACCTACGGTGTGCCGGTCAACTCGTCGAACGGCTACCGCACGCCGGTCGACTACGCGACGCGGATGTCCTACAGCGGTATCTTCTTCCACTCCGCACCGTGGTCGGTGTGGGCGCAGGGCAACACCAACACGAGTCACGGCTGCCTGAACCTGAGCCCGGAGAACGCGCTGTGGGTCATGGAGAACACCCTCCGCGGCGACCCGGTCGTCGTGAAGAACACGACGGGCGGAACCCTGTCGGGCACCGACGGACTCGGTGACTGGAACATCCCGTGGTCCGTCTGGCGTAAGGGCAACGCCGACAACACCTGACGCTCAGCGTGCGGTGGCGACGCGGAACGTCCGGCTCGTGCCGGTGACGGGTCTCGTCGACCCGCTCGCGTCGCGTCGGTCCCCGAAGTAGCGGATGCGGTACACCCCGGACGCATTCGCGGGTGACTTCCAGGTGATGGTGATGCGCGACGTGTCCGGACTGCCGGCTGGTCGCGCCCACCGGAACTCCGTCGACCAGTCATTGTCGTCGGCGACCGTCGTCCACTCGCCCCCGGTGCGCCGGTGCACCTCGAGGTAGGTCCGGCCGTGCCGGAAATCGTTGTTGGGGTGGGCTCCGACGAACTGCACGGTCACCGTCGAACCGGGGTGGTAGGTGGCGTCGGGCTGGCGCAGGACGTCGCCGAAGCGACGTCCTTCGATGGGACGGTCGGCGGGCACCGGTGGCACCAGATCGGGTTGTAGGCCCGACTTGTCGACCGGCGCCGGACCGCGGCCGAGCCCGCGCCCCGACGCCATGGCCGCTGCGAGCGCGGCGAATTCCTGGAGATAGGCGGACAGGGTGTACCGGCCGTACTGGGTCTCGCCGCCCTCATAGTGCTGCAGGTCGTATTCCTCCGGCGTCGTGACGTACTGGGTGTAGGCGTTCGCGAAACCCTGCACGAGAACGTTGTCGAGGTCGGTGCGCAGTTCGTCGGCGACGACCTGTCGAAGCCGCAGACCGGCGACGACGGTCACCTCGGCCGGCACGCCGACGAGCACGATCTCGCCGATCCGCATCAGCTGCAGCGGCACCACCGACGGAATCCAGCCCGACGGCGGGAGCAGACCGAGCGGGAACGCGATCAACTTGGGCGCCTGCATGTCTCGCATCCAGGGGGCGATCGGCGGGACGCGGTCACCACCGAGAGCGGTGACCAGGGGGTTGGTCATGCCCTCGACGAGAAAGGGGAGCGGCTGCTCGTAGTTGTCCTCGCTGCTGGTCGCCACCGCGCCCGCACCCATCATCGCGGGAGTGGTCGAGGCCGGACGCCCGTCGGGTGTGTAGGTACCCGAGATCGAGACCGACGACATATCGACGTACCGCACGATCGAGTCGACGCCGCCCTGCGTCATCGGGCGGGCGGCCTCGAAAGCGCGCCGGCCCGCGATGTACTGACGCTCACCGATGAGTTCGCAGTTCCGGCGGTTGTCCGAGGTCGGTCCGCTCGGATCGAACTGCGCCAGGGCGAGGTTCGGTGTCATGTCACCGGAGTTCGTCTGCGGGAACGCGGCGACGAATCCTGGTTGCGCACGTTCCCACAGGTGGCTCGCGTACCCCTTGTTGTCGCCGGCGATGAGGACGTTGCGGTCGGTGAGGGACGTGCCATGGGTCGGGAACCACGTGATCGCGCCGATGTCCCGGCCCCCGGAACGGTCGTGCTGACGCAGTCGGAGGACCGTGACCTGCGGGTCGATCGCGTTGGGGAAGTGGCGCCTGTCCGACGACGGGTTCGCGTCGAAGGCGACCCGGGATCGGTTGCGGCTGGCGTCGTGCAGCTCCTCTCGGCCGACCGTCAGGGTTCCGGGCGCGAGGTTCTCGTGTGCGCGGACGATGGCCGCGAACATGCCATCGACCTCGGCGTCATAGGAGTTCTTCTTGAACCCGAACGCTGCGAGGGAGTATGCGTAGTCCCAGGACGTGCCACCACACGAGGCGTGCGTGTGCTGCGCGTTCAGGTTCACGTTCGATTCGGTGTAGAGCGACCCGAACCGCTTGCGCAGCTTGGCCATCAGACCCATGTGATGCGATTGGAACAGGCAGGCGAGGTCGGCGGTGAGGAAGACGATGCGCTTGCCGGTGGCGCGGTCGACCACGATGTAGGCCCGCGCCCAGCAGCGCTGGAGAAGTCCGGCCGCGATCTGCTCGGGATTGGAGTACCCCATCATGCCCTGCCCGGCGACCGCGCCGGTGACGTCCGCGATCCCGCAGCCGACGAGATGGCCCGTCGATTCGGCAGGGGACGCGGTGGTCCGGCCCGCGGCGAGGGTGCTGCCGAGCGCCGCACCGGCGGCGGTCGTGGCGGCACCGGCCAGCCACTGTCTGCGTGTCAGGTCCACGTGGCGTCCTTCCGGGCGTCGGACGACACCGCCAGACGTCCGGTGTCATCGCGGCACGCACCCCGACGGTACGGCCGTGTGATCGTGCCTCGTCCGAGGCGTCGACCTCAGTCCTTGTCGCTGTGGTCCCGGTCGCCGGGGATTCCGACGATGAAGCCGATCCCGATGATGATGCACGAGATCAGCGCGACAGCAGGCATGACCCAGTAGGAAGGCATGGGGTGGACGTTACTGTGCCCCATGCTCATGCGCCGGGGTTCGGGAACTTTTGAGGTCGAAGGTCCCCGGTCGGGTGCGACCACCGAGACGACGGGCCAGATGTAGCTCTTCGTTGCGCCAGGAGCAACGACGCACTACATCTGCATGCCCGACCGGAGTCCGGCCAGTGCATCGGCCAGGTAGTCGTCCTCGGCCTCGTTGCCGGGCAGGTCGAGTGCTCGGCGGTAGGCGTCAGCCGCGCCGACGTCGTCGCCCAGTTCCGAGAGCGTGAGCGCCCGCGCGATGTGGAACGGCCGGAAGCGGTCGAGCTGTGGATCCGACCGCAACTCGTCGAGCATCGCGATGCCACGCGCCGGGCCGTAGGCGCGACCCACGGCGACAGCGCGGCCGACGCGCACCACGGGACCGGGATCATGTGCCTCGAGCAGCCGGTACAGGACCGCGATCTGTGCCCAGTCGGTCTCCGTCGCGGTCGGTGCCTCGGCGTGCACCGCGGCGATTGCCGCCTGGATCGTGTACGGACCCGCATCTGGTTGTGCGGCCGCATTTTCGGCGAGAGCGATGCCCTCGTCGGTGAGACCTCGGTCCCAGCGACGGCGATCCTGGTTGCCCAGCGGTACCGGCCTTCCGTTCCCGTCGAGTCGCGCCGGACGGCGGGCCTGGGTGAGGAGCAGCAAGGCGAGCAGTCCGGTCGTCTCGGCGCGAGGGAGCAGAGACCGCAGGGTTCGTGCGAGGGTGATGGCCTCGCCGGTGAGATCGTCGCGGATGTGCGCGTCGCCGCTCGAGCGGGCGAATCCCTCGGAGAACATCAGGTAGACCACGCGCAGAACCCCGCCGAGCCGGGCGGGGAGGTCGTCGTCGCGCGGTGGGGTGAACGGAACCCCCAGCGCGCCGATTCGCTTCTTGGCGCGCACGATTCGCTGCTGAGCCGTCGGAACGCCGATCAGCAATGCGTGCGCGACCTCCGCGGTGGTCAGCCCGGCGACGAACCGCAGGGTGAGCGCGATCCGGTCCTCGGCGCGAAGCACGGGGTGGGTGCAGGCGAAGAACATGCCGAGTCGCTCGTCGGGGAGCTGCGGCGGCGGCGCATCGGCCGGATCCGCGAAACCCGCAGGTGCCGGGGCGCGTTCGATCTCGGCGTGCAACCGGGCGAGCTTGTCGGCCAGGACCGATTCACGTCGCACCACATCGAGTGCCTTGCGTTTGGCCGTCGTCGTCAGCCAGGCCTCCGGCGAGTCCGGGACGCCGCTCCGGGGCCACGTGGTCAACGCCTGGGCGATCGCGTCCTGAACCGCGTCTTCCGCGAGGTCGAGGTCGCCGAATTTCCGAGTCAGAGTGGCGAGTACACGCGCGCGGACATCTCGGTCGATGCCGGACACCGCCCGGCGGGTCACGGACCCCATGGACCTCATGGACTCCGTGGCCGCCGGACGATGCGGAGGACTCGTCATCGCTCAGTAGGGTGCGAGCGGTCGGATCTCGACGTGGCCGCCGGGCGCCGAACCGGGGCTGCGCCGGGCCCACTCGATCGCCTCGTCCACGTTCGCGACGTCGATGACGTAGACCCCGCCGACAAACTCCCGCACCTCCGCGAACGGTCCGCTCGACGCCACGACACGTTCGCCGCTGTCGTCGGTGTGCACCACCGCGCGCTCGTCCTCCAGGGCGAAGGAGCTGACCACGACACCGGCCTTGGTGATCTCTTCGTCGAAGGCGAAGAACTCCTCGGGACTGGCGCCCCCGTCCTCACCACACGCCGGATCGTTGACGTGTCCCATGAGCAGCAATGCGTACTTCATCGTTCCTCCAGTTCTCGGCCGGACGCACCTCGGTGCGGATGTGGCCATCATGCCGAACCGGATCGGTCCGACACCATGGTGACGTACGGGGAACACAGGTATCGACAGCGCTGCGAAAAAAGATTCGGGGACGAGAAAGCCCCGCCTGCGGATCGCAGGCGGGGCTTCGTCGGGGTGGATGACGGGACTCGAACCCGCGACAGCCAGGATCACAACCTGGTGCTCTACCAACTGAACTACATCCACCATCGGCGTCGGAAACCTGGGCGTCAGCGCCGGGTCTCAGAGCCATCAACACTCTAGCGGGTCGGTGCCGCAGAACTCCAATCGGTTACCCGACCAGCGTGTTCACGCGGGGCCGAGGTCCTTGACGATCTCGGCGAGGGCGTCGGTGTCGGGTCCGGGAGGCGGCACGAACGCCGCTGCGCGGTAGTAGCGCAGCTCGCGGATCGACTCGCGGATGTCGGCGAGCGCCCGGTGCGCGAGGCCCTTCTCCGGCTGGCCGAAGTAGACCTTCGGATACCAGCGTCGGCACAGCTCCTTGATCGAGCTGACGTCCACCATGCGGTAGTGCAGGTAGGCGTCGAGTTCGGGCATGTCCCGGGTGATGAATCCGCGGTCGGTGGCGATCGAGTTGCCCGCGAGCGGAACCGCTCCGGCGGTGGTCACGTGCTTGCGGATGTAGTCCAGGACCAGCTTCTCCGCCTCGGCGAGGGTCACGGTGGATGCCCGTACCTCCTCGGTGAGACCCGACGCCGCATGCATCTTGGTCACCACGTCCGGCATCGACGCCAGGGCGGCATCGTCGGCGTGGATCACGACGTCGACGCCGTCGCCGAGGATGTTGAGGTCGCCGTCGGTCACCAGGGCCGCGATCTCGATGAGTTTGTCCGACTCGAGTCGGAGTCCGGTCATCTCGCAGTCGATCCACACCAGTTTGTCCTGCACCCGACAACCTTAGCCAACCCAGCGCGCAGAACCGCGGGAGATCGCCCTCGAGGGCTATCGTGTGCTCGTGACCGAAGCCTCCAGTCCCGCGCAGGGCGGTTCAGCCCAGGGCATCGCCGCCGGATACGCGTTCACCTCCACCGCACTCGAGCTGGGCGCCGTCTCGGTGTCGGGGCACGTGGATCCCGAGGCGAAGGTCCGTATCCCGCTGTCGATGATGAACCGACACGGTCTCGTCGCAGGTGCGACCGGGACCGGAAAGACCAAGACGCTGCAACTGATCGCCGAACAGCTGTCGAGCAACGGCGTCCCCGTCGTGATGGCCGACATCAAGGGTGACCTGTCGGGAATCAGCCGGGCGGGCGTGAGCAACGACAAGATCGCCGATCGTTCCCGGCAGACCGGTGACGACTGGCAACCGGCCGCGCACCCGGTCGAGTTCGTCTCGCTGGGGTCGGAGGGGATCGGGGTGCCGGTCCGCGCCACGATCACCTCCTTCGGGCCCATCCTGCTCAGTAAGGTGTTGGGACTCAACGCCACTCAGGAGTCGACACTCGGCCTCATCTGCCACTGGGCGGACAAGAAGGGTCTGCCGCTCCTGGATCTCAAGGACCTGCGGTCGGTCATCGCCTTCCTCACCGGTGACGAGGGCAAGGCCGAACTGAAGGGGATCGGCGGGGTGTCACGTCAGACGGCGGGCGTGATCCTGCGTGCACTATCGAATCTCGAGGCCGACGGCGGTGACACGTTCTTCGGCGAGCCCGAGATCGATCCCGCCGACCTCATCCGGATGGCGCCCGACGGGCGCGGCATCATCACGCTGTTCGAGCTCGGTACCCAGGCGGCCCGCCCCGCTCTGTTCTCGACGTTCCTCATGTGGATCCTGGCCGACCTGTTCGAATTCCTGCCCGAGGTCGGCGACCTCGACAAACCCAAGCTGGTCTTCATCTTCGACGAGTCGCACCTGCTGTTCGACGACGCGTCGAAGGCCTTTGTGGACCAGGTCGTCCAGACCGTCAAACTCATCCGGTCGAAGGGCGTCGGCGTCTTCTTCTGCTCTCAGCTGCCGACCGACATTCCCAAGGAGGTGCTCTCGCAGCTCGGTGCGCGAGTCCAACACGCGCTGCGGGCCTTCACCCCCGACGACCAGAAGGCGCTGCGCACGACCGTCAAGACGTATCCGGTGTCGGAGGTCTACGACCTCGAACAGGCGCTGACCTCCCTCGGTACCGGCGAGGCGATCGTGACGGTGCTGTCCGAGCGCGGCGCGCCGACGCCGGTCGCCTGGACGGTGATCCGTGCGCCGCGGTCGTCGATGGAGGCAATCGGTGCCGACGCGATCACGGCCGCTGCGAAAACCGGACCGCTTTATACGAAGTACGGCACCTCGGTCGATCGGGAGTCGGCCTACGAGATGCTCGCCGCCAACACCCTGGCGCCGGGCGAGTCCGCCGATGCGCCGGCTCCGACACCGGGTCCCGCATCGGAGGAGCCGGGGCTGCTGACCGAGGTGCTGACCAGCAAGCCGATGCAGAGTTTCCTGCGCTCGGCGGCCAGTGCGGCCGGACGTGAGTTCAGCCGCGCGATTTTCGGTACCGGGCGTCGCCGGCGGCGCTGAACGCTGCCGCGAGGGCTACTCGGCGCCGAACTTGCGGTAGAAGCCGCCGACGATGGGCGCCACCACGGAGCGCGGTGTGTAACCGCCCGCCACCGACATCGCCTTCGACAGGGTGCCGGGAACGACCCGCATCTTGTTGTGCGCCAATGCATCCAGACTCATCTCGGCGACCTTGGCCGAGGAGTGCCACAGGAAATCCGGGACGACCTTGTCGACGATGGACGCTTCGTCGGGGGTGGGGGTGTGCGTGCGCACCGGTCCGGGCGCGAGCAGGGTGACGTGCACGCCCTGCGCGGACACCTCGCCGCGCAGGGACTCACTGAAGCTGTTCACGAACGCCTTCGACGCCGCGTAGGTCGCGTTGTTGGGGATCGGCATGTTGCCGGCCGCCGACCCTACCATCAGGATGCCGCCGGAGCCGCGCTTCACCATCTGGGGCAGTACCGCCAGGGTGAGGTCGTGAACGGCGTTGACATTCAACCGGACCTGCGCGCGTTCGTAGTCGGCGTCGAGCTCGGCGACCGGACCGAATGTTGCGATGCCCGCGTTGTTGCAGAGGATCGAGATGTCGCGCCCGGCGAACTCGGCGGCGAGCACCTCGACCTTCGTCGGGTCGGACAGGTCGACAGCACGCACCTCGACCGAGACCTCATGGGCCGTCCGCAGTTCGCCCGCGAGCTCTTCGAGCAGTTCACCGCGACGGGCGACGAGGATCACCGAGTGGCCCCGAGCGGCCAACGCACGGGCGAGTTCTCGTCCGATCCCGGACGAGGCGCCGGTGACGACGGCGCGGGCGGTGGCGGAGGGCGGCGGTACCGGCATGTCGCAATGGTAGCCGCCGCCTCTCACGCCGAGGCCGACCGTCAGTCGATACCCGCGGCCACCTCGGTGCCCTGACGGATCGCGCGCTTGGCGTCGAGCTCACCCGCGTAATCGGCCCCGCCGATGACGTGTGTGGTGACACCGGCCAGCGTCAGCGGGTCGACGAGATCCCGGACCGATTCCTGGCCCGCGCAGATGACCACGTTGTCGACCTCGAGAACGCGGGTGTCGGTGACCTTGCCCTCGTCGTCGCGGAAGCTCAGATGCAGTCCCTGATCGTCGATCTTGTCGTAGGTCGCGCCGGTGATCTGCTCGACGCCCTTCATCTTCATCGTCGCGCGATGCACCCAGCCGGTGGTCTTGCCGAGCGACTTGCCCTGCTTGCCGGCCTTGCGCTGGACCAGGTAGACCTGGCGCACCGGGGGGAGGGGCCGCGGCTTGGTGACGAATCCGGGCTTCTCCGGGTCGTCGGTGACACCCCACTCCTGTTCCCATTCTTTGAGATTCAGGGTTGGCGACTCATCGGTCGTGAGGAACTCGCTGACGTCGAAACCGATACCGCCGGCGCCGATCACAGCCACCCGCTTGCCGATCTCCCGATGCCCGAGCACGGCCTCGGCGTACGACATCGCCATCGGATGATCGACGCCGGGGAAGCTCGGGATGCGCGGCACGACGCCGGTCGCGACGATCACGTCGTCGAACTTCTCGGCGATGATCGCCTCGGCGTCGGCTCGGGTGTTGAGCCGGACCTCGATACCGAGCACCTCGATCTGGCGGGTGAAGTAGCGGATCGTCTCCTTGAACTCCTCCTTGCCCGGAATGCGTGCGGCGATGGAGAACTGGCCGCCGATCGAGTCGCCACCCTCGAACAGGGTGACCTTGTGGCCGCGTTGCGCACCGGCCACGGCTGCCGACAGGCCGGCCGGCCCCGCACCGATAACGGCCACGCGCTTGGCCTTTCGCGTCGGACCCAGGATCAGGGTGGTCTCGCGGCCCGCGATCGGGTTCACCAGGCACGACACGTGTTTGCCGACGAAGGCGTGGTCGAGGCAGGCCTGGTTGCAGCCGATGCAGGTGTTGATCTCGTCGGACCGGCCCTCGCGGGCCTTGTTCGCCAGGTGGGGGTCGGCGAGGAACGGGCGCGCCATCTGGATGGCGTCGACGCGGCCGTTGGCGAGGATCTCCTCGCCGAGCTCCGGGGTGTTGATGCGGTTGGCCGCGATGAGGGGGATCGAGACCTCGTCGCGGAGGCGTTCGGTGAACTTCACGAACGCGCCGCGCGGCACCGAGGTGACGATCGTCGGGACCTGCGCCTCGTGCCAGCCGATGTCGGTGTTGATCGCGTCGACGCCGTACTGCTCGGCCTTGCGGGCCATCAGCGCGACCTCGTCCCAGGTCTGGCCCTTGCGGATCAGGTCGGCGATCGACTGGCGCAGGATCACCGGGTAGTCGCGCGGGACCTGACGGCGGATCTCCTTGATGACCTCGACGAGGAAGCGCTGGCGGTTCTCGGTGTTGCCGCCCCATTTGTCGGTGCGGTCGTTGGTGTGGGGGCAGAGGAACTGGTTGATGAGATAGCCCTCGCCGCCCATGATCTCGATGGCGTCATAACCCGCCTTGCGTGCGAGCTTGGCGGACTGGCCGAACGACCGGATGACGTGGCGGATGATCGGCTCGGTCATCTTCAGGTGCTTGAACGGGTGGATCGGCGACGGATCGGTGCCCGGTGCGACCTTGAACGGTGTGTAGCCGTATCGGCCGGCGTGGATCAGCTGCATCGCGATCTTGCCGCCCTCGTCGTGCACGGCCTTGGTCACGCGCTTGTGGCGGGTCATGTCGACGACGTTGGTCATCTTGCCGCCGGCGAACGCGAGCAGACCTGTCCGGCTGGTGCCGAACCCGCCGGTGATGATGAGTCCCGCACCACCTTTCGCTCGTTCGGCGAAGTAAGCGGCCAACTTGTCGGTGTCCCAGAACCGATCTTCGAGACCGGTGTGCATCGACCCCATGACCAATCGGTTCTCGATGGTCATGCCGCCGATCTGCAGGGGCGTGAACAGGTGCGGATAGTGCTGATTCGGTTGTGCCGTCGGGGCTGACATGGCGCGACCTTTCATCTCGGTGGGACCTGGGTGGGCGGTGTTCGTGGTCTGGGGGACTGGCGAATTCAGCTCTCGGCCAGTTCGCGTTCGAGGCCGTGGATGACCTCGTCGCACCATTCGATGTATCCCTGCTCCTGGCGAATGCCACCGCGGAGGACGAGGTATTGGTGCAGTTTGCGGCCGATCAGCGCGTCGGGATCGGGGTAGTAGTCGGCCTGGAAGCCGGTGTAGAGCTTGAGCTGTGCGAGATGTTCGTCGCGGTGTGCCTTGAGTTCACCGATGATGGCGGCGAGGTCACCGAACTCCGCGGCCCGTAGCTTCACGCCGATGTCGCTGCGAAGCGGTTGCAGCGGAGTCGGACTCATGGCCCACTCGGCGAGGGCGTCGCGACCGGCATCGGAGATCGTGTAGACCTTCTTGTCCGGGCGGCCATCCTGGCTGAACGATTCGACGCTGACGAGGTCGTCGTCGAGGAGCTTCTTGAGTGTCCGGTAGATCTGCTGGTGCGTGGCCGACCAGAAGTAGCCGATGCTGCGGTCGAACTGCTGACCGATCTCGTAGCCCGTTCCGGGTCGCTCGGCCAGCGACACCAGAATCGCATGTTCGAGCGCCATGAGAGCAAGCTAACACTGCAACAATGCACTATGCAACAAGGTGTATATGAGTCTAGTTGCATATCGAGCGGCGTACCGAGGTGGCAGCGGACCCGAAGTGAGGCGTCGGTGAGGTCTGTGCCGCACACTGTTCGGCATGAGTGAACCGGAGACGAGGTCTCTGAAGCTGCTGTCGTGGAGGCTGACCGACAACGCGGTGGTCGCGCCCGAGGAACGATTGACCTGGCCTCGCACGGTCAGCATCGGTCTGCAACATGTGGTCGCCATGTTCGGGGCGACGTTCCTGGTGCCGGTGCTGACCGGGTTCCCGCCGTCGACGACGCTGTTCTTCTCCGGTATCGGCACGATCCTGTTCCTGCTGATCACCCGCAACCGACTGCCCAGTTACCTGGGTTCGAGCTTCGCCATCATCGCGCCGGTGACGGCCGCCGTCGCCTCCGACGGCGCGTCGTCGGCGCTGGGCGGACTCGTGGCGGTCGGCGCGATGCTCGTCGTCATCGGACTCATCAGCCATTTCGCCGGTGTCCGATGGATCGAGACCCTCATGCCACCGGTGGTGACCGGCGCGATCGTCGCGCTGATCGGCCTCAATCTCGCACCGGCGGCGAAGAACAACTTCGTCGAGGATCCTGTTCTCGCGACGATCGTGCTGGTGTTGCTGGTGGCTTCGGCAGTGCTGTTCCGCGGCCTGCTGGGACGACTCGCGATCTTCGTGAGCGTCGTGGTCGGTTATGTCCTCGCGTTGATCCTGGACCGGATCGACAGCGGCAAGGACTACATCGACACCTCCGGCATCGGCGACGCCGCGTGGATCGGTCTGCCCGACTTCCAGACGCCAACGTTCGAGCTGGGTGTGCTGCCGTTGTTCCTCCCGGTCGTGCTGGTCCTCGTCGTCGAGAACATCGGCCACGTGAAGTCGGTGGCGATGATGACCGGTAAGGACTACGACGCCACCATGGGTCGTGCGCTGGCCGCGGACGGAGTGGCCACCATGCTCGCGGGCAGCGGCGGCGGTTCGGCCACGACGACCTATGCCGAGAACATCGGCGTGATGTCGGCGACCAAGGTGTACTCGACCGCGGCCTACTGGGTGGCGGGCGGCGCCGCGATCCTGTTGGGGCTCTCGCCCAAGGTCGGTGCCGTGATCGCCGCGATCCCGCCGGGTGTGCTCGGCGGTGTCACGACGGCGCTCTACGGTCTGGTCGGCGTCATCGGCGTACAGATCTGGGTGCGGAACAAGGTCGATTTCTCCAAGCCCATCAACCAGTTCACCGCGGCGATCCCGCTCATCATCGGCATCGCCGACTACACCTGGCAGGTCGGCGACCTCGTCTTCGCCGGCATCTCGCTGGGATCGGTCGCGGCACTGGTCATCTACCACTCCATGCGGCTCATCGGCGGATGGCGGGGGACGGTCGACGTCGACCGGGAGGAGCACTCACCACGGCAGCCGTAGCGGGATGTCGGGAAACGGCCCCGGTAGGTCGATGTCCCCATCGGCACGATCGTTGAAGAGATAGAGCCACCACAGGGGAGCGGGTGCGCCGACCGGCGGTGGGAGTTCGGCGACATCGGGTTTGCGTGGCACGTAGAGATCGGGCTCGGCGCCGGTGATGACCTTCACCATGTTCTGGAAGGCCGTCGACTCCGGATCGTTCCAGTAGGCGCCGTGGGTGACGAGCCCCCCGTCGACTGTGCGTCGGTTTTCGTTCACTGTGCGTCCGTCTGCATCGACTGTGCGTTCATGCACCTCGACGGTGCCGGTGTCGAGCCTGATCACGCCGGGTGCGGTGTCGGGGTCGTGCCCGTGGGGGGTGCCGGGGAGTGACTGCACATAGTGGATGGGGTCGCCGGGGAAGGTCAGCGAGTAGCGATCGACGCCCTGGGGATGCGGGGTGTCGTAGATTCCGGTGCCCGCCGACGACGCATAGATGACGCGGTCGGGGGCCAGACCGAGCTGTTCGGCCGAGCCCACGATTGATCCGCCGTAGCTGTGGCCGATGTAGGTGGTGGTCGCCGCGGGCGCGTGACGCGCGATCTCGACGTCCAACTCCGAGCCGAACAGTTCCAGGCGGTGCGCCATGGCGGCAGCGAAACTCGGGCTCGCCGCCGCGCGTAGGTCCGGGGGCAGGTCGCCGTCGAGGTAGAGAAAGACGGGCCCGCCCGTGCGGGTCGCGAGTTCGGTTGCCGCCGTGCGGTTGCGGCCGACCGCGGTGTCGAGGTTCGTGCCGGTGCCCGGAACGTAGGTCGCGGCGTTCGTGGTGCCGGGCCGCAACGATCCGATCATCTCGACCAGGCGGCCCCGGGGTGTGTTGACGAAGGTGAGGAAGGTCCGCTCGACGAGCCCGTCGTCACCGCGGGGTGTTCCCGCCGTGGTCGGCTCGGGTGTCGGCTCGAGAAGCCCACGGAGAGTCCGGGCCCGGAGTCCCTCTGCACGGCCGGCCTGGATCTCGTCCACGAGAGCGTTCCGGATGTTGATTTCGTTGGCCTGCGCCCGGATGGCGAACGGGACACCAGGCAGGTTTCCGACGACGTGCGGGTCGGCCTGCATCAGGCGGCGCACCTCGTCCGGGTCCATCTGTTCGACGATGTCCCGCACCTGGGTCGGCGTGAGCGCTTCCAACATGCGGACGACAGCATCGGCATCCATGGCTGTTCCGCCCGGTAGTCGGACATCGGGCTGACCGGTGATCATCGACGCGAGGTCGGCAGTCAGATCTTCGAGTCGTTCGCCGTACCGCTCGTCGAGTGTGTCGACGGTGTCGAGCGCATCGGAGACGGAGTCCGCGAGAAGGGCGGCCTGGCCGGCGCGGTCGGTGTCGGGATGGGTGACCGTGCCGTCGTCGAAGACGGTGAAGCCCAGCCCCTCGGCTCCCCGGACCACGCCCAGCGCGAAGTCGCGGGCGTGACAGAGGTCGGCGCCCGCGTCGGTCGCCTCGTCGGCGACCATGTGCAGCACATTGCGTATCTCGCCGACATGATCGTGTTCCGCCCAGATGGCCAGGTTCGCGGCATCATGAGTGACACCCGACCACGACGACACGCTGTCGACGGCGCGTACCGCGGTGTCCACGCCGGTGTCGAGGGACTCGGCGACCGCGACCGCGGCGGACCCGGCGTCGGTGAACGACTGCGGATTCCACGCACGCAACTGCGAGATGGTCGGCCGCATCAGCGGTCCGCCAGGTCGCGGAAGAGCGCGCCCGATCGCGCGTCGGTGGCGGCCACCGTCGAGTCGAAGGTCCGCAGCATCCCGCTCATCGAGGTGAGTCGTTCGCCGATGGAGTCGACCGCCAGGCGCGCGGGACGGGTGACCGCAGCGAGGGCTCGAGCCACCCGACTCGACGGCGCGAACGCCGCACCGATGGCCTCGACATCCGCGGCGTGGATCGCGATCCCGGAGGCCCGCCAGGTACGCGCGATCTCCTGGACCTCGGCGGGATCGATGCCGAACAGTGAAGTCGTCGAACGATTTCCGTCCCGTCGCCCGCGGGACAGCGGCGGAAACCCGGACAGTGGGGCTGGGAGCATCAGGATCCTCCAGGAAGTCGCGACCCACCGACGTGGTGGTGCAGACTTTGACGCACGGCGTGCCCCGGTCGGTTCCCGATTTGTTGCGAAGAGTTGGCGGCCGGCACGCGAAGTGCCCCCGGCAGGACTCGAACCTGCGACCTAGGGATTAGAAGGCCCTTGCTCTATCCACCTGAGCTACGGAGGCTGACCGGCAGGCGTGACATCGCACACCAGTTGCCGGGCAGAGAGAGTCTACGACACGGCCGCGGGTATGCCGTGCGCCACGGCGGGCCAGGTCGAATTGGGATCGCGTCAGCTGCCGGTCCTACAGTTGAGGGATGACCCGCACGTCGACGCCCGCCTCCGCGGAGCAGCATCGCGACGCGATGAACGAACCGCGCGGCGTCGTCACCGCGATCCTGTGGGCATCGGGTTGGCTCGCCGCGATCGTCGCAGTCGCCGTCACCGCGATCTCCGCGGCGTCGGCGCTGCGGCTGACCGGCGTACCCGATCCGGGGCCCCTCACCACCTACGGCGCGCCGGCGCTGACCGCGGTCGGCGAGTTCGCCGCGGCCATCGCGCTCGGTTCGGCCGTGTTCGCCGCGTTCTTCGTCCCGCCCCAGGCGAGTGGTGTCCTCGACGTCGGGGGTTATCGCGCCATCCGCATCGCCGCGGCGAGTGCGTTGACATGGTCGGTCTGCGCCCTCCTCCTGATGCCGTTCTCGGCGTCGGAGGTCAGCGGGGCGCCGCTCGACGAAGCGATCCGACCCGCCAATCTACTCACGGCGTACAGCCAGGTCGCAGAGGTGCGCACGTGGTTCTGGACCGCAGTGTTCGCGCTGGTGGCGGCCATCATCGCGCGGATCACCCTGCACTGGGGCCCGACGATCGCGGTGATCGCGTTCGCCGTGTTCAGCCTGATGCCCTCGGCGCTGGCAGGCCACTCGTCGTCGGGCGGCAACCACGACGTGGCCACCAACAGCCTGATCCTGCACATCATCGGAGCGACCCTGTGGCTCGGTGGGCTGGCCGCCGTCGTGGTCTACGCCCTCGCCGACGGACGGTGGCGTGCGCTCGCGGTTCGACGGTTCTCTCGCGTCGCGTTCTGGTGCATTCTCGTCGTCGGCGCCAGCGGCGTCGTCAACGCCTTGGTGCGGGTACCGGTGGGGGACCTGTTCACCGACACGTACGGCCGCCTCGTCGTGGCCAAGGTGGTGGCCCTCGTCGTGCTCGGCGGATTGGGTGCCTGGCATCGGCGGGTGACCATCGCGCAACTGGATTCCGACGCCAAGCCGTCACTGTTCGTCCGGTTCGGCCTGGTCGAGTTGGCGGTGTTCGCGGCGACCTTCGGGCTCGCCGTCGGTCTGGGCCGTACTCCGCCGCCCCTCGTCGACACCGCGGAGATCTCGGCGACCGAGAACGCGATCGGATACGACCTCGACGGACCGCCGACGTTCGTCCGCCTTCTCACCGAGTGGCGCTTCGATCTGATCTTCGGTCTCGCCGCCATCGTCCTGGCCGTCGTGTATCTGCGCGGCGTCATCCGCCTGAAGCGCCGGGGCGACGCCTGGCCGGTCGGCCGTACCGTGGCATGGGTTCTCGGGTGTCTGCTGCTGTTGCTGGCGACGTCCTCGGGATTAGGCCGCTATGCGCCGGCGATGTTCAGCATCCACATGATCGCGCACATGCTGATGTCGATGATGGTGCCGGTGCTGCTCGTGCTCGGCGGCCCGGTGACGCTTGCGTTGCGGGCGCTGCCGCCGGCAGGACGGGGCAATCCGCCGGGACCACGCGAATGGATTCAGCTGGGCGTGCACTCGGCGCCGTCCCGGATTCTGACCCACCCGCTGATCGCCGCGGTCATGTTCGTCGGCAGCTTCTACGTGCTGTATCTGGGCGGTCTGTACGAGGCCGTGGTCCAGTATCACGCGGCTCATCTGCTGATGAATCTCCACTTCCTGATCAGCGGCTACCTGTTCTACTGGCTGGTGATCGGCATCGACCCGGCTCCGCGTCAGGTGTCACCGGTGGCCAAGCTCGGCCTCGTGATGGCCTCGATACCGTTCCACGCGTTCTTCGGCATCGCGCTGATGATGACCACCGCGGTCATCGCCGAGACCTACTACCGTGGACTGAATCTCCCGTGGAACTACGACCTGTTCGACGATCAGCGCGTCGGCGGCGGAATCGCCTGGGCTGCAGGTGAGATCCCGCTCGTGGTGGTCTTGCTCTCGCTGTTCGTGCAGTGGCAGCGAAGCGACACCAGGCAGGCGCGACGCTACGACCGCAATGCCGTGCGCGACCACGACGCCGACCTCGGCAGCTACAACGAGATGCTCAAGGAGCTCAACAAGCGCGGTTGAGCCGTGTCCGCCTCAGCTGGATCCCGTCGACACCGCGCAGACCGACGACCCGGCCTGGATCAGGGCACCGATGTGCAGCGGATCGAAGCCGAGGCCGACAGCGGTGGATCCCGTCGCGGCGACAAGCTCCGGTGGGCACCGAAGGCTTGTCACGAGTCCCCGTGCAGCGGCCAGCTCGTCGACGATCGCCACGGTGAACGCGTTGATCGCCGTCCGGACCGGGCCGAGATCCGGCGTCGCGGGCGGAGCCGTCTGACCGGGCAACTGCCATCGGGCGAACAACCCGCGCTGCACGGTCTTGCTCGCCTCGATCTGGTCGCGGAAGACGCTGCGGACGTAGGCCGGATCGAGGTCGCGGTCGAGCGCCAACTGCGACACCGTGTCCAGGACCACCTGTTCGCGGGCCGGGTCGTCGATGGCTGCGCCGGAGGCCCACTTGGTCGCGGCGACGGAGTCGGCCAGTGCGAGTCGGCCTGCCATCGCCTCGGTCAGGCCGGTCAACCCGATCTGTGTGCTCGGCGCCGCGCCCGCGAGGGGCGGGGCCAGCAGCATCATGACCGTCGCGATCAGACCGACCAGAAACCCGCGCATCCGCATTCCGCGATCCTAGGGCGGGAACGCCCGGTGCGCCGGTGATCTGTGGGTAACCCGTTCGATTCTCCACAGCCGGCGAAGGTGGGCGTTTTCTCATGCCGTCGCGGGTGATCCTGAGTCGGCCACACCTTCCCGTGGCCGACACCCGTAGGAGACGACCATGTTTGAGACGTACACGACCGTCATCGGAACCGTAGTGTCCGATCCCCGCCGGCGTCAGACGACCACCGGCGAGGATGTGATCTCGTTTCGCGTGGCATGCACGTCGCGCCGCATCGACAAGAGCACCGGCGAATGGACGGACGGTCCCACGCTGTATCTCACGGTCAGCTGTTGGCGGCGGCTGCTCACCGGCGTCGGCCTGGCGATCGCCAAGGGGCGGCCGGTGATGGCACACGGCCAGATCAAGACCAACGAGTACCCATCGGCGGACGGGTCACGCCGCTCCGATCTCGAGATGACGGCGGTGGCCGTCGGGCTCGATCTGAGCCGCTGCGTCGTCACCTATCGGGGCACGCCCGCGCAGGGACGCGCGGTCGACGCGCCGACCGTCGCGCCGGCGCCGGCAGCCCAGGAGTCGGCGGCGTGACCTGACGGGGCAGATCTCCGCCGGTGCACGCAGTGATTCGACGACGCGGCGCTCGACGAGCAAGGGGACGAAGTCTCGTACCCGGACGTCCCGGAAATGACGGTAGGCCTCGTCGACCGTCCGGTCGATCTCCACGGGGGGCCGCCCGGGATTCGATGCCCGGACGCGGGATCGGACCTGTTCGATGGATTGCTGCTCGGGGGTGCTCGCGTGCATGAGGCAACGGTATGGCCCGGACGTCGTGGGAACAGTGACGTGGCTCTCGAATGAAACCGAAATCAATGAACAGAATCCCGGCCTCGTGAAAGTGGTTCAGGCCGAACGGTTCCGGACCAGACGCCAGTGGTTCTTCCCGTCGGCGCGGCGGTATCCCAGTTCGTCGAGCACGTTGATCGCGATCGCCAGGCCACGACCGCGCTCGGCGAAGTCGTCGGGCAGGCTGATCGCGTCGAGATCGACGCGAGCGGGGTTCCCGTCGTCGGAGTAGCGGGCCTCGACCCGATCCGGTGCGACCTCGAGTTCGAGGCGCAGCGTGACCGTGGAGCCCTCGCCGGCGTGTTCGACGACGTTCGCGCCGATCTCGGCGACCGCGAGCTCGAACTGCATGGCATCCATGTCGTCGATCGGGCACTCGGCGAGAAGGTCGGCGAGCAGGGCGTGGATGTGATCCATCGTCTCGAGGGAGGTGATCTCCTCGAGGATGCGGGTCGCGGTGTTCTCGGTCATCGCCGGGTCCTCGATCTCTGGATGAGCGGGCGGTCCCCGTCAGGCTCCGTCGAACGCGGAGTCGGCGGATGGGTGAACGCGGAGAACGCGATTGAGGTTCGTCAACTCGAGCACGGTGACCACCTGCGGTGTGGGAGCAGCGATCCGGAGGTCGCCGCCGGCCTGACGCGCCACCTTGAGGCCGGAGACCAGCGCACCCAACCCCGACGAATCGATGAAGTCGGTACCGGACAGATCGACGACGATCCGAGACGACCCCGATCCGACCAACTCGTGCAACTGGTCGCGGAGCCGTGGGGCGGCAACCATGTTGAGCCGACCCTCGGGCCGGATCACCACCGCACCTCCATCAACGCTGCGGGTCGCGAAATTCGCCATCACTGCCTTTCCTCATCGGGACCGCGGTACCGCACCGCGGTGATGACAACACTCAGGATCACCAGATCGAACAGTACCCAGAACAGGTTCACGCCCACCCCGAGAACGGAGATGGCCCCCCGATACAACTGCACGATGCCGATCACCGACGCCACCACGAGCAGCGCCATCGCGATCAGCTGCGGCCGGACGATGTGCCACGGCAGGGCATCCTGCGACTGTTTGGTCTTCGGGGTCACCGCGAAACCGAGCGGGCGATTCATGTAGACGTTGCGGAATGCGGTGGTACAGGCCTTGATCCACACCGGGAACAGGGCAAGGCTGTACTGCTGGCCGCGCCAGGTCGGCGTGCCCCGCGCGACGACCAGGAACAGCAGTTGGTTGATCACCAGGAACGGGATGAGCCGCAGGAAGAAGTCCCAGCTGTAGGCCTGCACGGGCAGGATGCCCAACACCAGGTAGACGACCGGCGCCGCGATGTAGGCGATGGCCGCGAACCCGGCGAGATAGCTCCACATGGTCGCCCAGTACATGAGTCGCTGCGTGATCGTGAGACCCTTCTGGGCCAGCGGGTTCTCCCGCAGCATCACCTGGATGGTGCCCTGCGCCCACCGGAGTCGTTGCGTGACCATGGTTTTCAGGTCTTCCGGGGCCAGGCCGAAGGCGAGGTTCTCGTGATGATAGGCCGAGTTCCAGCCGAGGGCGTGGAGTCGCATGCAGGTGGCCATGTCCTCGGTCACCGAGATGGTCGCGAGGGGGAGCATCGGCTGGGCCTCGTCGGATCTCCCGACGTCGACGGCCTCGACCATCGCCCGGATCGATTCGATCGCGCCCAGCGGAGACCATTCGCGCTCGGCGAGGACCGCGAGCGCGTCGTAGTCGACGGCGCCGGCGCCCGCTTCCCGCTCGCTCAGCTCGGTGAGCGCCTCGATCGCCTCCAGGTCGGCGCGCATCGCCTCGACGTCGGCGTCGGCGAGACCGCGCGCCGCCTCGTCGACCCGGGCCTGGAAACGGTAGGTGATGTCGGCGAGCGGCTCCTTCTTCTTCAGTTGTGCCCGTGCGTCTCTGACCGCCGCGTCGACGGCATCGAGGGCGGCCGAGGCGGTGGGGTTGTCGCGGCCCACCTGCTTGCGAGTCGACTTGAGCACCGATCGCGCGGTGCGCAGGGCGCGGTCGATGCCGTCGGAGACGGCCGAGACGTACTGGGTGATCCCGAGCTGCATCAACGCCTCCCGGCGCAGCACGGCATTGGAACCGCAGAAGAAGGCTGCGTTCCACCCGTCCTTGCCCTGCTGGATCGGGCCGTAGAACAGCGGCGCCTGGCTGCCGAGCGGGTCCGAGGGTGGCACGTTCACGAAGTACTGCGGGGTCTGGACCAGGGCCATCTTCTCGTCGTGGAAGTACCCGAGGGTACGGTCGAGGATCTGCGGTTCGGGGATCTGGTCGGCATCGAGGATGAGCAGGAACTCGCCCTCGGTCTGCATCAGCGCGTTGTTGAGATTGCCCGCCTTGGCATGGCGGGGTTTGTCCAGCCAGTTCGACGATCTCGTGATGTACCCGATGCCCGCCTGCGCCGCGGCCTCGGCCATCTCCGCGCGATCACCGTCGTCGAGGATCCACGTGGTGTGCGGATACGTGATCGCCTTCGCCGCGATCGCGGTCGTCATCACCAGGTCCAGCGGCTCGTTGTAGGTGGTGATGAAGACGTCGACCGTGGCGCCCTCGGGCGGGGGAGGAGGCTCGGGACGGTGCTGCAGCCGCCACATCGTCAGACCGAACAGCAGCGAGTCGATGAGACTGTAGGTCTCCGCGACGACGAGCGGTACCGCGATCCACCACGCGTCCCAGTTCACCGAGGCGAGCCACCGCCACACGATGTAGTTGATGCCCAGGACCGCGGCGACGACGATCAGCAGTCGCAACCACGGCGACGGGGCAGTCCGCGCCAGGGTGGCCTCCTCGACGCTCTCGCTCATCCGGTGTCGTCTCGACGGATGGCCACGACGGTCACATCGTCGATCGGCGGTTGTGCGGCCACGAGTTCGCGCACCATCGAGCACACGTCCGACGGTGTGGCGGTGCCGTCGAAGAGCGCGCGCAGCGCCGCGTCGTCGCCGGTGGGCAGGAGGTCCAGCAGCCCGTCGGAGGTGATGACCAGCATGTCGCCCGGAGCCAGGTCGACCTGTGCGGTGTCCCAGGTCTCGTCGCGCAGGATGCCGATCGGCAGACCGCCGCCGTTGAGCGACTCGACGCGTCCGGTGCTGCGGCGGACCACCGACAGGCCGTGGCCGGCGTCCACGTACTCGAGCCGGCCGTCATCGGTGTGCAGCCGCGCGTGGAATGCGGTCGCGAACGTCTCGGTGCCGGCGAAGTCGTCGGCGAGCTGATCGGCGACCGTGCCCACCACCTGACCGAGGTCGGCGTCGGTCGAGTCCCGGGCCGCGGCGTCGAGGGCGCGGGAGGCCGCGCGGATCGCGGAGCGGACCGTCGCGGTGAGGATCGCCGCGCCGAGACCCTTGCCCATCACGTCGGCGACCGTGAACACCAGGCCGTCGGTCCAGGGGTAGTGGTCATAGAAGTCTCCGCCGACGGCGAAGGCAGGCAGGCACATCGCGGCGATCGACCAGCCCGGGACGACGTCGAGCGGCGGCGGCAACAGCTGGCGCTGCACGAGCGCGGCACGTTCCAGGTCGTCGGTGTTCGCGATCTCCCGCTGCGCCCACGCGGCGAGTTCCCGGAACGCCGCCTGCTGGTCGGCGGTCAGTTCCCGCGGTTGCGTGTCGTACAGACAGAACGTTCCCACCGGATGCCCGCCCGGGCCGTACAGCGGATAGCCGGCGTAGAAGCGGATTCCGCCCTCGGCGGCGATCTGGGGGATCGCGGCGAAGGCCTCGACCTTGGAGACGTCGGGGATGATGAGGGCGGGATCCTCGGGATGATCGTAGGCGCGGGCCACGGTCACCTGGCACACCGTCTGTTCGCGCGGCAGATTCTGCAGATCGATGCCGTCGACCGCCTTGAACCACTGCCGGTCCCGGTCGAGCAGCGACACCGTCGACATCGGTACGCCGAAAACGGCTTTCGCCATCCTCGTGATCTGCGCGAACCGGTCTTCCGGCGGTGAGTCGAGCACGTTCAGCTGCTGCACGGAGTGCAGGCGTGCCTCTTCGAGGTCAGCATCGATGTACGCGTCCACCAGGGTCACCTCAGTCCCGCTTTCTCGAGTGCGCGCGCCATCGCGGCGCCTGCTGCCGCCGTGCTGCCCAAGCCCCAGTCCGCTTCCTTGTCGTGGTCGAACCAGACGAAGCCGGTGACGTTGTCGGCCTCGTCGAGGTAGGTCACCAGGTCGGCGATCCACTCGGCCTTCGACCCACCGACCTCCGCCGACCCGACCTCGGTGACGAGTATCGGTTTCTGCGGTGACAGGGCACGGAGCTGCTCCAGGGAGCCGGCGAACAGCTCTTTCGGGGAGGTCCATCGATGGCCGGGTACCGCGCCCCAGTTGTAGCCGTCGATCCCGAGGACGTCGACGTACTCGTCACCCGGGTACCAGCGGGACAGGGGAGCGTCGTCGGCGAGTGGAACATTCGGGGCCCACACCCATTTCACGTTGCGCGCGTTCTTGGTGGCGAAGAGATCGTGGACGTGCCGCCATGCGGCGATGTACAGCTCGGGAGGTGTCCCTCCCGCGGGACTCCACGGATACCAGTCGCCGTTCGGCTCGTGCGCGAACCGCAGGTAGACGACCTGGCCCCAGGCGACGAGTTCATCGGCCCAGCGGTACAGGTAATCGTCGTGGACGCCGGCGACGATCGAGGACATCGAGAACGCACCCCGGTCGTAGGCGGCGCCACCGAGATGACGCCACGGCTCCCAGGTGACCACGGGCTCGGCGCCCGCGGCGACCACCGCATCGAGTGCGGCGATCGGCGGGATGGCGGTGAAGTCCTCGAAGAACAGATTGACGGTCGGCCGGACCCCGACCAGTTCGGTGACCGATGCGACCTCGGCCGGTCGGAGCGGGCCGCTCGGGGTGCTGACACCGAACCGCAGACAGTCCCCGGCCGGGCCGGACAGGGGCGAGATCGTCGGCGGACACTCCCGTGGCGGCGGGGTGCAGGCGACAACGCCCATCGAGCCGACCATCACGCCCAGAACCACGGACACGACCGTCCATCTGGGTAACCCACCCATCGATCGCTCCCATCGCCACGCCACCGTGCACCCGCACGGCCGCCTCACCCGATTCCCCCTTCTGTGCCCCACGACATTGTCCCGGTAAACCCTCGCCACCGCGAGCCAACGTGGAAATGTCGGCTCACGGCGAGGCGGGTGCAAGCGCACCGGACCGTCGCCCGGCATCCGGCGGCGACTAGGCTGGATTCCATGTGTGTGCGCTCTGGGCGCCCACCCCCGCGTCCGCGGCTGACAATCACACGGCATCGAGCAGGTCCGAAGGAGTTTTCACGTGGCTGAGTTCATCTACACGATGAAGAAGGTTCGCAAGGCGCACGGCGACAAGGTCATCCTCGACGACGTCACCATGTCCTTCTACCCGGGCGCCAAGATCGGCGTGGTGGGTCCCAACGGCGCCGGCAAGTCGTCGATCCTGAAGATCATGGCCGGCCTGGACCAGCCGTCGAACGGCGAGGCCTTCCTCGACCCCGACGCGACGGTCGGCATCCTGCTCCAGGAACCGCCTCTGAACGAGGAGAAGACGGTCAAGGAGAACGTCGAAGAGGGCATGGGCGAGATCAAGGTCAAGCTCGACCGCTTCAACGAGATCGCCGAGCAGCTCGCCACCGACTACTCCGACGAGCTGATGGAGGAGATGGGCAAACTCCAGGAAGACCTGGACAATAACGACGCCTGGGACCTCGACTCGCAGCTCGAGCAGGCCATGGACGCCCTGCGGTGTCCGCCGGCCGACTCGCCGGTCACCCACCTCTCCGGCGGTGAGCGGCGCCGCGTCGCGCTGTGCAAGCTGCTGCTGCAGAAGCCCGACCTCCTCCTGCTCGACGAGCCGACCAACCACCTCGACGCCGAGTCGGTGCTCTGGCTCGAGCAGTTCCTGGCGAGCTACCCCGGCGCCGTGCTGGCCGTGACCCACGACCGGTACTTCCTCGACCATGTCGCGCAGTGGATCTGCGAGGTCGACCGCGGCAAGCTGCACCCGTACGAGGGCAACTACTCGACCTACTTGGAGAAGAAGGCCGAGCGTCTCGAGGTCCAGGGCAAGAAGGACCAGAAGCTCCAGAAGCGGCTGAAGGAAGAGCTGGCCTGGGTTCGTTCGGGCGCCAAGGCCCGTCAGACCAAGAACAAGGCCCGTCTGGCCCGGTACGAGGAGATGGCCGCCGAGGCGGAGAAGACCCGCAAGCTCGACTTCGAGGAGATCCAGATCCCGACGCCGCCTCGTCTGGGCGACGTCGTGGTCGAGGTCTCCCACCTGGACAAGGGCTTCGAAGGCCGGGTTCTCATCAAGGATCTGTCGTTCACGCTGCCGCGCAACGGCATCGTCGGCGTGATCGGACCCAACGGCGTCGGCAAGACGACCCTGTTCAAGACCATCGTCGGGCTCGAGCAGCCGGATTCGGGCACCGTCAAGGTGGGCGAGACGGTCAAGCTGAGCTATGTCGACCAGAGCCGCGCCAACATCGACCCCAAGAAGACGGTGTGGGAGGTCGTGTCCGACGGACTCGACTACATCGAGGTCGGTCAGAACGAGATGCCCTCGCGCGCGTACGTCAGCGCCTTCGGGTTCAAGGGGCCCGACCAGCAGAAGCGCTCCGAGGTGCTCTCCGGCGGTGAGCGCAACCGACTGAACCTCGCGCTCACCCTGAAAGAGGGCGGCAACCTGATCCTGCTCGACGAGCCCACCAACGACCTCGACGTCGAGACCCTGGGCTCACTGGAGAACGCGCTCGAGCAG
The DNA here is from genome assembly GCF_001698225.1 of Gordonia terrae. Lineage (NCBI taxonomy): Bacteria > Bacillati > Actinomycetota > Actinomycetes > Mycobacteriales > Gordoniaceae > Gordonia > Gordonia terrae. Next base: position 2,319,976 of record NZ_CP016594.1, read on the forward strand.
TTCCCGGGTTGTGCCGTGGTGATCAGCCACGACCGCTGGTTCCTCGACCGGACCTGTACCCACATCCTGGCGTGGGAGGGCAACGTCGAAGAGGGGCAGTGGTTCTGGTTCGAGGGCAACTTCGAGGCCTACGAGGCGAACAAGATCGACCGTCTCGGCGCCGACGCCGCCCGCCCCCACCGCGTCACACACCGCAAACTCACTCGCGATTAATCCCGACCCCGTCCGGCGCGGGTGACTAGCATCGGCAGATGTGACGTCACTCGTTCCGGACGCGGTGAACCACTACTTCAGGTCGCGGACCGACGGGTCGGCAGGCGAGTCGGCCGCTGACCAGGTCATCAGGCATCTCGATGCCGCTCGCGTCCGCCGTCGCGGGCAGGCGCTCGTCGAGGTGACCGCGGGTGAGGGCGGAACGGTCGAGATCCTCGTCGTCAACGACGACATGCCGATGCTCGTCGAAGCCGTCCTGGCCACGGTCGAGGCACATGACCTCACCGTCGACCGGATGGATCATCCGGTGATGCCGGTACGACGCGACTCCGAGGGCACACTCGTCGCCGTCGACGCCGGCGAGACGACGTCTGAGTCGTGGATCGTCGTCAGCGGTCTCGCGCGTCATCCGGGGATCGACCCGGAGCCGTTGCGCGAAGATCTCCGCGAAGTCGTCTCGCGGGTCATCGACGTCGATGCCGACGCATCGGACATGCGTGCGCGCATGGTGGCGTGTGCCGGCGAGATGGCCGACGCGCCGCTCGCACGGACCGGCGTCGGCGATGCCGAGCGCGGTGAATACGCAGCTCTTCTCGAGTGGTTCGCGGGTAATCACTTCCATCCACTGGGCTATGCGCGGGTGGGTGTGGACGGCTCCGTGGCGGACGCCGAACGTCTCGGCGTGTGGCGAACCGACTCCATTGACCGCGATTTCCCGTCGATGTCCGACCGCCGACTGATGCCCAGGGTGAGCCGGGTGTTCGTTGCGACCGGCATCCAGCGGACGAATTTCCCTGTGCTGCTCCAGGTTCCGACGTTCGACGGGAGCGGTGAACACAACGGTGAGCACCGGTTCCTCGGCACCCTCACCTCGGCGGGCAACCACCAGGCCGTTCTCGACGTCCCGGTGCTGCGGGGCAAGGTGCACGATGTCCTCGCGCACGCCGGTGTCGAGGAGGACTCCTTTGCCGGGCAGTCGATGATCGAACTGTTGCAGAACTACCCGCTGGTGGAGATGTTCTCGTCGACCGAAGACGAGCTCGAACGTCGGCTCACCGAGATGCTCGACGCGGTGGCGACGCGGTCGTTGCGCCTCTTCGTGCGCACCAACTTCGACGGACGCACCGCGGTCGCGCTCATCTACCTTCCCCGGGACCGCTACAACACCGACAGCCGGCTGGCACTCGAACGTGCGCTGGTCGCCGAAGTCGACGGGACGGCACTGGAATACACGGCGCGCGTCAGTGAGATGCCGCTGGCGCTGTTGCAGGTGCTGGTCTGCATCGACCCGACGACCGCTGCCGAGCTCGGGTCCGTCGACACGGGATCGCCGGCCCACGCGCGGATGCAGGCCTCGCTGGCGGCCGCGATCCGCGGTTGGGACGAGCGGGTTCGCGAACTGGCTGCCGCCGAGGACATCCCCGGGCTCGGGGGCGGCCCGGACGTGCTGCTGCGCCAGTTGTCCTCGTTGTCGGAGGATTACAAGGAGCTTCGTGAACCGCGCGCGGCGCTCGCCGACCTGATTCGCGTCGTGGGTCTGCAGCCGGGCGAGATCGACGTGACCCTCGACGCCGCCGAGTCGGGAGGAGACGCGCCGCAGGACCGGTGGATCTTCACGCTCTACCTCTGCGGAGCGTCGGCAACACTCACCGACGTCCTGCCGGTGCTGCACAGTCTCGGCCTCGACGTCTTGGAGGAACATCCCTACGAGATCCATCGACTGGATGAAACAGTCTGCTGGGCATACGAATTCAGTGTCCAGCTCGCGGCCGGGATGACCGTGGACCTGGATCACGCCGACGACCTCGCCGACCGGTTCACCGAGGCCTTCCGGCGCATCTGGCTGGCCGGCGCGGACGTCGACGCCTACAACGAACTCGTCATCCGGTCGGGTCTGGACTGGCGGTCGGCGGCGATGCTGCGGGCCTACGGCCAGTACCTGCGCCAGTGCGGATTCTCCTACAGCTCGGCCCACGTGGCCGCCGTACTCGGGCAGCATCTCGCCATCACCCGCGGGCTGGTGGATCTTTTCGTGGCGTCCTTCGACCCCGAGACCGCCGACGAGAAGCGCCGAGAACGACTGCGCGAACGGCTCGCCGAGGAGATCGGGCTCGTGCTGAGCCTCGACGCCGACCGCATCGTCTCCGCGTTCGCCGCGGTCCTCAGCGCGACCGATCGCACGAACTACTTCGTCGGCGGCCGGTACCCCGACACCGACCACTGTCCGGTCATCTCGTTCAAACTCCGTCCGCGCGACATCCCGCAGACCCCGAAACCCCGTCCGCTGCACGAGATCTTCGTCTACTCACCGCGTGTCGAGGGGGTCCACCTCCGATTCGGTTCGGTCGCCCGCGGCGGCCTGCGGTGGTCGGACCGTCGCGAGGACTTCCGAACCGAGATCCTCGGACTCGCGAAGGCGCAGGCGGTGAAGAACGCCGTGATCGTTCCGCTCGGTGCGAAGGGCGGTTTCGTCGTCAAGCGACCGCCGCCGCCCTCCGGGGACGCCGCGCGGGACCGGGAGGCGCAGCGGGCCGAGGGAATCGCGTGCTACCGGCAGTTCATCGCCGGGTTGCTCGACGTCACCGACAACATCGATCTCACGACCGGCGAGGTGATCCCCGCCCGCGGGGTCGTCCGGCTCGACTCCGACGACACCTACCTGGTGGTCGCGGCCGACAAGGGCACCGCCTCCTTCTCCGACATCGCCAACGAGGTGTCCACGTCGTACGGGTTCTGGCTCGGCGACGCCTTCGCCTCCGGCGGATCCGCCGGCTACGACCACAAGGCCATGGGTATCACCGCACGCGGGGCCTGGGAGTCGGTCAAGCGCCACTTCCGCGAAATGGGGAAAGACACCCAGTCCGAGGATTTCACCGTCGTCGGGATCGGCGACATGAGCGGAGACGTCTTCGGCAACGGCATGTTGCTCAGCGAGCACATCCGACTCGTCGCCGCCTTCGACCACCGGCACATCTTCGTCGACCCCGATCCGCAGGCGGCGGAGTCGTTCACCGAACGGGCACGGCTCTTCGGACTGTCCCGGTCCTCGTGGGCCGACTACGACACGGGCCTGCTCAGCGCGGGCGGCGGCGTCTGGGCGCGTGATCGCAAGTCCATCCCGATCAGTCCGGAGATGGCGAGCGCGCTGGGGATCGACGACGGCGTCGAGGAACTCTCGCCGCCCGAGTTGATCCGCGCGATCCTTCTCGCACCGGTCGACCTGCTGTGGAACGGCGGCATCGGGACCTACGTCAAGGCCTCGACCGAAGCGCACGGGAGCGTCGGCGACAAGTCCAACGACCCGATCCGCGTCGACGGAAACGAGGTGCGGGCGAAAGTGATCGGGGAGGGCGGCAACCTCGGGGTCACCGAGCGGGGGCGGATCGAATTCGACCTCGCCGGCGGCCGGATCAACACCGATGCCCTGGACAACTCGGCCGGTGTCGACTGTTCCGACCACGAGGTCAACATCAAGATCCTGCTCGACTCGGCGGTGTCCGCCGGTGACCTCGACGCCGGCGATCGGGATCCGCTGCTGGAGTCGATGACCGACGAGGTCGCCGAACTGGTTCTCGCGGACAACATCTCGCAGAACTCCGAACTCGGCTTCTGCCGTACGTTCGAGCTGACACGGGTCGAGGTCCACGCCCGCATGCTCGAACACCTCGCGGCCAAGCGGGGCGTCGACCTGCGTCTGGAAGCGCTGCCCGATGCGCGTGAGTTGCGTCGCCGCGTCGGCGGCGAACTCCACCGCGGTCTCACCTCACCGGAGTTCGCCACGCTCATGGCGCACGTCAAACTCGAGTCCAAATCCGACCTGCTCGCCACCGACCTGCCCGACAACGACGTCTTCGCACCCCGCGTCGCCCGCTACTTTCCGGACGCCTTGCGCGCCGAGTACCCCGACGCGATCAGCGGGCACCGGCTGCGCCGCCAGATCGTCGCGACGACCCTTGTCAACGACGTCATCGACCACGCCGGGATGACGCACCTGTTCCGGTTGAGTGAGGGGAGTAGCTGCACCACGGAAGAAGGCGTACGCGCATACGTGGTGTCCAACAAGGTGTTCGGCATGAACGAGGTCATCGAGGGCATCCGGCACGCGCCCGCCCCGGTCGAGGCGGTCGACGAGATGATGCTCTACGCGCGCCGACTGCTGTTCCGGGCCTCCCGGTGGCTGCTCGCCTTTCGGCCGCAGCCGCTGGCCATGGCCGCCGAGATCACCCGGTACGGCGAGCGGGTGGCGGCGCTGTCCACCGTCGCCGACGACTGGTACGGCCCGACCTCGGTACGCGACGTCGCCGAGCGGGCCCAGAAGTATGTCGACCTCGGTGTGCCCGAGGACCTCGCGCACACCGTGGCGGTGAGCCTGCACCGGTTCTGTCTGCTCGACATCATCGACGCCGCCGAGATCGCCGACCGTGACGACGGCGAGGTCGGCGAACTGTACTTCGCGGTGATGGAACATTTCGGACTGGAGCAGCTGCTCACGGCGGTGTCGGATCTCGACTACGGCGACCGGTGGCACGCGCTCGCACGGCTGGCCGTACGAGACGACATGCACGGTGCGCTACGGGCGCTGACCCTGAAGATCCTCGAGGTCAGCGAACCCGAGGAGAGCACGGCGGAGAAGATCGCCGAGTGGGAGTCGTCCCAGTCGTACCGGCTGAGTCGCGTGCGCAGCGTGCTCCGGGAGATCGACGAGACCGGCGCCGCGGATCTGGCCACCCTCTCGGTCGCCGCGCGCCAGTTGCGGAGTGTGATCCGCTGACCGAGTCCACGCCCGCGATCGGCCTGCCTGATCCGCCGCCGGCGAGGGGCATTCGGCCTAGCCTGGGCCTATGACCCGAACCGCACCGCGCATCTGCCCGCTCTGCGAGGCCACCTGCGGTCTGACGCTCAGCATCGACCGGGACCGCTCGACGGGCCGGGAGATCGTCACCGCGGCGCGCGGTGACGCGCACGATGTGTTCAGCGCCGGCTATCTCTGCCCGAAGGGCGCGAGTTTCGCCCAGCTCGACAACGACCCGGATCGTCTCGACCGGCCGATGATCCGGCGCGACGGGCGGCTCGTCGACACCGATTGGGACACAGCGCTCGCGGCCGCCGTCGACGGGCTGACCGAGGTGATCGCGACCTCCGGCGGCGAATCGATCGGCTTCTATCTCGGCAACCCGTCCGCGCACACCGTCGCCGGCACGATGTACGCGCCGTTGCTCATTCGGGCCCTCGGCACCCGCAATGTGTTCAGCGCCAGCACACTCGACCAGATGCCGAAGCAGGCGGCGACCGGTCATCTGGTGGGACACGCGGGGACCTTCGCGGTCCCGGATCTCGATCGCACGGACCACCTCGTGATCATCGGGGCGAATCCGGTGGTCTCCAACGGCAGCGTCACCACGGCCGCGGACTTCCCCGGAAAACTCACCGCGTTGCGCCGGCGTGGCGGACGGCTCACCGTCATCGACCCGGCCCGTACCCGTACGGCCAAACTCGCCGACACCCATCTCGCTCCGCGTCCGGGCACCGACGCGGCCCTGTTGTCCGCGGTCGTGCACTGCCTGTTCGACGATGATCTCGTCGCCGACGACCTCGGCGGAATCGCCACACACGTCATCGGCGTCGATGCCCTGCGCCGGGAGATGGCCGCCTTCACGCCCGAACGTGTGGAGGCGTACTGCGGGGTGTCGGCGGCCGACATCCGAGCGCTCGCGCGATCGATCGCCACGTCCCCCTCGGCTGCCGTGTACGGCCGGATGGGGACCACCACAGTGCGATTCGGCACGCTGGGCAGCTGGCTCATCGACGTGATCAACATCCTCACCGGCAACTTCGACCGGCCGGGCGGAGTGATGTTCCCGCTCGCTCCGACCGCGCCGGCCCCTCGCCCGGCCCGCGCGGGACGGGGATTCCGCACCGGACGGTGGCGCAGCCGGGTGTCCGGTCATGCGGAGGTCGGCGGCGAACTGCCCGCCGTCGCGATGGCCGAGGAATTCGAGACCCCCGGGGACGGACGGCTGCGCGCGCTGGTGACGGTGTCGGGCAACCCGGTGCTCTCCGCGCCCAACGGTGGGCGCCTGGGGCGCGCACTCGACGACGCGCGATTCGTGGTCTGCGTCGACCCGTACCTGAACGAGACGACACGGCACGCACACGTTCTGCTGCCGCCGCCGCGTCCATCGCAGAGCCCGCATTTCGACGCCATCCTGAACAATCTGGCCGTCCGGGCCACCGCTCGCTACTCGCCGCCCGTACTGCCGCTCCCGCCGGGCCGTCCCGACGAGATCGAGATCGTCGCCCGGCTGATCCTCGGTCTCTCGGGCGCCGGCGTCGATGCCGATCCCGGGCTCGTCGACGAGCAGGTCATCGCAGCGACACTGGCCAAGGAGGTCGCCGACCCGCATTCACCGGTCGCGGGTCGCGACGTCGAGTCACTGGTCGCGATGCTGCCCGACGCGCCGGGACACCGGCGTCGCCTGGACATGCTGCTGCGCGTCGGCGCGTACGGCGACGCCTTCGGAGCCCGCGCGGGACTGACGTTCGCGGATCTGCTGGCCGCACCCCACGGCATCGACCTGGGGCCGATGCGACCACGGCTGCCCGGGGTCCTGCGGACGGCGTCCGGGAAGGTCGAGCTCGCTCCCGACCCGCTCATCGGCGACCTCGCCCGTCTCTGGGCCGAGGTGTCCGCGGACCACGACGCGGTTCCCGTCGCCGACGGCGGCGTGTTGCTGGTCGGTCGTCGTCATCTGCGGTCCAACAACAGCTGGATGCACAACGTGCCGGCACTCACCGGCGGTACCAACCGCTGCACCCTGCAGATACATCCCGACGACGCCGACCGGCTCGGGATCTCCGACGTCGCCAAGATCCGCGGCTCGGGCGGCTCGGGCGGGTCGCTGACGGTACCCGTCGAGATCACCACCGACATCCGGCCCGGCGTCGCGTCCCTGCCGCACGGATGGGGCCACGATGTCGAGGGCGTCCGACTGAGTGTCGCCGCCACCGAACCGGGGGTCAACGTGAACGAGCTCAACGACGGCACCCTGTTGGACCCGCTGTCGGGAACCGTCGTCCTCAACGGGCTCCCGGTGGACATCGCGCCTGCCTGACCTGGTGGCCCGGTGCGTAGGGTGGCACCCGGGCGGCCGCGAGGGCCACCCCGGGGACACCGATCTGACAGGGGATGACGTACGTGCTGAACGAGGACGCCGGGACCGCGACCGCCGCCGGATATGTGGTCAAGGTGCCGGTCCGGTGGTCGGACATGGATGTCTACGCGCACATCAACCATGCCCGGATGGTGACGTTGCTCGAAGAGGCTCGTATCCCGTGGCTGTTCTACGACGGCCGGCCGACCGCTCCGCTGCGGGACGGTTGTCTGGTCGCCGATCTACACGTGAGATATCAAGCGCAGCTGCGTCATTCCGAGGGGCCCATCGAGGTCACGATGTACGTGGAGCGACTGCGCGCTGTCGATTTCACCGTCGGTTACGAGGTGCGGGCGGCGGGCGCCGACCCCGCCTCGCGCCCGGCCGTCGTCGCGAGCACCCAGCTCGTCGCCTTCGACGTCGAGGCGCAACGCATCGCGCGGTTGACCCCGGAGCAGAAGGACTACCTCGCCGGATTCCGCCGGGTGAGAGACGAATCCAGCACTCGATCCGCCGGACCCAGCTGATGGAGCGGTTCATCGAGATCGCGTCGTCCGACCGATCCAATGCTCTCGCGTTCCTGGCACATGCCGTGCGTCTCGACGACGCCGCGGTCGTCCGGGTGGTGGCGCGATCGGATGGGCTGGTGGCCCTGTGGGCACACACCGGATTCGATGTCCTCGCCACGCGTTCGGTGACCGGACGGGTCGCGCCGACCGACGTCGTGTGCGACGCGTCGACCCTGCGATCCACGGTCGAGGCGGCCGGCCCCGGCGACGCGGTCGACCCCGGTTTCTCGCTCGACAGTGCCTGGCGCGGAGCGCTTCCCGCCGCGGTCGGCTTCCGGCACATCGACGACGTCCCCGCCCGTAGCATCGTCGAACTGTCCAGGGAGGGCGCCCGTGTCGCGCGCGAGGACGGCAGCGGGCACGGTCCCGCAACCGGTCTGCTCGACCAGGATGTCCTGGAGGTCACTTCCGACGACGGTGCACTGCGGGCCGCGGTGAGCATGAGGTCGGTCTTCGCCCTCACCGGTATGGGGTTCATCCGCGACGCGGCCGGGCGCGCGGTCACCGAGACCTCCGACACCGGCGCGATCGCCGCCGACGAACCGGTGCGAATCCGGATGTCTGCGGCATGGATTCGGATCGACGCGCGTTTCGGGTCGGTCTACCAGCGCCGCCATCGCGATCTCGCGGTCACCGTCCTGAATTAGGCGGCCGGGCCCGTCACACGAGCCAGGCCGCCGCGTCCGGCGGGAGCATCCCGTCGACGAGAGGCGAACTGACGAGCAGCAATTCACCGGGCGGGAGCGGAACCGGCACCTCGCCGGCGTTCAGTGCACAGACCAGCCGGCCCTCGGAACGGCGGAACGCCAGGCACCCCTCGGGTGCGCCGTACCATTCGATGTGCTCGCCGGCGAACTCCGGTCGCGTCACGCGCAGGTCGATGGCGGCGCGGTAGAGCGACAACATCGAACCCACGTCCTCGAGCTGGGCTTCGACGCTGAGGGCCTGCCACGAGGCGGGCATCGGTAACCAGGTGTCGGTCGACGTGCTGAATCCGAATGGGGGCTCGGTCCCTTCCCAGGGGATCGGGACGCGGCATCCGTCGCGGCCGCGTTCGGTGCGTCCCGAACGCTCCCACACCGGGTCCTGCAGGGCGTCGTCCGGGAGGTCGTCGACGTTGGGCAACCCCAGTTCGGACCCGTTGTAGAGGAAAATCGTTCCGGGCAGCGCCATCTCGACGACGAGCATCGCACGCGCGCGCCTCGTTCCCCGTTCGACGTCGAGCGAGCCGGTCCCCGGATCGACCACCGCGTAGCGGGTGACCTCGCGGGCCACATCATGATTCGACAGTGTCCACGTGGGCGTGCCCGACACCGACAGGACCGCGTCGAGAGAGTTCTCGATGGCCTCTCTGATCGCACCGGAGTCGAACGGCGCCTTGGCGAGCCGGAAGTTGAAACCGAGATGCAGTTCGTCGGGGCGCAGGTACTCGGCGAAACGCTCGTTGTCGCTGACCCAGATCTCGCCGACATTGGCCGCACCGGGGTACTCGTCGAGAACCTTGCGGATCTTGCGGTGGATCTCGTGCACCGCATAGTTGTTGAAGCGCGGATCGTCGTCCGAGTTCTGCAGGAGTTTGGTCGCCGACAGATCCATGTCCGGCAGATCGGCGGGCTTGGCCATCCCGTGGGCGACGTCGATGCGGAAACCGTCGACGCCGCGGTCGAGCCAGAAGCGCAGGGTCTCCTCCAGATCGGCGAAGACGTCGGGGTTCTCCCAGTTCAGGTCCGGCTGTTCTCTCGCGAAGATGTGCAGGTACCACTGTCCGGGCGAACCGTCGGCCTCCGTCACCCGGGTCCAGGCCGGTCCGCCGAAGATGCTGTGCCAGTTGTTCGGCGGCTCGTCGCCGTCGTCGCCACGGCCGTCGCGGAAGATGTATCGCGCCCGCTCGGGACTGCCGGGTGCCGCCGCGAGCGCGGCGACGAACCACTCGTGCTGATCGCTCGTGTGATTGGGGACGAGGTCCATCGTGACGCGGATGTCGCGCTCATGGGCCTCGGCGATGAGGTCGTCGAACACGTCGAGATCGCCGAACAGGGGATCGATGTCGCGCGGATCGGAGACGTCGTAACCGTGATCGGCCATGGGGGAGGCCATGATCGGACTGAGCCAGATCGCATCGATCCCGAGCAGTTCGAGGTAGCCGAGTTTGTCGATGACCCCGGCGAGGTCGCCGACGCCGTCGCCGTTCAGATCGGAGAACGAGCGAGGGTAGATCTGGTAGAAGACCGCGGACTTCCACCACGAGGTGTCCGACGGATCCAACTGGGACACAACGGGCGGCGCGGCCGGTGTGTCCGCGGCCCCGAGTGCCGCCTCTGTCGCCGACTCATCCGGCGCCGGCTCGTCGCGCGCATCGACATCCGATTCGATCGCGCCGTCGTCGTACGGCGCATCCTCGGGCTGACCCCCGCCAGTTGGCTCGGCGGGGACAACATCTGGTGTCTCGTCGCTCACCGTGGTCATTGTGCCCTACCTGAGTTTTCTCGGAGAAATCCAGGTCAGTCGGCGAGTCGGGCGGCGTGTCGGGAGCGAAACCGCTCTCAGATGGGCGAATTCATCATCGATTGCGCCGCCATCTCCATGTAGTCGATCAACGCCCGGCGATGCGGGGCGTCGAGCGTCTCGTCGTCGATGGACGCGATCGCGGTGTGCATGCAGCGGAGCCATGCGTCGCGCTCGATCGGGCCGACACGGAACGGATTGTGGCGCATGCGGAGCCGGGGATGACCGCGCTCATCGGAGTAGGTCCGGGGCCCGCCCCAGTACTGCTCGAGGAACATCCGCATCCGACGCTCGGCGGGGCCGAGGTCCTCCTCGGGATACAGCGGCCGCAACACCTCGTCGCGGGCCACCTCGTCGTAGAACACGGCGGTGAGGCGCCGGAACGTCTCGGCACCACCGACCTCGTCGTAGAAGGTCCGCGCCGGGGTCTCCGGTGCCGGTGTGCTCGGAGGGGATGTGTTGGGTTCGCCGGTCACCTCCGCCATTGTCCTCACCCGGGCCCGAGGTCTCAACGTGGCGCCCGGGTCGGGCCCGTGAGCTGGCCCGACACCATGAATCGGCCTCCGCGTGGAGCACGACCGTGATGGACTTGTGCTCGACGGGGCGGCAGGAGGCGACATGACGTGCAGATCACACGCGAAGTCGGCACACGCGACGGCACCGCACGGGGCCGTCGAGACCGAGGCAAACCCGACCGGGAGCCCGACGTGGACCCGTCGCCGGGTGCTGCTGCTCAACGCCACCTATGAACCACTGACGGCCGTCACGGTCCGGCGGGCGATCGTCCTCGTCTTACGTGGTCGCGCGGACATGGTGCACGCCGACGAACGGGGCGATGCGGTCCACTCGGTGGGAACCGCGGTTCCGGTGCCGACCGTGATCCGGCTCCGTAACCTACGTCCACGTGCCCTACCGGGCGACCGTCCCGATGACCCGGGCCGCGCTGATGCGCCGTGACCGGATGCGGTGCGGCTACTGCGGTGCGCGGGCGACGACGATCGACCACGTGATCCCACGAAGCCGGGGCGGGGCGCACACGTGGGAGAACTGCGTCGCCTGCTGCGCGTCGTGCAATCACCGCAAGGCGGACCGCCTGACCGGGGAACTCGGGTGGACCCTGCGGACGGTTCCGGCGGCACCGAAGGGCAGACATTGGCGCCTGCTCGCGACGATCAAGGACATCGATCCGGCCTGGCTCCGGTACATCGACGCGGGCGCCGCGTGAGCTGTGTTCCGGCCACGCGAGGTCACCTCGCGCGTCTACGACGCGCTGTAGGCCCCGGTGCGCCCGGTGGTGTCCGGTGGGCTAGATTGATGAACGATGACCTGCGCCGACAACCGGGCGGGTCCGGCGCGACCATCGAAAGGGTGACATGGACGTCGACAGCCTGATCGTCCCCATCGGAGTGCCAGTCACGATCGTGACGGTGCTCTTCGTGCTGCTCTGTGTTGTCGCGATGGTGTTCTCCTCGGGGGTCAAGTACCCGAAGGTCAAGGAGTACACCCTCGACCAGCAGTGGGAGCATGCACCGCTTCTCTTCAGTGCCACCGACATCGAACCGATGGCACTTCCGCGGCACGCGGAGCCCAGCGACGTTGACGGGAGTTCGGCCAGTGGCAAGTGGTGAGGTTACGCACGCGAATGTGAGCGCCGAGGTCGCAGCCCGCTCGGCTGCCGAACTGCCCGTGGGAGCGGTGTTCACCAACAGCGGCCGCATCTCCGCGGCGCGCTACCCCGGTGACTCGCCCACGACGCCGCCCTTCAGCAAGCGTGACCTGATCGCGCTCGACGACACGTTGAAGGCCGCGAGCGAGAAGGCCCTCGTCCGTTTCTCGGTGTACATCGGTGATCTGGACGGCGATGTGGAGGCCAGTGCGCGCGAGCTCCTCGCGAAGTCGCCCGAGCCCGCATACGGCACCCTGATCGCCGTCTCGCCGAACTCGCGCGACGTGGTCATCGTCTCCGGCAGTCTGGTGTCGAGCCGCGTGAACGATCGTGTGGCAGCCCTCGGCGTCACCGCCGCGGTCACCGGTTTCCGTCAGGGCAACCTGATCGACGGGCTGATCGCGTCGCTGCGCGTGATGGCCACCGCGGCCGCCGCCGGCTGACCGCCTGCACCTGCACAGACCACGAGGCCGCCCCACCTTCCGGTGGGGCGGCCTCGTCGTTGTCGTGGCGTCTCGCCCTGGTGGGTGAGAACTAGTGGGCGAGGACCTTCTCGTGCGCCCCACGTGCAGTGGTGGCGTCCGATTCGAGTTCGTCGTCGACCATGTTGGACTCGTCGAACGGGTCCCGACCCGACAGCACATCGTCGACGCGCTGCTTGTCGACGGTGCTGGTCCACGAGCCGACGAGCAGGGTGGCGACCGCGTTGCCGGAGAAATTCGTGACCGCACGTGCCTCGGACATGAACCGGTCGATACCGACGATGAGGCCGACGCCGTCGAGCATCTCCGGCCGGTGGGCCTGCAGTCCGCCGGCGAGTGTGGCCAGTCCCGCTCCGCTGACGCCGGCGGCGCCCTTGGAGGCGATGATCATGAAGGCGAGCAGGCCGATCTGCTCGCCGACCGACAACGGGTCGCCCATCGCATCGGCGATGAAGATCGACGCCATCGTGAGGTAGATCGCGGTGCCGTCGAGGTTGAACGAGTAGCCGGTCGGCACCACGACGCCGACGGTCGTCTTCTCGACGCCGAGATGCTCCATCTTGGCGATGAGGCGGGGGAGCGCCGACTCCGACGACGAGGTGGCGAAGATCAGCAGGTACTCGCGGGCGAGGTAGCGCACCAGGCGGAAGATCGAGACCCCGGAGACCGTGCGCAGCAGCACGCCGAGCACGCCGAAGACGAAGACAAGGCAGGTGAGGTAGAACGCGAGCATCAGGGTCAGCAATTGCTGGACCGCGGCCCAACCGGTCTGGCCGACCACGTTGGCGATCGCGCCGAACGCGCCGATCGGTGCGACCCAGAGCACCATCGTCAACACTTTGAAGACGAGCTTCTGGAAGTACGAGACCGCGGTGAGGATCGGTTCCCCGGTGCGGCCCATGGCCTGGATCGCAAAGCCCACGAGCAGGGCGACGAACAAGGCCTGCAGGACACTTCCCTCGGTCAGCGCGGACAACATGGACTCGGGGATGATGCCCTGGATGAAGTCGAGGGTTCCGCCCGATTCGTGTGCGTCCTCGGCCAGCTCGGCTCCCTTGCCCGACATCGCGTCGACGTTGAGGCCGTCGCCGGGCTGGATGATGTTGCCGACGACCAGGCCGATCGCCAGTGCGACCGTCGACATCGCCAGGAAGTAGACGAACGCGAGGCCGCCGACCTTGCCGACCGTCGCGGCCTTGCGAACCGAGCCGATGCCCAGCACGATCGTGCAGAAGATGACCGGCGCGATCATCATCTTGATCAGGCTGACGAACATGGTGCCGAGCACACCGAGGTCCTTGCCGACGCCGGGCGCGACGAGCCCGACCACGACGCCCGCGACCACCGCGATGATGACGGCGATGTAGAGCCAATGGGTGCGGTCCCGCTTCTTCGCGGGCGCGCCGGACGTATCGTCGGGCGTGGTCGCGATCGGGTCGGAATCTTCTCCGGCCGGTGAGCCACCGGACCTGCCTCGAATGTTCATCGGTGATTCTCTCCTCATCCACCTCGGACAACTGTGATTAGGATTGTGGCCCGGTGGGGTGACGCGGGTCACGATTGTGTTCATTACGTTCAGAGTGGGAACGAGGTCGGCTGGGATGCGGTGGTACCCGCGAACGCTCGCCGGGCAGGTGGCGGCCCTCGCGCTGTCGGTCTTCGCGGTGGTCGTCGTCGCCGAGAGCGTCCTCGCGGCCGTGGACGCCCGGATCGACGGAAATCGCGCGGCGCGCGCGGAGGTCACCGCGGTGGCGGTCAGCCTCGCGGAGTCGCCGTCGACCGTCGCCGCGCTGACGTCCTCGGATCCGAGCGCGATTCTCCAGCCGGTGACCGAACGCGTGCGCGCTGCGACCGGGATCGCCTTCATCACCATCCTGGCGCCGGACCGGACCCGCTACACCCATACCGACCCCACCCGGATCGGGGAGCCATATCTGGGGAGCATCGATGCGGCCCTTCGCGGGCAGACCGTGACCGAGAACTACACGGGCACCCTCGGGCCCTCCATCCGCACGATCGCACCCGTTCGCACCACGGACGGGCGGGTGGTGGGGATGGTCGCCGCCGGCATCACACAGAGCACCCTGACCTCGGCGTGGCGTGGCCAGTTGCCGCTGATCGCCCTCGCCGCCTTCGCGGCCCTGGCCACCGCCGTCGGCGGTGTGTGGTGGATACGGCGACGCCTGCTGCGGCAGACCGGCGGCCTGGCGCCCGCGGAACTGCGGTTGATGTACGACCATCACGACGCCGTGCTCCGGTCGGTGCGGGAGGGATTGGTGGTCGTGGAGGACGGACGACCCGCCCTCGTCAACTCCGAAGCGCGACGGCTTCTCGGCATCGAGGCCGACACGTCTCCCGACGAACTGCCCGCGTTCCTCACCGACGGCGACGAGGAGACGGACGTGACCTACGCCGAGCGGGGCCGGGTGCTGCTCGTGAGCCGGTCCCCGGTGTCCGGCCGCCGACGGTCCTCGGTCGTGACCATCCGTGACCGCACCGAACTCGAGGACGCGATGGGTGAGCTCGACTCGATGACGCGGTTCGCCGAGGCACTCCGGTCCCAGGCACACGAGGCCGCCAACCGGTTGCACACGATCGTCGCGCTCGTCGAGATGGGCCGGCCCGACGAGGCGGTCCGACTCGCGACCACCGAGTTCGAGCTGTCCCAACAGCTCATCGACCGGATGACCCAGGCGGTCGCCGAACCCGCACTGGTCGCCCTGCTGCTGGGCAAGACCGCGCAGGCCGCCGAGCGCGGCATCCCGCTGTCGCTGACCGAGGAGTCGCAGGTGAGCGACGCCGCCACCCGGGTGCTCACACCCGGCGAGATGATCACGGTCGTGGGCAACCTCATCGACAACGCACTGGACGCCTGCGACCCGGCCGATCCATGGGTCGAGGTGACCGTCGTCGGCGACGACCGCATGCTCGACATCGTGGTCGCCGACAGCGGAGCCGGCATGAACGCCGAACTGTTCGAGCGCGCGACCACCCGGGGTTATTCGACCAAGGCGGGCGGTGACGCCGCCGGCCGCGGGCTAGGCCTCGCGCTGGTCTCGCAGGTCGTCGCACGCCGGCACGGGACGATCAGCGCCGAGAACACCTACGGTTCGGTCATCTCGGTACACATGCGTGTCGACGAGCAGGCGGGCACACCGTGATCCGCGTCTTGATCGTCGAAGACGAACCGGTCATCGCCGAGGCGCACCGGGACTATCTCGTCCGGTTGGGCGGCTTCGAGGTCGTGGGTGCCGTGTCCACGGCGCAGGAGGCGCTGCGGATGGCCGCCGCCGGTTCGGTGGACCTGGTTCTGCTCGATCTGGGTCTGCCCGACGCCCGCGGGGTCGACCTCGCGTCTGCGCTGTCGGGTGTGCGTCCGGCCCCCGACGTCATCGCGATCACCGCTCAGCGTGATCTGGCGACCGTCCGCAGCGCGATGTCCCGCGGGGTGCTGCTCTACCTGCTGAAGCCGTTCACGTTCGCGGCGTTCCGCGAGAAGATCGAACAGTACCTGCGGTACCGCGAGGCGCTCACCGGCGATGCCGACGCGGTCAGTCAACGGGATGTGGACCGGGCGCTGGCCGAACTGCGGACGAGCGACACGCGACGCTCGGCGAAGAAGGGGGCCGCTCCGCAGACCGAGGACGCCGTGAGCCGCGCCGTCCGCGACAGTCCCGACGGGCTCACCGCATCGGAGGTGGCCCGCGCGCTCGGTTCCTCGCGGGTCACGGCGTGGCGATACCTGGAGCGTCTCGCCGACGACCGAGTCCTCGAACGCGACACCCAGTACGGCTCGGCGGGCAGGCCGCAGGTGCGCTATCGGTGGCGGCGGCGCTGACGACTTCGACGGTCAGCGGTAGGTGCGCACCAGGGGGCAGGTGAACGGATCGCGGTGGCCGAGACCCACCTGGTTCAGATAGCGGATGACGATGCCGTACGAGGCGACCAGGGAGGTCTCGGTGTAGGTCACGCCGTGCAGTGCGCAGTGGGCGCGCACCAGTGGCTGGACCTTTCGCAGGTTGGGTCGCGGCATGCTCGGGAACAGGTGGTGCTCGATCTGGTAATTGAGGCCGCCCATCATCACATCGGTGAACAGGCCGCCCCTGACATTGCGCGACATGAGCACCTGGCGACGCAGGAAGTCGACACGTAAGTCCTTGGGCACCAGCGGCATTCCCTTGTGGTTCGGCGCAAACGCGCCGCCGAGCAGCGTTCCGAAGACGCCGAGCGCGACAGCGATGAAGCACACCGCCTGAACCGGCGTCATCACGAGGAACGGCACCGCGAAACCGAGACCGAGGCGGAGTACGATGAGACCGATCTCCAGGGCGCGGTGGGGTATCGGCGTCCGCGCGGTCAGACCCTGGATGCTGGCGATGTGCAGGGACACTCCCTCCAGCGTCAGCAACGGGATGAAGAGCCAGCCCTGACGGCGTGCGAACCAGCGACGGAAACCGGTGCGGGCGGCCGCGTATTCGGGCACGAATGCGATGGGACCGTCCGCGATGTCGGGGTCGACGCCGATCTGATTGGGGGCCCGGTGATGCCGGTTGTGCTTGTTGCGCCACCAGTGCAGCGACAGGCCCGCTCCCGCGGCCGCGAGCAGTCGGGCCGCCCAGTCGTTCGCACGGGGAGAGGAGAACATCTGCCGGTGGGCTCCGTCATGGCCCAGGAACCCGAACTGGGCGCTGATCACCGCGGCCACGACCGCGAGCGCGAGTTGCCACCACGTCTCGCCGAGGACGACGACGAGCGCCCACACAGCCAGGAACGCGAGGACGGTGAGAGTGATCCGGTAGGCGTAGAAACCGCGCCGGCGGTCGAGGAGGCCGGACTCGCGGACCTCCGCGGCCAGATCCGTATAGGAACTCACGAATTTCGTGCTGCCGGCGGTGGAGGCGTCGGTGGGGGACATCGGGGGCCTCATGGCCTTCTGTCGGTGCCGATTACGCCGTCAGTCGTCGGAGACCGGGGCGTGTCACGAAAGTCATGAACCGGACGTCGAGGGTCACGGTGGCACCTCCAGTATGCCAGAGATGGCCGCATCCCATCCGGCGCCGGCTTCGCGATCTCGAAGGAGGCGTACACTCGAGAGACGGGACCGGGACGACTAGTCCGGCGGAATCACCGCCCACAGCACCGGCCCTCCGACCGCACCCGTTTGCGGCGGAGTCAGGCAGTCACATGATCAATCCGTCCCCACAGTCGCGAGCACGCTGATGTCCGCGCGTATGGATCTCCCGCCGATCGCCCGCCGGCTCAACGAACGTCTGACCGAGGGCGTCGGCGACAGTGGGCTCGACGCGCAACTCGTCGCCATGCTCCACGAGGTGCGCGCGCTCGTCGTGAACGCCGTCACCGAACTCGAGAACGACCAGATCATCAGCAGCTCGCTATCGCGTTGAGCGCCAGCACAATTCTCCCGACGACGAACGGTGCCGCCGGGGCAACCGAAAGGGGCCGTCATGACGGTCATCATCGGGGTCGTCATCCTCGTCGCGGCAGTGATCGCGACCGTGGTGGGGTTCCTCGCCAACAACGGAAGTGCACACGCATTGCCGTCCGACAGTTTCGCCGTCTTCGGCTATCACGTCACCGGAACCACCGGGACCCTGCTCCTCCACGGAGTCGTCCTGGGGGCCGTGGGCATGCTCGGTCTCGCCCTGATCCTGGCCGGGGCCCGACGGTCCTCGCGCCGCGGACGAGCGGCCCGGCGCGACCTGAAACGCTCCGAACAGCGCGTGGCCGCATACGACAGCGACGAGAGTGAACGGACCCACCATCAGTCGGCAGTTCCCGCGGCATCGTCCGGGGCGCCGCACCGGGCCGGATCTGCACGCAACTGGCGACACCCGCTGGCCAGCCGATGAACGCCGAAGCCGCAACCGCGACCGTCGAATCCCCGGAGAACCAACGCTTCTCACTCAAACCCGAGGGTTCGGCCCGTGGCTCGGTCGATGGTGCGTGGTGGCCGGAGACGCACGATCTCGCCACGGAACTGCCGACAATCGCCCGCTCCGTCGGCCGCCGACTGACGCGACTCGAACGCGTCGGCTATCACCTCGTCGACTGGGATGCGCCCGCCGCGGGCAAGACCACCTGCAACGGGGACACGGTGCGCTTGGAGGGTTTCGGGGCATGGACACCGGGCATCGTCCGCTTCATGGGCCCGGGTGGAACGCTGTCGGTCACCCTGATCGGTGCGGACACCGACCCCGAGACGGCGCGCGCCGTGATGGCGCGCGCCGCGTCGCCGGACAACATCGAGTCGTCGGCGACTCTCGCCGGCAGCCACGCCGACGCCGGTCCCGCCCCGGCCCCGACGCCGCGGTAGGGCTCAGCCCTCGGCGTCGAAGGCGCGTGCCCGCAGCGACCTCGCCACACCGTCGCGGCCCTCGGAGATCAGTCTCTTGAGGGCGGGCGGGTGGTCCGCGGCGAGGAACTCCTCGGCCAGGTCCAGAGCTCGCTGCGACATCGCCCAGCTGGGATACAGGCCGACGACAACCGTCTGTGCGACCTCGCTGGATCGACGCGCCCACACCTCGGGCACGGCGTCGAAGTACTTCTCGACGTACGGCTCGAGCAGTTCGGCCTGGCCAGGCCGGGCAAAGCCGCCGATCATGGTGCGGGTGTAGACGTTCGAGAGTGTGTCGTCCTCCACGGCGCGAGTCCACGTGTCCGCCTTCGCTTCCGCCAGCGGCCGCGCTGCGCGGGCCAGGGCCGCCGAACGGGTGCCGGTCGCGGTGTTGTCACGTTCGGCCTCGGCATCGATGACCGGGGTCGACGCCGGATCGGTGTCGATGGCCCCGGCCGTGGCGAGCGCGGTCACCAGTTTCCACCGCAGGTCGGTGTCCACGGCGAGACCATCGAGTCCGTGCTCGGCCGGGTCCGCGCCGTCGAGGAGCGCGCGGGCGACGTCGGTCTGGTCGTCGTTGATCCGGCCGGCGAGCCAGGTGTTGACGAACGCGAGCTGATGGTCGGAGCCGGCATCGGCGGCGCGGGCGAGTTCGAGCATGCGCGAACTGAACCCGGGACGGCCTGTCGTCGCCGCCCACTCGGGATCGGCGTAGGACTCGATGGCCGTCGTCGCCTGCAACAGGACTCGCTGCACCACACCGATTTCCGACTCGCCGGCGATGCCCCGGCGTACCAGCTCGACGAAGTCGCGGGCCCGCATCTCGGCCTGGCGGGTCATCTCCCACGCCGCCGACCACACCAGGGTGCGCGGCATCGGATCGCTGATGTCGCCGATCCGGGCGGTCGCGGTGGCCAGCGACTCCGGGTCGAGGCGGACCGAGGCGTAGGTCAGGTCGCCGTCGTTGAGCAGCACCAGATCTCCGCGGTGCACCCCGACGAGATCGGCGACATCGGTGCGTTCGCCCGCGATGTCGAGCTCGACGCTGTGCGTCTGTTCGATGGCGCCCGATCCGTTGTCGGCGTAGACGCCCACACGCAGGCGGTGGACCCTGGTCTCGCCGGCGCCCGGAGCGGCGCCGTCCTGGACGATGGTGAACCGGGTGAACGCGCCGGAGTCGTCGAGCTCGAAGTCGGGCCGGATGACGTTGATGCCCGTGGTGCGCAGCCATTGGGCGCCCCAGTCCGACAGGTCGCGTCCCGACGACTTCTCCAGCGCGCCCAGCAGATCGGCGAACGTCGCGTTGCCGAACTCGTGCGCGGCGAAGTAGCTGCGCAGCCCGGCGAGGAAGTCGTCGAGACCCACGTAGGCGACGAGTTGCTTCAGCACCGACGCGCCCTTGGCGTAGGTGATGCCGTCGAAGTTGACCTCGACAGCCGCGATGTCGGGGATGTCGGCGGCCACCGGGTGGGTCGAGGGCAGCTGGTCCTGGCGGTAGGCCCAGGACTTCTCGACGTTGGCGAAGGTCGTCCAGGCGCTGGTGTACTCGGTCGCCTCGGACTGGCACAGCACCGAGGCGAACGTGGCGAAGGACTCGTTGAGCCACAGGTCATCCCACCACTGCATGGTGACGAGGTCGCCGAACCACATGTGCGCCATCTCGTGCAGGACGGTCTCGGCGCGACGCTCGTAGAGGTATTTGGTCACGCGGGACCGGAAGACGTAGTCCTCGAGGAAGGTGACGGCGCCGGCGTTCTCCATCGCACCGGCGTTGAACTCGGGGACGAACAGCTGGTCGTACTTGCCGAAGGCGTAGGGGATGCCGAAGTTCTTGTGGTAGAACCCGAATCCCTGCTTGGTCTCGGTGAACAGTCGCTCGGCGTCCATGAACTCGGCGAGCGACGCGCGGCAGTAGATGCCCAGGGGGATGTCACCGTGCTCGTCGGAGTAGACGTCGGTCCACTCCGCGTAGGGCCCTGCGATGAGGGCGACGAGATAGGTGCTCATCGGGACGGTCTCCCGGAAGCGATGCACCACGGCGGAAGTGGCGCCGTCCGGGTCGGCCGGGGCCTCCGCGTGCGCCGCGTTGGAGATGACCTTCCAGTCCGCGGGCGCGGTGACCGTCACGGTGTAGGTCGCCTTGAGGTCGGGCTGGTCGAAGCACGCGAACATCCGCTTGGCGTCGGCGGTCTCGAACTGCGAGTAGAGGTAGACCGAGTCGTCGGACTGGTCGACGAACCGGTGGAGACCCTCCCCGGTGTTGGAGTAGGCGCAGTCGGCGACCACCGTCAGCGTGTTGTCGGCGGCGAGGCCGGTCAACGGGATGCCGACCGACTCGTCGAAGCCGGACACGTCGAGGTCGGTGCCGTTCAGGGTCGCCGAGATCAGGGCGGGAGCGACGAGGTCGATGAACGTCTCGCTGCCCTCCGTCGCCGTGAACCGCACCGTCGTCGTGGATCTGAACGTCTCGGACCCGGGCGCCCCGGAACCGTCGGTGAGGTCGAGCTCGATCTGATAGTTCGACACTTCGAGGATTGCTGCGCGGTCGCGGGCCTGGTCTCTGGTGAGGTTCGGAGCAGTCACGCAGGCCAGCTTATCCAGCTCAGGACGTGGGTGGTGTCCTCCGCAACCCGACGGGTCCGGGATCGCTCGGCCGGTTGCCGTGGGTCCGCCCGCGATCACGGGAACAGTTCGGTGCGCGGCGATGTTGAGGCGTCCGACGGCGCCGCCGGGCCGGACGCCCGGCACCAGCTGAACAGCAGACCCTCGAGAGGACGTTTCATGTCAGTGCAGGCACAGACCACCGACCGCGTCGATTTCTGGTTCGACCCGCTCTGCCCGTGGTGCTGGATCACCTCGCGCTGGATCCTGGAGGCCGAGCAGGTCCGGCCGATCGACGTCAACTTCCACATCATGAGTCTCGCCGTCCTCAACGAGGGCAAGGACATTCCCGATGAGTACCGCGAGGGACTCAAGCACGCGTGGCGCCCCGTCCGCGTCATCGCCGCTGCAGCCGCCCAGAAGGGCGACGAGATACTCGCGCCGCTGTACACCGCGATGGGTACCCGCATCCACAACCAGGGCATCAAGGATCTCGACGAGGTCATCGCCGGAGCGCTCGACGAACTCGGCCTCGACGCCTCGCTCGCGGAGGCGGCCGACGGCACCGACTTCGACGAGACGATTCGCACGAGTCATCACGCCGGGATGGACAAGGTCGGCGACGACGTCGGAACGCCCACCATTCACGTCAACGACGTGGCCTTCTTCGGCCCCGTGCTGTCGCGCATCCCGCGCGGTGAGGATGCCGGAACGGTGTGGGACGGTGCGCGCGCCCTGGCGTCCTACCCCCACTTCTTCGAACTCAAGCGGACGCGCGACGAAGACCCGCAGTTCGACTGACCGGGTCCGATTGCGTGACAACGGCTCCGCGCGTCAGAAACGCGGCGGGGGCTCGATGCCGTTGGGTAGTGCGCCCGGTGCGAGTGTCGCGGGATGCGGCGGCGGCGCCACCGCCACCACGTTGCCGCTCCCGACGCCTCGGACGATCTGGCGCGGGCGCAGCAGCATCGCCCCCGGCCGGGTCCGGTCGCGGAGAGCGGCCGCGCGCCAGGTCAGCACCGGATGCGAGGACATCGCGTTGGTCAGGAAGGTGAAGAAGCCGCGCTCGTGGGTCGCCCGGTCGGCGAACTGGTCGAAGTCCACCGCCGAGAGCATGTATTTGCCCGCGGCCAGGACCCCCATCGCCCCGGGCGACCCGCCGGGTCTGGCGTAGTACCCGTAGTTGTCGGCGCTGTACTCCTGCGCGCGCGACAACGCCGCGCCGAGGACCGGGATGTTCATCCCGACGATCGTCGAGAGCTGCCGCCAGTACGAGGTGTGCCCGGCCGCGATGTGGCCGACCTCATGCCCGATGATGAACTCGAGCGCCTGTGGGTCCCGGGCGGCGCCGCCCACCTCGAACAGGTCGGAGTAGACGACGACGAAACGCCGGAACCCATGCCCGGACGCGAACGCGTTGATCGCGCCGTTGCCGAGGACGACATAGGCGTCGGGCACGTACTCGAGTCCGAAGCGTGCGGCGGCCTCGACGACCATCCGGTGCCCGTCCGGGAACTGGGTCGGCGTCATCTGCACCCCGTTCACCCGCGGCGATGCATAGGTCAGGCCGCGGATCACGAAGAGCAGGAGCGGGAACAGCAACGCACCCAACAACAGCTGGTCGAGCGTGCCCAGCGCGACGAGCAGGATGATCGCCCCGTATCCCACCACCGTCGTGACGATCACCACGACGAGCGCCGGGATCTCCCAGGGGTGGAGACGGGGTCGCGCCGCGTAGTGGGCCGGCCGCAGCCACCGACGGGCCGGGTCGGCCGGAGCGGGTGGCGGCGGATCGGCGACACCGGGCACGTTCGGGATCGGCGCCCCGGCGGCGGGTGCGCGGCCGTTCGGCTGGTGGGGGATGGGCAGGGGCGTGTCCACGCCCTCAATCTATAGTGGCGCCATGCGTGTCTATCTCGGTGCCGACCATGCCGGATTCGAACTCAAGAACCAGATCGCCGACCATCTCGCGACGGCCGGTCACGAGGTCGTGGACTGCGGAGCCCATGTGATGGATCCCGCCGACGACTATCCGGCGTTCTGCATCGCCGCCGCGGCCCGGACCGTCGCCGACCCCGGCAGCCTGGGAATCGTGCTGGGCGGCAGCGGCAATGGTGAGCAGATCGCCGCCAACAAGGTCCCCGGCGCGCGCTGCGCCCTCGCCTGGAGCGTCGAGACCGCACAGCTCGCCCGGCAGCACAACAACGCGCAGCTGATCGGGATCGGCGGCCGGATGCACAGCACCGAGGAGGCGCTCGCCATCGTCGACGCCTTCCTCGCCACCCCGTGGTCGGAGGAGGCGCGGCACCAGCGCCGCATCGACATCCTCGCCGAGTACGAGCGCACCGGTCAGGCTCCCGAGGTGCCGGGGGCCCCGGCCGAGTAGTCGCGGGCCGAGCCCGTGCCCGAGGGCCACACGCTCCATCGACTCGCGCGCCGGCAGCAGCGTCTCTTCGGCGGGAAGCAAGTTCGTGTCAGCAGCCCGCAGGGACGGTTCGCCGACGGAGCGGCAGAAGTCGACGGATTGACCTTTCACGCCGCCGAGGCGTGGGGCAAGCACCTCGTCCATCGCTATCGAGACGGCCGCATCGAGCGCCTCGTGCACATCCATCTCGGGCTCTACGGTGCCTTCACCGAACTCACCGTGCCCCTGCCCGAACCCGTGGGTCAGGTTCGACTCCGCATCGAGGGTGAGACGGCCGGCACGGACCTTCGCGGTCCGACCGCCTGTGAGATCTACCACCCCGCCGACCTCGAGACGTTGATCGCCCGACTCGGGCCGGATCCCCTTCGGCGCGATGCCGACCCCGAGCGGGCATGGACCGCGATCTCGCGGTCCACGCGACCCGTCGGCGCTCTCCTGATGGACCAGAAGGTCATCGCCGGAATCGGCAACGTGTATCGGGCCGAAATCCTGTTCCGGGCGGGCATCGACCCGATGCGTCCCGGAAAGCGTGTTCTCCGTGGCGAATTCGATGCACTCTGGACCGACCTCGTGGCCCTCATGAAGATCGGGGTGCGACGTGGGCGCATCCATGTGATACGTCCGGAGGACGACTCCGGGGCGCCGGCGTACGCGCCGAATCGTCCGCGGACATACGTGTACCGGCGGGCCGGCGAGCCGTGCCGGATCTGTGGGACAACTGTCCTGATCGCCGAACTCGAGGGCCGCAAGCTCTATTGGTGCCCGGTCTGCCAGACCTGACAAGTTACTCCCCGGTCGGTGTGGATAGCCGAACCTTAGTAGCATCGTGCGGGACCGTGAGGTCGTTGCTCATGGGAAGGGTCGGGGATGACAAGAGGGGGCAGTGTGACAGTCAGCGAAAGCATCCGGTCTCATGCCGGACTGATCTCGCGGGGTGAGGTGTCTCCACTGAAGGACGTTCCTTTCCACGGCGCCGCCGACGCGCCGATCACCCGACGCGTGCTGGCCGGCGGGGACCTGTTCCCGGAAGCCGAGAAGCGGGTCGTGGCGCACGAGATGCGGGCCGTCTCGGCCGCTTCCCGTGACTACTGCGAACCGCACGTGCACGACTGCCCGGAGATCAACATCCTGCTGTCGCTCGACCGTCTCGTCTACGAGATCACGCTCGGGGACGAGGTCTATGAGGTCGAGGCGCCGGCGAGCATCTACATCCCCGCCGGACTGGTGCACAGCGCCAACGTGATCGAGGGCAGCGGATTCTTCGTGGCGATCATCGAGACCGCCGACTACGTCGCCAAGCCGCCGCCCGCCCAAGCATCCTGACCCGTTCGGTCGGCAGCGGAGGACTCTCAGCGAGCACTCAGCGCTCCTGCTGTCGGTTCACACCTGCCGTCGCCACCATGGGGGAGGTGCAGAAGAGTGTGGGGGTCCGCGCCGGACAGCCGGGCGGCGCGTCGTCGACGATCACCGTCTTCGTGGTGGGCGGGACAGGGGAGTCCTTCGAGGACGACGCCCGTACCGACGTGTCCGGTCTGCTGGCGGGCGTGGCGGACGAGCTCGACGACCGCTTTGTCTGCCGGTGGGTCGGGTACCCGGCGAGTTACGGGCCCGCGCCGGCTCCGGGCGGCATGAGTTTCGTCGACAGTGTGGCCATCGGAGCGCGCAGATTGCGCGCGGCCATCCAAACCTCGACAGGTTCGATCGCACTGGTGGGTTACTCGCAGGGTGCCGTGGTCATCCGGACGGCCCTCGCTGACCTGGACGCCGACGGCGCGCCCGACTCGGACCGGATCCTCGGTGTGGGTCTGGTCGCCGATCCACACCAGCCGCCCGGTGCGGTTCCCGGTTGTCGCGGATGGGGCGTGGCCGGACCGGGAGTTGATCTACCCGTGGGACTTCCGGTGTGCTGGGTGGGCGCAGCCGAGGACATGATCTGCAACGCGGCTGCCGATTCACTGGTCCGCGACATCGCCGACCTCACCGGGTCGATGACCTTCGCCGGGGTCGGCAGATGGGGTCGAAGTGCGTGGAAGGTCTTGCGCACCAACGACTTGCAGAATGCAAGACGTACTTCTGTCCGGCCGGCACAGTGGCGACGCGACCTCGCGCGTCTCACGGCTGCCTGGCGCGAGATCCGGTGGTACCTCCCGCCACGGATACGCATCAGCGGCCTGTGGGTCAGCAATGCCGCCGGCGGACGGCACACGTCCTACCGCAGCGAACCCTACCGGCGCACGTCGGTGACGGATCCCGCGTCGACCGGGTGTCAGGTGATCGCCCGGTGGCTCCAGGTGCAGGCGACCTTCGCGGCCGGGTAGCGACATGACGAGGGGCCGGTCACCTCTGGTGACCGGCCCCTCGCTACGTCTGTTCCGGACTCAGGTGTTCTGGTACTTCGGTCCGATGGTGTTACGCACCACGATCGGGGTGTTGCGGGGCACGTTGTCGTACACCCACTTGCCGTACTCGGTGGTCACGTTGATGCAGCCGTGGCTGACGTTGCTGCGGCCCTGCTGATTGACCGACCAGGGTGCGGCGTGGATGAAGATCCCGTCCCACGACATGCGGGTCGCGTACTCGACGTAGGTGCGGTAGCCCTCTGCGGAGTCCACCGGGACGCCGTACGTGGACGAATCCATGTACATGTCGCGGTACTTCTCCTTGGTGTAGTACACGCCGTGGGGGGTCGGGTTCTTGTCGGACCCCATCGAGATCGGCATCTTCTTGACGACCTCGCCGTTGTGCCACCAGGTGATGGTGTGGGTGTTGTCGTCGGCCAGCGCGATGTAGCCGGTCTCGGTCTTCACGTTCGGGATGGCCGGATCGGCCGGCTTCTCCTCGGTCGTCGTGGTCGACGACGGCGGCTGCGGGGCCTCGGGGGTGCTCGGCGCCGGCGGTGTCGGCAGGCCGGGAATCGCCGGGATCTCGACCGGCGGCAAGCCAGGGATCACGGTGACCGGTACGGCGTTCGCGACGCCGGGAAGTGCGAGGGCCATCGCCAGGACGCCGAAGACGACAGCCGTGAGGCGTCGAGCCGAGCGGCGACGCGAGGCGCGCGGGGTCGGCACAGGGGAGTTCAACACAGGTCGTACCTTCGGTTCGATGGGTCTTTCCGCGCATCGGCCTGAGCGCTGCACCATCGTTACACAACCGTTGTCATGGGTCCAAGGAGTCGGGCACCCTGAATGACCCCGCGATCGCGAACGGGCGATACGACGTGGCAAAACCCGAGGTGAGCGTGGCTACACACCTGATGTGTGACGGTTGTCACATTCACGAGTCATGATGGTCCGTCGGCGGCTGGTGCGACTCATCTTCGCCGACGTACCGACAATGTCAACAGGATCGTTTGTCCCAGTGTTACTTGGGCTTTGGAGACTGTTGGGTTTCGGGGTCAGACGGGCTGTGGGTGTTCGGTCCGAAGGTGGCGCGCGGGCTGCGAACACGCTTCGTCCCGGCAGACGAGCATCACATCGACGCGGCCGACGCCCGCCTCGGACTCGGTGACGTCGCGACGGAGGTACAGGGGCGCGCCGCAGGAGCCGCAGCGACGCTGGGTTTTCGTGTGGCTGGAGGACATGGATCAACGGTACGCCAGGTGTGGCGTGGATCACAGCCCGCTCTGCCGGCGGCGGCCGTCCGCAGGATTGTGGTCCGGTCGGGTGACTCTGGCTGGATTCTGAGACATTCAGCGTGAAACCGCAGGTGGGCGAAGGCGAGCGGAGGAACGTCGACCGTGGGGGCGGTGAGCGGTGCCCTCGGAAAGGAGTGCGTTCGCATCCTCGAAACCTCTCCGGCATGAGAGGTGATTCACCGTTAGGAACCTCGATGACCAGACTCATAGCAACACTAACATTCGCCGCGGCGGCATTCGTCGGAAGCGCTGGACTCGTGGCGGGCGCGGGACCCGCGGACGCCGAGCCGTGCAAGATGGCGGTCGGCAACGGTCAGTTCGCACCCTGCCCGCCGCCGATCATCTCGACCGGGCCCGGCGATCCATCGGCGCCCGGACATCCCGCCGAGGAGCCGACCCCGGAGATCGAGTACGAATATGTCCCGCTGCCGTTGCCGTGGGACGCGCCCCCGGAGCCCTGACACGTCGAAGGCCCGGAGGCGTTGCGCCTCCGGGCCCGGTGGAGCGGGTGACGGGAATCGAACCCGCGTAGCTAGTTTGGAAGACTAGGGCTCTACCATTGAGCTACACCCGCGTTGCCCACGCTGCCGTCGAATTCCGGCGTCGCGTGCGATGAGTGACTGTACCGGCAGGGTGGCCGGAACCCGAAATCGGGGTGGGTCCGAGGGTCGGCAACTGTCGGGGCCCGGGGATTCGTCGCCGCTGTGCGGTACCCGTCGGCGGGCTCGGCCATGGGGGCACGTACTATCTCTTGTTGGCCCTGATGCGCGGTCGCCCTCCGGGGTCCTCTCGCGTGTTCGGACCCCGGGATGTGGCGCAGCTTGGTAGCGCATCCGCTTTGGGAGCGGAGGGTCGCAGGTTCAAATCCTGTCATCCCGACTTGATCGATGTGGCCAACCGGTCACCCGGTGCACGGCCCGCGAACGACCGAACTTCCACCACCGTAGATATAAGGAGTATTCAGGCGTGAAGAGCACTGTCGAGCAACTCACCCCGACCCGGGTCAAGCTCAACGTCGAGGTCCCGTTCGAGGAGCTGTCGGCAGACTTCGACCGGGCCTACCAGTCGTTGGCCCAGCAGATCCGTATTCCCGGCTTCCGTCCGGGCAAGGCGCCCGCGAAGCTGATCGAGGCCCGCGTCGGTCGCGACTCGATCCTCGCGCAGGTCGTCAACGACGCGATTCCGGTCAAGTACTCCGAGGCCGTCGCCGAGACCGAGACCAAGGCCATCGGCCAGCCCGAGATCGACCTCTCGGAGCTGAAGTACGGCGAGTCGGTGACCTTCACCGCCGAGGTCGACGTCCGCCCGGAGATCACCCTGCCCGACTACTCGACCCTGTCGGTCGAGGTCGACGCGATCGAGGTCGACGAGGCAGCCGTGGACGAGCAGCTCGAAGGACTGCGCGCCCGCTTCGGCACCCTCAAGGGCGTCGAACGCGGTGTGGAGAACGGCGACTTCGTCTCCATCGACCTGGCTGCGACCGTCGACGGCGAGACCGTCGAGGAGGCCTCCACCGAGGGCCTGTCCCACGAGGTCGGTTCCGGCCAGCTGATCGACGGGCTCGACGAGGCACTCATCGGCTTGACGGCAGGCGAGGACAAGGAGTTCACGACCAAGCTCGTCGCCGGCGATCATGCCGGTGAGGAGGCGCTGGTGAAGGTGACCGTTCAGTCGGTCAAGGAGCGCGAGCTGCCCGAGGTCGACGACGAGTTCGCCCAGATGGCCAGCGAGTTCGACACCGTCGACGAGCTGCGCGCCAGCCTGGCCGAGCGCGTCGAGCAGTCGGCGAAGCTGGAGCAGGCCAACAAGATCCGCGACGCGGTCCTCGAGAAGCTGCTCGAGACCGTCGAGATCCCCGTGCCGGAGAAGGTCGTCGACGAAGAGGTCGAGGGCCAGCAGCACCAGGTCATCCACGCCCTGGG
The DNA here is from genome assembly GCF_001698225.1 of Gordonia terrae. Classification (NCBI taxonomy): domain Bacteria; kingdom Bacillati; phylum Actinomycetota; class Actinomycetes; order Mycobacteriales; family Gordoniaceae; genus Gordonia; species Gordonia terrae. Next base: position 2,349,499 of record NZ_CP016594.1, read on the forward strand.
ACACGATGACGAGCAGGTCGCCAAGTTCCTCGAGGCGCAGGGCAAGACCCGCGAGGAGTGGGACGCGGAGTCCCGCGACGAGGCCGAGAAGTCGGTCAAGCAGCAGCTGCTGCTCGACGCCATCGCCGACCAGCAGGACACCGAGGTCAGTCAGGACGAGCTGACCCAGCAGATCATCTTCACCGCCCAGCGCTACGGCATGCAGCCGCAGGAGTTCATCCAGCAGCTGACACAGGCCAACCAGGTCGGCGCCGTCTATGCCGACGTCCGTCGCGGCAAGTCGCTGGCCGCCATCGTCGGCGACGTGACCGTCACCGACACCAATGGAGCGACCGTCGACACCGCCGAGTTCTTCGGCGGCAAGGACGACGCCGAGGAGTCCGACGCGGAGACGTCCGACACCGACAACTGATCGACTCCGGCCGCGGCCCCGAGTGCCGCACCTGATCCGCGCCATCGCCGGTCCTCGTCCACGAGGACCGGCGATTGCCGTCGGTCCACCATGGCGCACGGTCCACCATGGCGCACGGTCCACCATGGCGCACGGTCCACCATGGCGCACAGATCGTTCACGGTGCCGAAGGTGGTTCTGCTCTCAGCGAAGTGGCGTGTCCTCGGGAGTGCCCGTGGGTCTCGATTGGTTAGTGTCGGTGAGGACGTCATCAGAGAAGTATTCGATGAGCGTGTGCGTCGCCCGCGGGTGACGCACAGGTCATGACAACAAGGCAAAGGTAGGAACCCGTGAGTGAGCCGACCATCCACACACCCACGATGAGTTCGGGTGTGGCTGGGTTGAACCTGACCGATTCGGTGTTCGAGCGTCTGCTGCGCGAGCGCATCATCTTCCTGGGCACCCAGGTCGACGACGACATCGCGAACCGTCTGTGCGCGCAGATCCTGCTGCTCGCGGCCGAGGACCCGCAGAAGGACATCCACCTCTACATCAACTCGCCCGGTGGATCGGTGACCGCCGGCATGGCGATCTTCGACACCATGCAGCTCGCCGAATGCGACGTCGCGACCTACGCGATGGGCATGGCGGCGTCGATGGGGCAATTCCTCCTCGCCTCCGGCACCAAGGGCAAGCGGCACGCACTGCCGCACGCGCGCATCATGATGCACCAGCCGTCCGCGGGTATCGGTGGTACCGCCGCCGACATCGCGATCCAGGCCGAGCAGTTCGCGCTCACCAAGAAGGAGATGAACCGGCTCAACGCCGAGTTCAGCGGTCAGCCGCTCGAGAAGATCGAGGCCGACGCGGACCGTGACAAGTGGTTCACCGCGGAAGAGGCCAAGGAATACGGCTTCGTCGACAAGGTCATCTCGCGTCCGGGTCAGTGAGACCCGGGGTCGATGACCGCGCCTGACAGCCACCGCCGAGCCACCTCTACTCAATGGAGCAACAGATGACCAACTCCCTTTCCCACGACGGCATGCCCGCCGAGGTCGCCGCCGGGATCCCCGCGTCGGCCCTGGCGCTGAAGAACATCGAGGCGCGGTACATCCTGCCGCAGTTCATCGAGCACACGCCGAACGGTCAGCGTCAGTACGACCCGTACGCCAAGCTCTTCGAAGAGCGGATCGTGTTCGTCGGCACCCCGATCGACCAGGTCGTGTCCAACGACGTCATGGCGCAGCTGCTGGTCCTGGAGTCGCAGGATCCCGACCGCGACATCACCATGTACATCAACTCGCCGGGCGGCAGCGTGCCGGACATGCTCGCCATCTACGACACCATGCAGTACGTGCACTGCGACATCGTCACCGTCTGCCTCGGCGAGGCGGCCTCGGCCGCGGCGATCCTCCTCGCCGGCGGAACGCCCGGCAAGCGCGCGGCACTGCCGAACGCCACGGTCCTGATCCACCAGCCGCGTACCGGCGGTGCGTACCAGGGTCAGGTGTCCGACCTCGAGATCCAGGCCGCCGAGATCGAGCGCATCCGCGACCGGCTCGACGAGATCCTGGCCGGCCACACGGGCCAGGACAAGGTGAAGATCCGTAAGGACACCGACCGCGACAACATCCTGACCGCCGCGGCGGCCAAGGAGTACGGGATCATCGACGAGGTCTTCGAGTACCGCAAGAAGTCGATGAGGAAGTAGACGTCGCAAAAGAAGTAGTTGTGGCAGTACAGAAGTCCCGGTGATTTTCTGCCGCGACATTTGGCCTTATCGGTCGAAGTTCGGGCGGCACGCGGGTACCGTCGGGTTACTGGGCATTCGAGTGTCGATCAAATGACCCATGCCCGGCTGCGTGCGACGCGACGGACAAGACACGACAGTCCGGCAACGAGGAAGTAGGTACAGCGCGAGATGGCACGAATCGGAGACGGCGGCGACCTGCTCAAGTGCTCTTTCTGCGGCAAGAGCCAGAAGCAGGTGAAGAAGCTCATCGCCGGCCCTGGCGTGTACATCTGCGATGAGTGCATCGATCTGTGCAACGAGATCATCGAAGAGGAACTGGCCGAGAACGGCGACGTCAAGCTCGACGAGCTGCCGAAGCCGACGGAGATCCGTGACTTCCTCGAGAAGTACGTCATCGGTCAGGACACGGCCAAGCGGACACTCGCGGTGGCGGTGTACAACCACTACAAGCGGATCCAGGCGGGAGAGAAGAAGGACTCCCGGACGGGCGAGACCGTCGAGCTGATGAAGTCGAACATCCTCATGCTCGGCCCGACCGGGTGTGGCAAGACATACCTGGCGCAGACGCTGGCGAAGATGCTCAACGTGCCGTTCGCGATCGCCGACGCGACCGCCCTCACCGAGGCCGGTTACGTGGGCGAGGATGTGGAGAACATCCTGCTGAAGCTGATCCAGGCCGCCGACTACGACGTGAAGCGCGCCGAGACCGGCATCATCTACATCGACGAGGTCGACAAGATCGCGCGCAAGAGCGAGAACCCGTCGATCACCCGCGATGTGTCGGGTGAAGGTGTGCAGCAGGCACTCCTGAAGATCCTCGAGGGTACGCAGGCGTCGGTGCCGCCGCAGGGCGGACGCAAGCACCCGCATCAGGAGTTCATCCAGATCGACACGACGAACGTGCTCTTCATCGTCGCCGGTGCATTCGCGGGCCTCGAGAAGATCGTGTCGGAGCGGATCGGCAAGCGCGGCCTCGGCTTCGGCAACGAGGTGGCGAGCAAGGACGAGGTCGACACCTCGGATCAGTTCGCCGACGTGATGCCGGAGGACCTGATCAAGTTCGGTCTGATCCCCGAGTTCATCGGACGCCTGCCGGTCGTGGCCTCAGTGACCAACTTGGACAAGGATTCGCTGGTCAGCATCCTCTCCGAGCCGAAGAACGCGCTGGTGAAGCAGTACACCCGGCTGTTCGACATGGACAACGTGGAGCTGGAGTTCACCAAGGATGCACTCGAGGCGGTCGCCGACCAGGCGATCCACCGCGGGACCGGTGCCCGTGGCCTGCGCGCCATCATGGAAGAGGTCCTGCTGCCGGTGATGTACGACATCCCGAGCCGGGACGACGTCGAGAAGGTCGTCGTCACCGGTGAGACCGTCCGGGACAACGTGCTTCCGACGATCGTGCCGCGGAAGGCCTCCAGCGACGAACGTCGCGACAAGAGCGCCTGACCCGCAGCCCACTCACCGACGACAAGCGAGCCCCGCCCGGTCCTCCGGGCGGGGCTCGCTGCTGTTGTCTCCGGCTAGGCGCATTCGACCGGTTCGATGCGGATGACCACCGCCTTGGAGACCGGTGTGTTCGACTCCCTGGCCACCGATCCGAGCGGGACCAGCGGGTTGGTCTCGGGGTAGTACGCGGCCGCGTTGCCGCGCGGTGTGTCATACGGGACGACCTCGAAGCCGCGGACCCGTCGTTCCTCGACCCCGGCCTCGCCGTCGAACTCCGAGACGATGTCGACGAGTTGCCCGGCGCGCAGGCCGAGGGACCCGATGTCGTCGGGATTGACCATCACGATGTGGCGGTTGCCGGAGATGCCCCGGTAACGATCGTCGTGGCCGTAGACGGTGGTGTTGTACTGGTCATGGCTGCGGAGTGTCTGCAGGACGAGGCGGTCGGCTGGGACGTCCACCCATTCGAGGGGATGGACTGCGAAGTTGGCCTTGCCGTTCGGGGTGTCGAACGACCGGGTGTCGCGGGGCGGGTGCGGCAGCACGAAGCCGTCACTCCGACGGACGCGGATGTTGAAGTCATCGAAGCCGGGTACAACCCGCTCGATCCGGTCGCGGATGCGGTCGTAGTCGCGCTTGAGTTCCTGCCACGGAACCGGGTGATCGGCACCGAGGACGCGGGTCGCCAGGTCGCAGATGATCGCGACCTCACTGCGCAGGTGCGCCGACACCGGCGGCAGCGACCCACGGGACAGGTGCACTGCCGACATCGAGTCCTCGACCGACACACGTTGTGCCACACCGTCGATGACGTCCCGGTCGGTGCGCCCGAGGGTGGGCAGGATGAGTGCGCGACGACCGGTGACGAGATGGGATTCGTTGAGTTTGGTGGACACGTGCACGGTGAGTGCGCAGCGCCGCAGGGCGTCGGCGGTGACGTCGGTGTCGGGTGAGGCCGACACGAAATTGCCGCCCATCCCGACGAAGACGCGGACCTTACCGGCGGCCATCGCGGTGATGGCGGCGACGGTGTCGTACCCGTGCTCGCGTGGGGACGTGATGCCGAACTCGGCGTCCTGAGCAGCGAGGAAGGACTCCGGCATCTTCTCGAAGATCCCCATGGTGCGATCGCCCTGCACATTCGAATGACCGCGAACGGGGCAGAGGCCGGCGCCGACGCGGCCGATCATGCCGCGCAGGAGCAGCACGTTCGTGCCCTCGGCGATCGTCGCGACGCCGTGGCGGTGCTGGGTCAAACCCATCGCCCAGCACAACACGATGCGGCGCGAAGTGGCGACCGTCCGTGCGAGCTCGTCGATCTGGGTGCGGGTCACGCCGGTGACCTCGACGACCCGGTCGAGGTCGACGTCGTCGAGCAGGTCGAGGTACTCCTCGACCCCGGCGCACGACTCGTCGAGGAACTGGTGATCGAAAACCGTTCCGGGGGAGGCTTGTTCGGCGTCACGGAGCAGACGTGCGACGCCGCGGAACAGAGCCATGTCGGACCCGAGCCGGACCTGGAGGAAGTCGTCGGCCAGCTTGGTACCCGCGCCGACGACCCCGCCGACCTTCTGCGGATCCTTGAAACGCATCAGGCCTGCCTCGGGCAGCGGGTTGATCGCCACGATCCGGGCCCCGTTGTGCTTCGCCTTCTCCAGGGTGGCGAGCATTCTCGGGTGATTGGTGCCGGGATTCTGGCCGGCGATGAGGATGAGGTCGGCCGCCTCGAGATCGGGGACGGTGACCGAACCCTTGCCGATTCCGATCGACGCGCCGAGAGCGGCGCCGGAGGACTCGTGGCACATGTTCGAGCAGTCGGGGAGGTTGTTCGTACCCAGGCTCCGGGCGAAGAGCTGGTACAGGAAAGCGGCTTCGTTGCTGGTGCGACCTGACGTGTAGAACACGGCCTCGTCCGGCGAGTCCATCGCGGCGAACTCGGCGGCGATGACGGCGTTGGCCTCGTCCCAGCTCAGCGGGCGGTAGTGGGTGTCGCCCGGACCGAGGTACATCGGGTGCGCCAGGCGTCCCTGCTGCGAGAGCCAGTAGCCGCTGCGCGTCCGGAGGTCGTCGACGCTGTGGGCGGCGAAGAACTCGGGGGTGACGGCTCGACGCGTGGCCTCCTCGGCGACCGCCTTGGCGCCGTTCTCGCAGAACTCGGCATGCTTGCGGTGGCCCGGCGTCTCCGGCCAGGCGCAGCCGGGACAATCGAACCCATCACGCTGATTGAGCTTGATCAAGGTCTGTGCCGTCCGGAGCGCGCCCATCTGCTCGACTCCGCGCTTGAGGGCGACCGCGACCGCCGGGACTCCGGCGGCGTAGGACTTCCGGTGCGCGCGCCGGACCTCGTGCGGCTCGTCGACGGGGTGCGCCGCCATCGATTCAGTGTCGTGAGTCTTGCTCATGATGTCCATCTTGCCCCGCCCGTGCGCCAGATCGCGCACACTGGACACTGTGACTCAACACACGGAATCGGACACATCGGTGATCGCCGCCCTGGTGCTCGCGGGCGGACGCTCGCGGCGTATGGGCAGTGACAAGGCCGCACTGGACTGGGACGGCGAACCGATGCTCGCCCGGGTGGTGCGCGTGGTGTCGCAACGGTGCGATCCGGTGCTGGTCGTCGCGGGTGAGACATCCGCCGCATTCCGCGGCGTCGACGACATCCGGGATCGCGCGGCGCCGGGTATCGATGCGTCGAAGGTGCGCTGGGTGACCGACGAACAGGAGGGGACGGGCCCGCTCGGGGGTCTCGTCGCGGGTTTGTCCGCCGCTGCCGCCGCGGGCGCCGAGTATGCGTTCGTGTGTGCCACGGACATGCCGCTCATCGCCCCGGAGCTCATCGACGAGTTGCGGCTGGGCGTGACCGGGTCGACTCAGGCGGTCATCGCGCGTGACGCGCAGCGGGATCATCCGATGGCGGGCATCTACCGCACGGACGCGGCCGGACTGATCGCCGACATCGTCGCCGGCGGCGAACGACGGATGCTGGGGGCGATCGAGGCACTCACCACCCACCGTGTCGGAATCTCCGATCCGGACTGGCTCGTCAACGTCAACGCACCCGAGGACCTGCACAGGTTGCGCGTGTCGGCGGGCTAGCGGCGGGCGCGGTCGCGCGGACGGGTCCCGGGCGAGGTCCGGCCCGGCGAAAACATAGAATAGCGCCCGTGACATCACCCGACCAGACATCCGCGTTGCCCGAGACAGCGTCGCCCCGGACTGCCGTACCCGAGACCGGGTTGCCCAAGTCCTGGGATCCCGCTGAGCACGAGGCGTCGCTTTACCAGGGCTGGGTGGACGCCGGGTACTTCACCGCGGACGCGGCGAGTGACAAGCCGCCGTTCTCCATCGTGATCCCGCCGCCGAATGTCAACGGCTCCCTGCACATGGGTCACGCCTACGAGCACGTCCTGATGGATGCGCTCTCGCGTCGTCGACGCATGCAGGGCTACGAGGTGCTGTGGCTGCCCGGCATGGACCACGCGGCCATCGCGATGCAGACGATGGTCGAGCGCAAGCTCGCCGCCGAGGGCAAGACGCGTGACGATCTCGGCCGGGAGGCGTTCATCGACCGCGTGTGGGCCGAGAAGGCCGAGATCAGCGGCAACATCGGTGAGCAGATGCGGCGGCTCGGCGACAGCGTCGACTGGTCGCGCGAACGCTTCACGATGGACGAGGGCCTGTCGCGGGCGGTGCACACCGTCTTCAAGAAGATGTTCGACGACGGGCTGATCTACCAGGCCGAACGTCTGGTCAACTGGTCGCCGGTCCTCAAGACCGCCGTCAGCGACATCGAGGTGAGTTACGCCGACGTGGAGGGCGAGCTCGTCAGCTTCCGTTATGGATCGCTCGACGACACCGAACCCCACATCGTCGTCGCGACGACCCGGTTGGAGACGATGCTCGGCGACACCGCGATCGCGGTTCATCCCGACGACGAGCGTTATGCCCACCTGGTCGGTACCGAGCTGCCGCATCCGTTCGTCGACCGGACGATCCCGATCGTCGCCGACGACTATGTGGACCCCGAATTCGGCAGTGGCGCAGTGAAGATCACTCCTGCGCACGACCCCAACGACTTCGCGCTCGGGCAGCGGCACAACCTCCCGATGCCGACGATCATGGATGAGTCGGCCCGGATCGCCGACACCGGAACCGAATTCGACGGCATGGACCGGTTCGAGGCGCGGGTCAAGGTGCGTGAGGCGCTGGCCGAGCAGGGGCGCATCGTCAAGGAGGTGCGTCCGTACCTGCACAGCGTCGGCCACTCGGAGCGGACCGGTGAGCCGATCGAACCGCGGCTGTCGATGCAGTGGTGGGTCGCGGTCTCCGCGCTGGCCGCAGCGGCCGGCGACGCGGTGCGCGACGGGTCGACGGTGATCCACCCGACGTCGATGGAGCCGCGCTGGTTCAGCTGGGTCGACGACATGCACGACTGGTGCATCTCGCGTCAGCTGTGGTGGGGTCACCGGATTCCGATCTGGTACGGACCCGACGGCGACGTGGTGTGCGTCGGGCCCGACGAGCAGGCCCCCGAGGGTTATGTCCAGGAGACCGACGTCCTGGACACCTGGTTCTCCTCCGGGCTGTGGCCGTTCTCGACCATGGGCTGGCCCGACCAGACCGCGGATCTCGACAAGTTCTATCCGACCTCGGTTCTCGTCACCGGGTACGACATCCTGTTCTTCTGGGTGGCCCGCATGATGATGTTCGGCACCTACGTCGGCAAGGATCTGGGGCAGGGCAACGAGATCCCGTTCCACAACCTGTTCCTGCACGGGCTGGTGCGCGACGAACACGGTCGCAAGATGTCGAAGTCCAAGGGCAACGGCATCGACCCGCTCGACTGGGTGGAGCGCTTCGGCGCCGACGCCCTGCGCTTCACGCTCGCCCGCGGGGCCAATCCCGGCTCGGACATCTCGGTCGGTGAGGACCACGCCCAGTCCTCGCGCAACTTCGCGACGAAGCTCTACAACGCCACCAAATTCGCGCTGATGAACGGCGCGAAGCTCGGTGAACTGCCCGATGCCGAGGCGCTGACCGACGCCGACCGGTGGATTCTCGGCCGCCTGGACGAGGTGCTCGCCGAGATCGACGCCGGATTCGAGTCCTATGAGTTCTCCAAGGCCTGCGAGGCGCTCTACCACTTCGCGTGGGACGAGGTGTGTGACTGGTACCTCGAACTGGCGAAGGTGCAGATCGCCGAGAACGACGAGAAGCGTTCGGAGGCAACCGCTCTCGTACTCGGCGCGGTCCTCGACCCGCTGCTGCGGGCGTTGTCGCCGGTGATGCCGTTCGTCACCGAGGTGCTCTGGAAGGCGCTCACGGGGGGCGAATCGTTGGTGATCGCGCCGTGGCCGACCACCTCCGGACGTGACTGGTCGTCGGATTCGGCAGCCCGCGTGGACGATCTGCAGCGGTTGATCACCGAGGTCCGGCGTTTTCGCAGCGATCAGGGTCTGCGTCCCGGCCAGCGCGTCGCCGTGCAATTCGACGGGCTCGGTGAAGCCGGGCTCGAACCGCTGCTGCCGTACGTGACCTCGTTGGCGCGCCTGGACCCGGCCGGCCCCGGTTTCGGTGCCACCGCGACCATCGAGGTCCGCCTCAGCGTCGCGACGGTGGTCGTCGCGATCGACACCTCGGGCACCGTCGACGTCGAAGCCGAACGCAAGCGGCTCACCAAGGACCTGGCAGTCGCCGAGAAGGAACTGTCGACGACGTCGGCGAAACTGGGCAACGAGCAGTTCTTGTCCAAGGCTCCCGACCACGTGGTCGCCAAGATCCGGGATCGTCAACGGATCGCGACCGAAGAGGTCGAACGGCTGAGCGCGAAGCTGGCGAGTCTGGCCGGCGCGTGAGCGACGACACCGGTTTTCCCGAAGAGGATCCCGCCGTCCTGGGAATGGATGCGGCGGGCGACCCCCTGGGTCTGTCCGCGATCCTGGGAGAGGACGAACCGGATCCGGATGCCGAGCCGGCTCGGTTGCGCGTCACCGACAGCGCCGACGATCTCGCCGAACTCGCCGAGGTCGAGGCCGAACTCGACACCCGGTGGCCCGAGACGAAGATCGAGCCGTCGCTGACCCGCATCGCCACGCTCATGGACCTGCTCGGTTCTCCGCAGCACGGGTACCCGGCGATCCACATCGCCGGGACGAACGGCAAGACATCGGTCACCCGCATGGTCGATGCCCTGCTGTCGGCGTTGCACCGGCGCACCGGACGGATCACGAGTCCGCACCTGCAACGCGTCACCGAGCGGATCTCGGTGGACGGCAAGCCCATTGCGGCCCGCACGTACATCGACACCTATCGGGAACTCGAGCCGTACATCACCATGGTCGACGATTCGTCGACCGCCGCGGGTGGGCCGCGGATGAGCAAGTTCGAGGTCTTGACCGCGATGGCGTACGCGGTGTTCGCCGAGGCGCCGGTCGACGTGGCCGTCGTCGAGACCGGTATGGGCGGACGCTGGGACGCGACCAACGTCATCGACGGCACGGTCTCGGTCATCACGCCGATCGCGATGGATCACGCGGACTATCTCGGCGACACCCTGACCGCGATCGCGGGGGAGAAGGCGGGAATCATCAAAGCCGCCGAAGCCGATGCCGCCGGAACCGTCGACCCCGTCACGGTGATCGCCGAACAGAGCCCCGAGGTCATGGACGTGCTGCTGCGCGCGGCCGTCGACGCGGGCACCATCGTCGCCCGCCAGGGTTCGGAGTTCGCGGTCCTCGACGCGGGCATCGCGGTGGGCGGACAGATGCTGACCATCCAGGGGCTCGGCGGTGTCTACGACGAGATCTTCGTGCCGTTGCACGGCGCGCACCAGGCGGCGAACGCCGCGCTGGCCCTCGCGGCGGTGGAGGCGTTCTTCGGTGCGGGTGCCGATCGGCAACTCGACATCGACGCCGTCCGTGCGGGTTTCTCGACGGTCGACAACCCCGGGCGGCTCGAACGGTTGCGCAGCGCGCCGACGGTGTTCGCCGACGCGGCACACAACCCGCACGGGGCGGCCGCACTGGCGCAGGCCCTGGCCGAGGAATTCGACTTCCGCCGTCTCGTCGGCGTGGTCGGCGTGCTCGGCGACAAAGACGCCCGTGGGGTCATCGAGGCCCTGGAGCCGGTGCTCGACGCGGTGGTCGTCACCGACAACGGATCACCGCGCGCCCTCGACCCCGAGACGCTCGCGGAGTACGCGCGCGAGGTGTTCGGTGAAGACCGCGTCGTCGTCAAACCCTTCCTGCCCGACGCCGTCGAAGAGGCCATCGCCCTGGCCGAGGAAGCCGACGGGGAGCGTGTGTCGGGCGCGGGCGTGGTCATCACCGGGTCCGTCGTGACCGCAGGCGCCGCGCGAACACTCTTCGGGAAGGAACCTTCATGACCACCCGATACACCCCACCCACGAACGATCCGTGGAAGGGGCTGCGCGGCGTGATGGCCGGCACGATGATCCTCGAGGTCATCGTCATGATCCTGGCGTTCCCGATCGTGTGGCGCCTGGGCGATGGGCTGACCTGGTTGTCCGGTGGTTATCTCACGGTGGTCGTCATCGCGATGATCGTCGCCGCGGGGATGCAGGGCAGGCCGTATGCCATCAACCTCGACCTCGGCTTGCAGATCGTCGTGATCGCCGGCGGGGTCTTCCACTGGTCGATCGCGGTGGTGGGCGTCGTCTTCGGGTCGGTCTGGCTCTACATCCGCTACATCAAGGGCGATGTCGAGAAACGCGTCGAGCGCGGAATGCTGCCCGGCCAGGAACCGATCGACTAGCGGGAGCGGTTCGGCACCGTCTGCACGGGCACCTGACCAGCCGTGTTCGCGGTGCTCAGTACGGGCTTTGGTGGCCGCAAGAGCTGTGGCCGGACCGTTACCGCCGAACCCGGGCGGCCCGGCGGGTCGGCTGCAACAATGGCCCAAGCCGCGGGGGCGACAGGTCGTTCCTCGCAGCCTGTCGAACCACTTCCCGCTACACCCGATGTGAGGACATACGTGCAGTTCCAGCTCTCCCGGACCGTCATCTCCGACCGCGCCCGCCGCACCGCGCTGCCCGCGGGTCTGCTCGCCGCCGCGGCACTCGCGCTGACCGTCCCGGCGACGGCCGCCGCCGCGCCCGAGGACGAACAGGCCCCGCTCGCGATCGTGAACCTCACGGGTGCGCCGGAAGCCGGTGCGCCGGTTCCCGTCGGGCCGGGGGAGTACAGCTACGTCGCCACGCACGCGATCACCGAGCGTGCCGCGTCGATGAAGGCGCCCGAGGCGATCGCCGGCCTGCCGGTACCCGCCCAGTACCGGCCCGCGAATCTCGGTCTGGCGCAACAGTTCGACCTCGCGTTGGCCGGGGCTCTCGCCTCACCGGGCGGCTGCATCCAGGTGGTCGTCGATCCGCGGTCCCGAACCGGCAGCCTGTTCAATTACGGTTTCTTCCCGGTCGCGGGTGAGTACTGCTCCTGACCGGTGCGGAAGCGTCACCGGTCGATAGGGTGTGAGTCGTGACTGAACGCACTCTCGTACTCATCAAGCCGGACGGCGTCGAACGCGGCCTCGTCGGCGACATCATCAGCCGTATCGAGCGCAAGGGACTGACCCTGGTGGCACTCGAGCTCAAGACCGCGGACGACGCGGTCGCCCGTGGGCACTACGCCGAGCACGAGGGAAAACCGTTCTATCCCTCGCTGCTCGATTTCATCACCTCGGGTCCGCTGGTCGCGGCGGTCCTCGAGGGGGACCGCGCGGTGGCCGCGTTCCGGCAGATCGCCGGCGGCACCGATCCGGTGGAGAAAGCCGTGCCCGGAACCATCCGTGCCGACTTCGCCCTCAACACTCAGTACAACCTGGTCCACGGGTCCGATTCGCCCGAATCGGCGGAGCGTGAGATCGCGCTCTGGTTCCCCGGCCTCACGGGCTGAAACAGGTTCGTCAGCTCGACGCGCGCCGTCAAACGCTCATCCTTTGCGGTCATCCGACCGCGGTGTGGGATACTTGTGCAGTTATCGCCGACACACTTTGTCGACGGCAACCGGATGACGCGCCCTGGTTCCGGCGCGTCGCGGTGCGTCACCGACGCATCGCGACGCCACGGAACCGCAGCTGACCCCACCGAGTTCGCACTGCTGCCAGCAGCCGAACACTCAGGTTCTCCTGTGCCCGGTGGCGTGGAAGGCGTCCGGGGATGCGGTCATCGACACAGCAAGAGCGTCGTCGGGTGACCCGCAGATCGGGTCGTCGCAACGACGCGCAGACCACACAACACCGGTCCGATCAGGTCCGGGACACAGAGCAGACCCTCGCGTGGCCGCGTCAGCCCGACGCGCCCGGGGGTTCGAGGAGACTGAGTGACCGACAACGGGTCGCCGGCTGACGCGAACGCAGCGTCGGAATCGGCGGAGGAATTTCCCAGCAAACTTCGTGTGCACGCCCTGGCGCGCTTCTTGGGCCTGACGAGCCGACAGGTGCTGGCTCACCTGGCGAGCCTCGGTGTGCAGACCCGCAGCCCGCAGTCCAGCGTCGAACGCGACCTGGCGAAAGCCGTGGCCGACCGGGTCCGCGCCGGGGTCGACGAGACCGCGGCGACGCCGGCCGCAGACGGCCCGGCGGAGGCTCCGGCGGCGCAGTCCACGCCGGCCCAGGCCGAAACAGCCGAGGCCCGATCTGACCAGGCTGAACCAGCCCAGGCTGAACCAGCCCAGGCGGAAACAGCCCAGGCGGAAACAACCGAGACCGGTTCAGCCGCTCCGGCGCCGGCCGCGGTCGAGGAGACCGAGACCGAACCGATCCCGTCGCCGACGGAGACGTCGGCGGACGAGGCCGGCTCGACGTCGGCAGCGGAGGCCCCGACACTGTTCTCGGCGGCGTCGGCGCAGTACAACGCGCCGGTGGCGCCGTCAGCAGGCGAGGCCGAGCCATCTGCCGGCGTGCAACCGCTGTTCTTGCAGCCGCAGGCCCCGGCCGAGAAGCCCCGCTCCGCCCGGTCCGGGCGCGCGAAGGCCAAGGCCGACGCGAATGCCCCTGCGGCGACCACCGACGACGAGTCGGCCGGCTCCCCGACCTCCGAGGCCCCGACCTCCCAGGCCGCGACAACCGAGGCAGAGACAACCGACGCCGCGACACCCGAGGCCGCGTCACCCGAATCCGGGGCAGGCGGAGCGGCGGACCGGCCGGTGGTCGACGAGTCGAAGGCCGACGACGCCGGCGATTCGAACGCCACCGATTCGAATGCCGAAGACTCGAACGCCGATGACTCGAACGCCGAGGACTCGAACGCCGAGGATTCGAACGACGACGATTCTGCCGACGATTCGGGTTCGGGTCGGAGCCGCCGTCGTCGTCGTGGGCGTCGTGGTCGCGGACGCGGTCGAGGCGACCAGGGCGGAGACGGTGAGTCCGACTCCGACGAGTCGGATGCCGACGACTCCGCCGGTACCGACGCGTCGAGCGACGCCGCGACCCGTGATTCCGACAGCACCGCCGGTGAGACGGACTCCGAGGACAGCTCGTCCGAGGACGAGTCGGCCGACGAGTCACGCTCGGATGAGGGCCGCCCGTCGGGGAAGCGCACACGGCGCCGCAGCCGCAGGTCGGGTTCGGAGAAGTCGGCCGACGCCGAGTCCGCGGGTGCATCGAGCGGCCGCGCCGAGGAGGCCGGCGACGACGCCGACACCGGTGATGATGACGGTGACGACGCGTCCGGCGACGATGACAACGGCGATTCGTCGTCGACCCGCCGCCGGCGCCGGCGCCGCCGCCGCAAGGGCGGGGGCGAGGCCGACGAGGCGTCTCCCGACGATCCGCCGAACACGGTGGTGCACGAGCGTGAGCCGCGCAGCAAGCGGGCCCGCGACGAGGTGCAGGGCATCTCGGGCTCGACCCGCCTGGAGGCCAAGCGTCAGCGTCGTCGCGACGGCCGCGATGCCGGTCGCCGTCGGCCGCCGATCCTGACCGAGTCGGAGTTCCTCGCGCGCCGCGAGGCGGTCGACCGTGTCATGGTCGTCCGGGAACGCAGCGCCAACAGTCGCATCTCCGGCAACGACGGGCACGAACACGCCGCGGTCGAGGACTACACCCAGGTCGCGGTCCTCGAGGACGGCGTCCTCGTCGAACACTTCGTCACCACCGCGACGTCGTCGTCGATGGTCGGCAACATCTACCTCGGCCGGGTTCAGAACGTCCTGCCGGGCATGGAAGCCGCGTTCGTCGACATCGGCCGCGGACGCAACGGCGTGCTGTACGCGGGCGAGGTCAACTGGGACGCCGCCGGACTCGACGGCGGTTCGCGCAAGATCGAACAGGCACTCAAGCCGGGCGACAATGTCCTCGTCCAGGTCAGCAAGGACCCGGTCGGGCACAAGGGCGCTCGTCTGACCACCCAGATCTCCCTCGCCGGTCGCTACCTGGTGTATGTGCCCGGTGGTTCGTCGACCGGGATCAGCCGCAAGCTGCCCGACGTCGAACGCAAGCGTCTCAAGCAGATCCTGGCCAAGCTCGTCCCCGACGAGGCCGGCGTCATCATCCGCACCGCGTCAGAGGGGGTCAGCGCCGAGGAACTCGGAGCCGACATCGCACGCCTCGAGTCGCAGTGGAAGACCATCGACGAGGCGGTCGCACAGGCCAAGAAGGGCGGGTCGTCGAACCCCAAACCGCTGTACGAGGAGCCCGATCTCCTGGTGCGTGTGGTCCGCGACCTGTTCAACGAGGACTTCAAGAAGCTCGTCGTCGAGGGCGACAAGGCCTGGAACCTGGTCGAGGGCTACGTCAGCTCAGTGGCGTCGGACCTGATGGAGCGTGTCGAGAAGTTCGACAAGCCGCACGCCGACGCGCCGGATTCGTTCGTGGTGCATCGCATCGACGAGCAGCTCGCGAAGGCGCTCGACCGCAAGGTGTGGCTGCCGTCCGGCGGCACGCTGATCATCGAGCACACCGAGGCGATGACCGTCGTCGACGTGAACACCGGCAAGTTCACCGGCTCGGGGGGCAACCTCGAGGAGACGGTGACGCGCAACAACCTCGAGGCCGCCGAGGAGATCGTGCGCCAGATGCGGCTGCGCGACATCGGCGGCATGATCATCGTCGACTTCATCGACATGGTCCTCGAGTCCAACCGGGATCTGGTGCTGCGCAGGCTCACCGAGGCCCTCGCTCGTGATCGCACCCGCCACCAGGTCTCCGAGGTGACCTCGCTCGGTCTCGTCCAGATGACCCGCAAACGCCTGGGAACGGGTCTGCTCGAAGCCTTCTCGACCACCTGCACGGCATGCAGCGGCCGGGGCATCATCGTGCACGCGAATCCCGTCGAGGTGAAGACCGAGGACTCCTCGCGGGGGGAGGGCTCGGGCTCGAAGCGGTCGCGTCGCGGCAAGAAGAAGGCCGACGCACAGCCGGAGGCCGCTCCGGCGGTCGCGCCGGCCCACAAGCCCGCCGAGCATCCGATGTTCCGGGCGATGGCCGCGCACTCCCATGACGACGAGCACGCCGAGGACAACGGCGGAGACCAGCCGGACCGTGACACGCCGCGCGGTTCCGGCGGGGACGCGGCACCGGGCGTCGACGCGCCGGCCGGACAGCCGGTCACCGACGCCGAGTCGGACGCAGCTGCGGACAGCTCGACTCCGGCCGCCGACACCTCCGCGGAGCCGGTCGGGGCACAACCGGTCGAGGCGGAAGCGGACACGACCGAACGGGAAGCGCCGGAACCGGCGGCTGCCGGGACCCCCGCGTCCGACGGTCAGGCGCCGGCGCGACGACGGCGTCGGGTCGTCCGTCGTCCGGCCCAGACGACCACGGCACCCGAGAACGTGGTGATGACCGCGGTGGACGTGGTCCCGGACACCCCGCTGACGACCTCGGGGCCGGTCTCCTCCGAAACTCCGCAGACGGCGGTCGCGGTCCGGCGCCGACCGCGTAAACGCGGCGCCGGGCGTCCCGCGGGACCACCGCCGGCCGACGACTGAGGGGCGGTGGCCGGACGGTGACGGGCCGGCGTCGGGTGAGTTTGACCCGACCGCCGACATTCCCGTAACCTTGGAAAGTCGCCTCCCGCGGAGGGTCTGCGCTGTTCTGCCCGCTTCGGCACAGCAACGGTGCGAATCCCGTCGGCAGGCCCTCTGGTGCGAACCGCAGCTTCCCGGCCACGTGACTGGGTGCCCTGCGGCCCGCCCCGGCACGCACAACACAAACGCCCCAGGAGCGCCCGCGCCCCGAGGGTCCGAGTAGACGAGTAAGAGGAATACTTCGATGGCAACGTACGCGATCGTCAAGACCGGCGGAAAGCAGTACAAGGTCGCTGAGGGCGACACTGTGAAGGTCGAGAAGATCGACGGAGAGATCGGCAGCACGGTGAGTCTGCCGGTCGCGTTGGTCGTCGACGGGTCGAATCTGACCACCGATGCCGACAAGCTGGCCAAGATCTCGGTCACCGGCGAGGTCGTCGACCACGTCAAGGGCCCCAAGATCCGCATCCACAAGTTCAAGAACAAGACCGGCTACCACAAGCGCCAGGGTCACCGTCAGAAGCTGACGGTCCTCAAGGTCACCGGCATCAAGTAGTTCGACCCGCTTCGAGAAGACCTCAGGAGGACTGACACATGGCACACAAGAAGGGCGCGTCCAGCTCGCGCAACGGTCGCGATTCCAACGCCCAGCGACTCGGCGTGAAGCGCTTCGGCGGCCAGCAGGTGAGCGCAGGCGAGATCCTGGTCCGCCAGCGCGGCACCAAGTTCCACCCCGGCGTCAATGTGGGTCGCGGTGGCGACGACACCCTGTTCGCGCTGGCCGCGGGCGCGGTGGAGTTCGGCTCCAAGCGTGGCCGCAAGACGGTCAACATCGTCCCGGAAACCGCTTCGGTCTGACCTGAGCAACCGGCACGACACAGCTCTACACAGGGCGGGCAGGGTCATCGCGTACCCCGCCCGCCCTGTTCTTTTTTGACGGAAGAAGGATTTCGATGTCTCGGTTCGTCGACCGCGTGACCATTCACGTCGCCGCGGGGAACGGCGGCCACGGCTGCGCGTCGGTCCATCGCGAGAAGTTCAAGCCTCTCGGCGGACCGGACGGCGGCAACGGCGGCAACGGCGGCTCGGTGCGCCTCGTCGTCGACCCCCAGGTGCACACCCTGCTCGACTTCCACTTCCACCCGCACGCCAAGGCGTCGAACGGCAAGCCCGGAGCCGGCGACAACCGTGACGGGGCCACCGGAGGCGACCTCGTCCTGAAGGTGCCCGACGGCACGGTCGTCCTCGACGAGCGCGGCACGATCCTCGCCGACCTGGTCGGGGAGGGTGCGGTCTTCGAAGCCTCGCAGGGCGGTCGCGGCGGACTGGGGAACGCGGCGCTCGCGTCGAAGGCCCGCAAGGCCCCCGGCTTCGCCTTGCTGGGGGAGGAGGGCCAGCAGCGTTCGCTCGTCCTCGAACTCAAGTCCGTGGCCGATGTCGGCCTCGTGGGGTTCCCGTCGGCGGGCAAGTCCTCGCTCGTTTCGGTGCTCTCGGCCGCGAAACCGAAGATCGCGGATTACCCCTTCACCACGCTCGTCCCGAACCTCGGGGTCGTGCAGACCGCCGGCGACGTCTTCACGATCGCCGACGTCCCCGGTCTGATCCCGGGCGCCTCGACCGGCCGCGGGCTCGGACTGGAGTTCCTCCGACACCTCGAGCGCTGCGCGGTGCTCGCGCACGTCGTCGATTGCGCCACACTGGAACCCGGGCGCGACCCGATCTCCGACATCGATGCGCTGGAGGCCGAGCTGGCCGCCTACGTCCCGGCACTCGACGACGATCACGGACTCGGCGACCTCGCCTCTCGCCCGCGTGTGGTGATCCTCAACAAGCTGGACGTACCCGACGCCGCCGAGCTCGCCGATCTGATCGAACCCGAACTGGCCGAACGCGGTTGGCCGGTGTTCCGGATCTCGGCGGTCGCCCACGAAGGTCTGCGCGAGCTCACCTTCGCACTGGCGCGAATGGTGCGCGAGTACCGGGAGTCCCAGCCCGCCAAGGTCGCCCGGCGTGCGATCATCCGGCCCAAGGCCGTCGACGACACGGGCTTCACGATCGAGACCGATCCCGACAACGAGGGCGGGTTCATCGTCCGCGGCACACGCCCGGAACGCTGGATCGCGCAGACCCAGTTCGACAACGACGAGGCCGTGGGCTACCTGGCCGACCGGCTCAACCGTCTCGGCGTCGAAGACGAACTGGTGAAGCGGGGTGCGCAACCGGGTGCGCCCGTCACCATCGGTGCGGTCACGTTCGACTGGGAACCGTCGACGCCCATGGGCGACGACGTCCCGATCACCGGCCGCGGCACCGACATCCGCCTCGACCGCTCCGATCGCGTGGGTGCCGCCGAACGCAAGCAGGCACGACGCCTGCGGCGCGGCCTGCCGGACGAGGACGGCGGGGAGCGGGACCTCCCGTGACCGCCGGCTCCGTCGATCGGGTCCACGACGGATCGGTGCGCGACCGGATCGCCCACGCGCGCAGCGTGGTCGTGAAGATCGGGTCGTCGGCGCTGACAGACCTCACCGAGGGACTCGACCGCAACCGACTCGACGCTCTGGCCGACGCCCTCGAGGCCCGGATGCGGGCCGGGTCGGATGTGATCGTCGTGTCCTCGGGGGCCATCGGCGCCGGGATCGCACCCCTCGGCCTCAAGCGACGGCCCACTGATCTGGCCACCAAGCAGGCGGCGGCCAGCGTCGGGCAGCTGGCCCTCGCGCACGCGTGGGGTACGTCGTTCGCTCGGTACGGCCGCACGGTCGGTCAGGTCCTGCTCACCGCCGACGACATCTCCAACCGCAGTCATCACGCGAATGCGCAACGGACGCTTGACCGTCTGCGTTCGCTCGGCGCCGTCGCGGTGGTCAACGAGAACGACACCGTGGCCACCAACGAGATCCGCTTCGGCGACAACGACCGCCTCGCCGCGCTCGTCGCCCATCTGTCGGGAGCCGATGCACTGATCCTGCTCTCCGATGTCGACGGCCTCTACGACGGCGATCCGCGCAAGGTCGACGTCGACGGACGGCGTGCCCGGCTGATCCCGGAGGTCAACGGTCCCGAGGATCTCGACGGGGTGATCGCCGGATCCGGCGGCGCGCTGGGCACCGGCGGCATGGCGTCCAAGCTGGCCGCCGCACGGTTGTCGGCCGACGCCGGCGTGCCCGTGCTGCTGGCGGCCGCCTCGTCGGCGGCTCAGGCGCTGGCCGACGCCTCGGTGGGGACGGTGTTCGCCGCGCGACCCGAGCGACTGTCCGCCCGGCGCTTCTGGGTACGTCATGCCGCCGACGCGCGGGGCCGGATCGCGCTCGACGACGGAGCGGTCGATGCGGTGTCGCGCAAACGGCGTTCCCTGCTCGCCGCGGGGATCGTCGGGGTGACGGGCAGGTTCTTCGAGGGCGACGTCGTCGAACTCGTCGACCGGTACGACACCGTGCGGGCCAGGGGAGTCGCGGCCTACGGTGTCGACGACGTGACGTCGATGGTCGGTCGTTCCACGCGTGACCTCCCGCCCGAGCTGCAGCGTCCGGTGGTCCACGCGGACGATCTCGTGGTCGTCTCGCGCTGAGCTGTCGCTCGGATGTCAGAAGGTCGCCAGCGCCGGGAGAACGAAGCCGGCCTCGTGATCGATCTTCAGGGTCGCGATCTCATCGGCACGCGTCACTCCCCGGTTGACGATGATCAGCGGCTTGCCGGCGCGGTGCGCCCGCCGCGCGAACCGCAGACCGGACATGACGGTGAGTGACGATCCGACGACCACCAGGGCGTCGGCATCGTCGACCACCGAATATGAATCGTCCACAACGTCTTTGGCGACGGTCTCGCCGAAGTAGACGATGTCGGGCTTGAGGATGCCGCCACAGTTCGGGCAGTCGATCATCACGAAGTCCGATGTGTCCGACAGGGTGGCATCGGCATCGGGGGCGACCTCGATGGCCCCGCGCCCGCGGACCCGCCGGGCGAACTCGATGTTGACCTCCTCGAGGAGTTCGGCGAGGCGGTGCCGCGAGATCCGCCAGTCGCAGTCGAGGCAGCGGACTCGTCCGTAACACCCGTGCAGCTCGATGACCCCGCGTGTGCCGGCCTTGGTGTGCAGCATGTCGACGTTCTGCGTCAGGACCCGGGAGAGCCATCCGCGCTGCTGTAGCCCGGTCAGTGCGAGATGAGCGCGGTTGGGGACCGCGGCGTCCATGTGCCGCCAGCCGAGGTGATTGCGGGCCCAGTAGTGGCGGCGGAAGTCGGCGGAGGACAGGAACATCTCGAGGGTCATCGGCGTGCGCGGCGGCGACCCGGGGCTCCGGTAGTCGGGAATACCGGAATCGGTGGAGATGCCCGCTCCGGTGAGCACCGCGAAACGGCGCCCGGCGAGGATGTCGGCGGCCAGCGCGATCCGGTCCGCGACGTCGTCGTCGAGCGGGGTGTGCTCGGCCGGGGTGGAGCCGAGCTGGAGACGAGTACGCACTCTCGCCAGGATAGGCCGGTCTCAGATCTCGTCGATACGGTCCGCCGTGGCCGTGGTCTGCGCGATGAACCACTGCTCCCATCGGGCCGCGGTCCAGCCGCGCTCCCGCGTGAGGCGGAGCCACAGGGTTCTCGAGGCGAGCATCCACATCGAGTCCACGGTGTGGTCGTCCGGCTCCCGGTCGAGGACGAGTGTGAGGGCAAAGCGGACCTCGTGCCAGCGGGTCTGCTCGCGTGCACTGCGAAGCGCCGCCGCGTCGCCGTCGGTGACCGCGGCTTCGTCGAGAACGTGCTGGATGGCCGCCGATCGGAGGTGCGCGTCGCGCAACCACGAGGCCGCCGCGCGAATGCGAGCGTGCCGGTCGCCGCGTCCCATGGCCTGGTAGTCGGAACTGTCGCGAACCGGGACGTCCTCGTCTCGTCGCAGGGCCGAGACGATGCAGGCGTTGAGCAGGTCGAGCTTGTTGTCGAACTGTCGGTAGACGGTCGGTCGGGTGAGTCCCGCGCGGGTCGCCACCCCCGACATCGTCGTCGCCACCCACCCGTCTTCGCAGAACATCTCGGTGGCGGTCTCGAGGACCAGGGCGCGGTTGTCGCGGGCTCGCTCCGCGCGAACTTCCGATGAGTAGGTCCTGGCCACGTCGACGAGTCTAGACATAATTGAAGATACACTGTGTAATGTGAATTAAAAGGGTGGTCCGACTCGAGTGCCACCTCGTCAGGCAGGGAGCACCGATGGACGACTTCTTCGTACCGACGACGCTGGGGCGTCTGCACGTCCGTGCTGTGGGCAACGGGCCCCCGGCGGTGCTGTGGCACAGCATGTTCGTCGACTCGGCGGCCTGGGATCGTGTGGTCCCGGGCCTGGCGACACACCGGCGTCTGTTCATCGTCGATGCGCCCTGGTGTGGGGAGAGTGACAAGTCGGCCGAGCCCGCCGACATCGCCGCGTGTGCGGACGCCGCGGTCGAGATCATCGCGACCGTTCGCGACCTCACCGGTTCGGCCGCGGTGGACTGGGTCGGCAACGCCTGGGGTGGGCACGTCGGCCTGCACCTGGCCGCGGTCGAACCCACACTCGTCACCACGCTGGTGGCGATGAGTGCGCCGACGGGTCCGATCGAACGCGACCTACGACGACGGATTCGGCTCCTGCTGCCGATCTATCGGGTGATCGGCGCACGCGGCCCGGTGTGGTCGGCGATCGTGGCGACGTTGTTCACCGACGACACACGTCGCGACGATCCCGAGGCGATCGACCTGCTGCGGCGCGCTGTACGGGTTTCCGGACGGTCGATGATCCGAGCCGTCCGCACCGCCATTCTCCACCGCACCGACCTGACCTGGGCGGCCGAGGCGATCACCTGTCCGGTGCTGTTCGTGACGACCGATGATCGAGGAGAGTGGACTCCCGAGGAGGCGAGGTCGGTGGCGCGCACAATGCATGATGCGCGCGAGATCACCGTTCGCGGGGCCCGGGTGATCCCGTCGGTCGAGCAGGCGGCTCAGACGGTCGACGCGGTGCTGGCGTTCTGGGAGGCGATAGAACGACAATCGCCACCTCCGAGGGCAGTCGCGACAGACATCTGAGCGACTGCCACGCGGGGTGGCGATTGTTGGGGGCTTGTGTCAGCAGATCAGGAGGACACGGCCTCGTCGGCGTGCTTGCCGGTCGGTTGCGGCACGGCCACCAGCGGATACACGCCGTTCTCGTCATGCACCTCGGTGCCGACGACCGGCGGGTTGAACACGCACAGCATGCGCATCTGCGTGTCGGCGGTCACCGTGTGGCGCTCGTGTCCGTTGAGCAGGTACATGGTGCCGGGCGCCAGGGGATAGGTCTCGCCCGTCTCACGATCGAGCAGGTTGCCGGTGCCCTCGACGAGCCAGACCGCCTCGACGTGATTGGCGTAGTGGAATTCGTTCACCGAACCGGCCTTGATGGTGGTCTCGTGGAACGAGAAGCCCACCTGGTCGCCGCCGAGCACGATGCGCTTGGAGACCCAGTTTCCCTTCGGGTCGGCGACCTCGCGTTCGGTACCGGTGATCTCTTCTGTGGTGCGGACGATCATCCGATCACCTCCTTGACTGCGTCGGACAGGATGGTCAGGCCGCGGTCGAGATCCTCGCGGGAGATGGTCAGCGGCGGGAGCAGCTTGACGACCTCGTCGGACGGACCCGACGTCTCGGCCAGGAGCCCCGCGCCGAAGGCCTGCGCGCAGACCTTGCCGGCGGCGGTGTGGTCGTCGAAGGCGAGTCCGCGCACCATGCCGCGACCGCGGGTGGAGATGCCGTCGTAGCGGCTGCACAGGTCGGTGAAGACCTCGTGGATCCGCTCACCCTTGGCATGGATGTCGCGGGTCAGCGCGTCATCGGCCCAGTAGGTCTCGATGGCCTTGGCGGCGGTGACGAACGCGGGATTGTTGCCGCGGAAGGTCCCGTTGTGCTCGCCGGGGGTCCACACGTCGAGCTCGGGCTTGAACAGGGTCAGCGCGAACGGCAGGCCGTAACCGCTGATCGACTTCGACAGCGTGACGATGTCGGGCTTGATGCCGGCTTCCTCGAACGAGAAGAACTCGCCGGTGCGGCCACAGCCCATCTGCACGTCGTCGACGATCAGCAGGATGTCGCGACGCTCACAGAGCTCGGAGAGCGCGCGCAGCCACTCGGCGCGGGCCACGTTCACGCCGCCCTCACCCTGGACCGTCTCCACGATGACCGCTGCCGGACGGTTCAGGCCGCTGCCCGAGTCGTCGAGCACGCGCTCGAACCAGTGGAAGTCCTCCATGACACCGTCGAAGTAGTTGTCGAACGGCATCGGGGTCGCGTGGACGAGGGGGATACCGGCGCCGGCGCGCTTCATTGAGTTTCCGGTCACCGACAGCGACCCGAGGGTCATGCCGTGAAAAGCGTTGGTGAAGCTGATGATCGACGTACGTCCGGTCACCTTGCGGGCCAGCTTCAGCGCCGACTCGACCGCGTTTGTGCCCGTCGGTCCGGGGAACTGGATCTTGTAGTCCAGTCCGCGCGGCTCGAGGATGTGGCTGGTGAACTTCTCGATGAAGTTCCCCTTGGCGGCGGTCGCCATGTCGAGACCGTGCGTGATGCCGTCGGCTTCGATGTACTCGAGGAGCGCCTTCTTCAGGACCGGGTTGTTGTGGCCGTAGTTCAGCGAACCGGCGCCGGCGAAAAAGTCGAGGTACTCGCGACCGTCTTGGTCCTTGATGTGGGAGCCCTTGGCGGTGGTGAAGACGGCAGGCCAGTTGCGGCAGTAGCTGCGCACCTCGGACTCATGGGTGGTGAATATGGCGTCATCGATCTGGGTGTCGAGAAGTTGCATGTCTTGTGCTTCCTTCTGGTGTGACAATGTGGGGCTCTTCAGGTGTGCCCGGCTCGTCATTCGCTTCGTTGCGATCGCCGGAGGAGGATGGGTCCCACGGGGCGGGGTCGGCGATGGTCGAGATGTCGTCGGGGACAATCGATCACGGGGTCTGTGTCCGACAAGTGGTGTGCGGGCCGGAAGCCCGGACGTGCAGCGTCCACCTGCGATCTGCGCAGGCGGACCCAGTGCTCAGAACCTCAGGGCTCGGGGATCTCCGGTTCGAGCATGTAGAGGTCCTCCGGCTCATGAGAGTCGGGGAACGTGTTGGCAGCGAACAGATCCCGGCGTTCGAAGCGGAGTCCGCGAGCCTTGGCGACCGACGCGAACAAGCGCTGCGACGGGATGTTGTCCGGGCTGATGGTCGTGTGCATGGCCACCATGCCCTGCTGGTTGACGCGATCGAACAGTTGATGGAGCATCGTCGCGGCGATGCCGTGTCCACGGACGTCGTCGTCGACGGCGACCTGCCACACCATGAGGGTGGACGGATCGCTCTGCCGACGGTAGCCGGTGACGAAACCGACTGCGCGACCGTCTACTTCGGCGACGATGGACGTGCTGGCGAAATCGTGGCACCACAGGACGTAGGAGTAGCTCGAGTTGACGTCGAGAACCTTTGAGTCCGAAGCGATTTCCCAGAGGCGGGTGCCGTCGTCGACTGTGGGTGTCCGATAGTCGACGGCGAGGGTGGTTGTTGGGGCCGTTCTTGTTTGGGAAGGGCTCATAACGCATTCGACGTTAACAACGCGTGTCGGCGAAGTCATGTACCTGCGGAAATTGGTCCGCGGAACACCTACCTTGTCCCTGATCAGACATGCAATGTGAAGTGGGTCACAAAGACGTGATTCATGATTGGTTCGGGCGGCTTCCCGGGTTGCAGAATGGCTTCATGACGAGGATCATCGCCGGCCGCTTGGGGGGTCGCCGGCTGCGCGTTCCGGGAGAGGGCACCCGACCCACGTCGGACCGGGTTCGCGAGTCGGTGTTCAACATGCTCGCCGCCCGATCCGACCTGGACGGACTCTGGGTGCTCGATCTGTATGCGGGGTCGGGGGCGCTGGGGCTCGAGGCGATCTCACGGGGGGCCGCCGGGGCGACGTTCGTGGACTCCGGCCGCCGGGCCGCCGCCACGATCGCCGCGAACGTGCGGGCCTGCGGGGTGGCCTCGAACGCCACCGTACATACGCGTGCGGTGTCCGCCTACCTCGCCGGCGCCCCGGAACGGCGCTTCGGAGTGGTCTTCGCCGACCCGCCGTACGACGTCGTCGCCGAACGGATCGCCGAGGACCTGACCCTGCTGACCGCACATCTGGACGACGACGCGCTGGTGGTCGTCGAACGGTCGACGCGGTCCATCGGGGAGGTCTGGCCGTCGGACTACGAGGTGATCGTCGACAAGTCCTACGGAGACACCCGGGTGGAGATCGGCCGCCTGGTCTGACCGGTAGGTTCGGACCATGACGACGGCTGTGTGTCCCGGTTCCTTCGATCCCTTCACCCTCGGTCATCGATACGTGGTCGAACGCGCTGCGGCGTGTTTCGACGAGGTCGTGATCACGGTGGTGGTCAATCCCAACAAGCGCGGCATGTTCGCGGTCGACGAGCGCATCGCACTCATCGAGGAGGACTGCGCCGACATCCCGAACGTGCGGGTCGATCGGTGGGAGGGCCTCCTCGTCGACTATCTACGCCAGGAGTCGATCCACACGATCGTCAAGGGGCTGCGTTCCGCGGTGGACTTCGACTACGAGGTGCCGATGGCCCAGATGAATCGCGAGCTCGCCGACGTGGAGACCGTTTTCCTGCTCACCGACCCGCGGTTCGCGCACGTGTCGAGTTCGCTCGTGAAAGAGGTGGCGAAATTGGGAGGCGACGTCTCGCCGTTCCTGTCGAAACACGTGCACGGCCGATTGCTGGGTCGACTGTCCGGCGAGCTGACGGCCTGATCGGACACCCGCTGCGACACACCCCACGCGCTTCACGAGTCACAGACGCACCATTCGGCACAATAGTCACAGATTCACCAACTGTTGCAACCAGGCAAGCGCCGGATTGGGGTGGCTGTGTACCGGGTATTTGAGGCTCTCGACGAGCTGGTCGCGATCGTCGAAGAGGCACGAAGTGTGCCGATGACCGCAGGCTGCGTCGTCCCGCGCGGCGATGTGCTGGAACTCCTCGACGACATCAAGGACTCCATCCCCGGCGAGCTCGACGACGCGCAGGACGTGCTCGATCAGCGCGACACGCTCATCGGCGATGCCCGCGAGCATGCCGAGACGACGGTGGCGAAGGCGGATTCGGAGTCCGAGGCCGTTCTCGCGCACGCCCGCGCCGAGGCGGACCGGATTCTGTCCGAGGCGAAGGCGCAGGCCGACCGAATGGTCGACGAGGCGAGCGCGCACTCGAACTCGCTGGTCGGGGATGCCTCCGAGGAGGCCCATCGCCTGCAGACGAGCGCTGCTCGCGAATTCGAGGCCGTCACGGGTCGGGCGCGGGCCGAGGCCCAGCGCACCATCGACGCGGCCAACAACTCCTACGACAAGTCGGTGGCCGACGGCATCGCCGAGCAGCAGCGGCTGGTCTCCGAGACCGAGGTCGTCGGCGCGGCGAAGTCCGAGGCGGAGCGCATCATCGATGCCGCCCACGCGGAGGCGGATCGTCTGCGCGGTGATTGCGATGTCTACGTCGACGAGAAGCTCGCCCAGTTCGAAGAGGTCCTGACCGGCACGCTGCGATCGGTGAACCGTGGGCGGCACCAGCTGCGCACCGGTGCCGGAATGCACGATTACGTCGAGTACCCCCGCGGCGTCGACGAGTCCGGCCGGACCGAGAACAAGGGTGACGGTTCACGCTCACGCGAGGCGTCCGCGCGTCACACCTACGACCGCGATCATGGTTCGCCGCTCGCGGTGTGACCCTGGGTGTGACACGGTCGTCGACCCGGCTGTCCACACGCCGCCGGCGTCGGTCGATCATTCGGGGACGCCAGCGTATGGTGGGCGTCTGTGGCTGATCATGCTGTGACATCAGAGCCGTCGCACGGTCCCGGTTCGACCCCCAGGCGCGAGCCGTTCGTG
This sequence comes from Gordonia terrae, assembly GCF_001698225.1. NCBI lineage: Bacteria > Bacillati > Actinomycetota > Actinomycetes > Mycobacteriales > Gordoniaceae > Gordonia > Gordonia terrae. The sequence continues at coordinate 2,377,004 of NZ_CP016594.1, forward strand.
CTGGATGTGCGTTCGATGGGACGCCGCCCGGGCACCATGTCCGAGGTGCACCGAACGGTGCGTACACCCGAGCGGCTCGGCGTCGAGATGGTCGGTATCCCGGCGGATTCCGACGTCGATCTCGACCTGCGCCTCGAGGCGGTGTCCGAGGGGATCCTGGTGACCGGCACGGTGTGCGGCGAGACCGTCGGTCAATGTTCACGGTGCCTCGAACCCGTCGACGGAACGGTCACGGTCTTCCTCACCGAACTCTTCGCCTATCCGGACAGCGCGACCGAACAGACGACCGACGCCGACGACATCCATCGCATCGCCGATGACCGCATCGATCTCGAGCAGTCGATCATCGATGCGGTCGCGCTCGAGCTGCCGATGTCGCCGTTGTGTTCCGAGGACTGTCAAGGTCTGTGCCAGGTGTGCGGCGTCCGGCTCGCCATCGCCGAGCCGGGCCACTCCCACGAGGTCATCGACCCCCGGTGGGCTGGTCTCGCGAGCAAGTTCGCCGACCTCGACGCCGACGACTCGGCATCGGCGTCGGAGGGCGACGCCGCCGACACCGCGGATCCCGACCGGAAACGACATCGTGACTGAGGCCGTGCGGGAGGATGGACCGCGAGCCGCGCTGCTCGACGCCCTGGACACCGACATCCCCGATGAGCTCCTCACGCTGGCGCTGACCCATCGGTCCTACGCCTACGAACACGGCGGTCTCCCCACCAACGAGCGCCTGGAGTTCCTCGGCGACTCGGTGCTGGGCGTCGTCATCACCGAGCGTCTCTATCTGCGCTATCCCGATCGTCCCGAGGGTGAACTGGCCAAGATCCGCGCGAGCGTCGTCAACATGCACGCCCTCGCCGATGTGGCTCGCGGGCTCGGGGACGAGGGCGGGCTCGGAAAATACCTGTTCCTCGGTCGCGGCGAGGAGATGACGGGCGGCCGCGACAAGGACTCGATCCTGGCAGACGGTCTGGAATCACTGTTCGGCGCGGTCTTCCTCAGCCATGGTCTCGAGACCTCGCAGCGGGTCATCCTGCGCTTGTTCGACGAGCGTCTCGACCGTGCCGGCAGCCTCGGCGCGGGCCTGGACTGGAAGACCTCGCTCCAGGAGCTGAGTTCCGAGCGCGGCTTCGGTCCGCCGCAGTACCAGATCAGCGCGACCGGTCCAGACCACAACAAGGAGTTCACCGCGACCGCGCTGGTCGCGGGCGAGAGTCTCGGCGAGGGCGTCGGCCGGACCAAGAAGGAAGCGGAGCAGCAGGCGGCTGCGCATGCCTGGAAAGTGCTCACCGAGCGCGCTTCCGCCTCGTGAAACCCGGCTTCGTGATCTTCCGTCTCGTGCACGACCTGCCCGCGGTGTCGCATGCCTGAACTGCCCGAGGTCGAGACCGTCCGCAGCGGTCTCGAGACCCATCTCGTCGGGCGCGTGGTGACCTCGACCGAGGTCCTCCATCCCCGCGCGATCCGTCGTCATGCCGGGGGTGAGCCGGATCTGATCGGCCGGCTCGCCGGCAAGCAGGTGACCGGCGTCCGCCGCCGCGGCAAGTACCTGTGGATCGATCTCGCCGACTCCACCGACCGGGCGGCGCTCGTGGTCCATCTCGGGATGAGCGGGCAGATGCTCATCGCGCGGGTCGGAACCCCCGACCACACGCATCTGCGGGTCCGCGCCGTCCTCGACGACGAGAACGAACTCCGCTTCGTCGACCAACGCACCTTCGGCGGCTGGCATCTCGACGACTACACCCCTGATGTGTATGCGCCCCAGCATAATTCGGGCACGACCGACTCGGCATCCGCTGACGTCCCGACGTCGGTGGCGCACATCGCCACCGATCCCTTCGATCCGGCTTTCGATCCCGGCCGTGTCGTGGATCGCATGCGCGCCAAGCACTCCGAGATCAAACGGGTGCTGCTGGACCAGACCGTCATCTCCGGGGTCGGCAACATCTACGCCGACGAGGCGCTCTGGCGCGCGCGCCTGCACGGTGCGCGGATCGCCGAGACCATCAGTCGCAAGAAGCTACGCGAACTGATCGACGCCGTCACCGACGTGATGGCGGCGGCGCTGAAGGTCGGCGGGACATCCTTCGACGCGCTGTATGTGAACGTCAACGGACAGTCCGGGTACTTCGAACGGTCCCTGAACGCCTACGGGCGGGCGGGGGAGCCGTGTCGCAGGTGCGGCGCGATCATGCGGCGGGAGCAGTTCATGAACCGGAGCTCGTTCTTCTGCCCGAAGTGCCAGCGGCCGCTGCGAACTCTGTAAAGCCTCTGCCTGGACAGCGATCGTTCCCGGAGCGCTGCGATGTACGTTGTACGTTTTGGTCGCGTGCGCATCACCGTGATCCTGCGAAAGTCGGATCGACCTAAGGAGTCGGAAGGTAGGTTTCAGGCTCCCGAAGCCCTATCGCCACCGCCAACGTGACCTGCTTTGACGGTTGAAAGTAGGCGGTTGGCTCCTGTCGATCTGCGCGTGGCAACGCCAGGTGACCGCTCGCATCGAGATTGGCAGCTGGGGGACTAGGTGCAGTGACTTGACAGGGTGTTGTCAAGCGGCGAGCACGCAGTCAAAGCAAGTCCCCTCGATCGACCGCTCTGGGTAACGCTTGGGCTTGGTGCGAAGCTTCAACAAGAAAGCGTGACTAGCAGTGATGGCATCACGCCCGGACAACCCCGGGGGCACATCATCCGGTGGGGGACGAACCGGGAATCCTGCAAGGGGCGTCCCGCGGCACAACGTCCCGACGACCGGGCACTGGTGCTGAACTGCGAGTACATCAAGACCGTCGTGCCTGACGTCGCTGAGACTGATGGACTGACATGATGAGTGTTTGAGGCCCATCAGGAGACGAGTTAAGAGGCTGCATGAGTTTGGTGAATCAGATCCACGACACGCGAACCGATTGCTACTCAGTTATGACCGAGATGAAGGTAGGGGACTATCTGAAGGTCGTTGAGAAGGCGCATGCCGATAGGGGAGGTATTGAGGGCCAGCGCGCGGTCTTGGGGACTACTACCGCGCGGCGCATCCGAGACCGGATGGTCTCGGATATCACGCAAGGTGCTGTTCTGCCCCCGATTGTCATCGGCCTGGTCGTTGACGTGGAGACCTTCAATGCCGGGCCTCTGTCGACATTCGAAGAACTGCAAACGATTCTTGCCGGAGCACCGGGTGAGGACGTCGCGATTATCGACGGTATGCAACGCACTGCCGCCCTGCTCGCAGCAAGCGAGCAGGACGAGTCAGTAAGCGACCGGCCAATGCGAGTTGAGTTCTGGCTGACGCGGGGCGTTCGCGCTTTGATCTACAGGATGCTGGTACTCAACACCGGTCAGGTTCCGTGGACACTCGATCGACAGATAGCTGTGGTGTTCGCGTCGATGCTTGGAGAGGTCCGTGACCGTGTCCCTTCAATTGAGAAGCTGATCACGCCTGATGAACCCGGCCGACGCGTTGGCGCCGCGCAATTGAGGTTTGACTCCATTGTCGAGATGTATATGGCCTTCTCACTACGAAAGGCGACGGTCGATACAAAAGAGCAGGTTTCTGACGAGTTCTCGCGCCTCGACTTTGTTGAGAACTTAGATGACACCAATTTCCAGGCCCAATTCTACGGAGTGCTGGAGATGCTCGTTGATCTCGACAAGGAATTCTCACGAGCGGCAGCTTCTCCAGGTGTGCCGCTCAGTAGCGGGCGTCGGGTATTTGATCGGCAGCCGGCACGAATCGGCTTCTCCGTGGCCTTCGGCCTCAAAATAATCGGCCGTCCGGGCGAGAGTCGCAGCTCGGAGAAAAAGGCGCGCGCTTTGCAGACCCTACAATCGCAACATCAGGATTTTCTCGATCAGCTGAAAAGGCTTAATGACCAAGAACTCGTCGACTTTCTGCGCCTGGATGTTCTTGGGGAGGTTCTCGATAAACGTGTTGGTCAGGTTGGTCGTTATGAACGCGGAGTCTTTCAGGAGGCTTTCAAGGTGCTCATTGAAGAGCAGTTCGATGTGACGTCGATGGAGATATGCTGGAGGGCAGCGTAGTAGTGTCTCGGAATGCCAAAGACACTGCAGCCACGATCTTCGATCGGCTCGTGCGGTACGCAGCGGACCGAGGAGTGCAAATCCCGCTCGGCGAACGATACATATTTCTCGATGAGGCCGAGTACGACATCCTCGTGAGGACTAAACGGCTTGCGCACGTCAAGTTCGGGAGGAACCAGGCCGCTGCGCTGATCAAGTCACAGAACACGGTGGTACTGGCGATTGCAGGGTTTGAGGCCGAGGCAGTGGTATCGACCTCCCAGACTCGCGAGGTGGAGATGACTGCTGGACTCGCGGTCGCGATGCTGGCTGATCTGGAAGTGAATCCATCAGCTAGTCCAGCGTCCGTCCTTGATGTCGCTGGAGCGGGCAGCGCGGCGGATGGCGGGTATCAGGGTCACGACCTCGATCTGGTGTTGGGGCTCTATCCAGACATGCAGGCCCTCGAGATCGACGACCTGGCCGCCGGATGGACGGATCTTGACGCCAACTTATTACCCACGTGTGCTCGTCAGGGCGCCCACGGCAACGGCTGGGTCAACAGTGAACTCGCTGGTGAACTTGCAATGCTTGGGGAGCAACGTATTGCGGGCATCCCGTACGAGTTCCTGACCCGGGCGGTCCTTGATCTGAACCCCACAAGTCTCTTCCTATCGCTGTATCGCTGTCTGGAGGCCACTTACGCGTATACAAAGGCTTCAGAACTCGCTACCACTCTTGGGATATCCAAGCCCTGGATTGAGATTGCCGAAGCGTTGGGAAACACCCTCAGCTGGTATCCACGCCACGATCAGGGTTTGGCTGCAGTCCTGGCTATGCCTACGGTTGGCAGTGACGAACTTGAGGCACTGGCCGTCGCTCTTGGCCGCGACGAAGGTGCGGATGCACTCTCAACTCGTGTTGCCGCTGGCGTGCGAGAGCTACGAAATAGCTTAGTGCACTACGGCCCAACGACACGTCAGGTGGCTATCTTGAACGACGATTGGAATGCGCTATGCATTCCTCTTGCACGAGTCGTGGGGAGCGTATTCGCGCATGCGTATGCGGGCGACTTACCGGCAGTCTCATCGACGTTAGGTGATCGTTAGAGCGGCGCTGTTTGCCCGCGCGGATAGAGGCGAAAGTTGCCTCGATCTACCCGCTGCGGAAATACCTCGATGGTGACGCCAGGCAATCTCTCGACGGCGAGGTCGGCTGGTCGGGTGCATCTGTCCTGCTCAAAGAACACGCGAGATCAAAACTCTTTAACCGTCTTCATCGCGTACCTCGGCTGTCCTTCAACCCCTACGGACGCGAAGGGCAGCCGTGCCGCAGCTGCGGGGCAATCATGCGCCGAGAGTCGTTCATGAACCGCAGCTCGTACTTCTGCGCGCGGTGCCAGACCGTGCCTCGGCGCCGCCCACGTCGCTACGAGCGTTCCGCGGAACGCTCGTAGCGACGTGGCCACCCATTTTGTCGGTGGGCGCCGCTACGTTGTTCGCATATCCGTTCGAACAGCTGGGGGGCTCGGGGTGTCGGTTTCGGTATTGCACGGTGAGAACGTGTCGTCGATGTTCGATGGCGCGGATCCGGCGTCGTTGTCCGATGACGCGTTGGAAAGCAGGGTGCTGGTTCATGCCGCGCAGATCACCGCTCTCACCGCCGAGTTCTTGTCTCTGGTGGCGGAGTTGAATGAGCGGCAGTCGTGGCGGGGGCCGGGTGTTCACTCCCTGGCGCATTGGCTGTCGTGGAAGGCGGGTGTCTCTCGGCGCACGGCGCAGGAGCAGGTACGGGTGGCGAAGGCACTGACGGAGTTGCCGCTGATCCGGCAGGCGTTCGGTGCGGGGCGGTTGTCATATTCGAAGGTGCGGGCGCTGACGCGGGTGGCGACCCCGTTGCGGGAGAAAGAGCTGGTGAACCTGGCGTTGTCGTGTACGGCCTCCCAGCTGGAGCGGGCGGTACGTGCGATGGGACGGATCGATATGGATCGTGGCATCGAGGCGGAGAATCGCCCGCCGGTGGAGTCGACAGGCCGGTGGAAGTGGAATGCCGATGGTTCCTTGTCTGTGTCGCTGACGCTGTCTCCGCTGGATGGTGCCAGGGTCCTTGCCGGTGCGGTCCGTGCGGAGTACGAACGCACCCGGACCTGCGACGATTCGGATCTGCCCGCGGTGTCGAGCGTTCCGCGGAACGCTGCGAGCGAGTTGGAGACCGTGGAGGGAGAACCGGATTTCGAGGTCAAGCCGGCGAATCGGCGGGACCTGTGGCGGAATGTGCCGTCGAATCTGGCTCCCGCGATGGTGGCCATGGCCGACATGGTGCACGACGGGATCGCGATGCCTGATCTCGCTCCGGGCGCCGAGATCCTGATCCACACCGACGAGGGTGGAGAACTGGCCCACCTCGATGACGGGCCGGCGCTGTCGGTGGCCGAGTTGGAGGAGGTGCACTGTGGTGCTGCGGTCCGGAAGGCGTTGTCCAGGAAGGTGTCCGGCGCTCCAGGGAAGTTGGCATTGTTGGGGCTGGGGCGTAAGTCGCGAACGCCGAACAGGGCACTGGTCAGGGCGTTGTTCGTGAGAGACCGGTGCTGTCAGATGCCCGGCTGTGAACGCACACGGCATCTGCACGCCCATCACGTGGTGTTCTGGTCGGCCGGTGGGGAGACCGACCTGGACAACCTGATTCTGTTGTGTGGGAGCTGTCACCGTGCGTTGCATCGGGGTGAGTTCAGTATCACCGGTCATCGGTCGCAACAGTTTTCGTTCCACAGGCCGGGTGGTTCGGTGATCGACGTAAGTCCCGCGACACGCGCGCCGGGGCAGTGGTCGCCGGATGAACGGGTGGCGGCGGATGCGACGGTGCCCGTGGGTGGCGGCAAGCTTGACCTCGGGTACGCGACCGAGGTGATCTATGCGGTGTGGGAATGGAAGGAACGCAGCGCACGCCGAGACGCGGCAGCGGCCTGACGACGTCGGAAGCGGCCGGTGCGGGAATCTTTCCTGATCCTCGGCTCTTACTATGGTCTGCGGTGCCAGCGCCGCCCCGCCGCCTGAGAGGACCCATCCCAGCATGACGATCGAACAGAACACCGCCGCCCCGGCACAGGCCGCGGAGCCCGCGTACACCGACCTCTGGGTCGAGCGCACCGGCACGCGCCGCTACACCGGACGCAGCTCGCGCGGTGGCGAGGTGCTGATCGGCTCACAGGATGTCGATGGTGTGTTCACCCCGGGTGAGCTGCTCAAGATCGCATTGGCAGCCTGCACCGGCATGTCCTCGGACCGGCCGCTGGCGCGTCGCCTCGGTGACGACTACGACGCGACGATCCGGGTGAGCGGCGACGCGGACCGCGACAACGAGGTCTACCCGCGCATCGAGGAGACCCTCGAGATCGACCTGTCCGAACTCGACCCCGATGCCGCCGCGCGCCTGCTGGTCGTCGTCGAACGGGCCATCGACGCGGTGTGCACGGTCGGGCGCACGGTGAAGGCCGGTGCCGAGGTGGATCTGCGGATCGAGACGGACTGACCCGATGACCGACGAGACCCGGATTGGGGACGGCGCCGACCGCATCAGGCTGACCGCGCATGTCCACGGACACGTGCAGGGCGTGGGCTTCCGGTGGTGGACGCGGTCCCGCGCCCTCGAACTCGGTCTGGTCGGCTACGCATCGAACCAGGCCGACGGCCGGGTGCTCGTCGTCGCCGAAGGGACACGGGACTCGGCGCTCGCCCTGCTGGAGGCGCTCCGGTCCGGCACCACGCCGGGACGGGTCGACCTGGTCGTCGAGCGTGTGGATGAACCGCGCGGGGACCTCGACGGCTTCGTCGAACGGTGAGCGGAGCCCGGAACATGTCGCGATGGTGAGTAGTCTGTACCGTCGTGCACCTCAAAAGCCTGACCCTGAAGGGCTTCAAGTCGTTCGCCTCGGCGACGACCCTGCGCTTCGAGCCGGGTATCACGTGCGTGGTGGGCCCCAACGGCTCCGGTAAGTCGAACGTCGTCGACGCCCTGACCTGGGTGATGGGCGAGCAGGGCGCCAAGGCGCTACGCGGCGGGAAGATGCAGGACGTCATCTTCGCCGGCACATCCGGCCGGCCGCCGCTGGGCCGCGCCGAGGTGACATTGACGATCGACAATGCCGACGGCGCGCTGCCCATCGAGTACTCCGAGGTCTCCATCACCCGCCGGATGTTCCGCGACGGTGCCGGCGAGTACGAGATCAACGGCAGTTCGTGCCGGCTGATGGATGTGCAGGAGCTGCTCTCGGATTCGGGTATCGGCCGCGAGATGCACGTGATCGTCGGCCAGGGCCGGCTGTCGGCGATCCTCGAGTCCCGGCCCGAAGACCGCCGCGCGTTCATCGAAGAAGCCGCGGGTGTACTCAAGCACCGCAAGCGCAAGGAAAAGGCGGTCCGCAAGCTCGACGCGATGCAGGCCAACCTCGCGCGCCTGACGGACCTGACCGCCGAACTCCGTCGCCAGCTCAAGCCGCTCGGCCGGCAGGCCGAGGTGGCACGCCGTGCCCAGACCGTGCAGGCCGACCTCCGCGACGCCCGGTTGCGTCTTGCCGCCGACGACCTCGTCACCCGCCGGACCGAGATGGCCGAACACGCCGCCGTCGAGGACGAGGTCCGTCGCAGGCAGGATGAGGTGGCCGCCGAGCTGGACCGCGCGAACGCGGAAGTGGCCGAACACGAACAGCATCTCGCCGAGATCACGCCCGCCGCGGCCGCCGCGAACCGCGCGTGGTTCCGGCTGTCGGCGCTGGCCGAGCGCGTCGACGCGACCCGCCGGGTCGCCGCCGAACGCAGCCGGTACCTCAGTGAACCGTCCGGCGAGGCGTCCGGACCCGACCCCGACGAGCTCGACGAGCAGGCCCTCGAGGCCGCCGAACTCGAAGCCGAACTCACCGAGGGCGTCGAGATCGCCGCCGAACAGCTCGAGACCGCCAGAGAAGTCCTCGGCGAGCGCGAGTCGATCGCCGAAGCCGCCGAGGCCGCTCACCTCGCCGCCGTCCGCGCCATCGCCGACCGTCGGGAGGGATTGGCGCGTCTGGAAGGGCAGGTCGACAACCTACGGACGCGTTCGGAGTCGGTCGACGCCGAGGCGCAACGCCTCACGAACGCGATCTCGGCGGCCACCGAGCGCGCCGAAGGTGCTGTGACGCAACAAGACTCGGCCGCCGGAGAGCTGGCGCAACTCGAGGCCGCCGAACGCGCTCTCGACGAACATCACGAACGCTGCGTCGCCGCGCTCAACCTGTCCAACGAGCGCGTCGCGACCCTGCAGGCATCCCACCGCGAGGCCGAGCACGCCATCGCCTCGCTGTCGGCGCGGGTGGACGCGCTCGCCATGGGACTCGAACGGGGCGACGGCGGTGCCTGGTTGCTGGAGAACGCGCCCGAGGGTCTCCTGGGTCCGATGTCCGAGCTGGTCACGGTCGAGGCGGGCTTCGAGACGGCCATCGCCGGGGCGCTCGGACCCGCCGTCGACGGCATCGTCACCGTCGACGGGATCGCCGCGGTGCGAGCGCTGGCGGCCCTCAAATCCGGCGACGGTGGACGGGCGGCGCTGATCTGCGGCGGGCTCACCGGTCCGGACCGGAAGAGTGAGGTCGCGTTGCCGGACGGGGCCAGGTGGGCCGCCTCGGTGGTCGACACCCGGCCCGAGATCCGCGGTGCCATCGACACCGTCCTGGCCGACACCGTCATCGTCGACGATCCCGCCCAGGGACTCGAACTCGCCCGCCGCCTCGGGGTGCGGGCGGTGACCCCCGCGGGCGACCGCATCTCGGCAGCGTCGGTCGAGGGGGGTTCGTCGCGCCGACCCTCCACGCTGGAGGTCCAGTCCGCGATCGATGCGGCGACCGCCGAACTCGGCGCGACGCGCCGACGCGTCGAAGAACTGGAGGCGGCGCTCGACGGTGCGCTGACCGAACAGCACGAGCGACGCGAAGCGGCCGAGGAGGCGCTCGCCGCGCTGCACGAGTCCGACGCCGGCGTCGGCGCCGCGTACGAGCAGATGGCCCGGCTCGGTCAGGAGATCCGGGCGTCGCGCGCCGAGGCCGACAAACTGACGCGCCAGCGGAACCTCCTCGAGAAGGGCCGCGCGGAGACCCTCGAATCGTTGCAGGAACTCACCGAGCGGCTTCGGCTCGCGCGCGACGAGCCCGAGGTGGGGACCGAGATGTCGGCCGACGACTCCGAGCGCGCGACCGCATCGGCGGCGGTCGGGGTGGCGCGCAGCGCCGAGATGGAGGCGCGTCTGACGTTGCGGACCGCCGAGGAACGCCTCGCCTCGGTCCGGGGCAAGGCCGACTCGCTGCGTCGCGCCGCCCAGCGCGAGCGGGAGGCGCGCGAACGAGCCCGCCGCCAGGACGAGATCCGGCGACAGGCCGCCGGCGTCGCGGTGGCCGTCGAACGCGCGGGCGCGCAGGTCAGTGAGCGCCTCGCGGCAGCGGTGGCCTCGGCGCAGGCCGGGCGCGACGAACTCGAGGAGATCCGGACCGCACGTACCGCAACCCTGGACGAGCTCCGCGTTCGGGCGGGCGAGCTGACGACCACGCTGAACTCACTGCGCGACACCGTCCACCGCGACGAGGTGGCGCGAGCCCAGGTCGCGCTCCGCATCGAGCAACTCGAAGAGCAGGTGCTCGAGACGTTCGCGATGGCACCCGACGATCTGATCGCCGAATACGGCCCCGACGTGCCGATGCCCCCGTCGGCGCTGGAGATGGCCGAGTACGAGCAGGCGAGGGAACGCGGCGAGCAGGTCGTCGCGCCGGCGCCGATGCCGTACAACCGGGCGACCCAGGAAGCCCGCGCGAAGAAGGCGCAGAAGGACCTCAACACGCTCGGCAAGGTCAACCCGCTCGCACTCGAGGAGTTCGCCGCACTCGAGGAGCGATACAACTTCCTGTCCTCACAGCTCGAAGACGTCAAGGCGGCGCGCAAGGATCTCCTCGACGTGGTCGAGGAGGTCGACGCCCGCATCCTGCGGGTGTTCACCGAGGCCTACGCCGACGTCGAACGCGAATTCGCGCAGGTCTTCCAGACGCTGTTCCCGGGCGGCGAAGGGCGACTGGTCCTCACCGAACCCGGCGACATGCTCACGACCGGCATCGAGGTCGAGGCGCGTCCGCCCGGCAAGAAGGTCAAGCGGCTGTCACTGCTGTCGGGTGGGGAGAAGTCGCTCACGGCCGTCGCGATGCTGGTGGCGATCTTCCGGGCACGGCCGTCACCCTTCTACGTCATGGACGAGGTCGAGGCCGCTCTCGACGACACCAACCTGCGGCGACTCATCACATTGTTCGAGCAACTGCGGGAGAAGTCCCAGCTCATCGTCATCACCCACCAGAAGCCCACGATGGAGGTCGCGGATGCGCTCTACGGGGTCAGCATGCGCGGCGACGGCATCACGACGGTCATCTCACAACGCATGCGCGGAGTGAACATGCCCGTCGGACAACAGGAGGACACCAGCCAGTGAACACCGGAATCATCATCGGCATCGTCGTCGCGGTGCTCGTCGTGATCGCGTTGATCGTGCTCGGTCTGGTGCTGTCGCGCCGCCGGCGCATCTCGCTCACCGACGAACGACAGCCAGAGGTCGTCGACGGCACGACCCGTCAGGTCGACCGGTCGGGCGGTTACCAGGCCGGGTCGGGCTTCAGTTTCAGCCGCGGGGACGCCGGTACGGCGCTCGCGGAACCGCCTGCGCGCAAGCCCGAACCCGTGCGCAAGCCGGCCGAGCCAACCGTGCGGCCGCCGGGAGATCGCACCGACGTGGACGGTCAGCCGGGTGTCGGCGACGACGCCGCGGTCCCGCGTGACTCGATTCGACGCGGCGTCACCGACGTATCCCTTCCCGAGCCGGACACCGCCGAGCCGGACACCGTCGAGCCGGAGGCTAGCGAGCCCGGGACAGCCGAGCCCGAGGCTGCAGAGCCCGAGACGGTTGAGCCCGAGACGGTGGAACCGGAGGCCGCCCGGCCTGCGACTGCACCGCCGGACACGGTGGTTCCGGACACGGCTGAACCGGACACGGCGGAACCCGCGGCAGTCGAGCCGGAGATCGTCGAACCCGAGACGCGGGTGCCCGACGATGTCGCGGAGGCGACCACGGCGCCGCCGCTGGACGACATCGCGCCGACGGCGGGCCGGATCGGTCGGCTGCGTGGCCGGCTGTCCCGGTCGCAGGGCGCGATCGGCAAGGGTGTGCTGGGACTCCTCGGTGCGGGCGATCTCGACGAGGAGAGCTGGGAGGAGATCGAGGACACGCTGGTGATGGCCGACCTCGGCGCCGCGACCACCGCCACCGTCGTCGAGACGTTGCGAACCGAACTCGCGGCCAATCCGGTCCGGACCGCGGGGGAGGCCCGGGCCTTGCTCAAGCGGGTCCTGATCGAGCAGCTCGACCCGACCCTCGACCGGTCGATCCGGGCGCTGCCGCACGCCGGTCGCCCCGCCGTCGTGCTCGTCGTCGGGGTCAACGGCACCGGCAAGACGACCACGACCGGCAAACTGGCGCGCGTGCTCGTCGCCGATGGTCGTCGCGTCCTGCTCGGAGCCGCCGACACCTTCCGCGCCGCCGCCGCCGATCAGCTGCAGACCTGGGGTGAGCGTGTCGGTGCCGAGATCGTGCGCGGCAAGGAACAGGCCGATCCCGCCGCGGTCGCGTTCGACGCGGTCGACCGCGGCATCGAGACGGGTGTCGACGTGGTCATGATCGACACCGCGGGCCGCCTGCACACCAAGACCGGCCTGATGGACGAGCTGGGCAAGGTCAAACGCGTCGTCGAGAAGAAGGCACCCGTCGACGAGGTGCTGCTGGTCCTCGATGCGACCGTCGGACAGAACGGCCTCATGCAGGCCCGCGTGTTCGCCGAAGTCGTGAACATCACCGGTGTGGTGTTGACGAAGCTCGACGGCACCGCGAAGGGTGGCATCGTCTTCCACGTCCAGAAGGAACTCGGGGTACCGGTCAAGCTCGTCGGGCTCGGCGAGGGAGCCGACGATCTCGCGCCGTTCGAACCGGACGCATTCGTCGACGCCCTGCTGTGAACTCCGCTGCCGCTGTGAATTCCGAATCTGTGATCGGAAATGTCGGGTTAGACGTCGGCCGAGGAGTCTGAGAGTCGGCTCAGAGCCGAACTGGGACGTTACCTGTGCGCAATACAAACCACTCAGGGGGTTACGCGCCCGAAACGTCAGGGCACCACGGCTGAAACCGACTGCCGACAATCTCTGTGGAGGCGCCGAGCCGTCGGCGCATCCTGAGGAGGTTTCGTAGTGGATTTGGCTCAGTTGCCAAACGAATCGTTTGGCCCGATCGACACGGGCAACACGGCATTCATGCTCGTGTCGGCCGCGCTCGTGTTGCTGATGACCCCAGGCCTCGCGTTCTTCTACGGGGGGTTGGCGCGAGGCAAGTCCGTCCTGAACATGATGATGATGTCCTTCGGCGCGCTGGCGTCGATCAGCGTCGTGTACGTGCTGTGGGGCTTCTCGATGTCGTTCAGCGACGGGATCACCGGTAGCAGCGACATCGGCGGGATCTTCGCGAACCCGTTCGCTCTGTTCGGGTCCGACCAGTTGATGAGCACGATCGGCGAGGGCGACACCGAGCTGTACGTCACCGGCGGCCTCTCGATCCCGGCGATCGTCTTCATGGGCTTCCAGCTGACCTTCGCGGTGATCACCGTCGCTCTCATCAGCGGTGCCCTGGCCGAGCGCGTCAAATTCTCCACCTGGATGGTCTTCACCGTCCTGTGGGCGACGATCGTCTACTTCCCGCTGTCGCACATGGTCTGGGGCGGCCTGGTCGGTGGCGGCGGTCTCCTGGGTGCGGGTGAGGACGGCCTGGCGGCCAAGATGTTCGGCACGACCGACGGGGAGGCCAACGTTGCCCCGATCGACTTCGCCGGCGGCACGGTCGTCCACATCAATGCCGGCATCGCGGCGCTGGTCCTGGTCCTGATCATCGGCAAGCGCGTCGGCTTCGGTCGCACCGCGTACCGTCCGCACAACATCCCGTTCGTCATGCTCGGCGCCGCCCTGCTGTGGTTCGGCTGGTTCGGGTTCAACGTCGGCTCCGAGCTGGGCGCCGACCTCCTCGCCGGACAGGTGTGGGTCAACACCACCGCCGCGACGGCTGCCGCGATCATCGGCTGGCTCGTGGTCGAGGTCATCCGCGACAAGCACGCGACGAGCGTGGGCGCCGCATCGGGCATCGTCGCCGGTCTGGTCGCGATCACCCCGGCGTGTGGCTCGCTGACCCCGATCGGCTCGTTGATCCTCGGCCTCGTCGCAGGTGCGCTCGCCGCGACGGCCATCGGACTGAAGAACAAGTTCGGATACGACGACTCGCTCGACGTCGTCGGCGTCCACCTCGTCGCGGGCCTCTGGGGCACGGTGGCCATCGGTCTGATCGGCGAGGACGTGGGCCTCTTCTGGGGCGGCGATTACAAGCAGCTGGTGGTCCAGGTCGTCATCGCTCTGTTCGCGCTCGTGTTCACCGCTGTTCTCACCGCGATCATCGCCTTCGCGCTCAAGCCGCTGGGTTGGCGCGTCAGCGATGAGGACGAGAAGACCGGCATCGACGAGGCGGAACACGCCGAGACGGCCTATGAGCTGGCATGACGCTCGAAGCCATTCGCTACTACGCTGAATCCTGTGGAGAGGGATAACTTATGAAGCTGATCACTGCAATCGTCAAGCCGTTCACGCTCGAGGATGTCAAAGCCGGGTTGGAGCAGGCCGGCATCCTGGGCATGACCGTGAGTGAGGTCCAGGGCTACGGACGCCAGAAGGGCCACACCGAGGTCTATCGCGGCGCCGAGTACTCGGTCGACTTCGTGCCCAAGGTCCGCGTCGAGGTCGTGGTGGACGACGCGGCCGTGGACAAGGTCGTCGATGTGATCGTCGAGGCCGCCCGGACCGGCAAGATCGGTGACGGCAAGGTGTGGGTGTCGCCGGTGGAATCCGTGGTCCGCGTCCGCACCGGTGAGCGTGGCGGCGACGCCCTGTAGCGAGCCCGTGCCGCGTTGACGAACTCCCGGTGAACGGCCCCGTGCCCGACGACCAGTCGGACGCGGGGCCGTACCGTTCGACAGCTCGAGATCATCTCTCTCCCACACACTTTGGAGGCAGTCGTAAGCGCCGCAGACCTGGCCAAGACCCGACGGCAACTCACCGAGTCCGGCCGCTCGGGAAAACTCGATGCACCGGCGCTGCGCCAGGTGCTCGTCGACCTGCACGAGTTCTGGCTGACCAGCAAGGGTGCCGAACTCGGCATCAAGCCGCACAGCGGTTTTGCGATCGTCGCCGTGGGCGGGCTCGGTCGCGGTGAGATGCTCCCGTACTCCGACCTCGACCTGATCCTGTTGCACGACGACATGCCCGTCGAACGGGTGTCCGAGGTGGCCGATGGGCTCTGGTATCCGTTGTGGGACGCCAACATCCCGCTCGACCACAGCGTGCGGACGGTGCCGCAGGCGCTGCAGGTCGCGGGGGAGGACGTCACCGCGGCGCTCGGCTTGCTCGAGGCCCGCCACATCGCGGGTGACGAGGATCTGTCCACGTTGCTGATCGGCGGCGTCCGTCAGCAGTGGCGCAACGACATCCGCACCCGGTTCCCCGAAGTCGTCTCCCACGCCCAGGACCGCTGGCGGCGCGCCGGCGACATCGCGCACCGTGCCGAACCCGATCTCAAGAACGGCCGGGGCGGGTTGCGCGACGTGCAGTTGCTGGGAGCGCTGGCGATCGCGCAGCTCACCCATGGGATGGCGAGCCTGCGGCCCGACTCGCCCGGTGCCGGACCGCAGGTCGCCTACACCAGGCTCCTCGACATCCGCACCGAGTTGCATCGCATCGCCGGGCGTCCCCGCGAGCACGTGCAGGCGCAGGACGCCGACGAGATCGGGGCAGCACTCCGGATCGGGGACCGGTTCGACCTCGCGCGGGTCATCAGCGACTCGGCCCGCACCATCAGCTACTCCATCGACGCCGGCCTGCGGACAGCAGGCAACGCCCTGCCGCGTCGCGGTCTGGCCAAGCTGCGGCGCTCGCCGCTGCGTCGTCCGCTCGACGAGGGCGTCGTCGAGCACAGCGGCGAGATCGTGTTGGCGCGCAACGCGATCCCGAGCAAGGACCCGGGACTCATCCTGCGGGTGGCGGCGGCGTCGGCACGCACCGGTCTGCCGATCGGCGCATCGACGCTGAGCCGACTCGCCGACTACGCGCCGGAACTGCGTGAGCCGTGGCCGGCCGAGGCGCGCAGCGACCTGCTGGTGCTGCTCAGTTCGGGGCACCACATGGTGGATCCGATCGAGGCCCTCGACCGCACGGGTCTGTGGGGCCGGCTGCTGCCGGAGTGGGGCGCCGTCCGCGACCTGCCGCCCCGCGACGCCATCCACACCTGGACCGTCGACCGTCACCTCGTGGAGACCGCCGCGTACGCGAGCGCGATGACCACGCGGGTGTCCCGGCCCGATCTCCTCGTACTCGGCGCGCTCATCCACGATCTGGGCAAGGGGCGGGGTGCCGATCACAGCATCGTCGGCGCGGATCTGGCCGTTCAGGTCGGCAACCGGTTCGGGCTCTGGCCCCAGGACGTGACGATCCTGTCGGACATGGTCCGGCATCACCTGCTGCTGCCCCAGGTCGCCACCCGCCGCGACCTCGACGACCCCGCCACGGCCGAGTCCGTCGTCGAGACCCTCGGGCACAACCGTGTTCTCCTGGAACTCCTTGCCGCACTCGCCGAGGCGGACTCGCTCGCCACCGGACCGGGGGTGTGGGGGGAGTGGAAGGCCTCGCTGATCCTCGACCTCGTCCGCCGGTCGATGCGGCTCATCGACGGGGAGAAGCCGAGCGCTCCCGACCCGCTGACCGCCGAGCAGCTCGCGACCGCGGCCGAAGGTGATTTCGCAGTGCGGCTCGTCCGGGCCGAGGGCCAGCACACCTATCGCGTCACCATGGTCGCGCCCGATCAGCCCGGCCTGTTGTCGAAGATGGCCGGGGTCCTCGCCCTCGGCGGGCTGCGGTCGCACTCCGCCTGCGCTCAGAGCGCCGACGGCAAGGCGATCAACTCGTTCCTCGTGGTGCCGATGTTCGGCAGTCCGCCCGATGCCGGACTGCTGCGCCAGCAGCTCATCGCCGCGATCGACGGCAAGATCGACGTCCTCGCGCGGCTCGACGCGCGCGAACGGGACTCGCCGGTCCCGACGATCGGCACGGTTACCACGATCCCCGGCACCGTCGTGACCATCGGCGCCAGCGCCGGCAGCACCGATCCCGAGGTGGACGGGGCAGGCCATCCGAAGAACGCGGTTCCCGCGCTGTTCGCCGTCGCGCCGCCACGGGTGACGTGGCTCGAGGCGCCGGCGGGGCAGGCAGTGCTCGAGGTCCGCTCGGACGACCGGATCGGCCTGCTCAGCCGGGTCAGCGCGGTCCTGGAACGGCACGGCGCCGACATCCGGTGGGCCAAGGTCGCGACCCTGGGTGCGACCGGCGTGGACATCTTCGGCCTGCGACTGGCGACCGACACCGACGCCGCACGGGCGGAGCTGGCCGACGCCGTCGTGGCGGTCTGCCCGCCTCCGCAACCGGTGCGCGAGGAAGACGGCGACGGGCCGCAGTCCTACGGCGGGACCGGGCGGTCCGGAGTGCCGATCTCCTAGCTGTTCGGTCCCGGGACCCACATGGAAGGATGGGGCCATGTTCGATTCCCTCTCCGACCGGTTGACCGGTGCCCTGAAGGACCTGCGTGGCAAGGGGCGGCTCTCCGACGCCGACATCGACCGCACCTGTCGCGAGATCCGGCTCGCCCTGCTCGAGGCGGATGTCTCGCTCGCCGTGGTCCGGTCCTTCATCGCCCGGATCAAGGAGCGAGCGAAGGGCGCAGAGGTCTCCGCGGCGCTGAACCCGGCGCAGACGGTCGTCAAGATCGTCAACGAGGAACTCATCGGCATCCTCGGCGGCGAGACCCGCCGCGTGCGGTTCGCCAAGAACCCGCCGACCGTCATCATGCTGGCCGGCCTGCAGGGCGCGGGTAAGACGACCCTCGCCGGAAAGCTGGGCAACTGGCTCAAGCAGCAGGGTCACACGCCCCTGCTCGTCGCCTGTGACCTGCAGCGTCCGGGGGCCGTGTCGCAGCTCCAGATCGTCGGCGAACGCGCCGGCGTCCCGGTGTTCGCGCCCCATCCGGGCACGAGCGTCGGCGGCGACGGCGTCCTCGGTGTGACCTCGGGCGATCCGGTCTCGGTCGCGCAGGCAGGCGTGGACGAGGCGCGGGCCAAGCACTACGACGTCGTGGTCATCGACACCGCCGGTCGCCTGGGTATCGACGCGGAGCTGATGAAGCAGGCGTCCGACATCCGGGATGCGACCTCGCCCGACGAGGTGCTCTTCGTCGTCGACGCCATGATCGGTCAGGACGCGGTGACCACCGCCGAGGCGTTCGCCGACGGTGTGGGGTTCACCGGAGTCGTGCTGACCAAGCTCGACGGTGACGCACGCGGTGGTGCGGCGCTGTCGGTGCGCGAGGTGACCGGCCAGCCGATCATGTTCGCGTCCTCGGGCGAGAAGCTCGAGGACTTCGACGTCTTCCACCCCGACCGCATGGCCAGCCGCATCCTCGGCATGGGCGACGTGCTGTCCCTCATCGAGCAGGCCGAACAGCACTGGGATGCCGAACAGGCCGAGGCCGCGGCCGCCAAGATCACGCAGGGCGAGCTCACCCTCGAGGACTTCCTCGACCAGATGCTGATGATCCGCAAGATGGGACCCATCGGCAACATCCTGGGCATGTTGCCCGGCGCGGGCCAGATGAAGGACGCGCTGTCGCAGGTCGACGACAAGCAGCTCGACCGGGTGCAGGCGATCATCCGCGGCATGACGCCCGCCGAGCGTGACAATCCGAAGATCATCAACGCCTCCCGCCGCATCCGGATCGCGAACGGCTCGGGGGTGACGGTCAGCGAGGTCAACCAGCTCGTCGATCGGTTCTTCGAGGCCCGCAAGATGATGGCGCAGATGTCGGGACGCATGGGCATGGGCGGGATGAACCGCAAGTCCAACCGCAAGAAGGGCAAGGGCAAGAAGGGCGGCGGAAAGAAGAGCACCGGCCGCGGCCCCACGCCGCCGAAGGTCCGCGGCGGCTTCCCGGGCATGCCCGGGGGAATGCCGGCCGGGTTCCCGGACCTGTCGAACATGCCGGCCGGCCTCGACCAGCTGCCGCCGGGACTCGAAGGTCTCGACGTGTCGCAGTTCCAGCAGCCCAAGAAGAAGAAATAGTCACGTGGGCGCGAGCAGGGACGGGATGGGAGCGCCGAAGCACTACCGCGGCACCGACCCGCTGACCGCGGAGCCGGTCGAGTTCTGGGTCAGCGGTGACACCATCAGTGCGACACCGGTTCCCGACGCCGAGACGGCCGTCGACGGCGGCTGGATACTGCCGGGCCTCGTCGATGCCCACAATCATGTGGGCATCGCCCCCGGTCTCGGGGTCGACATCGAGCAGGCCCGCGGCTTCGCCTATGCCGATGCGCGCGCCGGCACCCTGCTGATCCGCGAGGTCGGGTCGCCGCTGGACACGCACCCGCTGGACGACGATCCCGCATGCCCGCGCTTCATCCGATCGGGCAAGCACATCGCGCGACCCAAGCGATATCTGCGCGACTACGGCGTCGACCTCGACGATCCGAACGAACTGGCCGCCGAGGTGGCCCGGCAGGCGCAGGCCGGCGACGGCTGGGTGAAGATCGTCGGGGACTGGATCGATCGCGAGGTCGGCGATCTGGCCCCGCTGTGGACGCGAGCGCAGATCGAGTCGGCGGTCGCGGTCGCGCACGAGCACGGTGCGCGGATCACCGCCCACGTCTTCGGAACCGACGCCCTGGTCGACCTGATCGGCGCGGGTGTGGACTGCATCGAGCACGGCACCGGACTGACCGGTGATCTCGTCGACCAGCTCGTCGAACGCTCGATTGCCTTGGTGCCCACCATGATCCAGGTCGAGAACTTCCCCGGGATCGCCGACGGCGCCGAGCGCTTCCCGACCTACGCCGCGCACATGCGGGCTCTGCACGCGGGTGCGCCGAGCGTGTTCGACGCCGCGTACGAGGCCGGAGTGCAGATCTTCGCCGGAACGGACGCGGGCGGATTCGTCGAGCACGGTCGCATCGTCGACGAGATCGAGGCGCTGTCGGGCATCGGCCTCGGTCCCGCGGCCGCGATCGCGGCGGCGTCGACGGCGGCGCGGGGCTGGCTCGGTGCCGACGTCCTCGAAGACGGTCATCGTGCCGACTTCGTGGTCTACGCAGACAACCCATGTGACGATCTGGGCACGCTGCGGCACCCGGTGGCAGTGGTGTCGTCGGGTCGCCACATCGTGTGAGCAACGCCACACGATGGCATCTGGTTGCTCTTCTTACCGCCGCGTAACGTAGCAACGGCGTTGCAACGGTTCGGCCCACGATGCCGACCAGTCCACGCCGGAATCACTTCAGCCTGGGTCCGGCGACGCGGAACCGTCGGAGCCGGGGGTCGAGGGAGGCTCCGGCGGTGTCGTGATCTCGGACACCGATGAGCCGACACCGATGAGTGACGGAATGGCGACGTGCGGCATGTGGTCGCCTTCGCGGGGTGGGTGACCACATGCCGGTACATCGGCCGCCTTCGTCGGCATGGACGCCGGTCATGGTCGCCGGATTCGGTGTCCGTCGTCTGGTCTGGCACAATGGCTCGCTGGTTCGTCGGATCCGGTCACGGCCGCCCGACGGTCACACCGATACAGACGCAAAACCGGGTCCGCCATTCCGGGCGGTCTGCTGAATTGCGCAGTGACCATACGAAAGAGAAGTAGACATGGCTGTCAAGATCAAGCTCACGCGGCTCGGCAAGATCCGCAACCCGCAGTACCGCATCGTCGTCGCCGATGCCCGCACCCGCCGCAACGGCCGGGTCATCGAGACCATCGGCAAGTACCACCCGAAGGAAGAGCCCTCGCTGATCGAGGTCGACTCCGAGCGCGCACAGTACTGGCTGGGAGTCGGCGCGCAGCCGACCGAGCCCGTCGCCGCGATCCTCAAGGTGACCGGTGACTGGCAGAAGTTCAAGGGCCTGCCGGGCGCCGAGGGCACCCTGAAGACCGCCGAGGCCAAGCCGTCGAAGCTCGACCTGTTCAACGCTGCGCTCGCCGCCGCCGACAACGAGCCCGTCGCCGCCGCGACCACCCCGAAGAAGAAGGCCGCCAAGAAGGACGACGAGGCAGCCGAGGCGCCCGCCGCCGAGGGTGACGCGTGAGCGCAGTCGTCGCCGACGCGGTCGAACATCTCGTCCGCGGAATCGTCTCCAACCCCGATGACGTCCGGGTCGACCTCGTCACCGGCCGCCGCGGCCGGCTCGTCGAGGTCCACGTGAACCCCGACGATCTCGGCAAGGTGATCGGACGCAACGGTCGGACCGCGACCGCACTGCGGACCCTGGTCTCCGGAATCGGCGGACGCGGGATGCGCGTCGACATCGTCGACACCGACCGCTGACCGAGAACCCGAACACCGAACGCATCGTGGATCTCGTCGTCGGCCGTGTGGTCAAGTCGCATGGAATCCGTGGCGAACTCGTCGTGGACGTCCGCACGGACGAGCCCGAGATGCGTTTCGCACCGAACTCGGTGCTGCGTGGCCGTCTGCCGCGCGGCGCCGGGGAGCGGGACTTCACCGTCACAGCCGCCCGGGAACATTCCGGGCGGCTGTTGGTGTCCCTGGCCGGTGTCGCCGACCGGAATTCGGCCGACGCCCTGCGCGGCACGCTGTTCCTCATCGACTCCTCGCAGGTCGAGCCGTCCGACGACCCGGATGAGTTCTACGACCACGAACTCGAGGGCGTCCCCGTACAACTCGTCGACGGTTCCGCGGTCGGCGTCGTCGAATCGGTCCTGCACCTGCCCGGCGGTGAGCTGCTGTCGGTGCGGACCACCGACGACCGCGAGGTGCTCGTCCCGTTCGTGCGGGAGATCGTGCCGGGCGTCAGCCGCGAACTCATCGTGATCGACCCACCCGACGGACTGCTGAATCCGGACTCGCTCGACGAGGCGCCCTGATGCGTCTCGACGTCGTGTCGATCTTTCCCGAGTACCTCGATCCGCTCCGAGTCGCCCTGCTGGGCAAGGCGATCGACGCCGGACGGATCAGCGTCGCGGTCCATGATCTACGAAACTGGGCCCACGACGTCCACCGCAGCGTGGACGACTCGCCCTACGGCGGCGGACCCGGGATGGTCATGAAACCCGAGGTGTGGGGACCGTGCCTCGACGAGGTGTGCCCCGACGACGCCCTGCTGATCGTGCCGACGCCCGCCGGTGTGCCGTTCACCCAGGAGACCGCGCGTCGCTGGAGCGCCGAGAAGCACCTGGTGTTCGCCTGCGGCCGGTATGAGGGCATCGACCAGCGCGTCTTCGACGACGCCGCCCGACGCGTGCGCGTCGAAGAGGTCTCCCTGGGCGACTTCGTCCTCATCGGGGGAGAGGTCGCGGTCATGGCCATGATCGAGGCGACCGTGCGTCTCCTCGACGGCGTGCTCGGCAATCCCCGGTCGCATCAAGAGGATTCCTTCTCCGACGGACTCCTCGAAGGTCCGAGCTACACGAGGCCGGTGAGCTGGCGCGGCCTCGACGTCCCGCCCGTGTTGCTCAGCGGCGACCACGCGAAGGTGGCCCGCTGGCGTGCCGAGCAGGCCCTCGAGCGCACGCGTGTGCGGCGCCCCGACCTGCTTCCGGACGCTGTGGACACCGCCACGGACCATCCGGGCGATTCCGGCTAGGATCTGCCGGAGAGTCGACTCGCAGGGGGTTCGGGGGACGATGCAGGGGTATTCGGCCATGGTCGACGAGCTCGACCGTCAGCGCACCGAACTCGAGCGCATCCGGAAGATTCTGTCGCAGCTGACCTCTCGGGCGACCAGTCACGACCGGCTCGTCGCGGTGACGGTCGACGCACGCGGGCTCGCGGTGGACATCATCATCGAACCCGCCGCGCTGCGGCGCTACCGCGCGGATCAGTTGTCGACCCTGCTCACCACGCTGATCGCCGAGGCGGACACCGCCCTGCGCGTCCGTGTCGCCGAAGTGCTCTCCGGCGCACCGGATCTGGCGATCGACTACGCCGACATCCGCCTCGAGAGCGTGATGGCCGATGACGAATCCTGATCCGGTCGCCGGAGGACAGAACCACGCCCACCGGGTGAGCGCCGATCCCGCCGCGGCCGTCGCCCTCGCGCTGCGTCTTGCGCAGGCCGCCGAGGGGCTGGCGGCGGTGCGCGGCGAACTGTCCACGCTGCTTCTCGACATCGATGCGGCGGTGGGCGCCGATGGCGCGGCTGGTGCATTCCGGACGGGGTTCGCGCCGGCGGCCACGGAGGTCGCCGCGTCCCTGCGGGACGCCGAGGAGCGACTCGGAGAACACCGTCGGGCCCTCGAGACCGGCGTCGACGCACTGGTCGGCGCCGACGCCGACGCGTCCGCGCATCTCGGCCGGAGCGCGGCGCGATGACGCCGGGCGAGGCCGAGCGGATCGCGGAGGGGCTGGCACCAGGGGTGTGGCCGAGCGCCGACGCCGTCGCCCTGCACGACTCGGCGCAGCGCGCCCGCGCGCTGGCCGCGACGCTGGACGGCCTCGCCGAGACGGTGACGTCGGCGATCGGGTCGTACACGGCCGGCGACGTGACCGCAGGCCGGTTCCATGAGGCCGTCGTGGGCGGGCTCGGGCGCACTGCCGGCGCCGACCTGCCCGGAGCGGCGGAACGACTCCGTGCGCTGGGGACGTCGTTGGACGCCTATGCCCGGACGGTGGCCGATACCCGACAGCAGATGACGGTGATCGCGCTGATCGCCGACCGCGACGCGCGGCGGGCCGAGGTGAACGCCGCCGTCGGAGACGACACGTGGCGGGTGGAGGCCGCGGGTGCGGGCCGGATGGCACTCACCGCCGCCGGTGACGACCACACCGAACGGTCGGAGGACGCGGGTCAGAGTGCCGGCGCGCCTGCGGCGACGAGCGGCATGATGCCGATGATGCCGCTCGGGGCGATGGGCGCGGCAGGGGCGGTGGCGGCCGGCGTCGGGGGTCTGGCCGGTGGGCGGGCTCATGCCGTCCACAGCGGCGTCGGCGCGAGCGATCTCACCTGGCTGCGGACCCGCGCCGAGAAATTGCAGACAACGGTTCCGTCGTCGATCGCCGGGTGGTTCCGGACGGCGGTCGGGTTGGGGACCGGTGACCGCGGTACCCGGGTGGTCGTCGTGGGGACGAACGATCCGCAGCCCTACCAGCGGGCCGGCGTCGAGCTCGCCGACGACGAGGCGATCACGGCCAACGGTCGGGCGCCGGAGCTCGCGATCCTCGACCACATGGTGCACGCCGGTGTCACGCCCAGGGCGATCGCGGCGGCGACCCCGATGGACGCCGCCACCATCTCCGCCCTACAGGCCGAGGACGTCGTGGTCATCGGGCCGCGCGCATAGCCACTCCGCGATTTCGTCGGCTCGGGGTGTCTCTGGCACAATAGTCGGGTTGCCTGTCGACGATGCCCCGGCCACGGGGCCGTCCATGACCGCGATGTCAGTGACACCGTCGACAGTGACGCCAACGACTCGGAGCACGAACCGGTCGAGCCCTCGGGCCGCCAGGTTCCTCTGCTCAACGTTTCCCGCCAGACAAGGACCACGACACATGAACACGCTCGACTTCCTCGACAAGCAGTCCCTCCGCGACGACGTGCCGGACTTCGGCCCCGGCGACACCCTCGACGTCCACGTCAAGGTCATCGAGGGCAGCAAGGAGCGCGTGCAGGTGTTCAAGGGTGTCGTCATCCGCCGCCAGGGCGGCGGCGTGCGCGAGACCTTCACCGTCCGCAAGGTGTCCTTCGGCGTCGGCGTCGAGCGCACCTTCCCCGTGCACAGCCCGAACATCGCCAAGATCGACGTCCTCACCCGCGGTGACGTCCGTCGCGCCAAGCTGTACTACCTGCGCGATCTGCGCGGCAAGGCAGCCAAGATCAAGGAAAAGCGCTGACGCGTCTAACCTGACGAGGTGGCCGACACACAGCGACCCCACGATGCACCCGACGGTGACCGCGACGAGGACGCCAAGCGTCCGTGGCGGTTGAAGACCGACCGGGACGACCCCACCGACGACCGCGGAAAGCGTAAGTCCGGATCGGGCTCGCTCCTACGCGAAGTCGTGATCATCGTGGGGTGCGTCCTGCTCCTCACCTGGGTTCTGCAGACCTTCATCGGTCGGCAGTACGTGATCCCGTCGGAGTCGATGGAGTCGACGCTCATCGGCTGCGACGGGTGCACCAACGACCGCATCGTCATCGACAAGCTGACGTACCGGTTCGGCGATCCGCAGCCCGGTGACGTCGTCGTGTTCAAGGGTCCGTCGGAGTCGTGGAACGGCGCCTGGGTGTCACCCCGGTCGACGAACCCGGTGATGCACAAGGCGCAGGATGCCCTCTCGTGGTTCGGGTTCGCGCCACCGGACGAGAACAATCTCGTCAAGCGCGTCATCGCCACCGGTGGTCAGACCGTCGAATGTCGCAACGACGAGGGCGTCGGCGTCAAGGTCGACGGGCGACCGCTGCGTGAGCCCTACATCGACATGAAGCTCCAGGAGGAGACGGTCACCTCGTTCGGCCCCGGCGTCGCCGGGCCGGGCAACCAGGTGCCGCCGTGTCTGGGTCCGGACTTCGGTCCGATCAAGGTCCCCGAGGGCAACGTGTGGGTGATGGGCGACAACCGGCTGAACTCCCAGGACTCCCGGTACCACGTGGACGACCAGTATCAGGGCACGGTCCCAGTCAGTGACATCCGCGGCAAGGTGCGCTTCATCATCTACCCCTTCTCGCGGATCGGTGGTGTCGGTTCGTTCAATCCGCAGCAGTGATGGGTGCACTGTGACGACTCGATGGCCTCCGCGCTCTCCCGTCCGCCGCGCCGCGGGGCTGCGGACGTTCGAATTCGCGTTGCATCGCCAGGGCCTCGGACCTGTTGCCGGCGTCGACGAGGCCGGTCGCGGTGCCTGCGCCGGGCCGCTCGTGGTCGCGGCGTGTGTGCTCAAACCCACGCAGCTCGTCTCGCTGGCGGAACTCGACGATTCCAAGCGTCTCTCCGAGCGCACGCGCGAGGGTTTGTACCGCTCGGTGACGCGCTACGCCCAGAGCTGGAGCGCGGTGGTCATCGAGGCCGCGGAGATCGATCGCATCGGGATCCACGTCGCCAACATCGAGGGCATGCGACGTGCGGTGGCGGCGCTCGACGTGAAACCCGGATACGTATTGTCCGACGGCTTCGCGGTGCCGGGACTGACCGCGCCGTCACTGCCGGTGATCGGGGGAGACGGGGCGGCCGCGTGCATCGCCGCCGCCAGCATCATCGCCAAGGTCACCCGAGACCGCATCATGGTCGCGATGGACGACGACCTGCCCGGCTACGACTTCGCCATCCACAAGGGCTACAGCACGGCGCTGCACATGTCGCGCATCGACGCGGCAGGCCCCTCACCCCAACACCGCATGTCGTACCGTAATGTCGCGGCACGTGTGGTCACCAGCGCAAACGACAACAGGGATAGGCTGACAGGATGAGTGCTGAGGATCTCGAGAAGTACGAAACCGAGATGGAACTCTCTCTGTACCGCGAGTACAAGGACATCGTCGGGCAGTTCACGTATGTGGTGGAGACAGAGCGGCGCTTCTACCTCGCCAACGCGGTCGAGATGATCCCGCGCAACACCGACGGCGAGGTCTACTTCGAACTCCGCATGAGCGATGCGTGGGTGTGGGACATGTACCGGCCCGCGCGTTTCGTCAAACAGGTTCGCGTGATCACGTTCAAGGACGTCAACATCGAAGAGCTGGAGAAGTCGGAACTCCGCCTGCCCGACGAGCCCTGATCGAGATCGAAGCCTGTTGACAACGCCCTGATCCTCCACAGATCAGGGCGTTGCTCGCTCTCGAGGGGTCGGCGAAAGCGGTTCTGCGCGAAGCTGATCGGCATGAGTTCTGAACCGCGCGGACATCCCTGCCCCGATCGACGTGGCCACATCGGCCGACTCGGCGAGGACGTGGCCGCGGACTACGCGACGTCGCTGGGTTGGGTTGTCCTGGATCGCAATTGGCGTACCAGATATGGCGAGCTCGATCTCGTTGCGTGCGATGGGTCGATCCTGGTGATCGTCGAGGTCAAGACGCGAGCGAGCCGCACCTACGATGATCCGGTCATGGCGGTGACGCCGACCAAGCTCACCCGGATGCGTCGACTCGCCCGGTTGTGGCTGGCCGCGCAGGACCGCCGGTGGTCGCAGATCCGGTTCGACGTCGTCAGCGTGCGGCTCGATCAGGCCACGCCCGATGATCTGGCTCGCGCGCGGGTGCGGCATCACCGAGGCGTGTACGTGTGAGGTGCGTCAGAGTTTGCTCAGGTCCGTGCGGATCAGCATCACGTTGTAGTCGCTCCACCGCGACGCATTGAAGTACAGGTCCTTCGAGTCACTCTGCAAGGCAGGGGAGTTCGGCAGCATCATCGGCCCGTACAGCACCAGTGCGCCGCGGGGCACGATGGTTTTCGGAGCGCTCCACGGTCCTTCGGGATGGTCGGAGGTGCGCAGCGTGATGTCGTTGTCGCCGGCGAGCATGATGTATTTCTCGAGGTATGGGCTCCAGGCGACCGAGAGTTCGGTGACCGGCTGTCGGACGACCACCGCGGAGCCGTCGTCGGGGATGGCGGCGATGTCGTCCACCCACCCCCGGCTGGTTCCCGCCCAGTACTCGTAGGCGTCGAGTTTCAGGATGTCGGCCGGCTTGAACCGTGCGAGGAACGCGGCGCCGAAGCGGCCGTTCGGCGTGCCGTACTGGTAGACGTAGTCCGCTTCGGGCGTCCCGGGCCGACCGCGGACGTAGGCGTTCTGCTGGAACTTGCCGTTGTTGAACTCCACCGGACGGAACTCGCCGGGGAGTCGGAGCGAGACCGGCGCGTTGACGAGGATCGTGTCCTGGTCGGTGACCCAGGTCTGGCCGTTGTCGTCGGAATGGGCGATCGCCGAGAAGTTGGTGACCCAGTTGCCCGGCGATCCCCACGATCGCACCGACATGTAGTTGATGTACTGGCGGAAGCCGTCACCGTATGGGAGGGAGATGGCCGCGGTCGGGATGGTCGTGACCTCGACGTTGGAGATGCCGACCGACGGGATGAGTTCCTGCGCGTAGTTCGGTTGTCCGGGCGCGATGACCGAACCGGACGTCACGTCGCCGGCCCGGCCGTCGGGAACGGACAGCCCGTTGGCGAGGTTGTCGTCGTCGGTGCGCAGCAGCACGTTGTGACGCCACTGCTGTCTCGGGGCGTTGCAGTTGCCGAACGTGTCCCCGAACGCCATCAGGGTCTGGCCGCGCCCGTTGTCCCAGGCGACGCCTAGGTCGGTGCCGCCGATGCCGAACCGGCTGAACGTCCGGTTGGCGCTGAGCGGGCCCGTCACCCAGCCGACGGTGCGGGACTTGGCGCCGACGTAGGGCACGAGCGGGGCCTGCGGACCCGGATTCGGGATGTTCGAGCTGCCGGAGGAGCCTGCCGATCCGCTCGATCCGCTCGAACCGCTGGATCCGAAGCCGAGAAAGCTCGATCCGGTGCTCGCGTTGCCACAGGGTGCAGCGTGCGCGACGCCGGCGCCGGTCGTCAGGGCGATTGCGGTACCGCTGAACGCGATGACCCCGGCGAGCGCCAGCCGGACACTCGTGGTGAGACGGCTCGACACGCGCGTCCTCCAGTTACTTTTGTGGCAGAAGTGAATGACGTGACTATTGTTACTGGAGTTACCGTCGGATCGCGCAGTCCGAGGGTCACGATCTGGTGTCAGCGCACGAAGAACCGCTCCTGGTAACCCGTCCGTGACTGCCAACCGACACGCTCGAGTTCCGGCGTCTCCGAGTCGTGGGCAGGGTGGCCGATGCACAGATAGGCGACCAACTTCCAGGAAGACGGTACGTCGAGTGCCGTGGTAACCCGGTCGGGTTCGATGATCGACACCCACCCGACACCGACGCCCCGCGCCCGCGCCGCGAGCCAGAGTGTGGAGATCGCGGTGACGACCGAATACTCCAGCGTCTCGGGCACTGTTTGTCGGCCGAGTCCCCGGCCCTGCTCGACAGCGGGTTCGCAGAACACGGCGAGGTGGACGGGAGCGTCATCCAGACCGGAGAGCTTGAGCGACGAATACAGCTGTGCGCGTTCGCCCGTATAACCGTCCAGCGCGTCGGCGTTGCAGCGAGTGAAGCTGTCGCGCACCGATTGTCGGGCTTCGGCGGACCGCACCTCGACCCAGCGCCACGGCTGACTGTTGCCCACGGACGGTGCCAATTCGGCCGCCTCGAGGATCTCGGGAAGCACGTGGGGTTCGAGTGGTTCGCGGCGGAAGCGACGGACGTCGCGCCGCCATCGAAGTAGTCGGTCGAGATCGCCGACGAACTCATCGTCGAAAGTTTTGTCGCTCATCGATGGTCGAGCCTAGTCGGGCCGCTGTGAACGGCGGTGCACAACCGCGGGGTCATCCACAGATCGGTTGTCTGAGCGGTTCGGCGCCGCCCGCCACGCGCGTCACCGCCGAGACTGTGCTCATGCTGGGGCAAACACAGGCGGTGGGGCTCAATGCCTTTGCCGCAAGCGTCGTCGACGTGCAGGCGAGTGTCAGTTCGGGGTTGCCGGGATTCGCGGTGACCGGCAACCCGGATCCGTCGGTGCGAGAGGCGCGGGACCGGGTGCGGGCCGCGATCAAGAACTCCGGGTTCAGTTTTCCCGAGTTGAAGGTGACGGTGGCTCTGTCGCCGGCCGACATACCGAAGATCGGTTCGGGGTTCGATCTGTCGATGGCCGTCGCGATCCTGGCTGCCACCCAACAGGTGTCGGCGGAGAGGCTGTCATCGACGATCTTCTTGGGCGAACTCGGTCTGGACGGCAACGTGCGGCCGATCCGCGGAGTCCTGCCGGCGGTGATCGCGGCGCGGCAGGCGGGCTACTGCCGGGCGGTCGTGCCGATCGAGACGGTCGCCGAGGCGGCGCTGGTCGTGGGGATGGACGTCGGTGGTGCGACGAGTCTCAAGGAGGTGACGCAGTGGCTGGCCGGTGACCACGTGCTCGACACCGTGCACGAGGCGACGACGACGAAGCCGCCGCCGATCCCGGACATGGCCGACGTCGTGGGGCAGCAGGAGGCCCGGCATGCGCTCGAGATCGCCGCGGCCGGAGCGCATCACGTGTTGATGACCGGATCGCCGGGGATCGGCAAGACGATGTTGGCGCGGCGGTTGCCGGGTATTCTCCCGCCGCTGGGCCTCGAGGATTCCCTGGAGGTGACGGCCATCCATTCTCTGGTGGGCGAGTTGTCGCCCGGGCGTCCGCTGATCACCGAGCCACCGTTCATCGCCCCGCATCACAGTTCGACGACCACAGCCCTGCTCGGAGGGGGTACGGGTTTCGCGCGTCCGGGTGCGGTGTCCAAGGCACACCGAGGGGTGTTGTTCCTCGACGAGTGCGCCGAGATGAGTGTCAAATCCCTGGAGTCGCTTCGAGAACCCCTCGAGGACGGTGAGGTCCGGGTGCCGCGACGAGACGGCGTGGCGGTCTACCCCTCCAGGTTCCAGCTGATCCTGGCGGCGAACCCGTGTCCGTGTGCGCCCGCCCACGACGTGGATTGTGTGTGCTCGGCCGTCGTCCGACGACGCTATCTGGGCAAGCTGTCGGGGCCACTGCTGGACCGCGTGGACATCCGCGTACGCATGGATCCGCCGGGAAACACGGCCCTGATGAGCGGTGCGGGGGAGTCCAGCGCCGATGTCCGGGCCCGCGTGACCACTGCGCGCGCCACCGCGATCGACCGGTGGGCGGAGTTCGGGTGGCGCACCAATGCCGAGGTCCCCGGGTCCGCGCTGCGACAGCGGTTCCGACTGCCGCCGGACGTGTTGCGGCCCATCGAATTGTTCCTGCGCGACGGCCGCGTGACGGCTCGCGGTGCCGATCGCGCGCTGCGCCTGGCGTGGACCCTCTGTGATCTGCGCGGTACGGGTCGTCCCGTGGAAGACGATGTCGCGCAGGCGCTTCTGTACCGAGACCGAGGAGCGACCTGGTGACCGCCCATCCGTCGGAGTCCCGTTCTCCCGAATCGATCGCGTGGGCTTATCTGGCGCGGGTGGCCGAACCGCCGTGTGCCGCGCTCATCGCGCTCGTCGACGACATCGGTCCGGTCGAGGCCGCATCGGCGATTCGTCGACGCACCGTGCCCGGGAGTCACGACGCGGTGCTCGCCGCGACCGCGGCCCGGTGTGATTCCGACTGTGCGAGAGACGACCTCGACACCGCCGACCGGATCGGCGCTCGGTTGGTGACCCGCGCCGACCCGGAATGGCCTGCCTGGTCGATGCTGGCACTGGGACAGGCAGACACAGCGGCGCGTGGGGGCGAACCGCTCGCCCTGTGGGTGCGCGGTCCCGCGCGCCTCGACGATCTCGCCGCCGCGTCGGTGGCGCTGATCGGGTCCCGCGCCGCGTCGGCCTATGGCGAACACGTCACGCAGACACTCGCGTCGGGACTGTCAGGGGAAGGTTTCGCGGTGCTGTCCGGGGGTGCGTTCGGCATCGATGGCGCCGCCCACCGTGCGGTGGTCGCGGCGGGTGGAGTGACCGCGGCGGTGATGGCGTGCGGCATCGACCGGGACTATCCGGCGTCGCACTCGGCTCTGCTGACCGCGATCGCGCGCACGGGTGCGGTGATCAGCGAGTATCCGCCGGGGACGACGGCCGCCAAACATCGGTTCCTCACCCGGAACCGTCTCGTGGCGGCGATGAGCGGTGCGACCGTGGTGGTCGAGGCCGGGCGACGGTCCGGCGCGGCGAACACCGCCGCGTGGGCGCGCAAGCTCGGGCGGCCGCTGGGCGCGGTGCCCGGCCCGGTCACCTCGGCGACCTCGGTCGGCTGCCACCGCATGATCGCCGACGACCTCGCGGTGCTGGTCTCCGACGTCGCCTCGATCGTCAACCTGGTGCGCCCCGACGGAGGGGGCGACATCGGCCGCGGTCGCACGAAGCCGACGGACGGACTCGACGCCGAGCAACTGCGTGTCCACGACGCCATTCCCGGCCGCGGCGCCGTGGGGATCGACGAGATCGCCTTCGCCGCGGGTCTCGACATCGGGGCGGTCCGGTCGGCGTTGGCGCACCTCGACATCAGGGGGTATGTGCAGAACGTCGATGGACGATGGCGGCTGGCGTGAGCTCAGCGGCGGGTGAGGACGTCGATGATGACGCGCAGATCGTCGGCGGTCGCCTCGTTCAACCGGCCGTGCGCGTGGACATAGCCGATGCCCGCGTACAGCAACGTCGTGGCCCGAGCGTGTGTCTCGGCCTCCGAGAAGCCGAGCTCGCGCATCGCCGAGATCGCGATCGAGAAGATCCGGCAGTCGAGCTGGTCGACCGAGTCCGCGATCGAAGCGTCGGTGTCGGCCCACCGGCGCAGAGCCGACTCCATCGCCCAGCGGCGCGGGTCGGACAGCAGGCGTGCCATCCCTTCCAGCCGTTCGACCGGTGGTAGGGCTTCGAGCGCCTCGATCCGATCGGCTGCCGCCGACTGAGCCCGCCGACAGTGTTCCGCGAGCGCGGCCTTCAATGCCCCGATATCGGTGAAATGCCAGTAGAAACTGCCCTTGGTCACACCGAGACGCGCGCTCAGACGCGAGATCTTCAGTGCATCGATGCCGTCGTCGACCAAGATCTGGGTCGCGGCCTCCAGCCAGTCGTCCACGCTCAACCGCGAGCCGCGGCGCGGGGTGGATTGATCCACGGGCTGATCCGGCATGGAGTCACCTCTGGTCGGGTCTCGCGACGTCTGATTTTAGTAATGGCAAAGTCTCAGATACACATCGCTCGATCGAAGAGAAACCTTACAACCGCGGATGGGTGGTTCGCTCGACTAAAGCTAAGGGTCACCTAATCTGGAAGGCGTAGGGTTGACGCCTGAAAGGGAGGTTCGATGGCGAAACGCGTGAACACGATGACGGTGCTGCGGAGCGAGCGGATCAGTCCGCACTTCGTGCGCCTGTTCCTGGGTGGAGAAGGATTCGACGACTTCCAGCCGGCGCTGGGGAAGTCCGGGGAGCCCGACACCGACATGTACGTGAAGTTCGTCTTCGCGCCGCCGGGTGTCACCTACCCGGAGCCGTTCGATCTCCAGGAGATCCGTTCCGCCGAGCCGGCGGAACGCCAACCGGTGCTGCGGACCTACACCGTCCGCCGCGTGGATGCGGCGGCCCGCGAGCTCGTCGTCGACTTCGTCGTCCACGGCAGCGAGGGCATCGCCGGCCCCTGGGCGGCGTCGGTCCAGCCGGGGGAGACGATCCGGTTCATCGGCCCGGGCAGCGGTTACCGCCCGCGGACCGACGCTCCCTGGCACCTGCTGGCCTGTGATGAGGCCGGACTCCCTGCGGTGGCGGCCGCACTGGAGGCGCTGCCCGCCGACGCCGTCGCCAAGGTCTTCATCGAGGTGGCCGGTCCCGAGGACGAGCTCGAACTCCGGGCGCCGGTCGGGGCGGAGATCTCCTGGGTGCATCGCGGCGGACCCGCGGGCGAGGTGGGCGACTCACTCGCCGGCGACAACGCCCCGCTGATCGAGGCGGTCCGCGCGGCGGAATGGCTCGACGGCGAGCCGCACGTGTTCATCCACGGTGAGGCGCAGGCGGTCATGCACAACCTGCGGGCCTATGTCCGCAAGGAACGCGGAGTGGGGGCGGCGAACGCGTCGATCTCCGGCTACTGGCGGCGCGGACGGACCGAGGAGGGCTTCCGGCAGTGGAAGGCCGACCTGCGTGCCGAGGAAGAGGGTGTCGGCGCCCAGGGCTGACGCGAACCGACCATCGTGGCACCGATTCGGCCACGACGCCGCGTGTGCTGTTGCGCCCGGCTGCCCGACACGGTGAGGTCGTGACCATGCTCGACGACTTCGCCGACCACCTGCGCCTCGAGAAAGGGCGCAGTGAGCACACGATCCGTGCCTACGTCGGTGGTGCTCGTGCGCTTGTCTCGTTCGCCGGTGCCCGGGGGATCGAGGTCGGCGCCATCGACCTCGCACTGCTGCGGGCCTGGCTCGCCGAACTGACCCGTCGTGGCGCTGCGCGGACGACCGTCGCCCGACAGGTCTCGGCGGCGAAGACCTTCTGCGCGTGGGCGGTCCGCGAGGGCTACCTGGCCACCGACCCGTCGCAGCGACTGAAGGCGCCCAAGGCGCACCGGACCCTGCCCGCGGTCCTGGCCCCCGCCCAGGCCGAAGCCGCGATCGCGGCCACCGGCGTGGACCGAGCGGCCGACGACCCGATCGCACTACGCGACCGGGTGATCCTGGAGCTGTTGTACGCGAGCGGGGTTCGCGTGGGGGAGCTGTGCGGGCTGGACGTCGGTGACGTCGATGCCGACCGGCGGGTGGTGCGCGTGATCGGCAAAGGCGACAAGGAACGGTCGGTGCCCTACGGCGAGCCGGCCGCGCGCGCGATCGACGACTGGCTCCGGACCGGACGCCCGGCCCTGGTGACCGACGCCTCGGGGGCGGCGCTGCTCCTCGGTGCCCGCGGGGGCCGGTTGGACCAGCGGATGGCGCGCTCGGTCGTGGCACGGGCGGTCCACGCGAGCGGCGGGCCGGCGACCGGACCGCACGGGCTCCGCCACAGCGCCGCCACACACCTGCTCGAGGGCGGTGCCGACCTGCGCGTCGTCCAGGAACTGCTCGGGCACTCGTCGCTCGCGACGACACAGATCTACACCCATGTGAGCGTCGAGCGCCTGCGCGCCGTCCATCGTCAGGCGCACCCGCGGGCCTGAGGACTCCGGGCGGCGCGCCCGTCGGTCATCCAACCGGTTTGAGTCGGACTCGGACCGCGCCGAGCAGTCCCAGCGGGTCCATGTAGTCCGACCCGCGGCCGCTGCCGCGCCGAGCTCCCCAGTGCAGGCAGACGACCACCGGGCAGCCCGGATGCCCGCCGATCACCGTCCCGATGATCTCGCCACGAGAGACGTGGTCACCCGCCGCGACGCGGGCCTCCACCGGCTCGTACGTCGTGATCACACCGTCGGGATGCGCCACCGAGACGACCGGCCGTCCCACGACCGTTCCCGCGAACCGCACCCGCCCGGCACCGGCCGCGCGGACGGCCTGTCCGGGCCCGGCGGCGAGGTCGACGCCCCGGTGCCCCCGCTGCCAGCGTTTCTCCGGTTCGTCGAAGGCCGTCACCACGGTCGGCCGAGGTGTCAGCGGGGCCGAGTACACCCCGTCGGTGGAGGCAGTGGCGATCGGACCGGCACACCAGAGGGCGGCGAGCACGAGCGTGGCCACGACACGCGGTGAAGGAAATGGCACCTGGATTGGACGCAGCAGAGGCCGTGCGGGATCCGCCGGTCGGTGCACCGGTGCCGGATTCGCACTCCGACGTGGGCGAAGGCGTTTTGGTGTTCCTTCCGCGGCGGCGTAAACTTCTCACCGCACCTCATCGATCGTTGATGAGGTGACTTCGCGCGCCTGCATTCGGTTCCGTGTTGCTCAGCGGCTTCGACGCCCTGACCAGCACAGTCGAGAAAACACACGCCAAGTGAGCAGTCCCGGAACGGTCCATGCCGTCCCGGGTGGCACTCGGCCGCAGGCGCCAGGGTCGGTACCGACGGTGCCGACGACAACTGCGAGAAAAGGACGATCATGGCTGTCGTGACCATGAAGCAGCTGCTTGACAGCGGCGCACACTTCGGGCACCAGACCCGCCGTTGGAACCCGAAGATGAAGCGATTCATCTTCACCGACCGCAACGGCATCTACATCATCGATTTGCAGCAGACGCTGACCTACATCGACAAGGCGTACGAGTTCGTCAAGGAGACGGTCGCCCACGGTGGCACCATCCTCTTCGTCGGCACCAAGAAGCAGGCGCAGGAGTCGATCGCCGCGGAGGCGACCCGTGTCGGCATGCCGTACGTCAACCAGCGCTGGCTCGGTGGCATGCTCACCAACTTCTCGACCGTCCACAAGCGCCTGCAGCGCCTGAAGGAACTCGAGACCATGGAGCAGACCGGTGGCTTCGAGGGTCGCACCAAGAAGGAAATCCTCATGCTCACGCGTGAGAAGAACAAGCTCGAGCGCACGCTCGGCGGTATCCGTGACATGGCCAAGGTCCCCTCGGCCGTGTGGGTCGTCGACACCAACAAAGAGCACATCGCCGTCGGTGAGGCGCGCAAGCTGAACATCCCGGTCATCGCGATCCTCGACACCAACTGCGATCCCGACCTCGTCGACTACCCGATCCCGGGCAACGACGACGCCATCCGCAGCGCCGCGCTGCTCACCCGTGTCGTGGCCTCGGCCGTGGCCGAGGGTGTCCAGGCCCGTGCCGGTGCCGCCAGTGGCGACGCCAAGCCCGAGGCCGGCGGCGGCGAGCCCCTGGCAGAGTGGGAGCAGGAACTGCTGACCCAGGCTGCCGCGCCGACAGGCGGCGACGCCGCGACCGACGCACCGGCCGCTCAGTAGTCCCGACTGCTCTGCAGTCCGGTCCCAACACACTTCCCGAAGGAGGCTCGCCGACGATGGCGAACTACACCGCAGCTGATGTGAAGCGTCTCCGTGAGCTCACCGGCTCTGGAATGCTCGACTGCAAGAACGCGCTGGCCAACAACGACGGCGATTTCGACAAGGCCGTGGAAGAGCTGCGCATCAAGGGTGCCAAGGACGTGGGCAAGCGCGCTGAGCGTTCCACCGCCGAGGGCCTGGTCGCGGCCAAGGACGGCGCGCTCATCGAGATCAACTCCGAGACCGACTTCGTCGCGAAGAACGGTGAGTTCCAGCAGCTCGCCGACGACATCGTGAACGCGGCGGCCGCGGCCAAGACGAACGATCTCGACGAACTGAAGAAGGCTCCGCTCGGCGACGGCACCGTCGACGAAGCGGTCGCCGCCCTCTCGGCCAAGATCGGCGAGAAGCTCGAGCTCCGTCGCGTGGCGTACTACGACGGCCCGGTGGCCGTGTACCTGCACAAGCGTGCCTCCGATCTGCCCCCGGCGGTCGGTGTGCTCGTGTCCTACACCGGTGAGGGCGAGGGTGCCGAAGAGGCCGCTCGCGGCGCCGCGATGCAGGTCGCTGCTCTGAAGGCGCGCTACGCCACTCGTGACGAGGTTCCCGCGGACGTCGTCGAGAACGAGCGTCGTATCGCCGAGCAGACCGCCAAGGAGGAGGGCAAGCCGGAGCAGGCTCTGCCCAAGATCGTGGAGGGTCGCGTCAACGGCTTCTACAAGGATGTCGTGCTGCTCGACCAGTCGTCGGTGCAGGACTCCAAGAAGACCGTGAAGGCACTGCTCGACGAGGCCGGCGTGACCATCAAGGGCTTCACCCGGTTCGAGGTCGGCCAGGCCTGATCGAACTCGCTCCACATCGCCCCGTCTCCGTCGAGGAGACGGGGCGATGTGCGTTCACGGGGTCTGTCGTGTCCGCAGAGCAATCGTGAGTGCCGCGATCGCCATGGCGACGAGGCCCAATGTCACCAGGGTCGTCTGCAGCGCGGCCAGGAACGTCCGGGCGGTCACCGACCGCGCCGCATCCTGGGTCCAGGGTCGGGCTTGCGCGGCGACCGCGGCGACCGCCGGCGACGTCGGTCCGCCTGCGCAGGCGGGCGCCGGTCGCTCCGGATGAGCGGACCGCAGCTGATCGCTCGCGCAGGAGGCGAAACGGTCGGCGACCGCCTCGTGGAGCATCGGCTGAACGGGTGACTCCGACAGCGAGGCAACGAGTTCGGCTCGCACGGCCGGAACCGTCTCGGTTGTCTGGCCGGCCACCTGGCCGAAGAAGAAGAGGGTGACGACCGCCAGACCGAGCGAGGCGCCGATCTGCTGGACCGTGGGGATCGTCCCGGTTGCTGTGCCCACCGTGGCCTCGGTCGTGTCGGAGAGGATCGCCGCCTGCAGTGGTGCGATGAACAGACCCGTGCCCACGCCGCCGAGTACGAGGGGACCGAGAATCCCGGGCATCGGCAAGCTCTCCGCTGCCGGTTCGATGATCATCGCGAGCCAGACGAATCCGGCTCCGACGGCGACGGATCCGGTCGTCAGAGTGAACGGAGCCGTGAACCGGGCAACCACCCGGGGCGAGCAGAGCGAGCCGACGGCGGCGCCGATCGCGAAGGGCAGGGCCAGCATCCCGGTTCGGAACGCCGAGTAGCCGAGTCCGAACTGGGCCGAGATCGACACGGTGAAGAAAAATCCCGCGAACACGCTGAAGAACACGAGGGACAGGAGAAGTCCGACCGCGAACCGGCGCGAGGCGAACAGCTGTGGTCGCAACAGGGGAGTGCCACCGCGGGCGTCGACGCGCACCTCGTGAAGGGCGAACAGCGCCAACAGGACTCCGGCTGCCCCGATCATCATCCACAGGATCGGGGGCCACCCCATCTCGCGTCCGAGGGCCAGTGGGTACAGCAGCAGGAACAGCGCCGTCGCCGACAGAACCACGCCCGGGACGTCCACGCGTCCCGGCGCCGGCTCGCGCGCGTCGGGTAGGCGGCGGTGGGCGAGCAGACAGGAGAGCAGGCCGAGCGGGACGTTGACGAAAAAGATCGCGCGCCAGCCCCATCCGAGGACGTCGGCGTCGACGAGCACGCCGCCGATCACCGGACCGAGGATGGCGGCGAGACCGGCGACGGCCCCGTAGACGCCGAAGACGAGTCCGTGACGCCTCTTGTCGAACAGGGCCGCGATGAGCGCCAGGGTCTGTGCGGACATGAGCGCCGCACTGACGCCTTGTATCCCGCGGAGGGCGATGAGCTCACCAGGGCCGGTCGCCACCCCGCACAGGACCGAGGTCAGCGTGAACGCCACCATCCCGGCGACGAACATCCGGCGGCGTCCGACTCGCGCCCCGAGCGTTGCCGCGGTCAGCAGGGTGCAGGCGAACGACAGCGTGTACACGGTCAGCACCAGGAGTTGCTGCGAGGTCGACGCACCGAGATCCCGTGCGAGATCGGGCAGAGCGATGTTGACGATGGTGGTGTCCAGCATCTGCATGAACACACCGAGCAGGCATCCCGCGAGGGCCGCCCATGCGCCCGGACGATCGCGCAGAGCGCCGGCGGTCTCCCGGCCCGCCGCGGGACCGGCGGTCACGGAGCGAGAGCCGGCAGCGATGGTCGGTAATCGCCGAGGTCGGCGACCGCCGACATCACCGCGACGAATCGTTCGACGTACTGCGCCACGGAGTCGTGCGCGATCTCGGTGTCGGGGTACAGCAACGTGATCGAGGTCTGGCCGGAGAACCGGTTGACCCACATGTACACCTCTTCGCTGCTCCCGCGATTGCCGAAGAGGCACCCGTTCCCGGCCTCGAAGATCTCGACGCCGGGCAGTTTGCGGACGTCGATGTAGGACACCATCGGTACCGCCCAGCCGGACCGGACCGCGATCTCGTCACCGGGTTCCACGAGTTCGAGCACCCGGTGAAACGAGATGTCGGTCAGCTCTTTTCCGGATTCGTAGCTACGCGCGGCCGCCGGCGCGAGGGAGCGGAACGTGGTGTCGTCGCCGACGGTGAGCGGAACGGGGATCAGGCTCGTGAACCAGCCCACCGACTTCAGTTCCGCGGCACCCGATCTCGTGCTCTTCGGGGTCATCCCGAAATACTCGGTCCGACCGGTGAACTCGGCATACACGAGGGCGGCCGCCGTCATGATCCCGGCGATCATGTTGGCGCCCAGATCGCGACAGATCTGCTCGAATCGCGCGGCCGTGAGCTCGTCGAACAGGGTCGAGTTCACGATTGCGCTGCGGGTGTAGGTCTGCGCGCCGGTGCCGAGCGGCAGCGGGAAGCCGGGCAGGTGCCCACCGTTGGCCTGCACCAGGTCGATCCAGCGCTGGACGTGCGGTGATCGGCGGGTCAGCCGGCGCGACACGGCGCGCTCGCGCACGCAGTAGTCGAGGTAGCTGCCGACCGGGGGCAGCTCGGCATCGCCGCCGAAGGCCTCGTTCATGTAGAGCGTCAACAGGTCCACGCAGGTGATGGCCTGGGAGATCCCGTCGGTGTTGAGATGGTCGGCCGCGGCGTAGAGGGTGAACCCGCCCTCCCACTCGATGGCCCCGAAGGTGAAACAGTCCCAGTTGAACGGCCCGGAGGTCTCGTCCTGCACGTGCGTCCGCAGTTGCGACGCGTCGCGGTCGCCGTGTGCGACCGGAACCAGTTCGACGACCTCCGGGGGCACGAGATGGCGGAGGACCGAACCGTCGTCCTCCATCGAGAACCAGGACCGAAAACTGTCGTGGCGCTTCACGAACTCGTTGACCGCCTTCGTCATCGCGGACACGTCGAGCGGTGCCGAGACGTCGAAGGCCATCAGGCAGAGCCGCGCGAAGCGGAACCCCGCGGACTCGTTGCGCCACGCCACCCGCAGGTACTCCTCCTGCTGGTGGGACGGCGGGGAGGGATGCACAGGAGCCCGATCGGCATTCGTCACCGAAGCGAGGGAGGCGACCCAGCTGGTCAGGTGACCGGGACGGGGCTCCCATTGCTCGATGAGGCCGAACTTCATCATGTGTGTTCCTCGATTCGCCTGTGGGAAAGTGGATCCGGCGACCGCTCGCTCGAGAGGCGTCCGAGGTCTCCCGGACGGTGGAGCGGCCGACCGGGACGCACCCTACCGCACGGTAACCTCGACGGTCGGGGAAACGGGACAACCTCGATGCGATGAGACGGTGTATCGGTTCGTGTATCTCTGTGTCATCGAATGCCGTTGCGGTGCTGGACGATTGACCCATGTGGACATCGGGCGGTGCGTCGGGCACACTGCCGGGGTTGCGCGTGTGACGCCGGTCGCACCCGAATGAAGGCGAGGGGTATGGACGACGGGTCTGTCAACGAGGACCGACCACGGCACCGGCACACGCCGGTGCGACCGGCCGTGCTCGTGATCGCGCTGGTCGCTGCGACTCTCGGGCTGGCGGTGCCCGCCGCCGCGACACCCGCGCCCGCTCGCATCGTCGGCGAGACGGTTCAACGCGGTGGTGAGATCGACGTCGCCGTCCGGTCGGCGGCGATGCGCCGGGTGGTCCCGGTCAAGGTGTGGCCCGCCCGCGGGAACCGGCCCGCGCCGACGCTCTATCTCCTCAACGGCGCGGCCGGCGGCGAAGGTGGGAGCAGTTGGTTCGACCGGACCGACATCCGGACCTTCTTCGCCGACGAGAACGTCAACGTCGTCGTCCCGATGGGCGGTGCGGCGAGCTACTTCACCGACTGGCACCGCCCCGATCCCGTGTTGGGGAGGCAGAAATGGGCGACCTTCCTCACCGAGGAACTGCCCGGGACGATCGACGACCGATTCGGCGGCACTGGGCGCAACGCGATCGCCGGGATCTCGATGGCGGGCACGTCGGTGTTCCAGTTGGCCTTGCACGCGCCGTCGGTGTACCGGGCGATCGGCTCGTTCAGCGGCTGCGCCCAGACCAGCGATCCGCTCGGCCAGGCTGTCGTCCGGATGGTCGTCGAGGGGCGTGGCGGCGCCAACACCCTGAACATGTGGGGACCCCCCGACGATCCCGCCTGGCGTGCCAACGACCCCTATCTGCATGCCGAGGCGTTCCGGGGGATGTCGATCTATGTCTCGAACGGGTCCGGGATGCCGGGACGGTACGACACCCTCGACGGCCCCGGCATCGACGGCAACGGCTCCAAGCTGTTCGACCAGATCGCGGTCGGGGCGGTGATCGAGACCGCCACGGCCCAGTGCACGCGGAATCTCCAGCGCCGGATGCGCGACATCGGTGTGCCTGCGACGTTCCACCTCTACGAGGGCGGCACGCATGCGTGGCCGTACTGGCAGGACGAACTGCATCGCGCCTGGCCGCAGTTCGAGGCGGCGCTGCGCGGCTGACCTCGCGCGAGGCGGTTTCCCGAGGCGCGCACGACGCGTGTCGCGGGTCGGTTCCGGTGACGACGTACGATAGTTCACCGAACCGACGAGTGAGGAAGCCGATGAGTGAAGCGTCCGACCCCATCCGGCGGGATGGATTCCGTAGGGTCTTGCTGAAGTTGGGCGGCGAGATGTTCGGTGGCGGCGAGGTCGGGCTCGATCCCGACGTCGTGGGCACCGTCGCCGACCAGATCGCCGACGTCGTCAATTCCGGTGTCCAGGTCGCTGTCGTGATCGGCGGCGGAAACTTCTTCCGCGGCGCCGAGCTGCAGCAACGA
The DNA here is from genome assembly GCF_001698225.1 of Gordonia terrae. NCBI lineage: Bacteria > Bacillati > Actinomycetota > Actinomycetes > Mycobacteriales > Gordoniaceae > Gordonia > Gordonia terrae. Next base: position 2,419,307 of record NZ_CP016594.1, read on the forward strand.
GGCCTCGACCGGAGCCGCTCGGACTACATGGGCATGCTCGGCACGGTCATGAATTGCCTTGCACTGCAGGACTTCCTGGAGAAGCGGGGAGTCTCGACCCGCGTGCAGACAGCCATCACGATGGGACAGGTCGCCGAGCCGTATCTGCCGCTGCGCGCGCAGCGGCATCTGGAGAAGGGGCGCGTGGTCATCTTCGGCGCCGGCATGGGCATGCCGTACTTCTCCACCGACACCACCGCCGCCCAGCGCGCGCTGGAGATCAAGGCCGAGGTGGTCCTGATGGCCAAGGCGGTCGACGGTGTGTACGACGCCGACCCGCGCACCAACCCCGATGCCACCCTCTTCACCGAGATCACCCATCGCGAGGTGCTCGACAAGGAACTCAAGGTCGCCGACGCGACGGCCTTCAGCCTGTGTATGGACAACAAGATGCCGATCTTGGTGTTCAATTTGCTCCAACAGGGCAATATCGCCCGTGCGGTCGCAGGCGATCGCATCGGCACCCTGGTCAGCACCTGACCCGACGCCCCACCCCGAGATCGACGAGAACCCCGACCGAACGGAACAAGGACGAACATGATCGACGACGCGTTGCTCGACGCCGAGGAGAAGATGGAGAAGGCGGTCAACGTCGCCAAGGAGGACATGGGTTCGATCCGGACCGGGCGCGCCAACCCGGCCATGTTCAACAAGGTCAACATCGAGTACTACGGCTCGTTGACCCCCGTCACGCAGGTCGCCAGCATCAACACGCCCGAACCGCGCCTCGTCGTGATCAAGCCGTACGAGGCGTCCACGCTGCGCGACATCGAGACCGCGATCCGCAACTCCGATCTCGGGGTGAATCCGACCAACGACGGCACGATCATCCGGGTGGCCGTCCCGCAGCTCACCGAGGAGCGGCGCCGCGACCTCGTCAAGCAGGCCAAGGGCAAGGGTGAGGATGCGAAGGTCGCGATCCGCAACGTGCGCCGCAAGGCCGCCGACGAGCTCAAGCGCATCCAGAAGGACGGCGAGGCCGGCGAGGACGAGGTCACCCGCGCCGAGAAGGAACTGGACAAGACCACGGCGACCTACGTGCATCAGATCGACGAGCTGGTCAAGCACAAAGAAGACGAATTGCTCGAGGTGTGAACGAGGTTCCGCAACGAGGCGGTGAGAAGAAGTCGCGTGCGGGGCGCGACCTGCCGGCCGCCATCGCGGTCGGCGGCACACTCGGCATCAGCATCATCGCGATCCTGATCTTCGTGCCGAAGGTCTGGTACGGCCTCGTGGCGGTTGCCTTCGCGATCGCCACCTGGGAGGTCGTCAAACGCCTCCGCACCGGGGGTTACGAGGTCGCGCTCTGGCCGCTGCTCATCGGCGGGCAGGCCATCATCTGGGCGAGCTGGCCCTGGGGTCCGACCGGCGCGCTCGTCGCGTTCGTCGCGACGGTGCTGGTGGCCATGGTGTGGAAGCTCCTCGGGCAGGGCATCAACCATGCGCCGGTCAACTACCTGCGCGACCTCGCGGTCACCGTCTTCGTGCTCGCGTGGCTGCCGCTGCTCGCCTCCTTCGGCGCACATCTGGTGGTGCAGGACGACGGAGCCGCGCGGGTCGCCACGCTGATGGTGGTCGTGGTGTGCTCCGATGTCGGCGGTTACGCCGCGGGCGTGCTGTTCGGCAAACACCCGATGGCGCCGGCCATCAGCCCGAAGAAGTCCTGGGAAGGCATGGTGGGGTCGCTGGTCGTCGGCACGGTCGGTGCCGTCGGCTGCGTGGTGTATCTGCTCGGGAGCCACTGGTGGATCGGCATCATCCTCGGACCGGTCCTGGTTGTCTGTGCGACCCTCGGCGACCTGGTCGAGTCGCAGGTGAAGCGCGACCTCGGGATCAAGGACATGGGCACGCTGCTGCCCGGGCACGGCGGGATCATGGACCGGCTCGACAGCCTGCTGCCGTCGGCGTTCGTGGTGTGGGTCGTGCTGACCGGATTGCTCTGACCGGGCGCTACTTCGCGGCTTTCTTCAGCGCACGCCGCAGTTGCAACATGCGCAGGCCACCCACCAGTGCGACGATCAGCGCGCCGGCGATCGCCGCGATGAGCAGGCTCACCCCGAGTGGCAGATTCACCTCCCAGAACAGCAGCTCGATGGTCTGCGAGCCGAGGTTCTGGACGATGAAGACCAGCAGCAGGACGAGGATGATCGCACCGATCACCACTCCGAACCAGGTGGCTCTGGTGCGTGTGTGCTCGACGTCGGCGACCGTGCGTCGGAGACGATCGCGGGGGTCGGGCTCGGGGGAGTGCTGCTCGGGGGTGTGCGGGTGGCCGGCCGCCGGGACCGGCGACCCGGCGGGTTGTTCGCCCCACGCTGGTACCGAACCCGTGTGCGGTCGGTCCTCGGGTGTCGTCATCGCTTCATCATGACATGCGACAATGGCGAAATGACCTCATTGCCACTTGTGTTCGACGCGCCCCGACGCGGGCGTCCGCCGACACACTTCGCCGACCTCGACGCCGCCGGTCGCGTCGCGGCGCTGGCCGAGCTGGGGCTGCCGAAGTTCCGGGCCGACCAGTTGGCCCGGCAGTACTACGCGCGTCTCAACGGGAACGTCGACGAGATGACGGACCTGCCGGCCACCTCTCGCGAAGCGGTGCGGGACAAGCTCTTCCCGCAACTGCTCACCCCGGTCCGGCACATCTCGTGCGACGACGACTCGACACGCAAGACGCTGTGGCGCCTGCACGACGGCACTCTCCTGGAGAGCGTCCTCATGCGCTACACCGAACGCAACACCCTGTGTATCTCGAGCCAGGCCGGGTGCGGCATGGCCTGCCCGTTCTGCGCGACCGGGCAGGGCGGGCTCGACCGCAACCTGTCGACCGCGGAGATCGTCGACCAGGTCCGGGCCGCCGCGCGCGCGCTGCGGGACGGCGAGATCGGCGAACCAGGGCGCTTGTCGAATGTCGTGTTCATGGGCATGGGCGAGCCGCTGGCCAACTACAAGCGGGTCGTGAGCGCGGTCCGGCAGATCACCTCGCCCGCGCCGGACGGACTCGGCATCTCGGCGCGCTCGGTGACCGTCTCGACCGTCGGTCTCGCGCCGTCGATCCGTCGGCTCGCCGACGAGGGGCTCGCGGTCACGCTCGCCGTGTCGCTCCACACGCCCGACGATGAACTCCGCGACACCCTCGTCCCGGTCAACAACCGGTGGTCGGTCGCCGAGGTGCTCGAGGCTGCGCGATACTACGCCGACACCACCGGACGGCGCGTCTCGATCGAGTACGCCCTCATCCGGGACGTCAACGACCAGCCCTGGCGCGCCGATCTGCTGGGGGAGAAGCTGCACCGCGCGCTCGGATCGTTGGTGCACGTGAATCTCATCCCGCTGAATCCGACCCCGGGCTCGGAATGGGACGCCAGTCCCAAACCGGTCGAGCGCGAATTCGTCCGGCGGGTCCGCGAGCAGGGAGTCTCCTGCACCGTCCGCGATACGCGCGGTCAGGAGATCGCCGCCGCATGTGGCCAGCTCGCGGCCGAAGAGCGCTGAGTCTCGACGAGGCAGACACGAGAAACGCCGAGCGGATCACCGCTCGGCGTTTTCTCTGGGTCTGGCGAGGTGGCCGGTCAGGACCACTTTCCGCGGTTCATCCACCAGCCGCGGACTGCGAAGAACAGCGTGCCCACGGCGAAGGCGATGAGGTAGAGGTCCTCGATGTGGCCGGTGTGGTTGCCGATGATCATCGCGAGCAGGAACAGCGCGAAGAAGATGGCCGCACCGTAGAAGGTCTTGGTCGCCGCGCCGTGCCAGCCGAACCGGGCGGACGGGGCATCGGCGGGCTCGCGGCGCCAGCCGGTGTCGATGACCTCGACTTCGCCATGCCTCCCATCGCCGTGCCCCACAGTGTGCTCCACATCGGTGCTTGCCACAGCCACTCCTCACAGCGCGGATGTCAGATGTCTGACGATCGGTAGTAGTTCTCCGAGCAGCATAGCGGCACGCCCCGCCCGCGGGTCGGTCCGGTGTCGCCGGCCACGGTGGGCCGCGCGACCCGATGGTCCAGAATGGGTGCGTGCCCACACGTGTGCTGATCCTCGGTTCCACCGGTTCCATCGGCGTCCAGGCGCTCGAGGTGATCGCCGAGCATCCCGACCTCTTCGAGGTCGCCGGTCTCGGTGCCGGCGGGTCGAACCCCGATCTCCTCGCCGACCAGGCCGCCGCGTTCGGCGTTCCGGCCGCGCGGATCGCCGTCGCGGACACCGCGCGGGCGCAGGAGCTCGCGGACCGTCTCGGCGGCCGGGTCCTCGGCGGACCCGACGCCATGTGTGACCTCATCGACGCGGTTGTCGCGGACACCGGTGTGGATGTGATCCTCAACGCGGTCGTCGGCTCGATCGGGCTCGCACCCAGTCTCGCCGCGCTCCGCTCGGGTGCCCGGCTCGCGCTGGCGAACAAGGAGTCGCTCGTCGCCGGCGGCGCCCTCGTCCTCGACGCCGCGGCGCCCGGGCAGATCGTGCCGGTCGATTCCGAACACTCCGCCATCGCCCAGTGCCTGCGCGCCGGGACGGCCGCCGAGGTCGACCGGCTGGTCCTCACCGCGTCGGGCGGCCCGTTCCGCGGGTGGTCCCGCGCACAGCTCGAGGACGTCACCCCCGAGCAGGCCGGCCGACACCCCACCTGGTCGATGGGTCCGATGATCACCCTCAACTCGGCGACCCTGGTCAACAAGGCTCTCGAAGTCATCGAGGCGCACCTGCTGTTCGACGTCGACTACGACCGCATCGACGTCACCGTCCACCCGCAGTCCATCGTCCACTCGATGGTGACCTTCGTGGACGGCGCGACGGTGGCGAAGGCCTCGCCGCCGTCGATGAAGCTGCCCATCGCGCTGGCGCTGGGCTGGCCGGACCGGGTGCCCGGTTCGTCGGCGGCGTGCGACTTCTCGACCGCGTCGTCGTGGACCTTCGAGCCGGTCGACGACGCGGTGTTCCCCGCGATCGATCTGGCGCGGCGCGCCGGCAGTGCGGGGGGCAGCCTGACGGCGGTCTACAACGCGGCCAACGAGGCCGCCGCGGCCGGGTTCTTCGCAGGTGCGATCCGGTTCCCGCGCATCGTCGAGGTGATCGAGGAGGTGCTCGGCGAGGCCGATCAGTGGCGCCGGACGCCAGGTACTGTGGAAGAGGTCTTCGCCGCCGATCGGTGGGCCCGGGATCGCGCTGCGCAGCTGGTCGCGGCGGCATCCCGCTGATCGGCGGCCCTCGTGAGCGGGTGCGTCCCGTGATCCGGATGGAGTAGGTACGTGAGTTTCGCGATCGGCGTCACGCTGTTCGCCGTGGCGCTGTTGCTGTCGGTCGCCTGGCATGAGTGTGGTCACATGTGGGCCGCCCAGGCGACGGGCATGAAGGTCCGACGCTACTTCGTCGGCTTCGGTCCCACGATCTGGTCCACCCGCCGCGGCGAGACCGAGTACGGGATCAAGGCGCTGCCGCTGGGCGGTTTCTGCGACATCGCGGGGATGACCCCGCACGAGGAGCTCGCCTGGGACGAAAAAGACCGGGCGATGTACAAGCAGAAGGCGTGGAAGCGCCTCGTCGTGCTGTTCGCGGGACCTGCTCAGAACTTCATCCTCGGCTTCGTCCTGATCATCATCGTCGGGCTGACCTTCGGTCTGCCCAATCTCAACCCGGGACCCACCCCGGCGACCGTCGGCAAGACCCAATGCGTTCCGGCGACGATCACCATCGAAGGGAACACACAGACCGACGCACCCTGCGGTGGCACCGGTCCCGCGGGCGCCGCCGGCCTGCTCCCCGGTGACGACATCGTGGCGATCGACGGCCGGCCGGTCGGCCAGGCCTCGGACCTGACCCCGGTGATCCGCGAGTCCACCGGCCCGGTCGCCCTGACCGTCGACCGGGACGGGCAGCGACTCGACCTGACGATGACTCCCGAACCCGTGACGGTCACGGCGACGCGTGCCGACGGCACCAGCGAGACACAGACCTACAACATGGTCGGCATCGAATACGACGTCCCGCCGGGGATCATCCAGTACGGCGTCACCGACATCGTGCCCGGCGCGTTCGCCTTCACCGGCGACCTGATCGTCGAGACGTGGAACGCGCTGCTGTCGTTGCCGTCGAAGATCGGCGCCCTGTGGACGGCGGTCACCGGCGGGGAGCGCGCACTCGACACCCCGGTCAGCGTGTACGGCGCCTCCGTGCTCGGCGGGCAGGCTGTCGAACGCGGCCTGTGGGACATGTTCTGGATGCTGCTGATCAGCATCAACTTCTTCCTGGGCCTGTTCAACCTCGTGCCGCTGCTCCCGCTCGACGGCGGGCACATGGCCATCGTCGGCTACGAGAAGGGCCGCGACACGATCCGCCGCTGGTTCGGCCGCGCGCCCGGCGGAGCCGTCGACTACTACAAGCTGCTCCCGATCACCTACGCGGCGGTGGTGGTGATGGCGGGCTTCATGGTCCTCACGCTGACCGCCGACATCGTCAACCCGATCAACCCGTGGTGAACACATCCGGGGTGAGCCCGCACGACGAACACCTTGTGACCCAGCCCGAACACACCGACACTCCGATTCCCCAGAGGTGAACGAGATGAACGCCCCGACTTCCGCGAACGCCGTGCCGATCGGACTCGGCATGCCCGCCGGGCCGCCGCCGGTGCTCGCTCCGCGCCGCAAGACCCGCCAGCTGTTCGTCGGCTCGGTCGGGGTCGGCAGCGATCACCCGATCTCGGTGCAGTCGATGACGACCACCAAGACCCACGACATCAACGCGACCCTGCAGCAGATCGCCGAGTTGACCGCCTCCGGCTGCGACATCGTGCGCGTCGCGTGCCCGCGTCCGGAGGACGCCGAGGCGCTGCCGATCATCGCCAAGAAGTCCAAGATCCCGGTGATCGCCGACATCCATTTCCAGCCGAAGTACATCTTCTCCGCGATCGACGCCGGCTGCGCCGCCGTGCGCGTCAACCCCGGCAACATCAAGGAGTTCGACGGACGCGTCAAAGAGGTCGCCAAGGCAGCCGGTGATGCGGGTATCCCGATCCGCATCGGCGTGAACGCCGGCTCCCTCGACAAGCGCATCCTGCAGAAGTACGGCAAGGCGACGCCCGAGGCGCTGGTCGAGTCGGCCCTGTGGGAGGCGAGCCTGTTCGAGGAACACGGCTTCGGCGACATCAAGATCTCGGTGAAGCACAACGACCCGGTGATCATGGTCGAGGCCTACCGGCAGCTCGCCGCCGCCAGCGACTACCCGCTGCATCTCGGCGTCACCGAGGCCGGCCCGGCATTCCAGGGCACCATCAAGTCCGCGGTCGCCTTCGGCGCGCTGCTGAGCGAGGGCATCGGCGACACCATCCGGGTCTCGCTCTCGGCGCCGCCTGCCGAGGAGATCAAGGTCGGCGACCAGATCCTGCAGTCGCTGAACCTCCGCCCGCGCAAGCTCGAGATCGTCTCGTGCCCGTCGTGCGGCCGCGCCCAGGTCGACGTCTACAAACTCGCCGACGAGGTCACCGCGGGACTCGAGGGCATGGAGGTCCCGCTGCGCGTCGCCGTGATGGGCTGCGTGGTCAACGGCCCCGGTGAGGCCCGGGAAGCCGACCTCGGGGTCGCGTCCGGCAACGGCAAGGGACAGATCTTCGTCAAGGGTGAGGTCATCAAGACCGTCCCCGAGGCGCAGATCGTGGAGACCTTGATCGAAGAAGCGCTGCGGATCGCCGAGGAATCAGGAGAAACTGGAGACAGTACTCACGTGGGCCCACCCGTGGTGACCGTCTCGTAGGTCGGGCGCAAGGCTCGAGAGGGAGGAGCGGCGTTGCTGAAGCTTCTGGGCGACAAGCCGCTCGGTGCTCGTGATGCGGCTGTCGTCGAGCGCGTCCTCACCTCGGACCCGGTGGCGATGTGCATGGTCGCGGCCCGATTCGAGACGCACGGGATCAATCCGCGCCTGCTCGGTGGTGAACTGTGGACGGCGCACGACCCGGCGTCGTCGCTGTGTTTCTCCGGGGCCAACCTGATCCCGCTCAGCGGGTCGCCCGGAGACCTGGACTACTTCTCCGATCGCGCCATCGCCGGACCGCGAGCCTGTTCGTCGATCGTCGGCCGCGCCGAACTCGTGCTCCAGATGTGGGATCAGATCGAGCCGGTATGGGGTCCGGCGCGCGAGGTCAGACCGGTGCAGCCACTGCTCGCGCTCACGACCTGCTCGGCGGTGCCTGTCGACCCGCTCGTGCGGCTGGTCACCCTCGACGACCTCGACGCGTACATGCCCGCGGCCGTCGACATGTTCATCGGGGAGGTCGGCGTCGATCCGACGGCCGGGGACGGCGGCCGGTCGTACCGGCGGCGTCTCGCCTCGCTCATCACCGCGCAGCGGGTGTTCGCGCGGTTCGACGGCCCCGACGTGGTGTTCAAGGCCGAGATCGGCTCACTGTCCCGTCGAGTCGGCCAGATCCAGGGTGTCTGGGTCGCCCCGGACCGGCGTGGTGAGGGGCTCGGGCTGGGCGGTACCGCGGCGGTCGCCGAGGCGGTGGCCGCGCACGGTCGCATCCCGAGTCTGTACGTGAACAGCTTCAATGTCACCGCACGCGCGGTGTACGACCGCATCGGGTTCACCGAGGTCGGCACCTTCGCCACCGTCCTCGTCGACTGAACGCCCCACCGCGTGGCGTCCCGGTAATCCGACCGCGCCACCCTAGACTCGACGTCGATGTGGCACATGCGAACTCGATGGACCCCGGCGGTGATCGTCGCGCTGTGTGCTGCCGTGACGGTGGCGACGGTCGGCTGTTCGGCCTCCGAGGACGACGGCCCGCGCCATGCCGCGGAACGTTTCCTCCAGGCCTACGCCGACCGTGAGGTCGGATCCGCGGCCGCGTTGACCGACGCGCCCGCCGCCGCCGAGTCCGCGATGGAGGCGGCCTGGTCCGGTCTGGGTGCCGAGGCACTCGAGTCGCAGGCCGGCCGCGTCCGCGTCACCGGCGACACCGCCGAGGTCGACGTCGACTACCGCTGGGCGCTGCCGCGCGGTCGCGACTGGGCCTACGACGCCACCCTGCGGATGGGCCGGTCCGACACCGGGTGGGCGGTGCGCTGGGCGTCGACGAACATCCACCCGAAACTCGGTGCGGATCAACGACTCTCGCTCCAGATCGTCGAGGCGCCGCGGGCCACGGTCAACGAGGCCGACGGCTCGGAGGTGATGGTCAACGGCAGCGTCGTCGGCATCAACTTCGATGCGTCCGCCGCCGCCGAACAGGGCGCGCCGATCGCGGAGTCGGTGACCGCTGCGGTGGCGGTGCTGCGTCGGTTCAGTCCGTCGCTCGACGAACAGACGATCACCGAGCAGGTCACCGCGAACCGGCAGCAGTACCCGCTCGCCCGGCTTTCACATGAGCAGTTCGACCGCCTGCGCGATCAGCTGGCGATCCCCGGTGTGGTGACCAACGAACAGGCCGAACTGGTCCCCGAGGACCCGCAATTCGCGCCCGCCCTGCTCACCGAGGTCAAGAAGGTCGTCGACTCCGAGGTGTCGGGTCGGGCGGGCTGGCGCGTGGTGACGGTCAATCCCAACGGGCTCGACGCCGACGTGCTCGCCGACCACGACCCGGATCCGGCGCCGGCGGTCTCGCTGAGCCTGTCGCGGACGGTGCAGAACGCGGCCCAGCGAGCGGTCAACGCCACCAATCGTTTCCAGATCGCGCTGGTGGCCGTGCAACCGTCCACCGGACGCATACTCGCGGTCGCGCAGAACCCCGCCGCGGACCGACAGGGCCCGATCGCCACGACCGGTCTGTACCCGCCCGGTTCGACGTTCAAGATGGTGACCGCCGCGGCTGCCATCAGCCACCGGATGGCCACCCCCGACACCCCCGTCGGATGTCCGGGCGCGATCCAGATCGGGCCACGACTGATCCCGAACTACGACGGCTTCTCGTTGGGGACCGTGTCGATGCTCCGGGCGTTCGCGCAGTCCTGCAACACCACGTTCGCCAAGCTCGCCAGTGAGATGGGGCCGTCGGACCTTGCGCATGCCGCGGCCGCGATGGGCATCGGACAGCAGTACGAGATCGCCGGTCTCGACGCGGTGTCCGGCTCGGTGCCGATCGAGAACGAGCTCGTCGCCCGCAGCGAGGACGGCTTCGGGCAGGGCAAGGTGCTCGTGTCCCCGCTGGGCCTCGCGCTGGTGGCGGCAACCGTCGCCAACGGCACCAAGGCGCCGGTGCCCCAACTCATCCTGGACAAGCCCACCAAGGTCGAGGGCCCGAGGCCCACCATGGCGCCCGAGGTCTACGACCAGCTGCGTCCGATGATGCGTGCGGTCATCACGAGCGGAACCGCGTCGGTGATCGACGGTCAGGGAGCCGTGTTCGGCAAGACCGGTGAGGCGGAGTTCGCCGGCGGTTCGCATGCCTGGTTCGCCGGGTACCGCGGCGACATCGCCTTCGCGACCCTCGTCGTCGGTGGTGGTGACTCGAACAACGCGGTGGCCGTCACCCGGGATTTCTTCGGTGGTCTCGGACCGGGGTACGCGATTCGCTCGGCGTCCTGACCGGCAGGACCACGCGTCGACCGGCGTGCTCGATCACCTCGACGGGGTGATCGTAGGTGCGACTGAGTAGATCGACGGTCATCACCTCCGACGTCGGTCCGATCGCCAGCAACCGGCCGTCCTTCATCACTGCCACCCGGTCGGCGTAGGCGGCCGCGAGGGTCAGGTCGTGGACCACGAGCAGCACCGCGTTCCCCGCGTCGCGGTGAACCCGCAAGATGTCGAGGACCTGCTCCTGGTGGTGGATGTCGAGGGCGGCGGTCGGCTCGTCGAGCATCATCACCGGGGTGTCCTGGGCGAGTGCGCGTGCCAGGGATACGCGTGCCTGCTGGCCGCCGGAGAGCTGCCCGAACGGGCGGTCGGCGATGGCGCCGAGTTCGCACAGAGCCATCGCGTCGGCGATGACGGCGGGGGAGTTCGCGGCGCGCGGTGTCCGCAGCCACGGGTACCGGCCCATCGCGACGACCTGGGCCACGGTGAAGGGCGTGTCCACGCGGTTCAGCTGCGTGACCAGCGAGCGGTGTCGGGCGAGTTCGCGCATCGAGGTCGAGGTGACGTCCCGACCGTCGACCTCGATGTGTCCCCGCTGTGGTGCGCGGGTGCCCGACAGTGCCGACAGCAGCGTCGACTTGCCGCACCCGTTGGGGCCGACCAGCGCGACGAGTTCGCCCGGACCGACGTCGAGGGAGACCCCGCGGACCACCTCGCGCCCGCCCAGGACGACCGAGACGTCCCGGGCGTGGATACCGAGGACCGTGGTCGCCGGCTTGTCGGCGGTCACCATCCGGCACCCGCATGACGGCTTCGACGCAGCAGGATGAAGAAGACCGGACCGCCGATGAGGGACGTGAACATCCCCAGCGGGAGGTCGGCGTCACCCAGCATCGTCCGGGCGGCCAGGTCGGCGCCGGTGATGACCAGTGCTCCGCCGATGACGCTGGTCGGCAGCAGGATCGCGTGGCGCGGCCCGACGATGAGACGCATCACGTGCGGCACCACCAGGCCGACGAACGCGATGATCCCGGCGAAGGCCACTGCGGCGGCGGTCAGCACCGCGGTCAGGACGATCGCCTGTCGGCGGACGGCCTCCACGTTCACGCCGAGGGAGGCGGCCTGGATGTCACCGAGGGCCAGCAGGTCGAGCTTGTGCACGAGGAACAGACAGGCGGCGACACCGCCGATCACCAGTGGTGCCACGACCCAGATCTCGCTCCAGGTGCGGCCGGCGAGCGAGCCGAGCTGCCAGAAGATGATCTGCTCGCGAGCCGCGGTGGTGGCGACGAAGGTGAGGAACGCGATGATCCCCGCGGCGAACGCGTTGACCGCGATACCCGTGAGGACCAGCATGATCGCCGACGACGAACCGTCTCGGAGCGACAGCAGGTACACCGCCGCGGCCGTGATGAGGCCGAACACGAAAGCGGCCCCGGCGAGAGCCCAATTGCCCGCGGCGCCACCGACTCCGACGGTGCCGCCGGCCAGCACGATCATCAGACAGGCGCCGACCGCGGCGCCTGAGGAGACGCCGATGATGCCCGGTTCGGCCAACGGATTCGCCAGCACCCCCTGGAGGAGGCAGCCCGCGGCGCCGAGTGCGGCACCGACGAACAGACCGAGCACGATGCGGGGGAATCGCACATTCCAGAGTGCGCCCTCGCCGTTCGGGTGTGACGGGAGTGGTCCCAGGTCGAGGTGGAAGTGGTGGGCGATGCTGCCGAGGACCTCGAGTGGCGGCACCGACACCTTGCCGGTACCGGCCGACACGATGACGAGAACGACGGTGGCGGCCAGCATCACCGCCACCACCGTGAGGTCGCGGACCCGGTGCGGTGTGCCGCCCGGGGGAGTGGCGACCGCCGACGAGGTCGTCGGCTCGGTCGTCGGCTCCGTCGTGGTCCGCGCGGGGTCGGTCATGCGTAGATCGACCTCGCGAGGGCGCCGAGCACCAGTCCGACCTCGGGTCCGAACGCCAGGATCTGACTCTCGTCCATCTGCACGACCCGTCCGTTGCGGCCGGCCTCGGTGTCGGCCACACCCGGCAGGGTCAGCACTCCCTCGGGCCCGCCGACGGTGGCGGCGCCCTGGGTCATCACGAGGATCACGTCCGGGTCGGCGGTGATCATGGCCTCGGCGCTGATCGCGGTGAACGCGCCGGTGAGATCGGCTGCCGCGCCGGCATCCCGGCCACCGAGCGCCTCGATCAGGTCGTCGGCGCCCGATCCGGGCCCGGCCAGCAGCAGCAGGTTGCGTCCGCGGATGTAGAGGAACGCCATCGTGGGATCCCCGGACGGGTCCGGTACCAGTGCGCGCGCCTGCTCGATCTGGGCGTCGGTCCGCGCGACGAGCTTCTCGCCGGCGTCGGCGACGCCGAGAGCGGCCGCCACCGAGCGGATCAGGGTGTCGTTCGACTCCAGGTTGCGGGCGGCCGGGAACACGACGACCGCGACCCCGGAGTCGCGGATCTGGTCGACTGCGGCGGTCGGCACGGTGGACTCGCTGACCAGCAGGACGCTCGGGTCGAGTGCGAGAACCGATTCGGCGTTGAGACTGTGCCCGCGGTTGGTGACGACCGGGAGTGACCTCGCCGAGGGGAAGGCGGTGGACGTGTCACGCCCCACCACGCGAGACCCGAGTCCGAGGTTGTACACGATGTTGCCGAGGGTTCCGTTGATGTCGACGGCGATGATCCGGTCGGCGTCGTCGACGGTCACGTCGCCGTACCGCAGTGAGTCGACGGTCGCGGGCAGCCGGGGAGCAGGGTTCTCGACGACGGGAGTGACATCGGACTCCGCGAGCGTCGCGGTCTGCGGGCCGGTGCGCAGATGCGCGCCCGGCGAGTGCCTGTCCTGCTCGATCGGGGTCACGAAGCATGCCGACAGGCTCAGTACGGCCAGCACCATCACGAGCGCCGCCCGCCACCCCCTGGTCCGCACTGCCTCACCTCCACCGTCGACCCCGATGGCCTCCCATCGGCTCCTCCCGGCGAGCTTAGTGGCGTTCGGTCCGGAGTCCGCCCACGGGCCTCGCCGCGACGGGCAGGGATAGTCTGGACCGCATGCCAGTTCGTAGTGCCCTCACGCCTGGGATCGTGTCGCCCGTCCGGTCCGTGCCCGACTCCATCGAACGTCCCGAGTACGTGTGGAAGCCCACGGTCAACGAGGGCCACGAGCCCTGGGTGCAGACCGCCGAGACCATCGAGAAGATGCGCATCGCGAGCAAGATCGCGGCCAACGCACTCGCCGAGGCGGGCCGGGCCGTCGCCCCGGGTGTGACCACCGACGAGCTCGACGCGATCGCGCACGAGTACATGATCGACCACGGCGCATACCCATCGACGCTGGGATACAAGGACTTTCCGAAGTCGTGCTGCACGTCGCTCAACGAGGTGATCTGCCACGGCATCCCGGATTCGACGGTGATCGAGGACGGGGACATCGTCAACATCGACGTCACCGCCTACATCCACGGCGTGCACGGCGACACCAACGCGACGTTCCTCGCCGGCGACGTCGATCAGGAGGCTGTCGACCTCGTCGACCGGACCCGGATCGCCACCGAGCGGGCCATCAAGGCCGTCAAGCCGGGCCGCGAACTGAATGTCGTCGGTCGCGTCATCGAGTCCTACGCGAACCGCTTCGGCTACACGGTCGTGCGCGATTTCACCGGCCACGGCATCGGTGAGACCTTTCACAACGGGCTGATCGTGCTGCACTACGACGAACCGAATGTCGACACGGTCCTCGAACCCGGGATGGTGTTCACGATCGAGCCGATGATCAACCTCGGCGCGCTGCCGTGGGAGATGTGGGACGACGGCTGGACCGTGGTGACCGCCGACCGTCGGTGGACCGCCCAGTTCGAGCACACCCTCGTCGTCACCGACGATGGCGCCGAGATCCTCACCGTGCCAGACAACTGATACAGGCCAGACAACTGAACCGGGCCGGACAACTGAGTTCGGGCCCGACGACTGAGGGTCAGGCGGGGAACCGGACGGGTTGCGGTTCGCTGCTCGTCGTGGTGGTCCCGTTGCCGAGCTGCCCCTTCCCGTTGAGGCCCCAGCAGTACATCTCGTCGTCGGCGACGGCGCACACGTTCGCCGAACCGGTGGTGACCTCGGTGACCCCGGACAGTCCGTTGACCCGGTCGGGGCTCTTGTCGGGCTGGTCGCTGCGCGAACCCCAGCAGTAGGCGGAGCTGCCTGCCGCGGCACAGCCGCCGTAGGCCGCGGTCGACACCTCGGTGGCACCCCGGACGTCGATCCGGGTGGGCGTGCGCCGGTTCTGCTCGGTTCCGTCGCCGAGCTGACCGCTGGTGTTCTGTCCCCAGCAGAACACGCCACCGGAGCCGGCCACCGCGCACGTCGAGTACAGGCTCGTACTGATCGACGTGGGCGTGTCGAGTCCGAGAACGCGGGTCGGGGTCAGTCGGTCGATGGTGGTGCCGTCGCCGATCTGGCCCTCCCGGTTGTTACCCCAGCAGTACGCGGAGCCGCCGGCGATGGCGCAACTCGTGGTGTGCGAGGTGGAGACGGCGGTGACGTTCGACAGGCCGGCGACACGGGTGGGCACCTCCACCGATCCGGTGCTGCCGTTGCCGACCTGTCCGCTCGCGTTGTTACGCCAGCAGTAGGCGTCGCCGTCGCTGATCGCGCAGATGGTCAAGCCGACCGACACGGCTGTCACCCGGGACAGACCGGCCACCTTCGTGGGGAGCGGTACGTTCTGCCCCGGTTGGCCGACCCCGTATCCCCAGCAGTACAGGTCGCCCGAACTGATCGCGCACGTCGTGCCGAGGCCGCCCATGCTGACCGCCGACACGTCGGAGATGCCGGTGATCGCGACGGGCCGCGGCCGGTCGGTCGTGGTTCCGTCGCCGAGAGTGCCGCGTTCGTTGCCGCCCCAGCAGTACAGCCGACTCTCGCGCACCGCGCACGTACTGTCGCCGCTGGAGGCGATGGACTCGAAAGTGCCGCTGCCCGACGATGATCCGCCCGAGGTGCTGGGCCCGGTCGTCGACGATCCGGCGATCGTCGTCCCGGGTTCCGACTCCGATCCGCTGAGCGCGATGGCGGCCCCGACGATCCCGACGACGAGGACGAGGACGCCGAGAACCGCGGCGATGATCCATGCGGTTCGTGAGCCCGATCCCCGGGGTCCCGGGCCGGGCCCCTGGGGTCCGCCGGGGCCGGTCGGGTATCCGGGAGGGGGGCCGGGGGGTGGCCCGGCCGGACCGTACGCCGGGAACGGGGTGTACCGGCCGCCGCCGGGTGGCGGCGGGTTGTGGGCGGGTGCCTGCTGGGTGGGCTGGTGCTGACCCGGCGACTGGTGGTGTGGGAACGACGGTGTGGGAGCCGGGGTGGTCGCGATCCATCCCTCGGGCATCATCGGAGACGGTTCCGGCCGCCTGGCGTGCGGACTCGTCGGAGCGGTCTCGACAGCCCGCGCCAGCGTCGCCGCGAACTCCGAGCACGACGAGAACCGGTCGGCCGGGTTCTTGGCGAGGGCACGTGCGAACACCGGGTCGAGATGGCCGAGATCGGACCGACGCTCGGAGATCCGCGGCGCGGGTGAGTTGACGTGGCCGGCGATCAACGCCATGGGGGTCTGTCCGGGGAAGGGCTGGGTTCCGGTGAGCAGTTGGAACATGGTGCAGGCGAGCGCGTACTGGTCCGACGCCGGGATCGCCGCGTCGCCGGTGAGGATCTCGGGCGCGGCGTAGGCGAGAGTGCCGACGAACAGATTGGTGGCGGTCATCTTCGCGCCGTCCATCAGCCGCGCGATGCCGAAGTCGAGCACGGTGACGCGCGTGATCCGGCCATCGGGCCCGCGCGCGATCACGATGTTCGCGGGCTTGATGTCGCGGTGGATGACGCGTTGTGTGTGGGCGTAATCGAGGGCGTCGGCGACCTTGCCGGCGATCGTCACCACGTCCTCGATGGGCAGGACCGGTGCGGCGGTGAGGTCATCGCCCTCGAGATAGGTCATCGAGAACCACGGGCTCCCGTTCTCCACGCCATGCGTGTAGACGGTCACGATGCCGGGATGATCGAGTGCGGCCGCGGTGCGGGCCTCGTTGCGGAACCGCTCGGCGAAACTGGGGTCGGCGGGATTCGGCGAGATGATCTTGAGCGCCTCGCGCCGGCCCAGCGTCGGATGTTCGACGAGCCAGACTTGTCCCATGCCGCCGTGTCCGAGCAGCGAGAGAACGCGATACCCGGCGAACACGGATCCGGGCTTCACGACCTCCACGTCCGACGACCCCCCGTTGCTCGACGACAGGCTGTCCACCTGTTCGATGGGGTCACTGTATCCAGCGCTGCCGGCTCGCGAGGCGAACGGTGTGTCGTGTGAACGACGCCACTGGGGTCGGCGCCATCCGGCGGTGTGTCTCGGGACCACTACGCTGTCCGGGTGGACGGACTCGGTGGCGCGCTGCTCGTGGGTGGTACCAGCAGCGATGCCGGCAAGAGCCTGATCGTCGCCGGACTGTGCCGGGCGCTGAGCCGGATGGGCGTTCGTGTCGCGCCGTTCAAGGCGCAGAACATGTCGAACAACTCGATGGTCACCCTCGACGGCGGCGAGATCGGGCGCGCGCAGGCGTTGCAGGCGTTCGCATGCGGGCTCGAACCGTCCACCCGGTTCAACCCCGTGCTGCTCAAACCGGGCAGTGACCGTCGCTCGCATGTCATCCTCCGGGGCCGGCCGGCCGGTGACGTCGGCGCCGCCGACTACCTGGCCTGGCGGGCGCGTCTGCGCGCCGTCGTCGCCGACGAATTGGCGGGTCTGCGTGCGGATTTCGACGTCGTCATCTGCGAGGGTGCGGGTTCCGTCGCCGAGATCAATCTGCGCGCCAACGACATCGCCAATCTCGGTCTCGCCCAGGCGGCACGTCTTCCCGTGCTGCTGGTGACCGACATCGACCGGGGCGGATCGCTGGCCCACCTGTTCGGGACCACCGCCGTTCTCGACGACGCCGATCAGGCGCTGATCGCGGGTTTCGTGATCAACAAGTTCCGCGGCGACCCGTCGATCCTCGAACCCGGGCTTCGCCAGGTCGAGGCGATCACCGGACGGCCGACGTTCGGCGTGGTGCCGTTCGCCGACGACCTGTGGCTCGACGCCGAGGACTCCCTCGCCGCGCCGGTCGGGCGCCGCGTCGGGCCGCCACGGTCGTTCACCGAGTCCGGCTCCACCCCGGGCGCCCGGTTACGGGTCGCGGCCATCCGCCTGCCGCGGATCTCGAACTCGACCGACGTCGAGGCGCTCGCCTGCGAACCGGGAGTCGACGTCACCTGGGTCGACGACCCGGCCGGGGTCGCGGCCGCCGACCTCGTGGTCGTGCCCGGCACCCGCGCCACCGTCGCCGACCTCGAGTGGGTGCGGGCGCGCGGCATCGGCGAGGCGCTGAGCGAACGCGCCGCTCGCGGCCGTCCGATCGTCGCCGTCTGCGGCGGTTTCCAGATGCTCGGGCGCACGCTCGACGACCGGGTGGAATCCGGTCGCGGGCGGGTGCCGGGACTGGGGCTGTTCGACCTCGACATCGAGTTCCACACCGACAAGACCGTGCGGCAGGTCACCGGCACCGGGGGCGGCCCGATCAGCGGTTACGAGATCCATCACGGCCGCGTGGTCCGGTCGGCGGAGGACACCTGGATCGTCGACGACAGGTACGGACCGGAGGGTGCGGTCCGCGGAGCCGTGCGGGGTACGCACTGGCACGGACTGCTGGCGTGCAACGATTTCCGTCGCCGTCTGCTCGTCGACGTCGCCGCCGAGGCCGGGGTGCGCGGATTCCGTGTGGCACCGGACACCGACGTCGACGCCGAACGCCGACGGCAGGTCGACCAGATGGCCGACCTCGTCACCGACCACCTCGACCTCGACGCCGTGACGCGCCTCATCGAACAAGGGCCGCCACACAATCCGCCGATCATCCGGCACCACCTCGAAGCCTTCTAGGCGTTGCGGCCACCGTCGACGGGTGGTGCCGGCCGGGTTATCGTGGCCCAATGACTGAAGCCACGCAGGTGACCGTGAACGGCCTCACCTTCGACGTCCGGATCGGGGGACCGGAGACCGGTCCGTGGGTTCTGCTGCTGCACGGCTTCCCGGTGAACGGAAGCTGCTACGACCAGGTCCTCCCGCGCTTGCACGAGTCGGGCCTGCGCACCCTGGTGATCGATCAGCGCGGATACAGCCCGGGCGCGCGACCCGCCGAGGTGGACGACTACCGCCTCACCCACCTCGTCTCCGATGTGATCGGTGTGCTCGACGCGCTGGGCATCGGCTACGCGATCCTGGTCGGACACGACTGGGGTGGCATCGTCGCGTGGCACCTCGCCGGGAAGTATCCCGACCGGTTCACCGGACTCGTCGTCGGGAGCACCGGGCACCCGTCGGCCATGCGCGACGCGCTCGTCGGCAGCGATCAGCGTGAACGTTCGTCGTACATCCTCGATTTCGTCGCCGACGGGGCCGAGGAGAAGTTGCTCGCCGACGACGGGGCGGAGCTGCGGACCGTTGGGATCACCGCGGACGAGCTCGCCCCTCTCCGGGAGCCGGGGGCGCTGACCGCGGCGCTGAACTGGTACCGCGCGAACTTCACCGGCGACATCAAGGCGACGATGGCATGCCCGCCCGTGGAGATCCCGACGACGCTGCTGTGGAGCGACGCCGACACCGCGCTGGGCCGCGAACAGGCGCAGGGTAGCGGCCGGTACGTCTACGGCGACTTCCGCTTCTGCGAACTCGCCGGCGTGGACCACTGGATCCCGCAGCACGCGGCTCCGGCCCTCGCCAGCGAGATCGCGCTGCGCTCAACGATCTTCTGAGCCGCCCGGCGATCGCCGGGCGGTCAGATCTCGAGCCCGAGCAGTGCGTTCTCGAGGACCTCGGGCATCGCCGGGTGGATCCAGTACTGCCCGCGCGCCAACTCGTGTGCGGTCTGTCCGAAGTGCATCGCCTGGATGACCGGCTGGATGACGGTCGGTGCCTGCGGGCCGATGAGATGCGCGCCCAGCAGCCTACCGGTGCCCCGCTCGGCGATCAGCTTGCAGAATCCGGTGGTGTCCTCCATGGCCCAGCCGTAGGCGACGTCGCCGTAGGCCTGCACCTTGACGGCGATGTCGAGGCCGGCGTCGAGGGCCTCTCCCTCGGTCAGGCCCACCGATGCGATCTGGGGGTGGGTGAACACCGCAGCCGGCACGAACCGGTGGTCGAACGCATCCAGATCGGCTGCGTCCCAGCCCTTCAGGAGATTGGCCTGAACGACCCGCTGCTCGTGGTTGGCGACGTGCTTGAGCTGGTAGGGCGAGCTGACGTCGCCGAGCGTCCACACGCCGCGCGCGGCGGTGCGCCCGTGCTGATCGCACCGCACCCGGCCCTCGTCGTCGAGTTCGATGCCGACGGAGTCGAGGTTGAGCCGGTCGCCGTTGGGCTGCCTCCCCGTCGCGACCAGGAGCACATCGGCCTCGATCGTCGTGCCGTCGGAAAGCTCCACTCGCACACCGCCGTCGGGCAGGTTCTCGGCGTGGGTGATCGTGGTCTCGAGCCGGACGTCCCACTTCTCCCGGGCGACCTCGGTGAAGCGGTTGGAGATGTCGGCGTCCTGCTTGCGCAGCAGTGCCGGTCCGCGCGCGATGATCGACACATGTGAGCCCAGTGCGCCGAAGACGTGCGCGAACTCGGCGGCGATGTAACCGCTCCCGGCGATGATCAGGCGTTCGGGCAGCTCGGGCAGACGCATGACGTCGTTGTTGGTGTAGTAGGTGACACCCGAGTCGGCGATGACGTCGGGGATGACCGCGCGCGACCCGGCGGCGAGCACCACCTCGGCGGCGAGGACCGTGTCGCCGTCTCGCGTGACCAGTCGATAGCGGCCGTCGTCGTCGCGTCCGTCGAACTCGACGTGGGAGTCGTACACGGTGATGTTCTCGCACCGGTCGACGCGATACTCCTTGCCGCCCTGCGACAGTGGATCGATGCGGCCGAACACGCGCTCGACGATCCCCGGCCAGTCGACCGAGTCCACCTTCGCGTGGACGCCCAGGCGGGCGCCGTGGGTGGCGATCTCGGCCACCTCGGAGGCGTAGACGAACATCTTGGTCGGGATGCAGCCCACGTTGAGGCAGGTGCCGCCGTAGACGCCCTCCTCGAAAATCGCGAGGGTCTTGTCCGCGAACCGGTCGTCGGGGATCGCGTTGCCGCTCCCGGAGCCGATGATGGCCAGGTCGACGACCTGTGTGGCGGTCATAGGGGGTTCTCGCTTTCGGTTGAGAGGACGGCGGACAACCAGTGATCGACCTCGCGATACGCGTGTTCACGAGCGTGCCGGACGGACAGGAATACGTCATGCCGGGCGTCGGGGATCGGTACCGCGGTCACCCGGCCGCCGAGACAGCCGCTCCAGCGGGCGATGTGGGTGACGTCGAGGACGGCGTCGGCGTGATCGGTGGACGCGGAGTAGGTCCGGGCGAAATGCGTTTTGTCCGAACGTAACACGAGTGCAGGAACGCCGACGTCGATGCCGCGGTGCAGGCGCCGCTGCCCGGTGCGGACCGCGTCGAGGAACCCGAAGGTGACCGGGAAGCCGCCCAGCGGTTTCGCCGACAGGTCGTAGTTCCACTCGCCGTGGGCGCTGTCGTGCAGGCTCTCGCCGTAGGCCTGCGAGAGTTCCTTCGGGATCACCCTCGTCGGCGCGACGGCGGCGACCGCCTTGATGAGCATGGTCACCGGGAGCGTGCGCAGGATCGCATCGCCCTGCAGATCGAACCAGGGGGAGTTGAGCAGCAGCCCGTCGACCGCGGCGTGCAGGTCGGGCTCACGCTGCCGCAGCCGGTCGAGCCAGAGCGCGGTGATGAGACCGCCGGTCGAGTGGCCGGCCACCACGACCCGACAATCGGGGCCGACCTCGCCGAGGATGATCCGGAGCGAGGCGTTGAGCTCCTCGTCGTACATCGCGAGGTCGGTGGTGAAGTGTGGCGTGTGGTGCGCCTGGCGTGACCGTCCGCATTTGCGGAGATCCACCGCGTAGAACGCGTAACCGCGGTCGACGAAGAAGTCGGCGAGCGGCTCGTGGAAGAAGTAGTCGGTGAAGCCGTGGACGTAGAGCACCGCACCGCGTGCGGGTGACGTCTCGGCGCGGCGCACCAGGGTTGCGGTGACCGGCGACTCGCCGTCGGGGTCGGGGCCCAGCGGGAGCACGCGTTGCCGGTAGTCCTCGAGGAATCGGTCGGGCCGCCAGTCGGCGGCGTCGGATGCGCTCACGGCAGCCAGCATAGTGACAGGTCACCGACTGCTCAGGTGTCATGCAGCACACAGTTGCGCAGGTCGATTCTGTCGGGGGACATGCCATGCTGGACAATGGCGGTTGAGAAGGATCGGGCGAGAAGTGCCCGGTAGAAGAAGTTGCCATCCGGGACGACGTGCCGCGACGAACTCAGGTCACAGTGTCCCACCAGGTGAAGTGGAGTCCAGGTGTCGAAAACGGAGATCACGACCGACGTCGCGTTGGTGGGTGCGGGAATCATGAGCGCCACCCTCGGTGCACTGCTCCGGCAGTTGCAGCCCGACTGGTCGATCAGCCTGTTCGAGCAGCTCGACGCGGCAGCCGCGGAGAGCAGTGACCCGTGGAACAACGCCGGCACCGGCCACTCGGCGCTCTGCGAGCTCAACTACACGCCGAAGACCGCCGACGGTGACGTCAACATCGACAAGGCGCTCACCATCAACGAGCAGTTCCAGGTCTCGCGCCAGTTCTGGGCCCATGCGGTCGACAACGGCATCCTCGGCGACCCGTCGGAGTTCATCAACCCGATCCCGCACGTCGCGTTCACGCACGGCGCGGAGGGGCAGAAGTACCTGCGCAAGCGTTACGACAATCTCGCCACGCAGACCTTGTTCGAGGGCATGGAGTACATCGACGACCCCGCCGAGTTCACCGCGCGGCTGCCGCTGATGTCGCAGGGGCGCGACTTCGCCGACCCGGTCGCATTGAACTGGTTCGATCAGGGCACCGATGTCGACTTCGGCGCGCTCACCCAGCAACTCCTCAACTACGTCGCACACGGCGCCGACATCTACTTCGGCCACTCGGTCACCAACCTGTCCAAGCAGTCCGACGGCAGCTGGATCGTCAAGGTCCGCAACGGGCGGACCGGGGAGAAGCTGTCCGTGCACGCGAAGTTCGTCTTCGTCGGTGCCGGTGGTGGCGCACTGCATCTGCTGCAGAAGTCGGGGATCAAGGAGGCCAAGGGATTCGGCGGATTCCCGGTGTCCGGTGAGTTCTTCCGCTGCACCAATCCCGATCTCGTCGCCGAGCACCACGCGAAGGTCTACGGGCAGGCTGCCGTGGGTGCGCCGCCGATGTCGGTGCCTCACCTCGACACCCGGGTCATCAACCACAAGCCCGGCCTGCTGTTCGGTCCGTACGCCGGGTGGTCCCCGAAGTTCCTCAAGAGCGGCAAGATCACCGACCTGCCCGCGTCGATCAAGCCGGGCAACCTGCTCCCGATGGTGTCGATCGCACCGAAGGAGTTCGGACTCCTCAAGTACCTCATCAGCGAGCTCGCCGCCGGCCCCGCCGACCGGGTGAAGACGCTCTCGGAGTTCGTTCCCCGCGCGCTCGGCGCCGACTGGGAGCTCATCACCGCCGGCCAGCGCGTGCAGGTCATCCGCAAGACCGGCGTGGGTGGGCAGCTGGAGTTCGGCACCGCGGTCGTCGCCGCAGGCGACGGCACCATCGCCGGTCTGCTGGGTGCATCCCCCGGTGCCTCGACCGCCGTCCCGGCGATGATCTCGGTTCTCGAGCAGTGCTTCCCGAAGGAGTACGCGGGCTGGTCGTCGAAGCTGTCCGGGATCATCCCTTCCTTCGGCCAGAAGCTGAACGGCAACCGCGACCTGTACCGCCAGGTCTGGGACTGGACGAACAAGTCCCTGCAGCTGACCGAGCGGACCGAGACCCCGGCCGAGACGGGTCGGCTCGCCCCCGCCACCGCCGGCTGATCACTCGCGAGATGAAGTCCGGTCGCGTTGTGTGCTAACCACGACACATGATCTCCGAACCGCGGGTGCATCGCGCCCTGGCCGATGACATCGACGCAGCCACGCTGTATCGGATACTGCGGCTGCGGGTCGAGGTCTTCGTCGTCGAGCAGGCGTGTCCGTACCCCGAACTCGACGGACGGGATCTGGAACCGACCACGCGACAGTTCTGGATCACCGACGAGAACGGGTCCGGCGAGGCGGGGTCGGTGCTGGCCACCCTGCGTCTGCTGGAGGAACCGCAGGCCGATGGCGGTCAGGTCTTCCGGATCGGGCGGGTGTGCACCGAGCGGAACCATCGGGGCCACGGTCTCGTGTCGACCCTCATGACCGCGGCGCTCGACGAGGTCGGGGACCGGCCGTGCCGGATCGAGGCACAGGCCTACCTGACCGACATGTACGGCAAGTTCGGCTTCGCCCGCGACGGCGAGGACTACCTCGAGGACGGGATACCCCACGTGTCGATGCTCCGCGCCGGGTCGCGATGACCCCCTACGGTGAACCTCCCGCCCCTGCCGGTCCACCTGCTGAGGTGCGGTACCCCTTCAGCGCCGTCGTCGGCCAGGAGCAACTGAAACTCGCGCTGATCCTCTCGGCCATCTCGCCGGGCATCGGAGGTGTCCTGATCCGCGGCGAGAAGGGCACCGCGAAGTCGACGATCGTCCGTGGACTCGGCCCCTTGCTGAATTCCCCCGGGGCGGCGGACGAGTCCGCCGGCCGCGTCGTGGAGCTGCCGATCGGCGCGACCGAGGACCGGGTGATCGGCTCCCTCGACCTCACCTCGGTGCTGCGGGACGGCCGCGCGGAGTTCACTCCCGGTCTGCTCGCCCGTGCGCACCGCGGGGTCCTCTACATCGACGAGGTCAATCTGCTCGCCGACCATCTCGTGGACGTGCTGCTCGATGCGGCGGCGAGCGGGCGGGTCACGATCGAGCGCGACGGCGTGTCGCACACGCAGGCCGCCGATTTCGTGCTCGTCGGCACCATGAACCCGGAGGAGGGGGAGCTCCGTCCGCAGTTGCTCGACCGGTTCGGGCTCGCCGTCGACGTGGCGGCCGGTCGCGAGGTCGACGAACGCGTGGAGGTGGTGCGCCGGCGGATGGCCTACGACGCCGATCCGGCATCGTTCGTCGCCGCCCACGCCGACGCCGAACACGAACTGACGCAACGCATTGCGACCGCGCGGGCCGCAGTGGGCGCCGTCGGACTCCCGGACCGGGAGTTGCGGCGGATCGCCGGGATCTGTGCGCACCTCGACGTCGACGGCCTGCGCGGCGACATCGTGGTGGCGCGGACCGCGCTCGCGCACGCCGCCTGGCGCGGTGCCGACGTGGTCGAGGACGTCGATGTCCGCGCGGCCGTCGAGCTCGCGCTGCCACATCGCAGGCGCCGCAATCCCTTCGACGAATCCGGGCTCACCCAGGATCAGCTCGACGAGGCCATGTCGGCGGGCGACGAAGCCGCCGGACCCGAGACGCCCGACGACGACCCGGGACCACCCGAGACGCCACCACCCGGTGGTGGAGGCGAGCCGCCGGCGGCACCAGAGGCCGGCACGGCACCCGATGCCGCACCCGAGGCCGCCGACGCACCCGGCACCGACGACGCCCCGCAGCACGCACCCGGCCCCGCATTCGGCGCGGCGCCGGCCCCCACCGGTCGCCGGCTGAGGACCCTGCGCGTCGACGGCCTCGGCGACGGCGACCCGGGCCGCCGCTCGAAGGCCCGCAGCCGCCGCGGGCACACCACCCACGCCGTCGACTTCGACGCCGCCCGACCGGTTCACCTGTTCGGCACCGTCCTCGCCGCCGCCGGCCGGGCCGCCGGACGCGAGGACGGGACCGGGCCCGGCAGTGTTCGGATCGCCGCCCCGGATCTGCGGTCTGCGCAGCGGATCGGTCAGGAGTCGAACCTGGTCGTGTTCGTGGTCGATCTCAGCGGTTCGATGACCGCCCGGCGGCGGCTGGCCGCGGTGTCCGAGCTGTGCGTGGAGATGCTGCGCGACTCCTACACCCGCCGCGACCGCGTCGCGGTCGTCGTCGCACGGGGGTCCGCCGCGACACTCGCGGTGCCGCCCACGAAGTCGGTCGAGATCGCGGTGCGCCGCCTGGAGGAGATTCGTACCGGTGGTCGGACGCCCCTCGGTGAGGGTCTGCAACTGGCGGCCGACGTCGTGCAGCGGTGTCGCCGCGCCGAACCCGACCGGCGGCCGCTGCTCGTGGTGCTCACCGACGGGCGGGCCACGTCCGGCCGTGACGCGTCGGGACGGAGCGCGATGACACGCGCACGGGAGGCCGCGGACGGCATCCGGCGGCGCGGCATCGGGTCCGTGGTCGTCGACTGCGAGCAGGGAATGGTCCGGCTCGGGTTGGCCGGCGATCTCGCGGCCCACCTCGGCGCGAGCCTGATCCCCATGGACGAACTGTCGGCCACCGCCCTCACCGGACCGGCACCCGCACGCGGGGCGGCCTGACCCGCCACCGAACCGACCACTGACAGCGCGAGGAGAAGTCGAGTGCCCCAAGGAGTTCCGGTCAGCATCCCCGACGACGGGCTGACGACGCGACAGCGCCGCAATCAGCCTGTGCTCGCGGTGCACACCGGCGACGGCAAGGGCAAGTCGACCGCTGCCTTCGGCATGGCGATGCGCGCGTGGAACGCGGGCATGCGCGTCGCGGTGTTCCAGTTCGTCAAGAGCGCGAAGTGGAAGGTCGGGGAGGAGTCGACGATGCTCGCCCTCGATCGGGTCCACGCCGAGACCGGTGCCGGCGGTCCGGTCGAGTGGCACAAGATGGGCCAGGGCTGGTCGTGGCTGCGCGCCAACTCCGACCACGATGACGACCACGCCGCCGCCGCGCAGGCGGGGTGGGCCGAGATCGCCCGCCGTCTCGACGCAGGCGAACACGACTTCTACGTCCTCGACGAGTTCACCTACCCGCTGCACTGGGGATGGGTGGACACCACCGAGGTCGTCGAGACCCTCGCCCGACGTCACGGACGCCAGCACGTGGTCATCACCGGCCGGCGCGCGCCGGCCGAACTCGTCGACGCCGCCGATCTGGTCACCGAGATGCGCAAGATCGCCCACCCGATGGACGCCGGCCGCAAGGGGCAGAAGGGGATCGAATGGTGACACCCACGGGGGCCACCACCGGGGCTCCGGCCGCCGGTTCGACGCCGGCCGTAGTGATCGCCGCGCCGTCGTCCGGCAGCGGCAAGACGACCGTGACCACCGGCCTCATCGGTGCCCTGCGGGCGGCCGGTCACCGGGTGGCGCCCTTCAAGGTCGGTCCGGACTACATCGATCCCGGGTACCACGCCGTCGCGGCCGGCCGGCCGGGGCGCAATCTCGACCCGAATCTGGTGGGCGCCGACCGTATCGCGCCGCTCTTCGCCCATGGCGCCGCGGGCGCCGACATCGCGGTCGTCGAGGGCGTGATGGGCCTGTTCGACGGCCGCATCGTCGACTCCGGCACCGCGGACGAGGACGGCTCCCTCGGTGTCGGGTCCACCGCGCACGTCGCGTCGATGATCGGCGCGCCGGTGATCCTCGTCGTGGACGCCGCGGGCCACAGCCAGTCGCTGGCCGCCGTGCTGCACGGATTCCTGTCCTACGACCCCTCGGTGTCGATCGCGGGCGTGATCCTGAACCGGGTCGGTTCGCCGCGTCACGAGATGGTGCTCAGGCAGGCGGCCGCGCGGGTGGGACTGCCGGTCCTCGGCGTGCTGCGCCGTCACCCGTCGCTGACGGTGCCCTCCCGCCACCTGGGCCTGATCCCGGCCGCCGAACGCAATGCCGATGCGGTCGCGGCCGTGGACGCGATGACCGAGCACCTGCGCGGCGCCCTCGATCTCCCGGCCATCGTCGCCGCCGCCCGCGGCCGGTCGACACCCGACGCGACGCCGTGGTCGGCGGCGGAAGCCGTTGCGCCCCATCGCCACACTGATCTGACCGGGTCACCGGTGATCGCCGTCGCCGGGGGAGCGGCGTTCACCTTCGGCTACACCGAGCACGCCGAGATGCTGACGGCCGCCGGCGCGCGCGTCGTCGTGTTCGACCCGCTCGTGGACCGGCTGCCGGCCGACGCGGCCGGTGTCGTGATCGGCGGTGGCTTCCCGGAGGAACACGCCGAGGCGCTGGCCGCCAACGAGGTGCTGCGCGCCGACCTCCGCGCGCATGCCGCCGCGGGCCGACCGATCCACGCCGAATGCGCGGGTCTGCTGTACCTGTGCGAGCAGCTCGACGGGCACCCGATGAGCGGCGTCCTCGACATCCCCGGCCACTTCGGCCCCACCCTGACACTCGGTTATCGCGACGCCGTCGCCGTGAGCGACTCGGTCCTGTTCCGGACCGGCGAACGCGTGACCGGCCACGAATTCCACCGCAGCGGGGTCGGGGACGGGGCGCTCGCACCCGCCTGGGCGTGGCGGGACACGGCCGGCCGGGCTTCGACGCACGGGGTGACGACCTCCTCGGTGCACGCCTCCTACCTGCACCTGCACCCCGCGGCGATCCCGGAAGCGCTGTGTCGCTTCGTCTCCCGTGCCGCCGCGGTGGCCCCGGCGAGATCGGCGTCGCGGGCCGGGAACACCGCCGGGATGTCCTGATGCTCGACCATCGGCTCCGGGAGACGCTCGACGCGTTGGCCGACCACGGCGCCGACGACCCGGCGCTGCTCCGGGAACTGCTGGAGGCGGTCCTCGTCGTCGGGCAGGGCGTCGAACTCGACCGGGCGCTGCAGCGCATCGTCGAGGTCGCGGCGGGGCTGGTCGATGCCCAGTACGGCGCCCTCGGCGTGCGCGGTCCCGACGGCGGCCTGAGTGAGTTCGTGCACATCGGGATCACCGATGCCCAGCGGGCCACCATGGGGCACCTCCCCGTCGGACGCGGGGTGCTGGGCCTGCTCATCGACGACCCCCGCCTGCACCGCATCCACGACCTCGGCGCCCACCCGACCTCGGTCGGCTTCCCGCCGAACCACCCGCCGATGCACACGTTCCTCGGGGCGCCGATCATGGTGCGCGGGGAGGTCTTCGGCAGTATCTACCTGACCGAGAAGCGGTCCGCGGAGGACTTCTCCGAGGTCGACGAGACCGTCGTCGCGGTGCTCGCGGTCGCCGCGGGGATCGCCGTCGACAATGCGGGCCTGTTCGAGCGGGCCCGCACCCGGCACCGCTGGATGCAGGTCCTCGCCCGGCGCGGGTCGGAGCCGCTCGCCGGAATCGCGCTGTCGGACACCATGTCCCGCATGTGTGCCGACGTCGCCGATCTGGTCGGCGCCGTCGACGTGTACTTGTTCACCGAGCTGGCCGGACAGGTGGAACTGCGTGGTCACACCGGTGACCCGGTCGAGGTCGACACCTTCATCGCGCCGGACGCCACGGCCCTGCGGGTGCAGCGAGCCGGTCAGATCGCCGACTCGCTCATCCGCCACGGCGCGCGCTGGACCTCGGTGCAGCCGCTCCAGCGCGCCTCGGGGGCGTTCGGGTGGATGCTCATCACCCACCGCAAACGGCCGTACTGGGACGACGAGGAGATCGCCGGTCTCGCGGGTGTCGCCGAAGTCGCCTCACTGGCGGTGGTCTACGCCGAGCAGCAGCAGATCGCCCGCGATCTGGAGGTCCTCGAAGACCGGCACCGGATCGCCCGCGACCTGCACGATCACGTCATCCAGCGACTCTTCGCGGTGGGGATGTCGGTCCAGACGCTGCTGGCCGGGACCACCGACCCGGCTGCCGCGACCGCGCGCCTCGAACAGATCATGACCGATCTGGACCGCACGATCGCGCAGATCCGGACCTCGATCTTCGACCTGCAGACGGCGTATGGACCCGATGCCGATCAGACACTGCGGCGGCGGGTCCTCGACATCGTCGCCGAATTGTCCGGGCACGCATCCATCTCCCCGAGCGTGGAGTTCGACGGCCCGGTCGACACGGTGGTGCCGGATTCCCTCGGACCGCACATCGACGCGGTCCTGCGGGAGGGGTTGAGCAACGCGCTGCGGCACGCGCGCGCCGAGCACATCGAGGTCTCGGTGACCGCCGACGACGTGCTGACGGTCGAGATCAGCGACGACGGCATCGGCATCGGCGCCGACGTGACCTATCGCGGACTGGAGAACCTGACGCGGCGGGCCGAGGACTGCGACGGGACGTTCAGCGTCTTCACCCGCACGGGCGGGACGACGCTCACCTGGTCCGTGCCTCTCCTGGGATAGCTCGCCTCCCGGCTCAGTCCCTGCCGTCGCGGAGCTTGGTCGCCATCACCGCGACCTGGGTGCGTCGCTGCATGTCCAGCTTGCCCAGGATGCGCGACACATAGTTCTTGATCGTCTTCTCCGCCAGGAACATCCGCTCGGCGATCTGGCGGTTGGTCAGCCCCTCGCCGATGAGTGCGAACACCTCGCGCTCCTGGTGGGTCAGCTCGGCGAGCGGGTCCTTCTCGGTCTGCTTTCCGTCGCGCAACTTGGCCAGCAGCGCCGCCGTCGACCGGTCGTCGAGCAGCGAGCCGCCCCGGCCGACGGTCCGGACGGCGGCGACCAGGTTGTGGCCCAGGATCTGTTTGAGGACGAAACCCGACGCTCCGGCGAGAACCGCGGCGAGCAGCGCGTCGTCGTCGGCATAGCTCGTCAGCATCAGACACTGGATCCCGGGTTCGGCGGCACGGACGTCCCGGCACAGCTCGACGCCGCTGCCGTCGGGCAGGCGGACGTCGAGGACGGCGACATCGGGCCTGGTCGCGAGGATGCCGACGAGGGCCTCGCCGACCGACGCCGCCTCACCGACCACCTCGATGTCGCCCGCGGTCCCGAGAAGGTCCCGCAGGCCGCGCCGGACGAGTTCGTGGTCGTCGACGAGATAGGCGCGTACGGGGGTCGGTGACGCGGTCGGATCGGTGGTGGGCGAATCCGTCGTGACAGGGGCCATGGGTCTGAAAGTACCGGATGTCCGGCTCTGCCAACTCGCGACGTCGGACCCCATCCAGGCGGGACTTTTGCCTCACGAACACCACCCGTCCCGTCGCGCAGAGTGAACGGTACGACCCCCGGCCCGCGACCAGGAGAGCATGTGACAACCCTCATCGGACCCCCCGACACCGACCTCGGCAACTCCGGCATGACCGGCTCGGACCTGCTGCGCGAACTGCTGCCGGTGTGCGAGACCGAAGTCGAACGGCACATGAAGATGACCCGGGACTGGCACCCGCACGACTACGTGCCCTGGGACGACGGACGCAACTTCGCGGCCCTGGGTGGACACGACTGGGACCCGTCGCAATCCCGGCTCTCCGATGTCGCCAAGGCCGCGATGATCACCAACCTGCTGACCGAGGACAACCTGCCGTCGTATCACCGGGTGATCGCCGACAACTTCACCCTCGACGACGCCTGGGGCTGGTGGGTGGGCCGCTGGACCGCCGAGGAGAACCGCCACTCGATCGTCATGCGGGACTACCTGGTGGTGACCCGCGGCGTCGACCCGGTCGAACTCGAAGAGATCCGGATGGCGCACATGACGTCCGGGTTCAACCCGCTGCCCGACGACGACGGCCAGCGCGACCACAGTTTCGACATGCTCTTCGCGGTCGCCTACGTCAGCTTCCAGGAACTGGCCACCCGGGTGTCGCATCGCAACACCGGAAAGGCGTGCGGTGACCCGATCGCCGACCGCATGCTCCAACGTGTCGCGGCCGACGAGAACCTGCACATGCTCTTCTACCGCAACATCGTCGCGGGTGCCCTCGACCTCGTTCCCGATCAGACCATGGCGGCCATCCACGCGATCGTGACGAACTTCCAGATGCCCGGCGCGACCATGCCGAACTTCCGGCGCAACGCGGTGCTGATCGCCAAGGGCGGCATCTACGATCTGCCGCAACACATGTCGGATGTCGTCATGCCGGTCCTGCGCAAGTGGCGCATCTTCGAGCGCGACGACTTCGGCCCGATCGGCGAGCACTACCGCGAACTGCTCGCGGAGTTCCTGGAACAGATGGACATCAAGGTGCGCAAGTTCGAGGAATCGCGCGAGCGCGCACTGGAACGACAGCGCGCTCGCGAGCAACGGACACAGTGACCGGCATGACAGTGATCGACTCGACGATGACCGACCCGACGATGACCGACCCGACGATGACCGACCCGGGGCCCTCGGCCACCACACCCGCCGGGTTCACCACCGCGATCGCCATGGCCGAGGCCGCCGCGGATCGCAACCCGTTGTGGTGGAACGAGATCCGGGTGAACGCCGACGACTCGCTGGATGCCGCGTTCTGCACCTCGACCCTGCTCGGCGTGCTCCTGCAGTCCGCAGCCCATCGCCTCGGGGTCCCGGCGGCCGACGTGTGGGCGCACATCCGCTCCACGGGTGAGGTGCCGCTCTGACCCGGCCGTCCCGGTAGTGTCAGCTCCCATGTCCGAGCCTGACTCCGCCCTGTCGAATGTCCCGGGGTCGAATGTCCCAGGACCCCCGCACGCCCCCGGGCCCGACGCCTTCCCCTCCGGCGAGGGGCACTACCTGGTCGGCCTCGACCTCCGCGGACGGAAGGTCGTCGTGGTGGGTGGTGGGTCCGTCGCCCAGCGGCGCCTGCCCAACCTCGTGGCGGCCGGCGCCGACGTCCACGTCGTCGCGCTCGACCCGACGCCCGCCGTCGAGTCCTTCACCGGCATCACCGTCACCCAGCGTCGCTACGTCGACGGGGACCTCGAGGGTGCCTGGTACGCGATGGCCTGCACCGACGACCCGGCCGTCAACGAGGCGGTGGTCGCCGAGGCCGAGCGCAGGCACACGTTCTGCGTGCGCGCCGACGACGCCCGCCACGGCACCGCGGTCACACCGGCGTCCGGGCGCCACCGCGACGTGCAGTTCGGCGTCCTCGCCGGCGGCGATCACAAACTGTCGGCCGCGCTCCGCGCCGCGATCAGCCGCGCGCTGGCGGAGGGCTCGCTCAGCGTCGACGACGCCGCACCACATGCCGCAGGCGTGGCCCTCGTCGGCGGCGGTCCGGGTGACCCCGACCTCATCACCGTCCGCGGGCAGCGGCTCCTCGCCGAGGCGGACGTCGTGGTCGCCGACCGGCTCGCGCCGCCCGAACTGCTCGCCGAGCTAGGCCCGCAGGTCGAGATCATCGACGCCGCGAAGGTGCCCTACGGCCGCGCGATGAAGCAGGAGGCCATCAACGACGTCCTGGTCGAGAAGGCCAAGGAGGGCAAGTTCGTGGTCCGTCTCAAGGGCGGCGACCCCTACGTGTACGGACGGGGCTTCGAGGAACTGCAGGCCTGCGTGGCCGCCGGCGTCCCGGTGACCGTGGTCCCGGGGATCAGCAGCTCGATCGCCGCACCGGCGTCGGCGGGCATCCCGGTCACCCACCGCGGCGTCACCCACGAGATCGTCATCGCCTCGGGGCACGTGCCACCCGGCCACCCCGACTCGCTGATCGACTGGTCGGCGATGGGCAGGCTGCGGGGCACCCTCGTCCTGATGATGGCCGTCGAACGCGTCGACGTCTTCGCCGACGCGCTGCTCGAGGGCGGCCGCCGACCCGACACCCCGGTCGCGATGATCGAGAACGGGTCGCTGCCGACCCAACGGCTGCTGCGTACCGATCTCGCCCACGCCGGCGAGGTCGCCGAGGCGGAGGGACTGCGTCCGCCCGCGATCGTGGTCATCGGCGACGTGGCCGCGTTCACCGAGGGCGCCTGACCGAACCGGCACCCGGCCGAAGCGGCGCCCGACCGAATCAACGGGGATTGGCATGTCCCGGCCGTCGGCCGGTACGGTCGTTCTCTATGTCGACTCCCGGACCTGTGAACACCGGAACCGTGAACACTGGAACGGTGAACAGCGAGCAGTTCCGTCCGGTCTTCGGCCTGCCGATCCTGGTGCTGTCCGGAATGCAACTGCTCGTCGTGCTCGACGGCACCGTCGCCGCGCTCGCGCTGCCGAGCATCCGGGACGCACTCGCCCTGTCGGAGTCGAGCGCCAACTGGGTCATCAGCAGCTATGTGCTGGCCTTCGGCGGGCTCATGCTCCTCGGCGGCCGACTCGGCGACACCTTCGGTCGCAAACGGATGTTCATCGTCGGGGTCGTCGCATTCACACTCACGTCATTGCTGTGTGGTCTGGCATGGAACGAGGCCAGTCTCCTCGCCGGGCGGGCTCTGCAGGGTGCGTCGGCCGCGATCGCGGCGCCGACCGCGATGGCCCTGGTCGCCACGACCTTCGCGCCCGGCAAACCGCGCAGTCAGGCCTTCGCGGTCTACGCGGCCATGACCGGTGTCGGATCGGTGGCCGGGCTGATCCTCGGCGGGGTGCTGACCGAGTTGTCGTGGCGCCTGGTCTTCCTCATCAACGTGCCGATCGGTCTGATCGTCGTGGTCGGGGCGATCGTCGCGCTCCGGGAGTCCCAGGGGGAACGACTGCCCCTCGATGTCCCCGGCGCGGTCCTCGGCACGCTGGGCTGCACCCTGCTCGTACTCGCGGTGAACGAGGGACCGAACGGCTGGACCGCGCCGGTCGTCGTCGGGTCGTTCATCCTCGGCGCCCTCGCCCTGGCGGCGTTCATCGTGGTCGAACGTCGTGCCCGCAACCCGCTGCTGCCGTTCTCCCTCTTCGACAACAGCTCCCGTGTCGCGGCGCTGCTCGCGATCCTGCTGGCCAGCATGATCATGATGTGCATGGCGGTCTTCATCTCGCTGTACCTGCAGGGCATCCTGCAGTACTCACCGATCCAGAGCGGGCTCGCGGTGGTGCCCTTCGCGTTCGGACTTGGCATCGCCGCGGCGATCGCGTCGAAGCTGGCGCTGATGATCCAGCCGCGCTGGCTCGTCCTGGTCGGCGGCGCGGTGATCCTCGTCGGCTGCCTGTACGCATCGTCGATCGCGACCGACTCGCCGGACTATTTCCCGAGCATCTTCATCCCGGTCGTCGTCATCGGCTTCGGCGTCGGTCTGGCGGTCATCCCGCTGACCCTGTCCGTGGTGGCCGGGGTGGGCACCACCGAGATCGGACCGCTGACCGCACTGGCCCAGGTGGCGCAGAACCTCGGCGGCGCCGTCGGCCTGGTCGTCGTCGGTGCGATGGTGACCTCGCGAGCACTGTCGAAGGGCGGCACCACCGCGCCCGTGGAGACGATGAATCCCGCTCAGCTCGCGGCGCAGGCCGAGGGCTACGGACTGGCCTTCGGAGCCTGCGCCGGCATCGCCGTCCTCGCCGCGATCGTCGTGCTGTTCATGCGGTTCACGCCCGAACAGGTGGCCGAGGGACAAGCCGCTCAGGAAGCCGCCGACGCGGGGCTCCCGGAAAGTGACAAAGCCACCGGGTGACACGTCGCGGCTGTCGATCCCTCCGAACCCTTCGTCGACGCCTGCCGCGAGGCGTATCCCGGAGTCGACGTCCGCCGGGGCGTGGCGGCCGAGCTGCCCTATGCCGACGCGACGTTCGATGCGTGCGGCGCATGTCTCGTCGTGCACTTCATGCCCGACCCGGTGTCCGGTCTCGCCGAGATGGGGCGCGTCACCCGCACCGGTGGGTGGGTGGGCGCCACGGTCTGGGATCTGGCAGGTTCCCGGGAGCCGATGGCCGCTGTGTGGGCGGTTCTCCGCGAGCTCGATCCGGCGGTGCACGACGAGCGGGGTCTTCCCGGCGGGCGCGAGGAGCAGCTCGCGGAGTTCTTCACCGTAGCCGGACTGGACGACGTCGAGACCACCGAGATCCCGGTGACCGTCACGCACCCGGATTTCGACGAATGGTGGGAGCCCCACCTGCACACGGTCGGCCCGATCGGGGAGACCATCGCGACGCTCTCGCCGGGTCAGCGCGAACGGCTCCGTGACGGTTGCCACGAACGGCTCGGTGACGGACCGTTCGACGTCACGGCGGTCGCCTTCGGTGCTCGCGCACGCGCGCGCTGACGCGACAGGCCACGGCCCGCCACCCGGCGCTCGGCGATGAGTTGTGACCGCCGGCGCGGTCGACCTCTGTATGGACGCCAAGAATCTCGCTGAGCTCTACGACATCGACACCCTCGCCTGGCAACCCGTCGCGGCGCGACTGGCGGCCGGGGTGTCGCAGGCACCCGGCACCGGCGGTCCCGACCGGCACACATGGTGGATCGCCACGATCAACCCCGACGGCAGTCCGCACGTCACCGGCATCGGGGCGCTGTGGCATCGAGACGCGCTGTGGCTCGAGACCGGACCCTCGACCTGGAAGGCGCGCAATCTCGCGCGCGATCCACGCTGCACCTTGTCGGTCGCCCTCGACGACGCCGATCTCGTCGTCGACGGGCACGCGCGCCGGATCACCGAACCCGACGTCGTCGCCGAACTCGCAGAGCTGTGGGCGAGTGACGGCTGGCCGTGTCGCGTCGACGAGTCCGGGATCGCGCTGACCGCCGACTTCAGTGCGCCGTCGGCCGGCCCGCCGCCGTGGCACGTCTACCGCGTCGCACCGCGCCGGGCGACCGTTCTGCAGACCGTCGAGCCCGGTGGCGCGACGCTGTTCGAGTTCGACGAGCGGTAGCGCCCCATCGAGTTGGGGTCAGTCGGTCAGCACGACGATGCGGTCGGGAGCCTCGATCTCCACCCGCTGTCCGGCGTCGGCGAGGACCGCGGCCAGTCCGTCGACGTCGCGGACGGTGCGGCGCGTGCGGACCAATTCGCGCGCCATGAGGCCCTTGTAGTGCTTGTTGAAATGGCTCACCACTTTGCGCGATCCGTCGGTCTGCTCGGTCATGACCGTCGCCGTCACCGCGTCGCGTACCGGTCCGAGCTGGTGGTAGACACCCGACCGCAGGTCCACGACGAAGTCGTCGACCGCGTCCAGCGCGGGGGACAGGTCCGATTTCCACAGCGCCGCCAGGGTCGGCATGCCGGGCAGCTTGGACCCGCCCGAGAGGCGGTAGGCGGGAATCGGATCGGGTGCTCGCACCACGCCGAACAGCGCCGAGCCGATCGCCAGCCGGTCGGCCGCCTTCGTCTTGCCCGCCCGGGTCAGCGACCGGTGGTCGAGCGCGTCGTACAGGACGCCGGTGTAGCGCTCGAGCGCCGGCCGCGTGGGCGAGAGCCAGAGTTCGGCGTTGCGGTCGACCTCGGCGAGCTGGGTGGCCCCGAGACCGAGCGCGGTGCGACTGGCGTCGAGGTCGGCGGACAGGGCGACGAGCGCCTCGGCGAGCTGTTTGCGGACGGGGTTCAGCTCGGGGAAGGACAGCGTGTCGAGATCCAGGGGAGCCCCGCGGCCGCCGTCGGATTTCGTCTCTGAGGGAGGCAGGATGACGAGCACCGCAACACCATAACTAAGCTGGTTGGTCGTGATCACACGCATGTCGACCCTGTTCCTGCGGACCCTGCGCGACGACCCCGCCGACGCCGAGGTCCCCAGCCACAAGCTGCTGGTCAGAGCCGGTTACGTCCGCCGGGTCGCACCCGGCGTGTACTCGTGGCTGCCGCTGGGATTGCGCGTGCTCAAGGCGATCGAGAACGTCGTCCGCGAGGAGATGAACGCCATCGGCGGCCAGGAGATCCTCCTGCCGGCCCTGCTGCCGCGTGAGCCCTACGACACCACCAACCGCTGGACCGAATACGGGGACGCGCTGTTCCGCCTCAAGGACCGCAAGGGTGCCGACATGCTCCTCGGCCCGACGCATGAGGAGCTGTTCGCGACCCTGGTCAAGGGCGAGTACTCGTCCTACAAGGACATGCCGGTCATCCTCTACCAGATCCAGACCAAGTACCGCGACGAGGAACGGCCGCGCGCGGGCATCCTCCGCGGCCGCGAGTTCGTGATGAAGGACGCCTACTCCTTCGACCTCGACGACGACGGACTCAAGGCCGCCTACAACGCGCACCGCGAGGCCTACCAGAAGATCTTCGAGCGCTTGCGGATCGAGTACGTCATCGTCGCCGCGACCTCCGGCGCGATGGGAGGCAGTGCGTCCGAGGAGTTCCTGGCGGAGTCCGCGGTCGGCGAGGACACGTTCGTGCGCTGCGTCGAGTCCGGCTACGCCGCCAACGTCGAGGCGGTCATCACCCGCGCGCCCGACCCGTTGCCGTACGACGACCTGCCCGCGGCGGTCGTCCACGACACACCCGGTACCCCGACGATCGACAGCCTCGTCGACTGGGCGAACGCGACGCTCTCCGGGCAGTACAGCGGCGCCGACACACTCAAGAACGTCTTGGTCAAACTCCGTGCGCCGGGTGGTGATTGGGAGATCACCGGCATCGGCGTCCCGGGTGACCGCGAGGTCGACTTCAAGCGTCTCGAGGCCTCGGTCGAGCCGGCCGAGGTGGAGTTGCTCACCGATGCCGACTTCGCCGCGAACCCCTTCCTGGTGAAGGGATACATCGGACCGAAGGCGCTGGCCGCGAACGGGGTCCGCTACCTCGTCGATCCGCGCGTCGTCGACGGGACCGCGTGGATCACCGGTGCCGACGAGCCGGGCCGGCACTACGTCGGGCTCGTCGCGGGTCGCGACTTCACGCCCGACGGAACGGTCGAGGCGGCCGAGATCCGGGACGGCGATCCGTCGCCCGACGGCGCCGGACCCCTGGTGAGCGCCAAGGGTATCGAGATCGGGCACATCTTCCAGCTCGGCCAGAAGTACACCGACGCCTTCGAGGTCGACGTCCTCGGCGAGAACGGCAAACCGGTCCGCCTCACCCAGGGGTCGTACGGGGTCGGGGTGTCGCGTCTGGTCGCGGTCATCGCCGAGCAGTCCCACGATGACAAGGGTCTGCGCTGGCCGAAGTCGGTGGCGCCGTTCGCCGTTCACCTCGTCATCGCCAACAAGGACGAGGCCGCCGTCGCGGGCGCCGAACAGCTCGCCGCCGACCTCGACGCGGCCGGGCTCGAAGTGCTCCTCGACGACCGGAAAGCCTCTCCGGGTGTGAAGTTCAAGGATGCCGAACTCCTCGGCATGCCGACCGTCGTGGTCGTCGGACGGGGATATGCCAACGGCACCATCGAGATCCGGGATCGCTTCACCGGCGAGGCCGCCGAGGTCGCGGTCGACGCCGCGGTCGACACGGTGGTGGCGGCCGCCCGGGCCTGATCGCGGCTCAGCCCTGTGCGGGAGACCCGGGGAACGCCACCGTGACCGGGCTCTCCTGCAGCACCACCCGCCACCGGGCGGCGCGCACCGAACTCTCGGTCAGTCCGTCGACGCCGATCCGCCGGCCGGTCTCGTCGTCGGCCTGTTCCAGCAATGCGCGATAGGCGACCGTGCAGTCGATCTCGGCGGCGAGGGCCGCGCGGGCCGCGGTGGTCGGATCGGTGACCTCGACGGGAAGCGTGTAACCGGCGGCGGCCGGCGGCGGTGTGTTCCCCGCCGCCTCGATCGCCCGCTCGATCTCGTCGCGACGCGCCCGGTGCGCGTCGGCGTAGTCGGCGACGGTGCGTCGGCGCGATGCGGCGACGAACGCGGTGATGACGCCGTAGGTGAAGACGGCGGCGTTCTCCGCCTCGGCGGCGACGGCGAGCGGATCGTCGGAATCGGCCTGTGCGGCCGGGCTGTTCGGGGTCGTGCTCAGTGGTGAGGTCATGCCAGCTGCACCTCTCGCATCGATGTGACCGCGGCGGCGACGGAGCCGGTGAGCCCGGAGACATACCCGCCCGCGGCGAGGGCGATCGTACGGGCCTGCCCGGCCGCGGCATCGAGATCGGTGCGGAGCCGGGCCAACGACGGTGCGGCGGGGGGCGCGCCCGCAGCCGTGGTCGCGGCGGTCGAGGAGGTGGCCGGGCGATCGAGGGTCGCCGCCACGTCCTGGTCGAGGCGGATGATCTCCTCACGCAGCGCGCGGGCGTGCTGCGCGCGCTGATCGGCCACGACCCCGAGCGCGGTCGCGTAGGCGGGCTCGACGGCGACCAGGGCGCGCGCGGTGCTCTCGTCGGCGGTCGCCGACCGCACCAGAGGCACGAGGTCTTCGGCGAGGAGGGTCTCCGCGGAGGGTGACGAATCGCAACCGGTCAGTCCGACACCGGCCGCGCCGGCACCGATCACGGCGGCACCCGCGAGGAGTCCGCCGCGCAACGCCGTGCGCCGGTCGATCGGGTGCCGCACGGTCCGTCGCGCGATCGGGGGCATGCTCACCCGGGACATCATGCCAGCAGTTCTCCACCCGATCGATCCACTACGATGTTCGGAGCAACGTCGTGCGACACCCGGCACGGCCCGACAACTGAAGACGAGGGGAGTGGCATGCCGATCAGCCCGACGCACGTGAGCGAACTCGTCCAAAAGCTTGTCGCCGAACGGGGATTCGACCTCGAAGACGTCGCGGTACGCACCCGTGACGGCCAGGAGGAACTGTCGATCGTGGTCGACCGCGACGGCGGCAGCGACCTCGACGTCCTCGCCGGCCTCAGCACCGAGATCTCCGACCTCCTCGACGCCACCCCCGCTTTCGCCGACCTCGCATATGTGCTCGAGGTGACCTCGCGCGGCGTCGAGAGCCCACTGACCCTGCCCCGGCACTGGCGCCGCAACACCGGCCGCCGGGTGGTCGTCGAGCTGACGGGCGACCCCGACTCGCCCGCGCGCACGGTCACCGGCCGCATCGGCAGGCTGCTCGACGACCCGGCCCCGGCGGTCGAGGTGGTCGCGAACCACAAGGGACGGATAGCGGTAAAGACGGTCGAGCTCGGCTCGGTGACCACGGCCGTGGTGCAGGTCGACTTCTCCCAGCCCAGCGTCCGCGAACTGGAACTGTGCGGCCTCGAACCGCACGAGATCGAGGCGCGCCGCGCACCCGCCGCGGCACGCCGGCTGGACACGACAACCGAACACGACAAGTGAATAGGAGACCGACGACATGAACATCGACATCGCCGCCCTGCGAATGATCGAGGCCGACAAGGGCATCTCGATCGAGACCGTCATCACGGCGATCGAGACCGCGCTGCTGACCGCCTATCGGCACACCGACGGATTCGCGCCGCACGCCCGCGTCGACGTCAACCGCAAGTCCGGCGCCGTCCGTGTGATGGCACAGGAGGTCGACCAGGACGGAAATGTCGTCCACGAGTGGGACGACACCCCCGAGGGATTCGGACGCATCGCGGCGACGACCGCGCGGCAGGTCATCCTGCAACGTCTGCGCGACGCGGAGAACGAGAAGAACTTCGGCGACCTCGTGGCCCACGAGGGCGAGATCGTCGGTGGCGTCGTGCAGCAGGACTCACGCGCCAACGCCCGGGGCATGGTCGTCGTCCAGATCGGCAGCGACGCCAACTCCACCGAGGGGATCATCCCGCCCGCCGAGCAGGTGCCCGGCGAGGTCTACACCCACGGCGACCGGATCAAGTGCTACGTCGTCGGGGTCAGCCGTGGACCCCGCGGACCCCAGATCACCCTGTCCCGGACCCACCCGAACCTGGTGCGCAAGCTGTTCTCGCTCGAAGTGCCCGAGATCGAGGACGGCAGCGTCGAGATCGTCGCCGTGGCGCGGGAGGCCGGACACCGGTCGAAGATCGCCGTACACACCGGGGTCTCCGGCCTCAACGCCAAGGGCGCGTGCATCGGGCCGATGGGTCAGCGCGTGCGCAACGTGATGAGCGAACTCGCCGGCGAGAAGATCGACATCATCGACTTCGACTCCGACCCGGCGGCCTTCGTCGGGAATGCACTGTCACCCGCGAAGGTTGTGTCGGTGACCGTTGTCGACGCCGAACTCAAGGCCGCGCGGGTCGTTGTGCCCGACTACCAGCTTTCGCTGGCCATCGGCAAAGAAGGCCAGAACGCCCGACTCGCGGCCCGGCTGACGGGGTGGCGGATCGACATCAGATCCGACGCCGCGCCGGCCGCCGAGGCGGGGCAGGAGTGACGCGCGCGACGGTCGATTGTCCTCCGCGCGTTCGCTCGCGCTAGACTGATCGATGGTTCAGCGATCCGCCCCACGGTCGCCCGTCGACGGCACACCCATCCGGATGTGCATCGGCTGTCGGCAGCGGGCAGAGGCCGTCGAGTTGGTTCGTGTCGTGGCGCAAGTGCGCGACGGCACCCCGACAGTCGTGGTCGATCCCGCGAAGACCATGCCGGGGCGAGGCGCGTGGCTGCACGCGCGGGCGGAGTGCATCTCCACCGCGACGCGACGCCGGGCCTTCGCCACGGCGCTCCGGACCCCCGGTCTGACCGTGGACCCGGACGATCTCACCGAACAGCTCGGCGCGATCACCCACCAGAGGAAGGCTCCCCGGAGCCAGAACAGGTAGCAGAAGACATGAGCACACCGTGAAGTCACGATGAGCATGTACCGGACTTAAATCGAGGCCGTAGCGGGTGAGCCGCTTGGCCTCCAAGTGAGGAGAGCAGTGGCAGGCAAAGCCCGCGTGCACGAACTGGCCAAGGAACTCGGCGTCACCAGCAAACAGGTGCTCGAGCGACTCAAGGAACAGGGCGAGTTCGTCAAATCGGCGTCGTCGACGGTAGAGGCCCCCGTGGCCCGTCGACTGCGTGAATCATTCCCCGGCAAGGACGGGGGAGCCAAGGACTCCAAGTCGTCCCCGGCCCCCGGCCCGCGCCAGAGCGCAAAGCCCGGACCCAAGCCGTCCGGCACCACCAGTGCACCGAAGCCCGGTGCATCTGCGACCCCGGCGGCACCCGCCGCCGACCGCCCGAGCCCCGGTCCGCGGACCGGCGGCCCGAAGCCCGGCGCACCCAAGCCCGCACCCGCACCGGTGGAGACCCCGGCGCCGGCTGCGCCCGCACCGGCGGCGGAACGTCCCAGCCCGAAGCCCGCCCCCGCGGCACCCGCCCCGCAGGCCCCGGCCGCGTCGGCGGCACCTGCGGCCCCGGCACCGTCCCCGGGCGCGCGTCCCGGCCCGAAGCCGGGCCCGCGCACCCCGCGGGTGGGCAACAACCCGTACTCGTCGGCACCGGCGCCCGCGCCGCGTCCGGCTGCCCGTCCCGGTCCGGGACAGGGCGGCCCGCGTCCCGGCGGCGGTCGTCCCGGCCCGGCCGGCCAGGGTGGTCCGCGTCCCGGCGGCGGTCGTCCCGCTCCCGGTCAGGGCGGCCCCCGACCCAATCCCGGCAACATGCCCCCGCGCCCGAGTCCCGGCGCCATGCCGTCGCGCGCGGCCCGTCCGGACGCCCGCCCGGGTGGTCGTGGCGGACCCGGCGGTGGCGGCGGCCGTGGCGGTGGCGGCGGCGGATACCGCGGTGGCCCCGGTGGCGGCGGCGGTGCACCCGGTGCACCCGCAGGTGGCGGCTTCCGCGGTCGTCCCGGCGGCGGTGGCGGTGGCGGCCGTGGCCGCGGCGGCGCTGCAGGCGCCTTCGGTCGTCCCGGTGGTGCACCGCGCCGTGGTCGCAAGTCGAAGCGGGCGAAACGCGCCGAATACGAGAACATGCAGGCACCGGCCGTCGGTGGCGTCCGGCTGCCGCGCGGCAACGGCGAGATCATCCGTCTCGCCCGTGGCGCGTCGCTGTCCGATTTCGCCGACAAGATCGACGCCAACCCGGCATCGCTGGTCCAGGCGTTGTTCAACCTCGGCGAGATGGTCACCGCGACCGAGTCGGTCAACGACGAGACGCTCGAGCTGCTCGGCTCGGAGATGAACTACCGCGTCCAGGTGGTCAGCCCCGAGGACGAGGACCGCGAGCTCCTCGACAGCTTCGACCTCACCTACGGCGAGGACGAGGGCGGCGAGGAAGACCTCGAACAGCGTCCGCCCGTGGTCACCGTCATGGGCCACGTCGATCACGGTAAGACCCGACTGCTCGACACGATCCGCAAGGCCAACGTCCGTGAGGGCGAGGCCGGCGGTATCACCCAGCACATCGGTGCCTACCAGGTGAACACCCACCTCAACGGCGAGGATCGCCTGATCACGTTCATCGACACCCCGGGTCACGAGGCGTTCACCGCCATGCGTGCCCGCGGTGCCAAGGCGACCGACATCGCGATCCTCGTCGTCGCGGCCGACGACGGCGTCATGCCGCAGACGGTGGAGGCGGTCAACCATGCCCAGGCGGCCGACGTGCCGATCGTGGTCGCGGTGAACAAGATCGACAAGGAAGGCGCCGACCCGCAGAAGATCCGCGGACAGCTGACCGAATACGGTCTGATCCCCGAGGAGTACGGCGGCGACGCCATGTTCGTCGACATCTCGGCCAAGCAGGGCGAGAACATCGACGCGCTGCTCGAAGCCGTCCTGCTCACCGCGGACGCGTCGCTCGACCTGCGGGCCAACCCGGACATGGACGCCCAGGGTGTCGCCATCGAGGCGCACCTCGACCGCGGCCGTGGCCCGGTGGCGACCGTGCTGGTCCAGCGCGGCACGCTGAAGGTCGGCGACTCGATCGTCGCCGGTGACGCCTACGGACGTGTCCGTCGCATGGTCGACGAGCACGGCGACGACGTCCCCGAGGCGCTGCCGTCGCGTCCGGTGCAGGTCATCGGTTTCACCTCGGTCCCTGGCGCAGGCGACAACCTGCTCGTGGTCGAGGAGGACCGCATCGCACGGCAGATCGCCGACCGGCGCAACGCGCGCAAGCGCAACGCGCTGGC
The DNA here is from genome assembly GCF_001698225.1 of Gordonia terrae. Taxonomy (NCBI): domain Bacteria; kingdom Bacillati; phylum Actinomycetota; class Actinomycetes; order Mycobacteriales; family Gordoniaceae; genus Gordonia; species Gordonia terrae. The sequence continues at coordinate 2,463,410 of NZ_CP016594.1, forward strand.
CGCACGCAGCCGCAAGCGGATCAGCCTGGAAGACCTGGATTCGGCGCTCAAGGAGACCAGCCAGCTCAACCTCATCCTCAAGGGTGACAACTCGGGTACGGTCGAGGCCCTCGAAGAGGCGCTGCTGAACATCGAGATGGGCGACGAGGTCTCGCTACGGATCATCGACCGCGGCGTGGGTGGCGTGACCGAGACCAACGTCAACCTGGCGGCGGCCTCGGATGCGATCATCATCGGCTTCAACGTCCGTGCGGAGGGCAAGGCCACCGAGCTGGCCAACCGCGAGGGCGTCGACATCCGGTACTACTCGGTGATCTACCAGGCCATCGACGAGATCGAGAGCGCGCTGAAGGGCATGCTCAAGCCGATCTACGAAGAGGTGGAGCTCGGCCGCGCCGAGATCCGCGCGATCTTCAAGTCGTCGAAGGTCGGCAACATCGCCGGTTGTCTCGTGCAGTCGGGCATCATGCGGCGCAACGCCAAGGCCCGCCTGTTGCGCGACAACGTGGTGGTCGCCGAGAACCTCACCGTCTCCTCGCTCAAGCGCGAGAAGGACGATGCCACCGAGGTTCGCGAAGGCTACGAATGTGGTCTCACGCTGACCTACTCGGACATCAAGGTGGACGACGTGATCGAGACCTACGAGCTGCGGGAGAAGCCGCGCGACTGATCGCGGCAGCGACTGCCCTCGTACGACATCTCGACAGCTGTGGTGCGCGCCGACCGGTTTCCGGTCGGCGCGCACGCAGCGCTACGGAAGGAGTCCTGTAATGGCTGATCCGGCACGAGCTCAGCGCCTGGCCAAGCGGATCTCGTCGATCGTCGCGTCGGCGATCGCGCACGAGATCAAGGATCCGCGACTGGCGTATGTCACCGTCACCGATGCCCGGGTGACCAACGACCTGCACGACGCGACGATCTACTACACCGTGATGGGCGAATCCATCGATGCCGAGCCCGATGTCGAGGCCGCGGCCGCGGGGCTGGCGAAAGCGACCGGCGTGCTGAGGTCGAAGGTCGGCGCGGGCACCGGGGTGCGCTTCACCCCGACGCTGCGTTTCGTACTCGACACGGTGCCCGACGCGGCACGTCAGATGGAGGAGCTCGTCGCCCGCGCCCGCGCGAACGACGAAATCGTCGCCCGGCGTGCGGCGGAGGCGAAGCCGGCGGGCGATTCGGACCCGTACCGTTCGGCGGACGACTCCACCGGTACCGAAGAGTGAGCGGTTCGTCGAGCGCGGCGATCGCCGCGACGCTGGCCTCTGCGACCGCGGTGACCATCTGCTGTCATGTGCGCCCCGATGCGGACACGATCGGCAGTGGTCTGGCGCTGGGGCTGGCACTCGACCGCCGGGGCGTCGACGTCGAGGTGTCCTACCCGGGGACCGAGCAACTCCCGGCGTCGCTCGCCGGGCTGCCCGGCAGCAAGCTGCTGTGTTCGCCCGCGCAGGTCGTCGGACATCCGCTCGTGGTGGCGGTCGACGCCGCCAATCTCGATCGTCTCGAATCGCTCGGCGCGACGTTCACCGCGGCGCAGACCTCGGTTGTGATCGACCACCATGCGTCGAATCCCGGCTTCGGGGACCTCGACCTGGTCGACCCGGACGCCGACTGCACCGCGGTCCTGGTGCTCGACGTCCTCGACGACCTGGGCGTTGAACTCGACGCCGACATCGCCACCTGCATCTACGCCGGTCTCAGCACCGACACCGGTTCGTTCCGGTGGGCTCGTCCGGCGTCGTTCCGGGTTGCGGCCCGACTCCTCGAGACCGGCGTCGACGCGCGGAGGTGGAGCCGCATCCTGTTCGACTCGCATCCGTTCGCGTGGTTCTCGATGATGTCGGGCGTCCTGGCGTCGGCCCAGCTCGCCCCGTCGGCGTGCAACGGCGAGGGTCTCGTCTACGCGATCGTCGATCACCAGGCACTGGCCGGGATGAGTTGGGACGAGGCCGAGAGCGTGATCGACACGATCCGTACCGCGCGCGAAGCCGAGGTGGCCGCGGTCTTCAAGGAGAGCGAGCCGGGGAGGTGGACGGTCTCGCTGCGATCCAAGGACATCGTCGATCTCGTCCCGATCGCCCGGGCCCATGGTGGCGGCGGACATCGTCAGGCCTCCGGGTACAGCGACACCGGTACCGCTGACGACGTGGTCGCCAGGTTGCTGGAGTCGCTCTGAGCGAGGATTCCCCAGGCGTGGCGCGCATCGCCACGCTGACCGTCTCGGCTCTCGCGGTTCTCATCGCGCCTCCGCTCTACCTCCTGCTCGACCTTGCCGTCGTGGGACGTCTGGGCGGCGAACAACTGGCCGCACTGGGAGTCGGCACCCTGGTGCTCTCGATCGTCAGCACCCAGCTGACCTTCCTGTCCTACGGCACCACGGCCCGGTCCGCGCGACGCTTCGGTTCCGGTGACCGGCCCGGTGCGGTCGTCGAAGGCGTGCAGGCGAGTTGGATCGCGGTGGCGGTCGGCATCCTGATCGTCGCGGTGGCGTATCCGTGTGCCCCGGTCGTGATGCGCCTGCTGGTCGGAACGTCGTCGCCGGAGTCGGCCGCGGTCGCCCAGGACGCGGCGGGCTGGCTGCGGATCGCGATGTTCGGTGTCCCGCTGATCCTGTTGTCGATGGCGGGCAACGGGTGGATGCGCGGAGTGCAGGACACGCGTCGTCCGGTCGTCTACGTCGTGGTCGGTCTGTCCCTCGCCGCGGTGCTCGTCGTCGGACTGGTCCACGGCATCGGCCCGTTCCCGCGTCTGGGCCTGGACGGCAGCGCGGTGGCCAACGTGATCGGACAGGGTGTGACCGGCATGCTGTTCGCCGTGCGAGTGGTCCGTGAGGCGCGACGGGTCCCGGGTTCGCGCGCCTTCGCGCCCGACTGGTCGATCATCCGCGCCCAGCTGGTCATGGCGCGTGATCTGGTCGTGCGCAGTCTGTCGTTCCAGATCTGCTTCGTGTCCGCGGCCGCAGTCGCCGCCCGATTCGGGGTGGCCCAGGTCGCCGCTCATCAGCTGGTGCTGCAGCTGTGGGAGTTCATGGCGCTGTTCCTCGACTCGCTGGCCATCGCCGCCCAGGCCCTGGTCGGCGCCGCACTCGGTGCGGGACGCCTCGGCGCCGCCGACTCCGTGGCCCGTCGCGTCACCGCGGTGTCCGTGGTCGCCGCCACCGCGATGGGTGCACTGTTCGCCGCCGGCGCGACGCTGATCCCGCGCATCTTCACCTCCGACGCCGCGGTCCTCGATGCCGTGGGTGTGCCGTGGTGGTTCTTCGTCGGGATGCTGCCGATCGCCGGGGTGGTCTTCGCGCTCGACGGCGTCCTGCTCGGCAGCGGCGACGCCGCCTTCCTGCGCACCGCGACACTCACCGGCGCCCTGGTCGGCTTTCTGCCACTGATCTGGCTGTCGCTGGTGTTCGACTGGGGCCTCGCCGGCGTCTGGTCGGGCCTGGTGGTGTTCATGCTCGTCCGGCTGGCCACCGTGGTGTGGCGGATCCGATCCGGACGCTGGCGGCAGGCGGGTGCGGTCCGCGCCTGAGACCGCGACTCTGGCACGATGGATCCTCGTGGCTACTCTGTGGGCGATCAGCGATCTGCACATCGCACATCGGGGCAACGAGCACATCATCGACAGCATTCGGCCGACGTCGCCGGAGGACTGGCTCATCGTGGCCGGTGATGTCGCCGAACGCACCGACGACGTCGTCGACACCTTGCGTCGACTGCGGGCGCGCTTCGCCACCGTCGTCTGGGTGCCGGGCAATCACGAGCTGTACACGACGGCCAAGGATCCGCTGCAGGTGTTCGGGGTCGCGCGCTACGACTACCTGGTGCAGGCCTGCCGCGACATCGGTGTGGTCACCCCGGAGGACATCTATCCGCTCTTCGACCCGGGTGACGGCTCGGATCCGGTCCGCGTGGTCCCGATGTTCCTGCTCTACGACTACACCTTCCGCCCCGAGGGCACGGCGAACAAGCTGACCGCGCTCGCGCTCGCCCGGGAGCGCAACGTGGTGGCGACCGACGAGTTCCTGCTGTCGCCCGAGCCGTTCCCCACCCGCGACGCCTGGGGGCGAGCGCGGATCGAGATCACCCGACGCCGGCTGGAGGCCATCGATCCGGCCGAGAAGACGATCCTGATCAATCACTGGCCCCTGCGTCGGGAACCGTGCGACGCACTCATCTATCCCGAGTTCGCGCTCTGGTGCGGCAGCGAACTGACGGCCGACTGGCACACCGAGTTCAACGCGGCCTGCTGCGTCTACGGCCATCTCCACATCCCGCGGACCACCTGGTACGACGGCATCCGGTTCGAAGAGGTGTCGGTCGGCTACCCGCGGGAATGGAAGCGTCGCGGACTGCCGAATCCGTTGATGCGCAACATCGTTCCCGGCGATGGGCTCGGCGCGGCCGATCTGCCCGAGCACGGGGTGCGGTTCGATCTGCCGCCGGACTATGCCGAACGCGCCGCCGAGTTCCGGCAGCGCGTCGAGCAGCGGCAGGCGGAGCGACGCACCCGGCAGGCCGAGAGACAGGCCGAACGCCAAGCACGAGAGGACAACCGATGATCGAGCAACTCCTGCCGGCGGGCGTCGCCTCGGCGGAGGCGTTCGCCGACCCGCCCGGTCTGATCCTGATGCCGGCCGAGCAGAGCCTGATCGCGCGTGCGGTGGAGAAGCGCCGCCGCGAGTTCACCACCGTCCGGCACTGCGCCCGCCAGGCGCTGGGCGAGCTCGGTCACGAGCCGGTCCCGATCCTCAAGGGCGACAAGGGTGCACCCGTCTGGCCGGCCGGGATCGTCGGGAGTCTCACACACTGCGACGGCTACCGCGCCGCGACCGTGGCATACGCGATGTCGGTGCGTTCCCTCGGCATCGACGCCGAACCGCACGACGCCCTGCCCGACGGCGTGCTCGAGCACACCAGTCTGCCCGCGGAGCGGGAGGTCCTCGCGACGCGATCGGGCGACCTGCACTGGGACCGATTGCTGTTCTGTGCCAAGGAGGCCACCTACAAGGCATGGTTCCCGGTCGCCAAGCGCTGGCTGGGTTTCGAGGACGCGCACATCACCTTCGAGCAGTCCACCCCGACGTCGGGCACGTTCACCTCGCGCATCCTCATCGACCCGGCCGCGACAGACGGGGGGCCGCCGCTGCTCGAGTTCTCCGGTCGCTGGCTGGTCGAGCGGGGCATCATCACCACCACGATCGCGCTGACCTGACGTGGCCGACGCAACCATCGAGAACGCCGGGCTGCTCGTCGTCGACAAGCCGGCCGGTATGACGAGCCACGACGTCGTCTCGCGCTGCCGGAAGATCTTCAACACCCGCCGCGTCGGCCATGCGGGCACCCTCGACCCGATGGCGACCGGCGTCCTGGTCGTCGGGATCGAGAGGGCCACAAAACTTCTCGGTCTGTTGTCGCTGACCACGAAGTCCTACACGGCGACGATCCGGCTCGGTGCGTCCACGACGACCGACGACCGCGAGGGGGAGATCCTCTCCACCGCGGACGCATCCGGGGTGTCCGATACCGAGATCGCCACGGCGATGGTCGAACTCACCGGTGACATCCAGCAGGTCCCGGCGAAGGTCAGCGCGATCAAGGTCGACGGCCGACGGGCGCACGCGCTCGTGCGTACCGGCGCCGACTTCGACCTCGCGGCGCGCCCGGTCACCGTGTCCCGCTTCGAGCTGCTCGCCACCCGGCGCGACGGGGAGTTCGTCGATCTCGATGTGGTGGTGGACTGTTCGTCGGGTACCTACATCCGGTCACTGGCACGCGATCTCGGCGCCGCCCTGGAACTCGGCGGGCACCTCACCGAACTCCGCCGGACCGCGGTCGGCCCGTTCACCCTCGACCATGCGCGCACGCTCGACGACGTGCGCGAGGAGCCGCGCGTCAGCCTCGACATCGACGAGGCGGTCAAGATCTCGTTCCCGCGCCGGGACATCGACGACGACGAGGCCGAGTCGATCAGTCAGGGACGGTGGCTGGAGCCGATCGGACGCAAGGAGATCTATGTCGTCGTCGACCCGCGGGAGCAGGCGATCGCGCTGATCCAGGAGAAGGGTCGTCGCGCGAGTTCGGTGATGGTGGTCCGGCCGGCGACGCTGCGCTGACGCCGGTGACCGCGCTCCCGGACCGGGTCAGGCGCGCGGGACGACGAAGATGGCGCGCGCGGCGATGTCGCCGAGGTCGATCGGATCGGCATCGTCGAGCGACACCGAGATCGTGCCCGCGAACGGGCGTTTCTCGGCGACGGTCACCACGCAGTCGAGCGCGACGCCCACCTGATCGAAGTAGCGCAGCATCTCGGGATCGGTGTCGGAGATCCGGGCGATGGCGCCCGACGCCCCCACATCCAGGTCGGCGAGCAGGGCCGCGTCCGGCGCGGGGATCGTGCCGTCCAGGGCGGGGATCGGGTCACCATGTGGATCCCGGTCGGGGAAACCGAGTTTCGCGTCCAGCCGGGCCATCAGACGGTCGGAGACCGCGTGCTCGAGGATCTCCGCCTCATCGTGCACCTCGTCCCACCGGTATCCGAGTTCGCGCACCAGGAAGGTCTCGATCAGACGATGGCGGCGCACCATCAGGATGGCCGCGGATCGACCCTCGTCGGTCAGGGTGACCGCGCCGTACGGTTCGTGGGAGACGAATCCCTGGTCGGCGAGCTTGCGGATCGCCTCCGAAGCGGTGGATGCGGACACACCGAGGGACTGGGCCAGCAGCTTGGTGGTGACCTTGACGTCCTCCCACTCCTGGCTGGTCCAGATCACTTTGAGATAGTCCTGGGTCACCTGTGACAGTTCTGTCACCGGACGATCCGATCCCCGAGGCATGACCAAGAGCTTAACCCCACCGCAAACGCGAGTGGCGGTGGTGGTTTGGAACACCGGGTGCCCGTAGTCTGGTCGCGTGTTGCGATGGCGAGGTCTGGACGACATCCCCGCGGACTGGGGACGGTGCGTGGTCACCATCGGTGTCTTCGACGGTGTCCACCGGGGACACGCCGAGCTCATCAGCGCCGCCACCACGGCGGCGAAGGAGCACGGGGTGCCGGCGGTGCTGATGACATTCGATCCGCATCCGTCCGAGGTGGTCCGGCCGGGATCCCATCCGCCGCAACTGACGACGCTGACGCGGCGCGCCGAGCTGGCCGAGGAACTCGGCATCGACGTCTTCTGCGTCATGCCGTTCACCCCCGAACTCGCCGCCCGGTCGCCGAAGGACTTCGCCCACGACATCCTCGTGGAGACGCTGCACGCCGCCGTCGTGGTGGTCGGCGACAACTTCACCTTCGGTCGCAAGGCGGCCGGGGACGTGTCCAAGCTCGCCGAACTCGGTGGGAAATTCGGCTTCTCGGTGGAATCGGTGTCGCTGTTCGGTGAACACGCGGTGACGTTCTCGTCGACCTACATCCGTTCCTGTGTCGCGGCCGGTGACGTGGACCGTGCCACCGAGGCGCTCGGTCGGCCGCATCGGGTCGAGGGCGTCGTGGTGCGCGGCGACGGCCGCGGCCGCGACCTGGGCTACCCGACGGCCAATGTGGCGCCGCCGATGTACGCCGCCATCCCGGCCGACGGCGTCTACGCCGCCTGGTTCACGATCCTCGGCGCCGGTCCGGTCGTCGGCGAGGTCGAGCCGGGGGAGCGGTACGAGGCCGCGGTGTCGGTGGGCACCAATCCGACGTTCTCCGGCCGGACTCGCACCGTCGAGGCGTTCGTGCTCGACAAGAGTGCCGATCTGTACGGCCAGCACGTCGCCGTCGACTTCGTCCATCGCATCCGTGGCATGGAGCAGTTCGACGGCGTCGACGATCTGATCACCGCGATGGGTGACGACGTCACGAAGACCAGGGAGATCCTGGCCGCGGCCGAGAGCTGAGGGTCCACGGCCCGCTCGCTGCGCTCCCGGCGCCGATTTGGGCCGCGTCCCACTCGGGCTGTAGCCTGATCAGTCGGTGTTGCTGCAGTCCGCGGTGGCGCATCGTTGTCGTTTCGGACGCGGTACTGAGAAACAGGAGTATCTCCATGGCTTTGACTGTCGAGCAGAAGAAGGAAATCCTCGCCGAGTACGGTCTGCACGAGACCGACACCGGTTCGCCCGAGGCCCAGGTCGCGATGCTGACCAAGCGCATCACCGACCTCACCGAGCACCTGAAGCAGCACAAGCACGACCACCACAGCCGGCGCGGTCTGCTCCTGCTGGTCGGACGCCGTCGTCGTCTGCTCAAGTACGTCGCCAAGGTCGACATCAACCGCTACCGTTCGCTCATCGAGCGCCTCGGCCTGCGTCGCTGATCCCACGACTTCGACCGGCCGCCCCCGAATCCGGGGGCGGCCGGTTTGTCGTATGCCTGTTTGTCGTATTGAGGTATTGACAGTCGGCGGTGATACGCTGACAGACGGATCGTGCCGGAACTCGAGGCAGTACGGAACGACCAGCCAGATCGGTCCTCGGTAGTGGCCGCCGGAAACCTCGCCCGGGCAATCCCCGGGCGCGCAGGATTCCGGCCGCTTCGATCGAAGGCCGTCTGAGCACTCATCCGGCGCAGATACGCTGCGCCATTCACCGTGCTGCCGCACATTCTCGGCGCGTTCTGGGTCGGTCCGATCCGCGCGTGCGCTCTTCGAGGACATGTCCGCTCGATGCGGCATGTGAGTACGTGCTGCGCACCTCCGCGATGACCACCCCCAACCGCACAAGCGGCCGACTCCGCGTGGCCGCGTCAGACGGCCGCCACCGGCAGCCGCTACGAAGGGATTCCACCCCACATGACAGATGTGAACACGACCGAAGACTTCGCCGACGACTACGACGACGCCATCACCGAGGCGACCGCCGTCATCGACAACGGGAGCTTCGGCAGCCGCACGATCCGGTTCGAGACCGGACGGCTCGCGCTGCAGGCCGCCGGGTCGGTCACCGCCTACCTCGACGACGAGAACATGCTGCTCTCGACCACCGCGGCGTCGAAGCACCCGAAGGAGCACTTCGACTTCTTCCCGCTCACCGTGGACGTCGAGGAGCGGATGTACGCCGCCGGACGCATCCCCGGATCGTTCTTCCGTCGAGAGGGCCGCCCCTCGACCGACGCGATCCTGACCTGTCGCCTCATCGACCGTCCGCTGCGCCCGTCGTTCGTCGACGGTCTCCGCAACGAGATCCAGGTCGTCGTGACCGTCCTCTCGCTCAACCCCAACGACCTCTACGACGTCGTCGCGATCAACGCCGCGTCGGCCTCGACCCAGCTCGCCGGCCTGCCGTTCTCCGGCCCCGTCGGCGGCGTGCGCGTCGCGCTCATCCCGACCGAGGAGAACAAGGCCGGACAGTGGGTCGCGTTCCCGACCGTCGAGCAGCTCGAGGGCGCCGTGTTCGACATGGTCGTCGCGGGCCGCATCGTCGCCGGCTCCGGTGACACCGCCGACGTCGCGATCATGATGGTCGAGGCAGAGGCCACCGACAATGTCATCGACCTCGTCGCCGGTGGCGCACAGGCGCCGACCGAGGCGATCGTGGCCGAGGGCCTCGAAGCCGCCAAGCCGTTCATCGCCCGCCTCTGCGAGGCGCAGAAGTCCCTGGCCGCCGCCGCGGCCAAGGAGACCGCCGAGTTCCCGCTGTACCCGCCGTACCAGTCGGACGTCTACGACGCCGTGGCCGCCGCTGCCACCGATCGCCTGTCGGAGATCCTGACGATCGCGGGCAAGCAGGAGCGCGACGACAAGACCGACGAGCTCAAGGCCGACATCCTGGCCCAGCTCGGCGAGCAGTTCGAGGGTCGCGAGAAGGAGATCGGCGGCGCCTACCGGTCGCTGACCAAGAAGCTCGTGCGCCAGCGCATCCTGACCGACCACTTCCGCATCGACGGTCGCGGCATCACCGACATCCGCGCGCTGTCGGCCGAGGTCGCCATCATCCCGCGTGCGCACGGCAGCGCGCTGTTCGAGCGCGGCGAGACCCAGATCATGGGTGTCACCACCCTCGACATGGTCAAGATGGCGCAGCAGATCGACTCGCTCGGACCCGAGACGTCGAAGCGGTACATGCACCACTACAACTTCCCGCCGTACTCGACCGGTGAGACCGGCCGCGTCGGTTCGCCCAAGCGTCGCGAGATCGGCCACGGCGCGCTCGCCGAGCGTGCCCTGGTGCCGGTGTTGCCGAGTGTCGAGGACTTCCCGTACGCGATCCGTCAGGTCTCCGAGGCATTGAGCTCCAACGGTTCGACCTCGATGGGTTCGGTCTGCGCGTCGACCATGTCGCTGCTGAATGCCGGTGTGCCGCTGCGCGCCCCGGTGGCCGGTATCGCCATGGGCCTCGTCTCCGACACCGTCGACGGCGAAACCCGTTATGTCGCACTGACCGACATCCTCGGCGCCGAGGATGCCTTCGGCGACATGGACTTCAAGGTCGCGGGCACCAAGGACTTCGTGACCGCGCTGCAGCTCGACACCAAGCTCGACGGCATCCCGTCGCAGGTGCTCGCGGGTGCGCTCAGCCAGGCCAAGGACGCCCGGCTGACCATCCTCGACGTCATGGCCGAGGCCATCGACGAGCCGGACGAGATGAGCCCGTTCGCGCCGCGGATCACCACCATCAAGATCCCGATGGACAAGATCGGTGAGCTGATCGGCCCCAAGGGCAAGACGATCAACGGCATCACCGAGGAGACCGGCGCGAACGTCTCCATCGAGGACGACGGCACCGTGTTCGTCGGCGCCGCCGACGGCCCGTCCGCGCAGGCCGCGATCGACCGCATCAACGCGATCGCGAACCCGCAGCTGCCGAAGGTCGGGGAGCGTTTCCTCGGCACCGTCGTCAAGACCACCGCGTTCGGTGCGTTCGTGTCGCTGCTGCCGGGTCGCGACGGCCTGGTGCACATCTCGAAGCTCGGCAAGGGCAAGCGCATCAACAAGGTCGAGGACGTCGTGAACGTGGGCTCCAAGCTCCGCGTGGAGATCGCCGACATCGACGAGCGCGGCAAGATCAGCCTCGTCCCGGTCGACGACGACGCCGACAAGGCGGAGGCACCGGCTGCCGAGGCAGCCACCGCAGACGCCTGATCTGACACCGAGTGGGTCCGGAAGGGGCCCGTCGTCCATGCGGACGGCGGGCCCCTTCGCCGTGTCGTGGCTCTACCGACGATCGGGTTCGTCGAACCAGATCTCGAATCCGTCGGTCCAGGCCGTTCCGGAGCCGGCGATCTGCTCGTACAGACCCTCGATGGTCTGGGCCGTCGAGATCGCCTGGTCGGGGTTCTGGGTACCGAAGTTCCCGCTCGAGGAGATCCCGACGAGGACGTACCGGCCGGCGCGGGTCTCCTGGTACCAGGGCGACCCGGAGTCGCCGCCCAGGACGACGAGCTCGGCGTTGACGAGCCGGTGTTCGGGTGCCGCGTCCTGATGCAGCAGTCCCGTCACGGTGCCGACGGTCGTGCCGGTGCGTTCACCGGTCTTGGCCACCGGATCGCCGACCTCGGGATCGGCCGCCGTCACGAACACCGGGTCCACATCCCAGTCATCGTCGATCGCGATGACGGTGTAACCGCGCGGATCGGCGAGGGTGATCGACCCGTCTGCGGTGCCTCCGTCGTCCTTCCACTCCACCACCTCGCCGATCGGCTCGCCGTCGGTGGTGGTGACCTCGTCGCCGACGCCCTCGGCGCAGTGCCCGGCCGTGACGGCGAGACGGTCGCCGTCGTCGTTGGTCCCGAAGAATCCGATGGAGCACAGGCCGTCGCCGATCAGGATGCCCTGGCCCGCGGTGAGGGTGTCGGCGTACTCGGGGGTGATGGCGGCGGCTGGGGCGGTGGTGCCCAGCGCCACGGCCAGAGCGGCCAGCAGAGTGGTCGCGGCGGCGACGTGAGGCTTGATCATCGGGGTGTCCTTTGCTCCGAGCGGGTGTCTGCTCCGTTGGAGTGCCGCACGGGTCCTGTGGTGTCCGGCCCGACGCGGAATCATCCGACCGGCCGACGGCCCGGTCGGTCGCGACGCGCGCCTAGACTCTGCAGAGATGTCCGGTGAGGAGAAGGTGCAGCTGACGGTCGCGCGCCGTCGGGACGCCGGTGACGTCTCCGCCGCGCGCGCCGTCGCCGAACTCCTGCGCACCGCACCGGTGATCGGCCGGGCCGACATGACCGTTCGTCAGGCGGCCTCGCTGATGACCGAGCGCGGACAGGATTATGTGGTCATCCCGCTGCCGGACCGACGCCACGGTGTGCTGACCGACGGCGACATCCGGGCCGAGGTGGTCGCGGCCGGGCGCAGCGTCGACACCGAGGTCGGGGAGATCGTGACGGAGCCGGCGTTCGTCGTCGATGCCGGGGCGGCCGCCGTGGACGTCCTGACCGAACTCGTCGATCGTGACCTCTCGATCGTCCCGGTGTGCGACGCCGACGGCGATGTGGTCGGTGTCGTCGGTCCGGGCGATTTCGTCGCGGACCCGGCGGGCGCCGGAATTCCTCTGCGCGAACAGATCCGGCGGTCGATCGACGTCGACGAGCTGCAGGGGCACGCGCGCCGACTGCCGCAGTTCGTCGCCGACCTGGTGCGCCGCGACCGGCCGCCGTACGAGATCACCCGCGCGGCGTCCCTGATCGTCGACTCGGTCGTCGGTCGTGCGCTCGATGTCGTCCTCGCCGCCCATCCCGAACTCGATCCGGCGGCGTTCACCTGGCTGTCGCTGGGTAGCACCGCCCGTCGGGAACCGGTCTTGAGCTCCGACGTGGATTCGGCTGTCTCTCTCGATGATTCGGTCGCCGACGAGATCGATCGGTACCGGACGGCGTTCGGCGAGGTCGACGAGGTGTTGCGGAAGGCCGGACTGCGGGTCGACGCCAACGGCGCCCTCGCGTCGAAGCCGCTGTTCGCGCGGACGCACTCGCAGTGGCAGGCGGCGGCGCGGGGCTGGATCGACGACCCGCTCGCGGGCAAGGGGATGATCTTCACGTCGCTGATGCTCGACGGCCGGCCGGTCCGCGGGGGCGTCGCGTCGTCGGCGACGCCGGCGGTGGCGATGATCGCCGGCCTGCGGCGTGACCCGAGGACGATGAATCTGCTTCTGGCCGAGACTCTGTCGACGCGCGCCCGGTTGCGCTCTCGGCGTGATGTGCTGACCGGGCGGGGCAACGTCGTCGACATCAAGAAGCATGCGGTCACACCGCTGGTCAACATCGCGCGATGGGCTGCGGTCAGTGTCGGTTCGACCGACGTCGACACCCGGGGCCGTCTGCGCGCGGCGTCCGGCAGCGAGATGCTGCCGGACGAGCAGGCGTCGATGCTCATCGAGGTCTTCGACGTGTTGCAGCGCGTCCGACTGCGATATCAGGTCGCGCAGTTCGACAACGGCGACCCGCCCGGCGATCGGTTCGACGTCAGACAGTTGTCCCCGCTGGACCGCAGCCTCCTCGGGCAGGCGGTCCGCGAGATCGCCGGTGTGCAGCGGCGGATGTCCACCATGAGCCGACTCCTCCCCGGACCCGAGCAGGTGACCTGAAACCCGATGTGTCTGATCCTCTTCGCGTGGAACGCCCACCCCACCCGGCGTCTGATCGTGGCCGCCAACCGGGACGAGCAGCACCGCCGCCGCACGTTCGCGCTGTCGCACTGGGACGACCTGCCGATCCTCGGGGGTCGCGATGCCGTCGCCGGCGGGACGTGGATGGCCGTCTCGGCGGAGACGCCCGACCGGGTGGCGATGGTCACGAACGTCCGCGTCGGTCCGGCTCGACGAACCGGAATCCGTTCGCGCGGACAGCTTCCGGTGGACTATCTGGTCGGTGACGACGATCCGAAGGTGTACGCGCACCGGGTCGTCGACGACGCTGCCGCGTACGACCCGGTCAATCTGCTCGTCGCCGATCGGAACGAGCTGTGGTGGATGACGAACTGGCCGGAGCCGCGCGCCGAGCGGGTCGCCGACGGTGTGCACGGTCTCTCCAACGGGGCCCTGGACAACGACTGGCCGAAGGTTGTCGACGGTGCGGCGGCGTTGGGTGAGCTGGTCGAGGCGGAGGGCGCCGATCCAGACGCCGCCACCCTGGACGAGTCCTACTTCGCCATGCTGGCCGACCAGGATCGGCCGGACCCGGCGAGGCTGCCCGACACCGGCGTCGGCCCACAGGCCGAGGCGGCGCTGTCGTCGATGTTCATCAACATCCCCGGATACGGCACCCGGGCATCGACCCTTCTGCGGGTCGGGCACGACGGCCACGGATCGATGACCGAGCGACGCTATGGCTGGCGTGCGCGACGTCGAGGCACCACGACGCTGACCTTCTGACCGCTTGTGCTCAGTTGTGCGCGAAGGGGTTAGGCGACACTTCCAGATCGAGTGCGGCGCCGACCTCCGCGGTGAACAGTTCGCCGTCTCGCGTGCTCAGCCCCGAGGCGAGTGCCGTGTCGGCCGCGCACGCCTTCGCCGGTCCCGAATCGGCCAGCCGGAGGACGTGCGGGAGGGTGGCGCCGGTGAGCGCCTGGGTCGACGTACGCGCGACATTGCCGGGCATGTTCGCGACGCAGTAGAAGACGGTCTCGTGGACGGCGAAGGTCGGATCATCATGCGTGGTGGGCCGGGAGTCTTCGAAACAACCACCCTGGTCGATCGCGACGTCGACGAGCACCGCGCCCGGCTTCATCCGGGCGACAGTGCTGTTCGAGACGAGGACCGGTGCCTTGGCACCCGGGACGAGAACGGCTCCGATCACCAGGTCAGCGTCGACGACGGCGGCCTCGATCGCGAGTGCCGTGCTGTACCGGGTGTGCACGCGACCGCCGAAGCGGGCGTCGATGGCCCGCAGTTTGGCGATGTCGATGTCGAAGACGGTGACCTGGGCGCCCATGCCGAACGCGATCTGGGCCGCGTTGACGCCGCTGACGCCACCGCCGAGAACGACGACGTCGGCGGGCTCGGTTCCCGGGACGCCGCCCATCAGTACGCCCCGGCCACCCGCCGAACGCATCAGGTGGTAGGCGCCCACCTGTGGTGCGAGGCGTCCGGCGACCTCGCTCATCGGGGCCAGGAGGGGGAGTGCACCGTCGGCGCTGCGGACCATCTCGTAGGCGATGGAGGTGATGCCCGAGGCAAGCAGTGCCTGTGTGCACTCTCGGCCCGCCGCGAGGTGAAGGTAGGTGAACAGGGTCTGATCCCGGCGCATCAGCGGGAACTCGGAGGCGATCGGTTCCTTGACCTTCAGCAGCAGATCGGCCTGCTCCCACACCTCGGCGGCCGATCCCAGGATCTGAGCGCCCGCGGCCTTGAAATCGTTGTCGGGAATCGCCGAGCCCTCACCCGCACCGGCCTGGATCACGACGTCGTGACCGCGATGGTGGAGTTCGGCGACGCCGGCCGGGGTGATGGCCACCCGGTACTCGTGGTTCTTGATCTCGGTGGGGATGCCGATACGCATGGTGACTCCGTACTGGTTGCGTCTCCTGAATGTTCCTCGATGAACTGATTCCAGCGTGAAGGAACGTCGATCATGTCACAATGCGACTGAAGAATATTCTCGACAGTCGGGATTCGCCGACGATTCTGTGATCGGAGAGCATGCGATGCCCGCGACGCCGAAGGATTTTCGGACGGGCGACCTCGACGCGACGGACCGGGAACTGCTGCGACTGCTGCAGTCGGATGCGCGGATGCCCAACAGCGAACTGGCCCAGCGCGTCGGCATCGCCGCGTCGACCTGCCATGGGCGTCTGCGGAGGCTCGTCGAACTCGGCATCATCCGCGGCTTTTTCGCCGATGTCGACCCGGCCGCGCTGGGACGTCCGTTGCGCGCGATGGTCGCCGTCAGCCTGCAGTCCGACGCGCGCGGGCGGATCCGGCAGTTCGTCGGCGAGATCGCCACCCACGACGAGGTGATCGACGTGTTCTTCCTCGCCGGCACCGACGACTACCTGTTGCATGTGGCCGCCGCCGACACCGAGGCGCTGCGGCAGTTCGTCGAACGACTCAACGGGCGGCGCGAGGTCGCCGGAACGACGACGTCCCTGGTGTTCGAGCACCGCCGCGGGGGCGCGCCGATCTTCTGAGTGCGCCGCGCCACTAGACTGGGCTCCGGCATTTGTCGAGACGAAGAGGGTGGACATGAGCGGTATCAAGGTGGGCGTCCTGGGCAGCCAGGGCAAGGTCGGGCAGGCGATCGTCGCCGCGGTCGAGAACGCCGACGACCTCACCTACACCGTGGGCGTCGACAAGGGGGACTCCCTGGAGTTCTTCACCGACACCGAGACCCAGGTCGTCGTCGACTTCACCCACCCCGATGTGGTGATGGACAACCTGAGGTTCCTCATCGCCAACGGGATTCACGCCGTCGTCGGCACCACCGGATTCACCGAGGAACGACTGGACACGGTCCGTGGCTGGCTGTCGGACAACCCCGGCGTGGGCGTCCTCATCGCACCCAACTTCGCGATCGGCGCCGTGCTGTCGATGCGTTTCGCCGCGCAGGCCGCCAAGTACTACGAGTCGGTCGAGGTGATCGAGTTGCACCACCCGCACAAGGCCGACGCGCCGTCGGGTACCGCCTATCGGACGGCAGAGCTGATCGGGCGGGCGCGGGCCGAGGCCGGTGTCGGACGGAGCCCCGACGCCACGACCGAGGAACTCGACGGCGCCCGCGGCGCTGTCGTCGACGACGTGCGCGTCCACTCGGTACGGCTCGCCGGACTCGTCGCACACCAGGAGGTGCTGCTCGGCACCGCCGGTGAGACGCTGACCATTCGGCACGACTCCCTCGACCGGGCGTCCTTCGCGCCCGGGGTGCTGCTCGGTGTGCGTAGCATCGCCGACCGACCCGGGCTGACCATCGGGCTCGAAGAACTGATGGATCTCTGAACCGATGACTCCCGACGGACCGCAGACCGGACCAGCCCACGACGACGACACCGAGGGTGGCGCACCGCGACTCGGTCCGCGCACAAAGGACTCGCGTCCGATCGTCTGGATGATCGCGTTCCTGGTGGTGGCGCTGATCGTCTACTTCGTACTGCTCGGATGGCGCGGCATCCAGTTGATCGGTTCGGGGTCCGTCGCGGGCATCGGGTTGGGCGTCGGGGTCATCGCCCTACCGCTGATCGGGGCCTGGCTGATCTACGCGACGCTGCGCGCCGGCCTCGAGCATCAGAAGCTCGCGGCGATCATGGCCGACGAGGGTCGCGAACTCGACATCTCCCAACTCCCGCACCGGGCTTCGGGCCGCATGGAGCGCGACGCGGCCGACGAACTCTTCGCTCAGGTGAAGGCCGAGTGGGAGGCCGACCCGAACGACTGGCGCAACACCTACCGCATCGCCCGTGCCTACGACTACGCCGGCGACCGCACCCGCGCCCGCTCGATGATGAAGCGGGCTGTCGCCCAGTACCACGGCCGGGAACAGTAGCCCGGTGAGCCGGCTGCTGATCGTCCACCACACCCCGTCACCGGCGTGCCAGGAGATGTTCGAGGCCGTCGTGTCCGGCGCGACCGACCCCGAGATCGAGGGCGTCGAGGTGATCCGACGAGCCGCGCTCGCCGTCACCGCCTCCGACTTCCTCGACGCCGACGGGTACCTCCTCGGCACGCCCGCCAATCTCGGATACATCAGCGGCGCACTGAAACACGCCTTCGACGTCAGCTACTACCAGATCCTCGACTCGACCCAGGGCCGGCCGTTCGGGCTGTACCTCCACGGCAATCAGGGCACCGAAGGTGCTGTGCGAGCGGTCGATTCGATCACCTCCGGCCTCGGCTGGACCAAGGCCGCCGAGTACGTCATCGTCTCCGGTTCGCCGAGCAAGGACGACCGCGAAGCGTGCTGGGAGTTGGGTGCGACGGTCGCGGCGGGGTTGATGGCGGGGTGAGCTTACAGGGACGTTTTCCCTCACCGATGGACGTCGGACGCCGAGATTGCGGAGTCCAAGCGGCAGGCTGCTGCGGGTGGGGTGGGGAAGAAGCATCACCATGTTCCGAGGGTGTACCTCCGCCGGTCAATCGTTTTGGCCGTGCGAAAATTGTGAGTAGGGCGCTGCCTTGGGTGTGTGCACTGTATAGAATTCCGTACTCGCACGATCGTCACGATCGTCGCATGTGATCTTTCCGGTGGGACCGCACCGACTATTGGTGCTTGGGGTGAGGGAGCTTCATCCACTGCCTCCGCCGTACACGCTGACCACTGACGAGGCCCGTCAGATCAACTTCGAGATGGTCGCCGCGTCACACGAATTCACTTACGAGAGTCCCGAGACGATGATCGCGGCGACACTCAGCGTCCCGCCTTGGCCAGTTCATGACCCCGATGGTGCGCAGACGTTCATGGAAGCAGTCTTGGAACCCTCGAGATGGCAACCGGGCGAAGGCCCGTCGTGGGCAGTGGGGCGGTGGTACGCCTGAGGTGCGGCAGACGAATCGCCGCATGGCTGAGCGTCGTCGATGACTAGTTGCGTGTCCCGGTCGAGGACATCTGGATCTTCCTTGCGGTGGACCGCCGCGAGTACGTGCCGGGGTGAAAGCTTGTACCTCGGGTATTAGGATCAGAGGAACGGACCCCGATCCAGGACTCGGCTGGACCAAGGCCGCCGAGCACGTCATCGTCTCCGGCGCCCCGGCCAAGAAAGCCCGAGACGCGTGCTGGAAATTCGGCGCGACCGTCGCCGCGGGGTTGATGGGGTAGCTCGCGAGTGTTCCGCGGAACACTCTGAACCTTGGATTGGGGCTCGAGGAATTGTCGGTGCCTGGCGATACCTTGTTCCTGTACTTCTCGTCCGGTTCAGGGGGTTGCTGTGGGGGTCAGTGCTTTTCGTTTCGGTGGAGATGTGTCGTCGATGTTCGATGGTGCGGATCCGGTCTCATTGACGGATGAGGTGCTCGAGGCGCGGGTGCTGGGATATGCCGCGCAGATCACGGCGCTGACAGCGGATTTCCTCGAACTGGTGGCGGAACTGGATGAGCGGGAGTCGTGGCGGGGGCCCGGGATTCATTCGTTGGCGCACTGGTTGTCGTGGAAGGCCGGCATCGCACCGCGAACGGCGCATAAGCATGTGAGGGTCGCCAAGGCGATACGAGAGTTGCCGGTGATCCGCAAGGCCTTTGGCGAAGGTCGGTTGTCGTATTCGAAGGTCCGGGCGTTGACGCGGGTGGCGACGCCGGAGCGGGATCAGGAGTTGGTGAATCTGGCGTTATCGTGCACGGCGAGCCAGTTGGATCGGGCGGTGCGGGCGATGGGCCAGATCGACCGCAACCGTGGCGTAGAAGAGAGTAAGCCGCCGGTGGAGTCGACCGGTCGGTGGAAATGGAATGCCGACGGGTCGTTGTCGGTGTCATTGCGGTTGAGTCCGTTGGATGGGGCGCGGTTCCTTGCTGGGACGGTGCGGGCGGAATATGAACGCACCCGGACCTGCGATGACCCGGATCTGCCTACCGTTGGGAGTGTTCCGCGGAACACTGAATCCGGTTCAGAGTCAGAGGATTCGGAGGTGGTTCCGGCGCGGCGGCGGGATCTGTGGCGGCAGGTGCCGTCGAATGTGGCGCCGGCGGTGGTGACGATGGCCGACATGGTGCATGGCGGGATCGCGATGCCTGATGTTGCGCCGGGTGCGGAGATCCTCATTCATGCCGGTGAGGGGGTGGAGCAGGCTCATCTCGATGATGGTCCGGCGTTGTCTGAGGAGGAGATGGCCGAGGCTCGGTGCGGCGCGTCGACTCGAGATGTGGTGAGTCGCAGGGTTCCCGGGCAGCCGGGGAAGCTGGCGTTATTGGGTGTGGGGCGTCGTAGGCGTGCGCCGAACAAGGCGTTGGTGCGGGCGCTGTTTGTGCGGGATCGGTGTTGTCAGATGCCGGGGTGTGGTCGGACGCGTCATCTGCATGCTCATCATGTGCGGTGGTGGTCGGTGGGTGGGCGGACGGATCCGGACAATCTGATTTTGTTGTGTGGGTCGTGTCATCGGTCGTTGCATCGGGGTGAGTTCTCGATCACTGCGCATGGGTTGCAGCGGTTTACGTTTCACGGCTCGGGCGGGGTCGAGATCGAGGTGGCTCCGCCGACGGTGAGACCTGCTGGGTGGCGGCCCGATTGGCGGGTGGGTGTGGAGGCGACGGTCCCGATCGGTGGGGGTCGGATGGATCTGGGGTACACCACCGAAGTGCTTTACGCGGTATGGGAATGGAAGGAACGCAATTCTTCCGGTGTCGACCTCGAAAGGTCAGCGGCGTAGCCGGCGATGGTCGACCGGCCGGGTTCGCCAGCAGGCGCGAGCCGGCTGATCAGTCGACCGGGTCCACGGCGCCGGCGAGTTGCCTGCTCACCTCGAATTGCCGGACCAGGAACGCCTTCTCGTCGAGCTTCTTGCGCCGCATCCACGTCGTGACCTCGGAATTGCACTTGCTGGCGTTGCACGAACCACAGCAGGGCACGACGTTGGCGACGGTGTACCGGCCGCCCCGGGAGATGGCGAGCATGCAGTCGCGCTGCAGTGCGACACCGATGGCCCCGCAGTACGCGCACCCACCCCACGCCTCCTGCAGCGCCAGCCACTGGGCGTCGGTGAGGTCGTTGTCGCGTGAGGCGACACGCTTGCGACGTCGCTTCGCGTAGCGATTGGCACGGGTGGTGCTGCGTGGGGCCACGGGAGGAGAGTACCGGTCGAATCACATGTGCCACAGCAGCCACACGGTCGTGCGTGAGTCAGCGGTCGGCGGGATCGGCCAAGAGCAGTCGGCACCACGCATCGAAAAGCCACTGCCTGAAGCGGTCCGCCGACCAGTCGCGATCGGTCACGAGCATCGAGTAGTACTCGGTGGAGTTCATCGTCCAGACGATGTCGGCGATCTCGTCGACGGTCAGGTCTGTCCGAGTGCCGCCCGTTGACGCTAGGTCAATGGCGAGCAATCGCATGTTGTCGGCACGACGGCGAGTGATCTCGTCCCACAGCTCGCGGAGGTTGGGGTCGAGGGCTGCGGCATCGCGCAGTACGAGGAACAGCGGTGCGAGGCGGCCCTGGATGTCGGTGACCGCCTCGGCGTACACGGCCAGCTTGCGACGCGCGTCGGCCTCTGCCTGCATGCGGGCGACGTAGTCGCGCTGTGCACCTGGAACCGGCTGATCGGTGCCGGACAGTGCGAGCTCGATCAGCTCCCGGAACAGGACGGGCTTACGGCCCACCGCGGTGTAGACCGTGTCGGGCACGACACCCGCTCGCCGGGCGATCTCGGCGACGGTGGTCGCGGCATACCCACGTGTCACGAACAGTTCGCGCGCAGCGTCGAGGATGTGCACCCGGGTCCGCGCTGCGGCCGCGCGCCGACGGCTGGCGTCGTACTTGCGGGGACGTTGTTCGGGTAATTGCTCATTGACTGCCTCGGACATCGGACCTAGTCTAGGTGCACGTCAATTGATCCGATACCGAGTCGGATGAAATAAGAGGTGCGCGATGGCATTCTTCGCCTGGACCCAGGACGTCCCGATCAACGCCGAGATGTACGGGGAGATCGCCGACCGGATAGGGGAGACCCCGATGCCGGGGTTACTGGTCCACGTGGCGATCGAGAACGCGGACTCGACCGTGAGCTACCTCGACGTGTGGGAGTCCGAGGAGAGCTGTTACGCGTCCCTCGAGAAGGTGGTCCACCCCGCGGTGCACCCGGTTCTGGAGGCGCAGGGCATCCATCCGCCCGGCGAACCGCCGCGCACGCCGGCCACTGTCCTCGAGGTGCGGTTCGGCGACGGGACGGCGCAGCGCCCGTCGTAGACCCGCGGGTCGGGTGGAGGTGCCACCTCCGAGCTGTGGTGCGGGTCGGGCCGTAGACTGTCCCCCGTGAGTACGGCGATCCGCGACATCTCAGCGACCGGGACCATCCCGACACCGTACGAGGACCTGTTGAGCCTCGTCATGGAGACGGGGACGCCGAAGGCCGACCGCACGGGAACCGGGACACGCAGCCTGTTCGGTCGACAGTTGCGCTACGACCTCGCCGAGGGCTTCCCGCTGATCACCACCAAGAAGGTGCACCTGAAGTCGATCGTCTACGAGTTGCTGTGGTTCCTGCGCGGTGATTCCAACGTGCGGTGGCTGCAGGACCGCGGGGTGAGCATCTGGGACGAATGGGCCGACGAGAACGGTGAACTCGGACCCGTCTACGGGGTGCAGTGGCGGAGCTGGCCGACCCCGTCGGGCGAGCACATCGACCAGATCTCGGCCGCGCTGGAATTGCTCAAGACCAACCCCGATTCGCGCCGGAACATCGTGTCCGCGTGGAACGTGGGGGAGATCCCGCAGATGGCCTTGCCGCCCTGCCATGCGTTCTTCCAGTTCTACGTCGCCGACGGCAAACTGTCGTGCCAGCTGTACCAGCGCAGCGCCGATCTGTTTCTCGGGGTCCCCTTCAACATCGCGTCGTATGCGCTGCTGACCCACATGATGGCCCAGCAGGCGGGCCTCGAGGTCGGCGAGTTCGTGTGGACCGGCGGCGACTGCCACATCTACGACAACCACGTCGACCAGGTCACGCTGCAACTGTCGCGCGAGCCGTATCCGTATCCGAAACTGGAACTGCGCAAGCGGGACTCGATCTTCGACTACGAGTACGACGACATCGCCATCGTCGATTATCAGTCCCACCCCGGGATCAAAGCCCCGGTGGCAGTGTGACGTCCGACCTCGCAGGGGAGGGGTCGCGCCAGGTGCGGCTGGTCTGGGCGCAGGGACGTGGCGGGGCGATCGGCCGGGACAACACGATCCCGTGGCGGGTCCCCGAAGACGTGGCTCGGTTCAAGGAACTGACGGTCGGGCACCCGGTTGTCATGGGCCGCAAGACCTGGGATTCGCTGCCGCCGCGCTTTCGGCCGCTGCCCGGCCGTACCAATGTGGTGGTCACGCGCGACGCGGGATGGTCCGCCGACGGGGCGACGGTCGCGGGGTCGGTCGCCGACGCGCTCGAGCTGGCCGGCGGCGACTATATCGGGGTCATCGGTGGTGGCGAGATCTACCGGCTGGCAATGGAATTCGCCACCGAACTGTGCGTGACAGAGATCGACGTCGAGGTCGACGGTGCCGACGCGCATGCGCCGGAGATCACCGACGACTGGACGGTGGCGGTCCGTGGCGAGTGGCAGACCTCGACGAGCGGGATCTCGTACCGATTCGTCGACTACCGGCGGACCCGGCAGGCCTGATGCCGCCGGATCGTCTCTCGCCGGCTCAGGCGCGCCGAACCGCGCTGGCCGCACAGGGTTTCACCGACCGCCGGCCCGCCGCGGCACCCACCATGGCGCACCTGAAGCGGGTCGTCGGCCGGACCAGGCTCCTGCAGATGGACTCGGTCAACATCGCCGCGCGAGCCCACTACATGCCGCTATACTCCCGGCTCGGCCCCTACGACCCCGATCTGCTGCACCGCGCCGCGTGGCAACCCGGGCGGAGTCAGCGGTTGCTCGTCGAATACTGGGCGCACGAGGCCGCGCTGATCCCGGTGGCCGACTGGCCGCTCTTCCGCTGGCGGATGGACGAATTCGCCGATGGTCGGTATCGGCACACGCGAGACGTGATGCGTCGCAACCGTTCTCTGGTGGGTGACGTCCGGGCGGTGATCGAGGCGGTGGGCGCGACCACGCCCCGCGCCATCGAAGCGGAATTGGGCATCGAACGGGCGCCCGGCGCCGCGGGCAGCTGGTGGCAGCGGGGTGAGGTCAAGCACCTGTGCGAGGCCATGTTCGCCGCAGGTGACCTGTCCGCCGTGCGCAACGGCAACTTCGTGCGCCACTACGACCTCACCGAACGGGTCGTCGGCGCCGACATTCTCGCGCAGCGACCCAGCCGCGCCGAGGCGCACCGTGAACTCGTCAGCCGCGCCGCACAGGCACTCGGAGTCGCGACCGTCGCCGATCTGGCGGACTACTACCGGCTCCGGCCGGCCGACGCGCGACCCGCGGTCGCCGAACTCGTCGAGAGCGGGGCGCTGCGGGAGATCTCCGTGGACGGCTGGCGCGACCCCGCCTGCCTGGCCGCGGGCGCAGCGATGCCGCGACGCGTCGACACCTCGGCCATCCTGTCGCCGTTCGACCCGCTGGTCTTCTTCCGTCCGCGGGCCGAGCGTCTCTTCGACTTCCACTACCGCATCGAGATCTATGTGCCCGAACACAAACGCGTGCACGGCTATTACGTGCTGCCGTACCTGTTGGGCACCGACATCGCGGCGCGCGTGGACCTGAAGGCCGACCGCAAGAACCGCACCCTCCTGGTCCTCGGGGCGTACTGCGAACCGGGGCATCCCCGGGATCTCGTCGCCGAGCGGCTGTCCGCGGATCTGCGGAACTTCGCCGGCTGGCAGGACCTCGACGACGTCGTCGTGGGCGGGCGCGGGGACCTCGCGCCCGACCTGCAACGCCTCGCGCACGGTGGGTGAGTCACGGCGGGTGCTGTGCACCGGTTGATGCAATCCTGGAGATCAGAAGTTCACGACAACGATGGGAGACGAAGAGATGACCGTGTCGTATGAGGGCAACGACTACCGATTGGTGATGTTCGATCTCGACGACACCCTGGCGCCGTCGAAGAGCCCGCTCGACGACAAGATGGTCGAACTCCTGCGTCGCATGCTCGACGTGAGCCTGGGCTGCATCATCTCCGGCGGCAACTTCACCCAGTTCCAGAAGCAGGTGCTCGCGCGGCTGGGCAGTTTCGACAGCGTCGGGAACCTCCACCTCATGCCGACCTGCGGAACCCAGTACGTGCGATGGTCCGGCGACGAGTGGGAGACGGTCTACGCGGAATTCCTCACCGACGACGAGAAGCAGCGCACTCTCGACGTGCTGGAGACCGGCGCTCGGGAACTCGGCCTGTGGGCGAGCGAGACGTGGGGTGACATCCTCGAGGACCGCGGCAGCCAGATCACCTTCAGCGCGCTGGGCCAGAAAGCCCCGGTCGATGCGAAGGCGGCCTGGGACCCCGACGGGGCGAAGAAGGAGTCACTGCGCGCCTACGCTGCCGAGCGACTTCCCGACCTCGAGGTGCGCAGTGGCGGTTCGACGTCGGTGGATGTCACCAAGAAGGGCATCGACAAGGCCTATGGCGCACTGAAGTTGATGGACATCCTCGGACTCGGCACCAGCGACATCCTGTTCTTCGGCGACCGGCTCGACGAAGGCGGCAACGACTACCCGGTCAAGGCCCTCGGGATCACCTCGATCGCGGTCCACGGCTGGCCCGACACCCACGCCAAGCTGTCGGCGCTGCTCGATCAGGTCGACACCGGCAGCTAGACCGCGGGCCCGCCCGCCGGGACGACCCGCTGGGTGCCGCTGGCGACCCGGTAGGACTTCGCGTAGTACTGGCCCGACCGCGGGTTCGTCTTGTCGTGCACGAAATACCAGTCCATCTGGGTGGCCGCCGGGGTCACGGTCAGGACCGAGTAGCCGTGCGCGTCGAACTCGCTCCAGCGCACGTGGTGGTTGGTGGCACCGAAGGCCGAGGACACGGCGACCCCCGCGGTGTTGGCGGGCACGTTCAGCATGTCGTCGATGTTGGTGGACGTGATCGACGTGCCGACCAGTTCGGTCGCGACACTCCCGCCGCCGGGGTAATTCGCCGGGTCGGCCGGGATGTCGCAGGCCCACGACGAGTGGATGTCGCCGGTGATGAACACGACGTTGTCCACACGATCGCGGCGGAGCGATTCCAGCAACCGCCGGCGATCGGCCGCGTAACCGTCCCACTGGTCGGCGTTGTACGGGATACCCTCACGCGGGATGCCCAGCAGTGCGGTGACCGCCCCGGTCGTCTGCGGATCCAGCGGGGGGATCAGCACGGGGGCGATCATCACCGGATTGCCGACGATCTTCCAGCGGGTCTCCGACGACGTGAGTCCGTTGGTCAGCCACGACATCTGCGCGCGGCCGAGGATCGAGCGGGCGGGATCGTCGATGGCCGCCGACCGCGCGCTGACCTGCAGGTCGCGATAGGAGCGCAGATCGAGCATGGACAACTCGAGCAGACGGCCGAAGCGGAGCCTGCGGAACAGATGCCGGCCCGCGGTGTCGACGGCGGGGCGGATCGGCATCCACTCGGCGTAGGCGCGTAGCGCCGCGGTGCGCCGCGCGGCCCAGGACCCCTCGCCCGGTTGGTGATTCTCCGCGCCGCCCGACCACGAGTCGTTCGACGACTCGTGGTCGTCCCAGATGCAGATGAACGGCTGTTCCCGGTGCAATGCGGCCAGATCCGGGTCGGTCTTGTACTGCGCGTGGCGAGTTCGGTAGTCGCGCAACGTGATGATCTCGTGCCGGGGCTCGTGCGCCCGAACGGTTCCGGTCTTGCCGGTGTAGCGGCCGGTCTCGTACTCGTAGAAGTAGTCGCCGAGATGGACAACCGCGTCGAGTGCGGGCTGCGCGGCCAGATGACGGTAGGCGGCGAAGTAACCGGCCTCCCAGTTGGCGCACGAGACGACGCCGAAACGGATCTTCGCGACGTCGGCGCCGGCCGCGGGCGCGGTGCGCGTCCGCCCCACCGGCGACACCGCACCGGCCGCCGGGCCGGACACGACGGTGAAGCGGTAGTGGTACCGGGTCCGCGGGGCCAGGCCGGTGACATCGACCTTCACCGTGTGGTCGGCGTCGGCCGAGGTGCGGGTCTGGCCCGACGCCACTTCAGTCCCGAACCCGGGATCACCGGCGACCTCCCAGCGAACCAGACTCTCCGGTCCGATCCCGGAACCGGGCGTCGCCGCCGGGGTCGGGGTGATGCGGGTCCAGAGGATGACGGCATTCGGAAGAGGGTCGCCCGAAGCGATGCCATGGGCGAAGACGCGCGCGGACGAGGACTCGGGCGACCGCGGTGCCGCGTGGGCGACGACTGCGGGTGCGGCGAGCGCGGTCCCGGTCACGACCGTACCGGTGCGCAGGAAATCGCGTCGTGTCGTCATCGCATCCCACCCCCGGTCGTCGAGCACGCCCCAGGGACTCTACCCGCGGGCACAGCCCGAAGGTGCGGTACGGAGGCGGTGGGGGAGAATCGGGTACCGCAGGGCACGCGGAGGTGTGGCCGTACGTGAGGGACGACAGGAGACATGCGTGTCCGAATTGGTGCCGCTGAAGGTGCAGATGGTGGCGATGACCCAGTTCACCCCGCCGGAGGACGTGCCGTGGAGCACCGACGCCGAGGGTGGTGAGGCGCTCGTCGAGTTCGCCGGTCGGGCGTGCTACCAGAGCTGGGACAAGCCGAACCCGCGCACCGCGACGAATGCCGGCTATCTGCGGCATATCCTCGAGGTCGGGCACCTGTCGCTGCTCGAGCACGCCTCGGTCACCTTCTACATCAGCGGCATCTCGCGGTCGTGCACCCACGAGCTGATCCGGCACCGGCACTTCTCGTACTCGCAACTGTCCCAGCGGTTCGTCCCCGAGCACGACTCGAACGTCGTGGCGCCGCCCGCGATCGTGGGCGATCCCGAACTCGAGGACCTGTTCACCGCGGCGACCGACGCCAGCCGGGCCGCCTACACCGAACTCCTCGCGGCGCTCGAGGCGAAGTTCGCCGACGTCCCCAACGCCATCCTGCGTCGGAAACAGGCACGTCAGGCCGCTCGGTCCGTGCTGCCGAACGCCACCGAGACCAAGATCGTCGTCACCGGCAACCACCGGGCCTGGCGGCACTTCGTCGGCATGCGTGCCACCGAGCACGCCGACGTCGAGATCCGCCAGCTGGCGGTGGAATGCCTACGCCAGCTGATGCGCGTGGCGCCCACCGTGTTCGGTGATTTCGAGATCGGCACCCTGGCCGACGGGACCGAGGTCGCGACCTCACCGTTCGTGCTGGAAGGGTGAGGATCGTCACGGACAGGGAGGCGGTAGCCTTGAGCACCATGAACGCAGTCCAGGAACCGCTGCACGAGCATCCCTTCGGGACGAACGTGGTTGCGATGGTCACCCCCTTCCGCACGGACGGAAGCCTCGATCTGGACAAGGCGGCCGTCCTCGCCGACCACCTGGTCTCCAAGGGCTGTGACGGGCTGGTCGTGTCCGGTACCACCGGCGAGTCGCCGACCACCACGGTGCCGGAGAAGCTCGAGCTGCTCCGGGTCGTCCTCGATGCGGTGGGCGACCGGGCCCGGATCACCCAGGGCGCAGGCAGTTACGACACCGCCGAGAGCGTTCGGTTCGCGATCGAGTCCGAGAAGATCGGCGCCCACGCGCTCCTCGTCGTGACCCCGTACTACTCGAAGCCGCCTCAGGCCGGCCTCCTCGCGCACTTCCGGACCGTCGCCGACGCCACCGCGTTGCCGGTCCTGCTCTACGACATCCCGCCACGGTCGGTCGTCCCGATCATGAACGAGACGATGCTCGCTCTCGCCGAACACCCCAACATCCGCGGGGTCAAGGACGCCAAGGGCGACCTGCACTCGGCGGCCGGTCTGATCGCGAGCACCAGCCTCGAGTACCTCTCCGGTGAGGACGCGCTCAACCTGCCGTGGCTCTCGATCGGTGCCACCGGGTACGTCAGCGTCATCGGTCACCTCGTCCCGGATCGGTTGCGGGACATGCAGATCGCCGTCGAGAAGGGGGATCTGCACGCCGCCCGGGCGATCAACACCTCGATGCTCCCGCTGGTCAACGCCATGGGCCGGCTCGGCGGGGTCACGATGGTCAAGGCGGCACTGCGCATCCTCGGGCTGGAGGTCGGCGACCCGCGCCTGCCGCAGGTGCCCGCGAACCCGGCGCAGATCGAGGAACTGATCGTGGATCTGCGCGCGGCGGGTGTGCTGATCTGATGACCGACAACGACACCACCGGCCCTGACGCCGGCACCGACCGCCCCCGCACCCGACGCCGGGCCGCCGCCCGCAAGGCCGGCCCGCCCAGTCCGCCGCCGGCCGTGGCCACGCCGCCCGCCCCACCCGCCATCTCTGACGCGACCGCCCCGAAGCATGCGGCCAAGCGTCCGGCGAACCCCGCGTCGAACACCCGCCGGCCGCGTCACGAACGCGGTGATGCCCGCGGTGGGCGTCGGACCGAGCCGGCGACCCCGGCCCCCGTCGACCGGTTGGGCACACCCCGACGGCTGCCCAAGGGCGGTCTGCGCGTGGTGGCTCTCGGCGGTATCGGCGAGATCGGCCGCAACATGACCGTCTTCGAGTACAACGGTCGTCTGCTGATCGTCGACTGCGGTGTGCTGTTCCCCGAGGACGCACAGCCGGGTGTGGACCTGATCTTGCCGGACTTCCGCTACATCGAAGACCGCATGGACGACGTCGACGCGGTGATCCTGACCCACGGCCACGAGGACCACATCGGCGCCCTGCCGTTCCTGCTCCGGCTCCGCAGCGACATCCCGGTGATCGGTGCGAAGTTCACGCTCGCCCTGGTCGAGGCCAAGTGTCGCGAGCATCGCCTGCGGCCCAAGCTCGTCGAGGTCGTCGAAGGTCAGAAGACCTCGCACGGCCCGTTCGAGTGCGAGTACTTCGCGGTCAACCACTCGATTCCCGACGCGCTCGCGGTGGCGATCCGGACCCCCGCCGGCGTGGTGCTGCACACCGGCGACATCAAGCTCGACCAGCTCCCGCTCGACGGCCGCCTGACCGACCTCGCCGGTTTCAGCCGACTCGGTGACGAGGGCGTCGACCTGTTCCTGGTGGACTCGACCAATGCGGAGGTGCCGGGCTTCGTCACTCCCGAACGCCAGATCGGCGGGGTTCTCGACCAGGTCATCGGCAAGGCCAAGCAGCGCGTCATCGTGGCGTCGTTCGCCAGCCACGTCCATCGCATCCAGCAGATCATCGACGTCGCCCACACCCACAACAGGCGGGTGACCTTCGTCGGCCGTTCGATGGTGCGCAACATGCAGATCGCGCAGGACCTCGGTTACCTCTCGGTCCCCGACGGCGTCGTCGTCGACCTCGACACCGCCGCGAGCCTGCCGGACCATCGCGTCGTGCTGATCTCCACCGGTTCGCAGGGTGAGCCGCTGTCGGCGCTCTCGCGGATGGCACGCGGCGAGCACCGGCAGATCAACATCCGGGCCGACGACCTCGTCGTGC
This sequence comes from Gordonia terrae, assembly GCF_001698225.1. Taxonomy (NCBI): domain Bacteria; kingdom Bacillati; phylum Actinomycetota; class Actinomycetes; order Mycobacteriales; family Gordoniaceae; genus Gordonia; species Gordonia terrae. The sequence goes on from NZ_CP016594.1 coordinate 2,493,400, forward strand.
TGGCGTCCTCGCTCATCCCGGGCAACGAGAACTCGGTGTTCGCCGTCGTCAACGGTCTCGCCAAGCGCGGCGCGACCGTCATCACCCAGCAGAGCGCGAAGGTCCACGTCTCGGGCCACGCGTCGGCCGGCGAGCTCCTCTACCTCTACAACGCGGTGCGCCCCTCGAATGCGATGCCCGTGCACGGCGAATGGCGGCACCTGCGTGCTAACGCCGCACTCGCGGTCGCGACCGGTGTGCCCGAGGACCGGGTGGTCCTCGCCGAGGACGGCGTCGTGGTCGACCTCGTCGACGGTCGGGCCGACATCGTCGGACGGGTTCCGGTCGGGCACGTCTACGTCGACGGCCTCTCGGTCGGCGACGTGGGGGAGTCGACGCTCTCCGAACGCCTCGTGTTGGGTGAGGGCGGCTTCATCGCCATCACGGTGGCCGTGGACGTGGCGACGGGCCGGGCAGTGAGCACGCCCGAGGTCTCCGGCCGCGGATTCTCCGATGACCCCGACGCGCTCAAGGAGGCGGCGAACATCGTCAACCAGACGCTCGATTCGTTGGCCGCCGAGGGCGTCTCCGACACGCATCGGATCGCCCAGGGGATCCGGCGAGCGGTCGGGCGCTGGGTGTCGACCGCCTACCGTCGCCGGCCGATGATCGTGCCCACGGTCATCGCGGTGGGGGACTGACCGGCGCCAAGGAACGAATTCCCGGTGATGTCGCTACCGTGGTCGTGTGACCGGTGCACAGAACGAAAGAGCAGCCCTCGTCGAGACCCTCGCGAAGGTGGGTCCCGACGCGCCCACCCTGTGTGAGGGTTGGACCACCCGCGACCTCCTGGCCCATCTCGTCGTCCGCGAGCGACGACCCGACACCGGCCCGGGCATCCTCATCCCCGCCTTCGCCGGCCACACCGAGAAAGTGCGGGTCCAGGCGACGTCGAAGGACTGGGATGAGCAACTCGCGCTGCTGGCGTCGGGGCCACCGGTCTTCTCGCCGTTCAAACTGGTCGACCGATTCGCCAATCTGGCCGAGATGTTCGTCCACCACGAGGACGTCCTGCGCGGCGGCGCCGATCCCGACGGCCCCTGGACCCCGCGGGCGCTGACCCCGGAACTCGAGGCGGAGCTGCGCACTCCGGCGAAGTCGATGGGCAAGATGACGCTCAAGAAGGTCCCGGCCCGGGTGACGCTGCGTACCCCCGACGGTGAGGACCTCGTCACCGCGGGATCGGGCGAGGAGGTCGTCGTCACCGGCCGGATCGGTGAGCTGGTGCTCTTCGCGTTCGGTCGTTCCCCCGTCGACGTCACCTTCACCGGCGACGACTCGGCGATCTCAGGTGTCCGAGCGAGTTCCCGGGGTCTGTAAAGCGGTCACAACTTCGACACGTACCCCGTTGTCCGTGTTGCCCGTGTGACTGATGTGATCGCCGCCCACTAGTCTGTCCGTATGGCTTCGAAGGCAAGCACGGGTACGCGCGCGTCCTCTTCGCGCGGCGCCGCCGGCTCCACACGCGGCGGTTCCGCACGCGGTGGCTCGACGCGCGGGAGTTCGACCTCGGGGAATCCGACCGCCGGCCGGCGCTCGACGAGCGGTTCGAAGGGTGGCGCCTCGAGGAGCGGCAAGTCCACCGGCAAGCCGAAGAGCGGCGGTACCACGAGGTCGAAGGCCGGGGCCTCGCGAGGCGGCTCCCGCTCCACTGCACGATCGGCGCCCGCCGAGTCGGTGGACCTGCATCGCCGGTCGGTCGCCGCGGCCGGGGCGTCCGCGGTCGGCAAGGGCATCGGCGCCGGGTGGTCGCTGTTCGCGCGCGGAGTCGGAAGTGCCGCACGGGCGGGTTCGGGCGTCGGGCGCGGGCCGCGCACGGATGTGGTCGGGGAGTTCGACGACGGCGACGACGCGGACTTCGATGCGGACCTGTTCGACGACGACGCCGGGGTGGACGAGCGTGGTCGGCCCCGCGCCGGCGGTCACACCCATCGACGTGACGGAATCGCGCTCGGACTCCTGGCCTTCGGCCTGCTCGTCGGTGCCAGCGTCTGGTTCGGCGCGGCCGGCCCGGTGGGCGCCTTCATCGAAGCCCTCATCCGTGCGGTGATCGGCACCGCGGCGGTGGTCGTGCCGGTCGGTCTGCTCGCGCTGGCCGTCGTCCTGATGCGACGCCCGGCTGCTCCGGAGCGACGCGGTCGCTACCTGGCGGGCGGATTCCTCGTGGTCCTGCCGCTGCTGGGTCTGATGCACCTCGTCGCCGGGGCGCCGGTTGATCTCCCGGGCCGTTCCGAGGCCGCCGGGTTCGTCGGTTTCGCCGTCGGCACACCGTTGACGGCGGGTGTCACCGCCTGGGTGTCCGTCCCGATCTTGTTGCTGTGCATGGCATTCGGCGTGCTCATCCTCAGTGGACGAACCGTCCGCGAGGTGGTGGACGCCGCCGCGGGCTACCTCGGTCTCGGGGTGGGGCGCGCCGACGACGCGCCCTGGGACGACGACGAGTGGGACGCGGAGGCGTGGGACACCGACGCCGAGAACTACGAGGATCCCGACTTCGGCGATCCGGCCGGCGGCGATGCGGACGCCGAGTCGGACCGCTGGGATTCCGACGCCCTCGCATCGCGGTCCCGGCGCCGCCCGTACTCGTCGAACCCGTACGACAACTACCCGCCGGACTCGACGCCCGCGCGGACCTCGGGACGAACGGCGCGGCGCAAGCCCACCGACGTCGCCGACGCCGCACCGCTCGAGGAGGCCGTCACCGAGAATTTCGCGGATGCCCCCGGTGGAGTCACCGATCAGGTCACCGAGGTGATCGCACCGAGCCCCCGTACCCGTACCACCCCCGCCCGGCGGGCGACCGCGCGGCCGGCACCGCGCCCAGCACCCGAACCGGAACCCCAGCCCGACCCCGCGGACGAGAGTGCGGACGACGAGGCGTTCATCCCGTCGGACCCGACGGGCGACGGGGACTATCGACTGCCGCCGCCTGATCTGCTCCTCGAGGGCGATCCGCCCAAGATGGGCAGCAGCGCCAACGACGACATGATCGACCGGATGACCGGGGTGCTCGAGCAGTTCAAGATCGATGCCGCGGTGACCGGATACACCCGCGGCCCGACCGTCACGCGCTACGAGATCGAACTCGGCCCGGGCGTGAAGGTCGAGAAGATCACTGCGCTGCAGCGCAACATCGCCTACGCCGCGGCGACGGACAACGTCCGCCTGCTCGCGCCCATCCCCGGCAAGTCCGCGGTCGGCATCGAGGTCCCCAACTCCGACCGCGAGATGGTCCGCCTCGCCGATGTGCTGAACTCGCCGTCGACCCGAAAAGACAAGCATCCGTTGGTGATCGGCCTCGGCAAGGACATCGAGGGTGATTTCGTCAGCGCGAACCTGGCGAAGATGCCGCACCTGCTCGTCGCCGGTTCGACCGGTTCGGGCAAGTCGAGCTTCGTCAACTCGATGCTCGTCTCGCTGCTCAGCCGGGCGACCCCGGAGCAGGTGCGGATGATCCTCATCGACCCGAAGATGGTCGAGCTCACCCCATACGAGGGGATCCCGCACCTCATCACGCCGATCATCACCCAGCCCAAGAAGGCCGCCGCGGCCCTGGCGTGGCTCGTCGAGGAGATGGAGCAGCGCTACCAGGACATGAAGGCCTCGCGCGTGCGTCACATCGACGACTTCAACTCGAAGGTCCGGTCCGGTGACATCACCGCCCCGCTGGGCAGCGAACGCGTCTACAAGCCGTACCCGTACATCCTGGCCATCGTCGACGAGCTCGCCGACCTGATGATGACCGCGCCGCGCGACGTCGAGGACGCCATCGTGCGGATCACCCAGAAGGCGCGCGCCGCCGGTATCCACCTGGTGCTCGCGACGCAGCGCCCGTCGGTCGACGTGGTCACCGGTCTGATCAAGACCAACGTGCCGTCGCGGCTGGCGTTCGCGACGTCGTCGCTGACCGACTCACGCGTCATCCTGGACCAGCCGGGTGCGGAGAAGCTGATCGGCATGGGCGACGGGTTGTTCCTGCCGATGGGCGCCAACAAGCCGATCCGCATGCAGGGCGCCTACATCACCGACGAGGAGATCGCGGCGGTCGTCGACTTCTCCAAGGAGCAGGCCGAGCCGGAGTACACCGAGGGCGTCACCGCGGCGAAGGCCGGCGACAAGAAGGACATCGACAGCGACATCGGCAACGACCTCGACGATCTCCTGCAGGCCATCGAACTGGTCGTGTCGAGTCAGTTCGGCTCGACGTCGATGCTGCAGCGCAAGCTGCGGGTCGGTTTCGCGAAGGCCGGCCGGCTGATGGACCTGATGGAGACGCGTGGAGTGGTCGGACCCAGCGAGGGATCGAAGGCGCGGGAGGTGCTCGTCAAGCCCGACGATCTCGCCGGCGTGATCGCCTCCATCACCGGCGGGGACGGCGAAACGGACAGTTCCGACACCTGACGCATTCGCCTGACCAGCGGTTTCTGCGCGTCACCGGCGGTTTGTATATGGTGGCCGAAGATCCATGAGGGGAGTATCCCCAAAGCGGCGTCTCCGTCAATACGGTCACGACCCCCGACGATGCCGATCATCGTCGCGGCCGGGACCCGGAGCGTCGGCCCCCGTTCGGTGGGAGAGACCTCTGGCTCGTCAGCTCATGCTGCCTGCTGGAGGTATGGAATGGATGTGTCGCTGTCCGTATGGCTGATCACCTGTGCGGTGATCCTCGGACTGTTCGTGTTCGACTTCTTCACCCACGTGCGCGTGCCCCACGCGCCGTCGCTGAAGGAGTCGGGCATCTGGTCGGCGGTCTACATCGGCTTCGCCGTCATCTTCGGTCTCTTCGTCTGGTGGAACTGGGGTTCCACCTTCGGCGGTGAGTACTTCGCCGGGTACGTCACCGAGAAGGCCCTCTCGGTGGACAACCTGTTCGTCTTCGTCATCATCATGGCGAAGTTCGCGGTGCCCAAGGAGTACCAGCAGAAGGTCCTGCTGCTGGGCATCCTGATGGCCCTGGTCATGCGCGGCATCTTCATCGCCGTCGGCGCCGCCGCGATCAACGCCTACAGCTGGGTGTTCTATCTGTTCGGCGCGTTCCTGATCTTCACCGCCGTCAAGCTGCTCCGCGAGAGCGACGACCCGGTCGAGCACGAGGAGGAGCGCGAGACGCGCCTCGAGCGCTTTGTGAAGCGCTACCTGCGCACGCATGACTCGTACGACCGCGACAAGCTGTTCACCCGCGTCAACGGCAAGCGCCTCGCGACCCCGATGCTGATGGTCCTCATCGTCATCGGCTTCACCGACGTCCTGTTCGCGCTCGACTCGATCCCGGCGATCTACGGACTCACGTCCGAGCCCTACCTCGTCTTCACCGCCAACGCGTTCGCGCTGATGGGTCTGCGTCAGCTGTTCTTCCTCATCGGTGGACTGCTCGATCGTCTCGTCTACCTGTCCATCGGCCTGTCGATCATCCTCGCGTTCATCGGCGTCAAGTTGGTGCTGCACGCCCTGCACGAGAACACCCTGGGATTCATCAACGGCGGCGAGCACGTGGCGGTCCCCGAGATCTCGACGGCCCTGTCGTTGTCGGTGATCCTCGGTGTCCTGGTGATCACGACGGTGGCCAGCCTGATCAAGAGCCGTGGGATGGCCAAGACGCCGGAGGTCGAGTCCGCCGGTGATCCGACCGGCTCCGACACCCCGGCGCCGAAGACCAAGGACCTCTGACCGGTCGGTCCGTCCCGGATCGACGGGTGGACGCGGGTCAGGCCGGGAACGGCCCGAACACCTGCGTCCACTCGTCGATGCGGATGGCGTCCACTGCCTGATGGGCCTGGAACGGATCATTGGCGAGGAACGCCTCGGCCGCCTCGAGGTCGGCGGCGCGGATGACGATGAGTGCGCCCGAACCGTCGGGGTACGGGCCGGCGATCAACACGTTCCCGGCCGAGTGTTCCTCGGCGAGCCACTCACGATGCAGTGGCCGGTGCTGATCCCGCAGGGCGGCCTTGGCGGGACGGTAGGTGTACTGCACTGCGAAGAACGGCATGGTCACTCCTGCTCGATGGTTGCCAGCATCCGGGTGTTGCCCAGGGTGTTGGGTTTGACATAGCTGAGGTCGAGAAATTCCGCGACGCCGGTGTCGTACGACCGGCACATCTCCTCGAAGACCTCCCGCGTGACGGGGGTGCCCTGGATCTCGGCGAATCCGTGGCGTGCGAAGAAGGTCGTCTCGAAGGTGAGCACGAAGACGCGCGAGAGCTGCAGCTCCCGCGCGACCGCCATGAGCCGGTCGACGAGCAGGTGGCCGATGCCCCGCCCGGCGTGCGCGTTGTCGACGGCGACGGTGCGGACCTCGCCGAGGTCGGCCCAGAGCACGTGCAGCGCACCGCAACCGACGACCACCCCGTCGATGTCGGCGACCCAGAACTCCTGGACGGACTCGTAGAGCGTGACGAGATTCTTCTCGAGCAGGATCTTGCCGGCGTACTGATCGATCAGTTCTTTGATCCGCGGGACGTCGGAGGTGCGCGCACGACGGACGACGACGTGTTCGGCGGGGGGCATGGGAATCCACTTTAGTCCTGTCCGGCGCGCGCGCCGTCCACGCCGGCGCGGCGCGCAGGACCGACCTGTTCACCACGTTCACCGGGCCTGCCGATACCCTGATGGGCGTGTACATGAGGACTGCCCCGAACTGCGGCATGACGCCGCGATCGGGGACGAGCTCATGACCGACCGGATCAGGCGGGCCGTCGACGAGAAGGGCATCGCCAACGTCGGCCGCGGGCCCGATCACATCACCGACCCGGTCGACCCGGTGCCGGTGGTCAACATCGCGAACGCGCTCACCGTCTTCCGCATCGTCCTGGTCCCGGTGTTCCTCGTGGCGTTGTTCATGGAGTCCGGTGAGTCGACGCTGTGGCGCGCGATCGCGACGATCGTCTTCGGTGTCGCGGCGCTGACCGACCGCTACGACGGGATGATCGCCCGGCAGCGTGGCCTGATCACCGACTTCGGGAAGCTCGCCGACCCGATCGCGGACAAGGCGCTGATCGGCGGTGCGCTCGTCGGCCTGTCGATCCTCGGCATCCTGCCGTGGTGGGTGACCGTGGTGATCGTCGCCCGCGAGGTGTGGGTGACCGCGCTGCGTTTCTGGGTGTTGCGGCACAAGGTCATCCCGGCCAGCCGGGGCGGCAAGCTGAAGACGCTGCTGCAGGCGCTCGCCATCGGCCTCTACCTGCTCCCGCTGGGCGGTCCGTGGCAGGTCGCCGCCGACATCCTCATGGGACTCGCGGTGGTGGTGACGATCTACACCGGGCTGGACTACACCTGGCAGGCCATCAAGGTCCGGTCCGATCGCGATGATCCGGAACCGCAACCGTCGGCAGCGCGACGACGTGCTGTGGGAGGAACCGGCGGCGGCCGCTGAGTTCGACTATCGTCGACCAGACGGTGCTTCGGTGACCCCACCGGTCGGTCTGCGGGAACTCGTCGACGCCGCGAAGCGTTGGCTAGGGCAGCAGACGCGCCACCGTCAGGTGTGCGTGGCGAGAAGGTCAGTAGGGAGGAGACTCGATGGCGATGCTCTTACGCGAGGCGCTCGGCGACAGCCTGCGTCGGGTCCGCACGCAACAGGGCCGAACCCTCCGCGAGGTGTCCACCGGAGCGCGGGTGAGTCTGGGGTACCTCTCGGAAGTCGAGCGCGGGCAGAAGGAGGCGTCGAGCGAACTGCTCGCCGCGATCTGCGATGCGCTCGACGTGGAGATCGCCGACCTCCTCCTCGAGGTCGGGAGCGCCATGCGTCCGGCCGGTGCCGAACCGGTCGTGGTCGGCGCCGAGCCGATGGGCGACACCGCCGGTGTGGATGCCGCAGACGCCGGCCTGACCGCGACCAAGGTCGTCATCCCCGCGCCCACCGGGCGGCGTGATGCGACGGCTCTGGCCGCTGCCTGATCCCCGGTTCCGCCGAAGGACGCCGTGTGTACGGTCCGACGGGCGCCGGTTTGCACCATCCGAACGACACCGAATCACCCGGGACTCACAGACGCTAGATTGGTCACCAGAGTTCTCAGACCCCGGAATGGAGTACGACGAGCATGGCGAACCCGTTCGTGAAGTTGTGGCGCTACCTCACAGCACTCGGCAACGCGAAGATCGACGAGCACGCAGACCCGAAGGTCCAGATCCAGCAGGCCATCGAAGACGCCCAGCGCCAGCACCAGGCGTTGTCGCAGCAGGCGGCCTCGGTGATCGGCAACCAGCGCCAGCTCGAGATGAAGCTGAACCGGCAGCTCGAGGACATCGAACGGTTGCAGGCCAACACGCGTCAGGCCCTGACCCTGGCCGACCAGGCCGCCGCGGCGGGTGACACCCAGAAGTCGACCGAGTACACCAATGCCGCCGAGGCGTTCGCGGCGCAACTCGTGACCGCCGAGCAGAGCGTGGAGGATCTCAAGTCCCTGCACGATCAGTCGCTGCAGGCCGCCGATCAGGCCAAGAAGGCCGTCGAGCGCAACGCGATGATCCTGCAGCAGAAGCTGTCCGAGCGGTCGAAGCTGCTCAGCCAGCTCGAGCAGGCCAAGATGCAGGAACAGGTCTCGGCCTCGCTCAACCAGATGAGCGAACTGTCGGTCCCCGGCAACACGCCGAGCCTGGATCAGGTCCGCGACAAGATCGAACGCCGCTACGCCAACGCGCTCGGTTCGGCCGAACTGGCCAAGAACTCCGTCCAGGGCCGCATGCAGGAGGTCGAGCAGGCCGGCGTCCAGATGGCCGGTCACTCTCGCCTCGAGCAGATCCGCGCCAGCATGCGCGGCGACGCGCTGCCCTCGGGCGGTGCCACCGCACCCGGCCTGCAGAAGCCCGCGACCCAGGCCGCGCCGCCGACCACCGAACCGCCCCAGCAGAATTGACGCGGTCGAGCTGACGCGTCCGGAAGGCGGTCGCGACGTGCCCGTCCGCGTCGCGATCGTCGCGGGTTCCGACGCCGGGCACGCTTTTCCGGCCTTCGCGCTCGCCGAACGATTTCGCGCGGCCGGTGACGATCCGATCGTGTTCACCTCCCTGGGGTGGTCGGACGCCGCGCGTCGCCGGGGGATCGAGATCGCCGAACTGCCCGGATTGCGTGCCGAGGACTCCGACGACGACACCGACGCAGGGGCCAAGCTGAGCGCACGTGCCGCCCGGATGGCCCGGCAACTCGTCGGGCCGATGCAGTCGGCCGGTACCGAACTCGTCATCTCCGATGTCATCACGGTGGGCGGTGGCTGGGCTGCCCAGCTGGGTGGCCTTCCGTGGCTCGAGCTGTCCCCGCATCCGCTGTACCGGCCGTCCCGGGGATTGCCGCCGATCGGTTCCGGACTCGAGCCGGGCCGTGGCTTCGGGGGTCGGCTGCGCGACACACTGATGCGGGCGGCCACCGCGTCGTCGATCCGACAGGGCGTGCTGCAGCGTGAGGTCGCCCGACGCTCGATCGGTCTGGGCGCAGCCGATGCGGAGCCATCAGCGCGCCTGATCGCCACCCTGCCCGGGCTCGAGGTCCCGCGACCGGACTGGCCGGCGGCCGCGCATCTCGTCGGGCCCCTGGTGTGGGAGCCGACCGACGAGCTCTTCGCCGTGCCGGCCGGGGACGATCCGCTCGTCGTCGTCGCACCGTCGACGGCCGAGACCGGTGCCGCCGACATGCTCGGCGCGGCCCTCCACGCGCTGTCGCCCGCCTCGCTGGGCAGGACGGTTCGAGTGGTGGTCTCCGGGCTGCGGTACCCGGCCGACGCCGACCTCGCGAGATTCGACGGCCGACTGATCACCGTCGGAGCTGGCCGGCAGGACGAGGTGCTCACCCACGCTGATCTGCTGATCTGCGGTTCCGGGCACGGCATCCTCGCCAAGGCGATGACGGCATCGGTGCCGGTGGTCGCGGTGCCCGGCGGGGGAGACCAGTGGGAGCTCGCCACGCGCATCCGGCGTGCCGGCGCAGGCCGCGTCGTCCGCCCGGTCACCTCGGTCGCCGTCGCCGAGGCCGTGCGCGCGGTGCTCGACGATCCGGCGTACGCCCGAGCCGCGGGCGCGATCGGGGAGTCGGTGACCGACGTCGTCGACCCGGTGGCGGTGGCGCATCGGGTCCTGGCGTCGTCCCCTAGGCTGGACCCGTGCGTCTGACCGAGTTCACCGAGCTGATGACCGCCGAATTCGGTGTGCCCTCGGCGGATTCGATCCTGTCCGATCACATCCTGATCGATGTCGGCGGCCGTACCGGCGCCCAGGCGATCGACGACGGGGTCGACCCGCGCGACGTCTGGGTCGCGATCTGTCGCGACTTCGACGTGCCGCGCCACCGCTGGTGACACGCGACCGCGTGTCGCACTTGCCATCGAACAGGTGTTCGTCCATCCTGGTGCCCAGAGGTGAAACCAGACGGAACCACACGGGCCGCGTCTGCGTCTGAAGAGTTGTCGGACCCACCGGCTACCTTTCATCACATGAACGCCCGGACCGCACAGACCGCCCGCCGGAAATCCGGCTCACAACCGAGGAGAACTCCCATGGCACCTGCGCCCCAAGACCGCGAGAAGGCTCTCGACCTCGCCCTCGCGCAGATCGACAAGAACTTCGGCAAGGGCTCGGTGATGCGGCTCGGCGAGGAGACCCGTCAGCCGATCGAGATCATCCCCACCGGGTCGATCGCGCTCGACGTCGCCCTCGGCATCGGCGGGCTGCCCCGCGGCCGCGTCGTGGAGATCTACGGCCCGGAGTCGTCGGGTAAGACGACCGTCGCCCTGCACGCGGTCGCCAATGCCCAGGCGCAGGGCGGCATCGCCGCGTTCATCGACGCCGAGCATGCACTCGATCCCGACTACGCCGCCAAGCTCGGTGTCGACACCGACGCGCTCCTGGTGTCCCAGCCCGACACCGGTGAGCAGGCTCTCGAGATCGCGGACATGCTGATCCGGTCGGGCGCTCTCGACATCCTGGTCATCGACTCGGTGGCCGCGCTGGTCCCCAAGGCCGAGATCGAGGGCGAGATGGGCGACAGCCATGTCGGTCTGCAGGCCCGTCTGATGAGCCAGGCGCTGCGCAAGATGACCTCGGCACTGAGCCAGTCGAAGACCACCGCGATCTTCATCAACCAGCTGCGCGAGAAGATCGGCGTCATGTTCGGTTCGCCCGAGACCACCACGGGCGGTAAGGCGTTGAAGTTCTACTCCTCGGTGCGTCTCGACGTCCGTCGGATCGAGACCCTGAAGGACGGAACAGACGCGGTCGGTAACCGGACGCGCGTCAAGGTCGTGAAGAACAAGGTCGCACCGCCGTTCAAGCAGGCCGAGTTCGACATCCTCTACGGCCAGGGCATCAGCAAGGAGGGTTCGCTGATCGACATGGGCGTGGCGGAGGGCTTCATCCGCAAGTCCGGCTCGTGGTTCACCTACGAGGGCGATCAGCTCGGTCAGGGCAAGGAGAACGCCCGTAAGTTCCTCCTCGAGAACGTCGACATCCGCGACGAGATCGAGAAGAAGATCAAGGAGAAGCTGGGCATCGGTGCCACGGTCGACGCCGACGACATCGCCCCGGCCCCGGTCGAATTCTGAGGTAGTTCTTGAGCGAGGCATCGGACCCCGAGCAGACGCGCAGGCGGCGGGACAGTGATCCCGACCGCAAGGGACCCAGCGCATGGGACTCGGGGTTGCGGCTGCTCGGGGTCCGTGCGCGTTCTCGGCAAGAGATGCGGGATCGGCTGACGCGCAAGGGTTTCGAACCCGAGGTGGTCGACGAGGTGATGGCACGCCTGGAACAGCACAAGCTGCTCGACGACGAAGAGTTCGCGTCCGAGTGGGTGCGGTCCCGGCACCTCAATTCCGGTAAGGGACGCGTGGCGCTACGGCATGAATTGCGCACCAAGGGCGTCGACGAGTCGATCATCTCCGAGGCGCTGGCCGATATCGACCCCGACGACGAACGAGAGATCGCGTCCGGTCTGGTGGCCCGCAAACTCACACCCTCGGTCGTCGACCGTATCGGCGATGATCGCGCCGAGCGTGACAAGGCGATGCGTCGCCTCGTCGGGATGCTGGTGCGGCGCGGGTATTCCCAGTCCCTCGCCTTCGAGGTCGTGGGTGAGGCGCTCAGTGCGCTTCGCAGCGGCTGAGCGCCTCACCTCGTACTACCTACCGGTCGGCATGTTCTCCGACGCTGCGAGTTCCGTCGCCTCGGGGTCCGCGGGCCGCCCGGACGACCGGCGCCCTTGCCGAAGCCGTCGTTCGAGAGCGGTGGCGAAGGTCGAAAGCCCGAAGTTGATCAGGATCATGATGATGGCGACGACGATCAGCGCGGGGATGTAGTTGCCGTAGCGCGATGCCGAGAGCAGGCCGCTGCGCACCACCTCGGAGTACCCGATGATGTAGCCCAGCGCGCTGTCCTTCAATGCCACGACCATCTGCGAGATCAGCGCGGGCATCATCGCGGTGATCGCTTGCGGCAGAAGGACGATGCGCATCATCTGGCTCTTGCGCAGCCCCAGTGCCATCGACGCCTCGGTCTGGCCCTTGGGCAGCGAGTTGATTCCCGACCGCAGGATCTCGGCCATGACCGACCCGTTGTAGAGGGTCAGACCGGTGACCACGGCCGCGAACGCCAGGAACGACGACGGGAAGATGCCGTAGATGGCGAACAGGAACCACGTGAACACCATCAGGATCAGCACCGGGATGGCACGGAAGACCTCGACGAACAACCCCGAGAGCGTCCGCACCCACAGGTGGTCGGAGAGCCGACCGATGCCCAGGACGGCCCCGAGCAGCAGCGACAGCACGATGGACACCGCCGCGGCAGCCAGGGTTCGCCACAGGACCGGCAAGATGTAGCCGGTCCAGGTGCTCCACGTGACGAACGGCGACCACTTCTCGGCGGTGAACTGTTCGTTGGCGGCGAGGACGACGATCACGTAGATCGCGATGGCGGCCAGGATCGCGAGGAAGGCGATCGCGAGCAGGCGGTTGCGGGCCCGGGCGCGTGGTCCCGGCGCGTCGTAGAGAACGGTCGAGTCGGCACTCATCGTTTCACCGCCAGTCGCTTGGCGAGGTAGCCGAAGACGGCACCCTCGCTGAGTGTGATGATCATGAACCCGACTGCGATGACGCCGAAGATGACGAACAGCTGATCGGAGTAGGTCTCGATCTCGGTCTTCATCAGGGCCGCCGCCTCGGCGACACCGATCACCGAGGCGACCGTGGTGTTCTTGGTGAGGGCGATCAGGACGCTGCCCAGCGGACCGATCACCGACCGGATCGCCTGCGGCAGCACGATGATCCCGAAGACCTGCGCGAATGACAGACCGAGGGAACGAGCAGCCTCGGCCTGGCCGAGCGGGACCGTGTTGAATCCCGACCGCAACGTCTCACAGACGAACGTCGACGTGTACAGCACGAAGGCCAGGACGGCGAGCCAGAAGTTGTTCGACGCGATCGTCGGCGCGAACGTGAGTCCCAGGTTCTGATACAGGCCGATCGCACAGAACAACACCACCAGGGTCAGGGGTGTGTTCCGGACGATGTTCACGTACACCTCGGCGAATCCGCGCATCACCGGCACGGGGGAGACGCGCATGGCGGCGAGGATCGTGCCCCAGACCAGCGAGCCGATCGCCGAGTAGAAGGTCAACTGGATGGTCACCCAGAAGGCGGGCCACAGTTCGGGACCCATGCTTTCCCACAGAGAGACGTCATTCATCGGTTGCTCCGTCGCTCACTGGAGCCCGGGCGGGCACGGGGTGGAGGGCGAGTCGAGGAAGTCGAGATCGCCGGGATCGGGGAGATACGGGAACTTCGAGTCCGGCCGGTCGGCACGGGCGATGATCTCGTCCACGTAGGGGTTGCCGAGCGCCTCGCGCAATGCGGCGTTCCAGGCCGACTCGCCGTCGACCGCGGGCGCGAGCATGGCGTCGAGCGCCTTGTTCACCGCGTCCTGCGAGGCGGTGTCGTCCAGGGCGAGCCCCACGCCGTAGCGCTCGGTCGAGAACGGGCTGCCCGCGGTCTTCAGGGCGTCCTTGACGCAGGCGTCCTTGAGGTAGGTCATCTCGACGAGCTTGAACTCGCCCTCCCAGAAGTTGGAGTAGCCGGCCAGGATCGCCTCGTCGGTGGTCACCGCGTCGACCTTGTCGCGGCGCAGCGCCTCGACACAGGCCGAATAGGAGTCGTACTCCTGCAACTGCACCGCGGGGAGCTGTGCCTTGACGTTCTGCGCCGGCGTCGAACCGGTCACCGAGCAGAGCTTCTTGCCCTTGTCGAGGTCCGCGAGCTGGTCGATCGTGTTGTCGTCGGCACGCACCATCAAGCCCTGATAGGTGACGAGATAGGGGCCGCCGAAGGACACCTTCTTCGAGCGGGCCGCGTTGATCGAGTACGTGGCCGCGATGAGGTCGACCTCGCCGTTGTCGATCATCGCCTCGCGTCGTGCCGACGGCGTCTCGCGCCAGGTGACCTCGGGATGGGGGACACCGAGGTCGTCGGCGATGTGGTTCACCACGTACCGCGACACAGACGCGTCGAAGCCCTCGACGTTGCCGTCCGGCTCGTACAGACCGAGACCCGGCTGATCGAACTTGACGCCGAGCACGACCGAGCCCTCGCGGATGGAGTCGAGCAGGTTGCGGGGTTCGGTGCTGCCACACGCCGACAGCACGGTGGCGAGCAGTGCGCCGACTGCCAGGATCAACCCGGCGGTGCGTACCTGTCTCATGTCAGTGCCCCAGGATCTTGCCGAGGAAGTCCCGGGCACGGTCGGTCGAGGGGTTGCTGAAGAACGCCTCCGGATCGGAGTCCTCGATGATCGCCCCGTCGGCCATGAAGATGATGCGGTCGGCGGCCTTGCGCGCGAAGCCCATCTCGTGGGTCACGACCACCATCGTCATGCCCTCTTTCGCGAGGGACACCATCACGTCGAGCACCTCGTTGACCATCTCCGGATCGAGCGCCGAGGTCGGCTCGTCGAACAGCATGATCTTGGGGTCCATCGCCAGCGAGCGGGCGATGGCCACCCGCTGCTGCTGGCCGCCGGAGAGCTGGGCGGGATACTTGTCCTTCTGGCTGGCGATGCCGACCCGTTCGAGCAGTTCGAGGGCGCGCTTACCGGCCTCGTCCTTGCTCTTCTTGCGCACCTTGATCGGTGCGAGGGTGACGTTCTCGAGAATTGTCTTGTGCGAGAACAGGTTGAAGGACTGGAAGACCATCCCGACGTCGGCGCGGAGGCGGGCGAGATCCTTGCCCTCGGCCGGCAGGACCTGACCCTCGACGAGGATCTCGCCGTCGTCGATCGGCTCGAGGCGATTGATCGTCCGGCACAGGGTGGACTTGCCCGAACCCGAGGGTCCGAGGACCACCACGACCTGGCCGGCGGGCACCTCGAGATCGATGTCCTTGAGGACGTGCAACGACCCGAAGTGTTTCTGCACCCCGCGCATCGCGATCATCGGCTTGGACCCGGGGTCCGCGGACTTGCTCGGCGAAATGGTCATTGGGGAACCCTATCCGCCGACGTGCATCCGGGTGTCCTGTGGGAGTCGATTTGCTTGCGCCCCGTACCCTCGTAAGAGTGAGTATCGAGTTGTCGGATCGGCCTGAGCAGGCAGCACCCGCCGCGCGCAGCTATCAGGTTCGTACCTACGGCTGCCAGATGAACGTCCACGATTCCGAGCGGATCGCCGGTCTCCTCGAGGACGCCGGGTACGTGCGCGCGGCCGAGGACGACGCCGCCGATCTGGTCGTCTTCAACACCTGCGCCATCCGCGAGAACGCCGACAACAAGCTGTACGGCAACCTGTCGCATCTCGCGCCGGTCAAGTCCGACCGGCCGGGTATGCAGATCGCCGTCGGCGGCTGCCTCGCCCAGAAGGACAAGGACACCGTGCTGTCGCGGGCCCCGTGGGTCGACGTCGTGTTCGGCACGCACAACATCGGTTCGTTGCCCGCGCTGCTGGATCGCGCCCGCCACAACGACGCCGCCCAGGTGGAGATCCTCGACGCACTCGAGCGGTTCCCCTCGAACCTCCCGGCCAAGCGCGACTCCGCCTATTCGGGCTGGGTCTCGGTGTCGGTGGGCTGCAACAACACCTGCACGTTCTGCATCGTGCCGTCGCTGCGCGGCAAGGAGGTCGATCGACGGCCGGGTGAGGTGCTCGCCGAGGTGCAGGCTCTCGTCGACCAGGGCGTCGTCGAGGTCACCCTGCTCGGACAGAACGTGAACGCCTACGGCATGTCCTTCGCCGATCCCGACCAGCCGCGCAACCGGGGTGCCTTCGCCGAACTGTTGCGCGCCTGCGGCGACATCGAGGGACTCGAACGCGTCCGATTCACCTCACCGCATCCCGCCGAGTTCACCGACGATGTGATCGAGGCGATGGCGCAGACGCCGAACGTGTGTCCGCAGCTGCACATGCCGCTGCAGTCCGGGTCCGATCGCATCCTGCGCGCCATGCGCCGCAGCTACCGGCAGACCAAGTTCCTGGGCATCCTCGACAAGGTCCGCGAGGCCATGCCGCATGCGGCGATCACCACCGACATCATCGTCGGCTTCCCCGGCGAGACCGAGGAGGACTTCCAGGCCACCCTCGACGTGGTCGAACGGGCCCGGTTCTCGAGCGCGTTCACCTTCCAGTACTCGCCCCGCCCCGGCACCCCCGCGGCGACGATGGCCGAGCAGGTCCCGCCCGACGTGGTGGCCGACCGCTACCGACGGCTCATCGCCCTGCAGGAGCGGATCTGTCTGGCGGAGAACGAGGCGCTGGTCGGCACCGAGGTGGAACTGCTCGTCGTCGCCGACGAGGGTCGCAAGTCGGCGAAGACCCAGCGCATGACCGGACGGGCCCGCGACGGCCGGCTGGTGCACTTCGCACCCGGCACGGCGGCGGGTATCCGCCCCGGCGACATCGTGCACGCGCAGCTCACCGCGGCCGCGCCGCACCATCTGATCGCCGACTCCGGCGTCCTCGCGCACCGTCGGACCCGCGCCGGCGATGCGCATGAACAGAGCCGTACCCCCACCACCGCGCCCGTCGGCGTCGGGCTCGGGCTGCCGGGGGTCGGTGCCCCCGCCCCGGCCCCGATCGAGGCCGACGCCGGTTGCGGTACCGGTTGCGGCAGCTGACCACCATCACGAAGTGAGGCGATGACCATGTCCGACCCCGGCAAGTCCGACCCCGGCAAGTCCGACCCCGGCAAGTCCGACCCGGGAAAGCCCGACCCCGAGAAGACGGCGTTCGAGAAGTCCGTGACCGAGAAGTCGACGTTCGAGCAGTACGAGCGGGACCTGCGCAAGGCCGAACGCCGGGTCGCCGGCGAGATCGATCCGGGAGCCCGTGCGGTCGTCGTCGCCGTGGCCGTCGTCCTGGCCATGGTGTCGATGGTGCTGCCGCACACCGGTTCGGTGACGGGCCTCGAGGTGCTCACCTTCACACCCGAGGCGGCCGCCGAACGCGTCACGATCGTCTCGCGGATCTTCGTCTATCTGGTGACGATCTTCGGCATCGTCGTCTCGATGCTCGCGCTGCTCACCCGACGCTGGTTCCTGGCCTGGATCGCGCTGTGCGGGTGCGCCATCGCATGCGTCGCCGGGATGCTGGCGTGGTGGTCGCGCAACACCCCGGGAGTCGGTGGCGTCGAGCCGCCCTCGGGCGTCGGCGTCGGGCTCGTACTCGGCTGGATCGCGGTCTTCGTACTGACGTTCCACTGGTCGCGGGTGGTGTGGGCACGTAGCTCGTACCAGCTCGCCCTCGAGGACGAACGCCGACGCCAGGCCGCCGAGCAGGAGGCCTACGCCTCGGCCCTCTACCACAAGAAGCCGCAGCAGCCCTGACCGCGCAGATGTGACCAGCGAGATCTGACCACCGACAACTGACCGCCGAACCCCGACCGGGGTCGGCGGTCAGCGGATTCAGCGGTCGGCGGATTCAGCGGTCGGTGACGGCGTTCTCGGCGGCGTCGGCCCACTCGCGCCACTGCGCCGCCTGGTCGCGCAGTTTCGCGGCGTCCCGGTCCTTGCCGCGTTCGGCGGCCTTGCGTGCCTGATCCTCGAGTTGCGCTGCGCGATCGGCGAATTGCGCCGCCCGCGCCAGCGCCTCGGGATCGGTGCGCTGCCACTGCGCGTCCTCGGCGTCGCGGATGCGCTTCTCCAGTGCCCGCGCCCGGGCCTCGAGGCTGTGCATCTGGTCGCGCGGGACCTTGCCGAGTTCGTCCCACTGGTCGCGGAACGACCGGAACTCGCGCCGGGCGGCGTCGAGGTCGGCAGCCGGGTCGATGGCCTTCTCGGCGGCGTCGAGCAGCGCGATCTTGGCGGTCGCGTTCGCGCTGAACTCGGCGTCGCGCTCCGACGATGCCGCGTTGCGCGCCCCGAAGAACACGTCCTGGGCGGCCTTGAACCGCTGCCACAGCGCCTCGTCGGTGTCACGCGGTGCGCGTCCCGAGGCCTTCCACTCGCCGAGCAGTTCCCGGAACTTCGCCGACGTCGGGCCCCAGTCGGTCGAGCCGGACAGCTCCTCGGCGCGGGCGATCAGCGCCTCTTTGCGTTCTTTCGCTCCGGCGCGCTCGCGGTCGAGTTCGGCGAAGTGCGCACCGCGCCGGCGGTTGAACGCGTCGCGCGCCTTCGCGTAGCGCTTCCACAGCGCGTCGTCGGTCTTGCGGTCGACGCCCTTGATGGACTTCCATTCGTCGAGGATCTCGCGCAACCGGTCGCCCGCGCTCTTCCAGTTGGTCGCGTCGGCGCCGATCTGCTCGGCCTCGGTGGCCAGCACCTCCTTGCGGGCGACCGCCTCGGCGCGGTTCTTCTCGCGCTCGGCGCGGATCGTCTCGGCGACCTCGTCGGCGCTGCCGACGATGGCCTCGAGCCGGCGCTGCAGCGCGGCGACGTCACCGATCACATGCGCGTTGGGCAGTTCGTCGAGCAGATGCTTGGCGGCACCCTGCGCCTTGCGCGGGTCGCCCGACCGGGCGCTGAGTCGTTCCTCGAGGATCTCGACCTCGGTGGCCAGATCGTCGAACCGGCGTCCGAAGTGCGCGAGTCCCTCTTCGACCGTCCCGGCCTGCCACGACGCGATCTCGCGTTCGCCGTCCTCGGTCTTGAGCCACACGACGCCCGCTTCGTCGATCCGGCCGAAGCGGTGCGGATCGGCCGTGACCAGGTGCGTGACGACCGGCTCCGATGCGACGCCCGGCCGCGGGCCGGGTTTGGGGCGCGGGCCGGGTTTGGGCGCGGGTGTCGGTGAGCTCTGGCCTGCCTGCGCCGGCTGGGTGTCGGGTGAAGCGTCGCCCGGGGCGGACGATCCGGTCGCGGGTGCCGATTCGGTCGGGTTGGTCATGTGCACGTGTCCTGCCGCTCAGTGGTGCCGCGCGTCACGGCTGCCGGTCGCTGGAGTCGGCTCCCGCCGGGCATCCGATGCCCGCGATCGCCGAGAAGTACCGTTCCATTCAAGCAGTTCAGGCCCGTCGATGTGGCGTCCGTGCCGAGTTGGTGGGTCGTGGGCCGGATGTCCCGGCGCCGGGAGCGGAGCGAGCGGGCCGAATGTCCCGGCGCCGGGAGCGGAGCGAGCGGGCCGAATGTCCCGGCGCCGGGAGCGGAGCGAGCGGGCCGAATGTCCGGGCGCCGGGAGCGGAGCGAGCGGGCGCTTTGTTTTCGACTAGCGTCGTGGTGTGCTTGCGGCCCTCGTCTTCGTTCCGAGTGCTCCTCTGCTCGTTCCCGAACTGGCCGGACCGGCCGCCTCCGACACCGAACCGGTGCGTCGGGCGGTGCTCGACGCGGTGGCGACGGTGCGCGACAACGGCATCGACCGGTGGGTGGCTCTCGGCGCCGCCGACGCGCCGACCGCGGGTCCGGTGTGCGAGCCGGTCCGGGGGACCTTTGCGCGGTTCGGCGTCGACGTCCCGGTCGCGACAGACACGGTGACCCCGATGATCACTGGGGCCACGGGGGATACGGCCCCCGACGGTGCGTCGCGTCGGATGAGTCTGTCGATTCTCATCGCCGGCTGGCTTGCGGAGCGGATGGCGCTCGGACCCCTGCAGGTGTGCAGTGTCGGTTCGACGACGCCGCCCGCGGAGTGCGTGGCCCTCGGTGCCGGATTGTCCGCGCGGCTCGACGAGGGGACGGAGCGGGTCGGTGTCCTCGTGGTGGGGGACGGGTCGACCGCGCTCACCGACAAGGCCCCGGGCGGGGGTCGTCGGGAGTCGGCGGTGGCGCTCAACGACACGGTCGTCGCGGCGCTCGGTGCGGCGGATACCGCGGCGCTGACGGCACTCGATCAGCAGCAGTGCGATGTCGAGGGTGTCGGCGGCCGGGTCGCGTGGCAGGTTTCGGCCGGCCTCGTCGGCGACCGTTCGGTCCGGGCCGTGCTCGACTTCGCCGACGCGCCCTTCGGGGTGGGGTATGCGGTCGCGACGTGGACCGTCGACCGCGGCGGACGTGTTCAGTGAGCGAGGCATCCCTCCCGTCGGCTCCCACCCCGATCGCTGTCGTCGGGCCGACTGCCTGCGGCAAATCCGACCTCGCCCTCGACCTGGCCGAACGGCTCGGCGGGGAGATCGTGAACATCGACGCCATGCAGCAGTACCGGGGCATGGACGTCGGAACGGCCAAGCTCCCGCCCGGCGAGCGCCGCGGCATCCCGCACCATCAGCTCGATGTGCTCGACGTGACCGAGGTGGCGACCGTCGCGCGTTATCAACAGGCCGCGCGGGCCGACGTCGACCGGTTGCGCGCCGCGGGCCGGGTCCCGGTGATCGTCGGCGGATCGATGATGTACGTCCAGGGACTCCTGGACGACTGGCGGTTCCCGGCCACCGATCCCGACGTACGGCGGCGCTACGAGGACATGCTCGACGAGCGCGGGGTGGGCGCGATGCACCGGTTGCTCGCGTCGGTAGACCCGGCCGCGGCGGCGACCATCCTCGCCACCGACGGCCGCCGCATCGTGCGAGCGCTGGAGGTGGTCGAGTTGACCGGTGCGCCGTTCGCCGCGTCACAGCCGACGATCGGCGAGCCGCGGTGGGGCACGATCATCCTCGCCCTCGACCGGGACACCGAGGAACTCGACGACCGCATCCGACGGCGCACGAGTGCGATGTTCGAGCAGGGTCTCGTCGACGAGGTGGAGGAGCTCTGTGCCCGTGGCCTGCGGGACGGGCGCACGGCCTCGCAGGCGATCGGCTACAAGCAGGTGCTCGCGGCCCTCGACGGCGAATACGACCTCGCGCAGGCCGAGGAACTGACGTTCATCGGGACCCGGCGGTACGTCCGGCGGCAGCGGTCGTGGTTTCGGCGCGATCATCGGGCCGTGTGGCTCGACGCCGCCGCACCCGACCTCCTCGACCGAGCGCTGTGTGTCGTCGCCGGCGACGCCCCGTAGGCTGTTGTCCGTGACTTCCGCCCCGCAGAGCAGTGCGAACGACGGCCTGGCCCCATCGGGTGTGCAATTCGGCGGCCTGCCTTTCGTCAAGGGGCACGGGACCCAGAACGACTTCGTGGTCCTCGCCGACCCGAGGGCCGAGCTGTCCCTCGACGCCGAGATGGTCGCGGCGCTCTGCGATCGCCAGCGGGGGATCGGTGCCGACGGGCTGTTGCGCGTCGCGCGGGCGGGGGCACTGGTGTCCGGTGGTGTCCTGGACGCGCTGCCCGACGGGGTGTCCGCCGACGACTGGTTCATGGACTACCGCAACGGCGACGGCTCGGTCGCCGAGATGTGCGGCAACGGCGTCCGGGTGTTCGCGCACTTCGTACGCGCGTCGGGCCTCGTCGACACGGACACGTTCCCCGTCGGTTCCCGGGCGGGCGCGCGAGGCGTCACCATCCACTCCTTCGACGCGGTACACGCCGAGGTCACCGTGGAGATGGGCGTGGCACGGCTGGACGGATCGTCGGTGGTCCGCATCGGCGACGACATCTACCCGGGCGCGATGGTCGACGTGGGCAACCCCCACCTGGCGTGCGTCGTCGCGGACATGACCGCCGACGATCTCGTCGCCATCGACTTCGGGGCCGGCGTGACGATCGAGGCCGACGACTTCCCGCACGGCGCCAACGTCGAGCTCCTCACGCCTCCTGTCGACGGACCCGACGGCGGGCTGACCGCGCGGATGCGGGTCTTCGAGCGGGGTGTCGGGGAGACGCGCAGCTGTGGGACCGGCCTGGTCGCGGCCGCGCGCGCCGCGCTGGACGCCCGCGGAACGGACGCGGGGGAGCTGCGTATCGGTATCCCGGGCGGAGAGGTCACGGTGACGATCCGTCCCGACGGATCGACCCTGCGCGGGCCGTCGATGCTCGTCGCCGACGGGGTGCTCCGGCCCGGCTGGCAGCGCTGAGCTCGATATTCGCGTGCTCGCATCCTGGCGGACGTGAGACCATGGATCTCGTATGACCGAATCACGAGAAGACATCATGTCCGCAGCCGATCTCGGTGTCCAGGACACCGCAGGTCCCACCAGTGGGGACCCGAACGGCGTGGACCCCACCACCGGCGAACTCCAGCTCTCCGAGCGTGCATCTCTGCAACGCGTCGCAGGACTCTCCACCGAACTCACCGACGTCACCGAGGTCGAGTACCGGCAGCTCCGACTGGAACGCGTGGTCCTGGTCGGCGTGTGGACCGAGGGCAGCGCGGCTGCCGCCAAGGCCAACATGACCGAGCTGGCCGCGCTCGCCGAGACGGCCGGATCCCAGATCCTCGACGCGGTGATCCAGCGTCGCTCCAAACCGGATCCCGCCACCTACATCGGCAGCGGCAAGGCCGAGGAACTCCGCGAGATCGTCCTCGCGACCGGCGCCGACACCGTCGTCTGCGACGGTGAACTCACCCCCGCCCAGCTGAACGCGCTGGAGAAGGTGGTGAAGGTGAAGGTCATCGACCGCACCGCCCTGATCCTCGACATCTTCGCCCAGCACGCGACCTCGCGGGAGGGCAAGGCACAGGTCTCCCTCGCGCAGATGGAGTACATGCTCCCGCGGCTCCGCGGTTGGGGTGAATCGATGTCCCGGCAGGCCGGTGGCCGGGCGGGCAGCAACGGCGGCGTGGGTCTTCGCGGTCCGGGTGAGACCAAGATCGAGACCGACCGTCGCCGGATCCGGGAGCGAATGGCCAAGCTGCGCCGCGAGATCCGCGGCATGAAGAAGGCGCGGACGACGAAACGCGCTGCGCGCAAGAGTGGTTCGATCCCGACGATAACCGTCGCCGGGTACACCAACGCCGGCAAGTCCAGTCTGGTCAACGCGATGACCGGTGCCGGGGTGCTCGTGCAGGACGCCTTGTTCGCGACCCTCGATCCCACCACCAGGCGTGCCACGCTCGATGACGGGCGCGCGGTCGTGTTCACCGACACCGTCGGGTTCGTCCGCCATCTGCCGACCCAGCTCGTCGAGGCATTCCGGTCCACGCTCGAGGAGGTCGTCGACGCCGACCTGTTGCTCCATGTCGTCGACGGCGCGGATGCCTTTCCGATGGAACAGATCTCGGCCGTCCGTCAGGTCATCAACGACATCGTCGCCGAGGAGGGCGTCACCGCGCCGCCAGAGCTGCTGGTGATCAACAAGATCGACGCCATCGACGGCAACCGCCTCACCGAGTTGCGCGGTGCGCTCGGTGCGGATGCGGTCTTCATCTCCGCCCGGACCGGAGAGGGACTGCCCGAATTGTTCGGGCGTGTTCGCGAGTTCGTCGGTCGCGAGGACGTGGAGATGACCATCGAGGTGCCGTTCGACCGGGGCGACGTCGTCTCTCGGGTTCACAGCGAGGGCGAGGTCATCTCCTCGGAGCACACCGAGGCCGGCACGACGATGAAGGTCCGCGTCCCGGCCGCGTTCGCGGGCGAGATCGCGGACCTCCGGATCTGAGCGGGTTCGCTGCGTACGGACTAATCCGCGTCGAGATCCTTCTCGACGAGATCGACGATGGTGTCGAGCGCGGCCTGGTCGTCGGCCGTGACCACCACCCGGGTCCCCTTCTCGGCCCCCAGCGTCATGATCATCAGCGCCGATCCCGCATCGACCGGATCGCCGCCCTCGAGACCCAGCGTCACGGGGCTGCCGGTCTCGGCGACCGCCTCGGCGATGATCGTGGCGGGTCGGGCGTGCAGTCCGACGGCGGAGCCGACGGTGGCGGTGGTGCTGGGCATGGGAACTCCTTCGAGTGGGTTGGGGTGTCGGGTGTGGTCGGTCGTCGTGCGATTCGGTGCCGGGGTCTGACCCGGATGTCGGGTGTTCGGGTGGTCGCGTCGTCGAGGCGTCAGGCGGCGACCGCCTCGAGTTCGTCGAACGCGACGGCGTCGCGACTGCGATGGACCTGCTTGGCCGCGATCACCAGGACGGCGGACAAAACGGTACCGGCGACGAGTGCGACGAGGAAGAGTACCCAGTTGTTCATCGCGAAGAAGACGAAGATGCCGCCGTGCGGAGCACGGAGTTCGACGCCGAACGCCATGATCAGTGCGCCGCTGAGCGCGCCGCCGGCCATCATCGAGGGGATGACGCGGAAGGGATCGACCGCCGCGAACGGGATGGCGCCCTCGGAGATGAACGACGCGCCGAGAAGCCATGCGGCCTTGCCGTTCTCGCGCTCCGGCTCAGTGAACAGGCCGGGGCGCAGGACGGTGGCGAGTGCGAGCGCGAGCGGCGGGACCATGCCGGCGCACATCACGGCCGCCATGATCTGGTACTGCGCGGTGCCTGCGGTCGCGGCGTCGGCGATCCCGGCGGTGGCGAACAGGTAGGCGGTCTTGTTGACCGGCCCGCCGAGGTCGAAGCACATCATCAGACCGAGCACGATCCCGAGGGCGATGGCCGATCCGCCGGACATGCTCTCCAGGCCGCTGTTCATCTGCTCGGTCAGCCAGGCGAGCGGCTTGCCGAGCACCATGTAGAGCAACCCGCCGACGATCATGCTGCCGAACAACGGGATGACCACGACCGGCATGAGGCCGCGCGCCCACTGGGGCACCGGGGTCCGCGCGATCCACAGGCACACCACACCGGCGATGAGGCCGCCGATCAACGCGCCGATGAAGCTGGCGCCCACCGCGAGCGAGACGATGCCGGCCACGAAACCGGGTGCGATACCGGGTCGGTCGGCGATCGCGAACGAGATGTAGCCGGCGAGCACCGGGACCGCGAGTCCCATCACCCCCGAGCCGATCGCGAAGCTCACCGCACCCAGGTACTGCAGGAGTCCGCCGGACGGCAGGTCCCACAGACTGTTGTTCAGGGCGATGAAGGCGCCGTCGCTGAGGGTGCCGCCGTCGTCGAGGGTCGTGTTGGCGACCTCGTAGCCGGCGAGGAGGAAGCCGAGTGCGATGAGCAGTCCGCCGGCGGCGACGAACGGGATCATGTAGCTGACACCGGTCATGAGGGCCTGGCGCGTGCGGCCCGCGAGGCCCACGCCCGACGTTGCGGTGTCGGCGGACTCGGCATCGGCCCCATCGCCGGTGACGCGCGCCGCGTTCGGGTTGCGCCCCGCGGCCACCGCCTCGGCGATCATCGCGTCGGGTTCGTTGATCGCCCGTTTCACCCCGGATGCGATGACGGGTTTGCCGCTGAACCGGTTGCGACCCTTCACCCCGACGTCGGTGGCGAAGATGACGGCATCGGCCGAGGCGATCACCTCCGGGTCGAAAGCGGTGGTGGCCGAGGACCCCTGGGTCTCCACCGCGAACTCGACACCGGCCCGCTCGGCCGCGTACTTGAGCGCATCGGCGGCCATGTAGGTGTGGGCGATCCCGGTGGGGCACGCGGTGATCGCCACGATGCGCGGCTTCGTGTCCGCGGTCTGGGCCGGATCGGTCGGGGCCGGGTCCTTCTGGGCCGATGCGTTCTCGGACTTCGCGGTCGACACCGCTGCAGCTGCGGGCGCTGCGGCCGCGGGGTCGGCGGGGGCGGGGGGTGCGGGGTTGATGGCCTCGTCGACCAGTTCGATCACTCGCTCCTCGTTCTCCGCCGCGCGGAGCGAGGCGACGAAGTCGGGCCGGACGAGTGAGCGGGCCAGGGAGCTGAGGAGTTTCATGTGCGCGCTGGCGCCCCCCTCGGGGGCGGCGATGAGGAAGACCAGGTCGGCCGGCCCGTCCGGCGCGCCGAAGTCGACCTTCCGGGACAGCCGCGCCATGGCGAGACTGGCCGTGGTCACCGACGCGGTCCGGGCGTGCGGGATGGCGATGCCGCCGGGAAGCCCGGTGGCGGACTTGGCCTCCCGGTCCAGCGCGGCCCGCGCGAGATCGGCGGGATCGGTGGTCCGGCCGGCCGCGGCGAGCGCGTCGGCCAGCGTGGTGATGACGGCGGCGGGATCGCCGCCGGCGTCGACGTCGAGACTCACCGTCTGGGCGGTGATGATCTGCTCGGTCATGGGATGTCCTTTGGTGACAGGGGGTACGGGGTCAACGGGTGGTACTGGATGTGCGGTGCGGGTCCGTGAAGGTGGCGTCAGCTCATGCGGGCGGCTCCCGACAGTTCGGTCACCCGGACGCCGGGGAGGTCGAGATGGTCGGGAGTCGGGGCCTGGGTGCCCGCGAGTGAGGCGGCCGCGGCGCCGTAGGCCACCGCCGACCGGAGGCAGTCCGCGGGCGAGGCCCCTGTGCTCTGGGCGATGAGGAAGCCGGCGAGCGAGGAGTCGCCGGCGCCGACGGTGCTGCGCGGCACGATCGGCGGGGGTGTCGCCGACCAGACGCCCGATGCGGTGACCAGGACGGCGCCGGCTGCTCCGAGTGTGGCCAGGACGTTGCCGCCGATCTGTTCCGCGATCGCGGTCGCGGCCTCGACCACGGGTTCGAGGTCGTTGCGCGACAGGGCTTCCCGCAGCGTGGCCGGGTCGGCGCCGGTCAGTTCGGCGAGTTCGTCCTCGTTGGGTTTGATCAGGTCGACGCGACCGGCCACGGTCGCCCGGAGCGGGGCGCCGGAGGTGTCCACCGCGACGCGGCACCCGGCCAGGACCAGGTCGTCGGCGATCGCGCGGTACCAGTTGTCGGTTACGCCGGGCGGGAGGGAGCCGCAGAGGGTGACCCACTGGGCGGAGTCGGCGTGCGCCCGGATGAGTTCGACGAGCGCATCGCGATCCCGCGCGGTCAGCGCGACACCCGGAGCGTTGATCTTGGTGGTCGTGCCGTCCGACTCGGCGATCGTGATGTTGGAGCGGACCTCGCCGTCGACAGGCACCGCGTCGTAGGGGAGTCCGAGTTCGTCGAGTGCGGTACACAGCGGGTCGCCCGTCCGCGCGGGGAGCAGGGCTCGGGTGGACAGGCCGGCGGCCGCGACGACGCGGGCCACGTTGACGCCCTTGCCGCCGGGTTCGGTGCGGACCGTGCCAGCGCGCTGCACCTCGCCGCGTGCCAGCGGTGCGCCGAGCTCGAGGGTGCGATCGAGGCTGGGGTTCGCGGTGACGGTGACGATCATGCGATCACGACCTCGACGCCGCGCGCGGACAGTGCCGCCGAGAAGGCCGGGTCTATCCCGGAGTCGGTGATGAGGACGTCGACGTCGTCGATCCCGGCGAAGGAGGAGAGGTCTTCGCGATCCATCTTCGAGCTGTCGGCGAGGACCACGACGCGTTGCGCGGCCGCGACCATCGCCGCTTTCACCGCCGCCTCGTCGGGATCGGGAGTCGACAGCCCATGGGACTCGCTCAGACCGTTGGTGCCGAGGAACGCGGTGGTGACCCGCAGGCGGCGGAGCGCGTCCACCGTCTCGACGCCCACCGTGGCCTGGGTGAGACCACGGACGCGTCCGCCGAGCGCATGGAGCCCGGCGGGGTGGGTGCCGGCCAGCAGGCCGGCGATGGGCAGGCTGTTGGTGAACAGGGTGAGCCTCCGATCGGGCGCGGTCGCCTCGGCGGCGCGGTAGGTCGTGGTGCCGGCGTCGAAGAGCACGGAACCGCCGTCCGGCGGCAGGAAACGGATCGCCGCTCGGCCGATCGCCGTCTTCTGTTCGATCTGGCTCGACTCGCGCTCGTCGATGCCGAGCTCACCCAGGGCGCGCATGACCTCGGCGCGCACGGCACCGCCGTGGACTCGCTGCAGATGTCCGGCACGCTCCAGGACGGCGAGGTCTCGACGGACGGTCTCGCTCGTGACGTCGAACTTCTCGGCGAGCGCAGCCACCGACGCCCGCCCCGCGACGCGCACCTCGTCGACGATCGCCTGTTGTCTCTCCTCGGCGTACACACCGCTCCGATCTCCGGTTCCGACCACCCCGCTTGTTGAGGCGTGTGGGATTGCATGTTGTAGTAATTGTGTTTACGCCTGTTTGTGTTGACAAGTCAAGCACATTTTGTAACGGTGGTCACATCGGTAGTCGAGTGAGAGGCAAGACGATGGCGCAGATCCTGACAGGGACCCCGGTGGTCGGCGGACTGGCCCACGGTCCCGCGCTGTGGCCGGGCGAGCGACCCGATCACACGCCGGAGAAGCTCGGCGTCGGCGTGGAGATCGCCGAGGAGCGTCGTGCCGACGAGGTAACACGCTTCGCCACGGCGGCAGGCGCCGTCGCCTCGCGACTGCGTACGCGCGCCTCCCAGAACACCGGGGTGACCGCGGAGGTGCTCGCGGCGACCGCGGGACTCGCCGAGGACCGGGGGTGGATCGGGGCCGCGAGCGCGCTCATCACCAAGGGCGCCACGGCCGAGGCCGCTGCCGTCGCCGCGACCGATCAGTTCGCGGCGGTGTTCACCAAACTCGGCGGGCTGATGGCCGAGCGGGTCACCGATCTGAACGATGTCCGCGACCGCGTGCTCGCCGAACTGCTCGGTCTACCCGAGCCGGGCCTGCCGACACCGCAGGTGCCCTCGGTGCTGCTCGCCGACGACCTCGCGCCCGCCGACACCGCCGGTCTCGACCCGACGACCACGATCGCGCTCGTCACCCGGCTGGGTGGGCCGACCAGCCACACCGCGATCATCGCCCGGCAACTGGGGATTCCGTGTGTGGTGGCCGTGGCCGATCTCGCCGAGATCACTGCCGGTACAACCATTCTCGTCGATGGGACGACCGGCCGGGTGGAGGTGGAGCCTGACGCGGAGACGGCGCGGGCGCGAGTCGAGGAGGATCGTCGGCACGCCGAGCTCGTCGCCGGGTGGACGGGTCCGGGGCGGACCGCCGACGGCATCGCCGTCTCGGTGCTCGCCAATGTCGCCGACGGATCGTCGGCGCGGGCCGCCGCCGGGCACCCGGTCGAGGGCGTCGGACTCTTCCGCACCGAACTCGCCTTCCTCGAACGTGCCGACGAACCGTCGGTGGACGAACAGGCCGCGATCTACCGGGAGGTCCTCGACGCGTTCGGCGGGCAGAAGGTGGTGATCCGTACCCTCGACGCCGGCTCGGACAAGCCCTTGAGGTTCGTGACCCACCCAGACGAATCCAATCCCGCGCTCGGTGTCCGTGGGGATCGAATCGCCCTGGCGCATCCCGAGATCCGAGCCCACCAGCTCGACGCGATCGCGCACGCCGCGTCGGGTTCCGACGTCGCGCCGTGGGTCATGGCGCCGATGATCGCCTCGCCGTCCGAGGCGCGCGCCTTCGCCGCGGAGGTCCGCGGCCGGGGCCTGGTCGCCGGGGTCATGATCGAGGTGCCCGCGGCCGCCATCCTGGCCGAGGCCGTGCTCGCCGAGGTGGACTTCGTGTCGATCGGCACCAACGATCTGACGCAGTACACGATGGCGGCCGATCGGATGTCGGCCGATCTCGCCGGATTGACCGATCCGTGGCAGCCCGCGGTGCTCAGCCTGATCGCGGGTGTCGCCGCAGCGGGTGTCCGCCAGGGCAAGCCGGTCGGGGTGTGCGGTGAGGCGGCTGCCGATCCGAATCTTGCCTGCGTGCTCGTCGGTCTCGGGGTGACCTCGCTGTCCAGCGCGCCGGCCGCGGCCGCCGCGGTGGGGGCTCGGCTCGGCGAGGTGACCGCACAGGACTGCCGCACCGCCGCCGACGCCGCGCTGGCCACGTCCGACCCCGCCGCGGCGCGGGAAGCTGCCGCGGCGGTGCTCGACCGTTCGGTCGGGGGAGAGGTCAGACTCGCCGCATCACGGTGACGACCTTGCCGAGGATCACGGCGTCGTTGCCCGGGATGGGATCGAACAGCTCGTTGTGCGGCATCAGCCACACATTGGCGCCCTGACGCTTGAAGGTCTTCACGGTGGCCTCGCCGTCTATCATCGCTGCGACGATGTCGCCGTTGTCGGCGACGTTCTGCTGCCGCACGACGACCCAGTCGCCGTCGCAGATGGCGGCGTCGATCATCGACTCGCCCACGACGCGCAGCAAGAAGAGCGAGCCCTCGCCGACCAGCTCGCGAGGAAGCGGGAACACGTCCTCGACCGCCTCCTCGGCCAGGATCGGGCCACCGGCCGCGATCCGGCCGAGGACCGGCACGAAGGTCGGCTCGGGCAGCCGGCCGGCCGACGGGGTCTCCGGCGACGGCGATTCGCTCGGCGCGATGTTGACCGCACGCGGCCGGTTCGCGTCCCGCTTGAGCAGACCCTTGCGCTCGAGGGTCCGCAGCTGGTGGGCGACCGACGATGTCGAGGCCAGGCCGACCTCGTCGCCGATCTCGCGGATGCTCGGCGGGTAACCGCGCTCGCGTACCGAGCGGCGGATCACTTCCAGGACCCCGAGCTGGCGCGGGGTGAGTGAGGCCTCGGCGGCGGCGACGTCGATGGGGGCCTCGTCGTCGGCTCCCCGCGCTCGGCCGCGCCTATCGCCGGTGTCACTCATGTTCGGTTCCTCTCGTCTTCGGAACGTGCTGGTAGATGGCCCGTGGGGATGTTCAGCCGCGTCCGAGCCTAGCGGAGTGCGACCTCCACCTCAAACATTTGTTCGATGTGTCGCGAGACTTTGTCGGTGCGCCGTGCTACAAATTCGAACATCAGTGCATCGAACATCTGATCGAGGTTCGAACACCGAATGCCAGACACCCGAACACCCGACGATCCCGCACCGAACACCCGGAGGGCACCATGCGCACCGCCACTCTCGTCGCTCCCGTCCGTACCGAGCGTCCCGACACCGTCCGGGCGCGCACCGACCGCGCCGACCGCATTCGGACCCGGACCCCGCTGTCCGACGGTTCTCGGCCCGTCGACAACCGGCCGGCAGGCAACCGTCCGGTGGGCGGGTCGCCACTGACGCCACGTGCCGGCGGCACGCACTGTGGCTCGGCGGTGGGTGCCAGGGGCCGCGGGCCGGTCGGTCCGGATGCAGCGGTGTTCCGTCGCCGTCGCCGCACCGCCGTCGCGGTCCTCGCCGGCGTCGGCCTTGCGTTCGTCGTGTGGGTGTTCGGTGTCGTCGGTCAGAACTATTCGGACTCGATGACGCCCGCCGCGGTGAGCGCAGAGGTCGTCCACGTGCGCGCCGGGGATTCCCTCAGCACGATCGCCGGCCGGGTGGCGCCCGAGATGCCCCGCGACATCGTGATCGACGAGATCGTCGCGATGAACGATCTGCCGTCGAGTGCGCTGCAGGTGGGTCAGCCCCTGCTCACCCCCCGGTACCGCTGAGGCCGGGCGGTATCCTCGATGTCACAGGGGCCGGCCGAGAAGCGGCGGGGCGCACGGTTTCGGTGCGTTCCAGCGTCCCGCGACCTGCGTGAGGACACGATGCGCTGCCCCTTCTGCAAGAACGACGACACCAAGGTCATCGACTCGCGTGTCGCAGATGAAGGGCAGGCCATCCGACGGCGTCGCTCGTGTGTGGAGTGCGGACGCCGATTCTCCACGGTGGAGAGCGCCGTGCTCGCCGTGGTCAAACGCAACGGTGTCACCGAGCCGTTCAGTCGCGAGAAGGTCATGCGCGGTGTGCGTCGTGCCTGTCAGGGGCGGCACGTCGCCGAGGACGCACTCGCGCAACTCGCCCAGCAGGTCGAGGACACGGTGCGCGCGAGCGGATCGGCCGAGATCCCCAGCAACGAAGTCGGTCTCGCGATCCTGGGGCCGCTGCGTGATCTCGACGAGGTGGCGTACCTGCGGTTCGCGTCGGTGTACCGGTCGTTCGACTCGGTGGAGGACTTCCAGCGGGAGATCGACGATCTGAAGTCGTCGGCGTCCGGTGGCGGGCGTGTCGAGACCGCCACCACCGATCCCGTCTCAGCCGAGTCGGTCCAGAGCTCGTAGGACGCGCTTCTCCGACACGGGGAACGCGGTACCGAGACGCTCGGCGAACAACCCGACCCGTAGTTCCTCGACGAGCCACTGCGCCTCGTCGTCGACGATCGCCCGTCGGTGCTCAGGGACCTGTTCGAGCCGTTGAGCCCACCGCTCGACGACGCGATCGACGACCGCGACGCCGGCCTTGTCGCGCGCGGCGGACGCGGGCAGCGCCTCGAGACGTGCCCGCGCACCGTCGAGGTACCGCGGCAGGTTCTCCAGATGCCGCCGTGCGGTGGCTGCCACGAAGCCGTCGAACACGAGATGGTCGATCTGCTCGGCGACGTCGTCGGCAGCCAGCGATCCGGCGTGCCGGTCGATCGCCGCGCGGACCGGCGCCAGCCGTTCGAGCGCCGCGACGGCGAGCGAGAAATAGTCCGGGGCGGCCTCGGCGACGCGCGGCCTGATCCGCTCGAGGAAGGCCGAAAAGGACTGTGGCGAGCGGACTGCCGCCAGCTGGGCGTCGCCGACGCCGATGACCGCGTCCCGGATGGCCCGTCGAGTGCAGTCGGCGAGCAGTGCCTCGATGTCCGCATAGGGACTCAGGCTCAGGGCGAGTCGTTCGGCCGGATCGAGTGAGCCGGCGAGGCGTTTGGACAACGGGGGAATCGCCAGTTCGAGCAGGGCGACGAGCCCGCGACGACGGAGACGCTCGCGGGCGTCGGGGGAGGACGCGTCCACGACGATCACGCCACGCGGGCGGCCCTTGTCATCGGCGACCGCGTCGATCGTCGGGTAGCGGGTCAGCCGCTGCCCGGCGACGTCGACCGTCGTCTGTTCGGGGAGCGTGCCGATCCCGTCGGCGGTCCAGGCCCGGTACAGCGTGCGTGACACCGTTCGCGGCGCCGCGGGCACACCCTTCTGCTGGAGCTCGGACAACGAGTCCGCGCGGGCGATGATCCGTCCGGCATCGTCGGCGACCGCGAAGTGCATCCGGAGGTGAGCCGGCACCCGTTCGACGTCGAAATCGGCTGCGGTGACCCTCATCCCGGTGATCGCCGACAGCTCGCGCGCCAGTCCGGCGGCCAGCGGCTCCTTGCGGGGGGTGAGTCGGCCGAGGGCGAGGTCGGCGAATCGCTGCGCGGGGGACATGCTCTTGCGGAGTTGTTTCGGCAGGGACTTGACCAGTGCGGTGGCGAGTTCGGCGCGCATGCCGGGGACCGACCAGTCGAATCCGGCCGGACGCACATGGGGGAGCAATGCCTGCGGGATCACGACCGTGACCCCGTCGTCGGGCGCGCCGGGTTCGAAGCGGTAACGCAGTTCGAGTCGGGTGTCGCCCTGCTGCCAGGCGCCGGGGTAGTCCGTCGGCGCGACATCGGTGCCTCCCGTGACGTCCTCGGGACGCAGATCCAGCAGATCCGGCTCGGCCCGGCGGGCCTTCTTCCACCATGAGTCGAAGTGTCGCGCGGAGGTGACGTCGGCCGGTAGCCGCTGGGCGTAGAACTCGAAGAGCTGGTCCTCGGTGATCACCAGACCCCGGGTGCGCGTGCGGTTCTCGACGTCCGAGGCGGCCTCGAGAAGCTTGCGATTGCGGTCGAAGAAGGCGTGCTGCGTCCGCCAGTCGCCCTCGACGAGAGCGTGCCGGATGAACAGCTCCCGCGAGACCACCGGGTCGATGGGGCCGTAGTCGACGCGCCGACGGGCGACGAGCGGGACCCCGTAGAGCGTCACGCGTTCGTAGGCCATGGCGGCCCCGCGTCTGGCGGACCAATGCGGTTCGCTGTGGGTGCGCTTCACGAGATCCCCGGCGAGTTTCTCGGCCCACAGCGGATCGATCCCGGCGACGGTGTGGGCGAAGAGTCGGGACGTCTCGAGGATTTCGGCCGCCATGATGAAGGCGGGTGGCTTCTTGGCGAGCGGAGAGGCGGGGAAGATCAGCAGCGTGGTGTTGCGCGCACCGGTGAACTCGCGGCCCTCGGTGTTGCGGGCGGCGATGTTGCTCAGCAGACCCGACAGGATGGCCCGGTGGACGGCGTCGGCGTCGAGCTCGGTGGGCGCGACCGACCAGTCGAGGTCCTTGACGATCTCGGTCAGCTGTCGATGGAGGTCCTGCCACTCCCGGATGCGAAGGAAGTGCAGGTACTCCCGCTCGCACATGCGCCGAAAGCGGCTGCCGGACAATTCCTTGCGCTGTTCGCCGAGGTATCGCCACAGCTCCACGTAGGACAGGAAGTCCGACTGCGGGACGACGAAGCGCCGGTGCTGGGCGTCGGCGGCCTCCCGGTGCTCGGCCGGCCGTTCCCGCGGATCGGGGAGCGACATCGCCGCGGCGATGACGAGAAGGTGGTCGAGACAGCCGAGCTCGTGTCCGGCGATGAGCATTCGGGCGACCCGCGGATCGACCGGAATCCGCGACATCGACCGGCCGGTCGGGGTGAGCCGAGGCGGGCCGCCCTCGCGTGGGACGGTGATGGCGCCGAGTTCGGTGAGAACGCCCATGCCGTCGCGGATCGCGCGGTCGTCGGGCGGCTGGACGAACGGGAACTCAGCGATCTCGCCGAGTTTGAGGGAGGTCATCTGGAGGATGACGGCCGCCAGGTTGGTGCGCAGGATCTCGGGGTCGGTGAACGCCGGTCGGGATTCGAAGTCGTTCTCGCTGTAGAGGCGGATGCAGACACCGGGCGCGACGCGACCGCATCGGCCTGCGCGCTGGCGGGCGCTGGCCTGGGAGACCGGCTCGATGGGCAGGCGATTGACCTTGGTCCGGGTGGAATACCGGCTGATCCGGGCGGTGCCGGTGTCGATGACATACCGGATGCCAGGCACGGTGACCGAGGTCTCGGCCACGTTGGTCGCCAGCACGATCCGGCGTCCGTCGGACGGGGAGAAGACCTTCTGCTGTTCGGCGATCGACAGCCGCGCGTAGAGCGGCACGATCTCGGCGCCGGGCCCTTTGCCACCACCGGTGCGGCGGCGCAACGCGTCCGCGGTCTCCCGGATGTCGCGCTCGGTCGGCAGGAACACCAGGATGTCGCCGCGGCCACCGGCCCACAGTTCGTCGACGGCGGCGTCGATGCCCTGGATCTGGTCGAGGTCGGCATGCTCGCCACCACCGGCATCGTCGCCGTCGTCGGGGCGCTCCTGCAGGCTCAGCGGCCGGTAACGGATCTCGACCGGATAGGTGCGACCCGACACCTCGATGACCGGGACCGATGTCGTCGGCGTGCTGAAATGCCGTGCGAACCGGGCCGGTTCGATCGTCGCGGAGGTGATGATGACCTTGAGATCGGGTCGTCGCGGCAGCAACCGGCGTAGGTATCCGAGGATGAAATCGATGTTGAGGCTGCGCTCGTGCGCCTCGTCGATGATGAGGGTGTCGTAGCGGCGCAGCATCGGGTCGGTGGCGATCTCGCGCAGCAGGATGCCGTCGGTCATGACCCGGACGAGGGTGTCGGCGCCGGACCGGTCGGTGAACCGGACCGAGTAGCCGACCGCGTCGCCGAGCTCGGTGTCGGTCTCGTCGGCGATGCGTTTGGCGACCGAGCTCGCGGCGATCCGCCGGGGCTGGGTGTGCCCGATCGACCCGCGGATGCCCCGGCCGAGTTCGAGGCAGATCTTCGGGAGCTGCGTGGTCTTGCCCGAACCGGTCTCACCCGCGATGACCACGACCTGGTGGTCCCGGATCGCCTCGGCGATCTCCTCCCGTGCCGCCGAGACGGGGAGTTCGTCCGGGAAGCGCAGGACCGGGACGCTCGCGCGCCGCCGGTCGAGTCGTGCACGTGCCTTGTCGACGTCGGTGACGAGTTGCTCCCACTTCGCGTCATCCGGACGCGCCGTGAGGCGGTCGATGCGACGCCGCAGCCGGTCGGCGTCGACGAGGCCCACGTCGTCGAGTGCGCGGAGCAGGTCCGGGCGCGACACACCCGGTGCGCCTGCAGACGGGGCACTTCCCGGCGACGGGGAAGCTGAGGAAGACGGGTCCGGCATGATCCCTCCAGGATATGGGTCGGTGCGCGCGGGACTTCACCCCAGTGGCCGTGCAGGGTGCGCGGACCGGCATCATTGGGGCCATGGCTGATGGTTCGAGTACCGGAATTCCGGGGTCGCTGTGGCACGGTTTCGCCGACATGGGTGCGGTGACCGCGAGCGGTCCGTTCGTCGTCACCCGGGGCGAGGGTGCGCGCATCTTCGATCGCGACGGCAAGTCCTATCTCGATGCGACCGCGGGTCTCTGGTTCACCAATGTGGGCCATGGTCGTACCGAGATCGCCGACGCCGTCGCCCGGCAGCTCGGCTCCATCGCGCACTATTCGAACTTCGGTGACATCGCGAGCGACACGACCCTGCAACTGGCCGAGGAACTCGGCGCGATCGCGCCGGTGCCCGGGTCGAAGATCTTCTTCACCTCCGGCGGCAGCGACTCGATCGACACCGCCGTCAAGCTCGCCCGCCGTTATTGGGTGGAGCAGGGACGCGAGTCCAAGCGGGTCGTCGTCAGCCGCACCAAGGCCTACCACGGCATGCACGCCGCGGGCACCTCGCTGGCCGGCATCCCGCTGAACCACGACGGGTACGGCGAACTCATGCACGACGTCCAGAACGTCGAGTGGGACGACGCCAAGAGCCTGCTCGGCCTGATCGAACGGGTGGGCGCCGACAACATCGCCGCGTTCTTCTGCGAGCCGATCATCGGTGCCGGCGGCATCTACCTGCCGCCGGAGGGTTACCTCGCCGAGGTGCGGAGCATCTGCCGCGACCACGACATCCTCTTCGTCGTCGACGAGGTCGTCACCGGCTTCGGTCGCATCGGCGGCGAATCCTGGTTCGCCTCGGCACGATTCGGCCTCGAACCCGACATGATCACCACCGCCAAGGGCCTCACGTCCGGCTATGTCCCGATGGGCGCGGTGTTCATCGCCCCCTGGATCGCCGAGCCTTTCTTCGCCGGTGGCGTGTGGTGGCGGCATGGCTACACCTACGGCGGGCACGCGGGTGCGGCGGCGGCCGCCCTGGCCAACCTGGACATCATCCGGCGCGAGAACCTCCTCGCCGAGGCGACGCGTCTGGAGGGTGACCTCGCCGCGGCGCTGTCACCGCTCACCGATCTCGATGCGGTCGCCGAGGTCCGGACCGGTCTGGGTGCGGTCACCGCGGTCCAGCTCGCCGACGCCGCCACCGCTCCGGCCGCGGTTCGCGCGCTGCGCGAGCACGGCGTCAGCACGCGCGCGGCGGGTCAAGGGGCGCTGCAGATCTCGCCCGCCTTCGTGATGACGACCGCCGAGGTCGGCGAACTCGCCGACCGGATGCGCGCGGCCCTGAGCTGACCCTGCGATAGCTGTTCGTTCTGCTCCCTGAGGAGCGCCTGGAGCTTGCGGAGGGCGCGTCCCCACTGCTCCCTGAGGAGCGCCTGGAGCTTGCGGAGGGCGCGTCCCCACTGCTCCCTGAGGAGCGCCTGGAGCTTGCGGAGGGCGCGTCACGAAGGGGCCCGGCTGCTCGAAGCAGCCGGGCCCGTGTTCGTCGCGCTGCGGCGGATCAGGCGTTGGCGAGCACCTCGGTGGTGGCGATCGCCTGGGCGACGCCGCTGACGATCGAGGCGACCTTGAGCGCCTCGAGGATCGCCTCACGGTCGACGCCGGCCTCGCGCAGGGTGTTCTCGTGTGCGGCGACGCAGTGGCCGCAGCCGTTGATCGAGGACACCGCGAACGACCACAGCTCGAAGGCGGCCTTGTCGACACCGGGGTTGCCGATGATGTTCATCCGCAGGCCGGGACGCAGGTCGTCGTACTTGCCGTCGAGGAAGCCGCGACCCCGGTAGAACACGTTGTTCATACCCATGATCGACGCGGCGCCGAGTGCGGCGTTGTAGGCCTCGGCGGACAGCGTGTCGGCGGCCTCGTCGGCGATCTCGCTCAGCACCTTGGCATTACGGCTCGCCGCTGCGGTCGACAGCAGGGTCCCCCACAACTGCTCCTCGCTCAGCGCGGTGGTCCGGCTGATCGATCCGAGGTTGAGTTTGAGGTCCTTGGCGTACTCGGGGAGTGCGTTCTTCAGATTCTCGATGCTCATCTGTTCTCCTCTCAGACGCCGGCCGTCATGAGCTCGCCGGCGTCGATGGTCGGATCGCCCTTCTTCCAGTTGCATGCGCACAGCTCGTCGGACTGCAGCGCGTCGAGGACCCGCAGGACCTCGTCGACGTTGCGGCCCACCGAGCCGGCGGTGACCGACACGAACTGGATCTCGTTGTTCGGATCGATGATGAAGGTCGCGCGGTCGGCGACTCCGTCGGCATTGAGAACGCCTGCAGCGGTGGCCAGTTCACGCTTGAGGTCGCTCAGCATCGGGAACGGCAGGGTCTTGAGGTCCTCGTGCTGTGCGCGCCACTGGAAGTGGACGAACTCGTTGTCCACCGACGCGCCGAGGACCTGGGTGTCGCGGTCGGCGAACTCGTCGTTCAGCTTGCCGAACGCGGCGATCTCGGTGGGGCAGACGAAGGTGAAGTCCTTCGGCCAGAAGAACACGATGCGCCACTGACCGGGGTGATCGTCGGACGACACGGTGGTGAAGTAGTCGTCGGGCTGCTGGGCATTGACCTTGCTGAGGTCGCCACCGATGACGGCGGTGAGGTTGTAGGCGGGGAACTGGTCACCGATGGTGAGCAGGGCCATGTGTCGCTCCTTCAGCTGGTGAATGTACGGAAACTTGCGCGCGAAAGAGTTTCGCGACGTACGAGTACCATCGTGCCGGATTCTGGCCGAAAGCGAAACGTGATGATTAGCACTACACTGATAGGCATGCCCGATAGAACTTATCAGCCCACCGTCGCCGGTCTGCGCGCCTTCGTCGCTCTCGCTCATCGCCGTCACTTCGGAACTGCCGCAGCCGATCTCGGTGTCAGTCAGCCGTCACTGTCGCAGGCGCTGTCCGCGCTGGAGTCCGGACTCCGGGTGACCCTCGTCGAACGCACCACGCGGCGTGTCCAGTTGACCGCCGACGGTGTCGAACTCCTGCCGCGGGCGATCGCGGTGACGGAGGCCGTCGACGAGTTCACCTCGGCGGCCGCGGGCGCCGGACAACCGCTGCGCGGGGTGCTGCGGCTGGGGGTCATCCCGACGGTGGCACCCTACGTCCTGCCGACGCTGCTGCGCGGGCTCGGCGAGCGGCTTCCGGATCTCGTGCCCCGGGTGGTGGAGGAACAGACCGCGCGACTGGTCGAGCAGTTGCGCACCGGCACGTTGGACGTGGCGTTGCTCGCCCTCCCCGTCGAGGTGCCCGGCATCGTCGAAATCCCCATCTACCGTGAGGATTTCGTTCTCGCGCTCCCGTCCGGACATGCCCTCGCCGGACGTCGCCGCGTCGACCCCACCGCCCTGGCGGACCTGCCGTTGCTCCTCCTCGACGAGGGACACTGTCTGCGCGACCAGGCCCTGGAGGTGTGCCGGCTCGCCGGCGTGCGGCCCGATCTCGGACAGACCCGGGCCGCCTCGCTGACCACGGCGGTCCACTGCGTCGTCGGCGGTCTCGGTGTGACGCTCATCCCACAGACGGCGGTGGCGTCGGAGACGGCGTCGGGCGACCTGGCCACCGCGACGTTCGCGACCCCCCGTCCGGGCCGTCGGATCGGCCTGGTCTTCCGGGCCTCCGCACGCCACGACGAGGCCTACCGCGAACTGGCTTCCGTCATCGGTGATCTCGTCGGCGCGACCGGGGCCGTGACCCCGCTCTAGACCGGCTCGCCCGTCGAGGCGAGTGACTCGGCGGCGGCCGCCTGCGCGGCCAGGGCCTCCCACTCGTCGACGAGACTCGAGTCGACCTCGCGGACCATGGTGCCCAGATCCTCGACGATCCGCTCGATCTCGGGCGTCACCACGCTCGTCGGAACACCCTGGCGCAGAACTCGATAACAGTCCGACAGGTAGCGCAGCAACACGCCTTCGCTGCGGGCGAGGCCGTAGGCGGAGATCAGCTCGGTGAAGGTCATGGCCTTCTCCAGCATCTCGCGCAGGACCGCCTTCGGCGCCGGCGGGAACGACGACACCCAGGGATGGCCGCGACGGTAGATGTCGAAGGCGGCGAAGATCTCCTCGGCCAGCGGCTGCGGCCAGGTGATCTCCTCCAGTCGGGTCATGCGCTCCTCGTACTCGATGCCGTCGGCCTTCATCTCGGCGATCGCGGCGTCGCGGGCCACCTTGCGCTGGGCGAGCAGCAGCGGGCGGGGATTCTCCAGCGTCGATTCGAGGACGGAGACCACATCGAGTGCGTATGTGGACGATTCGGGGTCGAGGATCTCGAAGGTCGCCAGCGCGAAGGCGGACAGCGGATTGGTCAATGCGAAGTTCGCCGGCATGTCCACGCTCAGCGCGATGTGCCGTCCGGTGTCGTCGGGTTCGTCGAGCTGCACGACGATGCCGGCATCTCGCAACCCGCGGTAGAGCTCGATCGTGTGCTTGATGGTGCGCAACTGCCGGTCGCGGGGTTCGTGGTTGTCCTCGAGGAGGTGGCGCACCGCGGCGAAGCAGTCGCCCGGTCGGCCGAGCACCTCGAGCAGCATGGCCGTCGTCATCTGGAAGTGGCTGCGCAGCGGCTCGTCGGGGGCGTCGACGAGCTGGGTGAACGTCTTCTCACCCCACGACACGAAGCCCTCGGGGGGCTTCTTGCGCACCAGCTTTCGCAGTTTCTTGGGATCGTCGCCGGCCTTGGCCACCGCGCGGGCGTTCTCCACGTCGTGATCGGGGGCCTGGGCGACGACGTAGCCGATCGTGTCGAACCCGGCACGCCCGGCGCGGCCGGCGATCTGATGGAACTCGCGCGCCCGCAGGCGCCGGACCCGGCGCCCGTCGTACTTGCTCAACGCCGCGAACAGCACCGTACGGATGGGCACGTTGATCCCGACGCCGAGCGTGTCGGTCCCGGCGATGACCTTCAGCAGACCCTGCTGGGCGAGGCGCTCCACCAGGCGCCGGTACCGCGGGAGCATCCCGGCGTGATGCACACCGATCCCGGCGCGCAGGAGTTTGGACAGGGTGTTGCCGAAGCCGGTGGAGAACCGGAAGTCCCCGATCGCTTCCGCGATGGCGGCCTTCTCGGCCTTGTCGCAGATGCGGACGCTCAGCAGTGCCTGCGCGCGCTCGACCGCGGCGGCCTGGGTGAAGTGCACCACGTAGATGGGCGCCCGGCCGCGATCGACCAGTTCCTCGATCGTCTCGTGGACCGGCGTCATCGCGTAGGTGTGTTCGAGGGGGACGGGCCGCTGTGCACCGGTGACCTCGACGGTCTCGCGTCCGGTGCGGCGGGTCAGATCGTCGACGAAGAACGAGACGTCGCCCAGCGTCGCCGACATCAGCAGGAACTGCGTCGACGGCAGTTCGATGAGCGGCACCTGCCATGCCCAGCCGCGGTCCGGTTCGCCGTAGTAGTGGAATTCGTCGGCGACCAGGGTGCCGATGTCGCTCTCACCGCCCGCGGCCAGCGCGAGGTTGGCGACGATCTCGGCGGTCGCGCACACGATCGGCGCGTCGGCGTTGACCGCGGCGTCACCGGTCAGCAGACCGACCTGGTCCGCGCCGAACATCGCGCACAGCTCGAAGAACTTCTCGCTGACGAGCGCCTTGATCGGGGCGGTGTAGAACGCGCGCTCGCCGCGGCAGCGCGCGAAGTACAGCGCACCCGCCGCGACGAGTGATTTACCCGAGCCCGTCGGCGTCGCCAGGATCACGTGGCTGCCGGCGAGGAGTTCGAGGAGTGATTCCTCCTGATGGGGGTAGAGGTCGAGACCACGCCCCGTCCACCAGTCGGTGTACCGCTGCAGGGCGGCGTCCTCGTCGTCGGTCGGGACCAGGACGTGGGGTCCGGGAATCGATGCGGTCTCGGGGATCAGATCGGTGATCGTGGACCCTCGTCCCCGGGGTCCGCCTCACCGTTGCCGGTCTGCTCGGCCAGGAACCGCTCGAGTTCGGCTCCGAGTTCGTCGCCGCTGGGCAGGGATTCTTCGGCGGCGAGCAGCGAGGCCCGTTCCTGGGCGGCCTGGGTGAACGTGTCGTACTGGGTCTCCAGCGCGGCCACCACCGACTCGATCTCACTGTTGCCCTCGACCTCGGTGTCGACCTGTGCGCGCACCTTCTCCGCGGCGCTGTCGAGAGCGGCGAGCGGGAGGTCGAGGCCGGCGAGTTCGGCGACCGCCGCCAGCAACCGTGCCGAGGCCGCCGGATAGTTGGTCTGCGCAAGGTAGTGCGGGACGTGCACGGACAGCCCCGAGGCGCGGTAGTCGTGCTCACCCATGCGGAGTTCGAGCAGCATCGACGCGCTGGCGGGCAACTTCATCGCCGATCCCCACCGGGGCAGGTCGCCCAGGGCGTCGGGATCGCTGCCGTGCGCGGTGATCGACGGCGGGCGGGTGTGCGGCACGGCCATCGGGATCGCGTTCAGGCCGATGACGTCGGTGACGCCGAGGCCGTCGCTGAGGCGACGGACCGCGTCGACGAACTGTTCCCACCGGAGGTCGGGCTCGGAGCCGGCGAGGAGGAGAAACCCCTTGCCGGAGTTGTCGCGGATGGCGTGCAGCGCCAGCGACGGCATCTCCACGTCGGTGAACGTCTCGCCGCTGAACGAGATGGTCGGCCGGCGCGAGCGGTAGTCCATCAGTTCGTCGGACGAGAAGGTCGCGACCAACTCGGATTCGAGGCTGTCGCGCAGATGCGCCGCCGCCAGGGCGACCGCATGCCCGGCATCGGCGAACCCTTCGAGTGCGTGGATCAGTACCGGGCCCGTGCCGTCGGGCCGGGTCACCTGCGGAGCGGGAAAGGCGAGTTCATACAGCGCGTCGTCGCGCGCGGGCTGCTCGTCCACGTCGTCCCTCCTTCTGCTGGCAGCTGTCCATCGAGACAGCTGAACGTCCATTGTCCCGCACCGGGGTGCCGAGAGTCATCTGGGGCAACCACCTCGGCACGCGGGTGATTCCCGCCCTGGTGCGCGCGGTGTGTCGGAGGGCGTGCGGGGCGTGCGGCGGTGGCACAGTAGACCGTTGTGACCGAGCCGCGTGTGCCCCGACCGTGCCTGCCTTCCCCGGGCCGGACCCGTGTGCCGGCCGCCTGCCTGGTGGCCGCCGCGGTCCTGCTCTCCGCGTGCTCGGTGGCCGGGGAACCGGCGCCGTCCGGCCCGGACCTCTCCGCGCGATCGGTGTCGGCCGCGGACTTCCCGAATGGCGCGGCGAGCGAGATCCCGGCGTCGGCGGTCGCGAACGCGCTGGCCGACGTGACCGGCGCACCGATGGCCGGACAGACCGGCACCGAGGTGTCGCCGCCGGACTGCGCGCCGGCCACCGTCGCCGCCGACGGCGCGGTCGCCTACCTGGGGCCCGGCCCGGGGGAGCGGTCCACCCTGACCACGGTCGTGGCCGGCGTCGACACGACTCTCGACGACGTGGTCGACCTGGCGCAGCGGTGCGGGCAGACCACGACGACGACGTTCGGTGCGTCGTCGACGGTCACCACCGAGGTCCTACCTCCGCCGCCGGCGCCCGACGGGGTCGACACGGCCACCATCCGTCGCACGATCGTGACCGGCGGCGGCGTCCCCACGACGACGAGTGCCCTCACCCTGCTCGGCGAGCGAGACGGGGTCCGGGTCTACACCGAATACCGTTGGCCCGCAGCCGGTCCGGTGGCGCCGGAGGCGGCCGCCGTGCTCGACGCACTGTTCGTCAAGGCGAACGCGGCCGCATTCGGCTGATTCCCCACCGCCCCTGTGGATGACTCGACCCGGGTTGTCCACAGGACGAGTTCCCCGGCGTTCGCGCGGCCGCCTACGGGTGACGCTGCGTCCATGCAGATGTTCGAATCACGTCCGTCGGGGCCACACGACCCGTCTACGCTGCTCACCTCGATCCCCGCACGTCTCGGATTCGTCCCGGAGCGATCGATCATCGTGATCGCCTTCGCCGCCGACCGGACCGTGAACGCGACCATGCGACACGACCTCGCCCTCGAGGACGACGGCAGCCCCAGCCGGGAGTTGGTCACCGTCCTCGGCGGGCTCGGAGAGATCACCTCCACCTATGGCGTCGAGGAGATCGTGGTCGTCATCGCCGACGACCGGCATCCCGTCGACGACCACCGCCACCGCCGGATCATGGCGATGAGCGACCGGTACTTCGGTGAGGTCGGCGGCGTCGCGGCGGGATTCGCGCTGGCGACCTTCGACGCAGGCGCCGAGTGGACCACCATCTGGTGTCCCGAGGACCGAGCATGGTCGGTCGAGGTGTCTGCCGACGCGGTCGGGCGCATCGACGACCCGCACACGAGTCCGACGGCGATCGCCGAAGCCGTGCGCTCGGGCCGACGAATCCTCGGACGGCGCTCGGAGATGAGGTCGATGCTCGAACCGCTGTACGGCGAGTGCGGTCCGGGTCGCCCCCGGCCGGAGTGCCATCGGTGCCGCGGCCACGACCTGGACCGGACCGATCTCGACCGGTTCGATCCCGACACCGACGACGTCGAGGTCTCGGCGCTGGCGCTCGACCTGGTGATCAGCGCGATGATCGGAGCGGACCGGGCGCTGGACTGCGACGAACTGGACCTGCTCGAACGGGCGATCCTCCGCCCCGACGTCCGCGACGCCGCGCTCGCCCTGGCCGTCACCGAACTGCGGGGAGCTGCGGAACGCCTGTGGCGAGAACTCACCAGACGACTCGCCGGACGCGGACGCGCAACCGCCGCAACACTTCTCGCGCACCTGCACTACATCGGCGGGGACGGGGCCT
The DNA here is from genome assembly GCF_001698225.1 of Gordonia terrae. NCBI lineage: Bacteria > Bacillati > Actinomycetota > Actinomycetes > Mycobacteriales > Gordoniaceae > Gordonia > Gordonia terrae. The sequence goes on from NZ_CP016594.1 coordinate 2,538,213, forward strand.
ATGCCGGTGTCGCGCTCGACGTCGCGCTCGCGTGCACAGAACCCGGGCCGCTGGCCACGCTGCTGGACTCGGCCCTACGGGCAGGCGTACGCCCGGCAAGATTGTGGGGCACGATCGACAAGTCCTACGACGCGGCGAAACGTCTCGGCGTCGTCATCCCGGCGGCGACATTGCGCACCGCCGGGTGACCGGACCTGTTGCGTCAGACCTTCGCTGGGTCAGACCTTCTCGACGACCTTCTCGACGAACAGCGAGTGCGCCATGTCGGGCGAGAGCTCGAGACCGTCGTGACCGGGCGTGTCGATGGTGATCGTGCCCGCGGTGTTCGAGACCGTCACGCGGGCGTTGGGGACCACACCCGCCTCCCGGAGCGCGCCGATGAGCTCGGTGTCGGACTGCGCGTGCTCCGACAGACGACGGACGATGACCGGCACCGTCTCGCCCGGCGGGAGGTCGGCGAGACGGGTGGCACCGTCGTCGGAACTCGGCACCTCCACGCCCAGCAGCTCCAGGCCCGGGATGGGGTTGCCGTACGGCGACGTCGTCGGGTACTCCAGGACCGCGAGCAGGCGACGTTCGACGTTCTCGCTCATCACGTGCTCCCAGCGGCAGGCCTCCTCGTGGACCTGATCCCAGGGCATCCCGATGACATCGACCAGCAGGCGCTCGGCGAGACGATGCTTGCGCATCACCGCGACGGCGAGCGAGCGGCCGCGGTCGGTCAGTTCGAGGTGTCGGTCGCCGGCAACGCGGAGCAAACCGTCGCGCTCCATCCGGGCAACGGTCTGCGACACGGTGGGACCGGATTGGTCCAGACGCTCGGCGATACGTGCCCGCAGCGGCACGATGCCCTCTTCTTCGAGATCGTAGATCGTTCGCAAGTACATCTCGGTGGTGTCAACCAGGTCGTTCACTGTGCGCAATCCCTTTCGTCCCCGCCAAGATTACCCTCTTCGCGAGCGGTGACCGCGATCTCACCGCGGCCGGGTGGTCCGCGACGAGGATGGTGCGGTGCCCGCCCGTGTCCGACGCGACATCCGTGGCCGCTGCGCGAGGTGTACCACTAGCCTGAGGTCGTGATCAACACTACGAGCGCCCGATGACGACGGCGGTCATCTGGAGCGAGGACTTCCTGTCCTATCGCTGGGCCCACACGCACCCGATGAACCCGGTCCGACTCGCCCTCACGATGACCCTCGCGCAGAGCCTCGGGGTCCTCGACGACGTCGAGACGGTCCCGCCGCAGGCCATCGACGACGACGCGCTGACCGTCGTCCACAGCCGCGACTACATCGACGCCGTGCGTGCGGTCGGCTCCGGGACCGCGTCGCTGTCGGGCCCGTTGCTCGAGCGGTTGTTCGGTCTCGGTGACGCCGACAACCCGGTCTTCACCGGGATGCACGAGGCCGCGCGCCTGCTCGTCGGCGGCACGCTGGCCGCGGCCCAGACGGTGGTCTCGGGGGCGGCGACGCGAGCGGTCAACATCGGTGGTGGCATGCACCACGCGATGCGCTCGCGCGCGGCGGGGTTCTGCATCTACAACGACTGCGCCATCGCGATCAAGTACCTGCTCGACAACGGCTTCGACCGGATCGCCTACATCGACGTCGACGCCCACCACGGCGACGGCGTCCAGGTCGAGTTCGCGACCGACCCGCGTGTGATGACGGTCTCGCTGCACCAGCATCCGGCGACACTGTGGCCGGGCACCGGATGGCCGACCGAGGTCGGCGACGGCGATGCCGCGGGCAGCGCGGTCAACCTGGCCCTCATGCCCAACACCGAGGACCGATTGTGGCTGCGCGCCTTCCACGCCGTGGTGCCGTCACTGATCGCCGAGTTCCGGCCGCAGATCATCGTCAGCCAGTGCGGCGCCGACAGTCATCGGGCCGATCCGCTCACCGACCTCTCGCTGACCGTCGACGGCCAGCGGGCGGCGATGATCGCCATGCGCGACCTCGCCGACAAGTACTGCGAGGGCCGCTGGATCGCGGTGGGCGGCGGCGGCTACGGCGTCGTCAACGTGGTGCCGCGCAGCTGGACGCACCTGCTGGGGGTGGCTCTCGGGCGCGAGGTCGACGTATCCTCGGTCATCGACGAATCCTGGTGTGCCACAGCCGAACAGATCTCTGAGCAGGTGCATTCCGACTACGCCGCCCCGCCGGTTCGGGTCATGGGCGACGGGGGCATCGTCGACTACCAGCCGTGGGCGGGTGACGCCGGTCAGGAGCCACCCGAGGGCGTCGCCGCCAACGCCCAGCGCCAGACCGATCGCGCAATTCTCGCCACGCGACGCGCGGTGTACCCGCTCCACGGTCTCGACCCGGAGGATCCCCGTGACTGACGACACCACGACCGCAACGGACGCTTCGCCTCCCGACCCGCCCGCCGCGGTGGCCGATCAGCCGGAACCACGCAGCCCGTGGGACTACCCGCGGCACTGGATCGCCGACGTGCTGGCCTCTGACGGCGGCGTCGTGCATCTGCGGCCGATCGTGCCCGACGACGCCGACCGCATCGTGGCATTCCACTCCAAGCTGTCCGAGCGGACGCGCTACATGCGTTACTTCGGTCCGACCCCGACCCTGCCGCCGCGCGAGGTCGCACGGATGACGACCGTCGACCATCAGCAGCGGGTCGCGATCGTCGCCGAACTCGGGGGCGAGATCATCGCGGTCGGCATCTACGAGGGTCTCGGCTTCGACGGCAAACCCGAATCGGCGGAGGTGGCCTTCGTCGTCGCCGACGAACACCAGGGTCGCGGACTCGGACCGATCCTGCTCGAACACCTCGCCGGCGCGGCGGCGGAGAACGGCTTCACCCGCTTCGAGGCCGAGGTGCTCAGCGAGAACCCGAACATGGTCGCGGTGTTCCGCGACGCCGGGTATCAGCTGGCGCGGAGCTTCGACGGTTCGACCGTGCACGTCGAGTTCCTCATCGACCCCACCGAGGCGATGCTGTCGGTGCGCAACGCCCGGGAACGCGCCTCGGAGGCGCGCAGCGTGGCGAACCTGTTGCGTCCCACCTCGGTCGCGGTCATCGGCGCGTCGACGGACCCGAACAAGGTCGGCAACGCGCTGCTGGCGAACATCATCGCCGGGGGGTTCACCGGACCGGTGTTCCCGGTCAACGGACCCGCCCGGGTCGAGGACGAGAAGTCCGAACCGGGCCGACGCGGGGCCGGCCGCGAACCGACGCCGGCGCGTCGACGCACTCGGGAACGCCCGCCGTCGGTGCGCGGGATCCGTGCGTACGAGACCGTGCGGGACATCCCCGATCCCGTCGACCTCGCGGTGGTCGCGGTGCCGGCCGCGCGCGTCGACGACGTGCTCGACGACTGTCTCGTGAAGGGTGTGCGCACGCTCGTCGTGGTGTCGTCGGGCTTCGGCGAGTCCGGTGAGGAAGAGGGGTTGGAGAACGAGCGCCGGCTGGTGGCCCAGGTCCGCGAGCACGGGATGCGTCTGGTCGGGCCGAACGCCCTGGGGGTGGCGAACAACGACCCCGCGGTCGCACTCAACGCGACTCTCGCGCCGCGCATCCCGGGCGCGGGCCGGGTGGGGTTCTTCTGTCAGTCCGGCGCGCTGGGGATCGCGATCCTCGACACCGCAGCCCGACGCCAGATCGGCCTGTCGACGTTCGCCTCGGCCGGCAACCGGGCAGATGTGTCGGGCAACGACCTGCTCCAGTACTGGGACACCGATGCCACCACCGACGTCATCCTGCTCTACCTCGAGAGCTTCGGTAACCCGCGCAAGTTCTCCCGCATCTCGCGCCGGGTGTCCCGCTCGAAGCCGATCATCGCGGTCAAGTCCGGACGGGGCGCCATGACACCGGTCCGCGCGGCGCGGTCGGCGGCCACCCTCGACGACCAGATCGCCCGGATGATGCTCGAACAGGCGGGGGTGATCCAGGTCGACACGATCCCCGAATTGTTCGACTGCGCGGCGTTGTTCGCTTATCAGCCGCTCCCGCGGGGACCGCGCGTCCGCATCATCGGCAATTCCTCGGTGCTCGGCAGCCTGGCGGCCGATACCGCGCGCAACGGCGGCCTCGAGGTCGTCGACACGATCGATCTGGGAGCCGGTGCCTCCGAGGAGGAGTTCGAGTCGACGGTCTCCGCGGCGATGGCCGATCCGGGTGTCGACGGGATAATCGTCGTCTTCGTGCCGCCGGTGGCGGTGGGCGCCGATTGGCACGCCCGCGCCCTCATGGCGGCGGCGAACACACCCGCCGCCGATGGCGACAAACCGATTGTCACGACCTTCCTCGCCGTGGACGGTATCCCACCGGGCCTGACCAGGCCCGGTCCGGGCGGGATGCCGACGAAGGGGTCGATCCCGTCGTACGGCTCACCCGAGCGGGCCGCGGCAGCGTTGGCGAGGGCCTGGCAGTACGCCCGGTGGCGCCAGCGGCCGGAGTCCGTCGTGCATCGTCCCGAGGGCACGGACCCCGAGACGGCCCGGATGTTCGTGCGTGAGGCCATGTCGGGCGAGGGTGTCCCCGACACTCCCGGCGAGCGACTGCTCGGACACGTGGAGTCGGCGAAGTTGTTGCGCTGGTACGGCATCCACGTGGTCCCGTTCCGGGAGGTCACCACCATGCACGAGGCGTCCGCGGCCGCGCGCGAGCTGGGACTACCGGTGGCGGTGAAGGCGACGTCGGACAAATGGCGCGGCCGGCTCGACCGCGAGGGCGCGCGCCTCGACCTGCCCGACGCGACATCCGTGGTGACCGCGTTCGCCGAACTCACCGAGCTGACCGGTGATCGGGTGCTGCACGTGCAGAAGATGGCACCGAAGGGCGTCGGCACGGTGATCCGGGTCCGCGACGACCCGTCGTTCGGTTCGGTCATCTCGTTCGGTCTGTCCGGGCGGACGTTCGATCTGCTGGGCGATCACGGTTACCGAGCCGTCCCGCTGTCCGAGCTCGACGCTCGTGAACTGATCGAGGAGCCGCGGTCGGCACCGCTGCTGTCGGGATACCGCGGGGAGGAGCCTGCCGACAAGGAGGCGCTCGCGGATCTCCTGCTCCGCATCTCGACCCTCGTCGACGACATCCCGGAGGTACGCGAAGTCGTCTGCGACCCGATCCTTGCCTCGGTCGACGGGGTGGCCGTGCTCAATGCCCGGATACGAGTGGGCCCGGTGCCCGACAGGCGGGACACCGGACCCAGACGACTCGGCTGATCGGCGGACCGACCGAGAGACTCAGTGAAGGCTGCAGTCGAGCGTGGGGGGACCCTCAGCTCGCGTAGGCACGCAGGCGCTCGGCACGGTCACCGTGGCGGAGCTTGCCCATGACCTCGCGCTCGATCTGACGCACGCGCTCGCGCGACAGCCCGAACATGCGGCCGATCTGGTCGAGGGTGCGTGGCTGGCCGTCGTCGAGGCCGTAGCGCATCCGGATGACCTGCTGTTCCCGCTCGTCCAGCGTGGCGAGGACGGCCCGGATGTCGGAGTGCAACAGTCCGGCGATCACCGCGTTCTCGGCGGAGGTGGCCTCGGCGTCTTCGATGAAGTCTCCGAGCGGTGCTTCCTCGTCGCTGCCCACCGGCATGTCCAGGCTCACCGGGTCGCGGCTGTGGTCGAGGAGGTCGGCGATCTTCTCCGCGGGGATGCCCGACTCGTTGGCCAGCTCGTCGTCGGTCGCCTCTCGGCCGAGCTGCTGGTGCAGCTCGCGCTTGATACGGGCCAGCTTGTTGACCTGCTCCACGAGGTGGACGGGGAGCCGGATCGTGCGACTCTGATCCGCCATACCGCGGGTGATCGCCTGGCGAATCCACCAGGTGGCGTAGGTCGAGAACTTGAAGCCCTTGGCGTAGTCGAACTTCTCCATGGCCCGGATCAGACCCAGGTTGCCCTCCTGGATCAGGTCGAGGAGCGGCATGCCGCGGCCGGTGTACCGCTTGGCCAGCGAGACGACCAGGCGGAGGTTCGCCTCGAGCAGGTGCGCACGGGCGGCCTCACCTTCCCGGACGATGACCGCGAGGTCGCGCTTCTTGGCGGCGGAGAGCCGCTTCTTGTTCGCCAGAACGTGTTTGGCGTAGAGGCCGGCCTCGATCTGCTTGGCGAGTTCGACCTCCTGCTCCGCGTTGAGGAGAGCGGTACGACCGATTCCGTTCAGATAGACACGGACCAGATCCGCCGCTGGAGACTGGGCGTCGAGATCTTGTTCGGTCATCGCCGGCCGGGTACCCGGAGGGGTGACTTCGGCGAAACCTTTGGTCGGGGTCGAACGTGCAACTGTCGAGCGTGACATGCGGCCTCCTGACTTGAGTGCGTTCACTGGGTCCAACGTCCATGTGTGGCCGATAGTTCCCGAGAGTGCTTCGGAGCAAACCTCGATGAGGCTTGGTGACCTGCGCATTCTTTTTCGCGACTCGACAAGCGGCTGAGAAGTTGCTGAGATGTCGCGCGCGACGGAACCGCGCCGCGATGCGGTGAACGGGTCGAGGTGTCAGGCGCGGGGATCGTCGGGGTCGACGACCTGCCCGTCGACGGTGCGCGACAGCTTGTTCTCGGTGTCGGGGAGTGCGGGCGGGCCCACGACGTGGTGGTCGGCGCCGTACTTGTACTGGGGGACCTCGCCGCGCTTGCGCGGTGGACGGTCGTTGGCGATGAGGACCGCCGCCCAGGGCAGCGGGATGGAGATCGCGACGATCGCCAGCGCCAGGAGCCCCGACCCGGTGATGCCGTAGGCGATGCCGGCGATCAGGAGGGCGGGCACGCGGAAAGCCATGAGGAACAGGTATTTCCGAACGCGTGCCCGGTGCTGGGCCTCCAGCGAGTCCGGCGCGTCGGTGATCAGGTAGGTCTCGGCGGCCGGCCGTTTCGACAGGGGGTGGCCGTGCTCGTCGACGTGCGGTGACGCGCTCCTGCGGCCGTACTGACCGCGACCGGTCTCACCCATGGATTCCCTTTGTTCGAACACCCTCTCCACTGTCCCACTTTCGATCATCGAATGCACCCGCGGCTTCGCCCGCCGCCGCCTGTTGACGCACAATGGACGCATGGGAACCGAAACCATCGAACGCCCGGACCTCGACGAATGGTCCGACACCAAGACCGACGAGCGTCCCGACGCCGACGCGACCGATCGGGATGACGACGACCGCCCCAAGTTCTTCCACTACGTGAAGAAGAACAAGATCGCCGAGAGCGCGGTCATGGGGAACCACGTCGTCGCCCTCTGCGGCGAGACCTTCCCGGTGACGCGGTCGGCCAAGCCCGGGTCTCCGGTGTGCCCGAAGTGCAAGAAGATCTACAGCAAGATGCGCAAGTAGCGGCTGCCTGATCGGGCCCGCCCGCTGCCGGGCGGCGGCGGGCCCGGCGCCGTCAGCCGCGCCCGCGTTCGCGCGGCTGCCTGCGGATCGGACCGGAGGACAGCCGGTCGGGCAGGGTCCGGAGCTGTCCGGTGAAGTCCGATGTCTGCGAATTCACCCAGTGGCGCACCTGGGTCGTGGTCGAGGCCTTCGCCGGCCAGAACTGTTGCACCGCGGCGTTGAACTCCGCGCCGATCACGATGCCGAATCCCAGCGAGAACGTGAAGAGCAGGAACGCGATCGGGGTGGCCAGCGCTCCATAGGAGACCCCGGCCTCGGTGATCTTGGTGAGGTAGATGCGCAGCAGATAGCTCGCCACCCAGAAGAACACGCCGGCCACGACGGCGCCGCCGATGAGCCGATGCCACGGCAGGGGATTGGGCAGCGCGAGGTGGTAAAGCGTCGTGAGCACGAACAGGAGGAGGACCGCGACGAACGGGAAGTAGCCGTAGTCGATGAGGGTGGTGACGAACGATCCCCACGATTCCGGCACGATCGCCCGGAGGTAGTTCGGTCCGAGGGCGACGAGGGGCAGCAGGAACACCGCCACGCTCAGGAATCCGACGTAGAGGAACAGCGCGAAGAACCGCTGCCACACCGGATTACGGACCTCGTGCTGATCGTGGGCGTGGGCGATCGAGGCGATGAAGCACGATACGGCCGACGATCCCGCCCACAGTGACAGGACGAAGCCGACCGACATCAACCCGATCCGTCCGCGACCGAGCACGCTGTCGACGGTGGGGGTGATCAGGTCGTCGACGACGGTCGGGGTGAACGTGCGGTCGGCGAAGTCGATGATGCGGGCGTACACGACGTCGACGGTGTCGGGACCGAACCAGCCCGCGACGTAACCGACCGAACCGAGCAACCCGAGCAGCAGCGGCGGCAGGGACAGCGCCTGCCAGAACGCGGCCTGCGCGGCCCAGCCGATGATCCCGTCGTCCCAGGACTTGACGATGGTCCGCCAGATCACGCGATGGATGTTCGGCAGCACCGGCAGGCCGGGCCCGGTCGGTGCCTCGTCTCGGACCGGGTCGTCGTTGCCCGGCTTCGACGAACGGCCGGCGTCGGCGGGCACCTCGACGTCGCCGGACGCGGGCGCGGCTCGCAACGCGGCGGAGCGCAGGGGTTCGGTCGCGGTGTCGCCGATCGGGGCGGTGATCGCGGCCGACACGGGCGCGGGTGGCGGCCCCGCGGGCAGGCTCGGCGCAGCCACCGACGACGTCTCGTCGGCCAGCGGGACCGGATTCCTCTTACGCGTTGTGATGTGTTCAATATCCCTGATCGGAGGGGCGGTTGGGTACTCGGGTCACCAGGCGAGTCGTTCGGATCGCCCACGAGGGGCGACTTCCGTGGGCCCCTCGGCCCGGTGTCGGGATGCGGGAGCTGTCGCCGGTCGGCGGTACGATTGGCGGGTCCCCTTGGGCGCGGGTGCCGCACGCGAGGGGTCATTTCATGTCCGGCAGTACACCCGCACGCGTGGAGGAGCAGCACTGAAGGTGACGTCAGCCGAACCCTCCGCCAGTGGTCCGTCCGGGTCCACGAGCGCCCCCACACAGCAGCTCCGCGCCTGGCAGCGTCGTGCGCTGACCAAGTACCTGACGCAGAAGCCGAAGGACTTTCTCGCCGTGGCGACCCCCGGCGCAGGCAAGACGACCTTCGGTCTGCGCATCGCCCGCGAGCTGCTCGACGACCGCACCGTCGACAAGATCACCGTGGTCGCGCCCACGGAGCATCTCAAACACCAGTGGGCCGAGGCCGCGGCGCGCGTCGGGATCGCGCTCGACTCCCGGTTCACCAACGCCGCCGGACAGACCAGTTCGGACTTCCACGGCGTCGTGGTCACCTACGCGCAGGTGGCCGCCCACCCGGCTCGGCATCGGGTGCGCACCGAGAACTACCGCACGCTGGTCATCCTCGACGAGATCCATCATGGTGGCGATGCCAAGTCCTGGGGTGAGGCGATCCGCGAGGCCTTCGACGACGCCGAGCGCCGGCTGCTGCTGACCGGTACGCCGTTCCGCTCGGACGACTCGCCGATCCCGTTCGTCACCTACGAACCGGAGGCCGGCGGGCATCAGCGTTCCAAGGCCGACCACACCTACGGCTACGCCGACGCCCTGAAGGACGGCGTCGTCCGCCCGGTCGTGTTCCTCGCCTACTCCGGTGAGGCCAGTTGGCGGGACAGCGCGGGCGAGGAGTACACCGCGCGCCTGGGCGAGCCGCTCTCGGCGGAACACACCACGCGCGCCTGGCGCACTGCCCTCGACGCTCACGGCGACTGGATCCCGGCGGTGCTCACCGCCGCCCACACCCGCCTCGGACAGTTGCGCGCGACCGGCACACCGGACGCGGGCGGCTTGGTGATCGCCACCGATCAGACCGCGGCCCGCGACTACGCCGAACTCCTCACCGCCATCACCGGTAGAGAGCCGACGGTCGTGCTCTCCGACGACCCGAAGTCGTCGTCGCGGATCGGCCAGTTCGCCGCGTCCACCGACGAGTGGATGGTCGCGGTCCGCATGGTGTCCGAGGGTGTCGACGTGCCGCGCCTGGCCGTGGGCGTGTACGCCACCAGTTCGTCGACCCCGCTGTTCTTCGCGCAGGCCATCGGCCGCTTCGTGCGATCGCGTCGGCCGGGTGAGACCGCGAGCGTCTTCCTGCCGTCGGTGCCGGTGTTGCTCGACCTGGCCAGCCAGATGGAGGTCGAGCGCGATCATGTGCTCGGCAAGCCGCACCGCGAGAGCGACGGCCTCGACGACCAATTGCTGATCGACGCCAACAAGCAGGAGGACGAGCCGGGGGAGGACGAGCCGAAGTTCCAGTCCCTGCACGCCGACGCCGAGCTCGATCAGGTCATCTTCGACGGCACGTCGTTCGGCACGGCGACGTTCGCGGGCAGCGATGAGGAGTCGGACTACCTCGGCCTTCCGGGGCTGCTCGACGCCGATCAGGTGCGTGCCCTCCTGCGCAAGCGGCAGGAGGACCAGGTCACCGCGCGGACGGCTGCGTCGACCGCGGAGTCTCCGGCGAATGCCGAGCAACCGACGCCCGGCCGACCCCCCGGGACGACCGGTGAGAACCTGCACGCGCTGCGCAAGGAGCTGAACACTCTCGTCGCCATGCATCACCATCGCACGGGTAAACCGCACGGCATGGTGCACAACGAATTGCGGACCCGTCTCGGTGGGCCGCCGACCGCGATGGCCAGTGCCGAGCAACTCAAGGAACGGATCGCCGCGCTGCGCGAGTGGCGCTGATCGGTCGGGTGGGGCGAAGGCCCGGACATGACCGACACGACGGACAGACGCACGACACGACAGAGCCCGGCCGGATGATTCCGGCCGGGCTCTGTGCGCGTAGGAACGCCCGTGTCAGATCGTCGGGATCGTCAGACCAACTCGCCGGCGGACTCGACGACGGTGGCGCTCAGCTCGACGAGACGGGCTTCGTGCTCGTTGAAGTGATGGCGGCAGAAGAGAAGCTCGCCGCCCTTGGGCAGGACGGCCCGTACCTTGGCTGCGGCGCCGCAGCGATCGCAGCGATCGGCGGCAGTGAGCGGCAGGTAGATCGGGGCTGTGGTGGCGATGTCAGTCATGGTTGTCGTTCCTCCGTCCCGGTCCGGCGCCGGTGTCCGGTCGCCTTCCCTTCGAGCCGACACATCCGGGCGATGCGTCAACCTCACTCTGTCAGACGCTCGAGGCGTTCGTATTGTTCCGGGGGTGCGCTCGGTGTGTCGTCACTCACCGTTTACCTCGCGCAACAACTGGACAACGATCGCCCGAACGCAATGCGACCCGGCCATGGGGGCCGGGTCGCACCACTCTACGTGTTCTGCGCGGGTCGGGTCGGACGGTCAGCTCGTCCGGGTGGGGGAGTGCGTCCCGCTTGCGCCCGCGTCGGGTTCGGGTGCGGTGTCGGCGGCCGGGATGTCGGACGTCGATGCCGCCTCGGTGCCCGAACGCTCCGTGCCCTCGGCGCCCACGAGCGCCTCTTCCTGCTCCTCGCGGAAGTGGGTGACCGCGTCCGAGGACTCGTTCTCACGGTCGCGCAGGTACTCGCGAAGCGAGTAGGCGAACGCCGCTGCCCAGGCGATGGCGATCACGACGTAGAAGACGTTGCGCACCGAGCCGGGGGCATCGATGAAGTCGCTCTTCAGCAGGCTGCGGGTGTTGGTGAGGACGATCAGGCCGCCGACCGAGGCGCCCAGAAGGCGCGGCGGGATGTGGCGCACGAGCCAGGCGGCGATCGGTGCGGCGATCACGCCGCCGACGAGGATGGCGCCCACCCACGCGAAGTTGATGCCCTGCGAACCGAGGCTGAACAGGAATCCGAGGCTGGCGGCGACGGCGATGATGAACTCGCTGGTGTCGATCGAACCGATCACCTTGCGGGGTTCGAGGCGGCCGCTGGCCAGGATGGCCGGGGTGCCGACCGGCCCCCAGCCGCCGCCACCGGTGGCGTCGACGAATCCGGCGACGAATCCGAGCGGGCTGAGGAAGCGCTTGCGCAGCGGCTTGCCGAGGTTGTGCCGGGGAATGCCCTGGAAGGTGAAGCGCACCAGGATGTAGAGACCCAGCAGCAGGAGGATCACGGCCATGACGGGGGCCGCGGTCTCGGTGGAGAGATTCGACAGGATCGTCGCGCCGAGGAATGCGCCGATGGCACCCGGAATCGCGATCCGGCGCACGACGCGCCAGTCGACGTTGCCGAACTTCCAGTGCGAGACGCCGGACACCAGCGTGGTGCCGATCTCGGCCAGGTGCACCGTTGCCGACGCGGCGGCCGGGTTGGTGCCGATGGCGAGGAGGAGGGTCGTGGTGGTGACGCCATAAGCCATGCCGAGACTGCCGTCGACGAGCTGTGCAGCGAAGCCGACGAGGCCGATCAGGACAATCGTTCTCATAGTGGGTCTTTCCGGGAAGTCACACCGTCAGGGGCGTGACGAGGCTGGAGCGGGCACGATGCGGCCGCGAGAAGAGAAACGCAGAAGGTGGGGACGCACGTGGGCCCCGGGGCGGGTTGGGTCGTCTCACAGACACAGCATCGAGGCTGTGCGCAGCAGGTCAACGGTGGCGCGGCGCACCAACATGGCGCCGCGTCTGCTCCCGGTCACTGCGTAAGTCACCGCGCCATCCTATGTAGTGCCTCGCCGAAACTCCGACTCTCCGCCTGTGTCGAAATCGGAGCGCGCGCAAACCTTGACAAATCTGCCTTTGCGTGTCTGTGCGGGCACGAAAACGCCGTCGCCCCCGTACCGGTGAGGCACGGGGGCGACGGCGTCGAACGAAGGGGCGACCTAGTCCAGGTAGTCGCGCAGGACCTGCGACCGCGACGGGTGGCGCAGCTTGGACATCGTCTTGGACTCGATCTGCCGGATGCGCTCGCGGGTCACGCCGTACACCTGGCCGATCTCGTCGAGCGTGCGGGGCTGACCGTCGGTGAGACCGAACCGCAGGCGGACGACGCCGGCCTCGCGCTCGGACAGGGTCTCCAGGACCGACTGCAGCTGATCCTGCAGCAGCGTGAAGCTGACCGCGTCCACCGCGACCACGGCTTCGGAGTCCTCGATGAAGTCACCGAGCTGGCTGTCGCCCTCGTCGCCGATGGTCTGGTCCAGGGAGATGGGTTCCCGGGCGTACTGCTGGATCTCCAGCACCTTCTCCGGGGTGATGTCCATCTCCTTGGCGAGCTCCTCAGGCGTCGGCTCGCGGCCGAGGTCCTGGAGCAGTTCGCGCTGGATTCGACCGAGCTTGTTGATGACCTCGACCATGTGCACCGGGATACGGATGGTGCGGGCCTGGTCGGCCATGGCACGGGTGATCGCCTGGCGAATCCACCAGGTGGCGTAGGTCGAGAACTTGTAACCCTTGGTGTAGTCGAACTTCTCGACCGCGCGGATCAGACCGAGGTTGCCCTCCTGGATCAGATCCAGGAACGCCATGCCGCGGCCGGTGTAGCGCTTGGCCAGGGAGACGACCAGGCGGAGGTTCGCCTCGAGCAGGTGGTTCTTGGCGCGGTTGCCGTCGCGCGAGATCCAGTTGAGATCGCGTTTCTGGGCGGTGCTGAGCTTCTCGCCGGCATCCATGATGCGGCGGAGACGTTCGGTGGCGAAGAGACCGGCCTCGATCCGCTTGGCGAGCTCGACCTCCTCCTCCGCATTGAGGAGGGCGACCTTGCCGATCTGCTTCAGATACGCGCGGACGCTGTCGGCGGAGGCGGTGAGTTCGGCGTCCTTGCGCGCCTGGCGCAGGGCCTCCGATTCCTCCTCGTCCCACACGAAGTCGCCCGACTTCGCAGCGGCGGACTCGTCTTTGGCGCCCGCCTTCGCGGTGGCGGAGGCGGCGGCGGCCGGGGCCTTGGCGTCGGTGGCCTCCTCGTCGTCGTCCGACTCGTCGGAATCGTCATCGTCGTCGTCGACCTCGAGGTCGTCGATCTCGACGTCTTCCAACTCGGCGTCGGGACCGTCGATGTCGTCGATCGAGTCCGGGTCGTCGGGCTCGGCGTTCGGATCGTCGCCGGCGCCCTCGGCCGACGCGGCCTTCTTGGCAGCTTTCTTCGGGGCCGCCTTCTTGGTGGCCTTCTTCGCTGCTGCCTTCTTGGCGGGAGCCTTCCGGGCGGCGGTCTTCTTCGCAGCCTTCTTGGCGGTCCGTTTGGCCGGGGCGTCGGTCGCGGCGGGGGTCGACTCGGTCGACTCCTCGGCCTCTACATCACCCTGATGGGTCGTGATGGCTGCCACGTACAACCTTTCGAACTGTCTTCTGTGGTGTCTACTGTCGTCTGTCACCAGACGCGACACGGCAGCACGAGCCGCCGTGGACGAGGTCTTGGTTTCGCGGTTGGAATGACCGGTGACGACCATTGTAACGACATCGTCCGGTCCGGTGTGTCAAAGACCTGGTCAATGGACGCGCGGCGCTAGGTTTTGAGGCCCCGCGAGACCGCCATGGCGGCGCCGACGATGCCTGCTGTGTTGAGCAGTACCGCCGGTACCACCGGGGTCTTGTTGGTCAGCAGCGGAATCCACTTGTCGGACTTGCGGCTGATGCCCCCGCCGGCGATGAAGAGCTTCGGCCAGAAGAGTGCTTCGTAGGTCTCGAGCACCTCGGAGACCTTCTCGGTCCACTTCTCGTAGGACCAGCCCTTCTCCTCCCGGACGCGGGAGGAGGCCTGATGCTCGGCTTCCTTCTTGCCGACCTGGAGGTGTCCGAGCTCGGTGTTGGGCACGAGGGTGCCGTCGATCAGGATCGCCGATCCGATCCCGGTCCCGAACGTCAACAGCATCACGACCCCTGCGACGTCCTTGCCGGCGCCGTACGCGTCCTCGGCCATGCCCGCGGCGTCGGCGTCATTGAGCACCGACACCTGCCTGCCGTCGAGGTGTTTGCTGAACAGCTCGTAGACGTCCGTGCCGATCCAGGCCTTGTCGATGTTGGCGGCCGTGCGCATGATCCCGTCGGTCACGACGCCGGGCAGGGTGATGCCCACCGGGCCCGTCCAGTCGAAATGCGCAACGACCTCGGCCACCCCGTCGGCGACGGCGTCGGGTGTCGCCGGCTGTGGGGTCAGCACCTTGAACCGCTCGCCGACGAGCTCACCGGAATCGAGGTCCACGATCCCGCCCTTGATCCCGGACCCACCGACGTCGACGCCGAAACCGAGGTTGGTCGAGGGCGTCGAACCGTCGGGGTCGGACGATTCGGGGACGGACGTGTCGGTCATGGCGGGGCTCCCTGTCCGGGTCGGCGGCAATCGACATCCAGGCTATCCACGCGACCTGCCGAACGCGCGACATCGCAACACTTGTCGACACGTTTCGCCCGTTCGAGGCGAGAGATCGGTCACCGCGATCGGCGGTGCGGTCGGGCCATGTGCTGACATGGAAGGCGTGGATCAGACAATTCCGGTGGACGAGCTCGCCGCGGTCGCCGACGCCGTGGCCCGGGAGGCCGCCGCGCACGTGCGTCGCCGCCGGCCCGAATTGTTCGGTGCGACACCGGGACACGGCGAGCCGCCGGAACCGGGCACCGTTGACGCGACGGTGCAGGCTGTGTCGACGACGTCGACGGTGCAGCCCGTGTCGACGACGTCGACGGTGCAGGCTGTGTCGACGAAGTCGACGGAAACCGATCCGGTCACCCTTGCCGACACCGAGACCGAGCGACTGATCCGCTCGCTGCTCCGTCAGGCGCGCCCCGACGACGAGGTGCTGGGGGAGGAGGACGGCGGCAGTCGCGCGGTGCCCTCCGGCGTCCGATGGGTCGTCGACCCGATCGACGGCACCGTCAATTTCATGTACGGCGTCCCGGCCTACGCGGTGTCGGTCGCGGCGCAGGTCGACGGGCGGTCGGTGGCCGGGGTGGTCGTCGACGTCGCCCGCGACGTGACCTACGGCGCGACCCTCGGCGGTGGAGCCTGGGCCGCGGACTCGACCGGGGTCCGGCGCCCGTTGCGCTGCAACCCTGTCAGTCGTGCCGAACTGGCCCTGGTGGCAACGGGTTTCGGGTACGACGCAGCACGACGCCGACAGCAGGGCCGCATCGTCGCCGAACTGCTGCCGCGCGTGCGGGACGTGCGTCGCATCGGCGCCGCGGCCCTCGACCTGTGCATGGTCGCCGCCGGTGCCGTCGACGCGCACTACGAGCACGGGCTGAGCCCGTGGGACTGGGCGGCGGGAGGCCTCATCGCCGCCGAAGCCGGCGCCGTCGTCCATACGCCGCCGCCGGACTCCCGGGCCGACGAGGGACACATCACCGTCGCCGTCGCGCCGGGTGTGGCCGACGAATTCCTCGCGCTGCTGGACGAATTCGATGCGCGTCGCCCGCTGACCTGAGTCAGCAGGGCGTGGAGTGCACGGCCTCGACGAGTACCGGGTCGACGCCGCTCGCCGGGTTCTTCGGGTCCGCCGAGCGCAGTGCCTCCAGGGCGGCCTGCGCGTCCTGCGACATCTCGCCGCCCGAGTGGTGGACACCCAGGGCGACATCGACGGCCGTCCCGCGCCGGCCGTCGTCGACGAGCTGGGCGCACGGGAACGCGAGCCACGTGGCCGCCGCGGCGGCGCGACCCGCCGGGCCGAACCGGATCTGCGCGACGCAGTCGAGATCCCGGTTGGGGTACACCGGATCATCGGCGTATGGGTTGTCCGGCACGGGCGTGAAGCCCTGGGCGGTGAGGTCGTCGGACACCGTCCGGGCAGCGCCGCGTTCGTCGGAGGCGTTGAGGACCCGCACACCGAAGGTCGACAGCGGAGCCGGTGCGACCCCGAGCATCTCGTCGCGCCCGACGACGGTCAGCGTCGGCGGTGCGGCCGGTGCGGGTGCGCCGGCCTCCACCGACGTCGGGGGCGTCGGCTGATTGCAGGCCGTCGGTACGGATTCGGTGTCGCCGCCACCGAGCGCGATCGCCCACACCACCACACCGACGACCATCAGGACGACGACCGTGATGATCGCGGGCGCGTAGCGGCGCCGGCGGTAGGGGCGGCCCTGCTCGTCTGTCGGATAGCCGGACGTAATCTTCGACACCACCGTGAACTGGCTCCTCAACTGGGCGTTGCGTGATCTCGGATCACTCTAGAGGGTGGCCCCGCGGCGGACCGCGTGCCTCGCCGGGAGCGGTGTCGGCCGCGCGAATCGGGTCGTCTGCCGACGGACGAGGTGAAACTTACCGACGAGTTGGGTGCAGTGTATTGACCTTGGATGGGGCGTCGACTAAGCTTCGGGCGCCCGCGCTTCCAGACCCGGGGTGCGCCTGATATCTAACCGTGATCGACATCACGCAATACGTTTGTTCTTCTGGTACGAATCTCGCCCGAGACGACGTTGCAGTGACCCCATCGGTAAGACAATCCCGGCGGAGTCGTGCGCAAGAACACCGGGTGGCGACGTCAGCGCCGTCACCGTGAGCGCCCCTCACACTCTCGACAAGTTAGGCACAGAATGGCTACAGATTATGACGCGCCACGGCGGACGGAGACCGAGGACCTCAACGAGGACTCGCTCGAAGAGCTGAAGGCCCGGCGCAGCGAGGCCCAGTCCTCGGCGGTGGATGTCGACGAGAGTGACACCGCGGAATCCTTCGAACTCCCCGGCGCCGATCTCTCCGGCGAAGAGCTGTCGGTGCGTGTCATCCCCAAGCAGGCCGACGAGTTCACCTGTACCAGCTGCTTTCTCGTCTATCACCGCAGTCGGCTGGCCGAGGAGAACGGAAGCTCGCTCATCTGCGTCGACTGCGCGTGAGCAGGTCCGCCGCCAGCGACTGACAGCTGACGAAAGGGGCCGTCGCCGAACACCGGCGCGGCCCCTTCGTCGTGTCCGGGGTCAGGCGGTGGGGGCGGGACGGTCGGCCGCGGCGTCCTCGATGCCCAGGGCGGCGAGGAGTTCGGCCGGGCGCCGGGTGGACACGAGCCAGTACGGGGTCGGGTCGTCGGGATCGTCGAGGACGATGAGGACCATCGTCTTCACCCAGGACCGGTGCACGAGGTAGGCGGCCGGATCGAGCTGGCGGCCGAGTGCCGCGCTCTTGGCCGACGCCGGAACCGTCGCCCCGCGGGCCACGACGCCGCGCGGCAGGACGGCGCGATGGGCGTGCAGTTCCCGATCCGGGGTCACCCGGATGCGGGTGCGGCCCATCGACCACAGCATCACCACGCACAGCACGCCGGTGGCGACGTAGCCGATGATGCTCCAGGCGCTCCCACGCGCCGACAGCTGGATCTCGTAGCCCACCACGCCGGTGAGGACCACGGCGGCGAGCCACCACCACCAGGGGACGTACAGGCGCTCGTCGAACCGATCGGTCGTCGAGTCGGTCACGCCGGCGGTCCGCCCGGTGGGTGCGGGGGAGGCGTCCGACGTGCCCCCGGGGCGCTCGGGCGAATGATCTGCGGTCACGTGACCAGCGTAGTCTGCGTCCGTGACCCCAGATCTCCCCCCTGCGCAGCCCTCCGCCCCGGCGTCGATCGCGGTCCGTCGCCTCGACCCCGACCTACCCCTGCCGACCAGGGCGCACCCGGGTGATGCGGGGGTCGACCTCTATTCGACGATCGATCTCGAACTGCCCGCCGGGCGCCGGCAGCTCGTCGGAACCGGGATCGCGGTGGCCCTGCCGGTGGGCACCGTCGGGCTGATCCATCCGAGGTCGGGCCTCGCCGCCCGGGCCGGCCTGTCGGTCGTGAACACCCCGGGCACCATCGACGCCGGCTATCGCGGAGAGATCAAGGTGTGTCTGATCAACCACGACCCGGAGCAGACGATCTCGATCGCGCGCGGCGACCGGATCGCCCAGCTGATCGTGCAGCGGGTCGAGCTGCCCGACTTCGTCGAGGTCGACGAACTCGATGAGACCGCCCGGGGCGACGGCGGTTACGGATCGAGCGGCGGTTCGGCGATTCTCGCCTGACCGCTGCCCGGTGGTGGTGGATTACTGTTTTCCGTGTGGCCGGCAGATCGTCGTCGCCGGCGGTGACGAACCAGGAGTGACGCGATGGCACAGGACGGATCAGAGGAACTGCGGGTCGGTCAGGCGCGTGGTCCCTACGACCTCGACGCGCTGACCACCCGACCGCAGGAGCTCGAGAACTCCCATCTCGACCTCGGCTCGGTGCTGGTGCCGGTGGTCGAGGGTGGCCAGGTCACCGTCGAGATGTCCGAGGCCCACCAACCGCAGAACGTGTACCTGGTGACTCCCATCGGCCGCATCTCGGTGACGGCGTTCGCGGCACCGAAATCCCCCGGGATGTGGCGCGAGGTGGTCCGGGAACTGGCCGGTTCGCTCCGCGACGACGGCGCCACCACGAGTGTCGAGGACGGGCACTGGGGGCGTGAGGTGGTCGCCGAGGTGGACGGTGTCACCCATCGGTTCATCGGGGTCGACGGGCCGCGCTGGCTCGTCCGGTGTGTGGGCAGCGGGCCCACCGAGAACTCCGAGGACCTCGCACGGCTGAGCCGTGCGGTGCTCGCCGAAACCGTCGTCCGGCGCGGTTCCGAACCCTTCCCCCCGCGGGACCCGCTGCCGATCGTGCTGCCCCCGGTGCTCGCCGAGCAGGTCGCGGCCGCCCAGCAACAGATATTCGCCGACCCCGCGGCCGGACAGAATCCCCAGAACCCGACGGCCCAGAACCCGAGCGCCCAGAACCCGAGCGCCCAGAACCCGAGCGCCCAGAACCCGACGGCCCAGGCTCCGGTCGCCGGGGCCGACGCGGACGCGACCGACGAGTCGGGTCCCGTCGCCGGCGGCGCGCTCGATCAGGTCGCGCACGCCACCGTGTACGGCGAGAACACCTTTCGCGATGACGCGGATGCCGCTGTCGAGGTTCCCCAGGACGAATCACCCGCGGCCGAGGCGCCCGATGTGCCGGCGGACGCCGATGACCAGGAGCCGCCGTCGTCGGGATCGGCGATGCAGCGCTTCCTGCGACGGCGCTGACGTCCGCTCACGCCTGCGGGTCCATCAGACCGAGGATGCCGTCCCGCGTGCCGGCTCCGAGGAGCCCCGGGTTTCGGCCCCAGTCGTCGAGGGCGACCTCTGCGAGAGCCGATCGCGGTGCGGCGGCGTGCCATTCACGGGCGACGGCGATCGGGTGCACGGGATCGTCGGGGGCCGCGACGATGGCGAGGGGCACCGTGAGGCCGCCGATCTCGGCGGGCACCGGAGCCCGGTAGCCGGCCGCCTCGCGCAGGGCGGCGGCGAGTCCCGGGTGCAGGCGCCGCCACGACCGGGTCAGTTCCGCGGCCAACCAGCCGGGGCTGCTGCTCGTCATCGCGGCAATGGTGGCCTCGAGTCCGTCACGCTCGAGCGCCTCGGCGGTGGCGACGGCACTCGCGGCCGCGGGGGCGGTGTGGGCCTCGCCACTCCATGCCGGCAGCGCGGCGAGCACTCCGGAGCACCGTCGTCCGGCATCACCGATGGCCCAGTCGAGCGCGATCGCGGCCCCGATCGAGACGCCGCCCACCAGAATCGACCGATGGGCTCGAGCGGCACGCTCCAGCCCCAGTCGGTGGCCGTCGATCAGCGACGCCGTCGGTTCCAGGGCGATGAGCTCGATGCCGAGGTCGGCGGCGGCGACGCCGAAGGAGCGGGAGGCGTGGTCGGCGTCGGAACCCGTTCCCGGGATCACGACCAGAGCGGTCGGCGGCGGGCGGTGCAGACGGTCGGTGCCGGGCATCAGGGCATCATCCCCTAGTGTGTCCCGGGGCCCCGCGCAGACCCGAGTTCGCGGCGGCCCGGCACCGCGGAATGCCCCCGTGGTCGTCTACGTTGTCACTGGCACGGGCCGGGGTCTACGCTGGCGGACAGGTCACCGATCACTCGTTCGGCGACCCACGGTCACCGCTCTGCACAGCCCGCGGTACCGGCCGAAATCCATTGGGAGGGTCGAGATGCCCACTGCCGGCTATCTCAAACGACTTACCCGTCGGCTGACCGAAGATCTCGGTGACGCCGACGCAGAGAAGATCGCCGAGGAATCCAAGGCGACGGGTGCCCAGCGCGCATCCGAATGCTGCCGCGGTGACGAGGTCACCATGCACGGTGAGCTCCGCGCCGTCGAGACGTGTTCGCGGTCGGCCAAGGCGGGTGTGAAGGCCGAATTCTTCGACGGTTCCGACATCGTGATGCTCAAGTGGCTGGGTCGCAACCGCATCACCGGGATCGAACCCGGCCGCAAGGTCACCGTCCGCGGCCGCCTCGCCGAGCAGGACGGACACAAGGTGATCTACAACCCTTATTACGAGCTGCACGGCGTCGACGAGTGACCGGCCCGGCGCCCGACCAGTCGGCATCTGAACCGTCGGCTCCCGAGCGGACGACGCCGACGGTCCTCGAACAGATCGGTGGCGTCTCGGGCCTCGTCTACTCGACGGTGCCCGTGGTGGTGTTCGTCCCCGTCAACTCCTTCTTCGACCTCCGCACGGCCATCTACGCCGCACTCGGTGTGGCAGCGCTGCTCTTCGTCGTACGACTCATACGCCGCGAACCGCTCACACCCGCGATCTCGGGCCTGCTGGGTGTAGGGATATGCGTCTTCATCGCCGACCGGGTGGGGGATGCGAAGGGCTACTTCCTCTTCGGTATCTGGAGCACCCTCGTCTACGCGATCGTCTTCGTCATCTCGATCCTGGTGCGCCGGCCCCTCATCGGTGTGGCGTGGCACCTGGTCAACGGCGAGGGGTCGAGCTGGCGCAGACAACGCTCCATCCTGCGTGCCTACGACATCGCCACGGCGCTGTGGGCGCTGCTCTTCGCGGCGCGCTACCTCACCCAATCGGAACTGTACGACGACGGCGCGACCGGGTGGCTGGCCTTCACCCGCATCGCGATGGGGTGGCCCCTGACCGCTCTCGTGGTGCTCGCGACGATCCTGCTCGTCCGCCGCGCGCAGCGCGCCGAAGCGGCCCGCGCGGAAGCCTCGGCGGACGCCGGGATCACCGCACGATCTGCATAGCCTCGTAGAGGGCGGGTTCGGCCTCGGTCGGCGCGATGAAGATCAGTTCGTCGCCGCCCTCGATGGGGTCGTCGCGCTGCGGGACGATCACCCGTCCGCCGCGCAGGATCGCGACGAGTGCCGCGTCCCGGGGGAGTTCCAGCTTGCGTACGGGTTTACCCGCGAGCGGCGTGTTCGACGGCAGGGTCAATTCGACCAGATTGGCCTGTCCCTGGCGGAAGGTCATCAACCGGACCAGATCGCCGACCGACACCGCCTCCTCGACGAGGGAGGCCAGCAGTCGCGGCGTCGACACGGCGACGTCGACGCCCCAGTCCTCGCCGAAGAGCCACTCGTTGCGGGGATCGTTGACGCGGGCGACCACCCGGTTGACCGCGAACTCCGTCTTCGCGAGGAGACTGACGACGAGGTTGGCCTTGTCGTCGCCGGTCGCGGCGATCATCACGTCGTAGGTCTGCAGCTGCGCGTTCTCGAGATTGGCGAGTTCGCACGCGTCGGCGAGCACCCAGTCCGCGCCGGCGACGGCGTCGGTGTCGATGTGACCGGCGTCGCGCTCGAAAAGTGTGACCTCGTGGGCGTTCACGAGCAACTCGCGTGCGATGGAGCGCCCGACCGCGCCGGCTCCGGCGATGGCAACCTTCACTTCAGGACTCCTTCGGCCCGGATCATCCGGACTCGTTCTGGGTGAACGGCTTCGCGGCGAGGCCGCGGGCGTTCTTGAGATTGTCGAGCATGACTGCCCCGTAGATCACATCATCCTGTTGGACAACGGTTTTCGCGTCGGGCAGGACCGGGCGTCCGACGCGGCTGAGGAACACGACCCGCGCCCCGGTCTGTTCCTGGAATCGGGCGACCGAGATCCCGATCCAGGACTCGTCGACGTCGATCTGCGCGATGGCCAGCGAACCGGACGGGTCGCGCCACTCCATCGTCGTCGTCTCGCCGAGTGCCGAGACGAACCGTTCGGTCGTCCACGGCACGGTCGCCACCGTCGGGATCCCGAGACGCTCGTACACCTCGGCTCGCTTGGCGTCGTAGATGCGGGCCACGACGCGCTCGACGTCGAAGGTCTCGCGGGCCACCCGCGCCGAGATGATGTTCGAGTTGTCCCCGGACGACACCGCGGCGAAGGCGTCGGCGTGCTCGATGCCCGCCTTGACCAGGATCTCGCGGTCGAACCCGACCCCGGTGATCGTGCGGCCCGCGAAATCGGGGCTCAATCGCACGAACGCGCTCGGATCGCGGTCGATGATCGCGACGTCGTGTCCGCGCTTCTGCATCGCCATTGCGAGCGAGGATCCGACCCGCCCACAACCCATGATGACCACCTGCACGGCATTCCTCTCCACATGCGGCTCGTCTGCCGCGAGTCGAACCTACCCGGCTCGGCGCCGACGCTCTAGGGTTGCCTGGTGTCCACCGTCTCCAAGGTGTCCGTCGCGACGAAACGCCTGCTGCTCGGCAGGCCGTTCCGCAGCGACACCCTCGGTCATACCCTTCTGCCCAAGCGGATCGCCCTGCCGGTCTTCGCGTCCGACGCGATGAGCTCGGTGGCGTACGCGCCGCAGGAGATCTTCCTGGTCCTGTCCGTCGCGGGGATCAGCGCGCTCGCGTTCACGCCGTGGGTGGCGATCGCCGTTGCGATCGTCATGATCGTCGTCGTCGCGAGCTACCGGCAGAACGTGCACGCCTATCCGTCGGGTGGCGGCGACTACGAGGTGGCGACGGTCAACCTGGGACCCAACGCGGGCCTCACCGTCGGCAGCGCCCTCCTCGTGGACTACGTGCTCACGGTGGCGGTCTCGGTCACCTCCGCCGCGGAGAACATCGGCTCGGCGATCCCGTTCGTCGGTGAGCACAAGGTGTGGTTCTGCGTGGGCGCGATCATGCTGCTCGCCGCGGTGAACCTCCGCGGCATCAAGGAGTCCGGCGCCTTTCTGGCGATCCCCACCTACGGGTTCATCATCGGTGTCCTGGGCATGCTCATCTGGGGCTTCACCGAGATCTTCGTGCTCGGGCAGGACATCCATTCCGAGACCGCGGACTTCGGGATCGTGCCCGAGCAGGACAACCTCACCGGGCTGGCACTCGTCTTCCTCGTCGCCCGGTCGTTCTCGTCCGGCTGTGCGGCGCTGACCGGGGTGGAGGCCATCAGCAACGGCGTGCCGGCGTTCCGGAAACCCAAGTCGCGCAACGCCGCGACGACGCTGCTGCTGTTGGGTGCCTTCTCGATCACGCTGCTGCTGGGCATCGTCCTGCTGGCCGAGAAGATCGGCGCGAAGTACGTGATGAATCCCGAGCAGGATCTCATCGGCGCGCCCGAGGGCTATCAGCAGAAGGCGATGATCGCGCAACTCGCGCACGCGGTGTTCGACTCGTTCCCGCCCGCGTTCTTCTTCGTCGCCACCGTCACCGCCCTGATCTTGCTGCTGGCCGCCAACACGGCCTTCAACGGGTTCCCGGTGCTGGGTTCGGTGCTCGCGCAGGACCGTTACCTCCCACGGCAGCTGCACACCCGCGGCGACCGGCTGGCGTTCAGCAACGGCATCCTGTTCCTGGCGATCGCCGCGATCATCTTCGTGGTCGCCTTCGGCGCGCAGGTGACCGCGCTGATCCAGCTCTACATCGTGGGTGTGTTCGTGTCGTTCACCCTGAGCCAGACCGGCATGGTGCGGCACTGGACGCGCCTGCTGCGCACCGAGACCGATCCGAGCGCGCGCCGCCGCATGATGCAGTCCCGGGTGGTCAACACCGTGGGCTTGGTGATGACGGCCACCGTCCTCGTCGTGGTGCTCCTGACCAAGTTCACCGAAGGGGCCTACATCGCGGTCATCGCTATGGTCGTGCTGTTCGTGATCATGAAGCTCATCCATCACCATTACGCATCGGTGCAGCGGGAACTCGACCGCGCCGAGGAGGACGACGAGGCCGTCCTGCCGAGCCGCACCCACTCGATCGTGCTCGTGTCCAGCCTGCACATGGCGTCCAAGCGTGCCCTGCGGTACGCGCGGGCGACCCGGCCGGACGTCCTCGAGGCGATCACGGTCAACGTCGACGACCGCGACACCCGCAAACTCGTCTCGGAATGGGAGGCCAGCGACATCACGGTCCCGCTGAAGGTCATCGCGTCGCCGTATCGCGAGATCACCCGTCCGGTCGTCGAATACGTGCGCCGGGTGCGCCGCGAGTCGCCGCGTGACGTGGTCACCGTGTTCATCCCGGAGTACGTCGTTGGACACTGGTGGGAGCAGATCCTGCACAATCAGTCGGCGCTGCGCCTCAAGGGACGCCTGCTGTTCGAACCCGGCGTCATGGTGACCTCGGTGCCGTGGCAGCTCACCTCGTCGGACCGGCGCAAGGAAGACCGTGCGTACTGGGCGCCGGGGGAGACCCGCCGCGCACTGGGCGAACCCGAACGGCGACCGTGACCGGGTCGGGATCGCCCCGCCGGGTCGAGGTCACCGTCGACCGACCGGCCAACGGCGGTGAGGCGGTGGGCCGCGCGGACGGCCGGGTCGTGTTCGTGCGCGGGGCGATCCCCGGCGAACGGGTGGTCGCCGAGATCACCGACGACCGGCACGACTCGTACTGGCGGGCCGATGCGGTGGACGTGCTCGACGCCTCACCCCATCGGGTGCCCTCACCGTGTCCGGCGGCGTCGGCCGGAGCCGGCTGCTGCGATCTCGGCCACGTGGCGCCCGATCATGCCCGGGACCTGAAACAGGCTGTGCTGCTCGATGTCCTGGACCGGGTGGGCCATCTCCCGCGGAACGTCGTCGCGAGCACCGAGCTGGCGACCGTCGGTGTCCGGCGGCTCGGGGACGCCGACCTCGGCTGGCGGATCCGTACCCGCCTCGCCGTGGACGGGCAGGGGCACCCGGGCCAGTCGGCGTTCCGCGGCCGGACGATCGTGACCGAGCCCTGCGTGCAGCCCGCCGCGGGGATGCTCGACGGACTCGCCGACGGTCGCTTCACCCCGCACTCCGAGCTCGCGGTCGTGCTCGACGCCGACGGCGCACGCCACGTCACCGAGCTGGCACCGGTCGAGAAGCCGCGGCGGGGCCGCGCCGACAGCCGGCGCCGCGCGCAGCAGAACCGTGTCCGGCGGTCGCGACCCCGCGCCCAGGCGATCCTCGAAGGCGGCGCGAACGCGGTGCACCGTGTCGGCGGGCGGTCCTGGGACATCCCGATCACGGGATTCTGGCAGGCGCACCGCGAAGCGCCCCGGACCTACTCCGAGACCGTCGCCGAACTCGTCGGTGCGCGTCTCGGGACGCCGCCGCGCGTGGCGTGGGATCTCTACGGCGGCGCGGGAGTGTTCGCGGGCGCGTTGCTCGACGGTCCGGGTGGCCTGGACTCCGTTCACATCGTCGATTCCGATCCGGCCGCCCTCGACGCCGCCGACCGTGCTTTCGCCGGCGAGGGCGATCGGGTGCGCACCCACAGGGGCGAGGTCGCGACCCGGATCGCGGACCTGACCGGGCGGCCCGACGTCGTCGTGCTCGACCCGCCCCGCACGGGTGCAGGCGAGCGGGTGATCACCGCGGTCGCCGACGCCCGGCCCGGCATCGTCGTCCACGTGGGCTGTGACGCAGCCCGGTTCGCACGTGATCTCGGACTCTTCGCCGAGCGCGGATTCCGCGTCGCGGAGATCCGCGGTTTCGACGCGTTCCCGCTGACACACCACGTGGAAGCGGTGGCCTGCCTCCTCCCGTCCGCGCCCGGGTGAGCAACGCGGGCCCGGACGGTCCGGCGACGGCGGTGTCCCGGCCATCCGCCGGTCCGGCTCGCGACGAATGCTTCCGTAGACTGACCTGACATGTGCCGGACGTCGTCGGCACAACAGCCGACCCGGCCTCGCGCCGGTGATGGAGGAAACGATGGGTGTGCTCGACCGGATCAGCTCACCGGCCGATCTCCGGCCGCTGTCGGACGAGGAGATGGAAACCCTCGCGTCCGAGATCCGGACGTTCCTGATCGAGAAGGTCGCGGCCACCGGCGGGCACCTCGGTCCGAATCTCGGTGTCGTCGAGCTGACGCTCGGCATCCACCGGGTCTTCGACTCGCCGTCGGACGCGATCCTGTTCGACACCGGCCACCAGTGCTACGTCCACAAGATCGTCACCGGACGCAAGGACGGCTTCGATCAGCTGCGTCAGCGCGCCGGGCTCACCGGCTACCAGGAACGCGCGGAGTCCGAACACGACTGGGTGGAGTCCTCGCACGCCTCGGCGGCGCTGTCGTACGCGGACGGACTGGCGAAGTCCTTCGAGCTGACCGGTCAGTCGCACCGCACTGTGGTCGCGGTCGTCGGTGACGGCGCTCTGACGGGCGGTATGTGCTGGGAGGCGATCAACAACATCGCGGCCTGCAATCGCCCGGTGGTCATCGTCGTGAACGACAACGGGCGCTCGTATGCGCCGACGATCGGCGGTCTGGCCAGCCATCTGTCCGGGCTCCGGCTGCAGCCGGGGTACGAGAAGTTCCTCGACGAGGGGCGGCGCGTCGTCAAGCAGGTGCCCGTCGTCGGCGAACCGGCCTATGCGGTCCTGCACGGGATGAAGAGCGGACTCAAGGATCTGCTGGCCCCGCAGGCGATGTTCACCGACCTCGGTCTCAAGTACGTCGGGCCCGTGGACGGTCACGACATCGACGCGGTCGAATCGGCGCTGCGGCAGGCACGCGACTTCGGCGGACCGGTGATCGTCCACACCGTGACCCGCAAGGGCATGGGGTACGCCCACGCCGAGAACCACGTCGCCGACCTGATGCACGCCACCGGGATCATCGATCCGGTCACCGGGCGACCCACGAGTGTGTCACCGCAGGACTGGACCGCGGTGTTCTCCGCCGCGCTGCTCGACGCCGGCGCCAACCGCCCCGACGTCGTCGCCATCACCGCAGCCATGCCCGGACCGACCGGACTCACCCCGTTCGGCGATCGCTACCCGGATCGCATGTTCGACGTCGGCATCGCCGAACAGCATGCGATGACCTCGGCGGCCGGGCTCGCCCTCGGCGGACTGCATCCGGTCGTCGCCATCTACTCGACGTTCCTCAACCGGGCATTCGACCAGCTGCTGATGGACGTCGCGCTGCTGAAGCAGCCGGTGACGCTCGTCCTCGACCGTTCCGGGATCACCGGCCCCGACGGTCCGAGCCACCACGGCATGTGGGACCTCTCGCTCATGGCGATGGTGCCCGGTCTGCGGGTGGCCGCACCGCGGGACGCGGTCCGGCTTCGCGAGGAGTTCGACGAGGCACTCGGTGTCGCCGACGGTCCGACCGCGCTGCGGTTCTCCAAAGGCGCGGTCCCCGAGGACATCCGGGCCGTCGAACGGCTCGACGACGGGGTCGACGTACTGCACCGGACCGACCGTGACCTCGGCCCGGCCGGCGGCGACGTGCTGATCGTCGCGGTCGGTGCGTTCTGCGGACTGGCCGTGGACACCGCCGAACGCCTCGCGCGTCAGGGCATCGACGCGACGGTCGTCGATCCGCGGTGGGTGCTGCCCGTGCCGACATCGGTGGTCGAGGTGGCGCGCCGCCATCGGCTGGTCGTCACCCTCGAGGACGGATGCACCAGCGGCGGTGTCGGTTCCGCCGTCGCGACCGCGCTGTCGACGGCCGAGGTGCTGGTGCCGGTGCAGATCAAGGGCATCCCGCAGGAATTCGTCCCGCACTCCTCCCGGGGTGAGATCCTCGCCGATCTCGGGTTGACCGCACAGGACCTCGCCCGGTCGATCACCGCCACGGTGTCGGGCATGCAGGCCGGGCCGGGCCTCGACCGCGCGATCCAGAACGCGCCCGACGCGGCGGAGAGCCGCGCAGAGGACTGACACCCACAGCGGACTGAACGCGGCGGTTCCATGCCGGACAGGTCCGGTTTGGCCGGTACCGCGGCTGGGCATTTTCACCTGGTGAACGATGACCCGCCGGCACCTACCCTCGGGGTCGAGGAGGAGTTCGTCCTGGTCGACCGGGAACCGGACGGCCGGTCGGGCGCAATCGTGAGGTGGCTGCGGCGGCATCGGCGCGCGGTCTCGACCTCGAGTTGGAGCTCACCTCCTCGCAGATCGAGATCGCGACGCCCGCGGCCGGCTCGGGTCCGGAGACCGGCGATCACCTCCGTCGGCTACGTGACATCCTGGCCGCGGCCGCCGAGGAGGTGGGTGTCGACGTGGTCGCGTGCGGGGTGCCGCCGCGCGTGCCCGACTCGTTCCCGGTGACCGACACCGGCCGGTACCGCGCGATCGCCGACCGTTACGGAATGCTCGCCCACGAGCAGGGCATCAACGGTTGCCACGTCCACGTGGGCGTGCCCGACACCGAGACGGCGGTCGCGGTGTGCAACTGGCTGCGGCCGTGGCTACCCCTGCTGCTGGCGCTGGCGGCCAACTCGGCGATCTATCGCGACGCGGACTCGGGCCACGCGAGTTGGCGGTCGGTGCTGTGGTCGCGGTGGCCGGCATCGGGGCCACCGCCGCATCTGCGCTCGGCCGAGCACTTCGCCGACACCGTCGAACTCCTCGTCGCGACCGGCGCGATCCTGGATCCGCACATGCTCTACTGGGATGCCCGACCGTCGGATCACCTACCCACGGTCGAGGTACGGGTCGGCGACGTGCAGATGCGGGCGGAGGAAACACAGGTCTTCGCCACCGTCGTCCGGGCCGCGGTGATGAGCGCTCTCGACGACCTACGGCACGGGGGACGACGGTCACGTTCCGGCGCGGTCCTCGATCCGGCGCTTCTGTCCGCCGCCTACTGGATCGCCGCTCACGACGGCATCGACGACCGCGCGCTGGACCCGGCGACCGGCGCTCTGATGTCCATTCGGACCCGCGTCGATCAGCTGCTCACGACCCTCGTACCCGCGCTCGACCGGCTCGGCGAACGTGAGCACGTCGAGCAGGCGCTGAGTGCGATGCGACGGGACGGTAACGGGGCCACCCGGCAGCGGCGGATCTTCGAGGAGTCCGGGTCGGCGCTCGCCGTCGTCCGGGCGGCCACGCTGCGCCGGGCCGGCTGACCACAGCCAGGTTCAGCGCAGCGTCGCCAGGTTCGAGATCGACTTGTGCACATCGGCTTCCAGTACCTTGGCGACGAGCCGGCCGACCGGACCGTTGAGCAGCCCGCCGGACAACTCGGCCGAGAGGTCGAAGTGGGAGCCGTCGACGATCTCGTCGACCTTCATCGCCAGATCGATGTTCACGCCGCCGCGTCCGGTTCCGGAGAGTGCGATCAGGCGCGGCTCGTCGTAATCGGTGACCGTCCAGTGGATGACGTTGCGGAAGCCCTTGACCTTGATCAGCGACGAGATGGTGGTTCCCTCGGCGATCGTGTCGGGCACCGGCGAACGCCAGCCGCCGAAGATGGTCATCCATTCGTCGAAGCGCGAGAGGTTGCTCGCGAGAGTCCAGGCCGCGCTGGGGTCGAGGTCGGAGTCGATGCCGACGGAGACTGTGGCCACAGAACTGCTCCCATCGCAGGAGGTGGTCCGCTCGGGAAGGTGACTTCCCCCGGGCGGTTCGTGCATTCGGGTGGTTCGCATTCGGGTCGTGACCGAATGTACGCGAACGACGCGGTGTGGCTACTCGCCCGCTGCTGTCGGCCCTGGTCGAGCAGCCTCGAGGAGGGCCTGCGTCAGGGGCTCGGCACACAGTGTCCGCTGCCAGACGCGGGCGCCCGCAGCGGCCAGGTGCGCATCGAGCGCCGCGGCCGTGATCGGCTCGGGCAGCCCGTCCCAGCACAGTTGCCGCACCACATCGGGAGCGAGAAGGTTCTCCATCGGCAGGGTGTGGGTTTCGGCGATCTCTTTCAGCGCCGGACGCACCGTCTGCAGTCGTGCCGCGGCCTCCGGGTTGCGCTGATCCCAGCGACTGACCGGTGGCAGGCCCGGCCCGGTCGTCTTGCGCGACGGGAGCTTGCTGTCGGGGATCTCGCGGGCCCGTTGCAGCGCCGACAGCCAGATCCCGGCCTGGCGTCGTTGCCGCGGACCGCCGAAGACCGGCAACTTGGTGAGTTCGGCGATGGACTCGGGGTTCACGGTCGCGGCGTTGACGATCGCGGTGTCGGGCAGGACGCGGCCGGGTGCGACATCCCGGCGCTGCGCCAATTCCTCACGCGCGGTCCACAATTCGCGCACAGCAGCCAGTGCGCGGGTCGACTTGACGGTGTGGATGTTCGAGGTCTTGCGCCACCTGTCGGTGCGCGGCGGGGCGGGCGGCCGGGAGAGGATGTATGCGAATTCCTCGCGCGCCCAACCGTCTTTGCCGGCCGCGGCGAGCGCGGCGTCCATCGCATCACGCAGTTCGACGAGGACCTCGACGTCGAGTGCGGCATAGTTGAGCCACTCGTCGGGCAGGGGACGACGCGACCAGTCGGCCGCACCATGACCCTTGAGAAGCCCGAGCCCGAGGAACTCGGCCACCATCGCCGCCAGGTTGACCTTGGCCAGGCCCAGGAGGCGTCCGGCCAGTTCGGTGTCGTACAGCTCGACGCACTCGAAACCGAGTTCACGCAGGCACGGGAGGTCCTGGTCGGCGGCGTGCAGCACCCACTCCGGTCCGCGCAGAGCGTCGATCACCGGTGCCAGTGCGTCCGGATCGCCGATGGGGTCCAGCAGGAAGCTGCCCGACCCGTGTCGTTTGATCTGGATCAGATAGGCCCGTTGTGAGTAGCGGTAGCCCGATGCGCGTTCGGTGTCGATGGCGATCGGTCCGCTGCCCGCCGCGAGAGCTGCTGCGGCGTCCGCGAATTCGGCGGCCGTCGCGAGGACCGGGGGTACGCCGTCGGCCGGCTGGAGCAGTGGGGTGACCTCCGGTGTGGGGTCGTCGGGAGCCGTGTCGTCGGGCGCGGGATCGTTCACGTCGCGCCGAGTTCGGTCACCCCGACCGGTGGGAGACCGGCTGCGGAGGCGAGGACATCGCAGAACGCCTCGAGATGGCTCCCGAGCCCGTCCGCGCTGAGTGCGGTCCACGAGGCCCGCACCTCCAGTTGGTGTGCGCGCGGCGGCCCGGCGATGTCGCCGTATCGGACCGACGTGGTGGAGGTGACGGTGCCACCGAGGGCGGTCACCTCGACGCGGTGCGCCGACCCCTCCGGTGTGGCGGTCGCGCCGACCGGTACGCCGAGCGCATCGCTGATCCAGCTCCAGGCCACCTCGGGCAGCAGGGGGTCCATGGCCAGTGCGGCCTCGACCTCGGCCTGTAGGAACGCGACGAGACGCATGGTGCCGTTCCAGGCGTCCTGGCCCGCGGGGTCGAAGAGCAGGATGAGTCGCCCGAACGCGCTGCCCTGCGAATCGGTGGGCACCACGTCGAGGTCCTCGGGCGGACGCACCTCGGCGCCGACGGCGTAGCTGTAGGGCGCCAGGCGCTGCGGCGGGCGGATGGGTCCGACCTCGATCTCGCGGCGCACCCGGGCAGCATGCAGCGACTCCACCGCCGCGCGGAAATCAGCAGGCTCGTCCGGAGCTCCCGAAGAGGTCACCGTTCGACCGTAGGGCGGGCGCGCCCGGCCACGGCGGAGGCGCGCCGACACCACACGTGCGGGATCGGGGGGCATGGCAGAGTAAGCGGTGATGTCGAACGCAACTGGTACCCGGGTCCATAGGTCGCACCTGCCGCTCGTCGCCGCGGCCACCGGCGCGACCCCCTCACGCCGTCCGGTGTGGTTCATGCGGCAGGCCGGCCGGTCGCTGCCCGAATACCGGGCCATCCGCGCCGATCACGGCATGCTGGAGTCCTGCTTCGACGCCGAACTGGTCTGCGAGATCACGATGCAGCCCGTCCGCCGGCACGACGTCGACGCGGCGATCCTCTTCTCCGACATCGTGGTGCCGCTCAAGGCCGCAGGCATCGACCTCGACATCGTCGCCGGAACCGGACCGGTGATCGCCGAGCCGGTGCGCTCGCCCGACGCGGTGTCACGCATCCAACGACTGGAGCCCGCTGCCGTCGGCTCGATCGCGCGGGCCATCGAACTCCTGCTCGGCGAACTGGGCGACGCCACGGCGCTGATCGGCTTCGCCGGTGCGCCGTTCACCCTCGCCTCGTACCTCATCGAGGGCGGGCCGAGCCGCAACTACGAGCGGACCAAGGCGATGATGCACGGCGACCCGGAGACGTGGGGCGAACTCATGGCACGTCTCGCCGACATCACCATCGCGTTCCTGCGCGTCCAACTCGACGCGGGCGTCGACGCGATCCAGCTGTTCGACTCGTGGGCCGGCATGCTGTCGGCCGCCGACTATCAGCGTTTCGTGGCGCCGCACAGCGCCCGCGTGCTGGCCGAGGTCGCCGAATACGGGGTGCCGCGCATCCACTTCGGCGTCGGTACCGGTGAGCTCCTCGCCCCCATGGCGCATGTCGGCGCCGACGTCATCGGCGTCGACTGGCGCGTGCCGCTCGAGGAGGCCGTCCGCCGGGTGGGTCCGGGCAAGGCCGTGCAGGGCAACCTCGACCCGACACTCCTGTTCGCCGGCCAGGACGTGGTCGACAGTGAGGTTCGGCGGGTCGTCGCCGACGGCGACCGCGCGGTGGCGGCCGGGGCGATCGGGCACATCTTCAACCTCGGTCACGGCGTGCTGCCCGGCACCGACCCGGATGTGCTGACGCGGGCCGTCGAAGTGATCCACAGCCTCTGATGTCTCCGCGCGTCCGGATCGCGATCGTCGGCGGCGGGATCTCCGGCCTGACCGCCGCGTACCGCCTTCGTCGTGCGCTCGGGTCCGACGCCCACATCGACCTCGTCGAGGCATCCGGTCGGCTGGGTGGTGTGCTGCACACCGCGACCGTCGGCGAGCGGGCCGTCGACGTCGGAGCCGAGGCGTTCATCGTCCGGCGTCCCGAGGCGCTCGACCTCGTCACCGAACTCGGCCTCGCCGACCGGATCGTCTCACCGACACCGCGGCGTCCCGCCGTGTGGTCGGGGGAGCGGTTGCATCCGCTGCCCGGTCCGGCATTGATGGGGATCCCGGCCGGTCCGGCGGTCGTCGAGGGGCTCGCCGACCCCGCCGACCTCGTTCGGATGGCCG
Organism: Gordonia terrae; assembly: GCF_001698225.1. Lineage (NCBI taxonomy): Bacteria > Bacillati > Actinomycetota > Actinomycetes > Mycobacteriales > Gordoniaceae > Gordonia > Gordonia terrae. The sequence goes on from NZ_CP016594.1 coordinate 2,572,020, forward strand.
ACGAACCCGGACAGCCGTTGAGTTGGCAGGCCGGCGCCGACATGTCCGTCGGGGAGCTGGTCGCCGAGCGGTTCGGGCCTTCCGTCGTCGCTCGGAGCGTCGATCCGATGCTCGGCGGGGTGTATTCCAGTCTCGCCCGTGACATCGGGGTCCGTGAGGCGCTCCCGGCCCTCGCGACGAGTCTGGACGCGGGTACGCCGTCGCTCAGTGCCGCCGTCGACGCCCTCATCGCCGCCGGCGCGGGCGCCTCCGGCCCCGTCTTCGGTGCGCTCGTGGGCGGTTACGCGGTCCTCCTCGACGCCCTGCGGACCGCGGCCGGTATCGATCCCCAGATGGCCGGTCCCGTCACCGATGTCACTCCGTCGGCAGACGGTTGGGTGCTCGGATCCGATGGTGCCGTGGATCGGCCACCGTACGACGGGGTGATCCTGGCGGTGCCCGCCTGGCGGGCCGGCGACCTGCTGCACCGGTCCGTGCCGGAGCTGTCCGCTCCGCTGCGGGCGGTCCGGCGCGCCTCCTCCGTCGTGGTGTCGATCGCGCTTGCGCCGGAAACGGTGCTACCCGAACACTCCGGCGTGCTGGTGGGCACCGGAGAAGGATTGCGCGCCAAGGCTTTCACGTTCAGCTCGCAGAAGTGGGCCCACCTGTCCGACACCGGCCGGCCGGTGTCGGTCCGGGCGTCGTTCGGACGGTTCGGTGCGCCGGTTCCGGATGAGACCACCGAACCCGGGGTCGAGGAGCGGTTGCGGCGCTATGCGCTCGAAGATCTCGACGAGGTGTGCCGGGCCGCCGGCGTCCCGCCGGTGTCGTCGAGGGTCGTCGACGTGTATGTGCAGCGCTGGGACGAGGGACTGCCGGTCTATGCGCCCGGACACCTCGCCGCGATGGCGCAGGTGCTGAGTGCGCGGCCCCCGCGTCTCACCCTGGCCGGGTCGTCGTACGCCGGCGTCGGGGTGCCGGCCTGCATCGGCCGGGCCGGTCGCGCGGTGACCGAACTGCTCGACGATCTGGCGTGAGCCGGCAGGGTTGACCTGCCTCGTCGTCGGATGGGCTGCGGTGGCACGATGGCTTCCATGAGCCGCTTGGATTACGCAGAACTCAACTCGACGATCCGCTACCTGATGTTCTCGGTGTTCGCGGTCCGCCCCGGTGAACTGGGCGCCGATCGTGATCAGGCCAAATCGGATGCCGCGGACTTCTTCAAGTCGCTCGAGGACAGCGGCGTCGTGGTGCGCGGTGTCTACGACGTGTCCGGACTGCGCGCCGACGCCGACTTCATGATCTGGTGGCACGCCGAAGACGTCGAGCCGATCCAGGCCGCCTACGCCAGGTTCCGCCGCGAGACGGTTCTGGGACGTGCGTGCAACCCGGTGTGGAGCAACGTCGCGTTGCATCGCCCGGCCGAGTTCAACAAGAGCCACATCCCGGCGTTCCTCGCGGGCGAGGAAGCCGGCAACTACATCTGCGTGTACCCGTTCGTGCGGTCCTACGAGTGGTACCTGCTGCCCGATGAGGAGCGTCGCAAGATGCTCGCCGACCACGGCAAGGCGGCCCGTGCGTACAAGGACGTCCGCGCCAACACCGTGTCGTCGTTCGCGCTCGGCGACTATGAGTGGCTGCTGGCGTTCGAGGCGCCCGAACTGCACCGCATCGTCGATCTGATGCGTGACCTGCGCGCCACCGAGGCCCGGTTGCACGTCCGCGAGGAGACGCCGTTCTTCACCGGTCCGCGCGTCGAGGTGTCCGCGCTGATCGACGCGCTGCCCTGAGCCGGGGAGCGGACGCTAGTCGGCGGACTCCAGCTTGAGGCTGATGCTGTTGATGCAGTAGCGGAGGTCGGTGGGGGTGTCGTAACCCTCACCGGCGAAGACGTGACCGAGGTGGCTCTTGCAGTTCGCGCAGAGCACCTCGACACGCCGCATGCCGAGTGAGTTGTCCTCGACCTCGATGATCCTGTCACCGGCCAACGGGGAGAAGAACGACGGCCAGCCGCAGTGCGATTCGAACTTCTGCTCGCTGCGGAACAACTCGGCGCCGCAGGCGCGGCACCGGTAGACCCCGACCGTCTTGGTGTCGGTGTACTCGCCGGTGAACGGTGCTTCGGTGCCTGCCTGGCGCAGGACCCGGTATTCGGCGGGGGTCAGGCGCTGCTTCCACTGGTCGTCGGTGAGATCGGCGAGATCTTCGGCGTCGGTCGACGGGGTGCTGTCGGTCATGCCCTCCACGGTAGCGCGCGTGGCCGGACCGACTGTGTCAGCGCTGTTTCGACAGGCCGACCGCGTCCTCGGCGCTGGTGGCCGTGTCGGCGGAGGCGTCGATCCCGCCGGCGGGGACACGCGGCGCATCGGACTCCGGCCGGACCGGTGGCACCATGCCGGCCACCCCGTCGGACCTCATGTCGAGGTATCGGAACAGCAGCGAGCAGAACACCGCGATCATCAGCAGCGACCAGCCCCACGTGACCTTGTTGTACTCGACCATCCAGCCGAACGCCGTCCATCGGTCGGAGTAGAAGCCGTCGAAGGTCATACAGCCGTAGACACCGAGCCACGCAGGCCAGTTGCGCATCGGCGACCCGGGGAGCAGCACCGTCATGAGCAGCGGGAACAGGAGCATCGAGTAGTAGCCCTGACCGAGCGAACCGACCAGGAACGTGGTGCACAGCAGGACTCCCGACGAGACCGCCAGCCACATCAGCTCGTTGGTCTTGCGGTAGTAGCGGTACAGGAACCACAGCGAGAACGCGGCCATCAGCACGAACGCCGCGCGCAGCAGCAGGATCAGCCACGGGGCGACGCCGAAGTAGGCACCGTTGCCGGCGATCGAGCTGTTGTAGTAGTCACGCGCCTCCCCGAGGTACGGGACCGTCCGACTGATGAAGTCGTTCGCGTCGACCGAGAGGGGCCAGGCGACGACCGTCAAGACGACCGGGATGACGATGGCGAGGGCGAACACCCGCCACTGGCGGTTGAGCAGCGGCAGGAGCATCAGGGGCGCCAGCACCGGCTTGACGGCCAGGGTCAATCCCATCGGTACACCGGCCCACCAATCGTGCCGGTTGAGCATCAGCATGAGGAATGCGATCAGTCCCAGCAGTACGAACGAGTTGAAGTTCGTGAAGATCAGTGTGTGCGAGACGGTCTCGGTGCTGAAGAAGAAGAACAGGACCGTCGGCATGACCCACGAGTCGAGGGCGTAGCCGAACATCCGGGTGAGCAGGTAGGCGCAGATGAGAAGCGCGATGACACTGACGGCGATGAAGGCCCAGCGGGCGCGCTCGTAGTCGATGATCGCCACCGGCGCCATCAGCAGGGTGCCCGACGGCGGGTAGAGGTAGTGCGGGTCGACGGTGGCGTAGTTCTCGCCGTAGACCGGCAGGTTGTTCAGGAAGTTGTAGGCGGCGGCGTACACCGGCTTGAAGTCATCGGTGCGGTCACCGTTGACACCCAGGAACACCGAGCGGTGCACGACCATGAGCAGGCTGATCGGCCACAGGACCATCGGGATGATCCGTTGAGCACTCATCGGTGGATAGAGATACCTGTCGAGATTCGCCACCCGCGAACCGTACTACGCTCGCCGTCGAGCTCAGAACCCCGAGCGCGCCTCCGGCGTTGCTCAGGTCGGACAGCCGCGTTGGGTCGGGCCCTGCAGCGGGGCCCGGTCGACATACTCGGTGACCACCTCGGCGGCACAGGCGCTTCGGCCCAGCACCGAGAACCCCAGTCCGTCCCAGGCGACCGTCACCGGTTCGGCGTCGGCGTTCATGAACAGCGGGACCAGGGCGGCGGCTCCCTCGCCGCCGTTGATCGGGTCGCGTGTCCCGTTGAGGATCAACGGGTCGGCCGGCAGCGACGTGGGCGGCCGGACCGGATTGCCCGAGGCCCAGCCGTTGCACCGGACGAGCGAGAGCGCGCTGTCGGCCCCGGTGAGAGGGTTCTGCTTCGACCACGCGTCCACGAGACCCGGCACCTCGTTCTGGCCGACCGGTCCGGTGACGTCGTTGCACCGGGAGACCAGGGCGCCGTCGGGAAGCCGGAGGGTGGCGGCGCGATCGGCGAGACGGACGAGCGCGGCGGTCTGCCCGCGGTCGGCGGCCGCGATCGCGTCGGCGAGGTCGAGGAGTGACTGCGGCCGGTCCGAGGCGAGGGCGAGGGTCGTCGTGATCGCGTTGAGCGCGGCGGTGTCCGACAGGGAGGGGAGCTCGCCTGCGCGCGCCTTGGTCAGCACGCGGGTCATCGTCGCGACTCCGTTGGTGCCGAGGGCGCAGCCGCCAAGCGCCGAACAGCGCTGTGCGAAGCCCTGCAGCGCCACCTGGACGCCCCGCGCCTGTGCCAGGGCGCGGTCGCGCGCGTTCGCGCCGAACGGCGTCGGGGTGTCCAGGATGATCCGCCCGGCGCGCCCGCCGTACAGGGAGGCGAAGGCGAGCACGACATCGGAACCCTCGCCGGCGCCGATGAGTCCGAGGTGTTCGACCCCCCAGCGCTGACGAAGGGACTCGAGATCTGCGGCGGCGTTCGTCGCCCCGAAACTCAACTGGTACGGGGTGAGTGTCTCGGTACAGCCGTCGGACGCCGACGACGCTGCCGATGCGAGCCGGGAGATCCGCGCGTCGGTGGTCGTCCCTCGCTCGGTGAGGCCGTTGTTCGCGATCGTCTCGCGTTCGAGTCGGGTCATGCAGTCGATGTCGGTGCTGAGTGGGATCCCGCGATGGTCGACCGCGACCACCGGGTGCGACGCGAGGAGCGCCCGTCCCGGTCCGGCCGTCATGACCATCAGGGTTCGCGACGACGGCAGGTCCGAGCCGGAGGTGAGGACGAGCGGCGCGGCATCGGGTGGCGTCTCGGCCGTCCGGGCGCGGGTCACCGCGATCGAGACCGCTTCGCCGTCCGGCTTGTCGCGGTCGATGGGCGAGTCGTACTCGGCGCACTCGATGGTCACGCCCTCCGGACGTGCCACCCCGTACCGTTCGGTCGTCTCGGCGGCACAGTCACTCCACGCCAGATCGGTCTTCGGCGCCGCGAGCGCCGGCACCGGCGGGGCGGTCGACGAGGACGGGGCAGGCCCCTGCTGGCCGCCGCCACCCGGGATCAGGTCCGGTCCGCGATCGGGGCCGACGGCACAGGAGGACAGGACGATCGCCGCGATCGCGCCGGCGACGACACCCGCGAGAGCCCTCGGACGGGTGCGTGGTCCTACGCCGACGGCCGGGGTGTGCGCTCTTGGCATGTCCGCGAGAGTAGTCAACGCCACCGCGAAGACGCCCCGGCCGGGTGCGGGGGCGCGTCGGGATGGGACCGACGGGTCACCGGGTCGACGAGCGCCCGTGGCGGAGCCATCGGGTGAACACGAACCCGTCGTCGTCGGTGAGGATCGACGCCGGGCGCAGCGCGTGCAGGACGGCGGATGCTCCGCCGGACTCCGCGCCGCCGGTGGTCACGATGCGTCCGGCGTCGCCGCCCACCAGGTGCGGGCTCGTGGTGAGGCAGAGTTCGTCCAGGGCGTCGGCGGCCACGAGGGAACCGAGCAGGCGGGGTCCACCCTCGCACAGCACGCGGGACCATCCGCGGTCTCTGCAGTGTTCGAGGATTGCCGACGTCGCGACGGTGTCGTCACCGCAGTCCACCAGCGTCGCGCCCGCGTCGATCAACGCGCGTCGACGATCCGCGGGGGCGTTCGTACAGGTGAGGACGACCGTGTTCGGGTCGGCGACGGGCTCGAAGTCGGGTGGGATGGACAACGACCGAGACACCAGCGCCAGTGCCGGCGCGGGTGCCTGCCCCAGCGATTCGCGATGCGCGGCGAGCGCGTCGTCGGCCTGGGGCCGGCCGTACCCCTCGGTGGTCGCGGTACCGGCACCCACGAGGATGACGTCGGCCAGTCCGCGCAGCACGCGGAACAGGGCCTTGTCGCCGCGTCCGCCGAGTCCGCCGGATTTACCGTCGTAGGTGACCGCACCGTCGATCGATGACACCATGTTGGCGCGCACGAAGGGGGTGGCGGCGTCGGAACCCGACGCCGGGCCCGGTGGGTACCGGTACAGCTCGGCCAACCGGCCCAGCTCGTCGTCGGATGTGACCTGGGTCGCTTTCTGCAGGTGGAACATGTGTTCATCATTCCGCGGATGGCTACTCTCCACACATGGTGGCCCGACTCTGCGATCGCAACCCTGCGACCTCGCCCGACGCACTCATCGACGAGATGGTGCCCCCGTCGACGTTCGACGACGTCAGCTTCGACTCCTACATCCCGGACCCGAACGAGCCGTCGCAGGCCGAGGCGGTGGCCAAGGCGCGCGACTTCGTGGTGCGGGCGTCGAAGGCGCGCTCCGGGAAGAAGGGCCTCTTCTCGCGGAAGGCGCCGGCCCAGGGAGTCGGTCTCTACCTCGATGGCGGTTTCGGCGTGGGCAAGACCCACCTGCTGGCATCGATCTACCACTCGATGCCCGCGCCGAAGTCGTTCGCGACGTTCGTGGAGGTCACCCACGTGGTCGGTGCGCTCGGCTTCGTCAACGCGGTCGAGCGGCTCTCGCAGCACACGGTGCTGTGTATCGACGAGTTCGAACTCGACGACCCGGGCGACACCATGCTCGTCTCCCGGCTGCTGACCGAGCTCACCGCCAAGGGCGTCTCGATCGTCGCCACCTCGAACACGCTTCCCGGCCAGCTCGGCGAGGGCCGGTTCGCCGCCCAGGACTTCCTGCGGGAGATCCGCAAACTGTCCGCGGTGTTCGAGACCATCCGTGTCGACGGCCCCGACTACCGCCACCGTGACCTGCCGCCCGCGCCGGAGCCGCGAAGCGAGTCCGAACTGACCGAGATCGCCGAGTCCACCGACGGCGCGACCCTCGACGACTTCGACGCCCTGTGCGATCACCTCAGCACGCTGCACCCGTCGAAGTACAAGGACCTCGTCGACGGCGTCTCCCTGGTCTGCATCTCGGGATTGCACCCGGCCGAGGACCAGTCGGTGGCGCTGCGCCTGGTGGTGCTCGCCGACCGCCTGTACGACGCCCACATCCCGGTCACCGTCGCGGGCGCGAAACTCGACGAGATCTTCACCGACGAGATGCTCGCCGGCGGCTATCGCAAGAAGTACCTGCGTGCCACGTCCCGCCTGCTCGCGCTCTCGCGGTTCGCGGAGTCGGCGGCCTGACAACGTAACCGGGTTTGTGTCGGCTCAAAGCCGTTGCGTGAACACGTAATCGTGTTCGGTGCTCTCCCCGAGGGTGAAGGTCTTCACACCGACGCGTTCGAAACCCATCTTCGTGTAGAACCGCTGGGCGCGGGCGTTCAGCTGATTCACCCCCAGCCAGATGAGCGTGCTGCCGTGTGACCGTGCGCGTTCGATCGCGGTGCCCATGAGCAGATGCGACGGGGTCGCGCCCTGCCGCGAATGGTGGTCGCGCAGCACGTACATCTTGGACACCTCGCTCACCGGACGTTCGGTCACGACCGCGCAGACGTCGGGGTGTGCCGGTTCGGTGTGCATCACGAGCGCGTAGCCGAGGATCGGGCCGCCGACACCGTCTCGCGCGACCAGGACATCGGCGCGCGGATCGGTGATGTGGGCACGAAAGTTGCTCTCCCGCAGGTTCGCCGCGACGAAGTCGTCGATGTCGGCCGGCGACGCATGCGGTGGGCACGCGAGCGGAAACGTGATGGCGGCGACCTCGGCGACACCCCCCGCCGCGGCGGGGTCGGTCACGACCTCGACGACGACCTCGGTCGTACCGGTGACATCGGGGCCGCTCACGACAGCGGGCGGGCCGGGTCGGCGGTCCAGGCGTTCATCGACCCGTCATAGACGGCGACGTCGTCCCGGCCGAGGGTGCGCAACGCGAATGCGGCTGCGGTGGCGGCGATCCCACCGCCGCAATAGGTGACCGGTCGCACCGACGGGTCGAGGGCGCCCGCGTCGTCGAACAGTCGGCGGAGCTCGTCGAGCGGCCGGAGCCGGCCGGCGTCGTCGACCAGTTCGGCGAACGGCACGTTGACACTGCCGGGGATGTGGCCGCCCGCGAACGATTCCCGGTCGAGTGCGTTCACGAGCAGGACGGACGAATCGCCGGTGGCGGCGGCGACCTCGTCGGTGGACACGATGCGCTCGGACCGGCGGCTCGGGGTGAATGTCGCTGCCGGACGGGTGACCTCGCCGGTCTCGACCGGCAGGTCGGCTGCGGTCCAGGCGCTGTATCCGCCGTCGAGGACGAGCACGTCGTCGAATCCCTCGAGTCCGAACTGCCACCACAGGCGGGTGGCCCAGATGCCGTTCACGGTGTCGTAGACGACGACGGTCGAGTCGTCGCCGATCCCCAGCCCGCCGATCGCCGTGGCGAACCGCGCCGAGTCGGCCGCGGCGAAGGGAGCTTCGCCGTCGGGATCGCTCAGATCGGCGATCTGGTCGGCGAACACCGCGCCGGGCAGGTGACCGGCCAGATAGGTGTCCCGGCCGGAGGCGACATGTGCGCCGTCGGCATCGAAGGTCAGGTGCACGGTGGCGTCGACGATGCGCAGGTTCTCGTCGTCGAGACGGGCGGCGAGGTCTGTGGCGGAGATGAGCGAGGTCATGACAGACACCGTAGTCCCGCCGTCATCGGAGGGGTTCGGTGGTGAAGTCGGCGAGCTCGACGCGGCGGGTCCTGTCCCAGTAGTCGACGATCCGCCACGGCAGGACGGCGACCACGCGTCCGTCGGGGTTGCGATACCAGTTGGTCATCGCCGGATGCGTCCACACCATCTGCGCGTGGGCGCGGTCGACGGCGTCGTTGTACTCCTCGGTGACGTCCCGCCGGACTTCCAGTGCGCCCAAGCGGTTCTCGATCATCGCGCGGATGGCGTCGCAGACGTAGCGCACCTGGTATTCGAGGATGCTGATGAAGCTGCCGCCGTGTCCCAGTGCGGTGTTCGGTCCGGTGAGGATGAACAGGTTGGGGAAATCGGGCGCGGTGATGCCGAGGTAGGCATACGCGTCGTGGTCACCCCACGCCTCGACCGTGTTCTGCCCACTGCGCCCCACGATGTCCATGGGGTAGAGGTAGCGATCGCTGTGGAACCCGGTCGCGAAGACGATGATGTCGAAGTCGTGCGCGGCGCCGGTGCCGTCGACGAGTCCCTGGGACGTGACCCGCTCGACGCCGTGCGGGACCAGTTCCACATTCGGCCTGCGCAACATGCGAAACCAGCCGTTGTCCAACAGCATCCGCTTGCCGAAGGGCGGGTAGTCGGGAGTCGACAGTTCGATGAGGTCGTCGCGGTCGCCCAGTTCGGTGCGCAGGTAGCGCAGGTAGAACTCGCGGTGACCGTGGTTGACGGCGTTGATCGACGCGGTCGGCTCGGGCCACTCCGGGTCGACGCGCAGGGTCGAGTGGACCTTGTCGTTGAAGATCCACGACAGACGTGCGCGGTACCACTCCCGGTACCCGGGGAGATTGTCCATCAGCCAGTGCACGGCGTCGCCGACCGGTGCGAAGTAGTCGTCGTTCGGCGCGATCCACTGCGGTGAGCGCTGGAAGATCGTCAGCGACCCGACCCGATCGGCGATCGCCGGCCCGATCTGCATCGCGCTGGCGCCGGACCCGACGATCGCCACCCGCTTGCCGGTGAGGGCGTCGGGCTCGTCGAGTTCGTCGGGCCACTGGGCGGAATGGAAGATCGGACCGGTGAAGTCGGCCAGGCCCGAGAGCTGGGGGAGCTTGGGGCGGTTGAGGAGTCCGACCGCGCTCACCAGGATCCGGGCCGTGAGGGTGTCCTGACGGCCGTCGCGATCCCGGACGTGGACCGTCCAGCGCTGGGTGTCGGCATCGTAGGTCGCCGAGATGACCTCGGTGCCGAAGCGGACGCGATCACGCACCGCGTGCCGGTCGGCGAAGGCCTGAAGGTAGCCCTGCACCTCGTCGCGTTTGCCGAAGTGCGTCGACCACGGGTGGTCGAAGGACGAGATGGAGTACAGGTAGCTCGGCGTGTCCACGCCCGCGCCGGGGTAGCGGTTCTCGTACCACGAGCCGCCGACCTCATCGTTCTTCTCCAGCACGGTGTGCTCGACGCCGGCTTCGGCGAGTTGCGTGGAGATCAGCATGCCGGCCACCCCGGCGCCGATCACCAGCGCGTCGATCGACGTGGCGAGATCGGCGGGCACGGTCGGCAGGTGTGTACCCCGTAGGTCGCCGCGGACGATCTCGGTCATCATCGGCGCGAATTCCGGGGCCACCTGCTCGCCCGCGGTGAACGACATCAGGGCGGCCACGAGTGTCTCGTCGGCGGGCGTGCGCGTCGGCTGCCCCCGGTCGTACCAGTCGTCGAGAGCCTCGACGACCGCCTCGCGGATCTCCTGCTGGATGTCCGCTGCGAGCCCGCCCGAGGAGTTGTCGTCCATGCCGCGGCTGCGGGTCGGCCGGTATCGGTCGGCCATCCACCGGCGGTCACCGGTCATCTCCACGAGAACGGCGAGCAGGGTCGGGATGTTGCCGGCCGCGACCGCCGCGCGGATGTCCGCGGTGCGCGGCCGGGTGTCCGAGGGCGAGGAAACGGATGTCATGACTAAAACTAACCACTGTTAGTACTTCGACGTCAATACCGGATCGATGCACTCCTCGCGGCTATTGACGTCGCGAATCGGGTGTGTAAGTGTGTGCTCAGTCATACTAACAACGGTTAGTGATCACGGAGGGTTGACATGGAACTCAGCGAAGCAATGCGCACCACGGGCACCTGCCGCTACTTCAGCGAGCGGCCCGTCGAGGACGAGGTGCTGTATCGGGCGTTCGACGACGCGCGATTCGGCCCGCAGGGCGGGAACCGTCAGCCCGTCCGCTGGGTGGTCGTCCGCGACGAGACGACGAAGAAAGCTCTCGCCGACCTCTACCTGCCGTTCTGGGAGGGTTACTACGCCGCGGTCGTCGAGGGTTCGAAGAAGGTCGGCGCGATCCCCAAGACCGTGGAGAGTGCCAACTACTTCGCCCACCACCTCGCCGAGGTGCCGGCGCTGATCGTGGTCTGTGCCGAGATGGACGGTCTGCATCCCACCGACCACGAACTGGGCAGGCTCAGCGTCGTCGGCGGGGCGTCGATCTACCCGAGTGTCCAGAACCTCACGCTCGCGCTCCGGCAACAGGGCGTGGCGACCGCACTGACGACCCTGCTCTGCGCCGCCGAGAACGAGGTGAAGGACCTGCTCGGCATCCCCGACGGCTACCTCACCGCAGCGCACATCGCCGTCGGCTACCCGCGCGACGACTTTCCCCGCAAGCTGACCCGGACCCCGGTCGAGGACATCACCTTCCTCGACCGCTTCGACAACCGGATGTTCGCGTGAGTGCCCCCGCCATGAACCCGACCACGCGCGCCCTGTCGCCCGCACAGACCTCGATGCTCGGCCGGGCCACCATCGGTGACCAGCTCCGACGACTGGCCCGGTCCCAGGGATCGACCCCGGCGATCGTGGCGTACGACGCACAGGGCGGACGGACGTCGACGTCCTACGCCGAGCTCGACGCGATGGCCAATCGCGTCGCGCATGTTCTGCTCGACCTCGGCGTCGGGCGAGGGGACCGGGTGGCGGTGATGAGCCGCAACCGCGTCGAGACGGTCGCCACCTACTACGGCGCATTGAAGGTCGGCGCCGCGTACTCCGGCGTGAGCCCGATGTTCCGCGAAGGCGAGGTCGCACAACAGCTCCGCCACCTGGAGCCGACGGTGCTGGTGATCGAACAACCGCTGTCCGCGCTGGCCGGCCCCATCGCCGACAGTCTCGGCATCTCGGTCCTCGTCGTCGGCGACGCCGAGGGGAACTCGTGGAACTCCTTCGACGAGTCGGTGGCCGCGGCGGACGACTCCGAACCGGAGTGTGAGGTCGACGAACACGACCTCGCGATGATCGTCTACACCAGCGGGACCGAGTCGACACCCAAGGGCGTCGAGATCGCCCACCGCAACTACCTCATCTCCACCTCGCCCGCGTACACATGGGGACTTCGCTGCCGCAACGACGACGTGTGGCTCTACGTCATGCCCTTCCACACCATCGCCGGGATCGGTTCGCTGACGTCGCTGACGCTGCTGGGTGCCACCCTCGTCCTGCCGGCCGCGGTCGACCCGGCGACGGCGTTGCGGATGATCCGGGACGAGAAGATCTCCGTCCTGGCGCAGACGCCGACGTTCTTCATCGCGCTGGCCAATCACCCCGATTTCGGCCCCGACACCGTGGGTACGGTGCGTCGCTGCCTGACCTACGGCGGCCAGGTGTCGCCGCACGCGGTCGACGCGTGGGCCGCGGCCACACCCGAGTCCGTCTGGGGCACATACTGGGGACAGTCCGAGCTGACCCAGCTCGGCTCGGTCGGCTGGTTCCGGCGGCTCGAAGACGTACCGGACCAGGACCCGACATGGATCGGCAAGCCGGTCGGGCACCTGGAGGTCCGGGTCGTCGACGCCGACGGCAACGACTCCGAAGAGGGCGAGCTGCTGTGTCGCACACCGTCGGTCATGCTCGGCTACTTCAAGGACCCCGAGCGCACCGCGCAGGTCTTCGAGGGTGGCTGGGTGCACACCGGTGACATCGTCCGCATCGATGCGGAGGGCAACCTGTTCTTCCGTGACCGGCGCAAGGACATGATCAAGACCGGCGGGTTCAACGTCGCATCGCAAGAGGTCGAGCGTGTCCTGCAGGCGCACCCCGACGTCGAGCGCGCCGCCGTCGTGGGGCTTCCGGACCCCTATTGGTCGGAGGCCGTCACCGGCTTCGTGGTCCTGCGCGCGGGTGCGGAGGTGAACGGCGACGACATCCGTGAGTACTGCCGCACCGACCTGGCAAAGTACAAGGTGCCCAAAGAGGTCCACGTCGTCGACGCACTGCCGACCGACGCCCAGGGCAAACTGCTCAAGCGCGAGTTGAGGAAGGCCTATGGAACCGGTCAGGGCTGAGGACGACGCCGTCTCGGCAGCCGACGATCAGCGGCAGCGAACAGATCGACGGCCACGCCGGCGCCGCGACGAGATCGTCGAGGCCGCCGCGGGATACTTCGCCGAACACGGATACTCCAACGCCGGGATGCGTGACATCGCGCAGGCGGTCGGCATGCGGGGCGCGAGCCTCTACAACCACTTCCAGTCCAAGGAGGAGATCCTCTACGCGATCGCCCTGCGGATGACCGAGGACCCGCAGCAGGACCTGTTGCTGCTCGACGGCGAAGGCGGTCCCGTCGAGCGGTTGACCAACCTGATCGAGGCGCATGTCCGGCGGTTGGCGCGACACCGGGTGGAACACCTTGTCGCCCTGCGGGAGCTGTCGGCGCTCACGCCCGAGCATCGCCGCGTGGTCACCGACTATCGCAAGTACTACCAGCGTCGGATCCGCGACGTCATCGATGCCGGCGCGCGGCTGGGCCTGTTCGAGGTTCGCGACCCGCACCAATCGGCGATCGCGGTGCTCGATCTGATGAACGGGATCAGCTGGTGGCTCAACGACTCCCACGACGTCGACCAGTTGGTGCGCGACTACGTCGACTTCACGATCGGTGGCGTTCTCCACCACCGTCCGGCGTCGTGAGCGGCCCGCTCGCCGGCGTGCGGGTGGTCGAGATGCCCGGCCTCGGGCCGACCCCGCACGCATGCATGCTGCTCGCGGATCTCGGTGCCGACGTCATCCGGATCCGGCGCCCCGGCCCCGATCTGCCCGGGCCCGACGGTATCCCGAATGCCGACGCAGGTCTGTACCGGTCACGGCGCAGCGTCGACGCAGATGTGAAGGATCCCACCGACCTCGCGGGCATCCGCGAGTTGGTCCTGCGCGCCGACATCCTGGTGGAGGGTTTTCGGCCGGGTGTGATGGAGCGCCTCGGCCTCGGGCCCGAGATCTGCTCCGACGCTCCGCAACTCATCTACGCCCGGATGACCGGATGGGGCCAGAGCGGTGACCGCGCCGCCACTGCGGGACACGACATCAACTACCTGGCCGTCACCGGTGTGCTCGAGGCGATGGGTCCGGCCGGATCGCCACCGGTGCCGCCGCTGTCGCTCGTCGGCGATTTCGGTGGGGGATCGATGTTGCTCGTCGTCGGGGTGCTGGCCGCCCTGCACGACCGCACGCGTACCGGCCGCGGTCAGGTGATCGACGCTGCGATGGTCGACGGTGCCGGACTCCTCGCCGCGCTCCAATGGTCGTGGAAGACGGCCGGACGCTGGGGTTCTCGAGATCAGGGCAACCTGCTCGACGGGTCGGCGCCGTTCTACGCCACGTATCGGTGCGCCGACGGCAGATTCGTCGCCGTCGGTGCGCTCGAGGAGAAGTTCTGGCGGAACCTCGTCGACACCCTCGGGGTGGGCGATCTGCCCGATCGGTGGGACCGTGCCTCGTGGCCGGTGATCGGCGCGGCACTGCAGGCCCGCTTCGGCACGCGCACGCGCGACGAGTGGGGGAGCGTCTTCGCGGACGTGGATGCCTGCGTCACACCGGTTCTCGACTTCGACGAGGCCGCCGTGGACCCGGTCGCGGTGCAGCGGGGCTCGTTCGTGCGCGTCGACGACGCGATCACCCCGGCGCCGGCACCCCGCTTCTCGCGGACCGTGTTGCCGGCTCCCTCCGCGCCGTCGGCGGCGTCGCTGGGGGAGATCGTGGGCGAGTGGTCGGCGACGAGGTAGCGAATTCGTGACAACGAAAAACCCCCGGGGTGACCCGGGGGTTTTGTCGTGGTGCGCGATACAAGGATTGAACTTGTGACCTCTTCCGTGTCAGGGAAGCGCTCTCCCACTGAGCTAATCGCGCGGGTATCAAATTGTGTAGCGGTGGAGGTGGCGACGGGAATCGAACCCGTGTACACGGCTTTGCAGGCCGTTGCCTCACCACTCGGCCACACCACCAGATGCGAGTCGACTCGCGCCGAGCGGATGACGGGATTCGAACCCGCGACCCTCACCTTGGCAAGGTGATGCGCTACCAGCTGCGCTACATCCGCATGCCCACGAGCGATCTTGTGGATCTTGCTGCTCGCGGTGCGAAGAGAAACTTACGCGATGGTTTCCGAACTATCCAAATCGCCTGGTCAGAAGCGTGGGACGAGGTGAATCCCCAGCATGTGATTCACCAGGCGACCCGAAACTCCTCGCTGTGACGTGGCCCACCGTCGGAATTTGGGACTTCTGCGCAAGCCGTGTAATCTTCTGGCTCGTGCACAGGCGCCCCTGGCATCGACAGCAGGCGCCCGACACGGTCCCGTGGCTCAGTGGAAGAGCGTCCCGTTCACACCGGGAAGGTCGCTGGTTCGATCCCAGCCGGGACCACCGGATCACAAGAGCCTCGCCGGATTTCCGGCGAGGCTCTTGTCGTTGGCCGGGTTCCGCGACATCCGAATCCCCCGGCGGGGAGGTCAGGGTGCTTCCGGTCGGCCTTCCTCGACCTCCGGCCACGACGAATGCTGCCGCAGATACCGGATCACGTCGTCGTCGATCGGGTCGCGCGCCGAATCGGGCCCGTCGCCGTGGACCTCGGCGTGCAGCCGTTCCATCCGTTGATCCAGTTCGTTCGCGGTGCGAGCCGCCGAGGCGAGCTCGGCGGACAGATGATCAGGGACGCGGCCGTCGTACTTGTAGAAGATCTTGTGCTCCAGCGACGCCCAGAAGTCCATCGCGACAGTTCGGATCTGGATCTCCACCACGACCTCGACGGGTCCGGTGGACAGGAAGACCGGGATCGCGACGATCGCGTGCAGACTCTTGTAGCCGTTGGGCTTGGGCGCGGCGATGTAGTCCTTGATCTCGATGACGCGGATGTCGTCGTGCGAGGTCAGGGTCTCCAGGATTCGATAGGTGTCGGCGATGAAGCTGCACGTGACGCGGATGCCCGCGATGTCGGTCAGCTGGGAGCGGATCGTGGGCAGGTCGGGGGCGATGCCCTTGCGCATGGCCTTGCGCAGGATGCTGTCCGGTGTCTTGACCCGCGAGGTCACGTGCTCGATGGGGTTGTAGTGATGCAGGTGAAGGAACTCGGTGCGCAGGATGGTGACCTTGGTCAGGATCTCGTCGACCGCGAACTGATGTTCCATCTGGAATCGGGTCATGTCGCCACGCAGTCGCGCCAGATCACCCAGGATCTCGCGGTCGGTCGGACTGTCGCTGTCGCCTGCGGTCATCGGTCCTCCACTCTCTCGCTCCGATGGACGCACAACAGGCCACCGACCATCGACGATAGAAGCTCTCGCGATTTCGCCGCGTCTGGGCGAACATCGGGCGTTCGACCGATCAGATGAACAGCGCCTCTACCTCGAGGTTCGTCGCCATCAAGTGGATATGCTGCGGACTCACGTGGGCTGTCCACAGCGGACGGATTGTTCCTCGGCAGCGACCACGCCCTCTGTCCCCGCCCCGCCTACCGCTACGAGAACTTCTGAGGAGAACCGTAATGGCAAAGAAGAGCATCGCCGGATTTGCCGTGGCTGCAGCAGTCATCGGCGCTGTGGCCGGTGTCGGCGAGGCGTCGGCGGCGCCGTCCTCGGAGCAGCGCGACGGCGGGCCTTGCTACGTGCACGAGTACGGCATGGACTCTGCCGACGGCGCGCTGTACTGCTCGCCTGAGGGCGAAGGGTTCTGGCGCAGTCATGCAGTGTCTCGCGCGCCCAAGGTCCGACTCGGCGCCCCCTGCCCGAAGCTCGGTGCTCGCGCGATGGTGTACCAAACCGACGGCATCGCCACCTGCCGCCAGTCGAACAGCGCCGGTTTGCGGTGGCAGTGGTAGTTGCCGCGTTCTGCGGGTGTGGCACGTCCGGTCGCGGTCAGTAGGGACTGCAACCCTGAACGAACACGGGCCGGTATGGCTGTCCCGCAACCGCATCGACGTCGGCGAGAACCCGGGCCAGCACGACGACCGCGGCGTCTGCGGATCGCTGCTGCGGCGCGATGAGAAGCGCGTAACCGTGTCGCATCGTCACTGTGGCGATGATGCGCGCCTGCCAGCCCGGCGCGTCGGCCGGCGGTGACTGGATGGCGTTCAGGACGCGGCAGGTCGACCGCTGCGCGAGCTTCTCGCCGGCGTTCCCGGTCGAAAGGTCGACCAGTGCCTCGGTCGCACGCTGTTGGTCTGGCCGGAGCGCGGCGTCGTCGGGGAGTGGCCACCTATCGATGTGTGGGCGCACGGGCTCAGACGGGGTGTCGACGGCGATGCGAATCGGTGGTGCCGGACCCTCGACCACGGGATCAAACGCGCCGGCGCGCGTCATCGCCGCCGGTTCGATGCCGCTGCCCGTGCAGGCGGCGATGGTCAGTGCCAGAGTTGCCGCGGCGAGTGTGCCGAGTGCTTTCGGTGGCATGGTGTCGTCCCCAAGGTGATCTCGTCACCCACCGAGATCGACGGTAGTCCGGCCCGGGCCGCCGGGACCGGGCTGTCTGTCGAACAACCGACCTCGTCACGCGGCGTTTCGCGTGAGCGGGCTCACAATTGGGGCGTACTCTCGCCGCGTGGCCGCGAAGACTGCCGTCGATCTGCCGGAGTCGCCACGTGCTGTGCCCGCACCGATCCCGACGGCGGCGATCGTCGTCGCGGCCGTCGTCGCACTCGGGGTGATCGCCTGGCACGTCGCGGCATTCCCCATCACCAACCCGTTCTACGGACTCTTCGAGAACGCCACCGATGTCCGTGTCTACCGCGCAGGCGCTGCCACGGTGCTCGACGCCGGACCGCTGTACGACGCCCCTGTCCTGTGGCGACTGCACTTCACCTATCCGCCGTTCGCCGCGGTGGCCTTCGTCCCGCTGGCCCTGCTCACCGAGACTGTCGCCAACATCGTGTGGTGGACAATCGGATTCGCAGCGCTCACCGGCGTCGTCGCGATGAGCCTCCGCAGCCTGAACCACCGCTTCGATACCCGCCTCGGCGTGTTCGCCGTGCTGATCGCGATCGCGTCCACCGCCCTCGAACCCATCCGCACGACCATCTGGCTCGGGCAGGTCAACCTCCTGGTGATGACGCTCATCCTGGTCGACCTGGTGTTCCTCGGGAAGAGTTCGCGGTGGCGCGGAGTCGCGATCGGGATCGCCGCCGGGATCAAACTGACACCGCTGTTCGCGGTCGTCTACCTGGTGGCGAGCCGGCAATGGCGTGCGGCCGGTACCGCGGTGGCGACCTTCGCGGCGACCGTGGCCATCGGATTCGTGGTCATCCCGGGTGATTCGTGGGCCTACTGGACCCGCCACCTGACCGAGACCGACCGTGTCGGCCGGGCCGATTCGCCCGCCAACCAGTCGATACGCGGATCCGTGTCACAGTTGTTGGCCCACTTCGACATAGGACGATTCGCCGAGCGCGCGCCCGGCGGGCCCGTCTTCGTGGCGCCGACCTGGTTGTGGCTACCGCTCGCGGTGATCGTCGCCGGTCTCGGGCTGCTCGCCGCGGTGCTCGCCCATCGCGAGTCGCGCGAGGTCCTGGCGGCGACGATCGTCGGGATGACGATGTGTGCGGTCTCGCCCTTCGCGTGGGGACACCACTGGGTCTGGTGCGTACCCCTCTTCATCGTCGGGCTCGACCTGGCCCTGCGGCGGGGGACGACGGCTCGTACATGGTGGTACTGGCTTGCCCCGGCAGGCGTGGTGGGCCTGACGTTCACCTGGTGGCGGCACTGGTGGGACAGCGGGCCGTATCTGACGTCGGATCACGCGATCGCTCTGGGGCTGTTCATGATGCCGCGTGACCCACCCGGCTCCCTCGTCGGGGACGTGCAGGTCGTTCTCTACTCGGGGTGTTACCCGCTGCTGCTCGCGGTCACGGTGTCGGCGACCCTGATCGACGCTGCGCGGACGCGGCACCGGCGTCGTACGTCGACACTGCCGGCGCCGGAGGACGCTGCCTCGATCGCGTAGCCTGGACGTCACTTTTCCGGCACGTACGGCCGGGACGCACACCGGCCCCACACATCATCGGGCCGGACGAACAGGGTGGGAGACGATGCCGACACCGGGGGCGAGCGAGTCCGGAGTGAACGAGACCTCCACGCCGGACACCGCGCGGCGTGGATCGTCGACGTCGGACCGGGCCGATCGCGGGTCCCGCCGGCACCGGCTCCGGATCCTCGCGCGTCACCGTCGCTTCGTCGTACGCAGCAATCCGCGGTGGCACGGCATCTACCGCATCGCGGTCGGGACCATCGGCACGATCGTCTTGCTCTGCGGGATCGTCGCGATCCCGTACCCGGGCCCCGGATGGCTCATCGTGTTCCTCGGCCTCGGAATCCTGGCATCGGAGTTCGAGTGGGCCCACCGCCTGCTGAAGTTCGCGCGCGCCAAGTACGACGCCTGGATGGAGTGGATGGGCCGTCAGCACTGGTCGGTGCAGGCGATCTTCTGGCTCGGCACCTGCGCGATCGTCATCGCGACCCTCTGGGTGCTCGGTGCCCTGCACACCGTCGCCGGCTGGGTGGGTCTCGACTACGAGTGGCTGGCGAGCCCCGTCTTCGGCTGACCGCCGGCGCCACGAGGTAGGGGTGCACCCCGCGACGACCCGGCGCGGATACCATCAGAGTCGCAAACGTCCCGACCCGGACGCGTCTTCGCGTGTCCGCCCCGACCCTAGGAGCGCCCCCGTGCCCGACGACGTCCAGGTGACCAGCCCCGCCACGATCCGTGTGCCGGCTGGGACGACCGCGGGCACCGCACTGCGCGAGGCCGAGTTGCCCAACAAGGGGCCGGAGGCCGTCGTCGTCGTCCGCGACGCGGGCGGCGATCTGCGCGACCTGTCGTGGGCACCCGACGCCGACACCGATGTCGAACCGGTCGCCGCGAACACCGAGGCCGGCCGCAGCGTGATCCGGCATTCGACCGCACACGTTCTCGCGCAGGCGGTCCAGGAGCTGTTCCCCGAGGCCAAGCTCGGCATCGGCCCGCCGATCAAGGACGGCTTCTACTACGACTTCGACGTCGCCGAGCCCTTCACACCCGAGGACATCGCAGCCCTCGAGAAGAAGATGAAGCAGATCATCAAGTCGGGTCAGCGATTCTCGCGCCGGGTCTACGCGTCGAAGGACGAGGCCCGCGCCGAACTGGCCGGCGAGCCGTTCAAGCTCGAGCTCATCGACGACAAGGGTGCCGCCGACGACGCCGAGGTCATGGAGGTCGGCGGTGGCGAACTGTCGGTCTACGACAACCTCAATCCTCGTACGGGCGAACGGATCTGGTGCGATCTGTGCCGCGGGCCGCACGTCCCGACCACCAAGTACATTGCGGCTTTCAAGCTGACCCGCAGCTCGGCGGCCTACTGGCGCGGCGATCAGGCCAACGCCGGTCTGCAGCGCGTGTACGGCACCGCGTGGGAGTCGGCGGAGGCCCAGGACGCGCATCTCGAGATGCTCGCGGAGGCCGAGAAGCGCGACCACCGCCGCCTGGGTTCCGAGCTGGACCTGTTCAGCTTCCCCGACGAGATCGGCTCGGGCCTGCCGGTCTTCCACCCCAAGGGCGGCATCATCCGCAAGGAGCTCGAGGACTACTCGCGACTCCGCCACTCGCAGGCCGGCTACGAGTTCGTCTACACCCCGCATGCGACGAAGGGCGAGCTGTTCAAGCGGTCGGGTCACCTCGACTGGTACGCCGACGGCATGTACCCGCCGATGCAGCTCGACGAGGAGGTCGACGCCGACGGCACCGTCCGCCGACCGGCCATCGACTACTACCTCAAGCCGATGAACTGCCCGATGCACAACCTGATCTTCAACTCGCGGGGCCGTTCGTATCGTGAGCTGCCGCTTCGCCTGTTCGAGTTCGGCACGGTGTACCGCTACGAGAAGTCCGGCGTCGTCCACGGCTTGACCCGTGCGCGCGGCTTCACCCAGGACGACGCCCACATCTACTGCACCCGGGAGCAGATGGGCGATGAGGTGCGGTCGCTGCTGCAGTTCGTGCTCGATCTGCTGCGCGACTACGGTCTCGACGACTTCTACCTGGAGCTGTCGACCCGCAATCCCGACAAGTCGATCGGCTCCGACGAGGCCTGGGAAGAGGCGACCGAGGTCCTGCGCGACGCCGCGTCGAGCTTCGGACTCGACCTCGTCGACGACCCCGGGGGCGCCGCGTTCTACGCGCCGAAGATCTCCGTGCAGGCCCGCGACGCCATCGGCCGGACGTGGCAGATGTCGACCATCCAGGTCGATCTGATGCTGCCGGACCGGTTCGAGATGGAGTACACCGGTTCCGACGGCGCCAAGCACCGCCCGGTGATGATCCACCGAGCCCTGTTCGGGTCGATCGAGCGGTTCTTCGGTGTACTCACCGAGCACTACGCGGGAGCGTTCCCGGCCTGGCTGTCCCCGGTCCATGTGGTGGGCATCCCGGTCGCCGAGGCGTTCGTCGAGCACCTCCAGGGCGTCGTCGACGATCTGTTCGCCGCCGGCGTCCGCGCCGAGGTCGACTCCTCCGACGACCGGATGCAGAAGAAGATCCGCAACCACACCACCGGCAAGGTGCCGTTCATGCTGCTGGCCGGCGAGCGCGACGTCGAGGCAGGCGCGGTGAGCTTCCGCTTCCGCGACGGGACGCAGGTCAACGGCGTGCCGGTGGCCGACGCGGTGTCCGTCATCGTCGAGTGGGTCCGCAGCAGGCGCAACGAGTCGCCCACCAAGGAGCTGATCGAGATCGCCCTGGGCGACGTGGAGACGGTCGTGGTGGCGGGGGCGCTCGATGAGTGACGCCGCCTTCGGGGACGCGCCCGGCGAGATCCGGGACGAGGGGGTCGGCGTCGGCGATCGCCTGCAGCGGCTGTGGAGTCCGCACCGGATGACCTACATCGCCGACCCGCAACCGGCGGAGAAGACCGGACACCCGTTCCTCGACATCCCGACCATGTCCGACGAGGACGGTCTCATCGTGGCGCGCGGCGAGGCCGTCTACGCGGTGCTGAACCTCTATCCGTACAACCCGGGGCACACCATGGTGGTGCCGTACCGGCAGGTCGCCGACCTCGAGGACCTGACCGCGACGGAATCGGCCGAACTGATGTCGTTCACGCAGCGGATGATCCGGACCATCAAGTCGGTGTCGAATCCGAACGCCTTCAACGTGGGACTGAACCTCGGGTACGCCGCGGGCGGTTCGCTCTCCGAACACCTCCACCAGCACATCGTGCCGCGGTGGATGGGTGACGCGAACTTCATCACGATCGTGGGTGAGACGAAGGTCATGCCACAGCTGCTGCGAGACACCCGCGGACTGCTGGCCGATGCCTGGCAGCGTCTGGGCGACTGACGTCCGCGGCGTGCGATCAGGTGAGGCGAGTCAGACGATGAGTGACCGGGACGCGTCGGCGCGCGGCGCGCGGCGAGATGGGGGAGGAACTCGGCGATGCTGAGCATTCTGGGTCGGGCGTCGGTCTCGAAGGTGACCCTCCCGATGGGTCGGGCGCTCCTGCGGACCGGGCTCACGCCGGACTCGGTGACGGTGATCGGCACGCTGGCCGGCGTCGCGGCCGCGCTCACCCTCTTCCCGATGGGACAGCTCTTCTGGGGCACGCTGGTCATCTGGCTGTTCGTGATGTTCGACATGCTCGACGGCGCGATGGCCCGTGCCCGCGGCGGTGGTACGCGCTTCGGTGCGGTCCTCGACGCGACATGCGACCGCGTCGCCGACGGCGCCATCTTCGCCGGCCTGGCGTGGTGGTGCGCCATCACCGAACCCCACGATCTGTTGCTCGTCGCGACCCTGATCTGTCTGGTGACCTCCCAGGTGATCTCCTACGCCAAGGCCCGCGCGGAGGCGAGCGGTCTCTACGGCGACGGCGGTCTCATCGAGCGGCCGGACCGGCTCATCATCGTGCTCGTCGGCACCGGGCTCACGGGACTCGGGTTGTGGTGGGCCGTGCATGTGGCGATGTGGCTCCTCGCCGTCGCCAGCGTGATCACCGTCGGGCAGCGGATGTGGTCGATCGCCCAGTCGCCGGGCGCGCGGGACCTCATCCCGATCACGCCTGCACCCGAGGACACCGCATCCGAGGCCGGCCCGACGGCCGGCCCGGACGGACCGACGCCACCCGTGGGAGAGCGATGACCGATCTCGGCGCACTGGCGGCCGACCTCGGGTACCGGGCGGGCTGGGCCGCGGTCCGATGGGCACCGGAGCGGGCGGCGCGGGCCGTGTTCGACCGCGCGGGGAACGTCGCCGGGCGCCGGTCCGGCGGTCCGGATCAGTTGCGGCGCAATCTCGCCCGTGTCCTCGGTGTCGAACCGGCGGAGGTGCCCGACGACCTCCTCGCCGACGCGATGCGGTCGTACGCGCGCTACTGGTGTGAGGCGTTCCGGCTGCCCGCGCAGGATCGCGCGACGGTGGCGCAGACCGCGGTGCTCCCCGACGCGGACCGGGCTCGTCTGGATGCCGCGCTGGCCCCCGGCAAGGGCGTGATCCTGGCCCTGCCGCACACCGGCAACTGGGACACGGCCGGAGTCTGGCTGGTCCAGCACTACGGCCGATTCGCGACCGTCGCCGAGCGACTCAAGCCGGAGACGCTGTTCGAGCGGTTCGTGGCCTACCGGGAGTCGCTCGGCTTCGAGATCTTCCCGCTCAGTGGCGGCGAGCTGCCGCCCTTCGGGCTGCTGGCCGACCGGCTGCGTGCCGGGGGCATCGTGTGCCTGCTCGGCGAGCGGGACATCGCCCGGCACGGGGTGCCGGTGACCTTCTTCGGCGAGCGAACCCGCATGCCGGCTGGATCGGCGCGACTGGCGATCGAGACCGGCGCCGCACTGTTGCCGGCCCATCACTGGTTCGAGGAGGCGCCGTACTCCCGTATGAGCCTCGGCGAGCCGATCGACGTCTCCGGCGGCATCGAATCCGCCACGCAGGCGCTGGCCGACGCCTTCGCGGTCAACATCGCCGCGCATCCGGCGGATTGGCACATGCTGCAGCCGCTCTGGGAGGCGGACTGGACCGATCGGCAACGCAGTCGCGTGGAACGGGACGGGCCGCCGCCATGACCGGCCCGCACGATCAGGACTCGGAAACGACGACCAGGGGAGTGCCATGCGTATCGGGATGATCTGTCCCTACTCCTTCGATGTGCCCGGCGGGGTCCAGGCCCACGTCACCGAACTCGCCGACGTCTTCCTCGACCGCGGTCACGAGGTGAGTGTGCTCGCCCCGGCCGCCCGCGACACCGACCTGCCGGAGTACGTCGTCCGGGCGGGACCGGCGCTGGCCATCCCGTACAACGGATCGGTCTCCCGCGTGAACTTCAGTCCCAAGGGCTACCTGCGACTCCGACGCTGGGTCGCCGAGAACGGCTTCGACGTCCTGCACGTGCACGAACCGAATTCGCCGAGCATCTCGATGCTGTCGTTGATGGTGGCGTCCGGGCCGATCGTCACGACGTTTCACACAGCGACGTCGAAGTCATTGTGGCTGAGCGTTTTCCAAGGAATCCTGCGGCCTTATCACGAACGGATCGCGGGCAAGATCGCCGTCTCCGAGCTCGCGCGCCGGTGGCAGATGGAATCGCTCGGCTCGGACGCCGTCGAGATCCCGAACGGCATCAACGTCGCCTCCTTCGCCGACGCGGAGCCCCTCGAGGGATATCCGCATCCCGGTGGGACGATCCTGTTCCTCGGTCGCTTCGACGAACCACGCAAAGGCATCGACGTGCTGATGCGCGCCCTGCCCGCGGTGGTGGAGAAGTTCCCGTATGTGCGGGTCCTCGTCGTGGGCGGCGGCAATCAGGCGGCGTTGCGCCGTCGGGCGGGCGCGCTCGCCGAGCATCTCGTGTTCCTCGGGCAGGTCGACGACGCGACCAAGGCGCGGGCGCTGGCTTCGGCCGACGTGTACTGCGCACCCAACCTCGGCGGCGAGAGCTTCGGCATCGTCCTCGTCGAGGCGATGGCGGCGGGTGCGGCGGTGATCGCCAGCTCGCTGAACGCTTTCCGCCGGGTCCTCGACGACGGCCGGGCGGGTCGGCTGGTCGAGACGGGTTCCCCCGATCAGCTCGCGGCGGGGCTCGTCGAGCTGCTGACCGATCCGGAAGCGCGCGCCGACCTCGTCGCCGCCGGTCGGGTCCGCGCCGACAAATACGACTGGTCGCGGGTCGCCGATCAGATCCTCCGGGTCTACGACACCGTCACCGTGGGAGCCGGTCCGGTCGTGGTGTCGGACTGATGGCCACCTGGATCGTTCTCGGTGTGGTGGCCGTGCTGCTCGTGGTGGGCTGGGCCTACCACACGGCGAACCGGCTCGACCGCCTCAACGTGCGGGTCGACCTCGCCCGTCAGGCGCTCGAGTCGAGTCTCGACCGTCGAGCGGTGGTCGTGCGTGCCGTCGCCGCCGAGATGATCACGGGCGACGGTTCCGCGGGGTACCGCACGCCCGTCGGCGACGACGTCGCCGCTCAGGCGCGTGAACTGGCGCTGCTGGCCGACCGGGCCGAGCGTGCGGCTCCGTCGGCGCGTGAGGACGCCGAGAACGCCGTGTCGGCCGCGCTGGCGCGCACCGACCCAAACCGTCGGTCCGCAGCGCTCGTCGTCGAGCTCGCCGATGCCGAGACGCGGGTGATGATGGCCCGTCGCTTCTACAACGACGCCGTCCGCGACACCAGGGCTCTCGCGCAGCGGCGGCCCGTCCGGTGGCTCCGGCTCGGCGGGCACGCCACGCCCCCGGAGTACTTCGAGATCATCGAGCGCGTCACCCCAGGCCAGGCGGACTGACCCTCGTCGGGGGCGATCGGCCCCTCACCTAGACTGGTGGGCGTACCGACGCCGCGATCGCGGCTGGTCGAGACTGCGACACGAGGAGATCTTCAGTGAGTCACAACGGCGCGACCGTTCCCGAGGTCGGCCAGGGCACGGCCCGGGTCAAGCGTGGCATGGCAGAAATGCTCAAGGGCGGCGTGATCATGGATGTCGTGACCCCCGAGCAGGCGAAGATCGCCGAGGACGCCGGTGCCGTCGCGGTCATGGCCCTCGAGCGGGTGCCCGCCGACATCCGCGCCCAGGGTGGCGTGTCGCGGATGAGCGACCCGGACATGATCGACGGCATCATCGCCGCGGTGTCGATCCCGGTGATGGCCAAGGCCCGCATCGGTCACTTCGTCGAGGCGCAGGTCCTGCAGAGCCTGGGCGTGGACTACGTCGACGAGTCCGAGGTCCTGACCCCGGCCGACTACAGCAACCACATCGACAAGTGGGCGTTCACCGTGCCGTTCGTGTGCGGTGCGACCAATCTCGGTGAGGCCCTGCGCCGCATCACCGAAGGCGCGGCGATGATCCGCTCGAAGGGCGAGGCGGGTACCGGCGATGTGTCCAACGCGACCACGCACATGCGTCAGATCCGCGATCAGATCCGTCGGCTGACGTCGCTGCCGAAGGACGAGTTGTACGTCGCGGCAAAGGAATTGCAGGCGCCCTACGATCTCGTGGCCGAGGTTGCCGAGGCCGGCAAGCTGCCGGTCACGCTGTTCACCGCCGGCGGCATCGCCACCCCGGCCGACGCCGCGATGATGATGCAGCTCGGCGCCGAGGGCGTGTTCGTGGGATCGGGGATCTTCAAGTCGGGCAACCCGGCACAGCGCGCCGCGGCCATCGTGCAGGCGACCACCTTCCACGACGACCCGGACGTGCTGGCGAAGGTCTCGCGCGGTCTGGGCGAGGCGATGGTCGGCATCAACGTCGACGACATCCCGCAGCCGCACCGCCTCGCCGAGCGCGGCTGGTGACCGGTTCGACCGAATCGTAGGTGGTCAGCCGGACCGCCGTCCGCCGCGGAGCCCCCGCCCAACACGCCCGAGACCGAACAGTCGACAGGCGTAGCGGGTCAAGGGCTCCGCGGCGGTAGTATCTGCTGATCATGGATGCGGCGACCATCGTTCGAGACGCTTCGGTCTCGGGCACACACATCGTGGGTGAATTGCGGCTCGAGTGGTCTGCCGCGTGCAACGTCGGACGAGTCCGCGAGACAAACGAGGACGCTGCGCTCGCGCTGCCGGGGATGTACCTGCTCGCCGACGGCATGGGCGGTCACGACAGCGGGGAGCTGGCCAGCGAGGCAGCGCTTCTCACCCTGTCGGAGGCCACCAGCGCGGGGGAGCTCAAGGCCACCCAGCTGCAGCTCGATGATCTGCTGCTCGCCGCCCAGCGTCGGATCGGGGAGATCGACACCGAGACCGAGCGTCGCGCGGGCACCACCGCGACCGGCGTCGTGCTCGTCACGCACCAGCAGAGCCCCCACTGGCTCGTGCTCAACATCGGCGACTCCCGGACCTACCGTTTCCAGAACGGGTCGCTCAACCAGCTCACCACCGACCACTCCCAGGTCCAGGAATTCATCGACGCCGGCTTCCTCACCCCCGAGCAGGCCCGCACCGACCCGCGTCGCAACGTGATCACCCGTGCGTTGGGCGCCGGCATGGTCGACCCGGTGGCCGACTACTCGAGCACCCCGGCTTTCCCGGGTGACGTGCTGCTGCTGTGCACCGACGGCCTGACCGGTGAACTGCCCGACGAGGAGATCGGCGACATCCTGCGCAACGCCGCGGATTCCCAACAGGCTGCCGAGCGGCTCGTCGACGCCGCGCTGGCACTCGGCGCGCACGACAATGTCACCGTGATCGTCGTGTCCGTCCACGAGTCGGTGCCGACCCTGACGATGCCCGCGCTCGACGGTTCGGCGCAGGGAGAGGCAGCCGGACAGGCTCCGGCACCCGACCCGAGCTGATCGGAGAGCAGATGACCACGGGGCAGGATCGAGCCGCGACCCCCGCAGAACCCGGCGACGCCGCGCTCGATGCCGGGGCAACCTACGTCGAGTACTGCGGCGAACGCATCGCCCTCGACGCCGATCGCCGATTCTTCATCGGTCGGGAAGCCGATCTGTCGATCGACGACAATCCTTACCTTCATCGTCGATTCCTGGTCGTCCACAACGAGAACGGGCTGTGGTGGCTGACCAATCTGGGTACGCACCTGTCGGCCAGCGTGTCGGCGGGCGATGTCGGGTTCTCCGCGACGTTGGGTCCGGGTGCGCGGATGCCGCTGGTCTTCGGCGAGACGACCATCGTGTTCACCGCGGGCCCCACCACCTATGAACTGAGCCTGTTCGCCCGCGCGCCGCAGGTGAAGTCCGTGACCCGCCCGGAGTACAGCGGCGGTCACACCACCCAGGGCGTGCCGACGCTCACCGAGAGCCAGAAACTGCTCATCATCGTGCTGGCCGAGGAGATCCTCCGACGCGAGGGGACAGGGTCGAGTGCCATCCCGTCATCGGCGCAGGCGGCCCGACGGCTGGGCTGGCCGCTCACCAAGTTCAACCGCAAGCTCGACAACGTCTGCGACAAACTCGACCAGCTCGGCGTGAGCGGAATGCGCGGCGGCGGAGGCAAACTCGCCAGCAATCGCCGGACCAAACTCGTTGAATACGCGGTGTCGTCGCGCATCGTCACCCGCGAGGACCTCCCGCTCATCGACGCCGAGGCGGCACGGAACGCCGAGGGCTGAGGCCGACTCTCCTTTGCACGCTGTTGACCTGCGGTTTCATCGTGGGTAGTTCTCCCCACGGGTAGGGGAGTTCTCCCCATCGACCGCCCGGGCGAAAGCTCATAATCTTCATCTCATCGCCGGGAGAACCCGGAGGACCACCCCAGAAGATGAGTGAAGAGGAAGCACACATGACTGCGATCGCCCATCAGGCTCCCCAGCACCTGCGCTCGGTCAGCGCTCGTCGCGATGCGGAGGCCATCGCCCGCCGGAAGGAAGCCCTGGCGCGTCTCGCGGCCCGCCGGATGCCGTTGCCCGGCCACCAGATCCAGACGTCGCGCTCGGGTCAGCCGCTGGGTCTGGGACATCGACCGGGCCACCCCCACCTGCACCGGGCGGTCGCCGTGCCCGCCACCACCGACATCCCCGAGGTCGCCGCGGCACCGGCCGTCGACCGGGCGAAGCCCAACCTCACCTCACGCGAGGTCGAGGTGCTGCGCACCTGGATGCTCGGCGACTCCAAACCTGCTGTGGCACAGGAGCTCTACATCTCGCTCGGCACGGTCAACACTCACCTCACCCGCATCCGGGCCAAGTACGCCGAGATCGGCCGTCCGGCCCCGACCAAGGCGTCGTTGGTCGCCCGCGCCATCCAGGACGGGATCATGACGCTCGACGAGCTCTGATCGCGGAACGTCTGGCCGGCGGGCAGGGGAGTGTCCACCGGCCCGGTGCGCGATACTGGTCTGCGTGGCAGCCATCGAGGACATACTCCAGGTCGAGCAGATCGACAACGACATCTACCGTGGCGGTGCCTTCCCGAGTCGCCTGCAGCGCACTTTCGGCGGTCAGGTCGCAGGCCAGGCCCTGATGTCGGCGACCCGGACGGTGTCCGAGGAGTTCGATGTCCACTCGTTGCACGGCTACTTCCTTCGCCCCGGCGATCCGGACCGCCCGGCGGTGTTCCTCGTCGACCGCATCAGGGATGGACGATCCTTCGTGACCAGGCGGGTGACCGGAGTCCAGAACGGTGAGGCCATCTTCACGATGTCGGCGTCGTTCCACGTCCGCACCGACGAGGGCTACGAGCACCAGGACCGGATGCCGCCGGCGCCGCGCCCGGACGAGCTCGCCGACCGATCCGAGGAACTGAGTGAGAGCGAGCGCGCGGTCTTCCAGGAGTGGCGCAACTTCGACCTGCGCATCGTCCCGGCCGACAAGCTTGTCACGTCGCCCTATTTCGCTGCCCAGCAACGGGTGTGGTTCCGTTACCGACATCCGCTGCCAGATGACACGGTGTTCCACGTCGGCACGCTCGCCTACATGAGCGACATGACCCTGATCGGTTCGTCGCGCGTGCCGCATCCGGACTCCAAGCCGCAGGTGGCCTCCCTCGACCACGCCATGTGGTTCATGCGGCCCTTCCGCGCCGACGACTGGCTCCTCTACGACCAGACCTCGCCGTCGGCGGGAGCCGGACGTTCCCTCACCCAAGGGCGGATCTTCGACCTACAGGGACGACTCGTGGCCGCGGTCACCCAGGAGGGCCTGACCCGCACCGGGCGGCGCGACCCCGCCCGGACCGATCGGTGACCGCGACGAACCGGCCGCGTATCGGGGTCCTCGCGCTGCAGGGTGACGTCCGCGAGCACGTCCACGCGCTCGAGGCCAGCGGTGCCGACGCCATCGCCGTCCGTCGTCCGGCCGAGCTCGACGAGATCGACGGGATCGTCATTCCGGGCGGCGAGTCGACCACGATGAGCAAATTGCTCGGCATCTTCGACCTGTTCGACCCGCTCGCGGAGAAGCTGTCCGACGGGCTCCCGGCCTACGGGTCGTGCGCCGGCATGATCATGCTCGCATCCACGATCCTCGACACCCGCCCGGACGCGCGGCACCTCGATGCCCTCGATGTGACGGTGCGCCGCAACGCATTCGGCCGCCAGGTCGAGAGCTTCGAGACCGATCTCGACTTCGCCGGGATCACCGACGCCGAGGGTGCTGCGCCGATGCGCGCGGTGTTCATCCGCGCGCCGTGGGTGGAGACGATCGCCCCCGAGGTCAAGGTGCTGGCACGCGTGCCCGACGGTCCGGCGGCCGGGCGGATCGTCGCGGTCCGTCAAGGAAACGTCCTCGCGACGTCGTTTCACCCAGAGGTGACCGGCGACCGGCGCGTACATGAATACTTCGTGGAGATGGTGCGTCGGTAAGATCGTGCCGAACCAGAGGTAGACCATGAGCCCGGCACGCCGGGCGCAACCAACAGGGCGCACAACAAGTTGGGCGGCCGGACAGAGGCAGGAGTGCGCCGGATGCGGGCTGCGGCCCGCCGCACGTGCCGGCGCCGGGAAAGGAATCGACGGACATGAGCGGCCACTCCAAATGGGCCACCACCAAGCACAAGAAGGCGGCCATCGACGCCAAGCGCGGCAAGATGTTCGCCAAGCTCATCAAGAACATCGAGGTGGCGGCACGGACCGGCGGCGGCGACCCGGCGGGCAACCCCACGCTGTTCGACGCCATCCAGAAGGCCAAGAAGTCGTCGGTCCCCAACGACAACATCGAGCGCGCGCGCAAGCGCGGCGGTGGCGAAGAGGCCGGCGGCGCCGACTGGCAGACCATCATGTACGAGGGCTACGGACCCAACGGCGTGGCCGTGCTCATCGAGTGCCTCACCGACAACCGCAACCGCGCGGCCGGCGAGGTCCGGACCGCGATGACGCGCAACGGCGGCAACATGGCCGACCCGGGCTCGGTGTCCTACCTGTTCACCCGCAAGGGCGTGGTGACGCTCGAGAAGAACGGGCAGAGCGAGGACGACGTGCTGATGGCTGTGCTCGACGCCGGTGCCGAAGAGGTCACCGATCTGGGTGAGTCCTTCGAGATCGTGAGCGAGCCAAGCGATCTGATCGCAGTCCGCAGCGCTCTGCAGGAGGCCGGGATCGACTATGACTCCGCCGAGGCGAGCTTCCGGGCGTCGGTCGAGGTGGCCGTGGACGCCGACGGCGCCCGCAAGGTGTTCAAGCTGATCGACGCGCTCGAGGACTCCGACGACGTCCAGAACGTCTACAGCAACGTCGACATCAGCGACGACGTCCTCGCCGAACTCGAGAACGACTGACCTCAGGACGCGGCCAGGTGTGTTGATCACCGGCGTCGTCCGCTCGTCCCGATAGGATCTCGAACAGTTGTTCGCAACTGTCCGCGAGGCCTGGGAGGGTACGAGTGCGCGTCATGGGTGTCGATCCGGGTCTGACCCGGTGCGGTATCGCGCTGGTCGAGTCGGCGCGTGGTAGGTCGGTGACGGCGCTCGACGTCGACGTGGTGCGCACCCCGAGTGACATGGACCTCGCCGAGCGGTTGCTCGCCATCTACACCTCGGCGTGTCACTGGCTCGACGT
The DNA here is from genome assembly GCF_001698225.1 of Gordonia terrae. Lineage (NCBI taxonomy): Bacteria > Bacillati > Actinomycetota > Actinomycetes > Mycobacteriales > Gordoniaceae > Gordonia > Gordonia terrae. The sequence continues at coordinate 2,603,829 of NZ_CP016594.1, forward strand.
CCACCAGCCCGACGTGGTCGCCATCGAACGCGTCTTCGCCCAGAATCAGGTGTCCACCGCGATGGGGACCGCGCAGGCCGGTGGCGTCATCGCGCTGGCCGCGTCGCAGCGCGATGTCCCGGTCCGCTTCCACACCCCCTCGGAGGTGAAGGCGGCCGTGACCGGCAGCGGGCGCGCCGACAAGGCCCAGGTGACCGCGATGGTCACCCGGATTCTCGGCATGCAGACCAAACCGCGTCCCGCCGACGCGGCCGACGCGCTCGCGCTGGCGATCTGTCACTGCTGGCGCGGACCGATGATGGAACGGATGGCCGCCGCGCAGAAGCAGGCCGACGCCGCCGCGGCCCGTCACCGCGCGCGGGTGGCCCAGGCACGAGAGGGGAGTCGCGCATGATCGCGTCAGTTCGCGGACCGGTGTTGGAGATCGCTCTCGACCATGCCGTGATCGATTGCGGGGGAGTGGGTTACCGCGTGCTGGCCACGCCCGCGACGCTGTCCCGGCTTCGCCGGGGCGACGAGGCGACGCTGCTGACCTCGATGATCGTCCGCGAGGACTCGATGACGCTCTACGGCTTCACCGAGCCGGACGCCCGTGCCCTCTTCGCTCTGTTGCAGACGGTGACCGGTGTCGGCCCACGACTGGCGATGGCCACCCTCGCGGTGCTCGAACCGGATGCGCTGCGGCGAGCACTCGCGGAGTCCGACACCAAGGCCCTGACGTCCGTGCCCGGCATCGGCAAGCGGGTGGCCGAACGGCTCTGTGTCGAACTGCGGGACAAGGTCGACCGGCCCACCGGCGAGCCCGCGAGCGGTGTGACCGTCGTCGGCGGCATCCGAGAGCAGGTCGCCGAGGCCCTCGTCGGGCTGGGATTCACCGCGGGCCCCGCCGAGAAGGCGGTCACCGCGGTCCTCGCCGAACACCCCGACGCCGATGCGTCGACGGCGCTCCGGCACTCGTTGTCGCTGCTGGGGAAGGCGTCCTAGATGTTCGACGACACCGATGACGTCGACGACCGGGACGTGAGCGCGACCCCGGTCCGCTCCGACGGCGATCTCGACGCGGGTCTGCGCCCGAAGTCGCTCGCCGACTTCATCGGGCAGCCGCGGGTCTGCGAACAGCTCGAACTCGTTCTGCACGGTGCCAAGGGGCGTGGCGGCACACCCGACCACATCCTGCTGTCGGGTCCGCCAGGGCTCGGCAAGACGTCGCTCGCGATGATCATCGCCTCGGAGATGGGGGCCGCCATCCGGGTGACCTCGGGGCCGGCCCTGGAGCGCGCCGGCGACCTCGCGGCCATGCTGTCCAACCTCGTCGAGGGCGATGTGCTGTTCATCGACGAGATCCATCGCATCGCGCGTCCGGCCGAGGAGATGCTGTACCTCGCGATGGAGGACTTTCGCGTCGACGTCGTGGTCGGCAAAGGACCCGGTGCGACCTCGATCCCGCTCGACGTCGCGCCGTTCACCCTGGTCGGGGCGACAACCCGATCCGGTTCGCTCACCGGGCCGCTGCGCGACCGGTTCGGATTCACCGCGCACATGGAGTTCTACGAACCCGACGAGCTCGTCCGGGTGCTCCATCGGTCGGCCGGGATCCTGGGCATGGAACTCCGCGGCGACGCCTCCGGCGAGATCGCTCGCCGCTCGCGGGGCACGCCCCGTATCGCGAACAGGCTGCTACGCCGGGTCCGTGACTACGCCGAGGTACGCGGCGACGGCTCGATCACCGTGGACGTCGCCCGCGCAGCGCTCGCGGTCTACGACGTCGACGAACTCGGTTTCGACCGGCTCGACCGAGCCGTGCTCGACGCCCTGATCCGCGCTTTCGGCGGCGGACCGGTCGGCGTGTCGACGCTGGCCGTGGCGGTCGGCGAGGAGCCGGCCACCGTCGAGGAGGTCTGCGAACCGTTCCTGGTGCGCGCCGGGATGATCGCCCGGACGCCCCGCGGGCGGGTCGCCACCGCCGCCGCCTGGCATCACCTCGGTCTCACCCCACCGGCGGGTGCGATGAACGCCACCTTCGGCGTGCGTCCGCGCGACGTCGGTGCGGAGACGTTGTTCGACGACCTCTGACCACACCGGCACCACCTGCGGGGATGACCTCCGCGCAAGACGTGGCACACTGTGTGGAGCACAGCTGAGCTGATGCTGCCCGGATCACCTCCGGACAGGCCGCTCGCTCACGCCGTACATCCCGATACCCAAAGGACTGACTCGCACTCATGGACGCTCTGCTCTTCCCGCTCCTGCTCGCCCTGCTGGCCGGCTTCATGTTCCTGTCGATGCGGAAGCAGAAGAAGCGTGTGGCCGAGATGCAGGAGATGCAGAACTCGGTGTCCACCGGAACCCGCGTCCAGCTGACCTCCGGCCTGTTCGGCACCGTGATCGATGCCAGTTCACCCGACGTCGTCGACGTCGAGATCGCGACCGGCGTGGTCACCCGCTGGAACCGGCTCGCGGTCATGCGCGTGGTCCCGACCGACGAGGCCGCCGCCACCTACGCGGGTCATGTCGCCCCGGAGATCCCGTCCGACGACTACGACGACGTCGACTCGGTCAGCCTGGACAAGCCTGCCGCCGACGACGCGCGCGACACCGACAAGTAAGCCGAACCCGCGCCGCGTCGATTCTGCGACGCGGCGCGCCCACCTGCCCGCACGGCCGCGTCGCACGCGGCTCCGGCGGGACCTGGCCGCGGGCCGGTGGTGGGTCGTGCCGGTCGTGATGCCCGTCGGCCGGTTGACGCTCTCAAGGAGACCTGAACAGCTGTGACAACTCCCTCTCGGACTTCGGGGAAGGGCCGGACTGCAGGGAAGCGGTCGCGACCGGCTCGAGAGATCCCGCCGTGGCGCCCGCTCGTGGCCTTCATCGGCCTGCTCGCGGTCGTGTACGGCCTGATCTTCTTCACCGGACCCCAGACCATCGAACCGAAACTCGGCATCGATCTGCAGGGCGGTACGCGGGTCACGCTGACCGCGCGGACCGAGGACGGACAGGCGGCGACCAGAGAGCAGCTCGACCAGGCGAAGCAGATCATCGAGCAGCGTGTGAACGGCCTCGGTGTCTCCGGTTCCGAGGTCGTCGTCAGCGGCGACAACCTGATCATCACGGTTCCCGGCCAAGACGGTGCGCAGGCCAAGTCGCTGGGTCAGACGGCGCGCCTGTATGTCCGGCCGGTGGTCGGGCAGCCGGCCATGGCGACCCCGCAACCCCCGAAGCCCGAGAGTGCCGACGACCAGGCCGACGCCCTGCCCACCGAGGCCGCGGCCGCCGCGATCGACGAGCAGCGCAGACTGCGGCAGGCGCCGGCGAACGCGACCCCGCAGCAGCTCGAGGCACTCCAGCAGCAGATGGCGAAGATGGACTGCTCGCCGACGGCGAACGATCCGCTGCTGGGCAACGATCGCCCCGACCAGTACCTCGTGGCCTGTTCGACCGACGGCTCGGAGGTCTACCTCCTGGGCCCGGAGATCATCGACGGTCGTGACATCAAGAACGCCAACGCCGGTACCGATCCGCAGACCGGCGAATGGGTGGTGACCCTGGAATTCGAGGGTGAGGCCGCCAACTTCTGGCCTCGGTACACCGCCGAACAGGCACCCAACCGGACCCAGACCGCGTTCACGCTCGACTCGCGCGTCGTCTCGGCGCCGGCGATCAACGAGCCCATCCCGGGTGGTCAGACACGGATCAGCGGCGGTAGCGCCAGCCCGTTCACCGAATCGTCGTCGAACGAGCTCGCGAACGTGCTGAAGTACGGCTCGCTGCCGCTGTCGTTCACCGCGTCGGACGCCGAGACGATCTCGGCGACACTGGGTCTCGCCTCGCTGCAGGCCGGCCTCATCGCCGGACTGGTCGGTCTGATCGCGGTCTTCATCTACGCCCTGGCCTACTACCGAATGCTCGGCATCCTCACGGTGCTGTCGCTGGTCCTGGCCGGCGCCATGGTCTACGGCATCATCGTCCTGCTCGGCCGCTGGATCGGATTCACGCTCGACCTCGCCGGTATCGCGGGTCTGATCATCGGTATCGGTATGACCGCCGACTCCTTCGTCGTCTACTTCGAGCGAATAAAGGACGAGATGCGCGAGGGGCGCAGCTTCCGGTCCGCGGTGCCCCGCGGCTGGGCGAGCGCGCGCCGCACCATCTGGTCCGGCAACGCGGTGAGCTTCATCGCCGCCGCCGTCATCTACGTCCTGGCGATCGGCGAGGTCCGCGGCTTCGCGTTCACGCTGGGTCTCACCACGATCCTCGATGTCATGGTCGTGTTCCTGGTCACCCACCCGCTGGTCGTCTACGCGAGCCGCTCGACGTTCCTGTCGAAACCGAGCGTCAACGGCCTCGGGGCGATCAGCGAGGTCGCCCGCCAGCGTCGCGTCGCGGCACACCGACAGGCGAGTGCTACCCCCGACGGCACGCCCGCGGGCACCGCGGACGCCGACGACACCACTGATGCCACTCGGGAGAAGGGGACGGTGCGATGACCGGGCCGGACAACAAGGCAGCCGGCGACTCGGCCGTTCTCGACGCCGATAAGGCCCAGCCCGGCGCGGACGCCGACTTCGTCGCCGATCGCAACCGCTCGTTCCTGTCCCGGCTCTACACCGGTACCGGTGCGTTCCAGATCGTCGGGCGTCGGCGCATGTGGTACGGCGTGACCGCGGCGATCCTGCTGATCTGCCTGGCCTCGATCGGAATCCGTGGGTTCACCCTCGGCATCGACTTCGAGGGCGGCACCCAGATGTCGGTACCGGTGGCCTCCTCGGAGATCACCGCGGAGTCGGTGGAGAAGGTCGTCGCCGACACGCTCGGCGAGGCTCCGGAGTCGGTGCAGACCGCGGGTGCCGGCGGCAGCCAGACGGTGCAGGTGCGCACCGAGACACTCGATCTCGCCCAGGCGGAGTCGGTGACGCGTGCGTTGGCCGACGAGTTCGGACCGGAACTCGCGCCCGCCGAGGTGAGCATCTCGGATGTGAGCTCCACGTGGGGCAGTGAGATCACCGAGCGAATGCTGATCGCGCTGGTGGTCTTCCTGGTCATCGTCTTCGTGTACATCGCGGTGCGATTCGACCGGGAGATGTCGATCGCGGCGATGGGGTCGCTGTTCTTCGACCTGATCGTCACCGCCGGGATCTATTCGCTGGTCGGCTGGGAGGTCACGCCGGCAACGGTCATCGGTCTGCTCACCATCCTCGGCTTCTCGATCTACGACACGGTGGTCGTGTTCGACAAGGTCTCGGAGAACACCCGCTCGGTTCTGCAGACAACCCGCCGCACGTACGCCGAACAGGCCAACCTCGGCGTCAACCAGACGCTGATGCGATCGATCAACACCACCGTCATCTCGGTGTTGCCGATCATCGCGCTGATGGTCATCGCGGTCTGGCTGCTCGGCGTCGGCACGCTCAAAGACCTCGGTCTGATCCAGCTTGTCGGTGTGCTGGTCGGTACCTTCTCGTCGGTCTTCCTCGCGGCGCCGCTCCTGGCGACCCTGAAGGAACGTCGCCCCGAGATCGCCCGCCACACCGACAAGGTGCTCAAGCGTCGCGCCGCGGTCGAGGCCGGTGCGCCGGTCGGTGACGCGCGTCCCGTCCGGACCCAGCGACGAGGCGAGACCGTCGAGACCGACGAGGCGGACCGCGCGGTCCCGACCGGCAAACGCCGCCGGAACCGCTAGTCTCTCCGACGTGATCGTTCGGCGCCGGGAGTTCGTCAGGGTCCTGAGCCTCCTCGTCGGGGTCGTCTCGGTCGCCGGGCTGCTGACGGCGTGCGGCGACGACGGGCCTCCGACGATCGACTACGTCGTCGACGCCCGGATCTCGACCTACAACGCGAACACGGTGGGCGGCAACGCCGACGGCGTGCTGATGGCCACCACCCGGTTGCTGCCCGGGTTCAGTCTGCTGGGCCCGGCCGGTCAGGTGATCCCCGATCGGGACATCGGCACGGTCACCCAGGTCCCCGGCCGGTCACCGACCCTGCGCTACGAATTCCGTCCCGAGGCGACCTTCTCCGACGGGGTGGCCCTCGATTGCGACGACCTCCTGCTGGCCTGGGCGGCGATGAGTGGACGGATGCCCGGCTTCACCCCGGCGACCACCGCGGGATACCGGGACATCGAGTCGGTGGACTGCGCCGCAGGCGACAAGAGCGCGACGGTGACCTTCGCGCCCGGGCGTGAGTACCGCAACTGGCTCTCCCTCTTCGGCGCGGGCACACTGATGCCGGCGCACGTCGTGGCCCGCGTGGCCGGACTGTCCGACGTCATCGACCCGATCCGGGCAATGGACCGGGCCGCCGTCGGACGCATCGCCGATGCGTGGAACACCGACTTCGATCTGGGTTTCGGCCCCGTCGATCACGCGCACTACCCGGCGTCGGGTCCTTACCGCATCGACCGGTATTCGCGATCGGGCGGGCTCGTCCTGGTGCCCAACGACAAATGGTGGGGCGACAAGCCCGAGACCTCGCGCATCGTCGTCTGGGGACGCGGTACCGACGCCACCCGCCGGCTCCCCGACGGACGGTTCGACGTCGTCGACGTGACGGCGGGCCTCGTCGACGGCGATGTCGCCGGCTCCGCGGGTCCAGCCGGGCCGGCCTCGCCGGCGCGTGCGCTCGGCGTCGAAGAACTCGTCCTGGCCGGCCGCGGCGTGTTCGGCGACGTCCGCATGCGACGGGCGTTCGCCTCGTGTGTGCCGCGTGCCGACCTGGCGCGCGACTTCGGCGGAGGCGCGCAGGTCTGGAATCTGCGGGTGCTCTCTCCCGCCGACAACCTCGCCGGCCAGATGAACACCGAATTCGGTCAGGCCTATCAGCGACCCGACATCGAACGGGCGCGGGGACTCGTGCGGGCGGCCACCGGCCAGGGCGAGGATTCGGCCACCGGTGACACGACAACCTCGGCCGTCGCGACCCGGACGGTGCGCATCGGTTACGTCGCGCCGACACCACGGTGGCAGCAGATGACCGCGGCGATCGCGGCGTCGTGTCGCGGCGCGGGCCTCGCCGTCGAAGACGTGTCGTCACCGGACATCGGCCCCGACGCGCTCGGCCGCGACGCCGACGTCCTGATCGTCGCCGGTGGCGCGTCGTTCGCGGCGGCCGGTGCCGCCGACCCGAGCCGCGACGCGTACGCCCTGCGCGGCGGGGACCCGTTGAACCTGTCCGGAATCCGGGAACCGATGGTGAGTCGTGGGGTCGATCAGCTCGCGACGACCGTCTCGGCGCCCGACCGGCTGCGTCTGGCCCGGTCCATCGAGAACGCGACCTGGTCGACGATGCCGTCGGTGCCCCTCTTCGCGGCACCGCGGGTGCGGCAATGGAAGGATCGGGTGGGCAACGTGGTGGCCGGGATGGGCCGCGACGGCACCGGATGGAACATGGATCGGTGGACGATCCGTGGCTGAGCAGGGGAGTGAACCGATGGGTGGTGTCGTGCCCGAACGTACGGCGGAGGCGGTCTCGCGAGCACGGGCGGCCATCGCCGAACACGCTCGCCTCGTGGACGACTTCCCGGCTCCCGGAATCGCTTTCAAAGACCTGACCCCGGTACTCGCCGACCCGGAGGGGCTGTCGACGATCGTCACCGCGCTGACCCACGGTTGCTCCTCGATCGACCTCGTGGCCGGCATCGATGCGCGCGGCTTCCTGCTGGGCGGTGCGGTCGCACGTGAGCTCGAGGTCGGGGTGCTCGCGGTCCGCAAGGGAGGCAAACTACCGCCGCCCGTCATCGCCGTCGACTACAGCCTCGAGTACGGGCAGGCGACGCTCGAGATCCCGGCGAACGGCCTGAACCTGACCGGCCGTCGCGTGCTGCTCGTCGACGACGTGCTCGCGACCGGGGGGACCGCGGTGGCCGCGGCCGAATTGCTGCACCGCGCCGGTGCGCAGGTCGTCGGGGTCGCGGTGATCATGGAGCTCGCCGGTCTCGGCGGCCGGGACACGATCGCCCGGGGTCTCGGACCGGACGTCCCCGTCCACGCGGTCGCGTCGGACTGACGGCGTCGACACGGTGACGGCTGGGCCGCGACTAGAATCGTCTGAGCCCGCCCGGGCAGGCGCGATGGGCTCATCGCGTGCCGACAGACAACCGTGAGGAGGACCGCTGATGCCCGATGAATCCGACACGGCGCAGCGCGGCGTGACCCCCGCGGACAACGCCGGGACGACGCCCGAGAGCGCCGACCGGCCGGTCGGCGGCACGGGTGCGGTGGGCTCGATCCAGCCGGGCGCGTCCGCCTCGGCGTCGCGCCGGGTGCGCGCACGCCTCGCGCGCCGCATGACCGCGACCCGCAGCCAGGTCCGCCCCGTCCTCGAACCGCTGGTCACCCTGCACCGCGAGATCTACCCGAAGGCCGATGTCGCGCTGCTCCAGCGCGCCTACGACGTCGCCGACGAACGGCACAGCGGGCAGAAGCGCAAGTCCGGCGATCCCTACATCACCCATCCGCTGGCGGTCGCCACGATCCTCGCCGATCTGGGCATGGACACCACCACGCTCATCGCGGCACTCCTGCACGACACGGTCGAGGACACCGGCTACTCCCTGCAGGCACTGGAGAAGGATTTCGGGCCGGAGGTGGCCCACCTCGTCGACGGCGTGACCAAACTCGACAAGGTCGCCCTCGGCAGTGCGGCCGAGGCCGAGACCATCCGCAAGATGATCATCGCGATGGCGCGCGACCCACGCGTTCTCGTCATCAAGGTGGCCGACCGACTGCACAACATGCGCACGATGCGCTTCCTGCCGCCGGAGAAGCAGGCCCGAAAGGCTCGCGAGACGTTGGAAGTCATTGCGCCACTGGCACATCGACTCGGTATGGCGACGGTCAAGTGGGAGCTCGAGGACCTGTCCTTCGCCATCCTGCACCCCAAGCGATACGAGGAGATCGTCCGGCTCGTCGCCGATCGCGCACCGTCCCGCGACACCTACCTCGCCCGCGTGCGCGCCGACATCAACAACGCGCTCGCCGGCGCGCGCATCAACGCCACCGTCGAAGGGCGTCCGAAGCACTACTGGTCGATCTATCAGAAGATGATCGTCAAGGGTCGCGACTTCGACGACATCCACGACCTGGTCGGCATGCGCATCCTCTGCGAGGAGGACCGCGACTGCTATGCCGCCGTCGGCGTGGTGCACTCGCTGTGGCAGCCGATGGCAGGTCGCTTCAAGGACTACATCGCCCAGCCGCGATTCGGTGTGTACATGTCGTTGCACACCACCGTGATCGGTCCCGAGGGCAAACCCCTCGAGGTGCAGATCCGCACGCACGAGATGCACCGGACCGCCGAGTTCGGGATCGCCGCGCACTGGCGTTACAAAGAAAACGGCTACCGCAAGTCGGGCAAGAAGTCGGACACCGCCGAGATCGACGACATGGCGTGGATGCGTCAGCTGCTCGACTGGCAGCGGGAGGCCGCAGACCCGGGTGAGTTCCTCGAGTCGCTGCGCTACGACCTCGCCGTCCGCGAGATCTTCGTGTTCACCCCGAAGGGCGACGTGATCACGCTGCCCGCCGGGTCGACGCCGGTCGATTTCGCCTACGCGGTGCACACCGAGGTCGGTCACCGCTGTATCGGCGCGCGCGTCAACGGCCGGCTGGTCGCGCTGGAACGCACGCTCGAGAACGGCGAGGTGGTGGAGGTGTTCACCTCCAAGGCCCCGACCGCGGGCCCGTCGAAGGACTGGCAGACCTTCGTGGTCTCGCCGCGCGCCAAGGCCAAGATCCGGCAGTGGTTCGCCAAGGAGCGTCGCGAAGAGGCCCTCGAGGCAGGCAAGGACGCCATCGCCAAGGAGGTCCGACGCGGCGGACTGCCACTCCAGCGGCTCCTCAGCGCGGAATCGATGTCGGCGATCGCGCGCGAACTGCGCTACACCGACGTGACCGCGCTGTACACCGCGGTGGGCGAGAACCACGTCTCCGCACGGCATGTCGTCAACCGGCTGGTCGCGTCACTGGGTGGCATCGAGGACGCCGAAGAAGCGATCGCCGAGCGGTCGACACCGTCGACGATGCCGACGCGGTCGCGGCAGGGCGGCGACGCCGGTGTGATGGTCGACGGCATCGACAACGTCGTGATCAAGCTCGCCAAGTGCTGCACCCCGGTACCCGGCGACGACATCCTGGGGTTCGTGACCCGCGGCGGCGGGATCAGCGTGCACCGCACCGACTGCACCAACGCCGAATCGCTGCGCCAGCAGGAGGAACGCATCCTCGACGTGTCGTGGGCCCCGTCGCCGGAATCGGTGTTCCTGGTTGCGATCCAGGTGGAAGCGCTCGACCGGCACCGTCTGCTGTCGGATGTGACCAAGGTGCTCGCCGACGAACGCGTCAACATCCTGTCCGCGTCGGTCACGACGAGCCGCGACCGGGTCGCCATCAGCAAGTTCACCTTCGAGATGGGCGACCCGAAGCACCTCGGCCACGTCCTCAACGTCGTGCGCAACGTCGAAGGTGTCTACGACGTCTATCGGGTGACCTCGGCCGCCTGGTCGCAACGCGGGGGGTCGGGCCCGCGACCGGCAGACTTCACCCCGACCGACAGACTTCGATCGAGGTCTAGGAGTCGAGTTGAAGTCTGTCGGTCACTGAATCGGGGACTTCGGGGAAGGTCTTTCGTGGCCCACGACGGTCGCCAGGCCGCGGGTACTGAGGTGTGAGGGGCGCAAGCGACCCTCCTTCTGCTCCCTGAGGTGTGAGGAGCGCAAGCGATCCTCCCTCTGCTCCCTGAGGTGTGAGGAGCGCAAGCGACGAGCCTCGAAGGGGCACCATGCCCTAATGGGGGTGGATCGCTCGCACCTCAGGGAGCAAGGGGGGCGCTTCGCTCGCACCTCAGCGAGCGGTGGCTCGTCGACGTAGGTCGGGCTAGTTGATGGTGGCCGTCTCGATGGTCACGGGGAGCTTGGGCTCGCCGTCGCCCGGTTGGCTGCCGACCGGTCCGGGGTTGATGCCGCCGGCGTAGACCTTGTCGAGCACCGCGAGTCCGGGCTCGTCGACCTTGCCGACGATCGAGTAGTCCGGGCCGAGCTGGCTGTCGTTGATGACGATGAAGAGCTGGCTCGAGCCGGTGTTCGGATTCTGGCCGCCCTGGCTGCTGTTGGCGATCGCGATCGTGCCGCGCGGGTAGGTGACGGGCGCGGAACCGGTCTGCGGATCGGGTTGTCCGGCCGGCTGCAGGTCGGTCGGCGGCTCGTCCGGGCTCGTCCAGCCGGGCCCGCTCATGCCGGTTCCGGTGGGGTCGCCACACTGCAGGATCTTCAGCGTCTCGCTGGTGGTCATGCGGTGACAGGTCGAGTCGTCGTAGAACTTGTTCTCGATCAGGGAGGTGACCGCCGCGGTGTTGCACGGGGCGCCGTCGCGTTCGAGCGTGATCGGCAGGGTGCCCTGGGTGGTGACGAAGGTGGCCTGTTCGGTGCCCGACTTCAGGACCCGTTCGTCCGGCTTGGGGGAGGTCCGCTCGTTCTTGGCGGCAGCCTTCAGCTCGTCGAGCTCGGCCTGGTACTGCGGCCGCTGCTCGGCCGGGACGGTGTCCGGCACCTGGTCGGGCAGCTGGTCGAAGCGGCTTGGGGAGTCCTCGTAGGCGCAGGTCGTCCAGCGGGCGGCCTCGCGGTCGTCCATGATCTTCTTCACCACGACGGCTGTCACGCCCGCGACGACGGCCACCACGACCGCGGTCGAGACGGAGGCGATGACGATCTTCCGCTTGCGCCGGGCGCGTCGCTCGGTCTCGAGGCGTTCTTCGAGCTTCCGCTTCGCCGCCTCACGGCGCTCCTCATTGGTGGACACGCGGGTGAATCCTCCTGAATCCCGGCACTCCAGTGCCGACGGTCTGCCGGCATGGGTGTGCCGACATCGTCGTGGATGTCACTTACTCGGGGGCAAGTGTGCCAGTTGTACCTGAGAACAGGGTGCGGCGGGTGGCGAGCCATGCCGCCTACGCAACAATGGACCTCGACGTGTGCGCGTCGTCCTGTCCGTGCCGACCCGAGGAGCATCATGCTCATCACCGGATTCCCCGCCGGGATGTTCCAGACGAACTGTTACATCGTCGCCGCCGAGGCGGGATCGGACGCGGTGATCATCGACCCGGGTCAGGACGCGGCGCCCCGGGTCCGCGAATTGCTCGCCGAGCACGACCTCACCCCGGTGGCCGTTCTCCTCACCCACGGTCACCTCGACCACACCTGGAACGCGACGGAGCTCTGCGACGAGTACTCCATCCCGGCCTACATCCACCCCGCTGACCGCCCGATGCTCGCCGACCCCGGTCTGGGAATCGGGCGGGCCCTGGGCGCGATGATCGGCGACGAGGTGTTCACCGAGCCGGCGAAGGTGATCGACTTCGCCGACGGCGAGCCGGTGGAACTGGCCGGGATCTCGTTCTCGGTCGATCTCGCGCCCGGACACACGCAGGGATCGGTGCTGCTCGGCGTCGAAGTAGACGTGCCCGATGAGGCGCGGGAACAGGGCGGTCCCGACACGCCCGCGGTGGTCGGGGTCTGCTTCGCCGGTGACGTACTCTTTGCCGGGTCGATCGGACGGACGGATCTGCCCGGTGGCAACCATCAGCAGTTGCTCGACTCGATCGCGGCGAAACTGCTGCCGCTGCCCGCGGAGACACTGGTGCTGCCCGGGCACGGACCCCAGACCACGATCGGCCAGGAGGGCGCGAGCAATCCCTTTCTGGCCGGACTCGACAGCCAGAGCGCACGACCGAAGGGACGACACGGACTGTGAGCGGAGCATTTCAGGCCCCCCGGGGTATCCCGGACTACTTCCCGCCGAACTCGGCGGACTTCCGTAGGGTCCGGGACACGCTCACCGACGCCGCGCGCCGCGCCGGTTACGGCCACATCGAGCTGCCGGTCTTCGAGGACACCGCACTGTTCGCGCGTGGGGTCGGCGAGTCGACAGATGTGGTGAGCAAGGAGATGTACACCTTCGCCGACCGCGGCGACCGGTCGGTGACGTTGCGCCCGGAGGGCACCGCCGGTGTGGTGCGTGCGGTCATCCAGCACGGACTCGACCGTGGTCAGCTGCCGGTGAAGGTCTGCTACGCCGGGCCGTTCTTCCGATACGAGAAACCGCAGACCGGTCGTTACCGTCAGCTGCAGCAGGTCGGGGTCGAGGCGATCGGCGTCGACGACCCGGCGCTCGACGCCGAGGTCATCGCAATCGCCGACGAGGGCTACCGGCGCCTCGGTCTGACGGGGTTCCGGCTCGAGATCACCTCGCTCGGTGACGACGAGAGCCGTCCGCGGTATCGAGAAGCGTTGCAGGAGTTCTTGTTCGGGCTCGACCTCGACGAGGCGACCCGCATGCGCGCCGAGATCAACCCGCTGCGGGTCCTCGACGACAAGCGTCCCGAGATCAAGGCGGCGACCGCGGGTGCACCGCTGCTCATCGACTACCTGTCCGAGGACGCCAAGGCGCACTTCGATCTCGTGCTCGCGCACCTCGACCGACTCGGGGTGGTCTACGAGATCAATCCGCGCCTCGTCCGCGGGCTGGACTATTACACGAAGACCACGTTCGAATTCGTCCACGACGGGCTCGGTGCACAGTCGGGCATCGGCGGCGGCGGCCGCTACGACGGACTGATGCGACAGCTCGGCGCCAAGCAGGACCTCTCCGGTATCGGATTCGGGATCGGCGTCGACCGCACCATGCTCGCACTGGAAGCCGAGGGTGTGGCGGGCACCGAGGCGGCTCGCTGCCAGGTCTTCGGAGTGCCGCTCGGCACGGCGGCAAAGGCCGAACTCGTCGGCGTCGCAGGCGCTTTGCGTGCCGCCGGGATCAGCATCGATCTCGCCTACGGCGATCGTGGCCTCAAGGGCGCGATGAAGGCGGCCGACCGCTCGGGGGCACGCCTGGCTCTGGTGCTCGGCGAGAACGAACTCGCCGAGCGGCAGCTGGAGATCAAGGACCTGAGCAACGGTGAACAGCACCGGGTGGCTCTCGACGAGGTCGTCGCCGAGGTCGGTCGCCTGCTGGGCTGAGCCGCCCGGCCCGGATCACTCCACCCTGCCGGACTCCAGTCGTGCGCGGGCGAGTTCGCTCGCGGCGGTACCCAGCGCGAGCCACAGGGCGCTGATGTCGTCGACGAGATCGGCCCGGGAGACCGGCAGGGTCCCCTCGGCCCACGCGAGGATCGCCTGGGCGCTTCCCCCGATCACGAAGGCGGGGGCGGTCCGCGCCAGCGAGTCGGCCTCGAGTTCGACGTCGTGAATGGTCCGTGCGTGCTCGATCAGCACGGCGGTCAGACCCGTCATCGCCTCGGTGCGCCGTTCATCCGCGGCGGGGGTCCCGGCCGCACCGCCCAGCAGGATCCGCGCCTTGCGTCGGTCGGTGCCCAGGACGCCGACGACCGCGTCGACGGCACCGCGGGCCTGGTCGGCGAGCGGGCGGTCGAGGAGGCCGAGGTAGGCGCCGACCGCCGCCTGGACCACCTCGCCGGAGATGTCGTCGATCACCGCATCGGCCAGGGCGTCGAGATCCGGAAAACTCTCGTAGAAGTAGCGCTTGTTGAGTTGCGCGTCGGTGCAGAGACCCGCGACCGTCGCGGCCCGCCACCGACCGTCGGACATCACCGTCGACGCGGCATCGACGAGAGCAGCGCGCCGTCGCGCCGTCCGTCCGGCCGCAGATTCGCCGCCATAGCTGCGGTCGGTGCTGGTCGAACTCACCGGCCCATCCTTCCATCCCGCCGGGCAGGATCGGCCGTTGACAGCCCGCACTCTATCTGGCACATTCTGGTACCACATTAAGTGGCACGACATAGTGCCAGATGGGAGACGGAATGAGCGCAGAGCTGAACACCGCACGAGATGTCGACGAGGCGAGCCCGACGGAGCTCCAGATGCTGGCCGAACTGCGGAGCCTCGCCGATCACAGCCCCCTCCGGGCGCGCTGCGAGGCATGGGACTTCCTTCGGCAGCTCGGTGACCGCGACGACCGGGAGGCGCTCTCGACGCTCTTCGGTGCCGGAAGTGACCCGCAGGGCCTCGACGGCAGGCTGGAGGGACTGATCGTGGGCAAGCTGTTCGGGATTCCCGAAGCCGCCCTTGCCAACCCGCTGATGAAGATCGATCCGACGTGGCGGGGCAAGTCCTTCGACCAGCGGTCGGGAACCGGCCTCAACCGGCTGTCGCCGATCGCGGCGCTGGTGATGCCGATCATCACCGCCGGATACCTCGGCCTGCGCCCGGTCGAGGGCGAGATGGAGGGATTCCATTTCGAGCACGAGCCGAGCCTCGGACTGATCGAGCCGAAGGTGCGCGTGCGCGCGCTCGACTACGGGGTGCCGAAGTACAAGAATCCGGGAGTCCGCACGTTTCCGATCCGCAAGACGCGCGACGAGATCGTCGAACTCGTCCCCGGCGTGTACCTCGGCCGGGCACTGCTGTTCCGGAGCAGCGGTGAGATCCGCCTGATCGCGTACTTCGCCCTGCGCCACCCGATCGGCAGCCCGCTGTGATCGCACTCCAGGGCGCGCGGGTGTGCGTCACCGGGGGAGCCCGCGGTATCGGTGCCGCCACCGCCGCCGCCCTCGTCGAGCGCGGCGCGACCGTGTGGATCGGCGACCGCGACCTCGACGCCGCGACCGCCACGGCCGAGCGACTCGGGCGCCGGGCCCACGCGGTGCGCGTCGACGTCACCGACGTCGACTCGTTCGCCGCCTTCGTCGACGCCGCGAAGTCGACGGGACCGATCGACATGCTCGTCAACAACGCAGGGATCCAGCACATGGGGCGGCTGGTCGATCAGGATCTCGCCGGACTGCACCGTGAGTTGGCGATCAATCTCGGAGCGGTCGTCACCGGCACGCACCTGGTGCTACCCGGGATGATCGAGCGCGGGCGCGGCCACATCGTCAACGTGTCGTCGATGGCGGGCAAGGTCACCACGCCGGGGATCGCGACCTACTGCGCGTCGAAGTTCGGCGTGGTCGCCTTCTCGAAGGCGATACGCGCCGAACTCACCGGGACCGGCGTCACGATGACGACCGTCCTGCCCGCGGCCACCCACACCGATCTGACCGCTGGCGTTCGCCTGCGGTTGCAGCCGACCCTCGAACCGGCCGACGTGGCAGCCGCGATCGTCGCCAGTGTCGAGCACGGGCGCGGGGAGGTCACCGTCCCGCGTTACCTCGCGCCGATCGGCATCCTCGAGGACCTCATCCCGTCGCCGATCATGTGGCGCCTCAAGCGGTTCGTCGGGGGCGCGGACTACGGCGCGTTCGACGAGGGGCAGCGGCAGGCGTACCTGGACCGCAGTCGGGCGTCCTGAACGGTGCCGGGCCGCCTCAGCTCGCGGGCCGGCCGGCGACCTCGGCCGCGAGCACATCCAGCGAGACACCGCCGAGAGCCAGTGCGCGCGAATGGAAGTCCTTGAGGGTCCACTCCGGGTGCAGGCGGAGTGCGGCCGTGCGGGTCTGTTCCCAGACGCGCTGGCCGAGGGCGTAGGAGGGGGCTTGACCGGGCCAGCCCAGATAGCGGTCGAGTTCGAAGCGCAGCACAGAGTGATCCATCGCGACCGACGAGGTCAGGAACGCCCACGCCTTGTCGGCGTCCCAGATGCCCCCACCGAGCGACTCCGGCGCGGGCAGTCGGCAGTGCACCCCGATGTCGACGACGATCCGCGCTGCCCGCAGCCGCTGCGAGTCGAGCATCCCCATTCGGTCGCCGGGATCCTCGAGCCAGCCGAGTTCGTCCATGAGGCGCTCGGCGTAGAGGGCCCATCCCTCGCCATGACCGGAGGTGAACGAGGCGAGTTTGCGCCAGGAGTTGAGGTCGGGGTCGACGATCGCCGAGCCGAGCTGGAGGTGGTGTCCGGGGACGCCCTCGTGGTAGACGGTCGTCTTCTCCTGCCAGGTGTGGAAGACGGTCTGGTCGTCGGGCACCGCCCACCACATGCGGCCGGGCCGGGACAGATCCGCGCTGGGCTGGGTGTAGTAGATGATGCCGGTCGACGAGGGGGCCAGCCGGCACTCGAGCCGGGACAGCCGGGCCGGGAGGTCGAAGTGGATTCCCGAGAGACCGGTGACCGCCGCGTCGGAGGTCGCCTGCATCCAGTCGACGAATTGGGCGCGATCGTGGATCTGATACTGCGGCTGGCGGTCCAGCCAGGCGAGGGTCGCGCCGATGCCCTGTCCGGGGAGCAGTCCCTCGGCGATCTCCTGCTGTTCGGCGATGATCTGCTGCAGGCGGGTCATCGCCCAGGCGTACGCATCGTCGGGATCGGCGTCGGCGCCCAGATATGCGGGAAGGTGCAGCAGATACCGGTCGCGGCCGACGGCGTCGTCGTCGAGGGCGTGATCGAGAACCTCGGTGCGCAGGTAGTGGGCGAACGTCCCGAACGAGGTGCGTGCGGCGTCGAGCGCGGTTGCGAGCGTGCCGGCCAGCGCCGTGTCCGCAGCGATCGGCCCGGTGGCGCCGCCGATGGCGTCGGCCGCCGAATCCGCCTGGCGGGCGACGGCTTCCACCTGCCGGCGGGCCGGCGGTGGGCCGTGCCGAAGGCGATGGGCCAGACCGTCGACGACGCCGGTCAGCGAGGCCGGGATGGCGGTGAGCCGGGACAGGAAGATCTCGCGCTGTTCACGGGTGTCGGTGGGCATGAGGTCGAAGACGTCGCGCAGTGCCTGCAGCGGGGACGCGATGACGTTGCATTCGCCGATGTGCTCGCCGGCGTCGGCGAGCGCGAGCTCACGACGCAGTGAGGCGCTCATGGTGGCGACGGTGACGCGGTCGATCGGATCGGTGATGTCGGCGTCGGCCAGCGCGGACAGCGTTCCGGCGGCGACCTCGGCGCGTTCGGCGCATCCCTGCGCGGAGAAGTCGGTCATCCGGTCGTCGTGCTCGCCGTGGCCGATCTCGGTGGCGAAGAGCGGATTCAGCGTGCACAGCCGGTCGAGGTGCGCCTCGGCGATCGCGTCGACGGTGGTGGGCCGACGCGCGCCGACGGTGTCGGTGGGGTTCACAGGCCGGGGTTCACAGGTCGTCGGTGGCGAAGGTGTCGCAGCGATCCGGGTCGCCGCCCTGGTAGCCGACGGAGAACCAGCGCGTGCGCTGCGCGGCCGAACCGTGGGTCCACCCCTCGGGATTGGACCCCGGACCCTGGATGGTGTCGTCGCCGATGGCCTTCGCGGTCTGGATCACGCCGGCGATCTGTTCCTCGGTGATCGGTGCGAGCAGTGCGTCGGGGCCGTCGTCGGCGTGGTGGGCCCACACCCCGGCGAGGCAGTCGGCCTGCAGCTCGACCCGGACCGAACCCGATCGCGGTCCCTGCGAACCCATCCGCTGCCCCTTCGCCAGGGCGCCGGTGAGGTTCTGGACGTGATGCCCGTACTCGTGGGCCACCACGTACTCCTGCGCGAGGGGCCCGTCGCTGCCGCCCATGCGGCGGAGTTGGGCGAAGAACGTCGGGTCGAAGTACGCCGTCGAATCGGCGGGGCAGTAGAACGGGCCCGTCGCCGAACTGGCCGAGCCGCACCCGGTGTTCACCGCGTCGGCGAAGATGACCGTCTGCGGTGCCTCGTACTCGGGCCAGAGGTCCGACCACACCGAGTCGACGCTCACGGTGGTCGCCTTGATCCGGCAGATCGTGTTCTCGTTGGCCATCTCGTACGTGCACGAGTCCAGTTGCTGCTGGATCTGCGCGGCGTCGGACGATGTCCCGGGCGCCGGACCGCCGGAGCCGAGCAGGTCGCCGGGATTCACGCCGAAGAACAGCGCGACGATCGTGATGAGGAGCCCGGCGCCACCGCCCAGCGCGATCCGGCCGCCACCGCCCCCGCCGCCGCCGGAGACGTTGCCGGTGTCGATCGATCCGCTGCCTTGGAAGGTCACGCGGCCATTCTGGCACGATCGGCACCCGCCCTCGGCGCAGTCGCGGAGGTATGCGATTGACGCCCCGGGGCGTGGATACGGCACCATGGACACCTGGTCTGCGTTTCTGCCGACCGATTTCGACGTTGGAAGGATTCTCAGTGCTCCGCACGCATTCCGCAGGTTCGCTGCGCCGCGCCGACGCGTCGCAGACCGTCACCGTCGCCGGGTGGGTCGCACGCCGTCGCGACCACGGTGGCGTGGTCTTCATCGACCTGCGTGACGCCACCGGACTCGTCCAGGTGGTCTTCCGCGACGAGTCTGTCGCTTCGGCCGCCCACCGTCTGCGCGCCGAATACTGCGTCGCGGTGACCGGTGTCGTCGAGGTACGACCCGAGGGCAGTGAGAACCCCAACCTGAGTTCCGGCGAGATCGAGATCAACGCCGTCGGACTCGAGGTCCTCAACGAGTCGGCACCGTTGCCGTTTCAGCTCGACGAGTCGCCGGGTGAGGAGGCGCGGTTGCGCCACCGCTACCTCGACCTCCGCCGCGAGGGCCCGAGTGCTGCCCTGCGTCTGCGCTCGAAGGCGAATGCGGCCGCGCGTGGGGTCCTCGCCGCGCATGACTTCACCGAGATCGAGACCCCCACGCTGACCCGGTCCACCCCGGAGGGTGCGCGTGACTTCCTGGTGCCCGCGCGCCTGCAGCCGGGTACGTTCTACGCACTGCCGCAGAGCCCGCAGCTGTTCAAGCAGTTGCTGATGGTGGCAGGTATGGAGCGCTACTACCAGATCGCACGCTGTTACCGCGACGAGGACTTCCGGGCCGACCGGCAGCCCGAGTTCACCCAGCTCGACATCGAGATGAGCTTCGTCGACCAGGACGACGTCATCGCGGTCGCCGAAGAGGTCCTGACCGCCCTGTGGAAGCTCATCGGAGTCGACATCTCGACACCGATCCCGCGGATGACCTACGCCGACGCGATGCGCCGATTCGGTTCGGACAAGCCGGATCTGCGCTTCGGCATCGAACTCGTGGAGTGTGCCGAGTACTTCACGAACACCCCGTTCCGCGTGTTCCAGGCGCCGTACGTCGGCGCCGTGGTCATGCCCGGCGGCGCGTCGCAGCCGCGTCGTCAGCTCGACGCCTGGCAGGAATGGGCCAAGCAGCGCGGCGCCAAGGGCCTCGCGTACGTCCTGATCGCCGAAGACGGCACGCTGTCGGGTCCGGTCGCCAAGAACCTGTCCGACGACGAGCGCGCCGGTCTGGCCGCCCACGTCGGTGCGCAGCCCGGTGACTGTGTGTTCTTCGGGGCGGGAGAGGTGAAGTCGACCCGCGCGCTCCTCGGCGCGGCGCGTGGCGAGATCGCCTCGAAGCTCGGTCTCATCGAGGACGGCGACTGGGCGTTCACCTGGGTCGTCGACGCGCCGATGTTCGAGCCGGCCGCCGAGGCGACCGCGTCCGGTGATGTCGCACTGGGACATTCGGCCTGGACCGCGGTGCACCACGCATTCACCTCGCCGAAGCCGGAGTCGGTCGACGCCCTCGAGTCCGATCCCGGTTCGGCCCTGGCCTACGCCTACGACATCGTGTGCAACGGCAACGAGATCGGCGGCGGATCGATCCGTATCCATCGACGGGACGTGCAGGAGCGCGTCTTCGAGATCATGGGCATCGGCCACGACGAGGCCCAGGAGAAGTTCGGCTTCCTGCTCGACGCCTTCGCCTACGGCGCACCGCCCCACGGCGGCATCGCCTTCGGCTGGGACCGCATCACCGCACTGCTCGCCGGTGAATCGTCCATCCGCGAGGTGATCGCCTTCCCGAAGTCGGGCGGCGGCGTCGACCCGCTGACCGACGCGCCCGCGGCGATCACCGCGCAGCAGCGCAAGGAATCGGGGATCGACGCCAAGCCCGCACCGCGGGGCGGCGCCGATCAGAACGACGCCGATCAGAAGGACGCCGGGAGCACCTCGGTCTGACCCGAAATGCGGTGGCCGGACGTGAGTTCGGCCACCGCCATCCGACGGTGGTGCTCGCCACCCGGCGCCTGCCGGTCATCTGTGATGAGATTCCCAGCATGACGATCAAGGTCGCACTCGAGCACCGGACGGTGTACTCGTTCGATCGGCCGGCCAAGATCTACCCCCACGTCGTCCGCCTGCGTCCGGCGCCGCACTCGCGCACTCCCATCGAGGCCTACTCGCTCACCGTCGAACCCGGTGCGCATTTCCTGAACTGGCAGCAGGACGCGTTCAGCAATTACCTGGCGCGCCTGGTGTTCCCGGAACCCTCGACCTCCCTCGGGATCACCGTGAGTCTCGTCGCGGATCTCACCGCGATCAACCCGTTCGACTTCTTCATCGAGGAGTGGGCCGAGTTCTACGGGTTCGACTATCCCGCCGAACTGCGCCGCGACCTGGAGATCTTCCTCCGTCCCGCCGGCGTCACCGAGGGTGAATTCGCGGGCGCGCCAGTACATCCGGAGATCGCGAGGTTCGCGGCGAAGCACCGGCCGGCGGGCCGGACGCGGGTCATCGACTTTCTCGTGGGTCTCAACGCCGCGGTCCGCGACGCCGTCGGCTACACCGTTCGGCTCGAGGCGGGCGTGCAGTCGCCCGAGTACACGCTCTCCAGCGCCATCGGATCCTGCCGCGACTCGGCCTGGCTGTTGGTCGCACTCCTGCGCGAGCTCGGGTTCGCGGCGCGTTTCGTCTCCGGCTACCTCGTCCAGCTGACCTCCGACGTCAAGGCCCTCGACGGACCGTCGGGTCCCGACGCCGACTTCACCGACCTGCACGCGTGGACCGAGGTGTACCTACCCGGTGCCGGCTGGGTGGGCCTGGACCCGACGTCGGGCCTGTTCGCCGGCGAGGGACACATCCCGCTGGCGGCCACCCCGCATCCGGTCGGTGCCGCGCCGATCACCGGTTCGACCGGTCCGTGCCACGCGACGCTCGACTTCACCAACACGGTGACCCGCTTCCACGAGGACCCGCGGGTCACGCTGCCCTACACCGCGGAACAGTGGAACCGGGTGACCGATCTCGGCGCGCTGGTCGACGAGCGGATGAAACGCAACGATGTGCGCCTGACGATGGGCGGCGAGCCGACGTTCGTGTCCATCGACAACCAGACGGACCCGGAGTGGCGGACGGCCGCGGACGGTCCCCACAAACGGCTGCTGGCCGGGCGGCTTGCCGGTCGACTGCAGAAGGCTTACGCGCCCGATGGCCTGATCCGGCGCAGCCAGGGCAAGTGGTACCCCGGCGAACCGCTCCCGCGCTGGCAGCTCGAACTCCTGTGGCGCAGTGACGGTCTGCCGATCTGGCGGGACCCGGGTCTGCTCGCCGACCCGTGGGCGACGCCGGAGCAGTGCGCGGCCGCCATCGAGACCGAGACCCACGGTCCGGATCCGGAGATCACCGGCGATGCCGGCCCGGCGCGGGAACTGCTCACCGCGTTCGCGGCGGCGCTCGGTCTCCCGGCCGGACAGGTGATGCCGGCCTACGAGGATCCACTGGTGCGGATGCGTGAACTCGCCGCGATGCCCCCCGGTGATCCCGGTACCGACCCCACCCTCCCCGCCGCGCGCGCCTTCGCGCAGGCCGACATGACCGTCGACGCGGACTCGACGGACGGCGAGGACGACGAGAGCCTCGCGCCGGCATCGGATTCCGTCGCCCGCAGGCGGGCGCTGATCGCCCGGCTCGACGCCGCGGTCACCGAGCCGTGTGCGCACCTGGTGCCGTTGAGTCGATCGGAGGATCGGACCGCGTGGCAGAGCGCGGTGTGGACGACCCGGCGGGGGCGCATCGTGCTGACGCCGGGCACCTCACCGGCCGGCCTGCGGCTGCCGCTCAACTCGCTCTCGTGGGGTCCGGCTCCGACGCTCTTCGAAGCCGACCCGTCCGCGCGCCACGAGGACCTGCCGGCCGACCCGTCGACGGCGTTGGGCCACGCCGTCCGCGATGTCGACCCCGTCCAGTTCCTGCCCCGCACCGCCCTGGTCGCCGAGGTGCGTGGAGGCGTCGTCCATGTGTTCATGCCGCCGACCTCGACCCTCGAGGAGTACCTCGCGATCGTCGAACTCGTCGAGGACGCCGCCGCCGCGACGTCGACACCGGTCGTCGTCGAGGGATACGGACCGCCCGCCGACCCGCGCCTGGTGTCGTTGTCGGTCACGCCGGACCCGGGTGTCGTCGAGGTCAACATCCAGCCGACCGGGAGTTTCGCCGAGCAGTCCGAACTGCTCGAATCGCTGTACGACCATGCGCGACATGTGCGTCTGGGCACCGAGAGTTTCGACCTGGACGGCAGTCACGGCGGGACCGGCGGTGGTAACCACATCACCCTCGGCGGCGTCACGCCCGCCGACTCGCCGATGCTGCGCCGCCCCGATCTGCTGGTGTCGATGCTGACCTACTGGCAGCGGCATCCCGCGCTGTCCTACCTCTTCTCCGGCCGGTTCATCGGCACCACGTCGCAGGCACCCCGCGTCGACGAGGGGCGCGAGTCGGCGCTCTACGAGTTGGAGATCGCCTTCGCCGAGATCGACCGGCTGGCGGTCAAGGACGCCGTCGGCGGGCGATTCGACGGGGCGCCACCCAACCCCTGGGTCACCGACCGGGCCCTGCGGCACCTGCTGACCGACATCACCGGCAACACCCATCGGGCCGAGTTCTGCATCGACAAGCTCTACAGCCCCGACTCGGTGCGCGGGCGGCTGGGTCTGCTGGAACTGCGGGCGTTCGAGATGCCGCCGCACCATCGGATGGCGATGGTTCAGTCGCTGCTCGTGCGCAGCCTGGTGTCGTGGTTCTGGGAGAAGCCCTATCGCGCCCGGCTCATCCGCCACGGCGGTGACCTGCACGGCAAACACCTGTTGCCGCACTACGTGATCGCCGACATCGCGCTCGTCGCCGAGGAGCTCCGTGAGGCGGGCTACCCGTTCGAGACCGCGTGGCTGGACCCGTTCACCGAGTTCCGGTTCCCGCGTCTGGGGACCGTGCAGATCCGGGACCAGGAGATCGAGCTGCGCAGTGCCATCGAGCCGTGGAACACGCTGGGGGAGGAGTCGACCGGAACCGGCACCGCTCGTTATGTCGACTCGTCCGTCGAGCGGGTGCAGGTGCGGGTCCTGGGTGGTGAGGACGATCGATACTTGTTGACATGCAATGGTTTTCCGATCCCGCTGCGGGCCACGGGGCGCACCGGGGAACGCGTCGCCGGGATCCGGTTCCGGGCCTGGCAGCCGCCGAGTTCGCTGCACCCGACGATCACCATCGACACCCCGCTCACCTTCGATCTGATCGACACGGTCAACGGCCGGTCGGTGGGTGGCGCCACCTATCACGTCGTCCATCCCGGCGGACGGGCCTACGACCGTCCGCCGGTCAACGCGGTCGAGGCCGAGTCGCGCCGCAACGGGCGGTTCGAGGCGGCCGGACACACCACCGGCACCGTCGACGTCGGACTGTTGCGCGAGCGAGCGTCCCGGCAGGCCATCGACTTCGGGGTGCCCGGAGTCCTCGACCTCCGGCGGGCACGTACAGTTCTTCGGTGATCTCTTCGCCGGGCGACGCCTCCGCGGTGTTCGACCGCTACCGCGCCGCGGGCCAGACCCTCTTCGACCCGGACCGGCCGGTCGAATCCTACGACGAACTCCTCGAACCCGGTGGGGCGATCCGTCCGGCGTGGGCGGACCTGGCCCGCATCTACCGGTTGCGCGGCACCGACCGGCTCCGGGGCTCCGCGGCGCGCCTGGCGGCCGCGGTGAGCGACGACGGCGTGGTCTACAACGAGTTCGACGGCCACGACACCGTGACCCGCGACTGGGAGGTCGACGCGGTGCCGCTGGTCGTCGACGGTGTCGAGTGGGCCGAACTCGAGAAGGCCGTCACGCAGCGGTCGATGCTGCTGGACCTGCTGTTGCGCGACCTCTACCGCGACCAGAAGACGATCGCCGCCGGACTCGTCGCACCCGAGATGGTCTTCGGACACCCCGGGTACATCCGGAAGGCGGCCCGTCTGGAGGTCGCCGGACCCCATGCGCTGTTCCTGCATGCGGTCGACATCTCACGCACCGCCGACGGCGACTTCGTCGCCTACCGCGACCGCACGCAGGCGCCGTCGGGGGTCGGCTACGCGATCGCCGGGCGCCGGCTGATGTCGAAGACCTTCCCGCAGCTGTTCCAGGCGTGCGCGCCCCGGCCGATGGCCAACTTCGCCGGCACCATGCGCCTCGCGCTCACCGAATACGCCCCGCCGGGGGTCGACGATCCGACGGTGGCGGTCCTCAGTCCCGGCAGCATGTCCGAGACCGCCTTCGACCAGGCCTACCTCGCCTCGGTGCTCGGCTTCCCGCTCGTCGAGGGCGCCGATCTCACCGTCCGCGACGGTGCGGTGTACATGCGTTCGCTCGGTCGGTACAAGCGTGTGGACGTGTTGCTGCGGCGGATCGACGCCGCCTACGCCGACCCGCTGGACCTGCGGACGGACTCCCAGCTCGGTGTCGCCGGTCTGGTCGAGGCGATCTCGCGCGGCACGGTGACGGTCCTCAACACCCTCGGTTCGGGAGTGCTGGAGAACCCGGCTCTGCACACCGTGCTGGAGCGGCTGGCGCCGGTCCTGCTCGACGAGGAGCTGATACTGGGTTCGGTCACCACCTACTGGGCGGGAGATCCGCTGCAGCGCAGCCTGATCCGCGATCGATTGGCGTCCCTCGTGCTGACCGACACGTGCACGGGAGAGGAAGTCATCGGCCCGCTGCTCGCCGCGTCCGAGCGCGCCGACCTCGCCGCCCGGATCGAGGCGCAGACCTGGCAGTGGGTCGCGCGCGAACTCGAGGCGTTCTCGGTGGCCCCCACGGTCACCCCCGGCAGCGCTCCGGGCGGGTCGCAGGCGCCGCTTCGTGCGGCGCCGGTGTCGGTGCGCGCCTTCAGCGTGGCGCAGGGTCCCGGTTACGCGGTGATGCCCGGCGGGCTGGGGGCGGTCCTCGCCGACGGGGTGGAGGGCGCCGCCCACCACGTGATCGCCGCCAAGGACGTCTGGGTCACCAGCACCGAGGTGGGCGGGCACGTCTCGCGCCGTCCGGAGACCCGCACCGAGCCGGCCGCCGAGGTCGTCGCCGGCGCTGCGGCGGGCCGTCCGGTGACCCGCGAGTACTCCGACGTCGCGGCCGCGGCCAGCCCACGAGTGCTGGCGGACCTGTTCTGGCTCGGCCGCTACGGCGAGCGGACCGAGCTCGTGACCCGACTGGCGAAGGTGTCCCGCGAGCGCTATCAAGACTTCCAGTATCGGCCGTGGATGTCCGGCACGCCGGCGGTACCGCGGCTGCTGCATGCCGTCGCCACGGTGACCGGCACCGCGCGTTACCTCGACACCGCCGGGCTGCTGATGTCGGGGTCGGACCGGCCGCCGTCGCCCGAGCAGGTGAACGAGGCGATCGAGAAGATCGCCGACCTCACCGTGTCGCGGTCGGTGCCCGGGACCATCGCGTATTCGATCGACCGGCTCATCAGTACGGCCCGGGCGGTCCGGGACCAGATGTCGACGAGCACCTGGATGGTGCTCGCCCCGGTCGAACGCGTCATGGCGAGCACGACCAGGCTGGTCGTCCGGTCGCGGGCCGAGGCGGGCGCAGGCGACGCCGCGCTCGACCTCGGCCCCGACCTGGCCCGCGCGCACGACGAGATCCTGCACGGCGTGCTGGCCCTCACCGGACTACAGGCCGAGTCGATGGTGCACGACCCGGGCTGGATGTTCATGGATGTCGGCCGGCGCATCGAGCGGGCGGTGACCCTCGCCGACCTCACGCTCGCGATGTTCGCCGACGCGCAGGACACCGACGTCGAGCAGGCGCTGCTGGAGTCGTACCTGGTGGCCAACGAGTCGTCCATCATCTACCGCCGCCGCAACCGCGGTCTGTACCAGCCGGCCGGTGTCGCCGAGCTGCTGCTGTTCGACCCGACCAATCCGAGGTCGATGATCTTCTCACTGGAGCGGTTGAACTCCGCCCTGTCCTCGGTGCCGGAGACCCTGCGGTCGGCCGGGGCCGAACGCGCCGTCCAGGACATGATCGCCGAACTCCGGCGAAGCGACCCCGTGGATCTCGTGCACGTCGACACCGAGCGGCGCCGCCCCGAACTCGTCGAACTGATGACGACGCTGCGCACCGGTGCGCGGGAACTCTCCGACCTGCTGACCCGGACCCGCTTCGCCACCCCCCGTCAGGCGCGACCGATCTGGGCCGGTGGGGAATCGTGAGTTCGCGCACCTACCGCGTCATGCACCGGACCACCTACACCTACGACGACGACGTGTCGTCGTCGTACGGGCGGTGCCACCTGACGCCGCGTGACCTGCCCGGGCAGCGCGTGCACTCGACGTCGCTGGAGATCGAACCCGAGCCCGACGACCGGTCGACGGGGCTCGACGTCTACGGCAACCACGACAGCTACTTCCACGTGCGGACGTCGCATCGCGAGCTCACCGTCACCGCGCGCTCCGTCGTCGAGGTGGACCCGGTGGACCCGGGAGTCCTCCTGAGCCCGGCCGCCCGTACCCCGTGGGAGCAGGCACGTCCGGCCGCCGTCGACGGCCGGGAGGGTGCCCTGGCCGCCGAGTTCGTCCTGGATCTGGAGCGGCCGGAGATCACCCCCGCGGTCCACGAGTACGCCGCCGGGGTTTTCACCCCGGGCCGGCCGCTGGTCGAGGCCGTCACCGAACTCACCTCACGGATCTTCGCCGACTTCACCTACCGCTCGGGGTCGACGGCCATCACCACCCGGGTCGACACGGTCCTGCAGCGGCGCGAGGGCGTCTGCCAGGACTTCGCCCGCGTCGCGATCGCCTGTCTGCGGTCGCAGGGCCTCGCGGCGAGGTACGAGTCGGGGTATCTCGCGACCGAGCCGCCGCCCGGCACGGAGAAGGTCTTCGGCGCGGATGCCAGCCACGCGTGGGCGGCGGTCTGGATGCCCGACGGCCGCTGGCTGCCCTTCGACCCGACCAACGACAAGCTGGTCGACGAACGCCACGTCACGGTCGCCTGGGGACGCGACTACGACGACGTGCCGCCGCTACGCGGGGTCATCTACACCGACTCCACCAAGAGCCGGATCGAGGTGTCGGTGGACGTGAGCCCGGCCGATGGCCCCGCGCCGGGCTGAATCGGACACGGTTCCGCGGCCCACGCGGTAACCCGCTGTGCCACAGCGTGTTCGGCACCCGATCTGCTGACGCCCCGATCGCGACGTGGTACAGATGAACGAACAGTGCTGTTGCGACATCGTTGCAACGGGTAGGTTGGTGGGCGACATGACGGTCATTACGGAAAGCCGCATCACCAGCGTGGTGCGGGCGGCAGAGGCGCTGCTGTCACACCGCGCCGGATCAGCAGTGGTCCTCGATGATCCCGAGGACCTCGGCGGCAGCGGGCGCACCACGGTGGTGCGGGTCCGGGTCGCCCAGAACCCTCTCAGCCTGGACCGATCGCTCGTGATCAAGGCCCTTCCCGAGCACGAGGACCCGCAGGCCTTCCACCGGGAGATCGCGTCGTACAAGTACGCGACCGCGCTGCCCAACGAATCACGCCCGGGGCCGCAACTCATCGCCTCGGATCCCGACCTGCGGATCATGGTGCTCTCCGACCTCGGCCACGGCCGCTCGATGCTCGAGTACCTCGCCGGCGTCGACCCCGTCGAGACCTCCCGCGCGGTCAGCGCCTGGGGTCAGGCCCTCGGCCGGATGCATGCGGCCACGGTCGGCGGCGAGGGGGACTTCCTCGCGCTGCTGCGCCGCGGACCGTCGGGTACGCAGGGGCGCGACATCCTGCGCGACGAGGCGCTGCGGTCGATCGATTCGGTTGTCGGGCACGCTGCCGCGCTCGACGTCGTGGTCCCGGAGCAGGTCGTCGAGTCGTTGCGGAGCGCGGCGACGCTGTTCGACGAGGGCGATCACCGCGCCTTCAGCCCCTCCGACGTCGGACCCGAGAACATCCTGCTCAACGACGACGGTGTCCAGTTCATGGACTACGAGTGGGGCGGATTCCGCGACGCGACCCTCGACATCGCCTACGCGCTCGTCACCATCACCGCCCAGCTGCCGCCCCGGACCTCCGCGCGTGCCACCGACCTCGAGGTGTCGATGGTGGACGCCTGGCGGTCCGAGGTGCACTCGATCTGGCCGGCCCTCGCCCACGAGCGGGAGATGCAGCGCAAGGTGCTGCTCGCCCGCCAGCTCTGGGTGTGGCTGTCGACGGTGTGGATGTTGCCGGGCGATCCGGAGACGACCGACCAGCCAGATGCCGAGTTCGATGTGGCCGACTTCGGTGCCGCCGGCTTCACCCACGACTGGGCCCTGCACACCAACGACCCCCGCGTGATCGTCAGCCGCTGGACCGATCTCGCCGCCGCGGCCGGACGGGCGGGGGACGACGAGACCGCCGTGTTCGCGACCGCGATGGGCGTCGCGCTCCAGCGCATCTGGCTGGCCTGACACGCTCGTGGACGGACTGTTCGACCCACCTGACGATCCTCGGGCAGGTTCTGCCGGGCCCGGCAACGCGGGCGGCCTCACCGCGCCGCCGTCCCCGACCGCGCCGCTCGCGGTCCGGATGCGCCCGCAGAACCTCGACGAGATCGTCGGGCAGCAGCACCTGCTCGGGACCGGCTCGCCGCTGCGGAAGCTGATCAGCGGGTCGGGCGCGGCGTCGGTGTTGCTCTACGGGCCACCGGGCACCGGCAAGACCACCATGGCCTCGCTCATCGCGCGGGCCACCGGCGGCCGTTTCGAGGCGTTGTCCGCGCTGACCGCAGGGGTGAAAGAGGTGCGGGCGGTCATCGACGTGGCCCGCCGCCGGCTCATCGGCGACGGCAAGAACGGCGGTCAGCAGACGGTCCTGTTCATCGACGAGGTGCACCGGTTCTCCAAGACACAGCAGGATGCACTGCTCGACGCAGTGGAGAACCGCATCGTCCTGCTCGTCGCCGCGACGACCGAGAACCCGTCGTTCTCGGTGGTCGCCCCGCTGCTGTCCCGGTCGCTGGTCCTGCAGCTGCGGTCCCTGACCGACGCCGACATCCGCGAGGTGCTGACCCGGGCGGTCGCCGACCCGCGGGGGCTGGACGGCAAGGTCGAGGTCTCCGACGCCGCCTACGACCACCTCGTCGCGGTGTCGGGCGGGGACGCGCGCCGGGCGCTGACCGCCCTCGAGGCGAGCGCCGACTCGACGGAGTCCATCGACCTGGCCGACGTCGAGACCGCCATCGATCGCGCCGCGGTGCGCTACGACCGGGACGGCGACCAGCACTACGACGTGACGAGCGCGTTCATCAAGTCCATCCGTGGTTCGGACGTCGACGCCGCCGTGCACTATCTCGCGCGGATGATCGCGGCGGGGGAGGACCCGCGGTTCATCGCGCGGCGCCTGATGATCCATGCCAGCGAGGACATCGGGATGGCCGACCCGACGGCCCTGCAGACCGCGGTCGCGGCCGCTCAGGTCGTGAACCTGGTCGGGATGCCGGAGGCCAAACTGGCACTCACCCAGGCGACCATCCACCTCGCGACGGCCCCGAAGTCGGCGGGTGTGGTGTCGGCCATCGGCGCGGCCCTCGCCGACGTCGAGTCGGGCAAGGCCGGCGCGGTTCCGGCCCACCTGCGCGACAGCCACTATCCGGGGGCCAAGAAGCTGGGCAACGGCGTCGCCTACCGATATCCGCACGATGATCCCGATGGCGTTGTGGCGCAACAGTATGCGCCCGACGATCTGGTCGGGAGGGACTACTACGTCCCCACCGACCACGGGCTGGAGCGCGAGATCGGTCCGCGAGTGGCGAAGTTGCGGTCGATCGTGCGCGGCGCGGTGTCGCGGCGCCGGTCCCGCTGACGTTCTCGCAGTTGAGAGTCCCTGCGCCGTTCGACGACCCGCCGACGGTAGGCTGGGATGTCGCGACATCAACGGCCGCCACCACCAACGGCTGCGATCACCAACGGCAGGACGAAACCCACAGTGCAGACGCATGACATCCGGAAGCGGTTCCTGGACCACTTCATCAAGGCCGGGCACACCGAGGTGCCGAGCGCTTCGTTGCTGCTCGACGATCCCAACCTGTTGTTCGTGAATGCCGGCATGGTCCCGTTCAAGCCGTTCTTCCTGGGTGAGCAGACCCCGCCCTACTCGCGGGCCACCAGCGTGCAGAAGTGTGTCCGGACCCTCGACATCGACGAGGTCGGCATCACCACCCGGCACAACACCTTCTTCCAGATGGCGGGCAATTTCTCCTTCGGCGACTACTTCAAGCGGGAGGCCATCACCTTCGCCTGGACGCTGCTGACCAACAGCGTCGCCGACGGCGGCTTCGGCATCGACCCGCAGAAGCTGTGGCCGACCGTCTACCTCGACGACGACGAGGCCGAGGCCATCTGGCGTGATGAGATCGGTGTCCCCGCCGAACGCATCCAGCGACGCGGCATGAAGGACAACTATTGGTCGATGGGCGTGCCTGGCCCGTGCGGTCCCTGTTCGGAGATCTTCTACGACCGCGGGCCCGAGTACGGCGTGGAAGGCGGCCCCGAGGCAGATGAGGACCGTTACATCGAGATCTGGAATCTCGTGTTCATGCAGAACATCCGCGGCCCCGGCGGCGGCAAGGACAACTACGAGATCCTCGGTCCGCTGCCGAAGCAGAACATCGACACCGGCATGGGCGTCGAGCGCGTGGCCTGCATCCTGCAGGGCGTCGACAACGTCTACGAGACCGACCTGTGCAAGCCCATCATCGATCTCGCCGCGCAGCTGTCCGGGCGGGCCTACGGCGCCGGTTCGCACGCCGACGACGTCCGGTTCCGCGTGGTCGCCGACCACGCCCGCACGTCGGCCCTGCTGATCGGCGACGGCGTGCTGCCCGGCAACGACGGCCGGGGATATGTCCTGCGTCGTCTGCTGCGGCGGGTCGTCCGGTCCATGCGTCTGCTCGGCGCCGGGAGCGGAGCGAGCGGGCCGAATCAGCTCGGTAGTGGCGACAGTCAGCCCACCATGGGCACGATCATCGGCAAGGTCATCGATCTGATGGCGCCGTCGTATCCCGAACTCGAGACCCAGCGCAAGCACATCGTCGACGTGGCGGTGGGCGAGGAGACCTCGTTCTCCAAGACCCTCGCCGCGGGTTCGAAGCTGTTCGCCGACGCCGCGACCGCCACCAAGGCCGCGTCGCGCAGCACCATCACCGGGTCGGACGCCTTCACCCTGCACGACACCTACGGTTTCCCGATCGACCTCACCCTGGAGATGGCGGCCGAGGCCGGTCTCGCCGTCGACCAAGAGGGCTTCACCGCGCTCATGGCCGAACAGAAGCAACGCGCCAAGGCCGACGCGACCGCCCGGAAGACCGGGCACGCCGATCTCAGCGTCTACCGCGACTTCCTCGACCGCGGGCCGACCGAGTTCACCGGCTTCGACGAGCTGGTGTCGGAAGCCCGCGTCCTCGGCCTCGTCGCCGACGGTGCGCGATTGCCCGCCGCATCGGCCGGGCAGGAGCTGACGGTCGTTCTCGACCGCACGCCGCTGTACGCCGAGTCCGGTGGACAGATGGCCGACATCGGCACCATCAGCACCGGATCCGGAGTTCGCATGTCGGTCACCGACGTGCAGAAGGTCGGGAAGTCGGTGTGGCTGCACAAGGTCCGCATCGACGAGGGTGAGATCGAAGAGGGCGACGAGGTACTCGCCGCGGTGGACACCGCCTGGCGTCACGGCGCCACCCAGGGCCACTCGGGCACCCACATGGTCCATGCGGCGCTGCGCGAGGTCCTCGGCCCCGGGGCGACGCAGGCCGGGTCCCTGAACCGTCCCGGTTATCTGCGTTTCGACTTCAACGCCGGCGGTCCGGTGACCGAGGCCCAGCGTCGTGAGATCGAGGAGATCAGCAACGCCGCGGTCGAGGCGAACTATCAGGTCAACACCTTCGAGACCGGTCTGTCCGAGGCCAAGGCGATGGGCGCGATGGCGCTCTTCGGCGAGAACTACGGCGACGTCGTCCGCGTCGTCGAGATCGGCGGGCCGTTCTCGATGGAGCTGTGCGGCGGCACGCACGTCGCGTCGTCGTCCCAGATCGGACCCATCACCCTGATCGGCGAATCCTCGGTCGGCTCGGGCGTCCGGCGCGTCGAGGCGTATGTCGGCATGGACTCGTTCCGGTTCCTGTCGAAGGAACGGGCGCTGCTGGCCGGGCTGGCGTCGTCGCTGAAGGTGCCGTCCGAGGAGGTGCCGGGCCGCGTGGAGCAGCTCGTCACCAAGCTGCGCGACGCCGAGAAGGAACTCGAGCGGGTGCGCGCCGACGCCGCACGGGCCGCGGTCTCCGGTCTTCTCGAGACCGCGACGACCGTCGGTGCGACGCTCGTGGTCGAGGGCCGGGTGCCGGGCCTGGACGCCAACGGGCTCCGCTCGGTGGTGACCGACCTGCGTGGCCGGGTCGCCGACCGGCAGGCGGTGATCGCGCTCTTCTCGCCGAGCGGTGACGGGCCGGATGCCAAGGTGCCGTTCGTGATCGCCACCACGGCCGCCGCGCGGGACGCCGGGATCAAGGCCGGCGACCTCGTCAAGGAAGTCGCACCGCTGCTCGGCGGACGTGGCGGCGGCAAACCCGACCTGGCTCAGGGTGCCGGTACCGATCCGTCGGGCATCGCCGCCGCGCTGACCCGCATCCGCGAGTTCGTCGCCTGATGCCCGACCCGCAATCCCGGCCCGACGCTGCGCCGCGGACCCGAGGACGACTCCTCGGCATCGACGTCGGGAGCGTGCGGATCGGCGTCGCCGTGTGTGACCCCGACGGCATCCTCGCCACGCCGGTGGAGACGGTGCGCCGGACTCCGTCGCGCACAGACGATCTCGACCGGATCGCGGCCCTGGTCACCGAGTACGAGGCCGTCGGCGTGGTCGTGGGCCTCCCGAAGACGCTCAAGAACACCGCGGGCACGGCGGCGGAGACCGCGCGTGCTTTCGGGGACCGACTCGCGTCCCGGATAGACCCGGTGGCGGTGCATTGGCACGACGAACGTTTCACGACGGTGACCGCACAGCAGGCACTGCACGCGAGCGGCCGGACGGTGAAGTCCTCGCGCGCGGTGATCGACCAGGCCGCGGCGGTCGCTATTCTTCAGGGGTGGTTGGATGCACGACGGTGAGTCAGGGGAGCCTCCGGTGACCGACGATCGGCGTCGCACACGCCACCGCGACGGCCAGGGACGCCGAACCGAGGGCATGGATCCGGAGCGTCTGCGGTATTTCACCCAGTCCGCCGAGGGATCCCCGCACACGCGGCATCGTCGCCGCCGGACCGGTCCGGACTCCGCGGACCCGGCCGGCCGTCGGCCGGTCCCGCCGCCCGTCCCGCCCGCCGAGCAGGCGCGTCCGGTGGCCGGCTCGCCGCGGCCGCGCGCGACGCCGGTCCGCATCCCGCCGGGACAGACGCCGACCCCGCCGCCGGTCGCGCCGCGCCCCGCGCCGCCGCAGTCCGACACCGATGCCACGATGGCTCGTCCGCCCGCCCCCGAGCAGCCCGCCCCGAAGCGGCCGGCCCCCGAGCGGCCCGCCCCGGAGCCGCCGGCCCCGGAGCCGCCCGTCCGCGGGTCCCGCGACGACGGATTCCGTTCTGCTCCAGTCGCTTACGAACCCGCCGGGTACGAGCAGGATCGCTACGCCGACGAGTCATACGACGACTCGCGGTACGGCCCGCCTGTCGAGACCGCACGACCGGTTCGCGACCCCGCGCCGGCGGCCCCGGCATCGGGCCGGGGTGTCGACGAGCCCGACGACTGGTGGGCCGGGGTCGACGACACCGAGTCCGAGCCGCAGACACGCCGTGCCCCGCGCCGCACGCGCAGCCGGGGTAGACGTCGTGCGGTGCTGGCTCTTGCGATCGTCTTCATGCTCGCGCTCATCACCGGCGTCGGCTACTACGGCGTGCGCGCCACCGGCCTGCTCGAGTCGCGCAAGGACTACACCAACGCGGCGGGTGCCGGCGACGTGGTCGTCGACATCCCGGACAACTCCACACTCGCCGATTTCGGCCGCATCCTCGTCGACGCCGACGTGGTCGGCAGCGTGCGCGCCTTCGTCGATGCCGCAGGCGGACAGCCGATGTCGGGTGGGCTGTACAAGATGCGCACCCAGATCCCGGCGACCACCGCCGTCGAGATGCTGACCGACGACGGTGCCGAACACCGGGTCGGGCGGGTGGTGATCCCGCCGGGACTGCAGCTCGATTCGAAGACGGGTATCGACGGCAAGGTCACCCCGGGCATCTTCCAGCTCATCGAGAACGCGACGTCGTTCTCGGTCAACGGACAGCAGGAGGGGGTGACCGTCGCCGACCTCGAGAAGGCCGCGGCGCAGGCCACCCCGGAGGAGCTCGGCGTACCCGAGTGGGCCCGCCAGAACGTCGCCGCGATGACGGGCGACCACCGGCGGATCGAAGGACTCATCGCGCCCACCACCTGGGAGCGGGTCGAACCCGATCACACCGCCACACAGATCCTGCAGGAGATGATCTCCAAGAGCGGGGCGATGTTCGAGCAGTGGGGGCTGCTGGACCGCAACAACTCCGGGCTCGAGCCGTACGAGACCCTCATCGCGGCGTCGATCGTGGAGCGCGAGGTCCGTCACGTCGAGGACGCGCCGAAGGTGGCGCGGGTCATCCGCAACCGACTCGACCGCGACCAGTTGCTGCAGATGGACTCCACGCAGAACTACACCGCCGACATCACGAACATCGACGTC
This sequence comes from Gordonia terrae, assembly GCF_001698225.1. NCBI lineage: Bacteria > Bacillati > Actinomycetota > Actinomycetes > Mycobacteriales > Gordoniaceae > Gordonia > Gordonia terrae. The sequence continues at coordinate 2,639,438 of NZ_CP016594.1, forward strand.
CACGGCGAGGCCTACAAGAACGACAACGAGTGGAACACCTACCGCTACAAGGGGTTGCCGCCGACACCGATCGCGGCGGTCGGCGTACCGGCCCTCGAGGCGATGCTCGACCCGGCCCCGGGCGGATGGCTGTACTTCGTCACGGTCGACACCGCCGGGACGACGCTGTTCGCCAACACCTTCGAAGACCACAAGCGCAATCGCGAGGTCGCCTGCCGTAACAAGCTGGTGGCCACGGGATGTAGTCAGTGACCGGCGGACCCGCCGTGAACACTATGCCCGCCGACATCCGCTCCCCGTACGGCGCTCACCGCCGGGCCGCGGTCCTGGGTTCGCCGATCACTCACTCGCGCTCGCCGCGCATCCATCTGGCCGCTTACCGGGCGTTGGGGCTGGCCGACTGGCGATACGACCGGATCGAGTGCACCGCCGATCGTCTGCCCGAGATAGTGTCCGGCGCCGACGCCGACTTCATCGGCTTCTCGGTCACCATGCCCAACAAGCGGGCGGCCCTCGACTTCGCGGCCGAGCGCACCGAGCGCGCCGAGCTCGTCGGGTCGGCCAACACCCTCGTGCGGGTGCCGTCCGGATGGCGCGCCGACTGCACCGACATCGACGGAATGGCCGGTGCACTCACCGATCTCGCGGTCGGCGCCGACATCGCGTCCGGGACCACGCCCCTCGCCGTGGTCGTCGGGGCGGGCGGGACGGCCCTGCCGACGATCATGGCCCTCGCCGGCGCGGGCGTCACCGACGTCGTGGTCGTCGCCCGTGACGCCGGCCGCGCCGCGCCCGTCCTCGACCTCTGTGAACGGCTGGGCCTGAGTGGCGAGGTCCTGCCCTTCGAACCCGCCGAGGCCCTGGACCGCCGGTGTCGGGACTCCGCCGTCGTCGTGTCGACCGTGCCCGCCGAGGCGGCCTCCGGACTGGCGTCGACGCTGGCGCAGGCCCGCAAGGTCGTGGACGTGATCTACGACCCCTGGCCGACGCCGCTCGCGACGGCGGTCGGTGCGGCCGGCGGAACCGTCGTCGGCGGTCTGGTCATGCTGGTGAACCAGGCGTTCCGGCAGGTCGAACTCTTCACCGGGCTCCCCGCACCCCGCGAGGCGATGATCGAGGCCCTCACCGCTGACTGACGCCGCGACGTTCGAGGTCGTCCACACGACGAACGGCGTGTGGACAGAGGTGCGGTGATGCGTCGGTCCCGCGTCATGCTCGGCGGATGGGTGAATGCGCAATCCTGGTGTGGCTGTCGGTGGTCGCGGTGACCGACGCCGAGACCCGCCGGATCCCGAATACGCTCGTCTGGCCGGGGATCTGCGGTGCCATGGGCGCGTGCATGGTCCACCCGGGGGTGGCGGTGGCCGCCCTGACGGCCGCGACCCCGTACGCGCTGGCGTTCGGAAGGCGATGGTGCGGCGGCGGGGACGTCAAATTCGCCGCGGCGTGCGGTGCGCTCGCCCTCGACTGGGGCGCCGCGCTTCTCGTCGTCACACTCGCGTCGCTCATCGCGGTGGGCGTGGTACTCGCCGACCGAGTGGCCCGCCGGGAGCCGGCCGGTACCGCCGCGCATCCGCACGGGCCGGCGCTCGTCGCCGCGACGATCGTCGTCGCCGGTCTGCTGTGACGCGTGCTACCCGTGATTCGGCGGCGCCGCCGTCGGACGGGGCACGGCCGCATGGAACAATCGACCACTGTGTTGCGCTGGATAACTGCCGGAGAATCCCACGGCCCCGCCCTGGTCGCCATCGTCGAGGGCATGGTGGCCGGTGTCGAGGTCACCTCGTCCGACATCGGCGAGCAACTGGCTCGCCGCCGGCTCGGCTACGGCCGCGGAGCGCGGATGAAGTTCGAGGCCGACAAGGTCACCGTGCTCGGCGGGGTCCGCCACGGTCAGACCATGGGCGGTCCGGTCGCCATCGAGATCGGCAACACCGAGTGGCCCAAATGGGAGACGGTGATGGCCGCCGACCCCGTGGACGAGGCCGAGCTCGAGGGCAGCGCGCGCAACGCGCCGCTGACCCGTCCCCGGCCCGGCCACGCCGACTACTCGGGCATGCTCAAGTACGGCTTCGACGACGCCCGGCCGGTGCTCGAGCGTGCCAGCGCGCGAGAGACCGCGGCCCGCGTCGCAGCGGGCACGGTCGCCCGCAACTTCCTCCGTCAGGTGCTCGGCATCGACGTCGTCTCCCATGTCATCTCGATCGGCGCGAGCGATCCCTATGTCGGCCCCCCGCCGCGCATCTCCGACCTCGAGGCCATCGACGCCAGCCCGGTCCGGGCCTTCGACGCCGATGCCGAGAAGTCGATGATCGCCGAGATCGAGGCGGCGAAGAAGGACGGCGACACGCTCGGTGGCGTCGTCGAGATCGTCGCGACCGGGGTACCGGTCGGGCTCGGCTCGCACGTGAGCGGTGAGACCCGCCTGGACGCCAAGCTCGCGGCCGCGCTGATGGGCATCCAGGCCATCAAGGGCGTCGAGGTGGGCGACGGATTCACCACCGCGCGCCGTCGCGGCAGCGAGGCCCACGACGAGATGGTGCCCGGCGCCGACGGCGTACTGCGCTCGACCAACCGCGCGGGCGGGCTCGAGGGCGGCATGACCAACGGCGAGGACCTCCGCGTGCGCATCGCCATGAAGCCGATCTCGACGGTGCCGCGCGCACTGTCGACGATCGACATGTCGACGGGGGAGACGGCCAGCGCGATCCATCAGCGTTCCGACGTCTGCGCCGTGCCCGCGGCGGGTGTGGTCGCCGAAGCGATGGTCGCACTCGTCGTCGCCCAGGCCGCGCTCGAGAAGTTCGGCGGTGACTCGGTCGGCGAGACCGCCGCGAACCTCGCCGCCTACCGGGCCGCGGTCGACGCGCGTCCGCCCCGGGCATGACCCAGCCCCCGACCCCGACGCGTGCGACGACCGGTCGTCGTCCGGCGGCCGTGCTGATCGGTTTCATGGGGGCGGGTAAGTCCACGGTCGGCCGCGTGCTCGCCGACCGGCTCGGTGTCGACTTCATCGACACCGATGTCGAGCTCGTCCGCCGCACCGGACGCAGCATCCCGGAGATCTTCGAATCCGATGGCGTCGAGGCGTTCCGGACGATCGAGGAGAACGTCGTCACCGATGTCCTGGACAACCACGGTGGGGTGGTGTCGCTGGGCGGCGGTGCGGTGACGACCGCAGGCGTGCGCGACGCACTGACCGATCAGCGCGTCGTGTATCTGCGGGTCTCGCCCGAGCGCGGATACGAACGCGTGTCCGGTACCGACCGCCCACTGCTGGCGACCGCCGACCCCGCCGCCCGATATGCCGAACTGCTGGCCGGGCGGACGGCCGTCTACGAGGCGGTGTGCACCTTCGACGTCGATGCCGATGCCGACCCCGACACGGTTGCCGACGCCGTCGTCGTCCGACTCGCCCGCGAACTGATGTGAGGAAGCCGAGAATGTCCGAAACCGAACCCATCGCCATCCGGGTCAACGCCGGCGCGCCCTATGACGTGACCATCGGCCGGGGACTCCTCGGCGAGGTGGCCGCCGCGGCACAGGGCGCCGACCGCATCGCGATCCTGTATCAGCCGCCGCTGGCCAAGACCGCCGAGCAGGTCCGAGAGTACCTGGCGGGCAAGGGATTCGACGCCCATCGCGTGGAGATCCCGGATGCGGAGGCCGGTAAGGACCTGTCGGTCGCGTCCTTCTGCTGGGAGGTGTTCGGCCGCATCGGCCTCAAGCGCAACGACAAGGTCATCAGCCTCGGCGGTGGCGCCGCCACCGATCTCGCCGGCTTCGTCGCGGCCACCTGGATGCGCGGCATCGGGGTCATCCACATCCCGACGACGCTGCTGGCGATGGTCGACGCCGCCGTCGGCGGCAAGACCGGCATCAACACCGAGGCCGGCAAGAACCTCGTCGGGTCGTTCCACGAACCCGACGCCGTGCTCATCGACACCGGCACCCTGGAGACCGTCCCGCGCAACGAGATCGTCGCCGGACTCGCCGAGGTCATCAAGACCGGGTTCATCGCCGATCCCACCATCCTCGACATCATCGAGGCGGATCCCGAGGCCGCCGTCGACCCGACGTCGCCGGTGCTGCCCGATCTCATCCGGCGCTCGGTTCAGGTGAAGGCGGATGTGGTGTCGGCCGATCTCAAGGAGTCGTCGCTGCGCGAGATCCTGAACTACGGCCACACCCTGGGACATGCGATCGAGCGGCGGGAGCGCTACCGGTGGCGTCACGGCGCGGCGGTGTCGGTGGGCCTCGTGTTCGCGGCCGAGCTCTCGCGCCTGGCCGGCCGCCTCGACGACGCCACGGCGGATCGGCACAAGGCGATCCTGGATCTCGTCGGGCTCCCCACGACGTATGACCCCGACGCGTTCGCCGATCTCCTGCAGGGCATGGCGGGAGACAAGAAGAACCGCTCGGGCGTTCTGCGCTTCGTGGTCCTGGACGGCCTGGCCAAGCCGGGTCGTCTCGAGGGTCCCGACCCCGGATTGATCGCGGCCGCCTACTCCGCGGTGGCGGGTGGCCCGGCGGCGAAGAGCACGTCGGTGCTGCTGTAGGCCTGACGCCCGGTCAGCTGCCGGTCACCCTTTGCGCCGACTCAGCGAATGCGCTGGGTCGGCGCGTCCGCGTCGGCGGGGATGCCGTCCTCGTGATGGGTCGAGCGATCCTCGTGGACCGACCAGTCGTCGTCGGCGGCGCCCTTGTTCTGGTCGCGCCGCACGAGGAAGCGGCCGATGGCCGCGCCGACGAAGGCCGGGACGAAGACGAGCAGCGCGGTGAACGACGCACCCGCGACGAGTTCGACGAACAGGCTGGCCTGTCCGATCCCGGCGAGGACGACCGTGCCGAGGATCCAGGAGATCAGTCCGGCGAGGACGCCGGCCAGGACACCGGCCTGCAGCCACCGCACCGTGAGGTCCTCGTAGTCGTCGGGGTCCGGGTTGGCGCGCGCGTCACGGATGCCGTCGTAACCACCCCACAGCAGGGCGATGAGGACGACGACGGCGATCGCGATGGTGCGCCAGACGGTGGAGTTCAGCGGCGCCTGGACCACTGCGAATCCGAGCAACACCCGGGCGAGGACGTGAACTGCGGTCATCGTCAGACCGCGCACCAACCACGAAGACATGCGCGTCATCTTACGCACGGTGGTGGTGACAGCGGACACACCTGGTCGAAGTGGTCCGGTTCGCGCGGTTCGGGTGCCCGCCGTAGCGTGGCTGGGGTGCCGATCAACCATGACACGGCCGGGCGTCGCGCCCGGTTGCGTACCGAACTGCGGGCCGCCGACGACCCGGTCTCGTTCCTCGTCGTCTCCGACCTCGTCAACGTCCGCTATCTGACGGGTTTCACCGGCTCCAATGCCGCTGTGCTGATCGATGCGGACGACCCGGCGGGTGACCGCATCGCCACCGACGGCCGCTATCTCACCCAGGTCGCCCAGCAGGTGCCAGACGTCGAACCGATCATCGAACGCGCCGTGGCGCGGGCCCTCGTCGATCACGCCCGCTCCGGCGGGGCCGATCGAATCGGCTTCGAGTCCGACACCGAGACCGTGGCCGGGCACCGGGCACTCTCCGCCGCCGTCGGGGACTCCGGGGTCGAACTGATCGGCACGTCCGGTCTGGTGCAGAACCTCCGGGCCGTCAAAGAGTCGGGGGAGATCGAGCTGCTCCGGGCGGCGTGCGCGATCGGGGATGCGGCCCTGGCGCAGATCATCGCGGACGGCGTCCTGCGGGCCGGGACGACCGAACGCGAGGTCGCGCGGGCCCTCGAATGGGAGATGTACCGCCTCGGGGCCGACGGGATCGCGTTCGAGACCATCGTGGCGGCCGGCGCCCACTCCGCGATCCCGCATCACCGGCCGACGCACACCGCGCTGGCCGACGGCGACCTCGTCAAGATCGACTTCGGCTCCGTCGTCGGCGGGTACCACTCGGACATGACCAGGACCTTCGTCCTGCGCCGCGCCGCGTCGTGGCAGCGTGACCTCTACCAGCTCGTCGAGACCGCGCAGGCCGCCGGCCGGGCGGCGCTGACCCCCGGCGCCGACCTCCGTTCGGTCGACGCGGCGGCGCGCGACGTGATCGACCGCGCCGGGCACGGGGAGCACTACGTGCACGGCCTGGGCCATGGGGTGGGGCTGGAGATCCACGAAGCGCCGGGAATCGGCAAACTCGCGGCGGGTACACTGCCATGCGGTGCAGCGGTCACCGTGGAGCCCGGTGTGTACCTGCCCGGATGGGGCGGGGTCCGGATCGAGGACACACTGGTGGTCACCGACGGCGACCCCGACCTGCTGACCGCCACCGACAAGACATTCACCGTCATCTGACTGCAAGGGAACACAAACCACATGGCATCCACCGCCGACTTCAAGAACGGCCTCGTGCTGCGCATGGACGACCAGCTCTGGCAGATCCAGGAGTTCCAGCACGTGAAGCCGGGCAAGGGTCCCGCGTTCGTGCGCACCAAGATCAAGAACGTGCTGAGCGGCAAGACCGTGGACAAGACCTTCAACGCGGGCGTGAAGGTCGAGACCGCGACCGTCGACCGTCGTGACATGACCTTCCTCTACAACGACGGCACCGACTACGTGTTCATGGACGCGCAGGACTACGAGCAGTTCTCGCTGCCGCCGGCCACCGTCGGCGACGGCGCGCGCTTCCTGCTGGAGAACATGACCGTGCAGGTCTCGCTGAACGAGGGCAATCCGCTGTTCGTCGAGTTGCCGGTCACCGTCGAGCTGATCGTCGCCCAGACCGATCCCGGCCTGCAGGGCGATCGTTCCACCGGCGGGACCAAGCCCGCCACGCTGGAGACCGGAGCCGAGATCCAGGTGCCGCTGTTCATCAACACCGGGGACAAGCTCAAGGTCGATTCGCGCGACGGCAGCTATCTCGGCCGCGTCAACTCCTGACCTGTGAAACAACCCGGAACCCGACACAAGGCCCGACGCCGCGCGGTGGACCTCCTCTTCGAGGCGGAGGCCAAGGGCGTCAGTCCCGCCCAGCTGGTCACCGAACGACGCGAGTACGTCCGATCGGACGAGAGCGTCGGCTCCATCCACGACTACACCGCGACCGTGATCCAGGGACTGGCCGACGATCAGTCCCAGATCGACGCGGTCATCTCGTCGTATCTGCGTGACTGGACCCTCGAACGGCTCCCTGCCGTCGACCGCGCCATCATGCGCCTGGCGACCTGGGAGCTGTTCAACTCGCTCGACGTCGACACGATCGTGGTCGTCGACGAGGCGGTCGAGCTCGCCAAGGAACTCTCCACCGACGACTCGCCCGCCTTCGTCAACGGGGTGCTGGCCAAGATCGCCGAACTCGCTCCCCAGGTCCGGGCGGCCGCGTCCGCCGAACCCGCACCCGGACGGCCGGAGCAGAACTGATCCGCACCGGGTGTGGCGTACGTCGCGGGAATTCGTCGGCGTCGCCGCCCGGTGTAGAGTGTCGCGAGACAGACATCCTTTAACGATCCGTCCTGCGAGGCGGAGAAGGAGGTCGGCTTTGGCCAGCCCCGCTCCCAGGGTGCTGCTCGATGCCGCCGACGTGTCGCGGACGATTGCTCGTGTCGCGCACCAGGTCATCGAGAAGACTGCTCTGGACTCGCCCGACGCACCCCGCGTCGTTCTCATCGGAATCCCCACTCGCGGAACATCTCTCGCCACCCGGCTGGGTGCCAAGATCGGTGAGTTCGCGGGTGTCGACGTGCCGGTGGGTTACCTCGACATCACGCTGTACCGCGACGATCTGCGCGGCAAGCCGCACCGTCCGCTGGAGCGGACGATGGTGCCCGCGGGTGGCGTCGACAACGCCATCGTGATCCTGGTCGATGATGTCCTCTACTCGGGCCGGACGGTGCGCGCGGCGCTCGACGCCCTGCGCGATCTCGGTCGTCCCGCGGCCGTCCAGCTCGCGGTCCTCGTCGACCGCGGCCATCGCGAACTCCCGTTGCGCGCAGACTATGTCGGCAAGAACATCCCGACGGCCCGGGACGAGCAGGTCTCGGTCCATCTCGTCGAGCACGACGGCATCGACGAGGTCGTCCTCGCGTCGGCATCGAGTTCGGCTGCGGCGGAGAGTGATTCGTGATGCGGCATCTGCTGTCGACGCAGGACCTCAGCCGCGACGATGCCACCGCTCTCCTCGACGACGCCGAGCGCTTCGAGCAGGCGCTCACCGGGCGCGAGGTGCGCAAGCTGCCGACACTGCGCGGGCGCACGGTGATGACCGTGTTCTACGAGAACTCGACCCGTACCCGGGTCTCCTTCGAGGTCGCGGGCAAGTGGATGAGCGCCGACGTCATCAACGTCAGCGCCTCGAGTTCCTCTGCGGGCAAAGGGGAGTCGCTGCGCGACACGGCCAAGACCCTGCACGCCGCGGGCGCCGACGCGCTGATCGTCCGGCACCCGGCCTCGGGTGCGCCGGCCCAGATCGCCGACTGGACGACGACTCCCGACGGTGACGGCCCCGCGGTCATCAACGCCGGGGACGGCACGCACGAGCATCCCACGCAGGCACTCCTCGACGCGCTGACCCTGCGTCAGCGCCTCGGATCACTCGACGGTCGGCGCATCGCCATCGTCGGCGACATCATCCATTCCCGTGTCGCCCGGTCCAATGCGCATCTGCTCTCGACACTCGGCGCCGAGGTCGTGCTGGTCGCACCGCCGACCCTGCTGCCGGTCGGGGTCGAGCAGTGGCCGGTGAGCGTCTCCGGCAGCCTCGACGCCGAACTCCCCGCCGTCGACGCCGTCATGATGCTCCGGGTCCAGGCCGAGCGCATGAACGGCGGGTTCTTCCCGAGTGCCCGCGAGTACTCGGTCCGGTTCGGGCTGAACGACCGCCGACTGTCTCTGCTGCACGATGACGCGGTCGTCCTGCATCCGGGACCGATGCTGCGCGGCATGGAGATCGGCTACTCGGTGGCCGATTCGCCCAAGGCCACCGTGCTCGAACAGGTCCGCAACGGCGTGCACGTCCGGATGGCGGTCCTGTTCCGTCTGCTCGTGGGTTCCGATTCCGCGGGAGCCCACCTATGACCCCCCTCACAACCATTGCAGGAGTTGGACAGTGAGCGCCACAACCGGATCCGTACCGCCGACCGGGTCCGTCCTCATCAGAGCCGTCCGCCCGTACGGCGAGGGAGACCCGATCGACGTCCTCGTCGTCGACGGTGTCATCAGCGAGCTGGGTTCGGCGGTCACCGCACCCGAGGGGACCGAGGTGATCGACGGCAAGGGCGGAGTGCTCCTGCCCGGCTTCGTCGACCTGCACACCCACCTGCGTGAGCCGGGCCGTGAGGACACCGAGACGATCCGCTCGGGTTCGGCAGCCGCGGCGCTCGGCGGCTACACCGCCGTCTTCGCGATGGCCAACACCAGCCCGGTGGCCGACAACTCGACTGTCACCGACAACGTGTGGCGGTCGGGGCGCGAGGTCGGGCTCGTCGACGTCTACCCGGTCGGCGCGGTGACCGTCGGTCTCGGCGGCAAGCAGCTCGCCGAGATGGGCATGATGGCGGCCGGCGCCGCGGGCGTGCGGATGTTCAGCGACGACGGCAAGTGCGTCGACGATCCGCTGCTGATGCGTCGTGCTCTGGAATACGCCACCGGGCTCGGGGTCCTCATCGCCCAGCACGCCGAAGAACCGCGGCTGACCGTCGGTGCGGTCGCCAACGAAGGGCCGACGGCCTCGCGTCTCGGCCTGGCGGGCTGGCCGCGCGCCGCCGAGGAGTCCATCGTCATCCGCGACGCCCTTCTCGCGCGCGATGCCGGGGCGCGTATCCACATCTGCCACGCCTCCACGGAGGGCACCGTCGAACTGTTGCGGTGGGCGAAGGAACAGGGGATCGCGATCACCGCCGAGGTGACACCGCACCACCTGCTCCTCGACGACTCGGTCCTGCACACCTACGACCCGGTGAACAAGGTGAATCCGCCGTTGCGCGAGGTCCGCGACAAGCAGGCATTGCGGCAGGCGCTCGCCGAGGGGATCGTCGACTGTGTGGCCACCGACCACGCCCCGCACGCCGCGCAGGAGAAGTGCTGCGAATTCGCGCAGGCCAAGCCCGGGATGCTCGGCTTGCAGACGGCGCTGCCGATCATCGTGGAGACCCTGGTGAAGCCCGGCCTGCTGGACTGGCGCGGCGTCGCGCGGGTCATGAGTGAGCGACCGGCGCAGATCGTCGAGCTCACCGATCAGGGCCGTCCGATCGAGGTGGGTGAACCCGCGAACCTCGCCGTTGTCGATCCGGACACGCCCTGGGTGGTCCATGGTCCCGACCTGGCGAGCCTGTCCGACAACACCCCGTTCGAAGCGATGACCATGCCCGCCACGATCACCGCGACCGTGCTGCGCGGCGTGGTGACCGCTCGCGACGGGCAGGTGACCCGATGACCCCGGCGCCGGGAGCGAAGCGAGCGGGCCGAACCAGACCCGCGAGGACAAGGCGCGGACTGATCCCGGGGATTCTCGCGGTCCTGGTCATCGCCTCGGTGATCGCCTCGCTGTTCGGATACGGCAAGATCGTTTTCAACGCATGGTTCATCGGCGCCGTCGCACTGCTCGCCATCGGGATCCTTTCGGTGTTCTACCTGCTGGTGACGGGGAACCGGAAGAAGACCGCGGCGCAGGCCGACCTCATCGGTGCACTCCCGACGATCCCCGCCGACCCGGGCACAGTGCTCCGAGGCCCGGACACCGGCCTCTACCTCGGCAGCACCGTCGCGCCGAGCTGGCAGAACCGGGTGACAGTCGGTGACATCGGTGATCGTGCGTCGTCGGTGCTGACCGAATTCGAGACAGGCATCCTCATCGCGCGCCAGGGTGCGAGTGACATCTGGATTCCGCGCGAGTCGGTCACCGCGGTCCGGACGGAGCGCGGCATCGCGGGCAAGGTGATGACCGCCGACGGCGTCCTCGCCATCCGCTGGGTCCTGCCCAACGGAACCGAGATCGACTCCGGGGTGCGCGCCGACGACAAATCGATCTACCCCGGCTGGGTGAACGCCTTCGCCGGGACGCATGACAGTGGACACGGTCCACAGGGACAAGGGGCACAGGAATGAACACAGCGGTCTTGGTGCTGGAGAACGGTCAGGTGTTCACCGGCCGGAGCTACGGCGCAGTCGGCGAGACCCTTGGCGAGGCGGTGTTCTGCACCGCGATGACCGGCTATCAGGAGACCCTGACGGATCCGAGCTACCACCGGCAGATCGTGGTGGCCACCGCGCCGCAGATCGGCAACACCGGTTGGAACACCGAGGACGGCGAGAGCACCGGTAGCGCCGGGAGCACCGGCGTCGACGGTGACTCGGGCAAGATCTGGGTCGCCGGTTATGCCGTGCGCAACCCCACCCGACGCGTCTCCAACTGGCGTGCGACGACCTCCCTGGAGGAGGAGCTGGACCGCCAGGGCGTCGTCGGCATCGGCGGCATCGACACCCGCACCGTCGTCCGCATCCTCCGCGACCACGGCTCGATGAAGGCCGGCATCTTCTCCGGTCCGGCCCTGGCCGACACCGACGAACTCGTCGCCCGGGTCCGCAATCAGCCGGACATGAAGGGCGCCCGGCTGGCCGACGAGGTCACCACCAGCGACGGCTACGTCGTCGAACCCCTCGATCAGCACCGTTTCACGGTGGCCGCCATCGATCTGGGGATCAAGACGAACACGCCGCGGATGTTCGCCGAACGGGGAGTGCGCACCCACGTGCTGCCCGCGACGGTCGCGCTCGACGCGATCGCCGACCTCGAGCCCGACGGCGTCTTCCTCTCGAACGGTCCCGGCGACCCGGCCACCGCCGACGACATCGTCGAACTCACCCGCGGGGTTCTCGGTCGGGACATCCCGCTGTTCGGCATCTGCTTCGGCAACCAGATCCTGGGCCGCGCGCTCGGCCGTTCGACCTACAAGATGAAGTTCGGACACCGCGGCATCAACATCCCGGTCGTCGACCACGCCACCGGCAAGGTCTCGATCACCTCGCAGAACCATGGCTTCGCGCTCGAAGGCGAGGCGGGGGAGGAGTTCGACTCCGACTTCGGCCGAGCCCGCGTCAGCCATGTCTGCGCCAACGACGGCACCGTGGAGGGCGTCGAACTGCTCTCCGGCCGCGCCTTCTCCGTGCAGTACCACCCCGAAGCGGCGGCCGGCCCCCACGATGCCGCGTACCTGTTCGACAAGTTCGTCACCCTGCTCGAGGGCGACCGTGAGTCCCGCAAGACCAAGAACCAAGGAGCGAGTGCCTGATGCCGCGCCGCGAAGACATCAACCACGTCCTGGTCATCGGGTCCGGGCCGATCGTCATCGGTCAGGCCTGCGAGTTCGACTACTCCGGGACCCAGGCGTGCCGTGTGCTCAAGGCCGAAGGCCTGCGCGTGTCCCTGGTGAACTCCAACCCGGCGACGATCATGACCGACCCGGAATTCGCCGACGCGACCTACATCGAGCCGATCACGGCCGAGTACGTGGAGAAGGTCATCGAGGCCGAACGCGACGCCGGACATCCCATCGACGCGGTGCTGGCCACCCTCGGCGGGCAGACCGCGCTGAACACCGCTGTCGCACTGCATGATCGGGGTTCGCTGGAGAAGTACGACATCGAACTGATCGGTGCCGACTTCGACGCGATCCAGCGTGGCGAGGACCGCCAGATGTTCAAGGACATCGTGGAGAAGGTCGGTGGTGAGAGCGCCCGGTCGCGGGTATGCCACACCATGGACGAGGTGCGCGACACCGTCGCCGAACTCGGCTTCCCGGTGGTCGTCCGACCCTCGTTCACCATGGGCGGCCTCGGTTCCGGCATGGCCTACGACGACGCAGACCTCGACCGCATCGCCGGCGGCGGCCTGGCCGCGTCGCCGACGGCCAACGTCCTCATCGAGGAGTCGATCCTCGGGTGGAAGGAATACGAACTCGAGCTCATGCGCGACAACCGCGACAACGTCGTGGTCGTCTGCTCGATCGAGAATCTCGACCCGGTCGGCGTACACACCGGCGACTCGGTGACGGTCGCCCCGGCGATGACGCTGACCGACCGCGAGTACCAGATCATGCGTGACCTCTCCATCGACATCCTCCGCGAGGTCGGCGTCGACACAGGCGGTTGCAACATCCAGTTCGCGCAGGACCCGCGCGACGGCCGGCTCGTCGTCATCGAGATGAACCCGCGCGTGTCGCGGTCGTCGGCACTGGCGTCGAAGGCCACCGGCTTCCCGATCGCGAAGATCGCCGCCAAGCTGGCCATCGGCTACAGCCTCGACGAGATCGTCAACGACATCACCAAGGAGACCCCGGCCTGCTTCGAGCCGACGCTCGACTACGTGGTGGTGAAGGCTCCGCGGTTCGCGTTCGAGAAGTTCCCGGGCGCGGACGACACGCTCACCACCACCATGAAGTCGGTGGGGGAGGCGATGAGCCTCGGCCGCAGCTTCGCCGAAGCGCTCGGCAAGGTCATGCGCTCGCTCGAGACGAAGGCCGGTGGATTCTGGGCCGAGCCGAACCGCCCGGACCCGGCCACGGTCGACCTGCCCGCGCTGCTGGAGGACATCAAGACCCCGAAGGACGGTCGGCTGTACAAGCTGATGCTGGCCTTCGACGCGGGCGCGACGATCGAGGACCTGTACGAGGCCACCGCGATCGACCCGTGGTTCCTCGCCGAGATCGGGGGCATCGCCGCTCTGGGAGCAGAGCTGCGCGATGCCGACACCCTCGACGAGGCTTTGCTCCGCGAGGCGAAGTCGACCGGCTTCTCGGACCGTCAGATTGCCGCGCTGCGTACGGATTTCGCTGACGAGGCGGCCGTGCGCGCGCATCGGATCGAGCTGGGCGTGCGTCCGGTCTACAAGACCGTGGACACCTGCGCGGCCGAGTTCGAGGCGAAGACGCCGTACCACTACTCCAGCTACGAGCTCGATCCGGCGGCGACCAGCGAGATCGCACCGCAGACCGATCGGGAGAAGGTCCTGATCCTGGGGTCGGGCCCCAACCGCATCGGACAGGGCATCGAGTTCGACTACTCGTGTGTGCACGCCGCGCTCACGCTGTCGGAGGCCGGGTACGAGACCGTGATGGTCAACTGCAACCCGGAGACCGTGTCGACGGACTACGACACCGCCGATCGCCTGTACTTCGAGCCGCTGACCTTCGAAGACGTGCTCGAGGTGTACCACGCCGAGTCGCAGTCGGGGACGGTCGCCGGAGTCATCGTGCAGCTCGGCGGACAGACCCCGCTCGGACTGGCGCATCGGCTCGAGGCGGCCGGCGTACCGATCGTCGGCACCAGTCCGGCCGCCATCGACCTGGCCGAGGACCGCGGTGAGTTCGGCAAGGTCCTCACCGCCGCCGGCCTGCCGGCGCCGGCGTTCGGCACCGCGACGAGCTTCGCCGAGGCGCGCGACACGGCCGCCCGGATCGGGTATCCGGTGCTCGTCCGGCCGTCGTATGTCCTCGGTGGCCGCGGAATGGAGATCGTCTATGACGAGAAGTCCTTGGAGGACTACATCTCTCGGGCGACCGAGCTGACCCCGGATCACCCGGTGCTGGTCGACCGGTTCCTCGAGGATGCGGTGGAGATCGACGTCGACGCCCTGTGCGACGGTGACGAGGTCTACATCGGCGGCGTGATGGAGCACATCGAGGAGGCCGGTATCCACTCCGGTGACTCCGCCTGTGCGTTGCCGCCGGTGACCCTCGGGCGCGCCGACCTGGAGATGGTGCGTTCCTCGACCGAGGCGCTCGCCAAGGGCATCGGCGTGAAGGGGCTGCTCAACGTCCAGTACGCGCTGAAGGACGACATCCTCTACGTGCTCGAGGCGAATCCGCGTGCGAGCCGGACGGTTCCGTTCGTCTCCAAGGCGACCGCGGTGCCGCTGGCCAAGGCATGTGCCCGGGTCATGCTCGGCGCGTCGATCGCCGACCTGCGCGAGCAGGGCATCCTGCCGGCCACCGGCGACGGGGGCGAGGCCCCGGCCACCGCACCCATCTCGGTGAAAGAAGCGGTCCTGCCGTTCAACCGGTTCCGGCGACACGACGGAAGCGGCGTCGACAACCTGCTCAGCCCCGAGATGAAGTCGACCGGTGAGGTCATGGGCATCGACGCCGACTTCGGGCGCGCCTTCGCCAAGTCGCAGACCGCCGCCTACGGGTCTCTGCCCACCAGCGGCAAGATCTTCGTGTCGGTGGCCAACAAGGACAAGCGGGCGCTGATCTTCCCGGTCAAGCACCTCGCCGACCTCGGTTTCGAGATCCTGGCCACCGAGGGCACCGCGGACGTGTTGCGGCGCAACGGGATCAAGTGTGAGACGGTGCGCAAGCACTTCGAGGCCGCCGAGGGGCAGCGCACGATCGTCGACATCATCCGGGGCGGCGAGGTGACGATGGTCATCAACACGCCGTACGGCAACTCCGGTCCGCGCGTCGACGGCTACGAGATCCGCAGCGCGGCGGTGTCGGTCAACATCCCGTGTATCACCACCGTGCAGGGGGCCTCCGCTGCCGTGCAGGGCATCGAGGCCGCGATGACCGGAGACATCGGGGTGCGGTCACTGCAGAATCGGCACGCCGACCTGGCCGGCCGGTCGTGATCGACGCGTCCGGGTTCGGAGACCGCTACGCACGTGTGGTCGCCGAGCGCGGGCGTCTGTGTGCGGGGATCGATCCACACGCGGCGCTGCTCGAGGAGTGGGGGCTGCCGGTCACCGTCGACGGCCTGTCCCGCTTCGCCGACATCTGCGTCGATTCGCTCGGGCCGGTGGCCGCGGTGATCAAACCTCAGGTCGCGTTCTTCGAGCCGTTCGGAGCGGCCGGTTTCGCGGTGCTCGAACGGGTCATCGCGGGCTGCCGGGATGCGGGTGCGCTGGTGGTCGCCGACGCCAAACGCGGTGACATCGGTTCGACGATGGCCGCCTACGCGCAGGCATGGTTGTCGGACTCGTCGCCGCTGTGCGCCGACTCGGTGACCGCGTCGCCGTACCTCGGCTACGAGTCCCTCCGCCCCGCGCTCGACCTCGCTCGCGAGGGCTCCCGCGGAGTGTTCGTGTTGGCGCGGACGTCCAACCCCGAGGGCGGCGACATCCAGCGGGCGCGAGCGGGGGAGCAGACCGTCGCGCAATCGATCGTCGATGCCGCCGCGGCCGAGAACACCGACGGCACCGCGACGGTCGGGCTGGTCGTCGGAGCCACCCGCGAACACGGCCTGGATCTCGCCGAATTACGCGGCCCTATCCTGGCGCCCGGGCTGGGCGCCCAGGGTGCCACGGCCGCCGATCTGCCCGTGGTGTTCGACGGCGCCGATCCGGCCTGGGTGCTGCCCGCCAGTTCCCGCGGGGTTCTTCGCGCCGGGCCGGACCCGACCTCGTTGCGCGACGCGTTCGTCAGGACTCGCGACGAGGTCGAGGCCGCGCTGGGCTGAGACACCGGTGGCGGGCCTGCCCGTCACCCCGCACGTCCGCCGGCCCCGGACGGCGCGACACGCGCGACCCCCCACCTCAATCGCAGAAATTCAGGTCACACCACTCGTGTCACACGCGTATCAGCGCGTCCGGGGTCCGGACGCGGGTCTTTCGCGTTGCTAGCGAACCGCTGGCTGCGCGATGCCGCGCTGACCTGCGGTGATGATGCAAAACACGTAGTCAGGGCGATGGCGAGAACAGTGAATCGGTGCTGTGCCCGTGTGAACGCACCGAGAGCCCTACAACATGAGAAAAGACCGCGAAAACGGGGGGTCGCACTCGCAAATGCCTGCTCACGTCGGTACGGTCGCATTCGCCGCCAACATTTGATGGCGTCGGCCGGGTGCACACCCGGCTGACAGGCCGGCGATGGCGATCCAGCCGCGGTCGCACGGCAACAGCGCCTCGGACGCCCTTCTGGGCGAACGATGCAGTCCCACTCGAGAACGAAAGACGGAGGAACCCCGTGGCCCTTCCCCAGTTGACCGATGAGCAGCGCGCCGCTGCGTTGGAGAAGGCAGCTGCCGCTCGTCGTGTCCGCGCGGAGCTCAAGGAGCGCCTCAAGCGCGGTGGCACCGATCTCCAGCAGGTGCTCAAGGATGCCGAGAACGACGAGATCCTGGGCAAGATGAAGGTCTCGGCCCTGCTCGAGGCCCTGCCCAAGGTCGGCAAGGTCAAGGCGCAGGAGATCATGACCGAGCTCGAGATCGCCCCGACCCGCCGCCTGCGCGGTCTCGGCGACCGTCAGCGCAAGGCTCTGCTCGAGAAGTTCAGCTCCTGAGCGTGAGCAACCGAACCGAATACGGCAGCGGGACGAACCCGGGGTCCGGACGGTGAACAACCGCCCGGACCGCGAGGGAACCGGACGCACGAGGGGTCGACTGATCGTTTTGGTCGGCCCCTCGGCCGTCGGCAAGTCCACCGTGGTCGCCAAGGTCTGCGCCGCGATGCCCGATGTCTACTTCAGCGTGTCGGCGACGACCCGCGATCCGCGGCCCGGCGAGGTCGACGGCCGCGACTACCACTTCGTCTCCGCCGCCGACTTCGACAAGATGATCGCCGCCGACGAGCTCCTGGAGTGGGCCGAGATCCATGGCGGCCTGCAGCGTTCGGGCACCCCGATCGCCCCGGTCCTGGCCGCACTGGAGGCCGGCAAGCCGGTTCTGGTCGAGGTCGACCTGGTCGGCGCACGCAATGTCGTCGCCCGACTCCCCGAGGCGGTCACCGTCTTCCTCGCACCGCCGAGCTGGGACGAACTCGTGTCCCGACTGACCGGCCGGGCCACCGAGACGCCCGAGGCCGTCGAGCGCCGACTGGCCACCGCACGCACCGAGATGGCCGCTCAGGACGAGTTCGACCACGTCATCGTGAACAGCGAAGTCGACCGAGCAGCCGATCAGTTGGTATCCTTGCTGGTCGGACCTGAACAGCCGGCCGCATCCGCGACCTGACCGGCCCTTTCCGACACCCAGACCTCGACGCAGGAGTTCGTGTGAGCACCCCGACCAATTTCGACATCACCGAGATCGCCGACGCACCGGCCTACGACACGCCGTTGGGCATCACGAATCCGCCGATCGACGACCTGCTCGATCGCGCGTCGTCGAAGTACGCGCTCGTGATCTACGCGGCCAAGCGTGCACGCCAGATCAACGACTACTACAACCAGCTCGGCGACGGCATCCTCGAATACGTCGGCCCGCTGGTGGAGCCCGGCCTCCAGGAGAAGCCGCTCTCGATCGCCATGCGCGAGATCCACTCCGACCTGCTCGAGCACACCGAGGGCGAATAGTCCCGGCCCCCTGATGACGACAGCGACCGGAACCCGGCGTCGCGTCCTGATCGGCGTCGGCGGCGGGATCGCGGCCTACAAGGTCTGTTCGGTGATCCGGCACTTCACCGAGGCCGGCAACGACGTCCGTGTCGTGCCGACGCCGGCAGCACTCGAGTTCGTCGGCAAGGCGACCTTCGAGGCGCTGAGCGGCAATCCCGTTTCCACGACCGTGTTCGACGACGTCGACGAGGTCGCCCACGTCCGCCTCGGGCAGGGTGCCGACCTGGTCGTCATCGCCCCGGCCACCGCCGACCTCATGGCCCGCGCCGCCCAGGGACGCGCCGACGATCTGCTGACCGCGTCGCTGCTGACCGTCCGCTGTCCGGTGCTGTTCGTCCCGGCCATGCACACCGAGATGTGGGAGCACCCCGCCACGCAGGCCAATGTGGCGACGCTCCGGTCCCACGGCTCGGTCGTGATGACCCCGGCGTCGGGGCGCCTGACGGGTACCGACTCCGGCCGCGGCCGCCTCCCGGATCCGCAGGAGATCGCACTGGTCGGTGAACTGCTCCTCGACCGGTCCGATGCACTCCCATACGACCTCGCCGGGGTCCGGGTGCTCATCAGTGCCGGCGGCACCCGAGAACCACTCGACCCGGTCCGCTACCTCGGCAATCACAGCTCCGGCAAGCAGGGCTTCGCGCTTGCCCGCGCCGCTGCGCAACGCGGTGCGAGCGTCACCGTCGTCGCCGGGTCCACCGCCGACCCGGGTGACCCGGCCGGTGTGTCGATCGTGCGGATCTCGACCGCCGAGCAACTCGCCGACGAGATGACCAAGCGCGCGGCCGACGCCGACGTCGTCATCATGGCCGCCGCGGTCGCGGACTTCCGCCCGATCGCCGTCGCCGACGCCAAGATCAAGAAGGGCGACACGGGCCCGGCGCCCATCGAACTCACCACCAACCCCGACATCCTGCGCGGGCTGGTCACCGCCCG
Organism: Gordonia terrae; assembly: GCF_001698225.1. Classification (NCBI taxonomy): domain Bacteria; kingdom Bacillati; phylum Actinomycetota; class Actinomycetes; order Mycobacteriales; family Gordoniaceae; genus Gordonia; species Gordonia terrae. Next base: position 2,658,677 of record NZ_CP016594.1, read on the forward strand.
CGACGAGGGCCGGATCCCCCGCGAGACGGTGATCGTCGGCTTCGCCGCCGAGACCGGCGACGAGACGGGCGGAGTCCTCGACCATGGTCGCGCAAAACTCGCTCGCAAGGGCTGTGACCTGCTCGTCGTCAACGCCGTCGGCGACGGCAAGGCCTTCGGGACCGAGGACAACACCGGCTGGTTGCTCGCCGCCACCGGCGACGAGACCGCATTGCCCTTCGGGTCGAAAACACTCATGTCGAGCCGGATACTTGACGAAGTGCGCCAACTGGTGCCTGATGGTCGAGGAGCTCGACCGACCGATTAGGTTGGATGTAATCACCCGGCCAGTCGGACCTGGCCGACACTGCCAGCGGCGCGTCGACCACCGACGCGCGTAGATCTCGAGAGGATCTGATGACCACCTCGTCACGCCTGTTCACGAGCGAATCCGTCACCGAGGGACACCCCGACAAGATCTGTGACGCGATCAGCGACTCGATTCTCGACGCCATCCTCACCGACGATCCCAAGGCGCGTGTCGCGGTCGAGACCCTCGTGACCACCGGGCAGGTGCACGTCGCCGGCGAGGTCACCACCACCGCCTACGCCGACATCCCCAAGATCGTGCGCGACAAGGTCCTCGAGATCGGCTACGACTCCTCGACGAAGGGATTCGACGGCGCGTCGTGCGGCGTGAACGTCGCCATCGGTGCGCAGTCCCCGGACATCGCCGGCGGCGTCTTCAACTCGCACGAGAGCCGCAGCGGCATCTCGGAAGACGAGATCGACAGCCAGGGCGCCGGCGACCAGGGCCTCATGTTCGGATACGCCACCAACGAGACCCCCGAGCTCATGCCGGTGCCGATCGCGCTGGCCCACCGCCTGTCGCGTCGCCTCACCGAGGTGCGCAAGAACGGCACGCTGCCGTACCTGCGCCCGGACGGCAAGACGCAGGTCACCATCGAATACGACGGTGACACGCCGGTTCGTCTGGACACCGTGGTCCTGTCGACGCAGCACGCGGCCGACATCGACCTCGACAACCTCCTCACCCCGGACATCAAGAAGCAGGTCGTCGACGCGGTACTCGCCGAGATCGACCTGCCGACCCTCGACACCACCGACTACCGCCTCCTGGTGAACCCGACCGGCAAGTTCGTCCTCGGAGGTCCGATGGGTGACGCCGGGCTGACCGGTCGCAAGATCATCGTCGACACCTACGGCGGCATGGCCCGCCACGGTGGTGGCGCGTTCTCCGGCAAGGATCCGTCGAAGGTCGACCGCAGCGCCGCCTACGCGATGCGCTGGGTCGCCAAGAACGCCGTGGCGGCGGGGCTCGCCAACCGCATCGAGGTCCAGGTCGCCTATGCCATCGGCAAGGCCGCACCGGTCGGGTTGTTCGTCGAGACGTTCGGCACCGAGAAGGTCGATCCGGCCGTCATCGAGCGCGTCATCAAGGAGAACTTCGACCTGCGTCCGCTCGCGATCATCCGCGACCTGGACCTGTTGCGCCCGATCTACGCGCCGACCGCCGCCTATGGCCACTTCGGCCGCACCGACGTCGACCTGCCGTGGGAGCGGACCGACCGCGCGGAGAAGCTGCGGGCCGCCGCGGGTCTGTAGACCCTCTGCGGAAGTACTCTCACTGACACCCAAAGGAGCACGGGTCCCGGCCGCTGAGCTGCCGGTGGCCCGTGTTCTGCCTGTTCTGGGACTCGCGCACCTCGACCGGCCGTTCGACTACCTGATCGACGCCGACCAGGACGAGGCCGCGCAGCCCGGCGTGCGCGTCCGCGTGCGATTCTCCGGTCGGCTCGTCGACGGTTACCTTCTCGACCGCATCGAGAAGAGCGATCACCCCGGCAAGCTGGGGTGGCTCGACCGTGTCGTGTCCGCGGAACCGGTGCTGACCCCACAACTGGCGACGCTGTGTCGCGCTGTGGCCGATCGGTATGCGGGGACCATGGGCGACGTCGTGCGTCTGGCGATCCCGCCGCGGCACGCGCGCACCGAGAAGGAGACGACTCCAGAACCGACTTCCGTCGTGGAGACGCCCGAGCTCGCCGACTGGCATCGGTATCCGCTCGCCGATTCCTACGTCGAGAATCTCGTCGACGGCCATCCGCGCGCCGTCTGGCAGGCCCTGCCGGGGGAGGACTGGCCACGTCGTCTCGCCGAGCTCGCCGCGGCGACGCTCGCGTCCGGGCGCGGGTGCATTCTCATCGTCCCCGATCAGCGGGATCTCGATCGCGTATGGGCGGAGTGTGAGCCGCTGATCGGCGATCGTGGTGTCGCGCTGTCGGCCGGTCTCGGACCCACCGCGCGCTATCGCAGGTGGCTGGCCGTGCGGCGGGGCGCCGCGCAACTGGTGATCGGCACCCGCAGCGCGGTGTTCGCGCCGGTCGCCGATCTCGGCCTCGTCGTCGTGTGGGATGACGGCGACGACAGCATGTCGGACCCGCGGGCGCCGTATCCGCACCCCCGCGAGGTTGCGGTGCTGCGCTCCCACCACGAGCGATGCGGCCTGCTGCTCGGCGGTTTCGCCCGGACCGCCGAGGCCCAGGCGCTGGTCGCGTCGGGCTGGGCGCATGATCTCGTCGCCGATCGCGCGACCGTCCGTGGCCGCAGCCCACGCGTCCAGGCCATCTCCGACGACGACCGCCAGATCGCGCGCGACCCCATGGCGAGGTCGGCACGTATCCCCGAAGTCGCGTTCGACGCGGCACGCTCGGCGTTCGCCGCCGATCGTCCGGTGGTGTTCAGCGTCCCGCGGCGCGGATATGTGCCGTCGCTGGCGTGCACGCGCTGCCGGGAACACGCGCGCTGCCGCGCCTGTCACGGTCCCCTCCAACTCGACGCCGACCAGCGGCTGAGCTGCCGATGGTGTGGGCGTCCCGAACGGTCCTTCCGCTGCCCGGAGTGCGGCAACACCTCGGTGCGGGCGACGGTGACCGGCGCCCGCCGGACGGCCGAGGAGCTGGGCCGCGCGTTCGCCGGTGTGCCCGTCCTGACCAGCGGGGGCGACACGATCCTCGACGAGATCGAACCCGGTGCGCGGCTCGTGGTCGCGACACCGGGCGCCGAACCGGTGGCTCCGGGCGGGTACGGCGCGGCGGTCGTCGTCGACACCTGGGCGCAGCTCGACCGTGCCGACCTGCGCGCCGAGGAGCACGCGGTCCGCCGCTGGATGGCGCTCGCCGCGATGGTCACGCCGCACGGCGATGGCGGTCGCGTGGTGATCGTCGCCGACTCGTCACTGGCTCCCGTGCAAGCGCTGATCCGTTGGGACCCGGTGGGATTCGCGTCGATCCAGTTGCGGCAGCGGGTGGAACTCGGCTTTCCGCCGGCCGTCACGATGGCCTCGGTCGACGGACCGACCGGGGTGATCACGGACTTCGTCGAGCATCTCGAATTGCCCACTGACGCGGACGTTCTCGGACCCGTGCCCCTACCTCCAGGAGTGCGGCCCCCCGCCGGAAGCGCGGACTGGGAGGCCGCGGCAGATGACGAGATGGATCGAATTCTGGTGCGGTTGCCGCGTAAGGACGGACGGTTCCTCGCGGAGGCGCTCGTCGCGGGCCAGGTCCGCCGGAACACGCATCGGCAGACCGGGCCGATCCGGGTGCAGATCGACCCGCCTACGATCGGATGAATGCGCATCGTTTTCGCCGGGACCCCCGAGGTCGCCGTGCCGTCGTTGCAGGCCCTCATCGACTCGCCGTCACATGAGGTCGTCGGGGTCGTCACCCGCCCCGATGCGGTGTCCGGCCGCGGCCGCAAGGTGATGCGGTCTCCCGTCGGCCTACTCGCCGACGAGCACTCGCTCGAGGTGATCACCCCGCGACGGCTGTCCGAGCCGGAGGTCGACGACGTGCTCCGGCGCTGGGCTCCCGACTGCGGCGCCGTCGTGGCCTACGGCGGGCTCGTACCACCCGGACTGCTCGACCTCCCGCGACACGGCTGGATCAATCTGCATTTCTCGGTGCTTCCCGCCTGGCGCGGTGCGGCTCCGGTCCAGGCCGCCATCGCGGCCGGCGACGAGGTGACGGGCGCCAGCACGTTCCGGCTCGAGAAGGGCCTCGACACCGGCCCGGTCTTCGGCGTGCTGACCGAGACCATCCGGCCCACCGACACCAGCGGCGACCTCCTGGCACGGCTGGCCGATGCCGGCTCCGGGTTGTTGCTGTCCACCCTCGACGGCCTGGAGGCGGGCGAACTCGCCCCCGAACCACAGCCCACGGCCGGCGTGAGCCACGCGCCCAAGATCGAGGTCGACGACGCCAAGGTCCGATGGGACCTGCCGGCGCACATCATCGATCGACTGATCCGCGCGTACACCCCCGCCCCCGGACCGTGGACGAGTCTCGACGACGCGCGGATCAAGGTGGGGCCGGTGTCGATCGTGTTGTCGACCGACGACCCCGGTCTGCCCGAGGCGGTGCGGGACGGTTCACTCGCGCCCGGTGCTCTCGCGGTCAGCAAGAAGGCGGTGTTCGTCGGAACGGGCTCGCAGCCGGTGGCACTGGGCACCGTGCAACCGCCCGGAAAGAAGCCGATGCCCGCGCCCGACTGGGCCCGCGGCGCGCGTCTGACCGACGGGACGGTCCTGGGATGAGCGGGAAGTTCCGGCAGAAGGATCTCGATCCCGCCCGCGTGGCGGCCCGCGACACCTTGCGCGCAGTGCGTGAACGCGACGCCTACGCCAACCTCGTTCTTCCGAAGATGCTGCGGGACAGAAGAATCGAAGGACGCGACGCTGCCTTCGCCACGGAACTGGCCTACGGTGCGGCGCGAGCACAGGGTTTGCTGGACGCGGTGATCTCGGCCGCCGCGAAACGGCCGGTCGCCGACATCGACGGCTCGGTTCTCGACGTCTTGCGCCTGGGTACCTATCAGCTGTTGCGGACGAGGGTCGGCGCGCACGCCGCGGTGTCCACGTCGGTCGATCTGGTGCGTTCCGAGAACGGAATGGGACCGTCGGGTTTCGCGAATGCCGTGCTGCGGAAGGTCTCGCAGAAGGACGAGGACATGTGGGTGGAGGAGCTCGCCCCGTCGCCCGCGGACGATCTCGTCGGCTATCTCGCCTTCCAGTACGCCCATCCGCGATGGATCGCGGAGGTGTTCCGCGATGCGCTCGGCGGTTCGGCGGGACAACTGCAGGCTGCGCTGGCCGCCGATGACGAGCGACCGCCGGTGCATCTCGTGGCGCGTCCCGGTCTCATCACCGCCGAGGAACTCGCTCTCACCAGCGAGGGCGAGGTCGGCGACTTCTCCCCGTACTGCGTCTACCTGCCGGGCGGCGATCCCGGCGACGTCGCCGCGATTCGCGAGGGGTACGCGGGCGTGCAGGACGAGGGCAGTCAGCTGATCGCTCGTGCGGTGACCGTTGCCGAGGTCGCCGACGACGGCGGTCGATGGCTCGACATGTGCGCCGGCCCCGGCGGAAAGGCCGCACTCATCGGTTCGCTCGCCGAGATCGACGGTGCCCGACTCGATGCGGTCGAGGTGTCCGAGCATCGCGCCGGCCTGATCCGCAAGGTCGTGTCCGACCTGCCGGTGACCATCCATGTCGCCGACGCCCGGTCCAGTGGGCTCGATGACGGTTACGACCGGATCCTGCTCGACGCCCCGTGCTCGGGGCTGGGGTCGCTGCGCCGACGCCCCGAATCCCGGTGGCGCCGGACCGCTGCCGACGTCGACGAACTCGTCGTCCTCCAGAAGCAACTGCTCACCGAAGCCCTGCGGTTGGTCAAACCCGGTGGTGTGGTGCTCTATTCGACGTGTTCGCCACACCCGGCCGAGACGACCGCGGTGGTGGCCGACGTGGTGGCATCGGTCGACGGCGTGCGCCAACTCGATGCCCGCCCGCTCGTGACGGTGGGCAAACTCGGCCCGGACCTGTTGGGCGACGGCCCCCACGTACAGCTCTGGCCACATGTCCACGGCACCGACGCCATGTTCTTGGCGGCGTTGACGCGGGACTGACGACCACGACCGAGCCCGGTCCGGTCGGTCAACGTGTGCACAAGGCAGAGACTTCGGAGTCGTCCTGGGGTAGTCTGCGATCGCGTTTTCGCAACTGGCAGAGAGCCTGCGTGCGCTCGGACGGGGGAAATGGTGGGCGAACGGTTTGCTGTGGACGAGGTCGGCACGATCTACGACGTCGGAGCCACGCTCGCGCAATGTGGTACCGAGATCGGAAGTCTCTGGAAGACCGAGGGCGCGTTCGTTCTCGCGACCGCAGGAATGCCGAACTCGGCGATCGGGGAGGCCTGCGCGGACAAGGATTCCCTCGTGCGCGCGGTTCTCGGCAGGGCAGCGTCCAGACTGGACCAGGTGGCGCAGACCTGCTTCCAGGCTGGACAGCAAGTGATTGACACCGAGGACGAGCTGGCCAGCGGTTTCAACGCGATCTCAGAGTTCTGATGAATCGGCCTTCCCGGTCGACCGTCAACGGATGGGACGTTCTGTCTCTCGACGACGCAGCCAACAAGCTCGATACCGCCGTTTCGCTGTTGTTGAGACAGACGCAGAAAATGGTCGACGCACCAATGATCGCAGGTGACTCGCAGGCATGGGTGGGTGCATCTCAACGCGGGTGCGAAAGTCGAACGCAGTCGGACCGTACGGAGATCAACAAGATCGGTACCGAACTCTCTGCAGCGGCGAATGTCCTACGGAACACTTCGACGGCAATCAGCGCCAACCGCAATGTTGCGCTGACCCGGTCGTTGGCACTGGAGATGGATCGTTTCGAGGTGCACGACGATTGGTCGGTCACCGACACCCGTGACTATTCGAGCGAGCTCAACGGTGTAGAAGCTGGGAGCGCCGCTGAAAGCAGCATTCTGTCCCAGCGAGCCGACCGAGCGACTGAGGCCACGAACGCAATGCTGTCCCTGCAAGGTCTCGCAGATCAGATGGGGGAGGACGACCGCAACGGTGCTCGCGCGCTCGCCATGGCGTTTGCCGGCGCCGACGCACACGCGCCCGTGACTTCGGCCTATTCACCCCAAACCGCCAAGGCCGACTGGCTCGCCATCATGCAGGGAACGGCTACCGACGAACAGCGCGAGCGTTTCGCTCGCGCGACACAGCTGACGCCCGAGCAGCGCGGCGCGTTGGCCCGCGGGGACTATGCAGTGATCGCCAAGGAGCAACTCGATTACCTCAAGGCGTTCTATGAGGCGTCGGAGGGCGGAGTCGTGGGGCTGCCGCGCGGTCTGGACGCGCAGGCAACCTTCGGAGATCGCTTCGGGAGCGCGGAGTCGGACGTGCTGAAACGGCAATTCGCTGACGGCCTCTACCTTCTCGGCAATCCCCGGGTGCGGACAGAGCAGCGACTCGAGCCGGGTTTCCTCGCTGGACCATTGCAGACCCTGGGCCTCACACCGCCGCAGAGGTTTGTGACCGGGGGCGTGAATGAGCTGCCCGCATCGGTCAAGGACCTGCTGACAAAGTCGGCGGTGTCGGAGCGGGATGTGTCGAGATCGATGACCTTGACCGGTCATTACGCCGACATCGAGAAGTACCACGAACTTCAGAAGTTGATGGATATCCTCGACCATCGGTCGATCGAGCCGGGACAAAGCAACCAACTCGGCAGTGACATCGACCGCGCCCTGATTTCGCGTGCCAGCGAGATCGCGGGGGGAGGAAATGGCAAGGATGCCTACAGCATCGGCGACGATGAGATCGCGCACGGCGATGTCGAGAAGCTTCTACGAAGAATGGTTGACAACGCGGGCGGCGACCACATCGCTGTCCACGACGCGCTCATGGGCCGTCACGGTAGTGCGGCTCCGCTGGGTTCCATGCCCGAGGTCTTCGACCTGAACGGGAGAGCAAGCTCGTACGACGCTTCTGATGCGATGCGAAATCTGCTCACCTTCGATTGGTCGGATCAAGTCGACGCAAACGGAGTGGGAGTCGGCAGCAACGGGGTGAACAAACTGTTCAACTGGATGCCCGATGCCGCGATTCCGCACGATGGGAGTCTAGAGGCGATCGCCGAAAGTGAGCGAGCTGGTCATGTTGCGAGCGAGCTTGCACGAATATTCGCGGAGAACAGGACCGAACTCGTCGACATCGGTGACGACAAGCTCGCGATCGGCGAACTCAATCCCGAACTCACGCAGACCCTTGCCAAAGCTATCGCTCCATATACTCCGGAACTGGCCGGTGCGGATCCGGACATCTTTGGGACTTTGGGCACGTCATCTCTGGATTCCGCCTACGAGCTGAAATCGGTGTTTCAGGTCCTTGACTCGGATCCGGTAGCAGGGCGGATTTTCAACTCGATGGCAGCGATCCAAGTCGACCACATCCAGGAACTCTTCGGTGCAGATCCGACACGAGCATCGCTCGGTACTCTCGCAGGTCGAATCGAGGGTGCGATGACTGGGGGAATGCAGGCGCAGATCGACAACGATACGGAGGACAGTCGAAGCCACGCTGTCAAGGCCTATACCGAGCATGGTGCGATGTACGACAGCGGCAAGGCGTTGGTTTCGGCAGTGCCGGGCCTCGGCCCAATCGTGAAAGCCATTCTCGACGTGTCCGCGCCAGAGGCAAAGCTAGAGTTTGTGGGGCTCCCACCTGGGCAGGGCACCGGCAATGCGGAGCTGTCAGCTCTCGACAACCAAGTCTTCAAGACCACGTCGACAGAGGCTCAATACGTCCAGATGTTGGAGGGCCATCTCCGTGCACATCCCGATCTCGTTGACGACCCGAGTTTCCGACGAATGTTCACGGGCCAGGACGAAGCGTTCTTCGAAGGGGTGCGAGCAACCGGCAGATTCCCGGCAGACGTGAACCTGGCCAAGGTTCCAGAATTCATGTTGAACCTCCCGGGCGCCGAGATCGACAACTACAGCACCCTGTACGACCCGCAATTCGACCGTGCCAGGACAGCGACCGAGCATCGGGAGGGTTGGTGACTGTGGTCGTTCCACCACGCGCAGCCAGAACCGTCGTCGGGTTGTTCCTGGTCCTGGCAGTGCTTGTCACGTCAACCGGGTGTGGTCCCAACGATCCGCCTCTCCGGGAGTCGTCGTCGGTGGCATCGTCGGCGGATCATCTGCCGCCGCGGTACGACGTCACCTTCCGTTGGGCGCCGACCGATGTCGTCGACCTGCATGAACCGACGGGCACCTTCGTGCGGGCCTTCGTCGAATCGTTTGAGTTGGCGTTCGCCGGTCGATCTCCGGAGTGGGGCTATCCGGGGTTCAGGGAGGCTGCACCGGCGGACATCGACTCCCTCGTCGCTGGTCGGCTCGTGTCCCCGAGCTACTCGACGGACCTGGCCGGCACGTACTTCTTTCGTCCTCTCCGGCGCGAGGACGACGGGTTGTTCACGACCATGGTCCTGTGTCGCAGTGAGATTCAATCCGTGCGCAGGAATCCCGAGGCTCCTGCACGCGAATGGCAGAATACGAGCTACCCGCGTTGGACCTTCCCCGCTGTCATCGTATTCGAACGCGCGCCTGGCGCTGTCCCGGCGGCCGACCGAGGTGGGGGAGCAAGAGGTGCCACCCGAGATGTGTTCGGCGCGTGGCGCGTTGTCGACTACATTCGGCAATCGGTCGGGGGTACGCGCTATATCGACGATGAGGCGGAGTGCGACCGAATCGGGAGGAACGCTGAAATTCCACAACAGCCGGACAGTTTCGGGCCGCGACCGTGGCCGGTGATGAAGCCGTCGCCCGGTTGGCGGGTCCATCCGTCGGTATGAAGCTGACGACCGTGGCGTCGTCGATCACGACGAAGTCCGCGACGGCGATTGTCATTGTGCTGCTCCGTGTTCCACGAGGTTGGCGAGTGCGGCGGTGACCGAACCCCAGCCGTCGTAGAAACCGAGCTCGTCATGGCGGTCACGATCGGACGGGCTGCGATGGCGCACCACGACGCTGTACTCGGTTCCGTCCGCGTGCTCGGCGAATGTGACCTCGGCGGTCATGGGAACCGGCGACGGTTCGGCGGGACGCCACGAACTGTCGACGGCGTTGGTGAACACCAGGCGCTCGTGCGCATCCACGACCAGGAAGACGGCGTTCATGTGCGGGACGAAAGTGGTTCCGTCGTCGCTCATCCTGGTCACGAGCGCACCGCCGGGCTCGGGTTCGAGGCGGTCGACGCGGGTGACCGTCGGGGCCGGAGTCCACCACTTGGCGAACTGCTCCGGTCGGGTCCAGGCATCCCAGATCCGTTGTCGCGGAGCGCGGATCACCCGGTGCAGCGTGAGGTCGAGTTCGGGGTCGATCATGGTGTCTCCTCGGTGTCGGTGACGAAGTGCTCGAGACGGTCGGTGCGTTCGGTCCACACGGTGCGTTGGTGTTCGAGCCACGTGGACAGACGGCGCATACGGCGCCTGTCGAGGGTGCACATCCGCGTGCGTCCGACCTTCTTGGTCAAGACGAGCCCGCTGTCCTCCAGAACGCGGAGATGCTTCATGAACGACGGCAGGGTGATGGGGAACGGGTCAGCGAGCTCGCCGACACTCGCGGGTCCACGCCCTAGTCGTTCGACGACGGCGCGACGCGTCGGGTCGGACAGGGCGCCGAAGATGTCGTCCAGTGGAGTAGGACCATGTGCCATGTGGCTAAGTGTTGCAGGATCGTTCACTGAACTCAACGGCTAAGTGAAAGAGATTGCTCGGAGCTGTGTAAAGATGCTCCCAAACAGCGCATATCCAGGTAATATCGAATGTATGTACGAGGCACCTCCGGACACAAAATGCGCCGGCTCTGATCGGGTCGAGATCAACAAGCTCGGCGCCGACCTCACCCACGCTGCCAACGTCCTACGAAATACCTCGTCAGCGATCGGCCCGAATCGCACCACGGCGCTGCTTCGCGCGCTCGGACTGGAACGGGACAAGTTCAGCGTTGCCGACGACTGGACTGTACGAGACACCCGGGACTATGCGGCCGAGCTCAAGGGCGTGGAGGCGGGGAGCGCGACCGAAAGTGCGATTCTCGCCGACCAGGCGTCGCGTTCTGAAGAAGCCAAAACGGCCACCCTCTCGCTTCAGTCACTGGCAGACCAGATGGGTGAGGACGATCGCAATGGGGCGCGAGTGCTCGCGACGGCCTTCGGGGACGCGGAGGGCAATGCGCCGTTGGCGTCGAGCTACTCACCGGGCCAGGCCAGTATCGATGTCCAAGCCATCATGAGTGGGACCGCCACGAGGGAGCAGAAGGATCGGTTCTTCAGCGCGACCAGCCTGACCCCGGAACAGCGTGCAGCGCTGGCCCGCGGAGATTTTGCGGTCATTCCCAAGGAGCAGTTCGACTACCTGAAGGCGATCTATACGCCGAACTGGGGTGGCGGTCCCGAAGGGCACCCACTGTCCCTCGGCGCCTTGGTGTCGTTCGGCGACAAGTACACCGGCGCTGAGCGAGAAACTCTGAAGCAGAGTCTCGCTGACGGTGTGTACATGCTCGGGAACCGCAACCTGCGGACCGGGCAGACCGACTCGAATGTGTTTGCCGAGATCTGGGGGACTCAAGCACCATTCGTGACCGGCGGGATGAGTCAGCTCCCGACGCCGATCCGAGACGCGCTGACCGAATCTGCTGCGAGTAAGGGGCGGCTGACGGTTCCGGACTCAGGCGCGCACTCCGGCGGCCACAGGTCCGTCACCGATCTGAAGACCTTCGACGACCTCAAGTCGGTGATGGACATCTTGGAACATCGCTCGGTCGATCCGGCAGGTGGAGTGTACGGTTCGGAGTCCGTGCAGTTGGGAAGCGACGTCGACCGGGCATTGATCGCGAGAGCCAGTGAGATCGCAGGTGCAGGTGCCACTGAATATGCCTCCAATCCGGGCCTGTTGGATCACAATCTCGTCGGTAAGGGCGAAGTCGAAAGTCTCCTGGTTCACATGCTCGGGGTCGCGGGCAGTGATCACATCGCGGTACACGACGCAGTGATGTCGGCAACCGGCAATCCGTCCAGCAGCACGATGCCGACCACGTTCGATATGGACGGCACCGAGCGGTCATTCAAGGATGCCGAAGCCCTCAAGCATCTACTGACGTTCGATTGGACCGATGAGGCGGGGCATGAGAGCGACGGCATCAACAAACTCTTCAACTGGATGCCAGGCGTCGCCAACACGCCAGATCACGCAACTGCGGAACAGATGGCCGACAGTGTTAGGTCGGGCGAGGTCGCCAGCGCTTTGGCTCGATTCATAGCGGACAACAAGGTTGACTTCGCAGACGTTAACGGCTCACCGGAATCTCTTGGCGCGCTGAACCCTGAACTCACGCGAACCTTGGCTTCGGCCGTCGCGCCGTACTTGGCCGAACTCGGAGGCGCAGATTCCGATATATTCGAGACTCGAGGCGTTGTGCCTCTCGATGACGCATATGACTTCAAGGCGCTGTTCCATATTCTGGATACAGACCCGGATGCAGGACGAATAATCAACACGAATGCCATGCTGCAGGCGAGTGCACTAGAACAGATATTCGGAGCCGACGCGACTCGTGCCGGGTTGGGCGAGGTTGTGGGGCGGTTGCATGGCGCGATGACCGGTGGATTGAACGAGATGCTCGACGAGGATGTCGCCGACAAACGTTATGAGGCCGCACGTGATTATGCCCTACACGGTGCTGCATTCGATTCAGTGAAGTCATTGGGGCTCGCGGCCCCCAACCTGAATCCGCTCTTCAAAACGTTCGTAGATGTTGCTTCGCCGTCGCTTAAGCTGGGCGTGGTCGGGATGCCGCCGAATCCGGACGATATCAGCCCAGATGTCCAGTTCAACGAGGTTCGCGCAAGCGTTTTCAGAGGGACTAATCTGGATTCGGTCTATCAAGGACTGCTTGAGGGATATATACGAAGTAACCCCAGCTTCTTAAATAGCCTAGAAATGCGCGATATTTATGGCGACCGAATGGATGACCCGGAGTTTGTCGAAAATCTACGACGCAACGGGCTCGTTGAGGGTGGCGACACAAAGAAGATCAATTCTGTGGTGCAAGGCATATTCGGTGACCGGGACAACGATTTCCTGAACGAGTACGAGAATCAGCTGAACAGGTTGAAGGATCCCAAGCTCCCGAAGGGTGCTGGGTGGTGAGGAATCTGCTACTGCGTGGTGGCAGGGCATTTCTGGTGATACTTACGGTGCTTGCGCTGACCTCGTGCGTCGGAGCCAGTAACAACCAGGACAGAGAGGCGTCCCCTGGTAGTGCCACTCGAGATGAGGGCCTACCGTCCGGTTTCGACGTCACCTTCCGATGGCCAGCGAATGACCGCTTCGATCCGATGAGTGCGGAGGGTACGTTCATTCGGGCATACGTGGAGTCGTTTTACTTGGCGCAGGAGGGGCAGTCGTTGTCGTGGGCGTATCCCGGTTTCGTGGACGCTTCGCCCTCAGATACCGAGGCCAAGATGCGGGCTCTGCCGAGTCAGAGTGCATCGTCGAAACTGGTGGGGACGTCAACCTTTAGTGTGCTGAGCCGTCTGCAGCGAGGATACCGCACTCGTGTTGTGCTGTGCGAGTTCGGTTATCACTCCTCTGTCGATAGCTCAGGGGCGAAACGCTGGCGAACTCATCCAAAAAGCAGTCTGGCTTCGATAATCGAATTCTCTAGATTGGGGCAGGCCCCGCCGGCAGGGCAGCGCGGGATTGCACGAAGGCCGGACAGTGATGTGTTCGGTGACTGGAAAGTCGACGACTTTGAGTTTCTCGCTTCCGCGGGCGGGTTCCCCGAGGAAGCCGAAGGGTGCAATGCCGAGCCGCTCCCTGCAGGAGTGCCCGCGGAGGCTGAGGTCCGCGGCAGCGGACCCGTGCCGCGCTCTCCGCAGCCCCAGGATCCTGGCTGGCCCGTAGGCTCGGCACTGTGACTGTGTTCATCGCCGGGTCCCGGAGGATCACGCCCGAACTCTGCTGACTTCCAGGTCCGGAGTGGCGAAGTCGTGAAAGGTCGGGACTTCCGTGGACCCGGCCCGACCGCTATACGTCCGTACGAACCCCGCGCCCTACACTTGTCGACCATGTGCACCGCTGGCACCGCGCCCATGATCGCCCCGTCCATCCTCTCCGCGGACTTCGCGAACCTCGCGGCCGAGGCCGCTGCCGTGGCGCGGCCGGGCGAGACCCGCGCCGATTGGTTGCACGTCGATGTCATGGACGCGCACTTCGTGCCGAACCTGACCCTGGGACTCCCCATCGTCGAGAGCCTGCTGAAGGCCACCGACATCCCGCTCGACTGCCATCTGATGATCGAGAACCCGGAGCGCTGGGCGCCGCCGTATGCCGAGGCCGGCGCGCACAACGTCACCTTCCACGCCGAGGCCACCGAGAACCCGATCGGCGTCGCCCGTGACATCCGCGCGGCGGGGGCGAAGGCGGGGCTCTCGATCAAGCCGGGAACCGCGCTGGAGCCGTACCTGGAGATCCTGCGCGACTTCGACACCCTGCTGATCATGAGCGTCGAACCGGGCTTCGGTGGTCAGAAGTTCATTCCGGAGGTCCTCGAGAAGGCCCGCGCCATCCGGAAATTCATCGACTCCGAGGATCTGCGGCTCCTCGTCGAGATCGACGGTGGCATCAATGCGGACACGATCGAAGAGGCCGCCGAGGCCGGCATCGACTGCTTCGTCGCCGGATCGGCCGTCTACGGTGCGGACGACCCCGGACAGGCCGTCGCCGCGCTCCGCGAATCGGCTGCCGCCGCTCGGGCTCAGAGCCAGGTCTGACCCGATGGACATCGCCGCCGCCATGGAACGCGCGATCAGCGCGTCCCGGGAGGCGATGGGGATCAGCTCACCGAACCCGCCCGTCGGCGCGATCATCCTCGCCGCCGACGGCTCTGTCGTTGGCGTCGGGTCGACCCAACAACCCGGCGGACCGCACGCCGAGGTGATGGCACTACGAGCCGCGGGCGACGCCGCGCGCGGCGGCACCGCGATCGTCACCCTCGAACCGTGCAACCACACCGGTCGGACCGGCCCGTGCGCGCATGCCCTCGTCGAGGCGGGCATCGCCGAGGTCCACTACGCGGTGAGCGACCCCAACCCGGTCGCCGCCGGCGGCGCCGACACGCTTCGGGCTGCCGGGGTGCGCGTCACCGGGGGAGTCGGCGCCGCCGACGTCGAGAACGGTCCGCTCCGCCCGTGGCTCACCCGGCAGCGTCTCGGCCGGCCCCACGTCGCCGCGAAGATCGCCGCCGGAATCGACGGCCGGATCGCCGCGCCCGACGGCACCAGCCAGTGGATCACCGGTCCGGCGGCCCGCGATCACGCGCACGCACAGCGCGCCCGGATCGACGCCATCGTCATCGGCACCGGCACCGCGCTGGCCGACAACCCCACGCTCACCGCGCGCACCGCCGACGGCATGCTGTATCCGCACCAGCCGGCGCGGGTCGTTCTCGGCCATCGCGACCTCCCGGCCGACGCCCGCCTCCGGGATCCGGCCGGTGGCCCGCTGATCCAGGTCGACTCCCACGACCCCGCCGACGTCCTCGCGGCACTGCCCGACGCGTTGTGGGTGCTGGTCGAGGGCGGGCCGCACATCCTGGGGGCGTTCTTCGCGGCCGGACTCGTCGACGAGGTACACACCTACGTCGCCCCGCTGGTGCTGGGCGCCGGTCGCAGCTCGGTCGAGATCCCGGGGGTGACCACCCTCGCCGACGGCCTGCGCTTCCGCACGAGCTCGGTGACCCGGCTCGGCGAGGACGTCCTCGTCACCCTGGCGCGACCGTCGACAACCTCGCGCGACAACTGAGCGACGCGACATGTCGGCGACGCTTTTCACTCACCGGAATCGCAATGCGACTGACATCGCGGACCGTGCTAGCGTCGATGTCACCAGTTCTCGGGGCGGGGTGAGATTCCCCACCGGCGGTGATGAGGGTGCGGTGGATCCGCATCGTCCAGCCCGCGAGCGCCTGCCACCAGGCAGGGACAGCAGATTCGGTGCGAATCCGAAGCCGACGGTCACAGTCCGGATGCGAGAGAACAGGCGACACGAGGCCGCCCTGTCTGCTCCGAGCGAGCAGGAGGAGTGCGTGTTCACCGGAATCGTGGAAGAACTCGGCGTCATCGCCGACCGCGAGGATCTCTCCGACGCCGCCCGATTCACCGTGCGCGGGCCAGTGGTCACCGCCGACGCCGGTCATGGCGACTCGATCGCCGTCAACGGCGTGTGTCTGACCGTCGTCGACCTCCGTCCCGGTGAGTTCACCGTCGACGTGATGGGCGAGACGCTGCGCCGCAGTTCGCTGTCCGACCTCGCCGCCGGAAGCACCGTCAACCTCGAGCGCGCCATGCCCGCGAACGGTCGTTTCGGCGGCCACATCGTGCAGGGACACGTCGACGGCACGGGAACGATCGCTGCGGTCAGCCCGTCGGAGAACTGGACGGTCGTGCGGATCGCCGTTCCCGAGACGCTCACGCGCTACCTCGTCGAGAAGGGATCGATCACCGTCGACGGTGTCTCCCTCACCGTGTCGGCGGTCGGCGGATCGGGCGACGACTCCTGGTTCGAGATCTCCCTGATCCCGACGACCCTCAACGAGACCAATCTCGGCGCCGCCCGGCCCGGCACCGTGGTCAACCTCGAGGTCGACGTCATCGCCAAATACGTCGAGCGCCTTCATCTGGGTTCGGACACGACTGGTACTCCTGATGTTGCGGGGACGAAATGAGCACAACGAGTGAGGTTCTGATGAGCGAGTCGCCAAATGACGGTGATGACGTGACCGCAGCCGGGCAGACCGGCGTCGCGTTCGACACGATCGAACGCGCCATCGCCGACATCGCGGCGGGCAAGGCCGTCGTCGTGGTCGACGACGAGGACCGCGAGAACGAGGGCGACCTGATCTTCGCTGCGGAGAAGGCGACCCCCGAACTGGTGGCGTTCATGGTGCGCTACACCTCCGGCTACCTGTGCGTCCCGCTCGACGGCGACGCCTGCGACCGACTCGGTCTGCCGCCGATGTACTCGATGAACCAGGACAAGCACGGCACGGCCTACACCGTGACCGTCGACGCCCGCGAGGGCATCGGGACCGGCATCAGCGCCGCCGACCGTGCCACGACGATGCGCCTGCTGGCCGATCCCGACGCAGCCGCGGCCGACTTCACGCGCCCCGGCCACGTGGTCCCGTTGCGGGCGAAGGAAGGCGGCGTGCTGCGCCGTCCCGGGCACACCGAGGCAGCGGTCGACCTCGCCCGCCTCGCCGATCTGGCGCCGGCCGGGGTGATCTGCGAGATCGTCAGCCAGAAGGACGTCGGCTCGATGGCGCAGACCGACGAGCTGCGCGTGTTCGCCGACGAACACGACCTGGCGCTGATCTCGATCGCCGACCTCATCGCCTGGCGTCGTCGTCACGAAAAGCATGTGGTGCGCGTCGCCGACGCCCGGATCCCCACGCGCCACGGCGATTTCCGCGCGGTCGGGTACTCCAGCGTCTACGACGACGTCGAACATGTCGCGCTCGTGAAGGGCGACATCGCCGGCGGTGACGCCGACGGACACGACGTGCTGGTGCGCGTGCACTCGGAGTGCCTGACGGGTGACGTCTTCGGTTCGCTCCGCTGCGACTGCGGTCCGCAACTCGATGCGGCGATGGAGATGGTGGCCGCCGAGGGCCGGGGCATCATCCTGTACATGCGGGGCCACGAGGGCCGCGGCATCGGCCTGCTGCACAAGCTGCAGGCCTACCAGCTGCAGGACGCCGGCTCCGACACCGTCGACGCCAACCTCGAACTCGGTCTGCCCGCGGATTCGCGCGACTACGGACTCGGCGCCCAGATCCTCGTCGACCTCGGGGTGCGGTCCATGCGACTGCTGACCAACAACCCGGCGAAGCGCGTCGGGCTCGACGGATACGGCCTGCACATCGTCGACCGCGTCCCGATGCCGGTGCGCGCCAACGCCGAGAACCTGCGCTACCTGCGCACCAAGCGGGATCGAATGGGCCACGATCTCGTCGGCCTCGACGATCACGCCCACTCCGACAACGCCCAGCCCACCGACGGCGCATCTGAAGGAGCACCTGCATGAGCGGCCACGGAGAGCCGACCCTCGAACTCGCCGATGCCGGGGCCCTGCGTCTCGCCATCGTCTCGTCGCAGTGGCACGAGACCGTCTGTGGCGCACTACTCGACGGGGCCATCCGGGCCGCGCGCGACAACGGCGTGACCGAACCGACGATCGTGCAGGTCGCGGGCGCCATCGAACTGCCCGTGATCGTGCAGGCGCTGGCCCGCACCCACGACGCGGTGGTCGCCCTCGGTGTCGTGATCAAAGGCGAGACACCGCATTTCGACTACGTGTGTGACGCCGTCACCGCTGGTCTCACGCGGGTGTCGCTCGACGAGTCGACACCGGTCGGCAACGGTGTGCTCACGGTGCTCACCGAGGACCAGGCGATCGCACGCGCCGGCCTCCCGGGCTCGACGGAGGACAAGGGCGCCCAGGCAACCGTCGCCGCACTGGCGTCGGCGCTGACCCTGCGCGCACTGCAGCGCGGCGAGACCCTCCCGGCGGCCGTCGGAGGAGCATCGGCGTGAGTCCTGCGGACACCCCGCCGACCGGCTCCGACGCGGCCGGGTGGGACCTGGTCTACCGGCCCCGCAACCTGCCCCGGTGGGCCATCGCGGCGGCCGTGGTGGTGCTCGCGATCCACATCACGTTCGGTCTGCTGCTGACGATCGACGACGTCGGCGTCCGCAACCTCGGCGGCTCCGACCAGGTCGCGATCATCCTCATCGGGGTGCTGGTCTCGGCGGCCATCCTGCTGTTCACCCGGCCGCGGCTGCGCGTCGGCGCCGCCGGTGTCGAGGTCCGCAATCTCGCGACGGTCCGACTCTTCGAGTGGGATCGTGTTCTCGGTCTCACGTACCCGGAGAAGGGTTTCGGCGCGTGGCTGTTGTTCCCCGCCGACGAACACATCACCGTCCTGGCTGTTCAGGCCGGTGACGGTCAGCGCGCCATCGACGCGATGGGCCGGTTCCGCGAGCTGGAGGAGCGCTACCGCGGGACTGTCCGGCCCGGCCACTAGCCTGGAACACGTGGCCGACCCGACTACCTACCGCCCCGCGCCGGGGTCCATCCCGACCGATCCCGGGGTGTACAAGTTCCGCGACGAGCACCGTCGCGTCATCTACGTGGGCAAGGCCAAGAACCTCCGGTCGAGGTTGACGTCGTACTTCGCCGACATCACCTCGCTGCACCCCCGCACCCGCCAGATGGTGACGACGGCCGCGTCGGTCGAGTGGACCGTCGTCGGCACCGAGGTGGAGGCGCTCCAGCTCGAATACAACTGGATCAAGGAATTCGATCCGCGCTTCAACGTCCGATATCGCGACGACAAGAGCTACCCGATGCTCGCGGTCACGCTGAACGAGGAGTACCCGCGCCTGTTCGTGTACCGGGGGCCACGCCGGCGCGGCGTGCGGTACTTCGGCCCGTACGCCCACGCCTGGGCGATCCGCGAGACGGTCGACCTGCTGACCCGGGTCTTCCCGGCCCGCACCTGTTCGGCGGGGGTGTTCAAACGGCACCGGCAGATCGACCGGCCGTGCCTCCTCGGCTACATCGACAAGTGTTCGGCTCCCTGTGTGGGACGGGTGGACGCCGAGGAACATCGGGAGATCGTCGAGGACTTCTGCGACTTCCTCGCCGGCCGCACCGACCTGATGATCCGCAGGATGGAACGAGACATGTCCGCCGCGGCCGAGGACCTCGACTTCGAGCGTGCCGCCCGGCTGCGTGACGACATCGGTGCGATGCGACGCGCGATGGAGAAGCAGGCCGTCGTGCTCGGCGACGGCACCACCGCCGACGTCATCGCGCTCGCCGGCGACCAGCTCGAGGTGTCGGTCCAGGTCTTCCACGTCCGCGACGGACGGGTGCGCGGTCAGCGCGGATGGGTCGTCGAGCGCAGCGACAACGGCACCGACGGCGATGTGGTGGGGGAGTTCGTCACCCAGTTCTACGGCGCCCAGGTCGATTTCGACGCCACGGTCGACGTCGGCACCGACCGCGCACACGGCGAGTCGATCCCGCGCGAGGTGCTGGTCCCGGAGTTGCCGTCCGACGCCGGGGAACTCGAGGAGTGGCTGTCCGGTCTCCGCGGCAGCCGGGTGCGGCTGCGGGTGCCGCAGCGCGGCGACAAGAAGGCGCTGTTCGAGACCGTCGCCCGGAACGCGGGCGAAGCCCTTGCGCAGCACAAGCTCCGGCGCGCGGGCGACCTCACGACCCGCTCGGCGGCCCTCACCGAGCTACAGGAGTCCCTGCTGCTCGACCAGGCGCCGCTGCGCATCGAGTGTGTCGACATCTCGCACGTCCAGGGCACCGACGTGGTCGCCTCGCTCGTGGTCTTCGAAGACGGTCTGCCGCGCAAGTCCGACTATCGGCACTACTCGATCCGGCATGCGGCCGGCGAGGGGCACTCCGACGACGTCGCGTCCATCGCCGAGGTCACGCGACGCCGGTTCCTCCGGCACCGCACCGACTCCGACGCGTCGCCTCCGGTGTCCGGGGAGATCAGCGCCGCCGCCGACACGCCGGCCCAGCCCCGGAAGTTCGCCTACCCCCCGAACCTCTTCGTCGTCGACGGTGGCGCGCCCCAGGTGCACGCCGCGGCGGCGGTGCTCGACGAGCTCGGCATCACCGATGTCTCGGTGATCGGACTCGCCAAACGCCTCGAGGAGGTGTGGGTGCCCGGCGACGACGACCCGATGATCCTGCCGCGCAACAGCCAGGCCCTGTTCCTGCTGCAGCGCGTCCGCGACGAGGCGCATCGCTTCGCCATCACGTTCCACCGCAGCAAGCGCAGCAAGCGGATGACCGAGTCGGTGCTCGACGGCGTCCCCGGTCTGGGCCGGACCCGCCGCACCGCGCTCGTGACCCACTTCGGGTCGGTGGCGCGGCTGCGTGAGGCATCCTTGGACGAGATATCCCAGGTGCCCGGAATCGGTCTCACCACGGCGCGTGCGGTCAAGACCGCGCTCTCCGACGAGACCCCGGCGCCCGAACAGACCCCGACCCCGGCCCCGGCGGGAGCCGAGAAGGAGATGACGGTGGCGACCGGTGACGCGGGACGTGGTGGCGATGAGTGACCACACCGAAGGGGAGAGCACGGTGACCGCGACGCAGACCGGAACCGATTTCACGGTGCTGTTCGTGACGGGGATGTCCGGTGCGGGACGATCCACCGCGGCGAACGTGCTGGAGGACGACGGCTGGTACGTCGCCGACAACGTGCCCCCGTCACTGATCTCGACGATGGTCGGGATGGTCCGGGCGGACGATCCCGACATCACCCGGCTCGCCATGGTGCTGCGCGCCTCCGACGACAACCTCGCCCACCAGCTCGAACAACTGCGAGACAGCCTGGAGCAGTCCGGGATTCGCACCCGGCTGCTGTACCTCGACGCCAGCGACCAGGTGCTGGTCCGGCGCTTCGAACAGGTACGCCGGCGGCACCCGTTGCAGGGCAAGGAGACCCTCGTCGAAGGGATCGCCCGCGAACGCGCGATCCTGGCCCCGATCAAGAACGTCGCCGACCTGGTCGTGGAGACCTCCGCGCTGACCGCGGCCAAACTCCGCGCGATCGTCGAGGGCGTCGCGCCCGGTGACACCGAACCCCGGCTCTCGATCGCGGTGCAGTCGTTCGGCTTCAAGTACGGGCTGCCCATCGACTCCGATCTCGTCGCCGACGTCCGGTTCCTGCCCAACCCGCACTGGATCGACGAGTTGCGCGATCACAACGGCCGGGAGGCGCCGGTCCGCGACTACGTCCTCGGTCAGCCGGACGCGGACGGATTTCTCGACCTCTACACCGGGCTGGTGTCGATCGTCGGACGCGGCTATCTTCGGGAAGGCAAGCGCTACATGACGATCAGCGTCGGGTGCACCGGCGGAAAACACCGCAGTGTGGCCATCGCCGAGGAACTGTCGGCTCGTCTGCGCCGCGCCGTAGACGACGCCGGGACCGCGTCCTACGACGTCCGGGTGATGCACCGCGACCTGGGGCGCGAATGAGTGCCCGGGAGCCCCGCATCGTCGCCCTCGGCGGCGGACACGGCCTCTATGCCACGCTGACCGCGATGCGCTACCTCAGCGCCGACATCACCGCGGTGGTCACCGTCGCCGACGACGGCGGATCGTCCGGGCGCCTGCGTGCCGAGCTCGGGCTCATCCCGCCCGGCGACCTGCGAATGGCGCTCGCCGCGTTGATGAGTACCCCCACGGGGCTCGAGGACTCGCCGACCGCCGATCCGCTCGCCCGCCGTCGACAGGAGCTGTGGGCCGAGGTCCTGCAGCACCGATTCGGCGGCCGCGGGGCACTGGCCGGACATCCCATCGGCAACCTCCTCCTCGCCGGGCTCACCGAGGTCCTCGGCGACACGGTCGGGGCGCTCGCCGAGTTGCGGGCCACCTTCGGTATCACGGGGCACGTGCTGCCGATGTCGACCGTCCCGCTCGACATCGAGGCCGACGTCTCCGGACTCGAGGCGGACCCGCGGATCAGTCGCGAGATCCGCGGCCAGGTGGCCGTGGCCACCACACCCGGCAAGGTTCGCCGCGTCCGGCTGCTGCCGAACGATCCGCCGGCCTGCGAATCAGCCCTCGCCGCAATCGAATCGGCCGATCTCGTGATGTTGGGGCCGGGTTCCTGGTTCTCCAGTGTGATCCCGCATGTGCTCGTGCCCGAGCAGCTGAAGGCACTGCAGCGCAGCCACGCTCGCAAGGTGCTGGTGGTCAATCTGGCACCCGAGCCGGGGGAGACGCCGGGGTTCTCGGTCGAGCGGCACCTCCATGTGCTGCACGCGCACGCGAACACGTTCCGGGTCGACCACGTCCTCGTGGACGCGTCGTCGGTCCCCGCCGGGCGGGAACGTGACCACCTGGTGCGGGCGGCCGGATTGTTCGGCGCCGAGCTGAATGTCGGGGACGTCGCGGTGCCCGGCCGACAGGTCCATGACCCGGCGAAAGTCGCCGCCGTGGTGAACGAACTGTGCGAAGGTGAACTGACCCGTTACTCTGGCCGAGCGGACGCCTGACCCAGGCGAAGTCTCCGCGATTCTTCGAGGGACGTGTGGTCTGTTGACAGGAGGACAGGTACCGGTGGCGATGACGGCGGCGGTGAAGGACGAACTCAGTCGCCTGTCGGTGACTCAGGTGAGTTGCCGGAGAGCCGAGGTGTCGGCGTTGCTTCGATTCGCCGGTGGCCTGCACATCGTCGCGGGCCGCGTGGTGGTCGAGGCCGAGGTCGACATGGGCAACGTGGCCCGCCGGCTGCGACGCGAGATCCACGACCTGTACGGCTACGCCTCCGACGTCCACGTCCTACGGGGCGGCGGACTGCGCAAGTCGGCGCGCTACATCGTGCGGATCACCAAGGACGGCGAAGGCCTGGCCCGGCAGACCGGACTCCTCGACCTGCGTGGCCGGCCGGTGCGCGGCCTGCCCGCACAGGTCGTCGGCGGCAGTGTCGCCGACGCCGAGGCCGCTTGGCGCGGAGCGTTTCTCGCCCACGGCTCGCTCACCGAACCGGGCCGGTCGTCGGCCCTGGAGGTCAGTTGCCCCGGACCGGAGGCGGCGCTCGCCCTGGTCGGCGCGGCGCGGCGACTCGGTGTCACGGCCAAGGCGCGTGAGGTCCGCGGCGCCGATCGGGTCGTCATCCGCGACGGCGAGGCCATCGGGGCGCTGCTCACCCGCATGGGCGCCCACGACACGAGGCTCGTCTGGGAGGAACGTCGGATGCGGCGGGAGGTCCGCGCGACCGCCAACCGCCTGGCCAACTTCGACGACGCCAACCTGCGTCGCTCGGCGCGTGCGGCGGTCGCGGCCGCGGCCCGCGTGGAACGCGCACTGGACATCCTCGGCGACGAGGTGCCCGACCATCTCATCGCCGCCGGGCAGCTCCGCATCACGCACCGTCAGGCGTCACTGGAAGAGCTCGGCCAGCTCGCCGACCCGCCGATGACCAAGGACGCCGTCGCCGGTCGAATCCGGCGGCTGCTGTCGATGGCCGACAAGAAGGCGCGCCAGGACGGCATCCCCGACACCGAATCCGCGGTCACCTCCGAGCTGCTCGACGAGGCCTGAGTCACGCGTCCGAGGACCATAGGCGTGCCCGACCCGGACCTGCGGTGTGCCGAGCACAAGGTCGCCTACTAGGCTGGTGGCGACGTGCGCGGAGGCGTGACCACTCAGGTGTGCTTTCGCTGACCGCTCACGCGCGGCCAGACAGGGCTTGACCACCAGGCCCGACCATGAATACCGCTAAGGAGCACAACTGTGACTGTTCGGGTAGGCGTCAACGGATTCGGCCGGATCGGCCGCAACTTCTTCCGCGCCGTCGAAGCGCAAAAGGCTTTGGGCACCACCGACATCGAGATCGTCGCGGTCAACGACCTGACCGACAACGCGACCCTCGCACACCTGCTGAAGTTCGACTCCATCCTCGGTCGCCTCGCCGACGACGTCACCCTCGAGGGCGACGACACCATCGTCGTCGGTGAGCAGAAGATCAAGGCCCTGGAGGTCAAGGAAGGCCCGGCCGCGATCCCGTGGGGCGACCTGGGCGTCGACGTCGTCGTCGAGTCGACCGGCATCTTCACCGCTCGCGCCAAGGCGCAGGGGCACCTCGACGCCGGCGCCAAGAAGGTCATCATCTCCGCTCCGGCGTCGGATGAGGACATCACGATCGTGATGGGCGTCAACGACGACAAGTACGACGGCAGCCAGAACATCATCTCCAACGCGTCGTGCACCACCAACTGCCTCGGCCCGCTGGCGAAGGTCCTCAACGACGAGTTCGGCATCGTCAAGGGCCTGATGACCACCATCCACGCCTACACCCAGGACCAGAACCTGCAGGACGGCCCGCACAAGGACCTGCGTCGTGCCCGCGCCGCGGCCATCAACATCGTGCCGACCTCGACCGGTGCTGCCAAGGCCATCGGCCTGGTGCTCCCGGAGCTGAAGGGCAAGCTCGACGGTTACGCCCTGCGCGTCCCGATCCCCACCGGTTCGGTCACCGACCTCACCGCGCAGCTGTCGAAGACCGCCACCGCCGACGAGATCAACGCGGCGCTCAAGGCGGCTGCCGACGGTCCGCTCAAGGGCATCCTCAAGTACTACGACGCGCCGATCGTCTCGTCCGACATCGTCACCGACCCGCACAGCTCGCTGTTCGACGCCGGCCTGACCAAGGTGATCGACGACCAGGCCAAGGTCGTGTCCTGGTACGACAACGAGTGGGGCTACTCCAACCGCCTCGTCGACCTCATCGGTCTCGTCGGCAAGTCGCTCTGACCCGCCCCCAACGACCTTAGGAGTCAACGCCTCATGGGTGTTCCCACTCTGAAAGACCTTCTGGACGAAGGTGTTTCGGGCAGGGGTGTGCTGGTCCGGTCGGATTTCAACGTCCCGCTCGACGGGTCGACGATCACCGATCCGGGTCGCATCCTCGCGTCCCTGCCGACGCTCAACGCACTCATCGACGCCGGTGCCAGGGTGATCATCACCGCGCACCTGGGTCGTCCGAAGGGTGAGCCGGATCCGGCGTTCTCGCTGGCGCCGGTCGCCGCCCGTCTCGGCGAGGAACTCGGCCGCAACGTGCAGCTGGCCGGTGATGTCGTCGGAACCGACGCGCTCGCCCGTGCGGAGGGTCTCACCGACGGTGACGTCCTGCTCCTGGAGAACATCCGCTTCGATCCGCGGGAGACCTCCAAGGACGACGCCGAACGCGAGAAGCTCGCCAAGGCGCTCGTCGAGCTCGTCGGCGACGACGGCGCGTTCGTCTCCGACGGTTTCGGGGTGGTGCACCGCAAGCAGGCGTCGGTCTACGACGTCGCCAAGCTGCTCCCGCACTACGCGGGGGAGCTGGTGGCCGCGGAGGTCGACGTCCTGTCGAAGCTCACCGACGAGGTGACCCGTCCCTACGCGGTCGTCCTCGGCGGGTCGAAGGTCTCGGACAAGCTCGGGGTCATCGAGGCCTTGGCTCCCAAGGTGGACACGCTGGTCATCGGCGGCGGCATGGCGTTCACGTTCCTTGCCGCACAAGGCCATTCGGTCGGTACGTCGCTCCTGCAGGAAGATCAGATCGATGTCTGCAAGAGCCTGCTGGAGCGGTTCGGCGACGTGATCCACCTGCCCGTCGACGTCGTGGTGGCCGACAAGTTCGCCGCTGACGCCGAGTCGGACACGGTGGCCTCCGACGCCATTCCCGACGGCTGGATGGGTCTGGACATCGGACCGGAGTCGGTGAAGCGTTTCGCCGCGGTCCTCTCGGGTGCCAAGACCATCTTCTGGAACGGCCCCTCGGGCGTGTTCGAGTTCGAGAAGTTCTCGGCCGGTACCCGTGGTGTGGCCGAGGCCATCGCGGGCGCGACCGGAAACGGCGCGTTCACCGTGGTCGGCGGCGGCGACTCGGCGGCCGCGGTGCGCACCCTGGGTCTGCCCGACTCCGATTTCTCGCACATCTCCACCGGAGGTGGCGCATCGCTGGAGTACCTCGAGGGCAAGGAACTCCCCGGACTGAAGGTTCTGGAGAGCTGATCCATGGCAACTCGTAAACCGCTCATCGCGGGCAACTGGAAGATGAACCTCAACCACCTCGAGGCCATCGCGCTGGTTCAGAAGATCGCCTTCGCCCTTCCGGCGAAGTACTTCGACAAGGTCGACGTCACAGTGATCCCGCCGTTCACCGACATCCGCAGCGTGCAGACCGTCGTCGACGGCGACAAGCTCCTGCTCACCTACGGAGCGCAGGACCTGTCACAGCACGATTCGGGTGCCTACACCGGCGAGATCAGCGGAGCGTTCCTCGCCAAGCTGGGCTGCACGTTCGTCGTCGTCGGACACTCGGAGCGTCGCACGCTGCACGGCGAGACCGACGAGATCGTGCTCGCCAAGACCAAGGCGGCCCTCAAGCACGACCTCACCCCGATCGTCTGTATCGGAGAGGGACTCG
Organism: Gordonia terrae; assembly: GCF_001698225.1. Taxonomy (NCBI): domain Bacteria; kingdom Bacillati; phylum Actinomycetota; class Actinomycetes; order Mycobacteriales; family Gordoniaceae; genus Gordonia; species Gordonia terrae. The sequence continues at coordinate 2,685,616 of NZ_CP016594.1, forward strand.
ACGTCCGTGAGGCCGGGGAGCACGTGGCCCACAACGTGGCGCAGCTCAAGGGCTCGCTCGCCGGTCTGTCCGCGGCCGAGATCGCCAAGACCGTCATCGCCTACGAGCCGGTCTGGGCGATCGGCACCGGCCGCGTGGCCGGCGCGGACGACGCCCAGGAGGTCTGCAGGGCCATTCGCGAGGCGCTGGTGGAGATCGCCGACGCCGAGACCGCGGCGTCGGTGCGCGTCCTCTACGGCGGATCGGTCAACGCCAAGAACGTCGGCGACCTCGTCGGACGTCCGGACGTCGACGGCGCTCTGGTCGGCGGCGCATCGCTGAAGTCCGACGAGTTCGCGACGCTGTCGGCGATCGCCGCGGGTGGCCCCTTGCCCTGACGGGTCATACCCACGCGTACACTGTGGCAGGTTGGCCTCGAGTCGATTCACTTCGTCGATCGGGCCGGCCTGCCACAGCTGTATGTAGGGGCTTTACGGAAGGGCGTTGCGACTCGTGACTGTGCAAGGTGCACTCGACATCGGATTGATCGTGACCAGCGTGTTGCTGATCGTGCTCATCCTGCTGCACCGCGGCAAGGGTGGCGGTCTGTCGTCGCTGTTCGGCGGCGGTGTCCAGTCCAGCCTGTCGGGCTCGAGCGTCGTCGAACGCAACCTCGACCGGCTGACCATCTTCGTCGGACTCATCTGGGTGATCTTCATCGTCGGCGTGGGCGTCGACATCAAACTGTCCGGATAGCATCTCGGGATGCCGCGCCCGGGCTGTCCCGGGATACTTGACGGCATGAGTGAAACCGCCCCCGCACGGGGAGTCCCGGACTGGCGCCCATCCATCTCCATCGTCGACCACATCGTCGTCGACGACGAGGGCCGGGCACTCACCGAACCGCTGCGCGAGGACATTCGTCTCCTCGGCGGAATCCTCGGCGACGTCGTCCGAGAACATTCGGGACGCGACGTGTTCGATCTCGTCGAATCCGCCCGTGTGGCCGCGTTCCGCGTGCGCCGCAACGAGATCGACCGGACCGAGCTCGCCGACATGTTCGTCGATCTCGACGTCTCCACTGCCGTCCCGGTCATCCGGGCGTTCAGTCACTTCGCGTTGCTGGCCAATCTGGCCGAGGACATCCACCGCGAGCGGCGCCGGGCCATTCACGTCCGAGCCGGCGATCCGCCCCAGGACAGCAGTCTCGCCGCCACCTACCGCAAACTCGCCGATGCCGGTCTCGGCGACGACGAGGTCGGTCGGACCCTGTCCGACGCCGCGGTGATCCCGGTCATCACCGCACACCCCACCGAGACTCGCCGCCGCACCGTCTTCGAGGCCCAGAACCGCATCACCGAGCTGATGCGATTCCGCGGCCGCACCGAGCTGATGCCGGACGAGGACGCGGAGGTCACCGAGTCCATCCGGCGTCAGATCCTGACGCTCTGGCAGACCGCCCTCATCCGCCTCGAACGTCTCACCATCCAGGACGAGATCCGTTCGGGTCTGCGGTATTACGACGCGTCGTTCTTCGAGGTCGTGCCGGCGATCAACACCGCGGTGCGCGCCGCGCTGCGCTCGACATACCCCGATGCCGGGCTCGCCGACGATCCGATGATCCGAATGGGGTCGTGGATCGGCGGCGACCGCGACGGCAATCCGTTCGTGAACTCCGACGTGGTGACCCTGGCCACGACCCTCGCGGCGCAGGCCGCCGTCGGACACCACCTGTCCGAACTCGAGAGTCTCGCACAGGAACTCAGCATGTCGGCCCGGCTCATCGACGCCAGCGACACCCTGTTCGACCTCGCCGGGGCCGACGCCGACGACCCGGGGGCCGACGAACCCTTCCGACTCGCTCTGCGCGCCATCCGCTCCCGTCTGCTGGCGACCGCGCGGGACATGTTCGACGACGACTTCCTCACCTCCAGCGAGGAGAAGTCGATCGATGGGCGACAACCGTACGGCGACGCGGCCGAACTGCTCGCCGACCTCGATGTGATCGACGGCGCACTCCGCGCCAACAACGACGACCCGATCGCCGACGATCGGCTGCTCGCACTCCGGGAAGCCGTGCGCACCTTCGGCTTCCACCTGTCCGGGCTGGACATGCGGCAGAACTCCGACACGCACGAGGAAGTGGTCGCCGAGCTGCTCGCGTGGGCGGGGGTGCACCCGGACTACGCGTCGCTCGAGGAGTCCGCGCGAGTGGAGATCCTCTCGGCCGAGCTGAGCGCGCGTCGTCCGTTGACCAGCCCCGACGCCGAACTCAGCGAGCTCGCGACCAAGGAGCTCGGTATCGTCCGGGCCGCCGCCCGAGCGGTTGCGACCTTCGGGCCGGCGGCGGTGCCCAACTACATCATCAGCATGTGCACCTCGGTGAGTGACATGCTCGAGGCGCTGATCCTCCTCAAGGAGGCCGGCCTCTACGACCCAAATGACGGTACGCCGCGGTGTACGGTTCGGGTGGTCCCGCTCTTCGAGACCATCGAGGATCTCCAGCAGGGTGCGCAGACACTGCTCGCGGTCCTCGACGTCCCGTTCTACCGAGCGATGGTGGACTCCCAAAACGGGATCCAAGAGATCATGCTCGGTTACTCCGATTCCAACAAGGACGGCGGCTACATGGCCGCCAACTGGGCGCTCTACCGTGCCGAACTCGATCTGGTCGACGCGGCCTCGCAGTCGGGGATTCGGTTGCGGCTGTTCCACGGACGCGGGGGCACCGTCGGCCGTGGCGGCGGTCCCAGCTACGACGCCATCCTGGCCCAACCGCCGGGCGCAGTCCAGGGCTCGCTGCGCATCACCGAGCAGGGTGAGATCATCGCCGCGAAATACGCCGAGCCGGTCGCGGCGCGGCGCAATCTCGAGACCCTGCTCGCCGCGACCATCGAGTCCTCGCTCCTGGACACCGAGGGCCTCGGTGACGAGTCCGACTCGGCCTACGAGATCATGGACGACATCGCGGCGAAGGCCCGCGCCGCCTACAGCCGCCTGGTGCACGAGACACCGGGTTTCGTCGAGTACTTCACCACCTCGACGCCGCTGTCGGAGATCGGCGCGCTCAACATCGGCAGCCGTCCGGCGTCGCGCAAGCAGACCGAGAAGATCTCCGATCTGCGCGCGATCCCGTGGGTCCTGTCGTGGACGCAGTCACGCGTGATGCTGCCTGGTTGGTACGGCACGGGGTCGGCGTTCGAGGAATGGGTCGCCGACGACCCGGACCGCCTGGAGACCCTGCGCCGCTACTACGCGAAGTGGCCGTTCTTCCGGACCGTCATGTCGAACATGGCCCAGGTGCTGGCGAAGTCGGACATGGGTCTGGCGCACCGGTACGCGCAGCTCGTCCCCGACGAGGAGTTGCGCGACAAGGTGTTCGGCATGATCGTCGACGAACACGAACGCACGATAGCGATGTGCGCGAAGATCACCGGCACCGACGACCTGCTCCACGACAACGCCGCCCTCAAGCGGTCCGTGTACAACAGGTTTCCGTACCTCGAACCGCTGAACCTGCTGCAGGTCGAGTTGCTCCGCCGCTTCCGGGCGGGGGAGGACACCCCCATCGTCCGACGCGGAATCCAGCTCACGATGAACGGTCTCGCGACCGCGCTACGGAACTCGGGCTAGCCGGGGAATCAGGTCAGTTCGGCAGCGGCCGCGTCATCGAGGAACCAGATCGTCTCCTCGGTGCCGCGGGCGCCCGCGGCGGGCCAGTCGGCCGGATCCGCACCGCGATGGGCGGCGCCGACGGCCTCGGACTTGTCGGCCCCGGCGACGAGGAACCACACCTGCCGCGAGCGGTTCACCACGGGCAGGGTCAGGGTGAGCCGGCGGGGTGGCGGTTTCGGTGAATCCTCGACGGCGACAACCGACTTCGTGGTCTCCGCGGTGGCGGCGGTGTGCGGGAACAATGAGTTGATGTGCCCCTCACCACCCATGCCGAGCAGGTGGAGGTCGAACTCGGGTGCCACCCCGTCGCTCGACCGCCCGGCGAGGATCGCGGCGTAGTCGGCGGCGGCTGCCTCGATGTCGTCGCCGAGCGGACCATCGGACGGTGCCATCGGGAACACCCGCGACGGGTCGACGGGCACCTTGTCGAGGAGTGCCTCGCGTGCCTGACCGGAGTTGCGTTCCGGATCGTCGGCGGGGACGAATCGGTCGTCGCCCCAGTAGATGTCGACCTTGGACCAGTCGATCGTGCCGCTGTCCGCGGCCAGTGCCGTGAGGATTCCGATACCGTTGCTGCCACCGGTCAGCACGACGCTGGCGACGCCGCGTTCGGCCTGCGCGCGGGTGACGAGGTCCACGAACCGGGTGGCGGCGGTCTCGACCAGTTGCTGCTTGGAATCGAAGACGAGGGTCTCGGTGGTCATCGGGCGGCAACTCCTTCGGCGTCGTCTGCGAACTCGACCTCGGGCACTCCCTTGAGTGCCTCGACATACACCTCGTCGGTGTCGAGTCGTCGTAATTCTTCGGCGATACAGGCGGGCAGTTCGCGTCGGCCCATCGCCACGCGTCCGTCGGGTTTGCCCGGCATCGAGAGCACCGCGTTGTTCTCCTCGTCCACCGCGAGGATGGTCGGGCCGTCGTCACGGAGGAGCCGGATCTCGAAACTGCCGCGGCGTCGTCGCGTCGGAACCCGCAGGGTCGACCGCAACCACCCGGCGAGGAGATCCACCGACGGCGAGTTCTGCGCGCCCGTCACCTGGACCTCGGTGACCGGGGTGTGCGGCGGACGGTCGAATGCGGAGGCGAGGATCGCGCGCCAGTGTGTGACGTGAGTCCAGGCGAGGTCGGTGTCGCCGGGGGAGTAGGTCGCGAGCCGCTGGGCGAGTACCGCGAGCGAGTCGTCGGCCTTGCCGGCGTCGACGATGCGCCGGTGTCCGAGCTTGCCGAGTGGATCGTCGGCGGGCCGCTCGGGCCCTTTACCGGGCCACCAGGTGACGACGGGGGTGTCGGGGAGGAGGAACGGGGTCACGACACTGTCCGGGTGGTCGGCGAGCTCACCCTGAAGCGACAGCACCACCACCTCGGAGGCGCCGGCGTCCCCGCCCACGCGGATCTGCGCATCGAGCCGAGAGTCACCCTCGCGCACACCGCGATACACGACGATCACGCGGCTCGGATGTTCGCGGCTGGCGCCCACCGCGGCCTCGATGGCACCTTCCATCGGTTCGCCGAGTTCGACGCACACGACCAGGGTGAGCACGCGCCCGAGGCTCAGTGCGCCACCCGCGGCGCGCACCTCGATGATCTTCTTCGCGACTTTTCCGGTCGACGTGTCGGGCAGTTCGACGATCATCGGGAGGCCTCCTGAACGGAACGGTCGGTGAGGGCGTGTGGACTTCTCGTCACGGTCGGCGCCACGCGCGACCGGTCCGGGCCATCATCTCCTCGGCCGAACGCGGACCCCACGTCCCGGACTCGTAGGTGTCGGGCGACCCCGACGCGGCCCAGTGTTCGAGCACCGGATCGAGGATGCGCCAGGACAACTCGACCTCTTCGTTCACGGGGAACAGCGAGGGTTCACCCAGCAGGACGTCGAGGATGAGCCGCTCGTAGGCCTCCGGGGACGCCTCGGTGAAGGCGGTGCCGTAGCTGAAGTCCATGTTGACGTCCCGGACCTCCATGCTCGACCCGGGGACCTTGGAGCCGAAGCGAAGGGTGATGCCCTCATCCGGCTGGACCCGGATCACCAGCGCGTTCTGACTGAGCTCCTCGGTCATGGTCTGGTCGAACGGCAGGTGCGGCGCGCGTTTGAAGACGAGCGCGATCTCGGTGACCCGCCGCCCCAGCCGTTTGCCGGTGCGCAGGTAGAACGGCACGCCCGCCCAGCGGCGGGAGTCGACTTCCAGGGCGATGGCGGCGAAGGTCTCGGTGGTCGAGTCCTTCGCGAAACCCTCCTCCTCCTTGAGGCCCGGCACCTTCTCGCTGCCCTGCCAACCGGGGCCGTACTGGCCGCGGGCGGTGTTCTCGTCGATCGGCATGGCGTTGCGTGTCGCGGCGAGAACCTTGATCTTCTCGGCCTGTAACTGCTTGGGCTCGAAGGAGATCGGCTCCTCCATCGCGATCAGGGCCATGAGCTGGAGCAGGTGGTTCTGGATGACGTCGCGGGCCGCGCCGATGCCGTCGTAGTAACCGGCCCGACCGCCGAGGCCGATGTCCTCGGCCATGGTGATCTGGACGTGGTCGATGTAGTGCGAACTCCACAGCGGGTCGAACAGCTGATTGGCGAACCGCAGGGCCAGGATGTTCTGGACGGTCTCCTTGCCCAGGTAGTGGTCGATCCGGAACACCGACGACTCCGGGAAGACGTTGTTGACGATCGCGTTCAGCTCGCGGGCGGACTCGAGGTCGTGACCGAAGGGCTTCTCGATCACCACCCGCCGCCAGCTGTCGCCGGTGGGGGCGGCGAGCCCGCTGCGCTCGAGTTGCTCGCAGACCTCGGGGAACGCCTTGGGCGGGATCGACAGGTAGAACGCATGATTGCCGTCGGTCCCGCGTTCGGCGTCGAGTGACTTGAGCGTGTCGCGCAGCCTGTCGAAGGCGGCGTCGTCGTCGAAAGCGCCTTGCACGAACCGGAATCCCTCGGCGAGCCGCTCCCACACCTCTTCGCGGAATCCGGTTCGCGCGTGGTCGCGGACGGCGTCGTGGACGACGGCGCTGAAGTCCTCGTCGGTCCAGTCGCGCCGGGCGAAACCGACCAGGGCGAAGGACGGTGGCAGGAGGCCCCGGTTGGCGAGGTCGTAGACCGCAGGCATCAACTTCTTGCGTGCCAGATCGCCGGTGACCCCGAAGATGACCAGGCTGCACGGTCCCGCGATGCGCGGCAGCCTTTTGTCCTGGGGGTCACGGAGCGGGTTGGTCCACGGACCGGTTCCGGTTGAGTCCTCGCCTCCCGCCACCTGGGTTCAGCCCTTGTTCGCCGCGGACAGTTGTTCGGCGGTCGCGCTGAGCAGGTCGTTCCAGGCGTCTTCGAACTTGCTGACGCCCTCGTCTTCGAGAACCTTGAAGACGTCGACGACGTCGACACCGATCGCGGCGATCTTGTCGAAGATCTCCTGCGACTCCGCGGCGAGACCGATGATGGAGTCGGTGTTGACCCAGCCGTGATCGGCGAAGGCGTCCATCGTCTTGCCCGGCATCGTGTTGACCGTGTTGGGTGCGACGAGCTCGCTCACGTAGAGGGTGTCCGGGTAGTCGGGGTTCTTCACACCCGTCGACGCCCACAGGGCGCGCTGCGGCCGGGCGCCCTTGGCGAGCAGGTCGGGGAAGCGGGATTCGACCTCGAAGACCTGCTGGTAGGCCGAGTATGCGAGGCGCGCGTTGGCCAGTGCCGCCTTGCCCTTCAGCTCGACCGCCTCCGGGGTGCCGATGGCGTCGAGCCGCTTGTCGATCTCGGTGTCGACCCGCGACACGAAGAACGATGCGACCGAGTGGATGCGCGAGAGGTCATGACCGGCCTGGCCCGCGGCGTCGAGTCCGTCGAGGTAGGCCTCGATGACCTTCTCGTAGCGCTCGACCGAGAAGATCAGCGTGACGTTCACGCTGATGCCCTCGGCGATGACCTTGCTGATCGCGGGGAGCCCGGCCTCGGTGGCCGGGATCTTGATGAGCAGGTTCGGCCGGTCGACGATCTTCCACAGTTCGACGGCCTGTGCCACCGTCGCGTCGGTGTCGTGGGCCAGGCGGGGATCGACCTCGATCGACACGCGTCCGTCGACGCCGTCGGTCGACTCGAAGGTCGGGGCGAGGACGTCACAGGCGTTGCGCACGTCGTCGGTGGTGACCGTGCGGATGGTCGCGTCGACGTCGGCACCCCGTGCGGCCAGTTCGTTGACCTGGTCGTCGTAGGCATTGCCCTTCGACAGCGCGGCCTGGAAGATCGACGGGTTGGTGGTCACCCCGACGACCGACTTGGTCGCGATGAGGTCCGCGAGATCGCCTGAGCTGATCAGGTCCCGGGACAGGTCGTCCAGCCACACCGAGACTCCGGCGGCGGACAGTTCGGCGAGCTTCTCGTTCTGGGTCACGATTCTCTCCTCTTGGGTTGTGGGCGCTCAGCCTGCGACGGCGCGCTCGGCGGCCGCGGTCACGGCCTCGGCGGTGATGCCGAACTTGGTGAACAGCACCTTGTAGTCGGCGGAGGCCCCGAAGTGCTCGATCGAGACGATCTCGCCACCGGCGCCGACGATGCGGTACCAGGGCATGGCGATGCCGGCTTCGACCGCCACGCGCGGAACCGACGGCGGCAACACGTGGTCGCGGTAGCCCTGCGGCTGCTCGTCGAACCACTCGACACACGGCATCGAGACGACGCGCGCCTTGATTCCCTTCTCCGCCAGCGCCTTCTGTGCATCGACGGCCAGGTGGACCTCGGAGCCGGTGCCGATGAGCACGACGTGGGGGTCGCCCTCGGAGTCGCTCAGGACGTATCCGCCGTTGGCGACTCCCTGCGCGGAGGTGCCCTCGAGGATCGGGATGTTCTGGCGGGTGAGCGCCAGGCCGACCGGGTGGTTGCGGCGGGTCAGCAGGTGCTGCCACGCGTAGGCGGTCTCGTTGGCATCGGCGGGACGCACGACGTCGAGATTCGGGATCGCCCGCAGCGCGGCCAGGTGCTCGATCGGCTGGTGGGTCGGGCCGTCCTCGCCCAGACCGATCGAGTCGTGGGTCCAGACGTAGATCGGGTCGATCTCCATCAGTGCCGCGAGGCGGACCGCGGGACGCATGTAGTCGGCGAACTGCAGGAAGGTGCCGCCGTAGGCGCGGGTCGGACCGTGCAGGGCGATGCCCGACAGGATCGATCCCATCGCGTGCTCACGGACGCCGAAGTGCAGGGTGCGGCCGTACGGGTTCGCCGACCACTTCTTGGTGCTGATCGACGTCGGTCCGAACGACGGCTCGCCGTCCATGGTGGTGTTGTTCGAGCCGGCGAGGTCGGCCGAGCCGCCCCACAGCTCGGGCAGCACGGGCGCGAGGGCGCCGAGGACCTTGCCCGACGCGCTGCGGGTCGCGACGTCCTTGTCGCCCACGTTCCAGCTGGGCAGCACATCGGTCCAACCCTCGGGCAGTTCGTGGGCGGTGAGCCGGTCGAACAGCTTCTTCGCGTCGGGGTTCTTCTCCGCCCAGGCGTCGAACGACGACGTCCACGCCGTGCGCTCCTCCGCGCCGCGGTCGACCAGCTTGCGGGTGTGGCCGATCACCTCGTCGGTGACCTCGAAGTTCTTCTCCGGGTCGAACCCGAGGACCTTCTTCGTCGCCGCGACCTCGTCTTCACCGAGGGCCGCGCCGTGCGCCATGCCGGTGTTCATCATGTTCGGCGCGGGGTAGCCGATGATCGTGCGCAGACAGATGATCGACGGCCGGTCGATGACCTCCTGGGCTGCCTTGATCGCCGCCTCGATGGCGACGACGTCCTCGCCGCCCTCCACGGTCTGCACATGCCACCCGTAGGCCTCGTAGCGCTTGGCGACATCTTCCGAGAGGGCGATGTCGGTGTCGTCCTCGATCGAGATCTGGTTCTGGTCGTAGAACACGATCAGGTTGCCGAGCTGCTGGGTGCCCGCCAGCGAGCTGGCCTCCGACGTCACGCCTTCTTCGATGTCGCCGTCCGAGGCGATGACATAGATGTAGTGGTCGAACGGGCTCTTGCCGGGCGCGGCGTCGGGGTCGAAGAGGCCGCGTTCGCGACGGGCGGCCATCGCCATACCCACCGACGAGGCCAGACCCTGACCCAGCGGTCCGGTGGTGATCTCGACGCCCCGCGTATGGCGGAACTCGGGGTGACCGGGTGTGAGGGAGTCCCAGGTCCGCAGCGCCTCGATGTCGGAGAGCTCGAGCCCGAACCCACCGAGATAGAGCTGGATGTAGAGCGTGAGGCTCGAATGTCCACATGAGAGCACGAAGCGGTCGCGGCCGGCCCAGTCGGTGTCGGTCGGGTCGTGACGCATCACCCGCTGGAACAAGGTGTAGGCGAGCGGCGCGAGGCTCATCGCGGTGCCGGGGTGGCCGCTTCCGCACTTCTGCACTGCGTCGGCCGCCAGGATCCGGGCGGTGTCGACGGCGCGGGTGTCGAGGTCGGTCCAGTCGTCCGGGTGACGGGGGGTGGTCAATGCGCGGATCTCGTCTGTGTCGGCCACGATGCTGATTGTCTCCTGTGCCTGCTCGGTGCGATTCGTACTCGGTCCGTCTTGTACTGGGTGATCGGTACTCGGGGCGATGGGTACTGGGCCATCCGTATTCGGGCAACCGACGATCGTCGGCGCGTACGAGTCCAGAGTAATCGGCGCGGGGGACACGCTGCGCGGCGACCGATGGTTACCGGCGAGTTCGGGTGTCGTCGCCGGTCGTGGGCCCGCTCGCGTCGTCGCCCCGCCTCGATTCACGGTTCGCAAAGGCAAACGTCTACCATGCTCTGTAGTAGCCCGCGGGCGTCTGTGCGGGCGGACGAGGAGTGTTCGTGAGGATAGGGGAGCGTGTGAGCGGGGACAGTTCCGCCGCATCTCACTCGACCGACACCGCATCGAATCCGCAGGTATCGACCGATGAGGTCGCGCCGGCCGATCAGTCGTGGGCCGGGCGCGTGCGTGCGACGGTGCTCGCCTACATCGCACTGACCAAGCCGCGTGTCATCGAGTTGCTTCTCGTCGCGACGATCCCGGTCATGCTGCAGGCCGACCGGGGCCACGTCGACATCGCGGTCATCGCTTTCACGCTGATCGGCGGCTGGCTCGGAGCCGGGAGTGCCAACACACTCAACATGGTTGCCGACGCGGACATCGACAAGAAGATGAAGCGCACCGCCCGGCGTCCGCTGGCACGCCGTGCCGTCGCGACCCGCAGCGCCCTCATCTTCGGACTCCTCCTGTGGGCGGCGTCGTTCGCGGTGCTGTACTTCGCCGCCAATCTGCTCTCGGCGCTGCTCGTCTCGGCGACGATCCTCTTCTACGTCGGCGTCTACACGCTCATCCTCAAGCGCCGCACCTGGCAGAACGTGGTCTGGGGCGGTGCCGCCGGATGCATGCCGACCCTGGTCGGCTGGGCCGCGGTCACCGGCTCGCTGAGCTGGCAGCCGATCGTGCTCTTCGCCGTCATCTTCTTCTGGACGCCGCCGCACACCTGGGCGCTCGCGATGCGTTACAAGGAGGACTACAAGGCGGCCGGCGTGCCGATGCTCCCGGTCATCGCGACCGAGGAACGCGTCACCCGGCAGATGCTGATCTACACGTGGCTCACCGTGGTGAGCTCGCTCCTGCTCATCCCGGCGACCAGCTGGATCTACACCGTGATCGCCCTGGCTGCCGGTGGCTGGTTCCTGGAGCGCGTGCACAAGCTCTACCGCGACACCAAGCGTGGTGCCGAGGTCGCTCCGCTGAAGGTGTTCCTGCAGTCCAACGAGTATCTCGCCATCGTGTTCTGCGGACTCGCGATCGACGCGGTCGTCGGACTGCAGACCATCTCGTCGTACTTCTGAGACCGGCTCACACCCCGGCCGGCAGCAGCACCGTGGTGCCTGTCGTGACGCGAGCCTCCAGGTCGGCGTGCGCGACCGCCGCGTCGGCCAGTCGGTACCGCTGACCGACGCGCACCTCCACGCCGCCGTCGACGATCGCCTCGAAGTACTCACCGGCTCGCCAGTCGAGTTCCTCGGCCGTGTCGGTGAAGTGGGCCAGCGTCGGCCGGGTCACCGACAGTGATCCCGCCGGGTTGAGCCGCTGGAGATCGAACGGGGGCACCGGACCGCTTGCCGCCCCGAACAACACGACGATCCCCCGGATCGCCGTCGACGCCAACGACTGCTCGAAGGTGTCGGCGCCGACACCGTCGTAGACCACCGGCACGCCGCGCCCGTCGGTCAGTTCACGCACCCGGGAGCTGAGGTTGTCGCCGTAGCGCAGGACGTGGTCGGCGCCCGCCGCCCGGGAGAGTTCCTCCTTCTCGTCGGACGACACCGTCGTGATGACCGTCAGTCCGCGACGCTTGGCGAGCTGGGTGAGGATCAGTCCGACACCGCCGCCACCGGCGTGCACGAGAATCGGATCGCCGGCCTGTGGACGAGCACTCCCGTCCAGGAGGTAGTGCGCGGTGAGGCCGCGCAGCAGCGACGAGCCGGCCACCGCGTCGTCGACCGCGTCGGGCACCCGCACTGCCTTCGACGCCGGGACCGCGACGAGCTCGGCATAGGAACCGGGCGCCGCGCACCACGCCACGCGTTGCCCCTCCTGCAGCGAGGTCACCTCCGAGCCGGTCGCGACGACGACGCCGGCACCCTCGGTGCCGGGAATGTAGGGCGGCGTCGAGGGATACAGGCCGCGGCGCAGATACGTGTCGATGAAGTTGACGCCCACCGCGGCGGTCCGGACGATCACCTCGTCGGGAGCGGGGATGGGGTCGTCGATGCTGCCGAAGGTCAGGACGTCGGGTCCGCCGTGGCGGGTCACCTGGATAGCTCGCACGACACCGTTCTACACGCCGAAATCGTCCCGGTATGCTGACCCCCATGACGAACACCACCGCCGACGAGAACTCGAGCACGCAGCAGAAGGTCGAGGCACCCACCGAGGTCGTCGCCTCGGTACGCAAGTTCGTCGCACGCGAGGGTGGGAGCGCGAAGGTCGTCCTCCAGGCGATCGGCGACGCCGGTGTGCGTATCACGCTGGTCGGCGACGCGAACGGCATCCTCGGTGACCGGGTCGTTCCCGACCTCGCCACGGCGCAGGCAGTGGTCGACGCGGTCGACGGTCTCGAGATCGCCGAATGGGATCGTGACCTCACGTCGGAGACGACGGTGTCGACGTCGCACTACCGCAAGATGGCCGGTTGGGTCGCGCGGCAGAAGCGGTTCCCGCGCGCACGCAACCGCGCCATTCTCTGAGGTCGGCGTCGATCAGGCAGACTCGCGCAGCGGGTCTGCATTTTTCGTGCCCGTGTCTCGCGCGACCAGGAGCTGCCAGGTGGCTCCGATGAGCAGGACCGCGCTGCCGAACATGTGCGCGATGACGAGCGCGATCGGCAGGTCGGTGGCGAACTGGACGAACCCGATCAGACCCTGCAACAGCAGCAGCAGCATGAACACCACGGCCGACCGCTGCTGCGGACGCGCGAAGACGCGCGCGTAGACGAGGGCGGCGATCGCCAGCCCGACGAGAGCGAAGACGGCGTCAGCGTGCAACTGCGTCGCATTGCCCGGGTCCAGACCGTTGCGCGGGGCGTCGGCGTCGCCGGCGTGGGGGCCGGAGCCGGTCACCACCGTGCCGAGGTAGATCGCCGCCCAGGTGACGACGTACACGAGCCAGGCGAGATAGATGCCGAGCCGGCGGGTCGCGGTCGGCGGGGCGTCGGGGTCGGGCGAGTCCGGCGCGGCGGGAGTCGGGTAGGGGCGCATCCGGAAGACCAGGACGGTGGACGCGGACACCAAGGCCATGGACAGCAGGAAGTGCAGCGCGACGACCCACGGGTTGAGCTGCGTGAGCACCGTGATGCCGCCGATGACACCCTGGAAGGGGATGCCGAGCGCGATCAGCGTGACCAGCCACTTGTCGCGTCGTGCGGACCCGGCGAGGCGCAGGACCGCCACCCAGGTCGCGATCGCGATGACGACCAACACGAAGGTGAGGAGGCGGTTGCCGAACTCGATCGCGCCGTGCAGACCCAGTTCACCGTGCGGCACGAACGACTCGTCGGTGCACCGTGGCCAGGTTGGACAACCCAGTCCCGAGCCGGTGAGGCGTACGGCGCCGCCGGTTGCGACGATGCCCACGTTCGAGATCAGCAGCGCGATGGCCCAACGGTGTACGAATCGGGCTGTCGGCCGGCCGAAGCCGGGGACGAACCGCCACGGACCGGTCAGCTGGCGCGGTGCGTCGTCGGCGGACGTGGGTCGCGCGCCGGACCGGGACCCGGCCGGTGCGTTCGAAGTATCGGATGTCATCGGAATCGGAACCACCTCACGGCCAAGGTGCCGGCCACCGCGGCCCACACCAGCAAGACACCCACCCCGAAGGCGTCGAACGAACCCTCGGAGGCCATCTCGAGTGCCTCGCTCAGGGCCCCCGACGGGATGCACCGCGCGATCCAGTGCACGGCGTCGGGGATGTTGGAGTCGACGACGACCAGGCTGCCGAGGCCGATGAACGCGAACCACAGCAGGTTCGCGAGCGCCAGGACGACTTCCGCTTTGAGCGTGCCGCCGAGCAACAAACCGAGCGCCGCGAAGCACGCGGTGCCGACCGCCAGGACCACCGCGCCGATGAGCAGGCCGACGGGACTCGGGCGCCAGCCGAACGCGGCACCGATCGCGCCCAGGATCACCGACTGCAACGCGACCACCAGGAGCACGGCGATCGATTTGCCCACGATGATCCCCCAGCGCGGAATCGGCGTGGCGCCGAGGCGTTTGAGGGCGCCGTAGCGACGGTCGAAGCCCACGGCGATGGCCTGTCCGGTGAACGCGGTCGACATCACGGCGACGGTCAGGATCGCCGGGACGAACAGCGCCGCCCGCTCTGCCGGACCGTCCCCGAAGCCGGTGTCGATCGGCAGCAGGCACAGCCCGACGAGCAGCGTGATCGGGATGAACATCGTGAGCAGCAGTTGCTCGCCGTTGCGGAGCAGGAGCTTGAGTTCGAGGGTGGATTGCGCGGCGATCATCGCGGGCAGGGACGCCGGGCGCGGGGCCGGGCGGAACAGGCCGTCAGGGAATGTGCCGGAACGCTGCGCGTCGGTGGGAACGGAGGAGGTCACGGTCGTAGGGCCCGTCCGGTGAGGTCGAGGAACACGTCTTCGAGGCTGCGGGTCTCGACCCGGAGATCGGTGGCGAGGACATTGATCTTCGCGCACCACGCCGTCACGGTGGCCAGCACCTGCGGCGTCATCGGACCGATCACGAGATACGAACCGGGGGTGGCCTCGGTGCAGTGGTAATCCTCCGGCAGCGCCAGGACCAGCATCGACAGATCGAGACCACGCGGTGCGGTGAAACGCAGTTCGTTCTCCGCGCCGGTGCTGGTGAGGTCGGCGGGTGTGCCGTCGGCGACGACCCGCCCGTGGTCGATGATCGCGACGTGGTCGGCGAGTTCTTCCGCCTCGTCCATCAGGTGCGTGGTCAGCAGCACCGACGCACCGTCGGCCCGCAGACGGTCGATCAGCTCCCACACGACGAGTCGGGCGTGGGCGTCGAGGCCGGCGGTCGGCTCGTCGAGGAAGACCAGTTCGGGCCGATTGACGACCGCGCAGGCCAGCGCGAGGCGCTGCTGTTGGCCGCCGGACAGACGGCGGTAGGAGGTACGACGCACCTCGGTCAGGCCGAGCGCGTCGAGGAGGAACTCCGGGTCGATGGGGTCTGCCGCGTACGCCGCGACGAGGCGCAGCATCTCCTCGGCACGCGCACCCGGGTAGGCGCCGCCGCCCTGCAGCATGACGCCGATGCGGCGCCGGAGCGCGTCGTTGTCGGCGACCGGGTCGAGTCCGAGGACGCGGACGGTGCCGGCGTCGGGCGTGGTGAATCCTTCGCAGATCTCGACGGTGGTCGTCTTGCCCGCACCGTTGGGCCCCAGCAGGGCCAGGA
Organism: Gordonia terrae; assembly: GCF_001698225.1. NCBI lineage: Bacteria > Bacillati > Actinomycetota > Actinomycetes > Mycobacteriales > Gordoniaceae > Gordonia > Gordonia terrae. The sequence goes on from NZ_CP016594.1 coordinate 2,701,166, forward strand.
TCTCGCCGCGACGGAGGGTGAGGTCGAGCCGGTCGACGGCAGTGCGGTCGCCGAAGCGTTTGACCAGGCCGCTGATCTCGACCGCGAGACCGGCCGACCCGGGCCGATCCGCGGCGACCTCAGCGGATGATGACCCGGGATCGCGGAGCCGACGATCGTTCACTCGATCGTCGTCGCTGATCTGCCGAGAGGTCGTGCTTCGCACACAGGTCAGACTAGGCGCTCGGAGCCCAGGGACGAAAAACGGTGACCCGGCCCACCACGCAGGTGCTCAACGTCGTGTCGACGGCGGGTCGGCCGGTGCCCGGTCGACGGTCGGGGCCTCGTCACGACGACGCCGGCGGCCGGGCGCGCGGTCCTCGAAGAACAGCGCAGTGAGGACCGCGACCATGATCACGCCTGCCAGAAGTCCCTGTGCCAGCACCACTCCGCTGGTGTTGGAACTGGTGGGCATCACCACGATGGCGATGATCGCCGACGCGGCGATGGTGGAGATCCGGAACCAGGCGCCGGTCGCCCACGCGGCCAGTGGGATGACGGCCCAGAGGAGATACCAGGCCTGGACGAACGGGAAGAACAGCACGACTGTGGCCATCGACACACCGAGGGCGCCGAGCGGGTGGAGCCGGCCGCCGAGGGTGGCGAGCATCCACCGGACGATGAACAGTGCGGCGACGAGCTGACCGATGGGTCGGGCCACCTCGAGGATCGCCTGGGTGTGCTCGCCGAGACCGAGGGTCACGCCGATCCGTCCGGTGGTCACCGACAGCAGCGTCGGCATCGACATCCACGAGCGGACGATCTCGCCCGTCGACAGCGTGCCGGTCCAGCCGAACCCGAGTCCGGTGCCGAGCGAGATGCCCATCATCACGATGCCGAGGACCACCACGTAGAACGCCGCGGAGGCGCTCAGCATGTAGATCGACCAGCGCGACCGGCCCCACCACTCGCGGATCGGCGCATGCCGCAGGGCGGGCAGCGTGGCGCCCCAACGCATGGCCAGGGCGATGCCGACGAAGCCGAGGGCGAGCATCGAGGTGACCTTGATCATCGCCGACGCCGCGAGCACCGCGCCCCCGGCGATGAGCAACCAGCCCGCGCGGGTGGGCACGAGCGTTCCGGGTCGGCGTAATCGTTCGGCGCCGTAGATCGCACGGAAGCTCAACTCGAGGCCGACGAGCATCAGCCCGAGCATCAGGGCCTCGTTGTGGATACCGCCGACGAGATGAAGGATGACCAGCGGATTCATCGCGCCGAGCCAGAGTGCGGCCACCGAGGACACCCCGCATCGGCGTGCCAACCGGGGGAGTGCCCAGACGATGAGGGCCACACCGATCAGCGCGACGATGCGGTGCAGGAAGATCGCGGCGGTGATGTTGTCGCCGGTGACCTTGGTGATGCCCTCGCCGATCCACAGGAAAAAGGGACCGTAGGGCGCCGGGGTGTCCCGCCACAGATTGGGGACCGACCTGGTCAGGATGTGGTCGACCCCGAGCCCGCGGACGGGGCTCACCGAATAGGGGTCCATGCCGCGGAACGCGATCGCGCTCTGCGCGAGGTAGGAGTAGATGTCCTTGCTGAGCAGTGGGGGCGCCACGATGATCGGCGCGATCCACAGCATGAGGGTCCGGTCGGCCTGGCGGCGGCTCATGCGGCGCTCCGGGCTCCGGCCGTGTCGGACCTCGACGCTGAACCGGCCGACCGCGAACCGGCCAAGAAGCAGCCACGCGACGACCAGCGTGATCGCACCGCCGATCGACAGTGCGAGCGCGGTACCGAACATGCGCGACGGCAGCGACAGCACCCGCATCCCGGCCACCGGGTTCTGCAGCACGGGCACCGCCCCGGTACCGAGGGCGCCGATGAGGATGAGGACCGAACCGGTGGCGCCGAACAGCTTGATGCGGCGCAGCCGGCGGGTCTCCTCGGCGTTGAGCGGTCCGACCTCGCGCTCGTCGTCGTGGTGGAGGCGGGCGACGGTCTTGCCGTAGTCGCCGCGATCGGTGTCGGTGGGAACGGCGTCGGCGGGGCGCTGTTTGCGCAACCCGAGATAGGTCAGCACGCCGAGCAGCCGGGTCCACACGAGTCCGAAGTAGTCCGGCACGCGGCGCGGAGCTGTGGTTTCGGGCACACGACGACTGTAATCGCCGGACGTGGTGGCCTCACGACCCCCCGCGATAAGGGCACCCTTGCTGGCAGGCGGGAAGCAATTACGTCACACTCGTGTTGTGAAAACCATGCGGAACGATGTTGTGCTGCCTTCGGGCGGCGTCGGCGCCGTGCCATCCGCTGGTACGGGCGCCACGGGAACGGCCGGTGGTGCCGACGCGCACCACGACGGTCAGACACGCGAGGCCGTGGTCACCCTTCTGGTCGAGGACGGCCCGCTCACCGCGGGTGACATCGGCGAACGTCTCGGGATCTCGGCGGCCGGTGTCCGTCGTCACCTCGACGCCCTCGAGGGCGCCGGCGACATCGAGGTCGCCTCGCCGGGCTTCGGCCAGCGCGGCCGCGGACGTCCCGCCAAATACTTCCAGCTGACGGCGTCCGGTCGTGGCAAGATGCGGCACGCGTACGACGACCTGGCCGGCGCGGCGATGCGCAAGCTCCGCGATCTCGGCGGTTCCGATGCGGTTGCCGAATTCGCCCGGGAGCGCGTCGAACGCATCGTCGCCGATGTGCGTCCGAGCACGAACCCGGTGACGGTGGCCGACACCGTCGAGGAGATCGCCGACGCGCTGACCAGCGCCGGGTACTCCACCAACACCCGTCAGGTCGGGACCGGCCTGCAGATCTGTCAGCACCACTGCCCGGTGGCACATGTCGCCACCGAGTTCCCGGAGCTGTGTGAGGCGGAGACCGCGGTCTTCACCGAACTCCTCGGCACGCACGTGCAGCGTCTGGCGACCATCGCCAACGGTGACTGCGCCTGCACCACCCATGTGCCGATCCACCCGCCGCCGGGCGGGACGCACGAGGCCAGACCCGACCCACCCGGGGCCGGCGCGGATCCCGATACCCAGCCCGTATCGCGCCGCGCGACCCCTGCTCCGACACCGACTGCCACGACAACCCGAAAGGCCACGCGATGACTGTCACCGATCCGGCCACCCCGACCCCAGCGGCGCCCCTCTCGCAAGAGGAGACGATTGCCGCCCTCGGCAAGTACGGCTACGGCTGGGCCGACTCCGACGTCGCGGGCGCGAGCGCCAAGCGCGGACTGTCCCCGGCGGTCGTCGCCGACATCTCGTCGAAGAAGAGCGAGCCCGAGTGGATGCTCGAGCAGCGCCTCAAGGCGCTCAAGATCTTCGACAAGAAGCCGATGCCGGGCTGGGGCGCGGGGCTCGAGGGCATCGACTTCGACAACATCAAGTACTTCGTGCGCTCGAGCGAGAAGCAGGCCGCCACGTGGGACGACCTGCCCGAGGACATCAAGAACACCTACGACAAGCTCGGCATCCCCGAGGCGGAGAAGCAGCGTCTGGTCTCCGGCGTCGCGGCGCAGTACGAGTCCGAGGTCGTCTACCACTCGATCCGCGAGGACCTCGAGAAGCAGGGCGTGATCTTCCTCGACACCGACACCGCGCTCAAGGAGCACCCGGAGATCTTCCAGCAGTACTTCGGGACCGTCATCCCGGCCGGTGACAACAAGTTCTCCGCGCTGAACACCGCGGTGTGGTCGGGCGGTTCGTTCATCTACGTACCGCCGGGTGTCCACGTCGACATCCCGCTGCAGGCCTACTTCCGGATCAACACCGAGAACATGGGCCAGTTCGAGCGCACGCTGATCATCGTCGACGAGGGTGCCTACGTGCACTACGTCGAGGGTTGTACCGCGCCGATCTACAAGACCGACTCGCTGCACTCCGCCGTCGTCGAGATCATCGTCAAGAAGGGCGGCCGCTGCCGCTACACGACCATCCAGAACTGGTCGAACAACGTCTACAACCTGGTGACCAAGCGCGCGAAGGCCGAGGCCGGCGCGACCATGGAGTGGGTCGACGGCAACATCGGCTCCAAGGTCACCATGAAGTACCCGGCCGTCTGGCTGACCGGTGAGCACGCCAAGGGCGAGGTTCTCTCGGTCGCCTTCGCCGGCCCGGGCCAGCACCAGGACACCGGCTCGAAGATGGTCCACCTCGCGCCGAACACCTCGAGCAACATCGTCTCCAAGTCGGTGGCACGGGGTGGTGGCCGGGCGTCCTACCGCGGGCTGATCAAGATCAACAACGGCGCGCACGGCAGCCGGTCGACGGTCAAATGCGATGCGCTGCTGGTGGACACGATCTCCCGCAGTGACACCTACCCCTACGTCGACATCCGTGAGGACGACGTGACGATGGGTCACGAGGCGACCGTCTCGAAGGTCAGTGACGATCAGCTCTTCTACCTGATGAGCCGTGGCCTGACCGAGGACGAGGCGATGGCCATGGTGGTGCGCGGCTTCGTCGAGCCGATCGCCAAGGAACTCCCGATGGAATACGCGCTCGAGCTCAACCGCCTGATCGAGCTTCAGATGGAAGGAGCTGTCGGCTGATGGCCGATCCCACACTGCCCGTGTCCACCCCCGGTTCCCAGGCGCCGGTCGTCAACAAGGGTGAGCTGTTCACCTCGTTCGACGTCAACGCCTTCGAGGTGCCGAGTCCTCGTGAAGAGGCGTGGCGGTTCACCCCGTTCCGTCGTCTGCGCGGACTGCACGACGGTTCCGCGCAGCGAACCGGCGAGGCCACGACCGATGTGACCGGGGCTGTCGAGGGTGTGACCGTCGAGACCGTCGGTCGCGACGACACGCGACTCGGCGAGGGCGGCGTGCCGTTCGATCGTGTTGCCGCTCAGGCCTATTCGTCGTTCACGCAGGCGACCGTGGTGACCGTCGGCCGCGAGGTCGAACTCGCCGACCCGGTCACCGTCACGGTCACCGGCCCCGGCGAGGGCGAGACCGCGTTCGGCCACACCCAGATCCGGCTGGAGGCGTTCGCTCGTGCGGTCGTCGTGCTCGACCAGAAGGGCAGTGGAACGTTCGCCGAGAACGTCGAGTTCGTCGTCGGCGACAGCGCGGCCCTGACCGTCGTGAACATCCACGACTGGGCGGACGACGCCGTCCACGTCGCGACGCACCACGTGCGCGCGGGCCGCGACGCGGTGGTCCGGCACTTCGCGATCAGCTTCGGCGGCAACCTGGTTCGCCTGTCGCCGATCGTGCACTACGACGCACCCGGCGGCGACGTCGAGATGTGGGGCCTGTACTTCGCCGACGCCGGCCAGCACCTCGAGCAGAGATTGCTCGTCGATCACAGCCAGCCGCACTGCCGCTCCAACGTCGTCTACAAGGGCGCATTACAGGGTGACGTCTCGGGTGACCGGAGCCGCGAGGCCCACACCGTGTGGATCGGTGACGTGTTGATCCGCGCCGAGGCCGAGGGCACCGACACCTTCGAGCTCAACCGCAACCTGGTGCTCACCGACAACGCGCGCGCCGACTCGGTGCCCAACCTCGAGATCGAGACCGGCGAGATCGTCGGCGCCGGACACGCCAGTGCCACCGGACGTTTCGACGACGAGCAGCTGTTCTACCTGCAGGCCCGCGGTATCCCGGAGGATCAGGCCCGCCGCCTGGTCATCCGCGGCTTCTTCGGCGAGGTGATCGCGAAGATCGGTGTGCCCGAACTGCGCGAGCGTCTGTCCGCCGCGGTCGAGCAAGAACTCGAACTCGCCGGCGCCTGACCGCCGGACATCAGCCACACGAACTTCCCCAGCCCGGAGAAAGAATTCTGAGACTATGACCACACTGGAAATCCGCGATCTGCACGTCGACGTCGCGCAGACCGACACCGACGCCGAGCCCATCCACATCCTCAAGGGTGTCAACCTGACCGTGAAGTCGGGGGAGACCCACGCGATCATGGGCCCCAACGGTTCCGGCAAGTCGACGCTGTCCTACGCCATCGCCGGCCACCCCAAATACGAGGTGACCTCGGGCTCGATCACCCTCGACGGTGAGGACGTCCTGGAGATGAGTGTCGACGAGCGCGCTCGTGCCGGCCTGTTCCTGGCGATGCAGTACCCCGTCGAGGTGCCCGGCGTCTCGATGTCGAACTTCCTGCGGACCGCCGCGACCGCCGTCCGCGGCGAGGCGCCGAAGCTGCGCCACTGGGTCAAGGAGACCAAGGAGGCCATGACGGCACTCGAGATCGACCCGTCGTTCTCCGAGCGAAGTGTCAACGAGGGCTTCTCCGGCGGTGAGAAGAAGCGCCACGAGATCCTGCAGCTCGACCTGCTCAAGCCGCGCATCGCGATCCTCGACGAGACCGACTCCGGCCTCGACGTCGACGCGCTGCGCGTGGTGAGCGAGGGCGTCAACCGCTACAAGGAACGCGACAACGGCGGGGTTCTGCTCATCACGCACTACACCCGCATCCTGCGCTACATCAAGCCCGACTACGTGCACGTCTTCGTCAACGGCCGTGTCGTCGAGTCCGGCGGGTCCGAGCTGGCCGACGTGCTCGAGGAGAAGGGCTACGAGCGCTTCACCTCGGCGGCCAAGGCCGGCTGAGCCACCCACCGGTCCGAGTCCGTCAGCACAGGAGGTGTAGCAGGTGACACTCTCGACAGAGGCAACATCAGCGGCTTCCGCGGCACTGGACGTCGCCGCGTTGCGGGCCGACTTCCCGATCCTCTCGCGGACGGTGCGCGACGGGAAGCCGTTGGTGTACCTGGATTCCGGCGCGACGTCACAGCGTCCGGTCCAGGTGCTCGACGCCGAGCGGTACTTCCTCACGCATCACAACGCCGCGGTGCACCGCGGTGCGCATCAGCTCGCCGAGGAGGCGACCGACGCCTACGAGGATGCCCGCGAGGTTATCGCGGCGTTCGTCGGCGCGTCCGCCGACGAGCTCGTGTTCACCAAGAACGCGACCGAGGCGCTCAACCTCGTGACCTACACCCTCGGTGACCCGAGGTCGGCAGACGTCCTCGGCGGGTCGGCTCTCGGGTCCGGCGACACCATCGTGATCACCGAGCTGGAGCACCACGCCAACCTCGTTCCGTGGCAAGAACTGTGCCGTCGCACGGGCGCGACCCTGCGCTGGTACGGCGTGACGGACGACGGTCGGATCGACCTGGACTCGCTGACCCTCGACGAGTCGGTGAAGGTCGTCGCCTTCACCCACCAGTCGAATGTGACCGGCGCGGTCGCCGATGTGGCCGAACTCGTCTCGCGCGCCCGCGCGGTGGGGGCGCTGGTCGTGCTCGACGCGTGCCAGTCGGTGCCGCACATGGCGGTCGACTTCCGCGCTCTCGGCGTCGATTTCGCCGCGTTCTCGGGACACAAGATGTTCGGTCCCAGCGGCGTCGGCGCCCTCTACGGCAGGTCGGACCTGCTGAACGCGTTGCCGCCGTTCATCACCGGCGGATCGATGATCGAGACCGTGACGATGGAGGCATCGACCTACGCCCCGCCGCCCCAGCGGTTCGAGGCCGGTGTGCCGATGACCTCGCAGGTCGTCGGACTCGGCGCCGCGGTGCGGTATCTCACCGATCTCGGTATGGACGCCGTTGCCGCGCACGAGCATGCGCTGACGGCGCGGACGCTCGAACAGCTGGGTGGCATCGACGGGGTGCGCATCATCGGCCCGTCGACCGCGGAGGATCGCGGTGGGGCCGTGGCCTTCCTCGTCGACGGCATCCACGCGCATGATCTCGGCCAGATCCTCGACGACGAGGGCGTGGCCATCCGGGTGGGTCACCACTGCACCTGGCCGCTGCATCGGCGCTTCGGTGTCGCGGCGACCGCACGCGCATCGTTCGCCGCGTACAACACGTTCGCCGAGGTCGACGCGCTCGCCGCCGCGGTCGTGAAGGCGCAGAAGTTCTTCGGGACGGTCTGAGCCATGCGGATGGAACAGATGTATCAGGAAGTGATCCTCGATCACTACAAGCACCCGCACGGCCGCGGCCTCCGTGAGCCGTTCGGCGCCGAGGTCCATCACGTCAACCCGACCTGTGGCGACGAGGTGACGTTGCGCGTCGCGGTGTCCGATGACGGCTCCAGCATCGACGACGTGTCCTACGACGGACAGGGATGTTCGATCTCCCAGGCGTCGACATCGGTGCTGCACGACCTGATCGTCGGCCTGCCGGTCGGGGAAGCGCTGGCCACCGTCGAGTCGTTCAACTCGATGATGACCTCGCGCGGCAAGGACGCCGGGGACGAGGACGTCATCGGCGACGGGATCGCCTTCGCCGGGGTGAGCAAGTACCCGGCGCGCGTCAAATGCGCACTTCTGGGCTGGATGGCGTTCAAGGACGCACTCGCACAGACGATGGACAGTCACGAGACACGAGCGGAGACAGCATGAGTGACGACACAGCGACGACCACCACCCCGACCGACACCGGTGTGACGGGGACACCTCCGGCACCCGCGACCTCCCTGCCTGCCATCGAGGACGTCGAGGAGGCCATGCGCGACGTCGTGGATCCCGAACTGGGCATCAACGTCGTCGATCTCGGCCTGGTCTACGGCATCGAGGTGACCGATGACGCGGTCGCCAAAATCGACATGACCCTCACCTCGGCGGCCTGTCCGCTGACCGACGTGATCGAGGACCAGTCCCGTGGAGCACTGGTCAGCAGCGGACTGTGCACCGAGCTGGAGATCAACTGGGTCTGGCTGCCGCCGTGGGGCCCCGACAAGATCACCGACGACGGCCGCGAGCAGCTGCGGGCTCTGGGCTTCACCGTCTAGTAGACGCCGCAGGCACCCCGAGCGCCGGCTTCGGTCACGATCGATGACCGGGTCCGGCGCTCGTCGGTTCCACAGCACCTTCCGTGCGAGGAGTAGATCGCATGAGACGCTTCGAATCACGGGTCGAGCGGATGATCCGCGAGGCGACCGAACGCGGCGAGTTCGACGATCTCCCGGGTGCGGGCAAGCCCCTCGATCTCACCGACAGCGACGACCCCGACTGGTGGGTGAAACGGAAGATCCGCGACGAGAATCTGGACTCGTCGGCGTTGCTCCCGGCGCCGCTGCAACTGCGCCGGGAGGCGCAGGACTTCCCGGAATCGCTGCGCGACATCGCCGACGAGGACGCGGTCCGCGATATCCTCGTCGACTTCAATCGCCGTGTGCGCGAAGCACATCTGGCGTCGCGTCAGATGGCGCTGCCGCACAGTGTCGTCGCGCACACCGTCGACGTCGACGACGTGATCCGGCGGTGGCGGGCGTTGCGGAGCTGATCAGTCGGTGTCGCCGGCCCACGCCGGTGTCGACATGGCGCCGCGTGCCACCACTGCGCGGGTGCGCATGTCCACCGCTGTGATGACCCGCGTCATCGCGCCCATCGTGCCGGTGAGGTCGTCGCGCCCGCTGAGGTAACTTCGTTGGGCGGCAACGGGCATCGCGAAGAACGCCTCGAAGAAGGCGATGGTCTGCGACGGGCTCAGCCGCAGCAGCGCGCTGAGCCCGCGTAGACGCAGATTGTGGACCGCGCGTGCAGACGATGGCCACAGGTCGACGGCGGGGTCGCGACCCGCGGCGAGCGCGTCCACCACTGCGTCGGTGCACATGAGCGACGTCGCGACGCTGTAGCCCGTCGTCGGGTTCTTGAAGCCGCCCGCGGCGCCGAATCGGAACGTGGGGTCGCGCCACGGTTGTGGCGACGAACCGGTCAGCGGGAAGTCGACGTGTTCGACCCTCAGAACCTCGGTCGGCATCCCGCCCAGACGGGCGGCGAGTCGGCGTTCGAGTTCGTCGAGGCCCAGGGCGGGATACCCGGCGAGGCAGGTCTCCTCGAGGAGGTACTCGCCGCCCCCGAGGGGCACGACGTACAGGAACGACGGCAGCGACCGGCGGTCCGCGGCGCCGCCCCGCCAATCCATCAGCATCGCCTCGTGTCCGGCCAGGATCGGTCCGGCGGTCCGCGCCCCGACGACGATCCCGTACGCGGTCTGCCGGGGCGCGTCGTGGGGGAGCGCGCCGCGGGAGTCGACCACCGCGTCCCCGGTCAGGACCGTTCCGTCGTCGAGATGCACACGCGCACCGTCGATCTCGACCACGCGGGCGGCCACGGTCGCAACCCGGTCCAGGGACAGTGACCGTTGCAGGCCCGGAGTGTCGAAGACGGTGTACCCGCGGGCGACCTCCTCGAGGTCGCGGCCCGCAACGCCGACGCGCTCGGTGCGGGCGGCGATCGCGGACGGATCGATCCAGTCGGGCAACTCGTCGGACCAGCAGGCGAACGTCGACCGCCAGACCCGATCGGGAGACGGGTCGACCAGCGTGACGGCAACACCGGCACCGACCAGCCGGTGTGCGAGGGCACGGCCGGCCGGTCCGGCCCCCGCGACGATGACTCCGGAATTCACACCCCGTCCTTCGTCACGGGCGGCGATCCGGACGGGGTGTGGCGTCGGACGACGATGTCATGAACCGCCGGTCGCCAACATGCCGCCGTCGACGGCGAGGGTCTCGCCGGTGATCCACGCCGACTCGTCGCTCGCCAGGAAGGCGACCGCGCGGGCCACGTCCTCGGGCTCGCCGATCCGCTTCATGGGGTACGAGGCCGCCGCACGCGCCTCGTTGTCACCTTCGGTGAACACCGATGCGAACTTGGTCCGCACGATCGAGGGGGCGATCGCGTTGACCCGGATGTTCGGCCCGAGTTCCCAGGCGAGTTCGGCGGTGAGCCGGATCAGCGCCGCCTTCGATGTTCCGTACGCCGCGATGACGCCGGTCGACCGCAGGCCCGCGACGGACGAGATGTTGACGACCGAACCACCGGTGTCCTTCATGCCCGCCCGGTAGGCCTCCTGGACGAATCCCAGCGCGGCGACCACATTGGTGTCGAACGTCTTGCGGTAGGCAGACAGGTCGGCATCCATCAGGGGGCCGGCCAGCGGTGCGATGCCGGTGTTGTTGACGAGGATGTGGATGCCGCCGCCCTGGGCGACGGCGGCGGCCACCGCGGCCGCCCGATCGTCGGCGTCGCCGGTGTTTCCCGCGCACGCGGAGACCGTCGCGCCGGGCACCGACTCCCGAATCCGGCCGGCGGCCTCCTCGAGGGGCTCGGCCTTGCGGCTCGTGATGACGACCGACGCCCCACGTCGGGCCAGCTCGGTCGCGATCGCCTCGCCGATGCCGCGACTGGCACCGGTGACCAGTGCGGAGCGGCCGGTCAGGTCGGAGGTCTGCGGAAAATTCTGCGGAATCGTTGTGGAGTGCGTCACGCCCCACACCGTATCGGGCCACCATGTCACCGCGGGCCGACTCGCGCATGCGGTGCGCCGGCCCGTGCGTGGACAAACCAGTGGCGCGGCACCGGTAGAATCGACCGTCGTGATCACCGCGACCGACCTGGAAGTGCGAGCGGGTGCTCGGACCCTGTTGTCGGCGCCCGGCGACGCCCTACGCATTCAGCCCGGCGACCGGATCGGCCTCGTGGGCCGTAATGGTGCCGGCAAGACCACCACGCTGCGCATCCTGGCCGGCGAGACCGAACCCTATGCGGGGTCGATCCGCCGGTCCGGCGAACTCGGCTACCTCCCGCAGGACCCCAAGGAGGGCGACCTCGACGTCCTGGCCAAGGATCGGGTGCTCTCCGCCCGCGGTCTCGACCAGATCCTGCGCGACATGGAGAAGCAGCAGGCGCAGATGGCCGAGGCCGCCGACGACAAGCTGCGTGACAAGGCCGTGGCGCGCTACGGCCGACTCGAGGAGCGGTTCGCGTCGCTCGGCGGGTACGTCGCGGAGTCCGAGGCGGCGCGGATCTGCAACAGCCTGGGGCTGCCCGATCGGGTGCTGAACCAGCCGCTTCGGACACTGTCCGGCGGGCAGCGGCGCCGCATCGAACTCGCGCGGATCCTGTTCGCGGCGTCGGACGGTTCGGGGAAGTCCGACACCACGCTGCTGCTGGACGAGCCGACCAACCACCTCGACGCCGATTCGATCGCCTGGCTCCGCAGCTTCCTGCAGAACCACGACGGCGGTCTCGTCGTGATCAGCCACGATGTGGATCTGCTGGCCGACGTGGTGAATCGGGTGTGGTTCCTCGACGCGGTGCGCGGTGAGGCCGACATCTACAACATGAGCTGGAAGCGATACCTGGATGCCCGGGCGACCGACGAGCAACGCCGTCGCCGGGAACGCGCCAATGCCGAGAAGAAGGCGTCCGCGCTGCGTGCGCAGGCCGCGAAGCTGGGTGCCAAGGCCACCAAGGCGACGGCCGCGCAGAACATGCTGAAGCGCGCCGAGCGGATGATCGATGCCCTCGACGACGAGCGGGTGGCCGACCGCACCGCGCGGATCCGGTTCCCCGAACCCGCCACCTGCGGCAAGACCCCGCTGATGACGTCCGGTCTGTCGAAGAGCTATGGCTCGCTGGAGATCTTCACCGGCGTCGACCTCGCGATCGACAAGGGCAGCCGGGTCGTCGTCCTCGGTCTCAACGGTGCGGGCAAGACCACGCTGCTGAGAATGCTTGCCGGAGTGGAGAAGCCGGACACCGGACAGATCGAGCCCGGCTTCGGCTTGAAGATCGGTTACTTCGCGCAGGAACACGACACCCTGGACGATCAGGCCTCGGTGTGGGAGAACATCCGACACGCCGCCCCCGACGCCGGGGAGCAGGATCTCCGAGGTCTGTTGGGCGCGTTCATGTTCAGCGGCGCCCAGCTCGATCAGCCGGCCGGCACGCTGTCGGGTGGTGAGAAGACCCGTCTCACTCTGGCCGGGCTGGTGTCGTCGGCCGCGAATGTGCTGCTCCTCGACGAGCCGACCAACAACCTCGATCCGATCTCGCGTGAACAGGTCCTCGACGCCTTGCGCAGCTACACCGGTGCCGTCGTCCTGGTGACGCACGACCCGGGCGCCGCAGCCGCGCTCGATCCGCAGCGCGTGATCCTGCTGCCGGACGGCACCGAGGACCACTGGAGCGAGGAGTATCAGGAGCTCATCGAGCTCGCCTGATCGCCTCGACGACCCGGTCGGTACCGGCCCGGTCGGGCACCGTCAGTCGGTGGCCGTGACCGTCGAATTCCCGTCCGACGACTCCGGCCGCCCGGAGCCGTCGGCCGAACTCGATGCCGTCGGCGCCCGGCACGAACAGGAAGTTCGCCTCGCTCGGCAGCGCGGGATGGCCCGCACGCCGCAAGGCGTCGGCGAGTCGGTCGCGTTCGCGGCGCATCGCCGTGACCCGCCCGGCCAGTTCGTCGGACGCGCCGAGCGCCAGCGCGGCGGCCTGTTCGGCGGCCGCGGTGATCGCGAACGGGATCTCGAGGCGCCGGGCGCCGCGCACCGAGGTCGCCGACCCGAACGCGTACCCGACGCGCAGCCCTGCCAGGCCGTGGGCCTTGGAAAACGTCCGGACGACGATCAGGTTGGGGTGCTCCTCGAGCAACATCCGGACATCGGGCGTGTCCCGGCTGTACTCGACATACGCCTGGTCGAGGACCACCGGAATGGACGGATCGACAGACGCCAGCAGCGCGCGCACCTCGTCGTCGGTCAGGACCGCTCCGGTCGGGTTGTGCGGGCTGCACACGACGAGGGCCGCGGTCTCGGGACCCGCGGCGGCCGCGAGCGCAGCCAGGTCGGGACGCCCGTCGTCGAGCAGCGGCGTCGTGTCGAGCACCAGGCCGATCTCGTCGGCGAGCAGCGCGAAACCCTCGAAAGTCGGTGCCGGGGTGGCGATCCGAGGGACGAAGTGGCCCGCCGCCCGGCGTGGCGTCGCCGAGTCATGCAGGATCGCCGCGAGTACGGCGGTCGCACCGGCGCCGACGGTGATGTGGTCGATGTCCGACCCGGTGTGCTCGGCGATGGCCCTGCGCAGATGGTCGGGACGGAACGACGGGTAGTGGTGCGCTGCGGTCGTGTGACGGCGGAGCGCGGACACGACCGCGGGTAGGGGTGGGTACGCCGACTCGTTCCGGTCGCACCACACGGTATCCGTCGAGTGCGTGATCGAGTCGTCGACGCGTGCACCCGCCGGGCCGGGGAGGAGGACGGTCACGAACGTCCGCTCCACCGGATCGCACCGGCCGCGGCGAAGTCGCCGGCGTGGGCGAACGCCGACATCATCACGACATCTCCGGGACGGACCCGTCCGTCGTCGACAGCCGCGTCCAAGGTCATCGGGATTCCGACCGCGAACAGGTTCCCGCACTCGTCGAAGGTGTCGGGATGCCGCGACTCGGGCAGCTCGAGGGCCTCGCGCCAGTTGCGCAGGAAGATCCGGTTGGGCTGATTCGTGACGAGCACATCCAGGTCGGCGGGTCGCACGCCGATTCGGTCGGCCAGTGCCGCAGCCACTTCCGGAACCATCCGGTTCCCGCGGGCCAGGACCTTGGCGATCTTCGCCTCGGTGAAGCCGACGTGGATCTGTCCCGGACCCGCCTCCCAGTACTTGCGCTCCGGTTGCGCGACGGCGGTCATGTCCGCCGAGAACTGGCCGAAGGACCGCGACTCGGTGCCCAGCACCGGGTTCCCGGAGTCGCCGAGCGTCAGGGTCGCGACCGCCGCCCCGTCGCCGGGGATCGCGGCCTGGGCCTTCACGCGGACCTGCTCCTGGGTGAAGATCTGTCCGGCGCTGTTCTGCGCCAACCCGATCAGGGCCTTGCGACCTCCGCCCGCGCGCAGCAGTGCGCCGGCGATCTCGATCAGGTGGACGAATGCGGCGCAGCCGCCGTTGTGCACGTCGAGTACGGTCCGCGGCGCGAGTCCGAGTCGATGGGCGACCTCGCCCACACACCCGCGGACGGGGACCTCCGGCAGCTGACTGTGGGTGAGGACGACGTCCACGTCGTCGAGATAGGTGTCGCCGTGCCGATCGAGCAGACGGCGTGCGGCGGCGACGATCATGTCCGCGGAGGTCTCATCGTCGGCCGCATGATGCCGGAAGGCCGGTGCCCGGAACATGACGTTGTCGGCGAGTTCGTCGTCCTCGGCGTACTGCGCGAAGAACTCCGCAGGGACCCGCGCGGCCGGCCGGTAGGTGGCGAGATCGGCGAGGGAGATCGGCGGGGCGGGGGCGGCGGTCATGAGCGCATCCATTCGGGGGTCAGCGGAAGGCCGTGGCGATGGCGGTGTTCGGCGATGGCCGTGAGGTTGTCGAGTTCGATCTGGTGTCCGGCCCCGAACATGTCCCACAGGTCGCCGACCCACTCCTCGCGACCGGCCGGTGCGGTGTCGGGATACGGGTTCTCGTCGTAGAACGGGTGGTGGCAGTTGTTCCACAGGACCACCGAACCGGGGCGGTTCAGGACGAGCTGCGCGTCGACGACCCGCATCAGATAGATCATCCAGAGATGCTCTCCCTGGTCCCAGGCGCAGTGGTAGTCGACGGTCATGGACTCGGCGTTGGCCACAATCCGGACATAGATCTTGGTGTCCTCGTTCAGTCGGTCGTATCCGACCCAGAGGTTCGGCTTCCCGGTCGGCTCGAAACCTCTTGTGCTGTAGGTCCATTCCTCGAGTGAGCGGGTGTCGGCCAGCCATTCGTACAGTTCGCGCGGGGGTGCGTCGACGTAGCCCTGCACGGGGCAGAAGTCGCCGAACACCTGGTGATGGGGATACACCGAGCGGACCTTGTCGACGACGAGTGCCGTGTTGGCGGACCGGGGGTGGGTCTCCACCCGGACCACGCCGTCGAGCGTGGCCGCGGTGTCCCCGAGGTCGGACAGGGCCGGGGCGTGCGTGGTCATGGGGTACCTCTCGCGATCAATGGGGCGAACGGGGGTGTCTCGTCGGGATCGACATCCACGACGATGCAATTCGGTCCGGGACGTGACAACAGCTCGTCGCACGCCGAACGCAGGGACTCCAGGTCGGGAGCGGAGCGCACCGGCAGACCGGCGAACATCGCGGCCAGCCCACCCGCGATGTCGGTGTGGCGGAACCGGTTGACGCTCGGCGCGCCGGGAAAGAAGCGCGCCTCCCGCGTGACGCACATGCCGTGTGCGTCGTTGTTGAGCACGATGAGGGTGACCGGCGCATCGTGTTCGATAGCGGTGTGGATCTCCATGCCGTGCATGAGGAACGAGCCGTCACCGGCGATGACGACGACCCGGCCGTCGGCATCGGAGGCTCGGGCGATCGCGGAGCCGATCCCCGCCGCGATCGCCCATCCCATCCCGCCCATGCCCAGAGCGACGACGAACCGCCCGTCGCCGAACGGGAGATGGTGGATCGCCGCCGCGCCGGTGTTCCCGGCGTCGGCGAACACCGCGCTTCGCTCGGGGAGGGCGTCGCCGATGGTGTTAAGGACCTCGCGCATCCCGACGGCCCTCGACGGCGGGTCCACGGGCAGATGGTCGATCGGGTGGGCCCGCGGCGACCGCCGGTGGCCGACTCGGTCGGCGAGCGAGTTGCGGAGCGCGTCGACGGTGTCGGCGAGGTGCGGGGTTCGGATGTGTTCGGCGGCAGCGGGTGTGCGCGGCGGTGCGCTGCCGAGATGGACGATCGGGATCGTGGCGAGCGCGTCGTCGAGGCCCGCGCGATCCGTCATCGACATCCGGCAGCCGATCACCAGGAGCAACTGCGCATGCCGCACGGCGCGGTGCGCCGACGGATGTCCCATCACCCCGGTGACCCCGGAACATGTGGAGCGCCCGATGTCGCGCCCACCGGGGGACACCACGACCGCGGCGCCGAGAAGGTGCGCGAGATCGTCCACCGCAACCGACATCTCGATACGGGACGCCTCCTCGCCGGCCCAGATGCACACGGTCCCGCCGTCGCGCACGACGTCCGCGAGCCTGTCGGCGAGTCCGTCGACCACGGCCGCGGGCACTGTGCCGGTGTCTTCCGGCCGGTCTTCGTTCGCATCTGCGCCCGTCCAGGGCGAGCACTGGACGTCTTTCGGCAGGATCACCGCGGCCGGCAGACCGCGTGCCATGGTGGCGAACGCGGCGTCGAGGACCCGGTCGAGACCAGACGGCTCGTCGACGAGTTCGCAGAAGCCGGTCACACCGGACAACACCGCGCGCAGATCCACGGTGTCGGGCGGATCGAGCATGTCCTGGAAACCGCCGCGTCCCACCGCGGGGGTCGGCGCCGAACCGATCAGGGCGATCACCGGGACACGGCTGTCGTAGGCCTCGCCCAGCGCCGGTACGACATTGAGTGCCCCGCCGCCCGACGTGGTCAGGATCGCGGCCGGCTCACCGGTGAGCCGCATGTGCCCGTCGGCCATCGCGCCGGCCCCGAACTCGTGCTTGGCGACGACCGGGCGCAATCGAGCATGCCGAAGGGCCGCGTCGAAGACGTCTTCGATGTTGGCGCCGTGAACGCCGAATGCGGTCCGCACACCGGCGTCGACGAGTCGCCCGGCGACCCGGTCGGCCACCGATGCGCGGCCGACCGGTGCGGGTGAGTACCCCACGCGTGTGTCCAAACCCTGCACTCCCAGCCCCGAACATCGTGCGGCACCGGTCGATTCGCCGGAGTCCGACTCACACGGACAGCTCAGTTCGAGTTAGCTTAGCGTAAGCTAATGTCCGACGGCAGGGGGTATGCCGGCCCCAGGGCTCGTCACCGCCTCAGCCGACTGGAGTGCTCGGGACCTCCGGCCAGTACCGCTTGCGCAGGTCGCCCTTCACGAGCTTGCCGGTGGGCGTGCGCGGCAGCTCGTCGACGAAGTCGACCGATCGGGGCGCCTTGTACGCCGCGATGTTGTCGGTGGTGAACGCGATCAACTCCTCGGCGAGCTGATCGGTGGGTTCGTGACCGTCCGCGAGCTGGACACATGCCTTCGCCACCTCGCCGAGGTCGGCGTCGGGGACGCCGATCACCGCGACATCGAACACCGCGGGGTGATTGATGAGGACGTTCTCGGCCTCCTGCGGATAGATGTTGACGCCGCCGGAGATGATCATGAACGCCTTGCGGTCGGTCAGGTACAGGTAACCCTCCCCGTCGACGTACCCGACATCGCCTGTGGTGGACCAGTTCTCGTGTTCGGGATGCTGGGCCTTGCGGGTCTTGTCCGGATCGTTGTGGTACTGGAAGGCCACGTCCTCGCGTTCGAAGAACACCTGCCCGACCTCGCCGGTCGGGAGTTCCTTGCCGTCCTCGTCGCAGATGTGGACGACGCCGAGCAGTGGCTTGCCCACCGAACCGGGATGGTCCAGCGCCTCCTGGGGGCCGATGAACGTGGCACCCGCGGCCTCGGTGGACGCGTAGTACTCGTGGATCACCGGGCCCCACCACTCGATCATCGCCCGCTTGACCTCGACCGGACACGGCGCGGCCGCGTGGACGGCGACCTTCAGGCTGCTGACGTCGTACTTGGTGCGGACGTCCGCCGGGAGCTTGAGCATCCGGATGAACATGGTGGGGACCCACTGGCTGTGGGTCACCTTGTACTTCTCGATGGCCGCGAGGGCTGCTTCCGGGTCGAAACGATCCATCATCACGACTGTGCCGCCGACGGAATTCGTCATGCCGCAATAGCGCAGTGGCGCAGCGTGATACAGCGGTGCGGGGGAGAGATAGACGGCGGTGTCGTCGTAGCCGTACATCGGCGCGAAGATCGCGGTGTAGGCGTCGGGGACCTCGTCGACCTGTCCTTCGGGCATCGGTGTCTTGATGCCCTTCGGGCGGCCGGTGGTACCCGAGGAATAGAGCATGTCGGTGCCGCGGGGCTGATCGGTACGGGGTTCGGATGAGGCATTGGCCAGTACTTCGTCGAAGCTGTCGAAGCCGTCGAGGTCGCCGCCCCAGACGACGCGTCGTCCCGGGCCCGCCAGTGCCTCGATCTCGCCGGACGCCGACACGGCATCGACGACCGATGCGCCGGCGAACAGGACCTGGGCATTGCAGTCGGCGAGGATGTAGTTGGTCTCGGCTGCGGTGAGGTGGTGGTTCACGGCGGTCACGTACAGGCCGCTCCGCAGGGCCGCCCAGTAGACCTCGAACACGTGGAAGTCGTTGGCCGAGACCACGGCGATGCTGTCGCCGCGGCGAAGGCCGAGGGACTCGAGGTAGTTGGCGAGGCGGGTCGAGTTCTCGTCCAGCTGCCGGTACGTCAGTTCCTCACCGGTCGCGGCACGGACGACGGCCGGCTTGTCGGGAGTGGATTTCGCGAAGACTCCAGGAAACAAGGGAGGCGCTCCTCGTGACGAAGGGATGGACACCCCGAACGGCCGTATCTAACGATCGTTCGGGGTGGTGCGAGTCACATTACCCTAGCGTCGTGTCCGATTTCTCAGACCCTCACCGCGTCGCGAGAAACCTGTCCATGGTGCGTTCCGCGAGAGCGGTGATGGTGAGCGCGGGGTTCACCAGGCCCACGGCGCCCGGGACGAAGGAGCCGTCGACGACCCACAGGTTGTCGTAGCCGCGCACGCCGCCGCCCATGTCGGCCGCGGCACCCATCACCACGCCGCCGAGTCCGTGATAGGTGCTCGCGGAACCGAATCCGAGCGCCCGCGACGACACATGGGTACCGTTCGCGCCGAACCCGAACCGGCCCTCGGTGCGTTCGTGGAACCGCCTGATGAATGCGTTGCTGCGACGGTCCAGGTCGTTGCGGTCGGCCGGGTGGGGGTAGTTCAACTGCGCCCGACGCGTGCGATGGTCGTAGTCGATCGTGCCGCGCTCGTCGGTGTGGGCCTGGACGAGGTGGGTGGTCGCCGCCTTGCCGAGCGGCGCGGGCAGCGGGGTGGCCTGGTAGACCATCGAGACCGGCCCACCGGGCAGGTTGTCCTCATAGATCCGGGCATAACCCGGTCCGCCCTGGACGGCGCCGAAGTCCTCACGCGGGTTCGCGCGGATGGTGAGGAAGTCGCCGTTGACGCCGAAGCCGTCACCGATGCGCGGCGACAACCGCGGGAGGCGCCCCTGGGCGCGCGCCTCGACGAGCAAGCGAGTGGTGTGGAACGACCCCGCGGCCATGAAGAGGTGATCGGCCTCGGCGGTGACGGTACGCACCGAGCGTCCCTGCTCGTCGAGAACCCGTGCGGTGACGACGAATCCGGCGCGCCGTGACCGGGGCCGGATGTCGAAGACCTCGTGCATCGGCTTGACGGACACGTTGCCGGTCCGTTCGGCGGCGAGGAGATAGCTGCGGTCGAGCGACTTCTTGGCGCCGCTGTTGACGCCGTAGCTCAGTTCGCCCGCGGTGACCGACGGGGTTGCCCGGCCGGCCAGTTCGTCGCGGACGATGTCCCAGTCGATCGCGAAGTCGAAGAAGTGTGGGGACGCTCCGTAGCGCTCGATGACCTTCAGCCACGACCGCGCGCCGATGTACTTCGGGTGCGCGAGGATGTCCGCGGGCAGCGGCGAGACGCCGAGCCCGGCCTTGGCGCGCGGAAAGTAGGTCTGGGCGAGCTGCGCGTAGTCGGCGGCCGCCGGGAAGATGTGGTCGAAGTCCTGGCGGCGGGGGACGGGAGTGAAAGAACCGAACACGAGAGATCCGCCGCCGACGCCCGCGCCGTACACGGCCTCGACACCGTTGCCCATCACATGGTCGAGGACACCGGGATAGGGCTCGACCGGCAGCCCACTCGCCGCACTCGCGCCGGCCGGGCTGCCGAACCACGCCGCGCGCTTGTCGGGATTGGTGGTCGTGGCGAAGGTGTTGCCGTCCGGCCGAATCGGCCAGCGGCGGCCACGCTCGAAAACTGTTGTGCGATAACCGGCCTCGCCGAGCCGGCGAGCGGCCACCGCGCCGCCGAAGCCGGTGCCGATGACGATCGCGGTCTGCGCCGGCGCCGCCTGCGCCGGAGTGACAGTCGCGCCGAGCGCGACGAGTGCTCCGGCGCCGGCCGCCGAGCGCATGAGGGTCCGGCGAGAGACGGCCGGACCGGAAATGTCGTAGTTCACCTGGGCACCTTAGCGTGAGCTAAGTAAGGTTAGGAACTCCTTAACGTAGGTGAGAATGTGGGATGGATCACCGTTCGGGCCGGTTCTTTCCCATGACGTCACGGGATGTCTCGACGAGCCGGTGGGCGCGCCCGGACGATAGGCTCCGGGCGTGACGGCTTCGCTGGTGATCGGGGTGGACCGCGACAGTGTGTCGATGGGGGATGATGTCTCGCCACACGGGTATTCGCTCGCGGTGCAACCGGGTACGGCGCTGAGTGTCGTGCTCGAGTCGGCGGCGCCCGAGATCCGGGCCCGGGGGTGGTCCTGGGTGGCCGACGTCGATGGCCGGGTCGCCGCCGTCTGGTCGGTGGACCACGGCGTGCAGATGCTCGTCGAGGACGCTCCGGTGTCCGCCGCGGACGGGCCGCGACGGATCCACTACCGGTACTTCCTGCAGATCGACCCGGCGTGGTTGCATCGGCGGCTCGCCGACGGTGCGGCCGCGAACCGGCCCGCACTGGAACGGGAGTACCGCCCCATCGGCGACCGGCGACGTGAGGAGGAAGAGCGTCGCCGGGAGAGCGACTCGTCGGCTCGGTATCTGACCGACGACTGCACCGCGGCGTTGCGTGGGTTCGGCGCGGAGTTCGATCTGCACAACGACCGGCTGGCACGCTTCACGCTGTTCGGATCGCCCATGCGGGTACAGCGCGCCGACACCATGACCATGACCTTCGACGGCACGCATGGGGTCATGTCATCGATTCGGCCCGTTGCGGTCGCCGAGTGCTGGTTGGTCGCCGTCGCCGGACAGCGGGCGAGGCAGGCACGGGGACTGTCCCCGGTCATCGACGCCTCCCCGATGCCGGCGCCGGAGCTGTGGCCGATGGGGTCGGGGGTCGCCGGAACGGAGCGCTGGACGACGAGAGGCGATCCCGTCGTCCAGCTGACGGGCGACGAGGCGGTCCGGGCCTACCGGTTGTCGGCGAACCGTTCCATCAGTGAGGTCGTCACCATCCTGAGTGCGCGGTGAGCGTCACTCGTGAGCGCGCACCGACGCCTCGACCAGGTCGAGCACCGCGTGCAGGTCGTCGGTGGGCTGGCCGGTGGCCAACCGGGTGATCAGGCCGTCGAGGACGAGGTCGAGATAGTTCAGCAGCACGTCTGTCGGCACGTCGTCGCGCAGGCGTCCCGCCTGGCGGCCCCGTTCCAGCCGACTCAGGGTCGCCTGCTCGACCTCGGCCGAGTAAGAGACCCACTCCGTCCGGAAACCGTTGTCCGTCCGTAGTTTTCGGGCGATCTCCAACCGGGTGCCGAGCCAGTCGAAATCCTGCGGCCGGGTGAGCATGTCGCGCATCACCTGCACCAGACCCTGTTCGGCCGCCACATCGGCCATGCGCTCGGCATCTTCCCGGGCGAGCGCGAGGAACAGCGCTTCCTTGTCCCGATAGTGGTGGAAGATCGCTCCGCGGGACAGGCCCGTGGACTCCTCGATGCGCTTGACGGTGGCGCCGTCGTATCCGTACTCCGCGAAGCAATGCCGCGCGCCGTCGAGAATCTCCCGACGACGCGCGGCAAGCCGGTCATCGCTGACCTTGGGCACGTCGAGTGCCTCCTGTCAGCTCTTGATCATGTTGCGCAGCACGTACTGCAGGATGCCTCCGTTGCGGTAGTAGTCGGCTTCGCCGGGGGTGTCGATGCGGACCTTCGCATCGAACTCCACCGTCGAACCGTCCTCCTTGGTGGCGGTGACGTGCACGGTCGACGGCGTGGTGCCGTTGTTCAGCTCCTCGATCCCGGCGATGTCGAAGGTCTCCGTGCCGTCGAGGCCCAGCGACTTGTGCGACTCACCCTCGGGGAACTGCAGCGGGATCACGCCCATGCCGATCAGGTTCGAGCGGTGGATGCGCTCGAAGCTCTCGGTGATGACGGCCTTGACGCCGAGCAGGCTGGTGCCCTTGGCGGCCCAGTCACGCGACGACCCGGTGCCGTACTCCTTGCCGCCGAGCACGACGAGCGGGATGTTCTGCTCGGCGTAGTTCTGCGCGGCGTCGTAGATGAACGACTGCGGTGCACCCTCCTGGGTGAAGTCGCGGGTGTAGCCGCCGGTGACACCGTCGAGCAGCTGGTTCTGCAGACGGATGTTGCCGAAGGTCGACCGGATCATCACCTCGTGGTTGCCGCGGCGGGCGCCCAGCGAGTTGTAGTCCTTGCGGGCCACACCGTTCGCGTCGAGGTACTGCGCGGCGGGGGTGCCGGGCTTGATCGTCGACGCGGGGGAGATGTGGTCGGTGGTCACCGAGTCGCCGAGCTTCGCGAGCACGCGTGCGCCCTTGATGTCGGAGACCGGCGACGGCTCACGCTGCATGCCCTCGAAGTACGGAGGCTTGCGCACGTAGGTGGACTCGTCGTCCCACTCGAAGGTCTTGCCCGACGGGGTCGGCAGGTTCTGCCAGCGCTCGTCGCCCTTGAAGACGTCGGCGTAATCCGAGGCGTACTGCTCCGGCGAGATCGACGAGGCGATGGTCGCCTCGATCTCCTCGTTGGACGGCCAGATGTCCTTGAGGAACACGTCGTTGCCGTCGGTGTCCTGGCCGAGGGCGTCGGTCTCGAAGTCGAAGTCCATCGTTCCGGCCAGTGCATAGGCGATGACCAGCGGCGGCGACGCGAGGTAGTTCATCTTCACGTCGGGGTTGATGCGACCCTCGAAGTTGCGGTTGCCCGAGAGCACCGCGGTGGCGGTCAGGTCGTTGTCGTTGATCGCCTTGGAGATCTCCTCCGGCAGCGGGCCCGAGTTGCCGATGCAGGTGGTGCAGCCGTAGCCGACGAGGTAGAAGCCGAGCTTCTCCAGGTACGGCCACAGGCCGGACTTGTCGTAGTAGCCGGTGACGACCTGCGAACCGGGTGCCATCGAGGTCTTGACCCACGGCTTGGAGCTCAGGCCCTTCTCGACGGCCTTCTTGGCGAGCAGCGCCGCACCGAGCATGACCGACGGGTTGGACGTGTTGGTGCAGCTGGTGATCGACGCGATGGTCACGATGCCGTGGTCGAGGATCATCGAGCCGCGCTCCTCGGAGTCGACCCGGACCGGGTTGGTCGGCCGACCCTCGGCGCCGTTGGCGGCCGAGTGCAGTGGCTCGGCGTCGTCGTCGGCGAAGGACAGCGTCGCGGGATCGGACGCCGGGAAGGTCTCCTCGACGGCCTCGTCGAGCTTCGTCTGCGGGGCGGAGTTGCCGTTCTCGACGTAGTTGTGGATGTCCTTGCGGAACGCGTTCTTGGCGTCCCACAGCTCGATCCGGTCCTGCGGGCGCTTCGGGCCGGCGATCGAGGGCACGACGTCGGCGAGATCGAGTTCGAGGTACTCGGAGTAGACGGCCTCCTCGGCGTCCTTCTCCAGCCACATGCCCTGTTCCTTGGCGTACGCCTCGACGAGCGCGAGCGTCTCCTCGCTGCGGCCGGTGAGCCGCAGGTACTTCACGGTCTCCTCGTCGATGGGGAACATCGCACAGGTGGAACCGAACTCGGGGCTCATGTTGCCGATGGTGGCGCGGTTGGCCAGCGGGACCTCGCCGACGCCGTTGCCGTA
Organism: Gordonia terrae; assembly: GCF_001698225.1. Lineage (NCBI taxonomy): Bacteria > Bacillati > Actinomycetota > Actinomycetes > Mycobacteriales > Gordoniaceae > Gordonia > Gordonia terrae. The sequence goes on from NZ_CP016594.1 coordinate 2,725,555, forward strand.
GAACTCGACGAACTTGCCGACGACGCCGTGCTTGCGGAGCATCTCGGTGATGGTGAGGACCACGTCGGTGGCGGTCACGCCGGGCTTGGCCGAGCCGGTCAGCTTGAAGCCGACGACACGCGGGATCAGCATCGAGACCGGCTGGCCGAGCATCGCGGCCTCGGCCTCGATGCCGCCGACGCCCCAGCCCAGGACGCCGAGACCGTTCTCCATGGTGGTGTGCGAGTCGGTGCCGATACAGGTGTCGGGGTAGGCCACGCCGTCGCGGACCATGATCGAGCGCGCGAGGTGCTCGATGTTGACCTGGTGGACGATGCCGGTGCCCGGCGGCACGACGCGGAAGTCGTCGAAGGCGCCCTGGCCCCAGCGGAGGAACTTGTAGCGCTCTTCGTTGCGCTGGTACTCGATCTCGACGTTGCGCTCGAAGGCCTGCGCGTTGCCGAAGGCCTCGATGATGACCGAGTGGTCGATGACCATCTCGGCGGGCGCGAGGGGGTTCACCTTGTCCGGGTCGCCGCCGAGTTCCTTGACCGCGTCACGCATCGTGGTGAGGTCGACGATGCAGGGCACGCCGGTGAAGTCCTGCATGATCACGCGCGCGGGGGTGAACTGGATCTCGATGCTGGGGTCCGCGTTCGGATCCCAGTTCGCGATCGCCTCGATGTGTTCCTTCGTGATGTTGGCGCCGTCTTCGGTGCGCAGCAGGTTCTCCGCCAGGACCTTCAGCGAGTAGGGGAGTTTGCCGGTGCCCTCGACCGCGTTCAGACGGTAGATCTCGTAGCTGTTGTCGCCGACGTCCAGCGTGCCGCGGGCGTCGAAGGAATTGATACTCACGTCTAAATCCACTCTCCTCATGTACCGGCGGGCTGCGCCGGCGATACTCGATGATCCACTTGCGGTCGGGCGTGACCGGCGGGCGGGCGTCGCTCCCGTTCCGTCGGTGTGTGCGCCGTCTGACGTTCTGCACCGGCGGGCTGCGCCGGCGCCATCGGATGTCCGCGAGGGCCACCCGCGACAACATCGTCCAGTCTAACAGTACGAGCGTACTGTTACCAAGCTCGTGCCCGGGACGCGCCGGGCGGACGTGCCGCCACCGGAGTACCCAGACGACTCCATTGTGTCGTACGGTGCAGGGCGGGGTTCGGCGAGTGGACACTCGACGTCGGCGCGATACCGGCCGTCCACGTCTGCGCAACCCCGGTGATCTCGAGAGGACAGGGGTGGCGGATGGGTCCGCAGGCGACGACGTTGGTGCTGGCAGCTCCTGCGGAGAACAACGAACTCACCGGACTCGTCGGGGTCGAGATGGGCGAGCTGTCCCGGGACATCGCCGATGACGGTGTCGCCGGTGCGACACCCGAGCAGTTGCCCCGGATGCTCGAGGTCGTCGAGTACGCCCACTCCAAGGGTCACGACGTGAGCTTCGTGGTCATCGATCAGGTGCAGCCGCGCTTCACGCTCTACCGCGACATCGCGAACCAGTTGCAGGAGCAGGTCGGCGGAACCGTCATCGTGCTGGGCCCCAACTCGGTCGGTAGCTCGTCTCCGGATTTCAGCCGCGTGGTGCAGGAGCAGGCCACCGACGGCCTCACACTGACGGACCCGGCGGGGGCGGCTCGCCAGATGATCGACACGATGACCGGTCCCAATGTGGACTGGACGATCGTCGGCGTCCTGCTGGTCCTCGTCGTCGCGATCGGTGCGGTGCTCGCCAGGCTGCGTCGGATCCGCGCCCGCACGAACCTGGCCGCCGGTCCGCTGGGACCCGTGCAGTCCGCCGGCACGACATCGGACGAACCGTCGTCGCGCCGCCGCGAGCCGTCTTCTTCCGGCAGGTAGTCGCGGGGCTCCGGCGCCGCTCGACCCGGCAGCCGGAGCACACGATCTCGACCCCCTGACACCCGTCTCGTCCCTCCAAGCGGACCATGGCCGGCGTGTCGTCCGGTCTGTTGCCAATTCGAGACCTCGACAACTGCTCGAGCTTTCGCCAGTTCACGGCATTTTCGCAGGTAATCACGCGTTTGTAATTCACGAACGCGGTTTTCTCGTGTGGTTGATGTGACGTACGGTTCTGATGTCACGTGTGATGCCTGTGTCCCCTACAGGGTCCGATGTGGCGCAAGTGCAGTGCGTGATCGCCGCGGTTTCGACGACCCGGACGATCGCCGGCCGGGGATCGCGAGATCCCCGCACGAATCGCGAGGAGTTCCAGGTGAGGCGAGGAAGAACTGGTGCGTCGTGGCCGGCGCGCGTCTCGGCAGCCCTGGCTGTCGTACTCATCTGCGCGCTCGGCGCGGGTCACGCCGACGCGGCACCCAAGAAGACGCCCGAGTCGCCCATCTCCGGTCTGATCAACCGCATCGCGACGGTCAACCAGGACATCGCCGACCTCGATCAGGCGCTCGCCGCCCGCCAGGAGAACGTGAACCGGTCGATCGCCGATTTCCAGAACTCCCTCGCCCAGCGACGCCTCGCCACGGTGGCCGCACGCGGCGCCCGGACCGAACTCGATCGCTCCAGCAAGGCCGTCGTCGATGCGCAGAAGGAGTTCGACCGGTTCGCGCGGCTGGCCTACCAGCAGGGACCCGAGCAGGGCTCGATGTCGAACTACGTGTCCTCGGAAGACCCGCAGGCCGTGCTCGACCGCATGAAGCTGATCGACCAGGTCGGCAAGAAGCAGCAGGAGATGATCCGGCGGCTACAGGTCGCACGCAACCAGAAGGCCAACCGTCTCGCCGCGGTGGAGGCCACCCGTCGACAGGCGTCGTTCGCGGCCAAGAGCGCCGAGCAGCGCAAGATCGATGCGATGGCCGCGGTGACCGAGGCCAAGACCGCCATCACGACCCAGCAGAAGCGCAAGGCCACCCTCATCGGTGAGCGCGATCGGGTACAGAAGCGTCTCAACACCATTCGCGGCTATGTCCCGAAGAAGACGGTCGAGGGGCCGTCGGCGAGCGATCTGCTGTCCAACCTGTTCCCGAAGGACCCGTCGGCCGAGGGTGCCCTGAAGGCGCTGCCGGCCACGCCGGTCACCGACAACCAGGCGCTCGCCGTCGCGGCCGAGGCCGCCGCACGCCTCGCGGTCGATGTCGGTCAGTCGATCCTCGCGGGTCTCGTCGGTCAGCAGCAGCTGCCCCAGTCGGAGCTGCTGAACGAGCTCGGACTCGGTGGTGCGGATGTCACCGGCAGCAGCGGTGGCGACACCCTCAGCGCGCGACTCGGTTCCGGGAGTCTCGGCACCCTGTTCGGCAGCTCCTCCGGCGGTGGCGGCGGAGGTGGGATGGTCCGACCCGGACTGCGCGGCCCGCAGGCGGTGGAGATCGCGGTCAACCGCGCCCTCTCGCAGCTGAACGTGCCCTACGCCTGGGGCGGCGGCGACGCCAACGGGCCCACGCAGGGCATCCGCGACGGCGGCGTCGCCGACAGCTACGGCGACTACAACAAGATCGGCTTCGACTGCTCGGGTCTGATGATCTACGCGTTCGCCGGAGTGGGTATCGAGTTGCCGCACTACACCGGCTACCAGTACACCTCGGGACCGCAGTTCCCGCTGTCGCAGATGCGCCGCGGCGACATGATCTTCTACGGCCCCAACGCGAGTGCGCACGTCGCGCTCTACCTCGGGGACAACAAGATGGTCGAGGCGCCGCAGTCCGGAGACGTCGTCAAGGTGTCGCCGCTGCGCACCGACGGCGCGATGCCGAACGTGGTGCGTCTGCTCTGACGGCCGGCGGTCCGGGCGGGGGTCGTGAACGACCGACACCCGCCGAGTCTTCTTGGCACCTTTTCAGTTCGCACGGCTAGGCTTGCACAGACACGCGGGGTCGACGCCTGCGCGCTGCGCGATCGCGGCCGCACCCAGGGCTGACGCCTCGCCGCCCGAGAAGAACAGCAGTTCAGAGGAACAGGAGCACGGGTTGACCGAATCGCACTCCCTCGGCAAGGCGGCCACGGGGGATCCCGGGGCGGCAGGAGCGGACTCCTCGGTGCTGAGCGACGCCGACGTCGCCCTGCTCGAACGGGCCATCTACGAGGTCAAGCGCGTCATCGTCGGCCAGGATCAGCTCGTCGAGCGCATTCTCGTCGGTCTGCTCGCCCGAGGCCACATCCTGCTGGAGGGTGTGCCCGGTGTCGCGAAGACGCTCGCGGTCGAGACGTTCGCCCGCGTCGTCGGCGGGTCGTTCTCCCGCGTGCAGTTCACCCCCGACCTGGTGCCCACCGACCTGATCGGTACGCGTATCTACCGCCAGGGCCGTGAGGAGTTCGACACCGAGCTGGGCCCGGTCGTCGCGAACTTCCTGCTGGCCGACGAGATCAACCGCGCACCCGCCAAGGTGCAGTCCGCCCTGCTCGAGGTGATGGCCGAGCGGCATGTCTCGATCGGCGGCAAGACCTACTCGATGCCGGATCCGTTCCTGGTGATGGCGACCCAGAACCCCATCGAGAACGAGGGCGTCTACCCGCTGCCCGAGGCCCAGCGGGACCGCTTCCTGTTCAAGGTGCTCGTCGACTACCCGTCGGTGGAGGAGGAACGAGAGATCGTCTACCGGATGGGCAACGTCCCACCGACCGCGTCCCAGGTCCTCGACCCGGCCGCGATGCTGCGCCTGCAGCGGACCGCGGCGAACGTCTTCGTCCACCACGCCCTCGTCGACTACGTCGTCCGCGTCATCAACGCGACCCGCCGCCCGGCCGAGCTGGGCCTCAACGACGTCGCCTCCTGGCTGTCCTACGGGGCGTCGCCGCGCGCGACCCTGGGCATCGTGGCCGCCGCTCGCGCGCTGGCGCTGGTCCGCGGTCGCGATTACGTGATCCCGCAGGACGTCGTCGAGATCATGCCCGACGTGCTCCGGCACCGACTGGTGCTGTCCTATGACGCGCTCGCCGACGAGATCGACGCCGACCAGGTGATCGCCCGGGTGCTGCAGACCGTCGGACTGCCGCAGGTCGGCGCGCAGCCGATCCCGCAGGGGCAGTACCCGGCCGGGCAGCCGCAGGCGCCCAACGGTGGACACGGGCCGAATGGCTATGCGGGACAGCAGGTCTCGCAGTCCGCCGGACCGGTGGACCCGAATTCGGCACCGGCGAACCGGAATTCACCTCAGTATGGCGGCTAATCGCGACCTTCCGCGCCTCGGCGCCGGTCTGCTCGACGAGCCGCAGCTGACCGCGGCCCTGAAGATGCTCGAGCTCACCGTGCGGCGCAAGCTCGACGGCGTGCTGCAGGGTGAGCACCTGGGACTGATTCCCGGACCGGGTTCGGAACCGGGGGAGGCACGGGCGTATCAGCCGGGCGACGACGTCCGGCGGATGGAGTGGTCGGTCACCGCGCGCACCACCCAGCCGCATGTCCGGCAGATGATCGCCGACCGCGAACTGGAGACCTGGCTCGTCGTCGATGCCTCGGCCAGTCTCGACTTCGGCACCGTCGACTGCACCAAGCGTGACCTGGCGGTGGCTGCGGCCGCGGCGCTGGTCCATCTCACGACCGGCGGCGGCAACCGGCACGGCGCGCTGGTGGTGACCGGCGACGACCTCGTGCGGGTCCCGGCCCGGGCCGGACGCGCGCACGCACAGAACCTCTTGAAGGCCATCGCCACGACCCGACGCAGTTCTCCCGGGGTGCGCGGGGATCTGAGAGCGGGCATCGAGGCCCTCCGCCGGCCCCAGCGCCGGCGCGGGCTCGCGGTCGTCATCAGCGACTTCCTCGGACCCATCGACTGGGAACGCTCGCTCCGCGCCATCGGCGCGCATCACGAGCTGCTCGCGGTCGAGGTCCTCGACCCCCGCGACCTCGACCTGCCGGCGATCGGCGAGGTCACGCTGGCCGATGCGGAATCCGGCGAGATCCACGACGTCACGATCACCGAGGATCTCCGACGCGATTTCGCGGCCGCGGCCGCGGCGCACCAGCAGCGGGTCCACCGCACGCTGCGGAGTTGTGGCGGGGCGGTCCTGACCCTGCGTACCGATCGCGAATGGATCGCCGACACCGTCAAGTTCGTCGCACAACGCCGTCGCGGCCTCGCGGCGGGGGTGGGGTAGGCCGATGCTGTCCAGTCCCTGGTGGTTGCTGCTGCTCCTGGTCGTGGTGCTGCTCGGCGTCGCCTACGTGTACATGCTGCGGCGCCGTAGGCAACGCGCGCTGACCTTCGCGAACCTCGACCTGCTGAAGTCGGTCGCCCCGGCCGACCGCGGCCGGTTGCGTCACCTGCCGATCGCGCTCCTGATCATCTCGCTGATCCTGCTGACGGTCGCGCTCTCCGGCCCGCAGGCGGATCGGAAGGTGCCGCGCAACAAGGCGACGGTGGTGCTGGTGATGGACGTGTCGCGATCGATGAACGCCACCGACGTGTCGCCCTCCCGGATCCGCGCGGCCCAGGAGGCGGCCAAGAAGTTCGCCGACGAGCTGACCGAGGGGATCAATCTCGGTCTGATCTCCTTCGCCGGGACCGCGGCGAGCCTGGTGTCACCGACACCCGACCACAACGCGACCAAGGTCGCCGTGGACAAACTCCGTCTCGACGACAAGACGGCAACCGGCGAGGGCATCTTCGCGGCGCTCCAGCAGATCAGCACCCTGAACGCGGTGCTCGGCGGCACCGAGGGCGCGCCGCCCGCGCGCATCGTGCTGCTCTCCGACGGCAAGGAGACCGTGCCGGACGACCCCGACGATCCGCGCGGTGCCTTCACCGCTGCCCGCAAGGCCAAGGAGGAGAAGATCCCGGTCTCCACCATCTCCTTCGGCACCCGGACGGGCACCGTCGAACTCGAGGGCGACCGGGTGCCGGTCCCGGTCGACGACGACTCGCTGCGCAAGATCGCCAACCTGTCCGGCGGCGACTTCTTCACCGCGGCCAGCCTCGACGAACTGAACAAGGTCTACGAGCAGCTCCAGGACGAGATCGGTTACGAGACCCGGCGAGGGGACAATTCGAAGCCGTGGCTGATCGCGGGTACGTTGTTTGCGCTGGTGTCGGCGTTCGCCGCGCTGGCGATCAATCGCCGGCTGCCCTGACGCGGAGGTGTCCGGGGTGTGCCGCCGCGCCCCCGCGCGCCGACCGCGTGCCACCCACGCAACGAGAACGGATAGGTTGAACACCCATGACGGCAGCTAGCAACGAAGCGCAGAATCCCTCCCGCTCGGTCCTGGTCACCGGCGGCAACCGCGGAATCGGCCTGGCCGTGGCACAGCGCCTCGCGGCCGACGGTCACCGGGTCGCGGTGACCCATCGTGGTTCCGGGGCCCCGGACGGACTGTTCGGCGTGAAGTGCGATGTCACCGACTCCGAGTCGGTGGACCGCGCGTTCGCCGAGGTCGAGGAGCACCAGGGCCCCGTCGAGATCCTCGTCGCCAACGCGGGCATCACCGACAACATGCTCCTCATGCGACTGTCCGAGGACTCCTTCGAGAAGGTCGTCGACGCGAACCTCACCGGCGCATTCCGGTGCGCCAAGCGCGCCACCAAGGGGATGCAGCGCGCCAAGTGGGGACGCATGATCTTCCTCGGCTCGGTGGTCGCGATGTCCGGCATCCCCGGACAGGTGAACTACGCCGCCTCGAAGGCGGGCCTGATCGGCATGGCGCGCTCGATCGCACGTGAGATCGGGTCCCGGAACATCACCGCCAATGTCGTGGCGCCCGGATTCATCGAGACGGACATGACCGCGTCGATGGAGGACCGCTACATCGAGATGGCCAAGCAGGCCATCCCGCTCGGCCGTACCGGCAAGCCCGAGGACGTCGCCGCGGCCATCAGCTTCCTCGCCTCCGACGAGGGCGGCTACATCTCCGGTGCGGTCCTGCCCGTCGACGGCGGCATGGGCATGGGGCACTGACCGTCACCCGATCACCGAGCCGCCACGCGCGGCCACACGGCACGTCAATCAACGTCGATCTCAGGAGCACATCCACGTGAGCGGAATCCTGGACGGGAAGACCGTCCTCATCACGGGCATCATCACCGATGCGTCGATCGCCTTCCACGCTGCCGCCATGGCGCAGGAGCAGGGCGCGACCGTCATCATCACCGGCATCCCCGAGCGGCTCCGGCTGATCGACCGGATCGCCAAGCGGTTGCCCAAGGAGGTGCCGCCGGCCATCGGTCTCGACGTCACCAACGAGGACGACCTCGACGCGCTCGCCGGGAAGATCACCGAACTGGCACCGCAGGGCATCGACGGCGTCATGCACTCGATCGCCTTCGCGCCCCGGACGTTGATGGGCCCCGAGGCCAAGCCGTTCCTGGAGGGGCCCGGCCCCGACGCCGCGAAGGCCTTCGAGATCTCGGCCTGGAGCTACGCCTCGCTCGCCCGGGCCGTGCTGCCCGCCATGAACGAGGGCGGATCGATCGTGGGCATGGACTTCGACCCCCGCACCGCGATGCCGTACTACAACTGGATGGGCGTGGCGAAGGCTGCGCTGGAGTCGGTGAACCGGTACGTGGCGCGCGAGGTCGGCAACGCCAAGAACGTCCGATCGAATCTCGTGGCCGCCGGTCCCATCAAGACCCTGGCCGCGAAGGCCATCGCCGGGACCGCGACAGACGACGCCAAGCAGCTCAACATGCTCAACGAGTACTGGGACGGTGCGTCGCCGATCGGCTGGGACGTCGATGACCCGACCGTCGTCGCCAAGTCGGTCTGCGCACTGCTCAGCGACTGGCTGCCGGCCACCACCGGTTCCATCGTCTACGTCGACGGCGGCGCCAGCCACAACACCTGGTTCCCGGAGGGCATGACCACCGGCTCATGAGCTCGCCAGCACCGGGCGACACCGCGCCCTTCGATGCCGTCCTGTTCCTGTCGTTCGGCGGGCCGGACGGACCCGATGACGTGATGCCGTTCCTGGAGAACGTCACCCGTGGTCGCGGAATCCCGCGTGAGCGGCTCGAGTCGGTGGCCGAGCACTACCTCCACTTCGGTGGTGTCTCGCCGATCAACCGGCTCAACCTGGAGATGATCGACGCGCTCCGCGACGAGCTCGGCCGGCGCGGTGTCGACCTGCCGGTGTACTTCGGAAACCGCAACTGGCACCCGATGGTCGAGGACACGCTGGCCGAGATGTATCGGGCCGGACATCGCCGGATCCTCGTGTTCCCGACGTCGGCGTGGGGTGGCTACTCCGGCTGCCGGCAGTATCACGAGGACATCGACCGGGCGCTGACAGCGCTGGCCGAACGCGAGCCGGGCAGCAGTCGTCCCGACGACGCGGTGGTGTTGCGCAAACTTCCGCAGTACTGGTCGCATCCGGCGTTCGTCGCAGCCGGGGCCGACGCGGTACGTCGCGCGTTCGAGACGCTCGGCCCCGGTGACGAGACCCCGCGGCTGGTGTTCACCGCCCACTCGGTACCGACCTCGGCCGACGCCGCGTCGGGGCCCGCAGCGGACGGCGGCGGCCTGTACTCGCGCCAGGTGATGGCTGCCTCACAGGCTGTCGCCGACGAACTCGGCGTCACCGCCTTCGATCAGGTCTGGCAGTCGCGGTCGGGTCCGCCGCAGATCCCATGGCTCGAGCCGGACATCTGTGATCATCTGGAAAGCCTTGCTGCCCAGGGGGTCCGGCGCGTGGTGGTGTACCCCGTGGGGTTCATCTCCGACCATCTCGAGGTGATCTGGGATCTGGACAACGAGGCCGCCGAGGTCGCCGAACGGCTGGGCATCGACTATGCGCGCGCCGCCACCGTCGGTCCCGATCCGCGTTTCATCTCGATGATCGGCGACTTCGTCCAGGGCTACGCCGGGGGCGACGGCGATCTGTCCGCCATGGGGTGCGGCGACAACGGTCGTACGTGTCGAGATCGGTGTTGTGTGCCTGCGGCGCGACCGAAGAAGAGGGTGGCCGACCAGATTCGGCCGACAATGGGAAGCGATTCGCGAACATAACGATTCGGTATAGGAATGGATCAAAATGTGATCTGCGCCTCAACCGAAATGCAACTCTCTTGGTACGCGCACCTGAATCAGGGTGCGAATGTGAGAGAGGAATCCCCATGGCAGAAGGACCTATCGAACTCGAAATCGATTTTCTCGGACCGATTCTCGAAACACTCTCCACCGGCTCCGCCGAGGGCAGCAGCGAACCCGTCAGCTGAGAGTGTTCGCCTCCGGTGGGCTGCGTCGTCGACGCGGCCCACCGCTGTGTGACCACCCTGTTTGGACGTGTGACCAAGTGTTGACCGCAGAGCGGACACTCACCACAGCCGATCTACGGCCCGCCGCCGAGCTCCTGGCCCGCGCGGTCGACGAGATCCCGCTGTACCGGTGGGTATTGGGCGAACACATCGCCGATCCCACCCTTTGTGAATGGCTGGCCGAGATATTGGTGCGGCCTCATCTCGAGGCCGGATATGTGATCGGATCTCACCAGGACGGTCGGCTCGTGGGAATTCTGATCTGGCATCCGCACGATGCCGATCTGTCACCCGACGGCTCACCGCCACTCGTTCCGGCCGATTTTCTCCGGGCCGCGACCATTCCCGGACTCCGGGAGCGGCTGATCGATTTTCTCACCAGCGCGCAGTTGCCGTCGCCGGCTGCCGATGCCGTCGACGTGCGCATCGCCGCAGTGCTCCCGGAATGCCGTGGTGGTGACGCCCTCACCGGCATGATGCGCGAAGTGGAACGGTTCTGTGTCTCGGCGGCCCGGCCGTACTACGCCTGGACCGGATCCAAGCGGCTGCGGGACTGGTTCGTCCACGAATGGGGAGCGTCGTTGTTCGCGACGGAGAGCCGGAACGGACTCGACCTGTACGGCGTCGTGTCCGAGCGCCCACCCAGACTGCGAGAAGTCCGTGCCGGTGAACACCACCGCGACTCAGTGACGCAGTAACTCCAGAATCGTCTGGTTGACCGCGGCGGCCCTCGCGGTCCGGGTCAACACCTGGAGACCGCGGAGGGTCGCGTCGCCGGAATCCCATTGTCCGGCACTGTCGCCGATCTCCACGCCGCGCGCGCCCGCGAGGTCGACGATCGCCTCCACCTGCGCCGCGGTGTCGATCAGGCGGGTCGACCGGGCGTCCAAGATGTGGGGCGGCAGGGCGACCCGATGCCGCGAGGTGAGCGCGACCAGCTGCGCGCGGAGGTCGGTCGCGTCCGTCGCCCGTCGGCCGCCGAGACCGCCGATGATCGTGGTGGCGTCCCGGACGGCTTGCCGCAGCTCGTATTCCAGGTCGCCCGCGCTGGGTCCCGCGGAGACGAGGTGTCCGAGGTCGAGTGCGGTGTCATATCGGTGGGCGTACCACGTGCAGATGACGGACGGTGGTTCGGCGACGTCCACGGCGGACGTCGTGACGGTGAAGGTCGGCACGAGGGCGAGCGTGCCGGTGCCCGTCGCGTCGTCGACGAGCAGGACCTCACCCGCGCCGAGGGCGGCCGATGTCGCCGCATGTGGGGGGAGCCCCTGTGGATCGCCCGTCGAGGGCAGACGGACAACGAGTCGCCGTGCCGGTCGTAGAAGCGCCAGGAGGTCGAGCACTCCACTCGCCGAACCCGTTGGGAGCGACTCCTGTTCGACCGTCGGTCCGGGGGCGTCCGGCCACTGCACCAGGTGCCGGTCGGCGGACTCCGCCAGCGTCTCGATCACGTCGTCGGGCGAGCAACGGCCGGTCAGCCAGGCGGCCGACCACGCGCCGAGAGCACACGTCGGCCACGCGACGGTCGAGGAGAGGAGGCGGCTGCGATTCATCAAGATGCCAGGGTACCGCCGCGGCCGACGGTCGGGTCGGGCGTGGCAACCCGCTGAGCGGGGCGTCGGGGCATACGGTGTGTGCGCCGCGGCAACGCTCTCCGCCGCGGCGGCGAGAGGTCGGATCGAGAAGGTGGTGTGCGATGGATGACCGCTACGGGCGCGACGTGCTCTCTCAACCCCGCCGGGCGAAGCCGCGTCCCGCGGAGGTCGCCGCGGAGCGGGACCTGGTCGTCGAGGACGCCGCCACCGGATTCTGCGGTGCGGTCGTCGGCCTCGAGAAGAGCTACGCCGGCGACCTCGTACGGCTCGAGGACCGGCGGGGGCAGACGCGGGTCTTCCTCATGCACCCCGGTGCGTTCCTCATCGACGGCCGCCCCGTGACGCTCGTCCGGCCGCGCACCAGGGGCCCGCAGAAACCGGCCATGACGGCCTCGGGTTCGCGAGCCGCGACGCGTGCACGCGCGCGCACCGCCCGCGCGAGCCGGATCTTCGTCGAGGGCGTGCACGACGCGACGCTTCTCGAACGCGTGTGGGGCGACGATCTCCGCGCCGAGGGTGTGGTCGTCGTCAGTCTCGACGGACTCGACAACCTCGATGCGGCGCTCGAGGAGTTCCAACCCGCGTCTCATCGACGCGCGGGGGTCCTCGTCGACCATCTGGTCGCCGGGTCCAAAGAAGCACACCTGACCGCCGAGGTGGGGGAGCACGTCCTCGTGTGCGGGCACCCCTATATCGACGTCTGGGAGGCCGTGAAGCCCGCCTCGGTGAAGATCACTGCGTGGCCGCGGATTCCGCGGGGCACCGACTGGAAGACGGGGGTGTGCGCGGAACTCGGCTGGGGGGAGCCGCGCGACGGCTGGCGCCGGGTGCTGAGCGGCGTGAGCAGTTTCCGAGACCTCGAGGTCGACCTCCTGCGCTCGGTGGAAGAACTCATCGACTTCGTGACCGCGGCCGAAGAGCCCAGGTGACCACTCCGGCCGGACGCGGACAGGGATACGTCCGCGTCGCGAGCGCCGAAGGGGGTTCGGACATCTCTGGCAGACTGGACGCATGAGCGCCCTGCTGTGGTTGGCGGCCGCGATCGTCCTGACGGTCGCGGAGATGTTCGGGGGCGAACTGGTCCTGCTCATGCTGGCCGGTGGCGCACTCGCTGCTGCGGGCGTCGACTTCGTCTTCGAGCCACCGCTCTGGGTGGACGGCGTCGTCTTCGCACTCGTCTCGGTGTTGCTGCTCGTCGCGGTTCGTCCGATCGCCCGCAGGCACATGCTCAACCGGCCCGCGGTGCTGATGAACACCGAGGCTCTCGAGGGTCGGCCCGCGGTGGTGACCGAACAGGTCGACGCCACCGACGGTCGGGTCAAGATCGACGGCGACGTGTGGTCGGCCCGCACGATGGATCCGTCTCAGGTGCTCGAACCGGGAACCCACGTGACCGTCGTCGAGATCGACGGCGCGACCGCGGTGGTGTGGCGCGCCTGATCCGCGGCGGCAGTGCGGACACGTAGGAACGACAACGCAGGAAGGTGACCATGGAGTACGAGATCTTCGGCCTGACCGTCCTCGTCTTGCTCGTGTTGCTCGTGGTGGTGATGCTGGTCAAGTCGGTGGCCCTCATCCCGCAGGCGGAGGCGGCGGTGATCGAGCGACTGGGCCGCTACACGCGGACCGTGTCCGGGCAACTCACGCTGCTGTTGCCGTTCATCGACCGCATCCGCGCTCGCGTGGATGTCCGTGAGCGGGTGGTCTCGTTCCCGCCGCAGCCGGTCATCACCGAGGACAATCTGACCCTGTCCATCGACACGGTCGTCTACTTCCAGGTCACCAACCCGCGGGCCGCCGTGTACGAGATCGACGACTACATCGCCGGCGTCGAACAGCTGACCATCACGACCCTGCGCAACGTGGTCGGCGGGATGACACTCGAGGAGACCCTGACCTCTCGCGACTCCATCAACGGTCAGCTGCGCGGAGTCCTCGACGAGGCGACCGGCCGCTGGGGACTCCGGGTCGCACGCGTCGAGCTGAAATCGATCATGCCGCCGCCGTCGATCCAGGAGTCGATGGAGAAGCAGATGAAGGCCGACCGCGAGAAGCGGGCGACGATCCTCTCCGCCGAGGGCCAGCGCGAGTCGGCGATCAAGACCGCCGAGGGCAACAAGCAGTCGCAGATCCTCGCCGCCGAGGGTGCCAAGCAGGCCGCGATCCTCGCGGCCGAGGCCGACCGGCAGTCGCGCATCCTCAGGGCACAGGGCGAGCGGGCCGCGTCGTACCTCAACGCGCAGGGTGAGGCGAAGGCGATCGAGAAGACCTTCGCCGCGATCAAGGCGGCCAAGCCGACGCCCGAGCTCCTGGCCTATCAGTATCTACAGCAGTTGCCCGAGATGGCGAAGGGCGAGGGCAGCAAGGTGTGGGTCGTGCCCTCCGACTTCGGTTCGGCCCTACAGGGATTCGCCAAGTCGTTCGGTGTGCAGGGGGACGATGGGGTGTTCCGGTACGAGCCGACGGACTCGCCGCCCTCGCCGATCGACGACACGGAGACCGAGGACTGGTTCTCGATGGCCTCGGATCCGAAGGTCGCGCAGGCGGTCGCCGAGGCCGAGGCGGTCGCCCGTACCCCGGTCGCGCCCGAGATCACGGCGCGCGCCGGGCGCGCCTCACGACATGTACCGCCGGTCGGGACCGAGCCGGCCGAACTCACCGATGGCGGTTGGTCCGAACCCGCGGATCCGGGCACGTCCGAGCCCACGACGTAGTCGGTCGGCGCCGCGTTCAGCGGATGACGAGGTGTTCGATCCCCGCCATCCCGACGGCCCACATCACCGAGGCGAAAGTGCCCATGATGAACTGCTCGGCCGCGTGCGGCGCGCGGAGTTCGGGATAACGGGCGAGGCTCTTCACGGCGAGGATGATCGCGAGGCCCTCGGGCCATCCGGCCATGAGCGTGGTGACGACCGCGAGTCGTTCGAGATAGCCGATGACGCGGCCACCGCGCAGCGGGCCGCCGTCGGTGGCCCCGGCCGGTCCGTCGGCGTCGGGTGCCGGGTGCTCCGGGGCGTCCGGTGATTCGGCGTCGCCGCCCGGTTCGTGGTCCGGCGAGTCCGGGGCGTCGGGCCCGCGGCCTGTTCGCGCGCCGACCCCGCCGGCGACGAGAACCGTCCGGACCACGGGTCCGCCGCCGGTGACCGCCGCGAGGGCGGCGACGACCGGGACCGCCGATGCGAGGAAGCCGGTCGCGGGCCCGGCTGCGGCGGCGAGCACGGCGGCGATCGAGGCCAGCAGGAGGAGTACGACGGCTCCGATCACGTCGAGTCTGCGGACGACGGCCACCGGAGCCCGGCTGCGCCGTGTGCGCGTCGCGAGTGCCCAGATCGGCGTCGTCAGGGCGGTCAGGAGCAGCAGGACGATCGCGGCGGTGGTCATTCCGGTCCTCCGGTCGGTGCTGTCATCCGTCGGTCTGCCTCGGCGAGCGCATCGGCGACGAGGTCGAGGGAGTCGGATTCGAGATCCCAGCCCGCGGCACGCAGGCGTTGGCTCATGGCCTGCGGGGTGATGGCGAGTGCGGCGGCTGCGTCGACCTGGGTCAGGCCGCGCCGCATGAGTTCCACCGCCTCCCGCCCGGCGGAACTGCGCGCGGTGATGACGTCGGCGATGAGTCGGCCGGCCGTCTGGGCGTGGCGGCACCAGCGGGCGTCGGGGCCGCGGACGCACAGCGGTATCCGCTGCCGTTTGGCGGCCTCGACGGCGTCGCGGGCGTGGACGAAGGCGGGTCCGCGCCCGGCGCGGGTGGACGGGGGGAGGGGCTCGTCGACATCGCCGGCGCCGATGCCGACACTCCAGTGCCCGTCGGCGGTGAGTTCGACGGCCAGCCGGGCAGTGGCCACCGGGTCGGCGAGGATGCCCTGGATCTCGTCACCCGCGGTGCGTTCGAAGGCGCGGACGGTGTCGACCGCCTCGAGTGCGGCGAGGACGGGGTCCACCCGGTCGATGTCGCGCCGGCTGCCCCGTTGGTCGACGGTCACAACGAACATCACTCAAGGCTATATGCTTGATCAGGACGAATCAAGGCATGGAGCTGGATGAATCAAGACTGATGGCTTGATCGATGGCCATCAACGCTCGGAGCTTGTCGCCCCGGCGCGCACCACCGGCAGGCGCGAGTCCAAGACCAGGCCGGCGATGCCGATCGCGAACAAGCCGCCGGTGACCGCCAGCTGAGCCGGATGCGTGTCACCGGTCAGGGAATCGCCGAGCATCACCACGGCCGCGGTACCCGGGGCCATCCCGAGGATGCTGGCCACCGCGTACGGCACGGGACGCACCGACGACAGGGCCGAGCAGTAGTTCGCCACCGAGAACGGGCAGGCCGCGATGAAGCGCAGTGACCCGACCGCCAGCCAGCCGCGTCGCTCGAGCCGGTACTCGACGGCCCGGACCACCGGCGTCTTCAGATAGGGCTGCACGCGATCACGCCCGACCCGGCGGACCAGGGCGAACGCGGCCACCGCCGCGATGGACGAGGCGATCATCGCCCCCGCGAAGCCGACGAGCGGCCCGAAGAACACCCCGGACATGACGGTGAACGTCGAACGCGGGATCGGCGCGATGGTGATCACCGCGTAGGCGAGGAAGAACACCCACACGAAGGCCGGGCCGAGGTCGGCGCCCCAGTCGCGCACGCTCACGATCGAGGGCAGCGGGACGAAGTAGGAACCGGCGAGGACGGCTGCGAGGAGTGCGGCGGCGAAGAGCGCCCGGCGCACGGTTCGGCGATCGAATCGCCGGCGGCCGGGTACCGGGGTCCGGGCGTCGCCGGTCGCTCCCGCGTCCGCGGCATCGGCGGCATCGGTCCCGATCGGGTCGGCGACGTCCTCGCTGACAGTGGAAGGATCGGGCACCCGGACACTCTACTCTGGACCCCGCGACGGTCAGCCTGCTCGAGTGGGCCACGTCACGCCCACCTCGGCGCCGGGCCGAGCGAGCGATCGGCTAGTGTCGTCTACGCGCTCATCACAGTGCATTCACGGAGGTGTGCTTCCCCACATGCCACAGCAAACTGACCAGCCCAAACCGGACCCAGAACTCGATCAGGCCTACCAGGCGTGGTCCACGGCCGCCGCGGCCGTTCTGGCGAAGTCGCGACGTGTCGACGTCGACGAGCTGCCCGACACACCCGAGGCGCTGCTCTCGACCGACACCGCCGACGGGCTG
This sequence comes from Gordonia terrae, assembly GCF_001698225.1. Classification (NCBI taxonomy): domain Bacteria; kingdom Bacillati; phylum Actinomycetota; class Actinomycetes; order Mycobacteriales; family Gordoniaceae; genus Gordonia; species Gordonia terrae. The sequence goes on from NZ_CP016594.1 coordinate 2,742,452, forward strand.
ACCATCCGACCGCTCTACACGCGGCGCGACGAACTCGCCGAACCCGGTGTTCCCGGTCGCTTCCCGTTCGTCCGCGGTGCCGATCCCGCTCGGGATGTCACCACCGGCTGGCGTGTCACCGAGCGCTTCGGCGACGACGCGGCCTCCGCGGAGGACCTCAACGAGCTCATCCTCGAGGCGATGGCCAACGGGACGAGCGGACTCTGGCTCTCGGTGAGCAGGCCCGGCGACGGGCTCGGGGTCGCCGACCTCGCGACAGCGCTGCGCGGCGTGTACCTCGATCTGGTGCCGGTGACCCTCGATGCGGGCACGGAGGGGATCGCGGCAGCCCGCGAACTGCTCACCCTGAAGGAACAGGCCCAGTCGGCTCCGGTCGCCGCCGCTCCGACGGCGGCCACCGTCCACTCCTTCGGACTGTCGCCGCTGACGGCGGCCTTCTCCGGCCGACCCACCGTCGATCCGGACGAGGCGACCGCGCTCGCGGCCTCCGGGCTGCCCGACGGGGTGCGTACGTTCCGCGTCGACGGAAGCGACTTCGCCACCGCGGGCGCCGACAACGGCCTCGAACTGGCCCTCACGGTGGCGGCCGCGGTCGCCCATCTCCGGGACCTCACCGCCGCCGGCCTCTCGGCCGAGGCAGCGCTGGGTCAGATCACCTTCGGCGTCTCGGCCGATGACGACCAGTTCGCCACGATCGCGAAATTCCGTGCGCTGCGCAAGATCTGGGCCCGAGTGGCCGAGGTGGTCGGCGCACCCGCAGCCGGCGGTGCGCTGACCCACGGCGTGACCGATCTGTCGATGTACTCCCAGCGCGACCCGTGGGTGAACATGCTCCGCAGCACCATCGCGGCGTTCGGGGCCGGTGTCGGCGGTGCCGACCAGCTCACCGTCCTGGGCTACGACGCGACCATCCCGGCGGACAAGCGCACCTCGAGCGCCTCGTTCTCACGTCGCATCGCGCGCAACACCCAGTTGCTGCTGCTCGAGGAGTCCAACGTCGGCCGTGTCCTCGATCCGGCCGGTGGCTCGTGGTTCGTCGAATCGCTGACCGACGAGATGGCCACGAATGCGTGGACGGTGTTCACCGAGGTCGAGGCCGCGGGCGGTTACCGTGTCGCGCTCGACACCGGCTGGATCGCCGAGAAGGTCGACGCCTCGCTCGCACGCCGCGACACCGAGGTCGCACACCGTCGGATCTCGGTGACCGGTGTCAACGAGTTCCCGAACATCGACGAACGCGCGCTGTCGGAGACGACGGGGGCCCCGGCTTCGGCGGTCACCGATGTCGTCACCGGAACGCCGCGTCTCGCGCGGATCGGGCGCGCCTTCGAGGAGTTGCGGGATCGTTCCGACGTCGTGCTCGCCGAGCACGGGGCCCGGCCCTCGATCCTGCTGATCCCGCTGGGCAGCGTCGCCGAACACAACGGCCGCACCACCTTTGTCGCGAACTTCCTGGGTGCCGGCGGCATCACCGTCGTCAACCCGGGCCCGCTGACCGCCGACAAGATCGGCGACGCGGTGGCCGGGGCGAGCACCCCGATCGCGGTGCTCTGTGGCACCAAGGCCCGGTACGCCGAGGAGGGGCCCGCCGCACTCGCGGCCGCTCGCGCGGCCGGACTGTCGAAGGTCCTGCTCGCCGGACCGGACAAGGAATGGCCCGAGGGAGACGATCGCCCCGACGGTTCACTGCGGGTCGGCATCGACGCGGTGAGCACCCTCGGTGACCTTCTCGACCAGCTGGCCTCGACATCCCCGACGACGGCGGGAGCTACGGCATGACCCAGACCGAACCCGATGTGACACAGTCGATCCCGAGCTTCAGCGGGATCGGGCTGACGTCGGACGACACCGGCTCGTCGACCGCAGGCGGGGGACCGTCCGGTTCCGCGGCCGCGGTCACCGACGAACTCGCCTCGGCGCACGGTTACTCGGTGGACCAGGTCACCTGGAACACCCCCGAGCAGATCGACGTCACGCCGGTCTACACCCGTGCCGAGCGCGACGCCGTGCTCGACGACGCCGAGCATCCGTACCCGCTCGACTCGGTTCCCGGTGCCGCGCCGTTCATCCGGGGCCCGTACCCGACGATGTACGTCAACCAGCCGTGGACGATCCGCCAGTACGCCGGCTTCTCGACCGCCGCCGAGTCCAACGCCTTCTACCGCCGTAACCTCGCGGCCGGCCAGAAGGGACTGTCGGTCGCCTTCGACCTCGCGACCCACCGCGGATACGACTCCGACCATCCGCGCGTCGCCGGCGACGTCGGCATGGCCGGTGTGGCGATCGACTCGATCCTCGACATGCGTCAGCTCTTCGACGGCATCGACCTCGGCAGCGTGTCGGTGTCGATGACGATGAACGGCGCCGTGCTGCCGATCCTCGCGCTCTACGTCGTGGCCGCCGAGGAGCAGGGTGTGCCGCCGGAGAAGCTGGCCGGGACCATCCAGAACGACATCCTCAAAGAGTTCATGGTCCGCAACACCTACATCTATCCGCCGAAGCCGTCCATGCGGATCATCTCGAACATCTTCGAGTACACCAGCCAGAAGATGCCGAAGTTCAACTCGATCTCCATCTCCGGCTACCACATCCAGGAAGCCGGTGCGACGGCCGACCTGGAACTGGCCTACACCCTGGCCGACGGCGTGGAGTACATCCGCGCGGGCCTCGAGGCCGGTCTGGACATCGACAAGTTCGCGCCGCGCCTGTCGTTCTTCTGGGGCATCGGCATGAACTTCTTCATGGAGGTCGCCAAGCTGCGGGCGGCGCGTCTCCTGTGGAGTGAGCTCGTCGCCGACTTCGAGCCGAAGGACGCGAAATCGCTGTCGCTGCGCACACATTCGCAGACCTCCGGTTGGTCGCTGACCGCCCAGGACGTGTTCAACAACGTGGCCCGCACCTGCGTGGAGGCGATGGCCGCGACCCAGGGGCACACCCAGTCGCTGCACACCAACGCCCTCGACGAGGCGATCGCGCTGCCGACCGACTTCTCGGCGCGCATCGCCCGCAACACGCAGCTGCTGCTGCAGCAGGAGTCGGGCACCACGCGCCCGATCGATCCGTGGGCCGGTTCGAACTACGTCGAGTGGCTCACCCATCAGCTGGCGCAGAAGGCGCGCAAGCACATCCGCGAGGTCGAAGAGGCCGGCGGCATGACGCAGGCGATCAACGAGGGCCTGCCCAAGCTGCGTATCGAGGAAGCCGCGGCACGGACCCAGGCGCGCATCGACTCGGGCCAGCAGCCGTTGGTCGGCGTGAACAAGTACCAGGTCGCCGACGACGAGGAGATCGAGGTCCTCAAGGTCGAGAACTCCAAGGTGCGCGCCGAGCAGCTGGAGAAGCTGGATCGGCTTCGCGCAGAGCGTGACTCGGCAGCCGTCGAGGCTGCGCTGGCCGATCTGACCCGCGCCGCCGCGTCGTCGGAGGGTGGTCTGGAGAACAACCTGATGGCGCTGGCCATCGAGGCCGCGCGGCATCAGGCGACGGTCGGCGAGATCTCCGAGGCACTCGAGAAGGTCTATGGTCGCCATCAGGCGGAGATCAAGACGATCAGCGGGGTGTATCGGCATGAGGCGGGCGAGGTGAGCAACATCGATGCGGCGATCGAGGCCGTGCGCCAGTTCGCCGAGGCGGAAGGTCGTCAGCCGCGTGTCCTGGTCGCGAAGATGGGCCAGGACGGTCACGACCGCGGTCAGAAGGTGATCGCGACCGCCTTCGCCGACCTCGGCTTCGACGTCGACGTGGGCCCGCTGTTCGCCACGCCCGAGGAGGTGGCCGCCCAGGCCGCCGACAACGACGTGCACGTGGTGGGTGTGTCCTCGCTGGCCGCCGGGCACCTGACGCTGGTCCCCGCCCTGCGGGAGGCGCTGAAGGAGGTCGGCCGCGAGGACATCATGGTCGTCGTCGGCGGTGTGATCCCGCCCGGTGACTTCGCGGAGCTGTACGAGGCCGGCGCCGCCGCGATCTTCCCGCCCGGATCGGTCATCGCCGACTCGGCCGTGGAGCTCATCGGCAAGCTGGCGGACACGCTCGGCCTGGAGCTGCCCGGGGCGACCGCGAACTGATGGCGGTGCAACCTCGACGTCCCGTCGACGTCGACGCGCTGGCCGACGCCGTGCTGGCGGATCGCCGCGCCGACCTGGCGCGCGCGATCACGCTCGTCGAGTCCAAGCGCGCCGACCATCGCGCAGCCGCGCAGGAACTGCTCCTGAAACTGACCCCGCACGCGGGTAAGTCGTTCCGGGTCGGCATCACCGGGGTGCCGGGCGTCGGCAAGTCGACGACGATCGAAGCGCTCGGTATGCATCTGCTCGAGCTCGGTCACAAGGTCGCGGTGCTCGCCGTCGATCCGAGTTCGACGCGTACCCGCGGCTCGATCCTCGGCGACAAGACGCGCATGGGCCGGCTGTCGATGTCGGAGAATGCGTACATCCGGCCGTCGCCGACCTCGGGCACGCTCGGTGGCGTCGCCAAGGCCACCCGCGAGAGCATCGTGCTCGTCGAGGCGGCCGGCTTCGACGTCGTGCTGGTGGAGACCGTCGGGGTCGGCCAGTCCGAGGTGACGGTCGCCAACATGGTCGACACCTTCACGTTCCTCACCCTGGCCCGCACCGGAGATTCGTTGCAGGGCATCAAGAAGGGCGTCCTCGAGCTCGCCGATGTGGTCGTCGTGAACAAGGCCGACGGCAAACACCTCAACGAGGCCAAGGGCGCGGCCCGGGAACTCACCAACGCGCTGAAGCTCATCTACCCACACGACGCCTTGTGGATGCCGCCGGTGCTCACAATGAGCGCGATCGAGAACACCGGGGTGGACGAGTTCTGGAAGACCGTCGTGCGACACAACGAGACCCTCACCGAGGCGGGGGAGTTCACCGCGCGCCGCAACCAGCAGCAGATCGACTGGACGTGGGCGATGGTCAACGACATCGTGCTGTCACGGCTCGGCGACTCGTCCGCGGTGCGCGGAATCCGCGGCGAGGTCGAGCAGCAGCTGCGTGACGGGTCACTGACCCCCGCACTCGCGGCGCAACGGATCGTGGACGCGTTCGACGAACGCTGAGTGACCCACCTCTGCTCCCGTGAGGTGCAGGAGCGGCCGGTTCTGATGTTCCCTGAGGTGCGAGGAGCGATAGAGACGAGCCACAAAGGGCTGCCGACGCACGAGACCATGCCCTTCGTGGCTCGCTTCGCTCGCACCTCAGGGAGCGGGGGCTCGCTTCGCTCGCACCTCAGTGATCAGGGGCTCGCTTCGCTCGCACCTCAGGGAGAGCAGAGGTGGCCGCGTTCAGGCCAGCAGCGGTGCCAGTGTCTCGCCGAGCAGCGAGACACGTCCCGGCACGTGGCCGTTGGCGGGTGCGTTCACCGTGACACCGTCGATACCGGTCGCGAGCAGTTCGGCGTACCGGGCGGCCACCTCGTCGGGGTCGCCGACGATCGTCGATCCGCGACGCGACTCGGCCGCCGGTGTGCGCTCCAGATATGCCTCCAGCTCGGCCGTCGCCTCGGCGGAGGTGGGTGCCACGCACGCCGACGTCTGCACGGTCACGGTGATCTCCGAGCGGTCGCGCCCGAGTCGTTCGCAGTGTTCGGCGAGGGCGTCGAGTTTGCGGGGGATGTCGGCGGGCGTGCACAGCAGGTTCGATTCGTCGGCGTACTGCGCGACCATCCGCAACGTCTTGCGCTCACCGCCGCCACCGATCATCACCGGGATCTTCGACAGCGGCGCAGGCACATTGAGGGCATCGGCGACCCGGTAGCGCTTGCCGTCGAGGCTGGGAGCCTCCCCGGCGAGCATGCCGAGGATGATCTGCAGCGCCTCCTCGAGACGCTCGAACCGGTCGGTGAACGTCCCGAACTCGTACCCGAGTGAATCGTGTTCCAGCTCATACCATCCCGCGCCGATGCCGAGCTGAGCCCGACCACCGGACACCACATCGAGTGCGGTGACCGTCTTCGCGAGCAGGGTCGGATTGCGATAGGTGTTGCCGGTGACCAGCGATGACAGACGGACCTTCGAGGTGTGCTGCGCGAGGGCCGCGAGCAGGGTGTAACACTCGATCATCGGATCGTCGGGTTCACCCAGCATCGGCAGTTGATAGAAATGGTCCATCACGAGAACGGTGTCGAATCCGGAGTTCTCGGCTTCTCGCGCCTGCGCCACCACGGTGGGGAACAGCTGGTCGGCGGGCACGCCGGGGTAGGTGAAGTTCGGGATCTGATATCCGAGTCGAGTCACCCGTTCAGACTAGTCCGGCGGACTCCGCCGTGGCGCCGTTCATTTCCGTTGCACGGCGTCGGGCGAACGCGCCGATCGTCTCGATGAGTTCGTCGAACACGGCGTCGACGTCGGCCGATGTCGCGATGCGGACGTTGGGGCCGGGCGAGGTCATCCAGCGTTCGTCGGCCACGGTCATGCCCCGGGTCAGGGTCCCGGCGAGCTCGACGTCGACATACGCCGCGCGCGTCTGCACCGTGTCGGGGACCAGCGCGACGAGCGCGGCGAACGGATCGTGGAGGTGGGCGATGTAGCCCTCGTCGTGGTCGTCGTGGAACTCGAAGTAGAACCGCAGGGCGTCGACGAGGTGCCGGACGATCTCGTTGTCGGCGACCGACCGGAGGCCGCGGTCGTCGGTCGGGTCCGGGCATTCGACGGGTGCGCTGCCGGCCGCGGCGGCGAGCCGGACCACATGATCGGGGGTCAGCACGACCGATTCGGTGAGGTCGAGTGCGCAGACGATGGGTTCGGGCGCACCCGCGGTGCCGAAGGCCGCGAACACCTCGGCGGCGGCCTCCGGATCGACGGCGACGTTCCACTCCGAGGTGGGTGTCGTGTTGCCGTGCGTGTGAAAGGCGCCGCCCATGATGACCAGTCGCCGCAGGCGTTGCGGCAGGCCGGGGTCCCGGCGGATCGCGGTCGCCAGGGACGTGAGCGGTCCGGTCACCAGGCCGACGAGTTCACCGTCGTGCGCTTGCGACGCCTCGATCCAGGCGTCGGCGGCATCGAGATGGCTCGGCGTCGTCGTGGGGGCAGGCAGCTCGGCGTGCCCGACACCCAGCGGTCCGTGTGTGTCCTCGGTGGTCATCAGTGCCGCGACGAGGGGAGTGGCCGAACCGGTCGAGACCGGTACCTCGGGACGGCCGCACAGTTCCAGCCAGGAGAGGTTGTTGGATGTGACGACGTCGACGGGCACGTTCCCGGCCGTGGATGCGATGCCGACGAGATCGACGTCGGCGCGTGCGAGTAGGTAGATCAGGGCGAGCGAGTCGTCGATGCCGGTGTCGCAGTCGAAGAACAGGCGCTGGGTCACCACACAATTGTGCCGGGTCCGGCGCGAACGTCGCCGCACCACCCCGCCGGAGCCCTACGCTCGCCGCAGCCGGGACGAACCGACGTCGGCCCGATGAGCCCGGAGGAAACCGATGGCCTCGACACGACTCATGCTGGCCGCCCTCGGTGCCGCTGCGGTACTCCTCATGAGCGCATGCGGCGCGAACTCGTCGGATCCGGATGCCTCCGCGAGCAGTGATACGGCCGGGTCGAGCGGCACCCCGCCGGAACCCGTCGTCACACCGGTGGTCGGTTCGGTGATGTTCGCCCCCACGCCGTTCGCCGGTTCCGACGGCAACAACCATCTCGTCTACGAGATCTCGCTGACCAATTTCATGCGCGCACCGGTGACGATCACCGGGGTGGAGGTTCTCGACGCCACCGCGAACGGCGAACCGCTGCTCGCTCTCGACGAGAACGGGGTCCGCAGCCGGCTCAAGCCCACCGGCGCACCGTCGGTGCCGACGGCCCCCGGCACACCGGAGGGGTACGCGGCCGTGCTGGCCGCGGGTCAGAACGGCGTCCTCTTCCTGCACGTGATCTTCTCGGGGAACGCGCCGAAGGAACTGGTCCACGAGATCGCGGTACGCGCCGACCAGGCGCCGCCGGGTATGCAGGTGTTCGACGAACGCATCGCGCCCGTCACGGTCAGCGACTCGACCGTCCCGGTCCTGGGACCGCCACTCGCCGGCGAGTACTACATCGCCGCCGATGCGTGCTGCGACGCCGTCCGGCACACCCGTGCGGTCCTCCCGCTGAACGGATCGCCGGTCCTCGCGCAGCGTTACGCGGTGGACTGGGAACAGGCGGCCGCGGACGGACGGATCTTCGTCGGCGACGCGAAGAACCCGGCGAGCTATCGGATCTTCGGCGACGACGTCCTCGCCGTCGGTGACGGCACCGTCGTCGCGAGCCGCAACGACCTGCCCGAGCAGACCCCGGGAGAGTATCCGGCCGGACTGCCGATCGACGACGCTGACGGCAACAACCTCGTGCTCGACATCGGCGATGGCTTCTATGTGAACTACGCGCACATGCAACCCGGTTCGGTGCGCTTCGCAGCGGGCGATCGCGTGCGGCGCGGCGACGTCCTCGGCAAGGTCGGCAACAGCGGGAACTCGGTGGCGCCGCACCTGCACGTGCACGTGATGAACGGACCGGAGTTCCTCGGGTCGGAAGGCGTCCCCAGTGTGACCGACAAATTCACGGTCACCGGGCGCGTGGCCGACACCGCGGCCTTCGACGCGTCGGAGGGGACCGGGGTACCGCTTCGGGTCACGCCTGGCGTGACCGAGAGCACACATGAGGATCAGATGATCCTCGATCAGAACATCGTCTCGTTCACCGCAGGCTGACAACGGTTTTCGACTCCGTTACACGCGGCCGCCCGCGATGACGGGACCCGTCGCGACTGGACATCGAGGTCATCATCCGTACGGTCGGACCCATGTCGATTCAAGACTCTGCCTTCGAATGGACGGAAACGAATCGCGAATGGCTGATCGAGAATCCTGCTCGCATCGTCGCTTACGTGGTCGTCGCGTTGATCGTCCGTTTCGTGATCCATCGCTCCATCGACCGCGCCACCCGGCCGCGAACCGCCGGTGGCGAGCCGGGCCGGGGGACAGCCCTCATGCGTGGGCTCCGGTCGAAATCGCCGTCGCCCGAACGCAGTGCGCAGATCGCCGCCCGGCGGGCGCAGCGCGCGGCGACGATCGGCTCGGTCCTCAAGTCCACGGTGTCGATCGTCCTGCTCGTCTGGGTCGTGCTCAGCGTCCTCGGCGTCAACATCGCACCGTTCATCGCCTCGGCCGGGATCGTCGGCCTCGCCATCGGTTTCGGCGCGCAGAATCTGGTGCGGGACTTCGTGACCGGCGTGTTCATGCTCCTCGAGGACCAGTACGGCGTGGGTGACATCGTCGATCTCGGCGAGGCGGTCGGCGAGGTCGAGTCGGTGGGTCTCCGGGTGACCACGCTGCGCGACATCGACGGCACCCTCTGGTACGTCCGCAACGGCGAGATCGCCCGGGTGGGCAACATGAGCCAGGAATTCGCGGTCGCGCGTGTCGACGTCCCGGTGGCACCGGGTGCCGACATCGACAAGGCGCAGCAGGTGGCGGACGAGGCGGCCCGCACCGCGGTCGAGGAGGACTCGACGGACATCCTCGGCCAGATCGAGATGCTCGGCGTGCAGGAGGTGTCGTCGGATCAGGTCGTCCTGCGGCTGACGGTGAAGACCAAGCCGAACGGCCAGTGGGCGGTGCAGCGGCGTCTGCGCCGTGCCATCCTGCGGGCCTTCGTGGAGAACTCGATCGACCTGCCGTACTCGCGGGCCTGGGCGGCGCTGGCGGATTCCGTCGCGCCGTGACGGGCTGCGCAGACGACTGCTGACACAACGAGAAGAACCCCGGCTCAGAGCCGGGGTTCTTCTCGTTGTTCTGGTGTCCGAGGGGGGACTTGAACCCCCACGTCCGTTAATAGGACACTAGCACCTCAAGCTAGCGCGTCTGCCATTCCGCCACTCGGACCTGCATGCCGCGGTGAGTGTTTCCGGCGGTGTCCCGCCGTCGTCTCCCTGCAGCGGGATAACCCTAACCGAGGTTGCCCGTGTATCCCAAATCCCGTAGGAGTGAGGGGTGTCTTCACAGTCTGCGACCGACGAAGTGGTCGATCTGGTCAGCCAATTGATCCGTTTCGACACCTCCAACACCGGCGAGCCCGAGACCACCAAGGGCGAGGAGGAGTGCGCCCGCTGGGTGGCCCAGCAGCTCGAAGAGGTGGGCTACACGACCCAGTACGTCGAGTCCGGGCGGCCGGGCCGGGGCAACGTGTTCGCCCGCCTCGCCGGGCCGCCCGACTCCGATCGCGGCGCACTGCTCATCCACGCCCACCTCGACGTCGTGCCCGCCGAGCCGGCCGACTGGAGCGTGCATCCGTTCTCCGGGGCGATCAAGGACGGTTACATTTGGGGCCGCGGCGCGGTCGACATGAAGGACATGGCCGGGATGGCCCTGGCACTCGCGCGTCAGTTCAAGCGCGACGGCACGGTGCCGCCCCGGGAGATCGTCTTCGCGTTCCTCGCCGACGAGGAGGCCGGTGGTGCCTGGGGTTCGCACTGGCTGGTGGAGAACCGTCCGGACCTGTTCGAGGGCATCACCGAGGCGGTCGGCGAGGTCGGTGGCTTCTCGCTCACCGTCGACCGGCCGGACGGAACCCAGAAGCGTCTCTATCTCGTGGAGACCGCGGAGAAGGGTCTGGCCTGGATGCGCCTGACCGCCGAGGCGCGGGCCGGACACGGGTCGTTCCTGCACGACGAGAACGCGGTCACCGAGGTCGCCGACGCAGTCGCCCGGATCGGACGGCACACGTTTCCCCTGGTGATGACGGAATCGGTGAGCCAGTTCCTGGCCGAGGTCAGCGCGGAGACGGGTCTCGACCTGAGCCCGGAGGCCCCCGACCTGGAGACGTCGCTGTTCAAGCTGGGCAATCTCGCGCGGATCATCGGTGCGACACTGCGCGACACCGCCAATCCCACGATGCTCAAGGCCGGCTACAAGGCCAACGTCATCCCGCAGAAGGCCGAGGCGGTCATCGACTGCCGCGTCCTGCCCGGACGCCAGGCCGCCTTCGAGAAGGAGATCGACGAACTCATCGGGCCCAACGTGCGCCGCGAGTGGATCACTCATCTCGATTCCTACGAGACCACGTTCGACGGTGACCTCGTCGAGGCGATGAACGCCGCCATCCTCGAGCACGATCCGCAGGGAAAGACGGTGCCGTACATGCTCTCCGGCGGCACCGACGCCAAGGCGTTCGCGAAACTCGGGATCCGCTGCTTCGGCTTCGCGCCGCTGCAGCTGCCGCCCGAACTCGACTTCGCGGCACTGTTCCACGGCGTCGACGAGCGCGTTCCCGTCGACTCGGTTCTGTTCGGCACCAAGGTCTTCGAGCACTTTCTGCGGCACAGCTGATCGCATCCGAGACGCACCACTGAGACACACCACTACAGTGGGCGGCACGGCCTTCCTCCTGACCGGGACCACCGCGTCGGAGAATGCCCGGCACTCTTCCGACGCGCGAAACGTGAGAAAGGTGAACACATGTCGTCATTCGACCCGTACTCCCTGCTACCGAGCCTGCCCGGCTTCACCCTGACCTCGGAGAGCCTCACCGACGGGGCCGCGCTGGCCAACGGGCAGGTGAGCGGGATCATGGGCGCGGGTGGGGAGGACCTCTCGCCGCAGCTCAGCTGGTCCGGGTTCCCCGCCGAGACCAAGAGTTTCGCCGTCACCGTGTACGACCCCGACGCTCCGACCGCCGCCGGATTCTGGCACTGGGCGGTCGCCGACATCCCCGTCTCGGTCACGAGCCTGCCCGAAGGCGCAGGTGACGAGGAGGGGTCCGGACTGCCCGATGGTGCGGTCACGCTCACCAACGACGCCTCGCTGCGCCGCTACATCGGTGCGGCGCCGCCGCCCGGACACGGTCCGCACCGGTACTTCGTCGTCGTCCACGCCGTGGACACCGAGTCCCTGGGCCTACCGGAGAACGCGACACCCGCGTACCTGGGCTTCAACCTGTTCTCCCACGCGATCGCGCGCGCGACCCTCATCGGCACCTACGAACAGCCGGGCGAGAACGTCTGAGTCCTCCCTCCGGCGCCCTTTGTCGCCGATCGCCCGGTACGAGTCGTGCCGGGCGATCGGTGTCTTTCAGGGCTGGTTGCGAGCCGCGGATCCCACCGCGTCGGAGATCGAGGCGAAGCCACCGGCACGCACCCGCTGCGCGAGGCCGGCGTGCAACTCGGCGAGCCACACCGGGCCGCCGTAGATGAAGCCGGTGTAGACCTGCAGCAGGTCGGCGCCGGCGCAGATGCGTTCCCAGGCCTGGTCGACGGTCTCGATGCCACCGACGCTGACGAGCGCGATCCGTCCGCCGACACGGCCGTAGAGGCGACGCAGCACGGTCAGCGACCGCGCGGCGACCGGTGGCCCGGAGAGTCCACCCGCACCGATCTCCCGGACCTCGTCGGATGCGGTGCGCAAACCCTCGCGGCCGATCGTGGTGTTGGTGGCGACGATCCCGGCCAAGCCGAGCTCGACGGCCAGGTCCGCCACGGCGTCGACGTCGTCGTCGACGAGATCCGGCGCGATCTTGACCAGCACCGGTACATGCACCGCGGCGAGCACCGCGGCCAAGATGGGCCGAAGTGAATCCACGGCCTGCAGGTCACGCAGCCCCGGGGTGTTGGGCGAGCTCACGTTCACGACGACGAAATCCGACAGCGGACCCAACAACTCGGCCGAGCGCCGGTAATCGTCGATCGCGTCATCGACCGGAACGACCTTGGTCTTGCCGATGTTGGCGCCGATGGGCACCGACACCGGGCCCCGTCGCACGCCGGTCAGATGCTGCGCGGCCACCTCCGCGCCCGGATTGTTGAAACCCATGCGGTTGATGAGCGCGCGGTCGGCGGGAAGCCGGAACAGCCGCGGCGTCGGATTGCCGGGTTGCCCCTGACCGGTGATCGTGCCGATCTCGGCGAAACCGAACCCGATCTGACCCCAGGTGTTCACCGCGCCCGCGGTCTTGTCGAACCCGGCCGCCAGACCGATCGGGGCGGGGAAGTCGACACCGAAAACCCGCGTGCGCAGGACCGGATCGTGCCGGGCCAGCAATTTGGCGGTCAGGAACGCCAGGGGCGGAAACCGTCCGACGACCCGCAGGACCGCGAAGACGATGTGGTGGATCCGCTCCGGATCGACACGGAACATCGTCGAACGCAGCAGGGGATAGCACCACCGGTTGAGCACGACGAGCGCTCCGGTGGTGCCGCGGGACATCAGCATGCGCGTGCGCTCCGGGGATCGTGGCCGTTCTGGTCAGGGGACTGCTCATGGGTCGAGTCGGGGCCGCGGGATCCCCGCGGCGGCCGGCGCCGCTTCAGCAGTACCTTGCGGGTGCCGTCGGAGTAGAGCCGCACCCGCGACAGTTCCCAACCGCCGAACTCGGCTTCGAGGGCCAACCGCATCGAGGCGGTCACGCGGGTCACGTCGGGCGGCAGACGGAGCAGTACGCACTCGACATCCTCGGTGGTGACCTCCCACCCGTCCGGATAACGAGAACCGTGCCGTGCCGAGGTACGCGCGGATCGCGTGGTCGAACGGTCAGAAGTCATTCGGCCCGCTCGCTTCGCTCCCGGCGCCGGGAGTCATTCGGCCCGCTCGCTTCGCTCCCGGCGCCGGGAGTCATTCGGCCCGCTCGCTTCGCTCCCGGCGCCGGGAGTCATGCGGCCCGCTCGCTTTCGGGAGTCATCCGGCCCGCCCATCCGGGACGACCTGCAGCCCGCCGTCCCGTGCGGAGAGCACATAGACGGTGCCCGACGAGTCGACGGCGATCCGGTCGGGCTGCACGACCGACGCGAACCGCTGGATCTCGGTGGGTTCACCGTCTGCCAGGTCATATGCCACCACCTCGTTGTTGCCGGTCGTCGACACCCAGAGCCGGTCCCGGGTGTCGTCGTAGTCTACGGCGTACGGTCCGTCCGCCACCGGATAGCGAAACCGCATCACCAGCGGCGATCCGAAGAACCCGAGGATCTCGCCGTCGCGGGTGTTGGCCACGAGTACCCGTCCGAACTCGTCGACGGTCGAGTTCGTGGCCCCGTTGCCGGCGCGCAGCGCCGGGCCCAGTTCGCCGGACTCGGGGTCGACGGGCGTCACCGACGACTGCGCGCGGTCCAGCACGACGACCTGGCCGCCGAGCCCCTCGGCTGATTCCGGTGCCGCGGTCAGCGAGTCCACCCGCACGAACCGATCGAGATCGTGCTTCTTCGCGAAGTTGTTGTCGTACACGATAACTCGTCCGTCCGCAGTGCCGACGACGAGAAAGCCGGACGTGGTCCGCGCCACCGCGGTCGGTTGGTCGGATTCGAGGTCGCCGGTCTGGACCCGGCCCTCCGCATCGACGACGACGAGGACACCCGGGCCGGCGCCGACGTATGCGCCGTCGTCACCCGCGGCCAGGGCGGTGAGGCCGGGCACGGTGATGGTCTGCGGTGGCGAGGTCACCCTGCCGGTGTCGTACCGGAGGATCTGGTTGCCGTCGGCGGAGAGCACCGCGACGCTGCCGCCCGACGTCGCGAGGGCGCGCGCGCCGGCAGGCGCCGGGACGACGGTGCCCGCGGGCGCCGTCGCCGAACTCGCCGGGGCCTCCGGCGCGGTCGCCGCCGTCACGGTCGGTACGTCGGGGGTGCTGTCGTCGGAGCCGCACGCAGTGATCATGCCCACACCGATCACCAGAGCCGCCGCTGCGGCGACCGGACCCCGCAGGCGCGACATGCCCGTGCGGGACTGGTGAGGGGTGCGGGATGGTCGCGGCGAGGACATGACCCCATCTTGCGTGACCGCGTCCGCGCGGCACTCAGGCGGGTCGAGGGCGCGCGCCGTGTCGGGTCGGGCGCCGCGGTCCCAAGTAGCATCGGGCGCCGTGACCGACACCATGACGTGGACCCAGTCGATCGTCCTCGGGGCGTTGCAGGGCCTCACCGAGTTCCTGCCGATCTCCTCCTCCGGGCATCTCCGGATCGCCTCCGAGCTGATGTTCGGCGAGGACGCCGGCGCCTCGTTCACCGCGGTCACCCAGCTCGGCACCGAGGCCGCCGTCCTCGTCTTCTTCGCCCGGGACATCGTCCGCATCATCACGGCCTGGTTCCGTGGTCTCCGGCATGCCGATGAGCGGAACCTCGACTACCGGATCGGTTGGTATGTGATCTTCGCGACCATCCCGATCGGCCTGATCGGCTACCTGTTCAAAGACGAGATCCGCACCACGGGGCGCAACCTGTGGCTCGTCGCGATCATGCTCATCGTGTTCGCGGGGGTGTTCTGGCTCGCCGAGCGGTACGGGCAGAAGCAGCGGAACCTCGAGCAGCTCACCCTCCGCGACGGTCTCGTCATGGGCGGTGCCCAGTGCCTCGCGCTGATCCCGGGGGTGTCCCGTTCCGGCGCGACGGCCAGTGCGGGCCTGTTCCTGGGGCTCGAACGGGAAGCCGCCTTCCGTTTCTCGTTCCTGCTGGCCATCCCGGCGGTCACCGCGTCAGGTCTGTTCAGCCTGCCGGACGCCTTCAACCCGAGCGGCGAGGGCATGGAGGCCAGTGGGTCCCAGTTGCTCGTCGCGACGCTGATCGCGTTCGTCGTCGGCTATGCCGCGATCGCGTGGTTGCTGAAGTTCGTCAGCGCGCACTCGATGAACTGGTTCGGTGCCTACCGCGTCGTGCTCGGCGTGACCCTGATCGTGTTGCTGTCGACGGGCGTGATCTCGGCGACCTGACGCCCCGCCCGCCGCGCCGGACTCCGCGCGCTGTGCGGCCCCGCGGGGCCGGTGCCTATGGTTGTGGGATGACCGTGATCCTTCTCCGGCACGGCCGTTCGACGGCGAACACCTCGGGGGTGCTCGCCGGTCGCAGCGCCGGCGTCCATCTCGACGACCGCGGGCGCGCCCAGGCCGATGATCTGGTTCGACGCCTCGGCGACCATCTCGGCTCCATCCGGGCGGTGGCACGTTCGCCGCTGGACCGATGTGCCGAGACGGTCGCGCCGCTGCTGGCCGCGCTGGGCGCGGACGGGCAGGCCCCGCCCGAGATCGTGGTCGACGACCTCGCGGAGGTCGACTACGGCGGGTGGACCGGGCGGTCTATCTCCGAACTGCTCAAGGAACCGCTGTGGAAGGTCGTGCAGCAACAACCGTCGGCCGCGGTGTTCCCCGACGGGGAGGGGCTGGCCGACGTCCAGGCGCGGGCGGTGCGCGCGATCCGTGAACTGGACCGGATCCACGGCGGGCCCGACGGTTCCGGGGTGTGGATCGCCTGCTCGCACGGCGACGTGATCAAGGCGATCATCGCCGACGCCATGGGCACCCACCTGGACGCCTTCCAGCGCATCGTCGTCGAACCGGCGTCGATCAGCGTGATCAGGTACGCCTCGTCGCGGCCATACGTGCACACCGTGAACACGACCGAGACGCTGTCCATACCGAAGCCCCCGCCGCCGGCACAGGACGGGCAGCGCCCGGCCGACGACGCGGTCGTCGGCGGGGACACCGGGGCGGATGTCACGCCGTCGGCGAACGGCGCCGCGACGATCCCGGCGACATCGGGATAATGAACCAGACGACGAAGGAGGTGTGATGTCTCGAGCCATCCATGTGTTCCGCAGCCCGGACCGCTTCGTGGCGGGCACGATCGGGCAGCCCGGCGACCGTACGTTCTACCTCCAGGCGGTCCACGAGGCCCGCATCATCAGCGTGATGCTCGAGAAGCAGCAGGTCCAGATCCTGGCGGATCGGATCGGTGCGCTGCTCGACGAGATCCACCGCCGCTTCGGCACGCCGATCCCGCCGGAGACCGACCGGGTCGGCGACCTGAGCCCGCTGGTGATGCCCGTCGACGCCGAGTTCCGCGTCGGCACGATGGGTCTGGGGTGGGACGCGGAGTCCGAGGCCGTGGTGGTCGAGTTGCTCGCCATCACCGAGGGGGAGTTCGACGAGAGTGTCGTTCTCGACGACACCGACGAGGGTCCGGACGCCGTGCGCGTCTTCCTCACCACCGCCGCCGCCCGCGAGTTCGCCGCACGGTCGTCGAAGGTGATCTCGGCCGGCCGGCAGCCGTGCCCGCTGTGCAGCGAACCGCTCGATCCCGAGGGGCACCTGTGTATCCGGACCAACGGCTACAAGCGGGACGCGGAGTTGAGCAAGTCCCTCGACTTCATCGATCCCGAGGTTTTCAACAGCCTTGCCGCACAGAGTGATCCGGGCCTGACGGCCGACGAGGAACCGTTCGACCAGGCGGGGGACGCACCTCAGCCCGGTGACCCGGACGAACCCGATGAGCCCGGTGACACCGGCCCCTCCGCACGTGACTGACGAGCCCGCGGTCGACCACGTCCTCCGCGAAGGCGAACTCACGATCCTCGGCCGGATCCCCTCGGCCAGCAACGCGACCCTCGTGTGCGACGCGGTGCTCGACGGCCGGACGTCGGTGCGCTGTGTCTACAAGCCGGTCCGCGGCGAGGTCCCGCTGTGGGACTTCCCCGACGGCACCCTCGCCGGGCGAGAGGTGGCGTCGTATCTGATCTCCGAGGCACTGGGCTGGGACACGATTCCCACGACGGTGCACCGCGACGGCCCGCTCGGGCCGGGGATGGTGCAGCGCTGGGTCGAGACACCCGACAACACCGACCATCCGATCCCGGAGACCGAGCCGCGGATCGACCTCGTCGACCTCTGCCCGGTCGGGGCCGTGCCCGCCGGGTACCTCGCCGTGCTCCAGGCCTACGACCCGTACGGCGACCCCGTCGTCCTGGTACACGCCGACGACCCGCGGCTGCAGCGGATGTCGGTGCTCGACGTCATCCTCAACAACGCCGACCGCAAGGGCGGACACGTGCTCGAGGGTCTGGACGGTGTCGTCTACGGGATCGACCACGGCATCTGCCTGCACGGCGAGGACAAACTGCGGACAGTGCTGTGGGGTTGGGCGGGGGAGCCGGTGCCCGGGCACCTCGTCGCCGACGTCGCCGAACTCGCCGAGCGGCTCGAGACCGACGGGTCGACGCTGCGCACGCAGCTCGCCGAGCACATCACCGCCGACGAGATCGAGTCGCTGGCGATCCGGGCGATCGTGGTCGCCGAGAGCGCGACCATGCCGCATCCGCCGGGTCATCGGCCGATACCGTGGCCGCCGTTCTGAGGGAGTCCGGCGCACTCGGCGCGAGGGGACCGAACTGCTCGCCCCCGAACGCGATACACGGCCAGCGGGCAATACAGTGGACGCATGCAGTCGTGGCCCGATCTCGAACTCCCCGCCGTTCCGGGTAGTGGACCCGCCCTCCGTCTCTATGACACCGCCGATCGCGCGGTCCGACCCGTCGCACCCGGCGCCACCGCGACCATGTACGTCTGCGGTATCACCCCGTACGACGCCACCCACCTGGGGCACGCGGCCACCTACGTGACCTTCGACCAGGTCAATCGGGTGCTGCGCGATCAAGGCCACGAGGTCCACTACGTCCAGAACGTGACCGACGTCGACGACCCGCTGTTCGAGCGGGCGGACCGCGACGGCGTCGACTGGCGCGACCTCGGGGCCCGGGAGACACAGCTGTTCCGCGACGACATGACCGCCCTGCGGGTCCTGCCGCCGCGCGACTACATCGGCGCGGTCGAGTCGGTCGACGAGGTCGTCGAGGTCGTCGACAAGCTGCTCGCCTCCGGCGCCGCCTACACCGTCGACGACGCCGAGTTCCCGGATGTGTACTTCCGTACCGACGCCACCGAACAGTTCGGCTACGAGTCGGGGTACGACCGCGAGACCATGGCGCGGTTCTTCGCCGAACGCGGCGGCGACCCCGATCGTCCCGGCAAGCGCGACCCGCTCGACGCCCTGCTGTGGCGTGCCGTGCGGCCCGGCGAGCCGTCGTGGGACTCACCGTTCGGTCCGGGCCGGCCGGGCTGGCACATCGAGTGTTCGGCGATCGCGTTGAACCGCCTCGGCATCGAGTTCGACATCCAGGGCGGCGGCAACGATCTCATCTACCCGCACCACGAGTATTCGGCCGCCCACGGCGAGGCCCTCACCGGTTCACGGCGGTTCGCCCGGCACTACGTGCACACCGGGATGGTCGGCCTCGACGGCGAGAAGATGTCCAAGAGCCGCGGCAACCTGGTGTTCGTCTCGGTGCTGCGTCGCGACGGCGTGGACCCGGCGGCGATCCGCCTCGCCCTGCTCGCCGACCACTACCGAGGTGACCGGATGTGGACCGCGGAGGTCCTCGACACGGCCGTCGAACGCCTCGCCCGGTGGCGTGCGGCGCTCGGCGCGAGCACCGGTCCCGACGCCGAGCCGGTCATCGCCCGCATCCGCCAGCACCTCGCCGACGATCTCGACACCCCGAAAGCGCTTGCCGCAGTCGACGGTTGGTGCGCGGACGTGCACACCGGCATCGGTTCGTCGACGACGGCGCCGGCCGCGCTCGCCGACGCGGTCGACGCCCTGCTGGGAATTCCGCTCGTCCCCGGCGCCTGAGCGGCGTCGTCCCACACCGAGATGTCGGCTCGCCGGCGTCTGGGTAGAGTGCTGACGTGGCGCGCGTGCAAGAGATCCGACCCGAGACCGACGCCGGGGTGTACACCGTCGTCACCCGGACGTCGACCTACCTGCTGGATTTCACCGAGATGACGCTTCTCCGGGCTCCC
Organism: Gordonia terrae; assembly: GCF_001698225.1. NCBI lineage: Bacteria > Bacillati > Actinomycetota > Actinomycetes > Mycobacteriales > Gordoniaceae > Gordonia > Gordonia terrae. The sequence continues at coordinate 2,762,034 of NZ_CP016594.1, forward strand.
GGGGTCGGTGGCACCGACAACGAGGACTGGACGGTCAGCCGGCTCCGGCGTGACTCCGAGGACATCCCGCTGCTCGGCGTGAAGTCGTGTCGCCTGGGCGAATCCGCACAGTTCTGGGTCCGGGCCGCCGACGACCCGGACGTCCGCACGTGGCGGATCACCACCCCCGTGGTCTCGATCGAGAAGATCGGCTGACGCCCGGTCGCCCGGTTCAGGACCCGAACGGCCCCTGGCCGCGGCGCTTGAGGTAGCGCTCGAACTCGGCGGCGAGTGCATCGCCGTCGATCTTCGCCATCACCTCGTCCGGATCGACCTCGGCGTCCCCGCGCTCCTCGAGCCCGCGCACGTAGTCCGCGATCTCCTCGTCGTCCTCGGTCATCTCGGTGACCGCGCGTTCCCATTCCTCGGCCTGCTCGGGGAGCGTGCCGAGCGGTACCTCGATGTCGAGGACCTCCTCGACCCGCGTCAGCAGTGCCACGGTCGCCTTCGGGTTCGGCGGCGTCGACACATAGTGGGGGACCGCCGCCCAGAACGACACGGCCGGCAGGCCCGCCTGGACGAAGAGGTCCTGCAGAACCCCGGTGATTCCGGTCGGGCCCTCGTAGCGGCTCTCGGCGAGGTTGTACCGGGCCGCGGACTCGCTGCTGTAGGCCGCGCCGGTGACCGGCACCGGCCGGGTGTGCGGGGTGTCGGCGAGCAGCGCGCCCAGCATCACCGTGGTCTCGACCCCGAGCTCCTGCGCGAGGTCGACGATCTCGGCGCAGAACGCCCGCCACCGCATGTTCGGTTCGATGCCGCGGACCAGCACGATGTCGCGGTCGGCGCCACGCGGGCTGCAGTACGAGATGGAGGTGGTCGGCCAGTCGATCCGGCGCGTGACACCGTCGATCTGATTCACAGTGGGGCGATTGACCTGGAAGTCGTAGTATTCATCGGAGTCGATGTCGGCGAGGGGTCGGGCGTCCCATTCGAGTGCCAGGTGCTCGACAGCGCTGCTGGCGGCGTCCCCGGCGTCGTTCCACCCCTCGAAGGCCGCGAGCAGAATGGGTCTGCGCAGCTGGGGAAGGTTCGACGTCTGCTCAGCGTTCACCGATCCAGCCTACGACCGAACACGCAGAGAGGGCGAACTACGCTGTCAACCATGTCCCCTGATTTCTCCGGAACCGATCCTCGCGATTTCGACACGACCTTCCTGTCGTCGATGTCGCGCCGGGTGCTGATCGGCGACGGGGCGATGGGCACCATGCTGCAGGCCGCGGATCTGACGCTCGACGACTTCCGTGGCCTCGAGGGTTGCAACGAGATCCTCAACGACACCCGGCCCGACGTCCTCGAGGGCATCCATCGTGCCTATTTCGAGGCCGGCGCCGATGCCGTCGAGACCAACACCTTCGGTTGCAACCTCTCGAATCTCGGCGATTACGACATCGCCGACCGCATCCGGGAGCTGTCGTACAAGGGCACGGCCATCGCGCGCGGCGTCGCCGACGAGATGGGTCCCTCGGCCGACGGCACCGCCCGATTCGTCCTCGGATCGATCGGGCCGGGCACCAAGCTGCCCAGCCTCGGCCACACCACCTATGCGGCCATCCGCGACGCGTACCTCGAGTGCGTGATCGGCATGCTCGAGGGCGGCGCCGATGCGGTCCTGATCGAGACCTCCCAGGACCTGCTGCAGGTCAAATCGGCAGTGGTCGCCGCGCACCGCGCGATGGAGCGGGTGGGTCGCAGGATCCCGATCATCTCCCACGTCACGGTCGAGACGACCGGCACGATGCTCCTCGGGTCGGAGATCGGGGCCGCACTGACGGCGCTGGAACCCCTCGGGATCGACCTCATCGGCCTCAACTGCGCCACCGGTCCGGCGGAGATGAGCGAGCATCTGCGATACCTGTCCAAGCACGCCCGCATCCCGGTGTCGGTCATGCCGAACGCCGGTCTGCCGGTCTTGGGCGCCAACGGTGCCGAGTACCCGCTGACACCCGAGGAACTGGCGCAGGCCATGGCGCAGTTCGTCGGCGAGTTCGGACTGGAGTTCGTCGGCGGCTGCTGCGGGACGACGCCCGAACACATCCGGCAGGTCGCGGCGGCGGTCGCCGAGGTGACCCCGGCGACCCGCACCCCGGAGCACGAGTCGGAGACGTCGTCGCTGTACTCCGCGGTGCCCTTCGACCAGGACGCCAGCTTCCTGGTCATCGGTGAGCGCACGAACACCAACGGCTCCAAGGCTTTCCGCGAGGCGATGATCGCCGAGGACTACCAGAAGTGCCTCGACATCGCGAAGGACCAGACCCGCGACGGCGCCCACATGCTCGACCTCAACGTCGACTACGTCGGCCGCGACGGTGCCGCCGACATGACCGCCCTCGCCAGCCGGTTCGCGACCTCGTCGACGCTGCCGATCATGCTCGACTCCACCGAGCCGGAGGTCATCCGTGCAGGTCTGGAGTCCCTGGGCGGGCGTTGCGCGGTGAACTCGGTGAACTACGAGGACGGCGACGGACCGGACTCCCGGTTCACCAAGATCATGCAGCTCGTCGTCGAACACGGTGCGGCGGTCGTCGCGCTGACCATCGACGAAGAGGGGCAGGCGCGCACCGCCGACTGGAAGGTCCGGGTGGCCGAGCGGCTGATCGCCGACATCACCGGCAACTGGGGCCTCGCCGAAGAGGACATCATCCTCGACACGCTGACCTTCCCGATCTCGACGGGTCAGGAGGAGGTCCGGCGCGACGGCATCGAGACCATCGAGGCCATCCGCCGCTTGCACGAGGCCCACCCCGACGTGCACTTCACACTGGGCATCTCGAACATCTCGTTCGGCCTCAATCCCGCTGCACGACAGGTGCTCAACTCGGTCTTCCTGCACGAGTGCGTGCAGGCCGGCCTCGACACGGCCATCGTGCACGCGTCGAAGATCCTGCCGATGGCCCGGATCCCGGAGGAGCACCGCGAGGTCGCCCTCGATCTCGTCTACGACCGTCGTCGCGAGGGTTACGACCCGCTGCAGAAGTTGATGGAGCTCTTCGAAGGTGTCTCCGCGGCCTCGGCGCGCGAGTCGCGGGCCCAGGAACTGGCGAAGCTGCCGCTGTTCGAGCGGCTGGAGCGCCGGATCGTCGACGGCGAGCGCAACGGGCTCACCGACGATCTCGACGAGGCGATGACCCAGGTGCCGCCGCTGTCGATCATCAACGACACTCTGCTGTCGGGGATGAAGACCGTCGGCGAGCTCTTCGGTTCGGGTCAGATGCAGCTGCCGTTCGTGCTGCAGTCCGCCGAGGTGATGAAAACCGCGGTGGCGCATCTCGAGCCGCACATGGAGGCCACCGGCGAGGACGGCAAGGGTCGCATCGTGCTCGCCACCGTCAAGGGCGACGTGCACGACATCGGCAAGAACCTGGTCGACATCATCCTGTCCAACAACGGCTACGAGGTCGTCAACATCGGCATCAAGCAGCCGATCGCGACCATTCTCGACGTCGCGGCGGACAAGCGGGCCGACGTCATCGGCATGTCCGGGCTGCTGGTGAAGTCGACCGTGGTGATGAAGGAGAACCTCGAGGAGATCAACTCCCGCGGTCTCGCCGACGAGTACCCGGTGCTGCTCGGCGGCGCCGCGCTCACCCGCTCCTACGTCGAGAACGACCTCTCCGAGACCTACGAGGGCGACGTGCATTATGCGCGTGACGCTTTCGAGGGTCTGCGCCTGATGGACGACATCATGGCGACGAAGCGCGGCGGGGGGCCCGATCCGGACAGCGCCGAGGCGAAGGCAGCGGCGGAGAAGGCCGCCGAACGCAAGGCCCGGCACGACCGGTCGAAGCGCATCGCCGCGAAACGCAAGGCCGCCGAGGAGCCCGTGGAGGTGCCGGCCCGCTCGGATGTGGCCGCCGACAACGAGATCCCGACGCCGCCGTTCTGGGGCTCGCGGATCGTCAAGGGCGTCCCGATCGCGGACTACATGCAGCTCCTCGACGAGCGCGCGCTGTTCCTGGGCCAGTGGGGACTTCGCGGCGCCCGCGGTGGTGACGGACCGTCGTATGAGGAGCTCGTCGAGACCGAGGGCCGGCCGCGCCTGCGCTACTGGATCGATCGTCTGTCGACCGAGAACATCCTGCAGCACGCCGCGGTCGTCTACGGGTACTTCCCGGCGGTCAGCGACGGCGACACCGTCCACGTGCTCACCGAGCCGGAACCGGATGCGCCGGTGCGGTTCAGCTTCACGTTCCCGCGTCAACAGCGGTCGCGGTTCCTGTGCATCGCGGACTTCATCCGGTCGCGCGACGACGCGAAGGCCGCGGGCAAGGTCGACGTGCTGCCCTTCCAGCTCGTCACCATGGGTCAGCCGATCGCCGACTTCGCGAACACGCTGTTCGCCGAGGACGCCTACCGCGACTATCTCGAGGTGCACGGCATCGGCGTCCAGCTGACCGAGGCGCTCGCCGAGTACTGGCATCAGCGCGTGCGCAGCGAGCTGACATTCGGCGACCGCACGATGGACAGCGAGGACCCGGAGAACGCGCAGGGCTTCTTCGATCTCGAGTACCGCGGCGCGCGTTTCTCGTTCGGCTACGGGGCCTGCCCCGACCTCGAGGACCGGGCGAAGATGATCGAGCTGCTCGAGCCCGGTCGGATCGGTGTCGAGCTGTCGGAGGAGTTGCAGCTGCATCCCGAGCAGTCGACCGATGCGTTCGTGCTGCACCATCCGGAGGCGAAGTACTTCAACACCTGAGGTACGTCCGCGGCCGATCGAGGGACGGGGGACAGGCGATGACGGTTCTGGAGCGGACCGAGGGGCCGGTGCGGATCATCGGGATCGACCGGCCGGATCGGCGCAATGCCGTCGACCGGGCGACGGCCGACGCGCTGGCGGATGCGTTCCGCCGGTTCGCCGCCGACGACTCGGTGTCCGTCGCGGTGCTCTACGGCGAGGGCGGGACGTTCTGTGCCGGGGCCGATCTCAAGGCGATCTCGGACGGCGTGCCGAACCGGGTGGCGCCCGACGGTGACGGGCCGATGGGTCCGACGCGGATGACGTTGTCGAAACCGGTGATCGCGGCGATCTCGGGGCACGCCGTGGCCGGCGGACTGGAGCTGGCGCTGTGGGCGGACCTCCGTGTCGCCGACGACGACGCCGTCTTCGGGGTGTTCTGTCGCCGGTGGGGCGTCCCGCTGATCGACGGCGGCACAGTCCGTCTGCCGCGCCTGATCGGCGAGAGCCGGGCCATGGATCTCGTGCTGACCGGCCGGGCGGTCCCGGCGGAGGAGGCGTTGTCGATCGGGCTCGCCAATCGCGTCGTACCGTCGGGGACCGCGCTACCGGCCGCGATCGCGCTGGCCGCCGAGATCGCCGCCTTCCCGCAGACGTGTATGCGGGAGGACCGGCTGTCGGTCCTCGAACAGGACGGCCTGGACACCGATGCGGCGATCGGCAACGAGTTGCGGCACGGCATGGTCTCCCTGGCGACCGACACACTCGCCGGGGCAACCCGATTCGCCGGGGGAGCGGGCCGGCACGGTGAGGGCGTCGGCAGCTAGACGAACCGACGCATACGGTTCGTCTCTGCGCGGCAAGCTTCTCAGCGGGTAGCTGGGTTGCGACATAACGACTGCTCCCTAACCGACAGAACCGCATTACCCGCAGGTCCCAGCCCCTGCTCCCTGAGGTGCGAGGAGCGATAGCGACGAGCCTCGAAGGGCCTGGTGAGACGAGTTGCGAAGACCCTTCGTGACGCTCGCAAGCTCGCTCCTCAGGGAGCAGGGGGTTTGGATACTCGCAAGCTCGTTCCTCAGCCGAGGTGCGAGGAGCGCAAGCCGCCGGGCCGAGCAAGCGACGAAGGAGCGCGTCGAGGTCGACGAGCCTCCAAAGGTCCTCTTGTGTTGCAGCGCAGTCAGTTGAGTGCGAGGAGCTCGGCTAGGCATGCTTCGACGAGGGAGGGCCGGAGCTGTCGTTGGCCGGGACGGGGTGGTCGGACGTCGATGACGTGGCTGATTGTCGACCATGAGCGGCGCGCGTCGTCGTGGTGGTGGCCGTCTGGGCGTGGCCGCGCGCCGGGCCGGGTGGTCGGTCCGTAAATTTCGTCGCGCACGGTGTTCAGGTGTTGTGCGAACCGCTTGGGTATGTCGGGTCGGCGGTTGATGCGTTCGGGGTTGGGTGGTGCTCCGGGTTCGGCGTTGAGTCGCCAGAGGCAGCGGCCTTCGTCGGGGCCGGACCGGGCGATGCGGGTGGTGTATTGGCCGGGCTGGTCGCCGACCATGCGGTTGTGTCGTGGGCAGGCGGGTGCGAGGTCGTCGATGTCGGTGAGACCACCTTTGGCCCAATCTTTGTGGGCGTGGTGGAGTTCGACGTGGGTAGCGGGTTGATCGCACCCGGGAGCCGAGCACACCTCACCGTCGGGGCGCGCGAAGGAGACGAGGCGTTGTTCGCGGGTGGCCAGACGTCTGCCCCTACCGAAGTACAGCGGTACGGCGGTGGCGTCTTTGAAGACTGCCAACCAGGGTTGGATCTCGCCGGCCATCGCGATCAGGTCGGGGATGGGCAGCAGGGTGCCGGTCGCGGTCGTGGCCAGTCCGGCTTCGCGAATGAGGTCGTTGAGGTCGGCTTTGATGAGCAGTTGCACGGGCAGGCCGCGGTGCGACGTGCCGAGTGTCCTGTCGGCGAAACCGGCGGCCAGGGCGGCGTCGAGGGCGTCGTGGTTGGTCTGGGCGGGGGTGCGTTGGTCGCGGTCGGCTGCGAGGGCCAGGGCGTCGGGGTCGGCGGTGCCGGCCGGCCCGCTGGGTGAGTTGGGGTCGTCGGGGTTGTTGAGTCCGGGTTTGCCCCAGACGGCGAACATCATCGTGAGCCGGGCGGCGAGTTCGGGGGTGAGGGTGCCGGAGATTTTGGCGGTGCCGTCGGCGCGTTGCCGGCCGATCCACAGGTTGCGGCGCCGTTTCTGGTCGGTGTCGTCGGTGAGGGTGCCGTCGGGGTCGAGGTGAGCGAGAAGCCGCGCGCCGAGTTGGGTGATGTCGGCGGGTGTGTGGTCGGCGGCGATCTCGGCCATCTGACGTTCGGCGGCGACTTTCACATCATGCTCGACAGCGTTCGGGATCTGGTCGAGGACATCGAGCGCGGCCTGGACGTGAGCAGGGCCGACCGCACCCGCAGCGAAAGCCTCGGCAAGGCAGGGGTGTTCGGGTTCCAGGAGCTCGCCGCCGAGGCTGGTCCGGTGGGCGGTGGCGTCCATCTGCTTACGACGCCGGACAGGGTTGGAGACCCGCAGCCGGTGGGTCATGAACTGCATGAGGGTTCGGCAGCCCGTCTTGCGGGGCAGGTCGCGGGCCTCGGCCTGATCGATCTGCCGGTCACCGGCGACGGTCAGCCGTGCGATGGCGCGTTCGGTCGCAGATGCAACCTCGATCAAGTCTTCGTCCGAACACGGCGCCAGGTCCACGGTCTGCAGTTCGTCGAGGATCGCATGCAGGTCGGCCACCAGCTCGACGGCACGCGGTTGCGGCACCGCCGAATCGCCATCGACGTGTGTGGTGACCGACATGCCGGTCGCCTCCCCCCGAGATCCGTTGCTGCGAATGTATGTTCGAGTGTACACGCATATCGGGGTTAGGTAACCGCGAGAATGACTGTCGTGCAACGATACTGCGTTCCGGCTACTTGTCGGTGCGTTGTGGTAGACGGGGCGCCGGGTTGCGTTGGCCTCTAATTCTGTTGTTATGAGTCGTCTCTCGACTGCGGATGCGCGCGGGGAGGTTCGAGGCCGCTCAGACGTCCAGCACTTCGGTGAGTTGCGGCACGATCTGCTTCTTGCGGGACACGACGCCCTTGCCGAAGGCGTGGCCGTCGGCGACGGTGACCCCCAGGGCCTGCTCGACGGCCGTAACGGGTTCGCCGACCACCAGGAGGTCCGAGTCGCAGGCGATCACGTCGGTGATCAGCAGGAGGTAGAGGTCGTAGCCTGCGGCGTCCTTCTCGGCGGTCATCGCGGCGAAGAACTCGTCGCGGCGGTCGAGCACCTCGGCGGAGTCGACCGTGGTGAGTTGGGAGACCCGCACCGTCTTCGGTCCCATCGCGAAGCTCTTGGAGTCCCGGCCGATGATCGTCGACGCCGGATCGTCGCCGAGGGCCGTGCCCGCGCGGAGCAGTGCGTCACCGTACTCGTCCACGTCGACGCCGGCGATCGCGGCGAGCTCCGCGGCGGCCGCGCGGTCGGCGTCGGTGCAGGTCGGCGAGTTGAACAGGAGGGTGTCGGAGATGATCGCCGAGAGCATGATCCCCGCCTCGGCGCGCGGGATGTCGACCCCGTTCTCCGCATACATGCGGGTGAGGATCGTGCACGTGCACCCGACGGGCTCGACCCGGACGTAGAGCGGCGCCGCCGTCTCGAAGTTGGCGATCCGATGGTGGTCGATGACCTTCAGCACGGTGACATCGGTGATGTCGGCGACGCTCTGCTGCCGTTCGTTGTGGTCGACGAGCATCACGTCCGACGGGGCCGCGGTCTCGATCACGCGGGGCGCGTCGAGGCCGAAATGCTCGAGCGCAAAGGCGGTTTCGAGACTCGGCCGGCCCAGGGCGACGGCCTCGACGTCACTGCCCAGCGCGGCTTCGAGGGAGGCGAGGCCGATCGCGGCCCCGATGGCATCGGTGTCGGTGTCGGGGTTGCGGTGTCCGATGACCAGGATCTTCGACATGGCGACTCAGCTTTCGCTCGACGTTGCTGAATCCCAGCCTACGGTGGCGCTACATCGTGAACCCCCGGAAGACGGCTCCATCTCGACGATCATTGCCGGGGGATAGTTGTAAATATACAATCGTTGTATGTCTACAACTGATGGCACGATCGGCGCACACTCGCAGACCGCGACCGACGTGTGGTTCACGATGAACAGCCTGGTCCGCGATCAGGCCAAGCAATCGCGCGACCGCATCAGCGAGGTCATCGACATCCCCTTCAGCCGGTTCCGGGCACTCCGCCGCGTCGCGGTACGGCCGATGACCCAGCGGGACCTCGCGGAACGGATGGGCGTGGACGCATCGGCGATGAGCGGCATCGTCAACGATCTCGTCATCCGCGGGCTCGTGACCAGGGAGCCCGACGCCGACGACGGCCGATTCAAACGCGTCACGATCACCGACGTCGGACGTCGTGTGGTGGACGAGGTGGCCGCGAACCCGGCCACGGCCCCCGGCATGTTCGCCGCGCTCGACGAGGAACAGCTCCGTCAGCTCGCGGACCTGCTCGGCCTCCTCCGCGAGGCGGCCGAGTCGTGAACGCTGCACGCGCGGCGTTGCGCGCCCGCTCGGCCGACGGCGCCCTCACGCGTAGGGATCGGCTCGTCATCCTCGCCACCTGCTGTCTGAGTCTCTTCATCGTCGGCCTGGACGTCTCGGCGGTGAACGTCGCACTGCCGTCGATCAGCTCGGACCTGGGCGCGACGCCTGCACAGCTGCAATGGGTCCTCGACTCGTACGCGCTGGTGATCGCGAGCCTGTTGATCTTCGGCGGATCACTCGGAGATCGTCTGGGCCGCAAGAGGGTCTTCCAGGTGGGTCTGGTGACCTTCGGTGTCGCCTCCGTGCTGTGCTCGCTGGCGCCCACACCCGAGGCGCTCATCGGGGCGCGCATGCTGCAAGCCGTCGGCGGGGCGATGCTCAACCCGGTCGCGCTGTCGATCGTCACCAACGTCTTCGTCGATGCACGAGAACGTGCCCAGGCAATCGGATTGTGGGGCACCGCATTCGGCATGAGCCTGGCATTCGGTCCGGTCGTCGGTGGCGCGCTCGTCACCGGAATCGGTTGGGAGGCGATCTTCTGGCTCAATGTCCCGGTCTGCGTGCTCGCCGTCGCTCTGACGATGCGTTTCGTCCCGGAGTCCAAGGCCGACCGAGCCCGTCGGGCGGACCCGGTCGGCCAGGTCCTGATCCTGACCTTCCTCGCCACCCTCACCTTCGCCATCATCGAGGGACGTCCCCTGGGCTGGACGTCCCCGGCCGTGGTCGCGTGTTTCGTCGTCTCCGCCGGTGCGCTCGTCGCGCTCATCGCCTACGAGAGTCGCCGCACGGAACCACTTCTCGACCCGCGGTTCTTCCGAAGCGCGCCGTTCTCGAGCTCGGTGGCGTGTGCGGTCCTCGCTTTCGCCGCCACCGGTGGCTTCCTGTTTCTCAACACGCTGTATCTGCAGGAGGTTCGCGGGATGTCGCCGCTGAGCGCCGGACTCATGATGTTGCCGATGGCGGCGGCTTCGGTGGTCTGCGCACCGATCGCCGGTCGGCTCGTGGGCGACCGGGGGGCCCGGACGCCGATGGTGATCGGGGGAGTGGCGATGGTGGCGGGCGCACTGATGCTCACCGGCCTGGGCAACGACACCGCTCTCGTCTACGTCGGTGCGTCGTACCTGGTCTTCGGACTGGGTTTCGGGTTCCTCAACGCACCGATCACCAACGGTGCGGTGTCCGGGATGCCGCGCACACAGGCGGGGCTGGCGTCGGCGATGGCCTCGACCGGTCGACAGGTCGGCACTGCCCTCGGCGTCGCGGTGTTCGGAGCGGTGGCATTCGCCGGGATCGAGGGGGCGGTCGCCGACGATCTCGCCGCGGCCGCCCGCCCGGTGTGGCTGATCATGGCCCTGTGTGGTGTCGCAGTCCTCGTTCTCGCCATCGTCTCGACCGGTGCGTGGGCTCGTGGCACCGCCGCCCGTACCCGTGAACGGATCGAGTCCACCTCGGGGACCTGGGCGCCCTGACCATCACTGCCGGACGGCGTCGGACTCGGTGGTCGCCGGCGTGACGATCGTGTGCGGGTGCCACCAGTCCGCGATTCGCTGCGCGACGGGGTCGGGCGTGCGGGCCCATCCGATGTGAGTGGTGGTCCCGCCCGCCGGGCAGTGCGCGTCGTCGTAGCGCCAGTGGGTGATCGCCTCCGCTGCGAACGCGGCGTCGAACGCCAAGGCCGCACGGTCCGTGACGACCTCGTCGTCGTGTAGCCGGATCGACAACACCGGCACCGCGATTCGGGAGTCGAGTGGGAACGGCGCCCGCCCGGTCAGCACCATGCGTGCCCACTCCCGCATCAGCGTGCGCGGCGTCGGACCGCCGAAGCCGCGTCGCGGCCACCGGCCGGTGATCCCCGCGATCGGGGCGACCGACGCGGCCAGTGCGGCGAGCGGGACCCCGCGCACGCCGTAGTGGCGACAGTGGGGGACCGACGCGCCGATCGCCACGATCCCGTCAGGGGCATTCTCCCGCCGGGCCACCATCGCGGCCAGTTGCGCACCCAGGCTGTGACCGAGCACGAGAACCCTCGTCTCGGTGTCGTCCGCCCGGGCCGCGGCCACGGCGTCGGCCAGATCAGCCGCCTCGTCGGCATAGGACCAGTCGGAACGTCGAGATGGTGGGTCGCTGCCCTCCTCGATCCCGCGGCGCGGGACGATCCGGGCGTCGAATCCGCTCCTCGTCAGCGCCTCGGTCAGACGACGGTACACACGCGCGGGCACTCCCATCGCCGGCGCGACGAGCACCGTCGTGTGCCGTGTACGAATCGGGTCGTTCTCGATGCGGGTCACGTCCCCAACGTCTCGCACCCGGTGCCGCCGGCACCACTACCTACCAGGTAGTCGTTTCAGGGTGCGGTCGAATGGATACGAACCAGCGATGACCGACGCCGACTCGAAGGGAGCGACACATGTCGGACGTGAGTGATTTCTCGGAGACCTGCCGACGCGTGGCCGACGCCGCGATGGAGGCCGGTGTACGGATTGCGGTCGCGGAGTCGCTGACCGGTGGGAATCTGGCGACGGAGCTGAGCAAGGCGCCCAATGCCGGGACGTGGTTCCGCGGAGGCGTCGTCGCGTACCACAAGGACGTGAAGTACAGCCTGCTCGAGGTGCCCGAGGGGCCGGTGGTGAGCGAGACGGCGGCGCGCGCAATGGTGGCGACGACCGCGCGCCTCTTCGACGCCGACCTGGTCGTCGCGGTGACCGGCGAAGCCGGGCCCGAACCGGATGAGGCGGCGCCGGGCACGGTGTGGTTCGGACTGGATCACCGAGGACGGGTCAGCGCGTCCCGGGAGGTGTTCGACGGCGAACCCGAGGAAGTGTTGGCCAAGACCATCGGCCACTCGCTGGAGCTGATCGAGTCCTGCTTGAAGTCCTGATGTCCCGGACTTGGTGGCCGTTACCCGCGAGGTAGTCGTGGCGGCACCGTCCGGGACCTAGCATGGCCCTCATGACGGTCGAGGTGGGGAGCATGCTGCGGCAGTGGCGCTCTCGTCGCTCGCTGAGTCAGCTGGACCTCGCCTACGAGGTCGGTGTCTCACCACGCCACCTCAGCTTCGTCGAGACCGGCCGGTCCCGGCCGAGTCCCGCACTCCTCGAGGCCCTGTCCGAGCGGCTCGATGTGCCTCTGCGGGAGCGCAACTCGCTCCTCCTCGCGGCAGGGCACGCGCCTCGATACAGCGAGGAACCGCTCGATGCGGACACCATGGTGCGTGTACGGTCGTCCGTCCAGCGGTTGCTCGACGCCCACAACCCGAACATGGGCGTGGCCCTCGATCGCGCCTGGAACGTCGTCCTGGCCAACGACACCGCGCTCACGCTCCTGGAGATGCTGCCCCGCGAACTGCACTCGGTCCCGGTCAACCTGTTCCGGGTCTCGCTGCATCCGGACGGCTTCGCACAACGGACGCACAACTTCGACGACTGGGCGACCTACCTCCTCGACCTGCTCCGGCGGATGGCGCGGATCACCGGCGACCCCCGCCTCGCCGATCTCGAACGGGAGGTGTCGGCGTATCCGTCCGTCGCCGACCTCGACGGTCGCCTGGCGCGCGACCGTGCCGGCCCTCCGGACAAGACGGAGTTGCTGGTGCCCTTCCAACTCGAACTCGGCGATCAGGTCCTGTCCTTCTTCAGCACCCTCACCACGTTCGGTTCGCCGCGCGATGTCACTCTCGACGAGCTGACCATCGAGCTGTTCTACCCCGCCGACGAGCCCACCGAGCAGTGGGTTGCGATGATGCAGGGGTGACAGACACCGCCTCCGCCCGCACGTCCACCACCTCGATCACGCCCTCGGGGACTCGTTTGCCCGCCGCGGTCCTGTGGGACATGGACGGCACGCTGCTCGACTCCGAACCGATCTGGGATGTCGCGATGGCCGAGTTGGCCGCGCGGCACGGCCTCGTCATGTCGCCGGAACTCCGCGAATCCACCCTCGGGAACTCGCTGCCCGACGCGCTGGCGAAGGTGCACGACGCGGCCGGTCTGTCCGCCGCGGACCGCGATCCCGATGCCGACGGACGCTGGACCCTCGACCGGGTCGCCGAACTGTTCGCCGACGACCTGCCGTGGCGTCCCGGCGCACCCGAAGCGCTGGACCTGGTGGCCGCGGCGGGGATCCCGATGGTGCTCGTGACGAACACCGTTCGGGAGCTCACCGAGGTGGCCCTCGAGACCATCGGGCGAGAACGCTTCACCACGACGGTCTGCGGCGACGAGGTCGCCGTGGGCAAACCGGCTCCCGACCCCTACGTGCGCGCCGCAGAGCTCCTCGGTGTCCCGACAGCCGACTGCCTGGCCGTCGAGGACTCGCCGACCGGTGCCGCGGCGGCGTCGGCGGCCGGTTGTCCGACGCTCGTCGTCGAGTCCGCAGCACCGGTCGAGCCGGGTCGGCTGCGAGTCTTCCGGACCTCCCTCGTCGGGCTGGACCTCGACGATGTCGCCGACGCATGGACCGGCGGTCTCGCGCGCATCTCGACATGCAAAAATGAGGAATCGTGAAGACTTTCGAGGAGCTGTTCGCCGAACTCAGCGACAAGGCGCAGACCCGTCCCGAGGGTTCGGGTACCGTCGCCGCCCTCGACTCCGGTGTGCACACGCTGGGCAAGAAGATCATCGAGGAGGCCGGTGAGGTCTGGCTCGCCGCCGAACACGAGTCCGACGAGTCGCTCGGCGAGGAGATCTCGCAACTCGTCTATTGGCTGCAGGTGATGATGATCAAGCGGGGACTGACGCTGCCGGACGTGTACCGACATCTGTGACCGGCTGACCCGGTCCAGATCGATCCCGCACGACCCCACTGTCACCGCGCCCGACGGGCGCGACACCCACGAAAAGGACATCGAGATGCTGCGAGTGGCCGTACCCAACAAGGGTGCGCTCTCCGAATCCGCGTCGGCCATCCTCTCCGAGGCCGGATACCGCCGCCGGACCGACGCCAAGGACCTGACGGTCCTCGACAACAACAACGACGTCGAGTTCTTCTTCCTCCGCCCCAAGGACATCGCGATCTACGTCGCATCCGGCCGCCTGGATCTGGGCATCACCGGGCGCGACCTCGCCCGGGACTCGGGCGCCGAGGTCTCCGAGCAGCTGGCGATGGGCTTCGGCTCGTCGACCTTCCGCTACGCGGCGCCCGCCGACCAGCAGTGGAGCGTGGCCGATCTCGCGGGCAAACGCATCGCCACGTCCTACCCGAACCTCGTGCGTGCGGATCTGGCCGGACACGGCATCACCGCCGACATCATCCGGCTCGACGGTGCGGTCGAGATCTCGATCCAACTCGGTGTCGCCGACGCGATCGCCGATGTCGTCGGCTCCGGCCGCACGCTGCGTCAGCACGATCTGGCCGCGTTCGGGGAGTCGCTGTGCGATTCCGAGGCGGTGCTGATCTCCCGTCGCGACGCCGACCTCACCAAGGCCGAACGCCAGTTCGTCGCCCGGGTGCAGGGCGTCGTGTTCGGACAGCAGTACGTGATGATCGACTACGACTGCCCCCGTTCACTTCTCGACCGGGCATCGCTGCTCACCCCGGGTCTCGAGTCGCCGACCGTGGCACCGATGGCCGACCCGGACTGGGTCGCCGTCCGCGCGATGGTGCCCCGCAAGGATCACCAGAACCTGATGGACGAGCTGTCCGAGCTGGGCGCGAAGGCAATCCTGGCGACCGACATCCGCTCCTGCCGGTTCTGAGCTACGGCACCGCGCTGAGCATCACAGTCTGGGCCGACCGGCCGATGTGCCCGGAGGCGTCGTAGAGGTCGGCGAAGGTGCTGCCGAATCCGTCCGGGCCGGTGATCATGTGGGCGTCGATGCCGACCCACGGTCCGCTCGGGACGCGCGTCAGGTGCACGGTGGTGTCGGTGTTCATCCAGGTCCACCGATTCGGCCGAAGCCGGGTTCCCAGCCCGTTGGCGACGTCGATGACGGTGAACATCGACTCGAGGTCCGCGATCTTCTCGTCGGCGACGAGCGGGATCGCCGGCCGTAGCCACACCGCGGGAGTCGTCCCGTTGCGTCCCTCGACCCGGATCGACTCGACGGTTCCGATGAACCCCAGCGTGCCCCAGTCGACCGCCTCGCCGCTGTCGTCGGAGAAACCGATCAACGCCTTCGACTCGTCCGGTTCGGGGGTCAGGGGAGCGGGACCGTTGGCGATCTCGGCGGTGTCGGCGACGCGCAGACGCCAACCCACCGATCGTGCGGCGGCGCGGAACGTCCCGTCGGCCTGCTGAACCTGCAGTTCGGTCTCCACGAGGCTGATCTGGCGGCCGGGTCGTACGACCCGGGCGGACACCCGGTTGACGCCCAACCCGACCGGGCCGAGGATCTCGGTGGTCACCCTCGTGAAGTGCTGGGCCGGGTCGGGCTCGCACCGCAGCAGCGACCGCATCAGGAGGGCCGACGGGGGACCGCCGTGCTGCATGGTCGGCGACCACACGCTCAGCGTGGCGTCGGTCGGGCGGAAGTACTCGAAGTCGTGCTCGGAGTCAGACCTCGCAGCATCCGACGGGCCGTCGATGGGTTCGTAGTACGAGTTCTCCACCCGGCCACTCTATGGCCATCGACATAGTCGTCCGGTGCGGGGGCACGCCGACGGGCTGCCGGCGTGGGATCAGGCCGCGAATCCCGGCGGCGGGCCCGGGTACGGCGGGACCTCACCGCCGAACTCGGGACAGCGGGCGTGGTGCTCGCAGAACTTGCACAGCCAGGACTTCTTCGGTCGAAAATCGCCGGACGTCACGGCCGCGCGGATCGCCTGCCAGATCGCGCGCAGGGTGCGCTCGAAGCGGAGCAGTTCGTCGTGGTCCGGGCGATAGATCAGCTGCTGCCCGTCGGAGAGGTACATCAGTTGCAGGCGGGCCGGCACCACCCCGCGGGTGCGCAGGATCGCGAGCGCATAGAACTTCATCTGGAACAGCGCCTTGGCCTCGTAGGCCTCGCCCGGGGATCGTCCGGTCTTGTAGTCGACGACCCGGATCTCGCCGGTCGGCGCGACGTCGATGCGATCTATGAAGCCGCGCATCAGCATGTCGTCGGCGTCGATCTCGACGTGTTCCTCCACCGCGTCGGCGTCGAACGCGGTGGGGTTCTCCATCGTGTAGTAGGTGGCGATCAGCTTGTACGCGTCGGCGAGGAAGGCCTCCTGCCCGCCCTCACCGATCACCTTCGCCAGGTCCGGGTCACCCTCGCACAGTGCGGCCCAGGCTCCCTCGACCAGGAGCTCGGCGGAGTCCTGGGTGCGGAGTTCGGCCGGGAGGTCGAACAGGTTCTCCAGCGCCGCGTGCACCACGGTGCCCCGGGTCTGCGCGGCCGTGGGTGTCTCCGGGAACCGGTCGATCGCGCGGTACCGATAGAGCAGGGGGCACTGCTTGAAGTCCGCGGCGCGGGACGGGGACAGCGCCAGCGGCCGCCCGACGATGCCGCGCCCGCCGGTGCCCTGGGAATCCGGGCCGGGCACCCCGGCTGGGGTTGTGCTGGTCGAGGTGTCCCCGACACCGGTCATCGTGCTCACCCTTCGCAGGGTAGGCGCCGGCCCCGACAGGCCGGCGCCCCGACACTCGGGTCGCACGGGACCGCGTCTCCGACCGCGCGACGGGTGACACGAGGCGGGTCGGACCCACCTGGTCGGGTAACGTCCACACGGCCCACGAACCGCTGCGCGCAGGCGCGCGGGTTCGGATCGTTCACGAGAGGAAGCACCCGTGCCCACCACCGGACCGTTCGCCATCGGCGACCGGGTTCAGCTGACCGATGCCAAGGGGCGCAAGTTCACGGTGCTGCTCGACGAGGGAAAGCAGTTCCACACCCACCGCGGGGCGATCTCCCACGACGATCTGATCGGCTCGCCCGAAGGCAGCATCGTCTCCGCGACCAGCGGGACCCAATATCTCGCGTTGCGGCCGCTGCTGGTCGACTACGTGCTGTCGATGCCGCGCGGAGCCCAGGTCATCTACCCCAAGGACGCGGCGCAGATCGTGCTCGAGGGCGACATCTTCCCGGGTGCGCGGGTGCTCGAGGCCGGTGCCGGGTCGGGTGCGCTGACGTGTTCGCTGCTGCGGGCGGTCGGTGCCGACGGCGAGGTCGTCTCCTACGAGATCCGGGATGACCACGCCGAGTACGCGACCCGCAACGTCGAGACCTTCTTCGGCGGACGCCCGGACAACTGGCACCTGACGGTCGACGACCTGGCCAACGTGGATCCCGACGAACGGTTCGACCGGGTCATCCTGGACATGCTCGCGCCGTGGGAACCCCTCGACGTGGTCCGCACGGTGTTGAAACCAGGCGGGGTCTTGACGGTGTACGTGGCAACCGTCACCCAGCTGTCCCGGGTGATGGAGGCCCTGCGCGAACAGGAGTGCTGGACCGAGCCCCGGGCCTGGGAGACTCTGCTGCGCGAGTGGAGTGCGGTGGGCCTCGCGGTGCGGCCCGAACACAAAATGCAAGGCCACACCGCCTTTCTGATCACCGCCCGGCGGCTGGCCGACGGGACCACCACATTGCGCCCGCAGCGTCGACCCAGCAAGGGCTGACCCCGTCCGAGGTCGCGGTGAAACATCGCGAATACGTTGCGAAGACGCACATTTAACACACCGTCAACACCGGCGATTGCGCGGCAGACGGCGATTCCGCGTCGCGGCCGGTAGCGTAGGGATACGGCGCGAGCATTCCGATCGAGGGATCGGGTGATTGCCGGCGAGAGGAGTCAGCAATGACCGAATCTGACCGCCACGACGCACTGGGGGACCGCGGGGTTCCCGAGAGCGCCAGTGCATCCGACGAGGGCTTCGTACCCGCCTACACTCCGCCCCCGCCGCGGAGCGGCTCCGAGTCGCCGCTGTCGCGGAGCGGCTCGGACTCGTCTGCGCGCGGCGCAGCCGACCGGCCGGCCGGGGACCTCCAGGAGCGAGTGGACAGTCTCACCGCACGCAACGCGAAGCTGCTCGACACTCTCAAGGAAGCCCGACAGCAACTCATCGCCCTGCGCGAAGAGGTCGACCGGCTCGGTCAGCCGCCGAGCGGCTACGGCGTACTGCTGGACGTGCATCCAGACGCCACCGTCGACGTGTTCACCTCCGGCCGCAAGATGCGGCTCACCTGTTCGCCGAACATCGACACCGAGACGCTGACCAAGGGCCAGACCCTGCGCCTGAACGAGGCGCTGACCATCGTCGAGGCCTGCGAGTTCGACACCGTCGGCGAGATCAGCACGCTGCGCGAGGTGCTCGGCGACGGCAAGCGCGCCCTGGTCGTCGGTCACGCCGACGAGGAGCGGGTGGTCTGGCTGGCCGAGCCGCTCCTGGGCGAGGTCGACGGAGAGGACGGCCTGCGCCGCAAGCTGCGTCCCGGTGACTCGCTGCTCATCGACACCAAGGCCGGTTTCGCGTTCGAGCGGGTGCCCAAGGCCGAGGTCGAGGACCTCGTCCTCGAAGAGGTCCCCGACGTCGGATACGAGGACATCGGTGGTCTGGGTCGTCAGATCGAGCAGATCCGCGACGCCGTCGAACTGCCGTTCCTGCACAAGGACCTGTTCCGCGACTACCAGCTGCGTCCGCCGAAGGGTGTGCTGCTCTACGGTCCGCCCGGGTGTGGCAAGACACTCATCGCCAAGGCCGTGGCCAACTCCCTGGCGAAGAAGATCGCGCAGGTGCGCGGCGACGACGCCAAGGAGGCGAAGTCGTACTTCCTCAACATCAAGGGCCCCGAACTGCTCAACAAGTTTGTCGGTGAGACCGAACGCCACATCCGGCTGATCTTCCAGCGGGCGCGTGAGAAGGCCTCCGAGGGCACTCCGGTCATCGTCTTCTTCGACGAGATGGACTCGATCTTCCGCACGCGCGGGTCGGGTGTCTCCTCCGATGTGGAAACGACCGTCGTCCCGCAGCTGCTCAGCGAGATCGACGGCGTCGAGGGTCTCGAGAACGTCATCGTGATCGGTGCGTCGAACCGCGAGGACATGATCGACCCGGCCATCCTGCGCCCGGGCCGTCTCGACGTGAAGATCAAGATCGAGCGTCCCGACGCCGAGTCGGCGATCGACATCTTCTCCAAGTACCTCACCGAGGAGCTGCCCATCCACGCCGACGACATCGGCGAGTTCGGCGGTGACCGGACGGCCTGCGTCAACGCGATGATCGAGAAGGTCGTCGAGCGGATGTACGCCGAGAGCGAGGACAACCGGTTCCTCGAGGTGACGTACGCCAACGGCGACAAAGAGATCATGTACTTCAAGGACTTCAACTCCGGCGCGATGATCCAGAACGTCGTCGACCGGGCCAAGAAGTACGCGATCAAGTCGCAACTCGACACGGGTGCACCGGGTCTGCGCGTCCAGCATCTCTTCGATTCGATCCTCGACGAGTTCGCAGAGAACGAGGACCTGCCCAACACGACCAACCCCGACGACTGGGCCCGGATCTCGGGCAAGAAGGGTGAGCGGATCGTCTACATCCGCACGCTGGTCACGGGCAAGAGCGCGGGCGCGAGCCGGGCCATCGACACCGAGACCAACACAGGCCAGTACCTGTAGCGACAGACGACTCCGCCGAGCAGACAGCCGACTCCCACGGGGTCGGCTGTCTGCTCGACAGAACGGCGTGAACAGCCTCTTCACGCACTAGAGTTGTCGGCGATGAACAGCACATCGATGACGCGTGGACGGGTGATCGTCGACGGTGGGGCACCGCACACACTGGGCGGGTCCCGCCGCGTCACCCTGGGCCGGGAACCCGACAACGACATCGTGATCAACCATCCGATGGTGTCGCGTCGACATCTCGCCATCGAGTGGCGCGGGGCGGCCTGGTGTCTGGTGGACATCGGCAGCACGAACGGCTTCTTCGTCAACGGTCAGCGGATGGCCGAGTTCATGGTGGCGGGCTCGATGCAGGTGCGCCTCGGAGACGTGAACACCGGTCCGGTGGTCGATCTCGTGGTCGACGTGCCCGTACCCGGTGGGCGGGCCCCCTCGAGTGGGCCCAATCCGGGCATGCCGCCCCGGCCGGTTCCGCCGGGCTCGCGCCCGATGCCCTCGGGTCAGCCGCCGTCGGGTCCGCGCTCGGCGGGCTTCCCTGGGACCGGAGTGCCGGCCTCCGGCCAGATGCCGGCGCGCGCACCCGGCGGTTACGATCGCGCCGGAAGCGGGCGGCAGTTCGGCGGCCTGGATCCGATGCCGCAGGAAGTGCTGAACGCGCCGCACCTGCAGGCGCTGCAGCAGAACGTGTCCGCGGTGTACCGGTTGCCCGGTGCGCCGACTCCGCCGGAGCGCGAGTCGATCTCACTGCGCGGCGTCCAGCGCATCGGACGCACCCCCGACAACGACATCGTGGTCAGCGACGTGCTCGCGTCTCGGCACCACGCCCAGGTGTCGAGCCGCGGGTCCGCCCTCGTGATCGAGGATCTCGGCAGCGTCAACGGGACCTTCGTCAACGGCCGGCGGGTGTCGAGCGCGCCCCTGACCGACGGTGACGTCGTCACGATCGGCAACAGCGACTTCGTGGTGTCCGGCGGCACCCTGATGCGCGGGCAGGAAAGTGCCGCGGTCGCCGACGGCCTGCACGTCCACGGGGTGAGCCTCGTCGTCGACGGCGGCAAGCGCCTGCTGGCCGATGTCGACTTCAGCGCCAGTCCCGGCACGTTGACCGCGGTGATCGGTCCCTCGGGCGCGGGCAAGTCGACGGTGTCGAAGATCGCGGCCGGACTCAATTCCCCGACAAGTGGTCTGGTCACCTTCGAGAGCCGCAACGTCCATGCCGAGTACGACGCGCTGCGCACCCGCATCGGGATGGTGCCGCAGAAAGACGTGCTGCACCACAAGCTCACGCTCCGGCAGGCGTTGCGTTACGCCGCCGAGCTGCGTCTGCCGCCCGACCTCTCGAAGGCCGACCGGGACCGGGTCATCGACGGGGTGCTCAGCGAACTCCAGCTGACCGAACACGTCGACACCCGGGTGGAGAAGTTGTCCGGCGGCCAGCAGAAGCGGGCGTCGGTGGCGATGGAGTTGCTGACCGGCCCGTCGCTGCTGATCCTCGACGAGCCGACCTCCGGTCTCGATCCCGCGCTCGATCGTCAGGTGATGGCAACACTCCGGCGGCTCGCCGACGCCGGACGCGTCGTTCTCGTGGTCACCCACTCACTGACCTACCTGTCCATGTGCGACCAGGTGCTGCTGCTCGCACCCGGCGGCAAGACCTCGTTCTGCGGCCCACCCGCGCAGGTGCAGGGCGAGATGGGAACTTCCGACTGGGCCGAGATCTTCGCCTTCGTCGCCGACCAGCCGGACACGGCGCACATGCGGTATCTGGACCGGCATCGCCGTGCACCGAATCCGCCACCGCCGCAGCGTCCGCCGGGGCCGCCGATCCCGGTGCCGCACACGAGTTTCACCCGCCAGTCGTCGACCATCGCCCGACGGCAGGTGCGGCTGATCTTCGCCGACGTCGGGTACCTGGTCTTCCTCGTGTTGCTGCCCGTGGTGCTGGGGTTGCTGACTCTGGTGATCCCGGGTTCGAGCGGATTCGCGCGCCTCGAGGTGATCCCCAACGCGCCGCCACCGAAGGACGGTGCGGAGGCGATCCAGATCCTGGTCGTACTGGTCGTCGGTGCCGCGTTCATGGGAGCCGCGCTGACCGTGCGCGATCTGGTCGGTGAGCGCGACATCTTCGAACGTGAGCGTGCCGTCGGATTGCGCCCGGGCGCATACCTGTTCGCGAAGATCGCCGTGTTCTTCGTCGCCGCCGTGCTGCAGACGATCATCATGGTCGGCATCACCTTCGCCGGCCGTGGGCTGCCCGACTTCGGCGGCCCGATCCTGCCGCCGCCGCTCGCGCTGCTCGTCGCGGTGTCCGTGCTGGCCTGTGTGAGCACCCTCGTCGGACTCGCCATCTCCTCTGCGGTCAAGTCCAACGAGCAGGTCATGCCGCCACTGGTCATCGTCGTCATGGTCCAGCTGGTGTTCTGCGGCGGTCTGTTCAAGCTCGACGGCATCGGACTCGAGCAGCTGTCGTGGATCTTCCCGTCGTTCTGGGGTTATGTGGCCGCAGCCGGCAGCGTCGACCTGTACACCATCAACGTCGCCGCCCCGCAGCGGATCACGCTGTGGGAGACCTCGGTCGCGCACACCGCGCTGGCCTACGGCGTGCTCGCGGTGATCAGCGCCCTCCTGCTCGCCTTCACCTATTCGCGTCTGCGACTCAAGAAGCGCTGACGAGACCCATCGCCGGGCTCCAACCAGTGGGGGCGGCTGACTCACGCGTCTCGCAGGATCGCGCTGAGCACTTCTCGTTCGTCGTCGAACCGATCGGGGAGCGGCGCATGGCTGTGGGATGCCGGTTCCACCCGGATGTCTTCTAGTCGACGCTGCCGACCGCGGTGCCGGATCGAGGCACCCTGGGCGGCGAGCACATTCGTCACCCAGTCCGACCCGGCGCCGTAGTTAAGGACCACCCAGAACCCCTCACCCGACACGTTGGCCATGACCGGTGTCCGGTAGTGACGTCCGCTGCGACGGCCCACGTGCTCGACGACCGCCATCCCCGCCACGCGCCCGGCCCAGAGCAGCACGATCGGGTTGGTCACGTGCTTGTTGAGCACCGCGACCAGCCGCATGCGTCGCTCACCGAGCTTCGAGGCGATCTGCGACGCCGTCCTCGCGACCGTCGACGACACGGACATCCGGCCCTCCCGTCACTGGCAACGTTCGACCAGTGTGGCGCGGCGAGGGCGGCGACGGCATCCGGGAAGACCCTGAAATCGTGAGCTCACCCGGTCGTCGTCGGGAACCGCACGAAGCCGAGTTCGGACTCGGACGACAGCTGCGGATGACGCGGCAGAACCCGGACGGTGTAACCGAGATGGCCGGACGCCGACGGCGGCACGAGTGCGGTGAACACCACCCGGTCCGACGCGTCGCGGTCGGCTTCGGGCGTCATGGCGGTGAACGTCGGATCGAGGATGTCGCCGTCATCGCCGACCCTGCCGAGCACGACCTGTACCGTCACCGACTCGGGAGCCAGGTCGCCGAGTGCGACATGAGCCGTGACGTGCAGACCATCCGCGCGCCTCTCGTCCTCGACACCGGCGACGAGGACCGAGGACCACCCCGTCTCCAATGCCCGGCGGTAGGCCGCGAGGTCGCGTGCCCCCGCGTAGGAGTCGGCGCACGCGGACTCGTAGGACCGGGCGGCCGGGCAGTAGAGCTCGGTGGTGTAGTCGCGGACCATTCGTGACGCCAACACCCGCGGCCCGAGTCGAGTGAGTGTGTGCCGCATCATCTCCACCCACCGGCGGGGTACACCGTCGCCGTCGCGGCGGTAGAACAGCGGGATCACCGTCTCCTCCAAGAGCGTGTACAACGCCTGCGCCTCGAGATCGTCGCGGCGGTGCTCGTCGGCGATGCCCTCCGCCGACGGGATGGCCCAGCCGTTCTCGCCGTCGGCCATCTCGTCCCACCAGCCGTCGAGGATCGACAGGTTGAGTCCGCCGTTGAGCGCCGACTTCATCCCCGACGTCCCGCAGGCCTCCATCGGCCGTACCGGATTGTTCAGCCACACATCACAACCCGCGTAGATCGCGCGCGCCATCGAGATGTCGTAGTCGGGGAGGAACACGATCCGGTCGCGCAGTTCCGGGTCCTCGGTGAACCGCACGACCTGCTGGATCAGCGACTTGCCGCCGTCGTCGGCGGGATGCGCCTTTCCCGCGATGACGAGCTGTACCGGACGATCGGGGTCGGTGAGGATGGCGCGCATGCGCTCGGGATCGCGGAGCATCAGGGTGAGGCGTTTGTAGGTCGCCGCGCGCCGCGCGAAGCCGATCGTGAGCACACGCGGGTCGAACAGGTCGGCGGTCCAGCCCAGTTCGGCGTGGGTGAAGCCCCGTTCGAGGCCGCTCGCGAGCGCACGGCGGCGCACCTCGCCGACGAGCCTCGAGCGCAACTCCTCGTGTGTACGCCAGATGGTGTCGTCGGACAGGCCGGCGTACACGGCGGGCGCGGAATCCTCGTCCCCGCCGGCGAAGTCGCGCCACTCCGGGGCCACCCAGGTCGGTCCGTGCACACCGTTGGTGACCGCCCCGATGGGGACGTCGGCGGCGTCGAATCCCGGCCAGAGGTCGGCGAACATCTCGCGACTCACCTCGCCGTGCAGCTGCGAGACCCCGTTGCTGCGCTGTCCGAGCCGAAAGCCCATGTGTGCCATGTTGAACACGCCGGGGTCCGCCTCGTCGCCGAGTTCGGCGACCGTCGCCGCGCTCAGTCCCGGCAGCAGGCGGGACCGGCCGTCCGCGTCGGCGTCGAGGTATCGGGCGACGAGGTCGGCGGGGAACCGGTCGATACCGGCCGGGACCGGGGTGTGGGTCGTGAACACGTTCGACGCCCGGACCACCGCCTCCGCGGTGTCGAAGTCGAGCCCGCCCGCCACGAGTTCCCGGATGCGTTCGACACCGAGGAAGCCCGCGTGTCCCTCGTTCATGTGGAACACCGTCGGCTCGGCTCGGCCGGTGAGCCGCACGTACTCGCGGAGTGCGCGGACACCGCCGATGCCCAGCAGGATCTCCTGCGCGATGCGGTGTTCCTGGTCGCCGCCGTAGAGCCGGTCGGTCACCGCGCGCAGGACGGCGCCGTCGGGCTGGTCGTCGTTGTGGGCGATGTCGGAGTCGAGGAGCAGCAACGGGATTCGCCCCACGGTCGCGACCCACACCTGTGCCGACAACGTGGCGCCACCGGGCATCGCCACCTCGATGATCACCGGGTCGGCGTCGCTGCCCGCGTCCCCGAGAAGCCTGAGCGGGAGTTCGTCGGGATCGTTGACCGGATACCGCTCGATCTGCCAGCCGTCGTGATCGAGGCCCTGGCGGAAGTACCCGGAGCGGTACAGCAATCCGACGCCGATCAGTGGCAGCCCGAGGTCGGAGGCCGCCTTGAGGTGATCGCCGGCGAGGATGCCGAGGCCGCCCGAGTAGATCGGCAGGACCTCGGAGACGCCGAACTCCATGGAGAAGTACGCGATTCCCGGCGGCACCACCCGGTCGGTGCCCGCATCGTCGCGCGCCGGTGATTCCGCCGCGTACCGCTGAAACCACTGCGGGGCGTCAAGATACTGCCGGAGGTCGGCAGACGCGTCGGCCACCCGCGCGACGAAGTCCTCGTCGGAAGCCAGTTCGGTCAGTCGCGTCGGGTCGGCGTCGGCGAGGACCCGCAGCGGGTCGCCGGTCGAGGACCACAGCGCCGGGTCGATCGTCGCGAACAGTTCCTGGGTGGGGAGATGCCACGCCCAGCGCAGGTTGGAGGCCAGCGGCGCGAGGTCGGCGATCCGGTCGGGCAGCGGGACTCGAACGGTGAACCGGCGGAATGCTTTCACGGCGTCGACCGTACTGCGCACCTGCGGTGGTTGCGACCGGTGGCAAGTGAACATCTACCCTCGAAGGATGCAGCGAATCATCGGGACCGAGGTCGAGTACGGAATCTCCGCGCCCGGCGACCCGACCGCGAACCCGATCATGACGTCCACCCAGGCCGTTCTCGCCTACGCGGCGGCGGCAGGAGTGCCGCGCGCGAAGCGCACACGCTGGGATTACGAGGTGGAGTCGCCGCTGCGCGATGCCCGTGGCTTCGACCTCGGCCGCGGCTCCGGGCCGGCCCCGATCATCGACGCCGACGAGATCGGCGCGGCCAACATGATCCTCACCAACGGCGCTCGGCTCTACGTCGACCACGCCCATCCCGAGTACTCCGCGCCTGAGGTCACGGACCCGATGGATGCGGTCATCTGGGACAAGGCAGGCGAGCGCGTGATGGAGGCCGCGGCCCGTCACGTCGCGAGCGTCCCCGGCGCCCCGAAGCTGCAGTTGTACAAGAACAACATCGACGGCAAGGGCGCGTCCTACGGCACCCACGAGAACTACCTCATGGCGCGGGAGACACCGTTCACCGCAGTCATCGCGGGGCTGACCACCTTCTTCGCGTCGCGCCAGGTGATCACCGGCTCGGGACGCGTGGGCATCGGCCAGTCCGGCGACGAGGCCGGCTACCAGCTGTCGCAGCGGTCGGACTACATCGAGGTCGAGGTCGGCCTCGAGACCACCCTCAAGCGCGGCATCATCAACACCCGGGACGAACCGCACGCCGACCCCGAGCGTTACCGGCGGCTGCACGTCATCATCGGCGACGCCAACCTCGCCGAGACCTCGACCTACCTCAAGGTCGGGACGACCGCGCTCGTCCTCGATCTCATCGAGGCCGGCGTCGACTTCTCCGACATCGAACTCGCGCGTCCGGTGCAGGCCGTGCACACGATCAGTCACGACCCGTCGCTCACGGCCACCGTCGCCCTGACCAACGGTCGCGAACTGACCGGACTGGCCCTGCAGCGGGAGTACCTGGAGCGCTGCCAGAAGTTCCACGAGCAGGAGCACTCCGACGACGAGCGCGCCGCCCACGTCCTGCAGACCTGGGCGGACGTACTGGACCGCCTGGAGCGCGATCCGATGGAGTGCGCCGACATCCTCGACTGGCCCGCGAAGCTGCGCATCCTCGAGGGCTTCCGCCAGCGCGAGAACCTGTCGTGGTCGGCGCCCCGTCTGCAGCTCATCGACCTGCAGTACTCCGACGTCCGGCTCGACAAGGGGCTGTACAACCGGCTCGTCGCGCGCGGGTCGATGAAGCGACTGGTCGACGAGAACGACGTACTCGCCGCGATCAGCGAACCGCCCCGCGACACGCGGGCCTATTTCCGTGGCGAGTGCCTGCGCCGGTTCGGCGCCGACGTCGCGGCCGCGAGCTGGGATTCGGTCATCTTCGACCTCGGCGGGGACTCGCTGGTCCGCATCCCGACCCTCGAGCCGCTGCGCGGCACCGCCGCACACGTCGGCAAGCTCCTCGACTCGGTGGACTCGGCCGCCGAACTGGTGGATCAACTCACCACCTGACATGCCGCGGCGCCCCGCGCCCATCTCCGCCGCGCCCCGCGCCCATCTCCGCCGCGCCCCGCGCCCATCTCCGGCGTGCTTGTGCTTCGTTCCGCCACACTTGTCGTCCCCACAGGTAGTGTGGGAGCACACGATTCCGCAGGGTCGAGACACGAGGGATCACCGTCGCGGCAGCGACACCGGATGGCTGCCGCGACAGCGACACCCGATCCCGACTCCTCGACCGCGGTAGCCCGCCAAGGGGCGATCGGTTTCAAGGAGGCAGCAGATGGCGCAGGAACAGACCAAGCGTGGTGGCGGCGGCGACGACGAGGGCGTGGGCCCCGATTCCGGCGCCGGGCAAGAGCGTCGCGAGAAGCTGGCCGAGGACACCGACGACCTGCTCGACGAGATCGACGACGTGCTGGAGGAGAACGCCGAGGACTTCGTGCGCGCCTACGTCCAGAAGGGCGGCCAGTGAGCGACAGGTTCGGTTCACTGCCCCCGCTGTCCTCATCCCGTTCCGGTTCCTCGTTCGGCGCCGACATCTCGTCGTTCACCGAGTTCCTTCGGATCCATGCACCCGACCAGCTGCCGCAGGCCCAGGTCGACCGCGTGGGGTCGTTCGCCGGCGGCACCGACGGGGCCGGTGACATCCCGCACGGCACCACGATCGTCGCGGTGTCGTACCCGGGTGGGGTGATCCTCGCGGGCGACCGCCGGGCGACGATGGGCAATCTCATCGCCACGCGGGACGTCAAGAAGGTCTACATCACCGACGAGTACTCGGCGGCCGGTATCGCCGGCACCGCCGGGATCGCGATCGAGATGGTGCGCCTGTTCACCGTCGAACTCGAGCACTACGAGAAGATCGAGGGCGTCCCCCTGACGCTGGACGGCAAGGTCAGCCGTCTGGCGTCGATGGTGCGGGGCAACCTCGGCGCCGCCCTGCAGGGTCTCGCAGCCATCCCGCTGCTCGTCGGCTACGACATCGATCACGACGATCCGACCGAACGCGGACGCATCTTCAGCTTCGACGTCGCGGGCGACCGGCACGAGGAGTTCGGGGGTTACACGGCCATCGGCTCGGGGTCGGTGTTCGCCAAGTCCTCGCTCAAGAAGCTGTACCGACCCGACCTGACCGCCGGCGAGGCGCTCGCGATCGCCGTCGAGTCGCTCTACGACGCCGCCGACGACGACTCGGCCACCGGCGGACCCGATCTGGTCCGCAAGATCTTCCCGATGGCCGCGATCGTCGGAGCCGACGGAGCCCGGGAGGTGGACGCGACCGACATCGAGGCGGCGGCACGCGCCGTCATCGAACGCCGTGGTGCCGAGCACGAGGGGGGTGCCCGATGACATTCCCGTATTACGCCAGCGCCGAGCAGATCATGCGCGATCGCTCCGAGCTCGCCCGCAAGGGCATCGCCCGGGGGCGGAGCGTCGTGATCCTGACCTTCGCCGACGGCGTCCTGTTCGTCGCCGAGAACCCGTCGAACACACTTCGCAAGACCAGCGAGATCTACGACCGGATCGGTTTCGCGGCGGTGGGCAAGTACAACGAGTTCGAGAGCCTGCGCAAGGCCGGCATCCAGATCGCGGACATGCGTGGCTACAGCTACGACCGGGCCGACGTGTCCGGGCTGTCACTGGCCAACACCTACGCCAACGCGCTGGGCAGCGTCTTCACCGAGCAGGCCAAGCCGTTCGAGGTGGAACTCTGCGTCGCCGAGGTCGCCCGCCCGGGCAAACCGAAGCGTTCGCAGCTGTACCGGATCTCCTACGACGGGTCGATCACGGACGAGACCCGCTTCCTCGTGATGGGCGGTGCGACCGAACCGATCGCGGCGGCCCTCAAGGAGAGCTACGAACCCGACATGGAACTCGGCCGCGCCATCGGCGTCGCGGTGACCGCACTGACGGCCCCGGCCGACAGCGGCAACGGGGCCCCGGCCGAACGGCGGGTGCTGGCCGCGGGCGACCTCGAGGTCGCCGTCCTCGACCACAACCGTCCGCGGCGCGCGTTCCGGCGCCTGACGACGTCTGCGGTCGAGGGCCTGCTCCCGACGGTCGCCGGGGCCCAGGCCTCGGATACCCAGGACTCGGATACCCAGGACTCGGATACACAGTCCGGTTCCGACGAAGCCCCTGGTGAGAAGCCGTCTCCCGAACAGTGACGAGAACGCCGCGGGTCGCGGCGACCGGTGCGTGTTGACCGGTCCGCCGCGGTCCGCGCGAGTAGGGTTGGTCAAGTGCAGCGACGAATCATGGGCATCGAGACCGAGTTCGGTGTCACGTGCACCTTCCACGGCCACCGCCGGCTGAGCCCGGACGAGGTCGCGCGCTATCTCTTCCGCCGGGTCGTGTCCTGGGGCCGGTCGTCGAACGTCTTCTTGCAGAACGGCGCCCGCCTCTATCTGGACGTGGGCTCGCACCCCGAATACGCGACGGCGGAGTGCGACAGTCTCATCCAGCTGATCAATCACGACCGGGCCGGCGAGCTCGTTCTCGAGGACCTGCTCGTCGACGCCGAACAGCGCCTCGCCGACGAGGGCATCGGCGGCGACATCTACCTGTTCAAGAACAACACCGACTCGGCAGGCAACTCCTATGGATGCCACGAGAACTACCTCGTCGTCCGGGCGGGGGAGTTCTCCCGCATCTCCGACGTCCTGCTGCCGTTCCTCGTCACGCGCCAGCTGATCTGTGGCGCAGGAAAGGTGCTGCAGACCCCCAAGGCGGCGACCTTCTGCCTGTCGCAGCGCGCCGAGCACATCTGGGAGGGCGTCTCCTCGGCGACCACCCGCTCGCGCCCGATCATCAACACACGCGACGAGCCGCACGCCGACGCCGAGAAGTACCGCAGGCTGCACGTCATCGTCGGTGACTCGAACATGTCCGAGATGACGACCCTCCTCAAGGTCGGCTCGGCGGCACTCGTCCTGGAGATGATCGAGGCAGGCGTCGCATTCCGGGACTTCGCGCTCGACAACCCGATCCGCGCGATCCGGGAGGTCAGCCACGACCCGACCGGCCGACGCCCGGTTCGCCTCGCCGGTGGTCGGCAGGCCAGTGCTCTCGACATCCAGCGCGAGTATCACGCCCGCGCCGTCGAACACCTCACCAACCGACGTCCCGACCCCGAGATGGACATGGTCGTGGACCTGTGGGGTCGCATGCTCGATGCCGTGGAGAGCGACGACTTCGCCAAGGTCGACACCGAGGTCGACTGGGTCATCAAGCGCAAGCTCTTCCAGCGCTACCAGGACCGGTACTCGATGGAACTGTCGGATCCGAAGATCGCGCAACTCGATCTGGCCTTCCACGACATCAAACGCGGACGCGGCGTCTTCGACGTCCTGATGCGCAAGGGCCTGGTCGCCCGGGCGACCACGGACGAGGCCATCAAGACCGCGGTCAACGAGCCGCCCCAGACGACCCGCGCCAAGCTCCGTGGCGATTTCATCTCGGCCGCGCAGAAGGCCGGCCGCGACTTCACCGTCGACTGGGTGCACCTCAAACTCAACGACCAGGCTCAGCGGACGGTGTTGTGCAAGGACCCGTTCCGCAGCGTCGACGAGCGCGTCGACCGCCTCATCGCCTCGATGTGAGCACCGGTATACCGGCCGACGCCGCGTGCCTCCGTACGCGGCGAACGGCCACGTTCTAACCTGACTCGGTGGCAACCCCCAAAGTCGAGCGTCTGCTCAACCTCGTCATCTGCCTGCTGTGGACGCGGCAGTACGTCACCGCCGACTACATCCGCCGCAACGTCGCGGGCTACTCGGATGACGGGCAGTCCGACGAGGCGTTCAACCGGATGTTCGAGCGGGACAAGAACGAGTTGCGCGACCTCGGGATCCCGCTCGTCACCGGCCGGTCGCCGATGGCCGCCGGCGCCGAGGGATACCGCATCGACCGCGATTCCTACGAGCTGCCCGAGATCTCCCTGGAGTCCGACGAGGCGGCGGCCATCGCCATGGCCGCCGCGCTGTGGGACACGCCGGAGGTCTCGACGCTGTCCCAGACGGCGATCCTCAAGTTGCGGGCCGCGGGGCTGGATGTCCGTTCCGAGGACGATCTGGGGATCACCACGGGCGGGTCGTCGCGATCACTCGGGTCCGAAGAAGTCATCGCGGGTCTGCTCGCCGCGGTCCAGGACGGGCGTGCTGTCGAGTTCCGGCATCGGTCGTCGGCGGCCGCCGCGCCGACCACGCGGCGCGTCGAACCGTGGGGAGTGGTGTCCCATCGGGGTCGGTGGTACCTCGTCGGGCACGACCGGGATCGCGACGCCACCCGGACGTTCCGGCTGTCGCGCATCGCGGCGGTTTCCGCGGTCGGCGCCGCTGACGCGGTGGTGGTCCCGGCCGGCACCGATCTCCAGCAGATCGTCTCCGCCGCCGTCGATTCCGCGTCCGGGTCCGACGGCCGGACCGCGCGGATCTGGGTGGCGGCCGACCGGGCGTTCGGCGTGCGTCGCGCTGCGACGGCAACCGAGCCCGCCGACTTCGACGGCGAACCCGGCGACATCGTCACCCTCGAGATCCACTCGCTGACCGCGGTTGCCCGCATGGTCCTGGGTGTGGGCCGGGACGCGGTCGTCCTGGATCCGCCGGAGCTGCGCGAACTCGTCGTCGCGAGCCTCGACCGCCTGAGCGGGGTGAGCGCCTGATGGCCGCCGCAGCACCGTCGCGCCTCAACCGGCTGCTGGCGATGGTCCCGTACTTCCAGGCCCGCCGCGGCATCTCGATCGTGCAGGCCGCGGCCGAACTCGGGGTCACCCAGGCACAGCTCACCAAAGATCTCGAGCTGCTCTTCGTCTGCGGGCTGCCCGGCTACTACCCCGATGACCTCATCGAGCTCGAGTTCAGCGAGGGCTTCGTGACGGTCGGCTTCACCGCCGGCATGGACCGGCCGTTGCGGCTGACGACCGTCGAGGCCAGCACGCTCCTCGTCGCATTACGGGCGCTGGTCGAGACGCCGGGTGTCGTCGACGTGGCCGCGGCGCGCCGGGCGATCGCGAAGATCGAGCAGGCGGTGGGTGCGACGGTGCCCGGGGTCGCGGGGGCGTCCGACGCGGCACCCGATCCGTCGGGGGAGAACCCGACGTATTCGACGATCCGCGAGGCCACCAAACAGGCGCGGGCACTGCGACTGCGCTACTACTCGGCCGGGCGCGACAGTGTCACCGACCGGGTGGTCGACCCGATCCGTCTCCAGGTCATGGACCAGCACACCTATCTGGAGGCCTGGTGCCGGATGGCCGAGGGGGTGCGACTGTTCCGGTTCGACCGGGTCGACACCGCGTCGGCCCTGGACGAGCCGAGCCGCCCGCCGGCCGAGGCCGCGGCGTCGAATCAGTCTGTGCTGGTGGCCGAGAACCCCGACCTCCCGGCCGTCGAGATCGAGATCGACGCCGACCATCTGTGGGTTCTCGACTACTACCCGCTCGACCCCGTCGAGAACGTCGAGGACCGACCCGACGCCGACCTGCCCGTCCGCGCCCGACTGGTCTACGGGTCGCCGGAGTGGCTCACCCGCTTCCTGCTCGGATTCGCCGGTGCCGTGCGGGTCGTCGACGAACCGACGGTCGCCGCGGCGGTCGCCGACTCCGCGGCAGCCGCACGCGCGCGCTATCGCTGAGGGTCACCGCCGCTGGGCTGGGGGGATCATCCCGCCTGGCCCCCTCCCGGCGGGCCGCATGTCGGGTAGCATTGGGCACTGTCTGATCCGATCTGAAGGGTGATCTCATGGGCTTCACGTCATGGTGGCACTGGGCGATCGTCGCCATTGTGCTGCTGATCCTGTTCGGCTCGAAGAAGCTGCCGGACGCCGCCCGAGGTCTGGGACAGTCGCTGCGCATCTTCAAGAGCGAGGTCAAGGAGATGCAGAAGGACGACGACAAGGACTCGCAGGCCACCGCCGACGCGACGCCGGCCGATCCGTCGCGGCGTGAGCTGCCCGCGGGTGACTCCACCCAGCCCACCACGCAGCGCGACGCCGACGTCAAGAAATCGGCTTAGGGGCGCGTCGGAGCATCGCCAGTGCGCTCTCTTCCGATTCCCCGACGACTCGACCCCCGGCAACGTAAGCGAAAGCTCAATCCCGACGGCACCATGTCGTTGGTCGAGCACCTGTACGAGTTGCGCACTCGTATGGTCATCTCGCTGCTCGCCATCATCGTCACCACGATCTTCGGGTTCGTCTGGTACAGCCACGGCTTCCTGGGTGTCTCGTCGCTCGGCGACGTGCTGCGCGGACCGTACTGCGATCTGCCCGCGTCGTCGCGCGCGACGTTGACCCCGGACGATTCGTGCCGACTTCTCGCGACCGGTCCGTTCGACCAGTTCATGCTTCGTCTGAAGGTCGCGCTGACCGCGGGTGTCGTGCTCGCCTGCCCGGTCTGGATCTATCAGGTCTGGCAGTTCATCACTCCGGGTCTCCACTCCCACGAACGTCGCTACGGCATCATGTTCGTCGCGATGGCGACGACCCTCTTCGTCAGCGGCGCCGTGCTGGCCTACCTGGTGGTCGCCAAGGCCTTCGACTTCCTGTTGACCGTGGGCAACGAGGTCCAGGTCACGGCTTTGGCCGGTGACCAGTACTTCGGCTTCATGCTCAACGTGCTCGTGATCTTCGGCGTGAGTTTCGAACTCCCGCTGCTGATCATCGCGCTGAACGTGGTGGGCGTGCTGACGTACGCCCGGCTGAAGAGCTGGCGGCGTGGCCTCATCTTCGCGGTCTTCGTCTTCGCAGCCATCGCGACACCGGGACAGGACCCCTTCACGATGCTGGCCTTGGCGCTCGCGCTCACCGTGCTGCTCGAGTTCGCGATCCAGTTCGCACGCATCGTGGACAAGCGCAAGGCCAAGAAGGCGTCGGCCTGGGCCGATCTCTCCGATGACGAGGCCAGCCCGCTGCCGCCGACGAAGCCCATCGCTCCGGCGTCGCCGATCCCGGCTCCCGCGAGTCGTGTCGGCGCCGGTACGAGCCGTGCGTCGGCCCGCGAACGCGCAACCTTCGACGACGTCCTGTGACACAACTCGACTCGTTCACGTCGAGACTCGCTTTCCGGCTCGACGCCTTCCAGCTCCGCGCGTGTGAGGCACTCGAAGGCGGGCACGGCGTGCTGGTGTGCGCGCCGACCGGCGCGGGCAAGACCATCGTCGGCGAGTTCGCCGTGCATCTCGCGCTGGCCGGGGGCACGAAGTGCTTCTACACCACGCCGATCAAGGCCCTCAGCAACCAGAAGTACAACGACCTGGTGGCCGTTCACGGGTCCGAGTCGGTCGGGCTGCTGACCGGCGACAGCTCCATCAACCCGGATGCGCCGGTTGTCGTGATGACGACCGAGGTCGTGCGCAACATGATCTATGCCGAATCGCGGGCGCTGGACGGGCTGTCGCACGTCGTCATGGACGAGGTGCACTTCCTGGCCGATCGGTTCCGCGGGGCCGTGTGGGAAGAGGTGATCCTGCACCTCGAACCGTCGGTGCGGGTGGTGAGTCTGTCGGCGACGGTGAGCAATGCCGAGGAGTTCGGCGACTGGATCCAGACGGTCCGCGGGGACACCTCGGTGATCGTCGACGAGCACCGGCCGGTCCCGCTGTCGCAGCACATGCTCGTCGGCCAGCGGTTGTTCGACCTGTTCGACCCGGCCGACACCGGACCGGCGCGCAAGGCCGGAACGCGCCCGCGGGTCAATCCGGAGCTGAAACGTCAGATCCGGCACCGAATCCTGATGGCCGACGACGAGCGGGAGTCGGCGCGCGGCCGCGGCCGAGGGCGCGGCAGCGGACCCCGCAGGCGGGGACGGGGACCGGCATTGTCCCGCCCGAACCTCGTCACGCGACTCGACCGGGAGGCCCTGCTCCCGGCCATCGGCTTCATCTTCTCGCGTGCCGGATGCGACGCCGCCCTGGCGCAGTGTCTGCGGTCGGGTCTCTCGCTCCTCACACCGGCGGAGATCGGTGAGGTCGACGCGATCGTCGACCGCCACCTCACCGAGTTGTCGCCGACCGACCTCGATGTGCTGGGGGTGCACGAATGGCGGGAGGGCCTGCGCCGCGGCCTCGCCTCCCACCACGCGGGCATGCTCCCGACATTCCGGCACACCGTCGAAGAACTGTTCGTGCGCGGACTGGTGCGCATGGTGTTCGCCACCGAGACCCTCGCGCTCGGCATCAACATGCCCGCCCGCTCGGTGGTTCTCGAGCGACTCGTCAAGTACAACGGCGAAGCCCACGTCGATCTGACCCCCGGCGAGTTCACGCAGCTGACCGGACGTGCCGGTCGTCGCGGGATCGACGTCGAGGGCCACGCGGTCGTCGTGTGGACACCCGAGGTGGTCCCGGAGGAGGTGGCCGGCCTCGCCGGTGCCCGGACCTTCCCGCTGCGCAGCTCGTTCTCGCCGGAGTACAACATGGCGGTCAACCTGCTCGGGCGGTTGGGCCTCGACGGCGCCCGCGAGCTGCTGCACCGATCGTTCGCGCAGTTCCAGGCCGACCGTTCGGTCGTCGGGCAGGCGCGGAAACTGGACGAGGCGCAGCGGGCGCTCCGTAAACTCGACGGTGAGCTCGCTCGCGCGGCGCAGGCGCGCGGTCTGGAACCTGCTGAGGCTCAGTCGGATTCGGAGGACGAGCCCTACGCCGGGTTCCTCGGTTACGTCACCCTGCGCGAAGACATCCGGCGTCGCGAGCGAGATCTCAAGTACCGCAAGCGGGTCGACACGCACGACGCCATCACCGCCGACCTGGCGGCACTCAAACGCGGGCATGTCATCGGCGTTCCGGTCGGCCGGCACCGTGGTCTGGCGGTCATCATCGAACCGGCCACGCAGGCACAGGATCCCAAGCCGCTCGTGCTGACCGAGGACGCCTGGTGCGGACGCGTCGGCACCCGCGACTTCGTCAACCCGCCCGAGGTGCTGGGCAACATGCGGCTGCCGAAGAACGCGGACCGACGCACCGGCCGGGGGCGGCGCGATCTGGCGTCGGCGCTGCGCTCGACCGGCATCGAGATGCCGCGCGGACGCCAGAAGAAGCGCGCCGACGCCGCCGACGACACCGAGCTCGCGCACCTTCGGCGCACCTTGCGCGCCCATCCGGCGCATCAGCTGCCGAACGGCGACGACCTGTTCCGGCTCGCCGAACGCCGTAACCGGCTGGTGCGCGACATCGTCAACGCCGAGCGCAGTATCGGGGAGCGGACGTCGACGCTCGGCGTCACGTTCGATCACATCGTCGGCGTCCTCAGCGAACTGGGATACCTCGAACGCGTCGCCGAATCGACCGAGTCCACCGGCCACACGATGGCCGTGACGGACTCGGGCAAGCTTCTCGGCCGCATCTACAGCGAGAGCGACCTGGTGGTGACCGAGTGCATCCGGGCCGGCGTCTGGGACGACCTCTCCGCGGCCGACCTCGCCGCGGTGGTCGCGGCGCTCGTCTACGAGAGCCGGCGTGACAGTTACAGCGGAGTCGACGCACTGCCGGGCAGCAGCTCGATGCGTGCCGCGATGGCGGCGACGGTGGAGATCTGGTCGCGGGTCACGGCGATCGAGCAGCGTCATCGGGTGAGTCCGACACGCGAACCCGACACCGGATTCTCGGTCGCCGTGGCGACCTGGGCCTCGGGACGCTCGCTCGGGGAGGCTCTGCTCCTGGCGGGTGAACGCGGGCAGCTGCTCTCGCCGGGCGACTTCGTGCGGTGGAACCGGCAGGTCGTGGATCTTCTCGAACAGATCCGGCTCGGGGTGGGGTCGGACACCCGCCTCGGCGGGACAGCGCGGGCAGCGGTCAAGGCGATCCGCCGCGGCGTGGTCGCCGCCGAACTCGGCTGAGCCGCCGCGCACCCGGCTGAGTCGAGGAGGCCGGTCCGCGGGTGTCGGTTCACCGGACGACGCGTCCGCGGGGCACGTGCGATGTTTGCTGATAGTCCCAGGCAGCTGAGGTAACGTTCATCCCGCATTCGGTGTCGGCGTGCTCTGCCCCGACATCGCCGCGACGTCACAGTTCGCCGGCACCCGTCAGCGGGTGGACGGCCGAGTGGGAGGGATTCATGACCGACCCGTACAACCCCAATCCGTCTCACCCGAATCCGCAAGCGAACCCGGGCCCTTCCGGCGATCAGTCCGGTACGGACGGCAAGACCGAGATCGTGAACCTTCCCGGCGGCGGGCAGTCCGGCGCGCCGCAGGCGGATCCGACCACCATGGCCCCCAACCCGGCCGCGCAGAACCCGGGTCATGGTCAGCCGCAACCGGATCCGTACCAGCAGAACCCGTACCAGCAGCCTTACGGAGCACCGGGTCAACCACCGTATTCGGGCCCGGCCCAGTCGCAGCCGACGCAGGTGGGCAATCCCGGTCAGTACGGTCAACCGGGCGCGCAGCAGCAGTACGGCCAGCCGGCTGCCCAGTACGGGGCACCGGGCCAGTACGGGGCGCCCGGGCAGGGTCAGTACGGCCAGCAGCCCTACGGCCAGAATCCGCAGGGCGTCGCGGGACCGAACGCCCAGAACCCCTACGGCCAGAACCAGTACGGCCAGAACCAATACGGCCAGAATCACTACGGGGGTGGCGACCAGTTCAGCGGGATGGCGACCGGGAAGTCGAACAAGACCGCCCGGACACTGATGTTCGTCGGCGGCGGTGCGCTGATCCTCATCGCCGCGATCGTGCTGATCACCGCGTTCCTGTTCCCCGGCTGGGCACCGAAGAACCTCGACCAGCAGGCCGCCCAAGACGGTGTGCAGAAGATCCTGACCGAGGACTACCAGGCCAGCGAGGTCTCCGGCGTGCAGTGCCCGTCCGGCCAGCGGGTCGAGACCGGTGCGTCTTTCACCTGCTCGGTCACCGTGGGCGGACAGCAACAGCAGGTCACCGTCACGTTCATCGACGACGACGGACGCTACGAGGTCTCACGTCCCAGCTGATCGAGCCCCAGCCTGCTGTCACACCAAGGCCTCAGCCGGCTGGCACGTAGAGGCATCAGCCGGCTGGCACGTGGAGGCCTCAGCCGGCCTGCGGCCAGCCGAGGGCCTTCGCCAACCGCCCGACCGACGCCCCGATGCCGAGTTCCTCGACGAGCTCGGCGAGGGCCGCGGGATCGGCGGGTTCGGCCGGCAGCACGTCGGAGCCGCTGTCGATGGTGTCGGCGTCGGTACGCACCGAGACGACGATGCGTGCCGCCTGCAGGTAGTCGACCGACGCGAGCAGTGACTTCCGGCTCCGGGTGGGCACCGACGACGACGGATCGGCGGCAGCCGCCTCCAGGGCGTCGAGGCTGCCGTACTCGGTGATCAGTTTCGCCGCGGTCTTCTCACCGATACCGGCCACACCCGGCAACCCGTCCGAGGGGTCACCGCGCAACATCGACATCTCCGCGTAGCCGATCCCGGCGCGGTCGACCGGCACGCCGTACTTCTCGGCAACTTCCACCGGACCCATCATCTCGGCTTTCGCCAACCCTCGGCCGACGTAGAGGACGCGCACCGGTACCGGATCGTCGGCGACCACCTGCAGCAGGTCCCGATCCCCACTGACGACGATCACCGGATCGTTCGCCTCGTCGTAGGCAAGGGTGCCGATCACATCGTCGGCTTCACATCCGACGGCGCCCGAGGTCGCGATGCCCGCCGCTGCGAGAACGGCCATGATCATGTCGACCTGCGGGGTGAGCGTGTCGGGCACCTCTTCGACGTCGACCTCCCTGCCCTCGACATCGGTGCCGCCGTCGGGGACCGCGACGCGATGGGCCTTGTAGGTGGGGATCAGGTCGGTGCGGAACTCCGGGCGCCAGTCGAGGTCCAGACACACCACCAGGCGCGACGGCCGTTCGCGCACCACGAGATTGGCGATGGTGTCGACGAAGCCCCGGACCGCGTTGACCGGGCGTCCGTCCGGACTCGTCATCTTCTCCGGGAGGGCGAAGAACGATCGGAACCACAGGCTCGCGCCGTCGAGCAGCATCAACGAATCCGTCACCCCCACACTCTGTCATGAGTCGGCGGTAGTGTTCGTCGCATGGCATCTGGGAACGGAGCAGCACGGGTCGCGACGTCGGGAGTGGGGGCCGAACCGCTCTTCGGCGCGGAGGTGTACCGGGACCGGGTCCGCCGTGCCGCCGACCTCACCCGCGCCGCAGATCTCGACGCGCTCGTCGTCGCACCCGGACCGGACCTGCGCTATCTGGTGGGATCGCGGGCGGAGACCTTCGAACGGCTCACGGCGCTCGTGATCCCCGCGGCCGGTGACCCGCGACTGGTGATCGCGCGGCTCGAGGTCCCGTCGCTGTCGGCTTCGGCGGTGGGCGATCTCGACATCGAGGTGGCCGACTGGGTCGACGGTGACGACGCCCACGCGCTGGCGCTGGCGGGGTTGCCGTCGCAACCGCGCATCGCCGTCTCCGATTCCATGCCCGCCCTGCATGTGATCCCGCTCGCCCGGCACACCGGCGCCACACCGCAATTGGCGACCGACGTCCTACGCGAACTCCGGATGATCAAGGACGCCGCGGAGATCGACGCTCTCCGCCGCGCCGGCGCCGCGATCGACCGCGTGCACGCGCGAATGGGCGACTGGCTGGTCCCCGGACGCACCGAGCGGGAGGTCGCCGCCGACATCGCCGCCGCGATCCTCGAGGAGGGGCACACCGAGGCGGCGTTCATCATCGTCGGGTCCGGCCCCAACGGCGCCGATCCCCACCATGAGTTCTCCGACCGGGTCATCGAGCGGTCCGACATCGTCGTGGTCGACATCGGTGGTCCGGTCGAGCCGGGCTACAACTCCGATTCCACGCGCACGTACTGCTTCGACGATCCGCCCGCCGACATCGCCGATGCTTACGCCGCGCTGCTCGAGGCGCAGCGCGCGGCCGTGGCCGCTGTCCGGCCCGGGGTGACCGCGTCGTCGATCGATGCCGCGGCGCGCGATCTGCTCGCCGAGCGCGGCCTGGCCGAGCAGTTCATCCACCGCACCGGGCACGGTATCGGGCTGTCGGTGCACGAGGAGCCCTACATCGTCGGCGGCAACGACATCCCGCTGCGGGCCGGCATGGCGTTCAGCGTGGAGCCGGGCGTCTACGTCTCCGGCCGATGGGGTGCCCGGATCGAGGACATCGTCGTCGTCACGGAGGACGGCTGCGAGTCCCTCAACAACCGCCCACACGAACTCGTCCGGCTGTAGGTATATCCGACCGATGAACCTCGCTTCGACTGTTGGACTTCGATCGAGGTCCATCGGTCGAAATGAGGTTCGGCGGTGGTGGGTCTTTATTCACGGACCCGGGTCAGTGGGTGGCGAGTAGCTCCATGAGGTGTGCTTCGACGAGGGAGGGTCGGGGCGTCGGTGGGCCGGGCCGTGGTGGGCGGACGTCGATGACGTGGCTGGTGGTCAGCCATGAGCGGCGTGCGTCGTGGGGGTGTGGCGTCTCGGGGCGTGCTTGATCGCCGGGCTGCGTTGGCGGTCCGTGGATCTCGGCGCGTATGTCGCGTAGGTGTGCGGCGAACTGCCGGGGTATGTCGGGTCGGCGGTTGATGCGTTCGGGGTTGGGTGGCGCGCCGGGCTCGGCATTCAACCGCCAGAGGCAGCGGCCTTCGTCGGGTCCGGAGCGGACAATGTGGGTGGTGTACTGGCCGGGCTGGTCGCCGACCATGCGGTTGTGTCGTGGGCAGGCGGGTGCGAGGTCGTCGATGTCGGTGAGACCGCCCTTGGCCCAATCCTTCTGGGCGTGATGGAGTTCGACCTGGGTGGCGGGCTGATCGCACCCGGGAGCCGAGCACACCTCACCGTCGGGGCGCGCGAAGGAGACGAGGCGTTGTTCGCGGGTGGCCAAACGTTTCCCCCTACCGAAGTACAGCGGCACGGCGGTCGAATCTTTGAAGATCGCCAGCCACGGTTGGATCTCGCCGGCCATCGCGATCAGGTCGGGGATGGGCAGCAGGGTGCCGGTGGCGGTGGTGGCGAGCCCGGCTTCGCGGATCAGGTCGCCCAGATCGGCTTTGATGATCAGATGGGCGGGCAGGCCGCGGTGCGACTTTCCGAGAATCCCGTCTGAAAAGCCTGCGGTGAGCGCGGCGTCGAGGGCGTCGTGATTGGTCTGCGCGGGGGTGCGTTGGTCACGGTCGGCGGCGGTGGCCAGCGCGTCGGGGTCGGCGGTGCCGGCCGGTCCGGACGGCGAGTTGGGATCGTCGGGGTTGTTGAGTCCGGGTTTGCCCCAGACGGCGAACATCATCGTGAGCCGGGCGGCGAGTTCGGGGGTCAGGGTGCCGGAGATCTTGGCGGTGCCGTCGGCGCGTTGGCGGCCGATCCACAGGTTGCGGCGCCGTTTCCGGTCGGTGTCGTCGGCCAGGGTGCCGTCGGGGTCGAGATGAGCCAGCAACCGCGCACCGAGTTGGGTGATGTCGGCCGGTGTATGATCGGCGGCGATCTCGGCCATCTGACGTTCCGCAGCAACCTTCACGTCGTGCTCGACAGCGTTCGGAATGCGGTCGAGGACGTCGAGTGTCGCCTGCACGTGTGCAGTGCCGACGGTGCCTTGCGCGAAAGCCTTGGCGAGGGACGGGTGTTCGGGCAGTAGGAGTTCGCCGCCGAGGCTGGTCCGGGTGGCGGTGGCGTCCATGTGCTTACGTCGACGCATCGGATTCGACACTCGCAGCCGGTGCGTCATGAACTGCATGAGTGTTCGGCAGCCCGTCTTGCGGGGGAGGTCGCGGGCCTCGGCCTGATCGATCTGCCGGTCACCGGCGACGGTCAGGCGTGCGATGGCACGTTCGGTCTCGGCTGCCACGTCAGCCAACTCGGCATCCGAGCAGGGCGACAGGTCCACGGTCTGCAGTTCGTCGAGGATCGCATGCAACTCCGCGACCAATCCGACAGCTCTCGGTTGCGGCGTCGCTGACTCGTCAGACATGGTCACCTCCTCCGAGAGCCGTTGCTGCGAATGTATATTCGAGTCTACACCAATATGGACGCGCGTCAACCTTAAAAGCCCTGTCATCCAACGCTATTCGGCGAGAGGGAGTTGTCGGTGCCTTGTGGTACAGGGAACCCCGATGCGGGCGATGCTGAGTGTTGACCCCGGGTCTTGCGCACAGGGTGAGACCTATACCGCGTGAAAGCATGGCAGCGTAGCGGTTTTCGTAGGTCGTCGGCAGTTGTTGTAGCGCACGAGCCAGCCGAACACTTCACCCCGGTCGGTCAGCTCGTCGGTCCAGGTCCGCTCATCTTGAATTATTTCGCGTTTCAGTATCACACGCTTGTGGTTCACCCGATCTTCGGCAGCCACGTCGTCGTTGAGTTCGGCCGTGATCGGGGAGCGCCGTAGGTGGTGCACCGATACGAGTGGTGCGGATACGTTGCGCCAGAGCATGATCAGCTTGCGTCCGCGCTGCCCGCGCGGGGGCTGCCTGCCGCCAACCGTGAAACGACGAACACGCGATCGCGAAGATTCGCATAGCCACTTGACCGGGTAGGTGTCGAGGTGGTCGGCGACGAACGCCGAAGCGGCTCACCCGTTCGTCTCCACGACGAGATACTGGGCCGCCCGCGGTCTTGCGCGTCAATGCCATAGCGGTCGAGCCAGTGACGCAGAGTGCCGTGCTCGACACCGGAGATCATCGGCGATACCACGCACCGTGGCCTCGGGGGTCGACTCGTACAACTCCACCGCGTCCTGACGAACCGCTCTCAGTCGTGTTTCCAAGCCATACCTCGATCGTCTCGCTTCCTCCAGCTCGTTGTCGGATTCAGCGTGTCCGAAATCTGGGTCAGGTCCCCCTCGGTCCTCGAGGCGTTTGTCCTCGATGTCGCAGATCGCCAGTCACACCAGCATGGGGAGTGCGCCACCGTTCGGGAAATGGCGGGCGGTCTTGATGACTATGCGAAGAACCGGACCGAGCCCGCTGACGACACCGGCGACCCACGTCAAACAGAATCCGACCTCACATGCGCGGCGCTAGCTGAACAGCGATGCGGAGCCGAGCACCCGGCTCACGCTGATCTCAATCACCACGCGGCGCGGATTCGGCCGGGGTTCCCGGTATCGCTGCGCGTAACGCTGCTCGGCCTCGCGCACGTGGTCGGGTTCGCGGCGGACCGTCGCGGGCCCCTCCAGGGTCAACCACCGCGGGCCGTCGACATTGGTGACGGCCGCGTAGGCGCCGCGCTCGGCGTTGCGGACCTTCTGATTGCCGTCAGAGGTGATGACCCGTGCCAGTCCGGCCTCGGGATCCCACGTGAATCCGACGGCGACGGCGTGTGGCGTGCCGTCGGCGCGCAGGGTGGTGAGGGTCCCGAGGTGGCGTTCGGTGAGGAACGCGAGCGCATCGGATCCGAGGTCGGCGGCGGTGCGGGGCATGACCCCACGATAGAGGTCGGTCTCGGGGCCGGTGCGATACTGGTGGCCATGTCATCACGCAGCAACGGGGCATCGGCGCGTCCGGACACCGACCCGGCCGGCACCCTCGTGCTGTTCGGCGGTCGCAGTGAGATCGGCGTGGCCACCGCTGCGCGTCTCGTTCACGGGCGGACGGTCGTGCTGGCGGCTCGTCGCCCCGACGACCTGGCCGACGAGACGGCTCGCCTCCTCGACGCCGGGGCGGTGGCGGTGCACGCCGTCGCATTCGACGCGAACGACACCGACTCCCACCCCGCACTCGTCGAGTCACTGGCGCAGCGGTACGGGCCGATCGGGATCGCGATCGTCGCGTTCGGCATCCTGGGGGACCAGACTCGCGCCGAAACCGATGTGGCACATGCGCTTCAGATCGCGCACACCGACTACTACGCCCACATCAGCGTGCTCACACCGCTCGCGTCCGTCCTGCGCGCGCAGCGCTCCGGCACGATCATCGTCTTCTCGTCGGTCGCGGGTATCCGGGTGCGCCGTGCCAACTACGTCTACGGCTCGACGAAGGCCGGACTCGACGGGTTCGCGAGCGGTCTCGCAGATGCGTTGCGCGGCACCGGCGCCCGCCTGCTGCTGGCCCGCCCCGGGTTCGTGGTCGGCGCGATGACCCGCGACCTGATGGAGTCCGGGGTGAAACCCGCACCGCTGTCGCGCAATCCCGAGCAGGTGGCCGACGCGGTGGCGCGCGCCTTCCACAAGGGACGCGGCGAGGTCTGGATCCCGGGTGCGCTCCGCCCCGTGTTCTTCGGGATGCGCCTGCTGCCACGCGCCGTGTGGCGGAGACTTCCCCGATGACGGCCCCGGATACAACCCACGGGTCGCCACCCGCATCCGAGTTCGTCGTGATCGGAATCGGTGCCGATGGTTGGCCCGGACTCGGCGAGACGGTGCGTGACGAGTTGCGTCGTGCGC
The DNA here is from genome assembly GCF_001698225.1 of Gordonia terrae. Taxonomy (NCBI): domain Bacteria; kingdom Bacillati; phylum Actinomycetota; class Actinomycetes; order Mycobacteriales; family Gordoniaceae; genus Gordonia; species Gordonia terrae. The sequence goes on from NZ_CP016594.1 coordinate 2,806,529, forward strand.
AGGTGATCTACGGTGCCGCACGACAATTGGCGCTCCTCGACGGCGCTGCATCCGAACTCGGCGCGCAACTGCGCCCGTGGCGGTCACCGATGTCGGAACACCTGGCCGAGGTCGTGGCGGGCGCCGGGAGCGCAGCGAGCGGGCCCATCGAGGCGGGCGCCGGGAGCGCAGCGAGCGGGCCCATCGAGGCGGGCACCGGGAGCGCATCGAGCGGGCCCATCAAGGACGGCACCGCGCACGCGGGCATCGTCCACATCCTGGCCAGCGGCGACCCGATGTTCCACGGGGTCGGCGCCAGCATCATCGGCCGCGTCGGCGCGGACCGGGTGCGGGTGTATCCGGCGGTGTCCAGCGCAAGTCTGGCCTGTGCGCGCCTCGGCTGGGATCTCGCGACCGCCCGGATCGTCAGCGCGGTGCGGGCCGAGCCGAGCGTCGTGCTCGGCGAGGTCACCGACGGGGCTCGCGTGCTGGTACTGAGCCGCGACGAGACCACCCCCGCGGCCGTTGCGACGCTGCTCGTCGATGCCGGTTTCGGGTCTTCGACGATGACCGTTCTCGAACAACTCGGTGGCCCTGCCGAACAGATCGCCACCGACACCGCGGAGTCGTGGCGCCGTCGGGCCGGGGACGCCCTGAACATCATCGCCGTTGACTGTGTCGGCCCGCGCCGGACCCGATTGCCCGGCCGGCCGGACGATGCCTATGAGCACGACGGCCAGATCACCAAGTCGACGATTCGCGCCCTGACCGTGTGCGCGCTCGGCCCGGCCGGGGCACAGACCCTGTGGGACATCGGGTCCGGTTCCGGCAGCGTGGCGATCGAATGGTTGCGTGCCGACGACCGTGGGACGGTCGTCGCCTTCGAACGCGACTCCGAGCGTGCTGATCGGCTGCGCCGCAACGCCGCCCGCCACGGGGTGGCGCACCGGCTCACGGTGCGGGGGCCGGCTCCGGACGAACTCGTCGACGCACCGCGCCCCGACGCGGTCTTCATCGGCGGCGGACTCGACGAGGAGATCCTGTCGCTCGCCTGGGCGGCGCTCGCCGACCGCGGCCGGCTCGTCGTCAACGCGGTGACGGTCGAGAACCAGGCCCTCGTGACCCGGCGGCACGGCGAACTCGGGGGCACGTTGCGCCGACTGTCGGTCGAGACCGTGGCGCCCCTCGGCACGATGAGCACCTGGCGTCCGGCACTGCCGATCGTGCAGTGGGCGGTCGACAAACCGGCGCCGTCGACGCCCGACCCCGGGCCCGAACCCGCGGAGGCAGTCCGATGACCGTCTACTTCATCGGGGCCGGTCCCGGCGCGGCCGACCTCATCACCCTCCGGGGTGCGCGCCTGCTGGGGCAATGCGGCACCTGTGTCTACGCGGGATCGCTGGTGCCGCCGGAACTCCTGGCGCTGTGTCCCGACGGAGCCGAACTCGTCGACACCGCACGGATGCCGTTGCCGGAGATCATCGATGTCATCGCCGCCGCCGACGCGCGGGGTCATGACGTGGCGCGCCTGCACTCGGGTGACCTCAGCCTCTACTCGGCGCTGGCCGAGCAGCAGCGCGAACTGACCGCACGCGGTATCGATCACCGGATCGTGCCGGGTGTCCCGGCGTTCGCGGCGGCCGCGGCCGCTCTGGGCACCGAACTGACCGTCCCGGGCGTCGGCCAGAGCCTGTTGATCTCGCGGGTGTCGACACTGTCGACCGACATGCCGCCGGGGGAGGACCTCGCGAGTCTCGCCGCGACCGGGGTGACGCTCGCACTTCATCTCGCGGCACATCGCGCCGAGGAGATCGTGGCGGCGCTCGCCCCGCACTACGGCAGTGAATGCCCGACCGCGACAGTGGCGTTCGCGAGTCGCGCGAACGAGCAGATCGTACGGTGCCCGCTGCGCCGGTTGCCCGAGACACTGGACGCCGCCGACATCCGCAGGACCGCGGTCATCTTCGTCGGTCGTGTGCTGGACCCGGCGAGGTCCGAGGCCACCGACAGCTACCTGTACTCGCACGCGCGCATGACCAAGCTCCGCACCGACCGTGAGTCGCCGCGGTGACCGATCCCGGCACAACCGATTCGAGCCCGCCGGATGACGCTCGGCGCATCCTGATCCTCGGCGGGACGGGGGAGGCCCGGGCGTTGGCCTCGACCCTGAGCGAGTCCGGCATCGGATTCATCAGTTCCCTTGCGGGCCGGGTGAACGACCCCCGTCTGCCCGTCGGCCCGGTGCGCATCGGCGGATTCGGCGGATCCGATGGTCTCCGGGGCTGGTTGCAGAGCAACCGGATTCAGGCCGTGGTCGATGCCACCCACCCGTTCGCCGCGACCATCACCCGCAACGCGGCGCGAGCCACGGCCGACGCGGGGCTACCGCTGCTGCGTCTGCGCCGCGATCCGTGGGTGCCCGGCGACTCCGACACCTGGATCCGTGTGCCCGACCTGCCCTCTGCCGCACGAGAAGTGGCCGCCCGGGGCGGGCGGGTCTTCCTGACCACCGGACGTCAGGACGTCGGGGTCTTCGCGGGGATCGAGTCGGCGTGGTTCCTGATCCGGGTCGTCGACGCCCCGACCGGAGCGCTCCCGCCTCACCACGAGGTGGTGCGCTCGCGCGGGCCCTACGACCACGCGTCGGAGTCGAGGCTGTTGCGCGACAACGACATCGACATGCTGGTCACGAAGAACAGCGGCGGGCCGCTGACGTCGGCGAAGCTGGCGGCCGCCGCCGAACTCGGGATCGAGGTCATCATGGTCGACCGGCCCGCCGAGCCCGACTCGGCGGTCGTCTCAGAGGTCGGGGCCGCCCGGGACTGGCTCGAGGCGCTGCTCGGCTGACTCGTCGGCAGTCTGATCGGTGGTGTCCACCGGACGGTGGCTGCGTGGCGTGAACACGAGCGGGCCCGCTGCGCGCTGCACGACCCGGGTCGCCGACGACCCGATGATGATCATCGTGCGCATGTCCACGACGGCAGGGTCGAAGTCCGCGACCGTGGTGATGGTGAGCTGCTGCTCCGGACCGCCGACATCTCGCCCGAGCACCACGACGCGGTCGGGCGACACCGTCTGGGTGAGCGTGTGCTGCAGGGCGCCGACCTGCCAGGTGCGGCTCGCCGACCCCGGGTTGTAGATGGCGATGACCAGATCGGCGCCGAGCGCGGCACGGACGCGTCGTTCGATGACCGACCACGGCTTGAGCCTGTCGGAGAGCGAGATGACCGCGAAGTCGTGTCCGAGGGGCGCGCCGACCGCTGCGGCGACCGCGGTGGCCGCGGTGACGCCGGGCACCACGCGGACGGGCACCTCGTGCCACCGCGGTTGCGCGGCAACCTCGGCGACTGCGGCGGCCATCGCGAACACGCCGGGATCACCGGAGGAGACGACGGCGACACGCGCGCCGCGTCGGGCGAGGTCGAGGGCGAATTCGGCGCGTTCGGCCTCCACCCGGTTGTCGCTGGCATGCACGCGCTGGCCCGGGCGGGGGGTGACGCGCTTGAGGTAGGTGGTGTATCCGACGAGGTCGGTGGCCGTGGCCAGCTCGGTGCGCACCTCCGGGGTGGTCCAGCTGTCGTGGCCCGGGCCGAGCCCGACGACGACGAGCTCACCGGGCACGGGTTCCGGCTCGAACCTCGGATTGTTGCGGCGTCCCGGGACGACGAGGATCGAGAAGTAGGGCACCTCCGCGGGATTCACGTCGGCGGCCGGGAGCACCCGTTCGACCGTCGTGGAGGCGCGCTCGACGTAGTACGCCTCGTCGAGACGCCCGGCCTCGCGGAGCGCATCACGCACCCGCTCGAAGGTCCGGCCGAGTTTCATCACGACGATCGCGTCCCCGGAACGGAAACGGAAGAGCAGCTCCGACGTCGACGCCGTACCCGGAACCACCGTGAGGGTCTCTTCGCCCTCGACGAGCGGGACTCCGGTGGCCGCCGACGCCGCGCTCACCGAGGTCACGCCGGGCACGATCTCGGCGTCGAAGTGCGGCGACAGCCGCTTGTGCATGTGCATGTACGAGCTGTAGAAGAGCGGATCGCCCTCGGCGAGGAGGACGACGTCACGCCCGGCCCGCAGGTGCACCGCGAGACGTTCGGCGCTCTCGGTGTAGAAGTCGTCGAGTGCGCCCTGGTAGCCGCCGGGGTGGTCAGTCGTCTCGGTGGTGACCGGGTACATCAGACGTTCCTCGGTCTGGCCCTCGCGCAGGTACGGCTCGGCGACCGACCTCGCGATGCTGTTGCCGTGGCGCGCAGAGTGATACGCGATCACATCCGCGGTGGTGATGAGGCGGGCGGCCTTGACCGTCATCAGTTCGCTGTCGCCCGGGCCGAGCCCGATGCCGTAGAGCGTGCCCTGACCCGACGTCTGTCCGGCGGCCGAGCTGTCCGAGTGCATGGGGGCCATCGTCATTCCTTCGGGGTCGCGAGCGCGTTGACCGCGGCCGCGGTGATCGCCGACCCGCCGCGCCGGCCCGTGACCGTGATGAACTCGAGGTCGTCGCGCTCGGCCAGGGCCGCGCAGGATTCGACCGCGCCGACGAAACCGACGGGTGCGCCGACGATCGCGGCGGGACGGGGCGCACCGTCGTCGATCATGTCGAGCAGCGTGAACAGTGCGGTCGGCGCGTTGCCGATCGCGACCACCGCACCTTCCAGGCGGGGCAACCAGAACTCCAGTGCGGCAGCGGTTCTCGTGGTCCCCAGCTGCTCGGCAAGAGTCGGGAGAGTGGGTTCGGACAGGTGGCAGAGCACCTCGTTGTCCGCGGGGAGGCGTTTGCGGGTGATGCCGGAGGCCACCATGTTGGCGTCGCAGAGGATCGGGGCGCCGGCCTCCAGCGCGCCGCGCGCGGCCGCCACGACACCGGGCGTCGCGATCACGTCGCGCGTCAGGTCGGTCTGGCCGCATGCATGGATCATCCGGACGACCACGGTCGCGACGTCGGGCGCGAACGCAGAGAGGTCGGACTCGGCGCGGATCGTGGCGAAGGACTGACGGTAGATCGCGGCGCCGTCTCGTAGGTACTCGGTCATGGTGCTGACGAGCCTAACGGCGCCGCCGTTCGTATCCGCCGTCGGGCGTGGCCTCCACCGAGAGGTGGGATTCGGCCGGCGATCCGCAGCCACGGGCGCAACCGACCCAGTGCTCGCGTTCGTCGACGGGGTCGCCGGCCTGCACACGGGCCATCAGGTCGTCCCGGACCGGGGCGTGGGCGGACGCGCACCCGGGCGCTCCGACGCAGCAGCTGACGGACGCCCAGGGCGACGCGGCGTCGAAGATCAGGCCCATCGGTGCGAGCACGCGGACGACCGTCTCGGCCACGCCCTCCCCTAGATCGCAGAGCAGGATCTCGCGGTCGGGCGTGAACACGATCGGCGCCTGGACCGCCGCGATGAACTCCGCCAGCCGGGCCGGCAACCGACCGAGTTCGACGACCGCGCCGAGCAGGACCGCGCCGTCGTCCTGGTCGAACCAGCCGACGATCGGCTCGCCGGGGGCGCTCGGCGTGGTGTCCGGGTCGTTGTCGATCACCGGGTCGAGACCCGACGCGACGAGGTCGGTGAGTCGACGCCGGGCGTCGGTGTCGAGGTCGCGGACCCGCCACGCGCCGGGAACGACCTGACCCAGGCCCGCTGCCACCGCGATCAGCGCGCGAACGATCGCCTCCGAACCACTCGCCGACCCGACGGCGACCCCGCCGATGCTGATGTTCGCCGCTAGTGGCGTGCGGGCCCGGATCACCGCGCACGCATCCGGGCGTCGGGCGGCGATGTCACCGCGGCCGTCGTCGATCCCGAACAGGAACCGGCCGGACAAGGAGGCCGCGGCCGGGTCGGCGCGTAGGGCGTCGTCGAGGGCGGCGGCGAGCGGACGCGCGTCGGCGATGCCGCCGATACGACCGGTCAGTGGGCTGAGCTCGATGTTGCGCACCTTGTCATGGGTGCTGCTCGGCGCGAGCCCGGCCGCGACGACCGCCTCGGCGACGGCCTCGACGTCGGTGATCCCGCGCAGCTGGAGGTTGCCGCGCACCGTCAGCTCCAGGTGTCCGTCGGCATGGTCGGCGGCCGCCCGGGCGAGCTCCTCCAGCTGATCCGGACGGATCCGCCCGCCCGGCAGCCGGACCCGGGCCAGTGCGCCGTCGGCCGCCGGATGCGTGTCGAAGACCCCAGGGCAACGGTCGGCGGCGGCCCGGGCTGGCTGGTTCATCCCACCAGCCTACGACCGGCGGGTGCGGTGGCCGTAGGCTGAACGCACCGCGAGCGGGCTGAAGCCGGTGCGATTCCGGCGCGGTCGCGCCACTGTGATCGGGGAGCCGGGATCGACCGGCCATCCGGGAGTCAGACCAGTCCCTCGCACTGCACCCGCCACCCACGGCACCGACACGCACCCGGGCGCGACAACCCGGCGAGGAGACACGATGATCCTGCTGCTCTCGACCTCGGACACCGATCTGCTCACGGCCTCGGCGGCCCATGAGGAGAACGCACCGTCGGGCAGTGCTCCGACGGAGGCGTCGGTGTCCTACCGCGGCGCAAACCCCTCTCGCATCCTGGTCGAGGACATCCCGCGACTCGCCGCCGACGCCGATCTCATCGTCGTACGCATCCTGGGCGGAGTGCGCGCGTGGGAGGACGGGCTCGCGGCGGTCGAGGCGACCGGCAAGCCCCTGGTCGTGTGCTCCGGCGAGCAGCAGCCCGACCCCGACCTGATGGCGCACTCCACCGTGCCGTCCGGTGTCGCCGCGCAGGCCCACGACTACCTCGCGGCCGGCGGCGTCGCGAACCTCGTGAACCTGCACCACTTCTTGTCCGACACCGTCCTGCTGACCGGCAACGGTTTCGAACTCCCGCAGCAGACGCCCGCGTGGGGCGTGCTGGAACGGACGCCTACTCCGCTCCCTGAGGTCCGAGGAGCGCACGCCGAGCCTTCTCCGCTCCCTGAGGTGCGAGGAGCGCAAGCGACGAGCCACGAAGGGCCCGACGCCCCCACGATCGCCGTGCTCTACTACCGCGCCCAGCACCTGGCGGGCAACACCCGCTACATCGCCGCGCTCTGCGACGCCATCGAGGCGAAGGGCGCGCGAGCGCTGCCGATCTTCTGCGCGTCGCTGCGGACCGCCCCCGACGACCTCCTCGAGATGCTCGGTACCGCCGACGCCCTGGTGGTCACCGTGCTCGCCGCGGGCGGCGCCACCCCGGCCACCGCGTCGGCCGGTGGCGACGACGAGGCGTGGAACATCGAACGGCTGGCCGCCCTGGACATCCCGATCCTGCAGGGTCTCTGCCTCACCGGGTCCCGCGCGGACTGGGAGGACAGCGACGACGGCCTGTCGCCGCTCGACGTCGCCACCCAGGTGGCGGTGCCCGAGTTCGACGGTCGGATCATCACCGTGCCGTTCTCCTTCAAGGAGTTCGACGACGACGGATTGCCCTGGTACCAGCCGGATCTCGAGCGCTGTGCCCGGGTGGCAGGCATCGCCACCGCGCACGCCCGGTTGCGTCGGACACCGGCCGCGGACAAGCGGATCGCGGTCATGCTGTCGGCCTACCCGACCAAGCACGCCCGGATCGGCAACGCCGTCGGACTCGACACCCCGCGCAGCCTCCTGCGCCTGCTCGATGCGATGCGCGCGGCCGGGTACGACATCGGACCGGAGTCCGGCCCGGACGCGATCCCCGGTCTCGCCGAGGACGATTCGGATGCGCTGATCCACCAGATCATCGCCACCGGCGGCCAGGATGCCGACTGGCTCACCGAGGAGACCCTCGCCGCCAACCCGATCCGCCTGTCGGCGCGCGATTACCGAGCGTGGTTCGACACCCTGCCCGAGGGACTGCGCTCGGCGGTCACCGAGCACTGGGGTCCGGCTCCGGGTGACCTGTTCGTCGACCGCACGCACAATCCCGACGGCGACATCGTCATCGCGGCACTGACCTTCGGCAACGTCGCGATCATGGTGCAGCCGCCGCGCGGCTTCGGCGAGAACCCGGTCGCGATCTACCACGACCCCGACCTCCCGCCGTCGCATCACTACCTCGCGTCGTACCGGTGGATTGCTGCGCACGACACCGGCTTCGGCGCCGACGCGATCGTGCACGTCGGCAAGCACGGCAACCTGGAATGGCTGCCCGGCAAGAATCTCGGCATGTCGGCGGACTGCGGCACCGACGCCGCCCTCGGCGACCTCCCGCTCGTCTACCCGTTCCTGGTGAACGACCCGGGGGAGGGGACGCAGGCCAAGCGACGTGCGCACGCGGTCCTCGTCGACCATCTGATCCCGCCGATGGCACGCGCCGAGTCCTACGGCGACATCGCCCGGCTGGAACAGCTTCTCGACGAGCACGCCAACATCTCCGCCCTCGACCCGGCGAAGCTGCCCGCGATCCGCCAGCAGATCTGGACACTGCTGACCGCGGCGAAGATGGATTCCGACCTCGGTCTGACCGAACGGCCCGACGAAGAGGTCTTCGACGACATGCTGCTGCACGTCGACGGCTGGCTCTGCGAGATCAAGGACGTCCAGATCCGCGACGGCCTGCACGTCCTCGGCGAGCCCCCGCGCGACGACGCCGAGGTCGACCTCGTCCTCGCCATGCTGCGCGCCCGCCAACTCTGGGGCGGCACATCGGCTCTGCCCGGCCTCCGCGAGGCTCTCGGACTCGTCGAAGACGGCTCGGCCGAGCGCGGTTCCGTCGACGCCGTAGAGGCGCAGGCCCGCGAACTCGTCGCCGCCTGCGCGAAGGACGACTGGTCGACCGAAGCAGTTGCCGGGGCCACCGCGGGACTGCCCAGCGCGGTCGGGGATGTGCTCACCTTCGCGGCGACCGAGGTCGTCCCGCGCCTGCGTCAGACGACCGGCGAGGTCCCGCGAGTGCTGCACGCACTGGACGGCGGGTTCATCCCGGCCGGGCCGAGCGGGTCACCGCTGCGCGGCCTGATCAACGTGCTGCCCACCGGACGCAACTTCTACTCCGTCGACCCGAAGGCGGTGCCCTCGCGGCTGGCGTGGGAAACCGGTCGGGCGATGGCCGACTCGCTGCTCGAGCGCTACCTGGCCGATCACGGCGCATACCCCCCGTCGGTGGGACTGTCGGTGTGGGGGACCAGCGCCATGCGCACGTCGGGTGACGATGTCGCCGAGGTGCTCGCGTTGCTCGGTGTCATGCCCGTGTGGGACGAGATGTCCCGGCGCGTCTCCTCGCTCGAGCTCATCGGGCTCGAGGAACTCGGCCGTCCCCGCATCGACGTCACCGTGCGCATCTCCGGCTTCTTCCGGGACGCGTTCCCGCACGTGGTCACGATGCTCGACGATGCGGTCGCGCTCGCCGCGGGTGCCGACGACGAAACCGACGAGCAGAACTTCGTCGCCGCCCACGTGCGTGCGGCGATGGCCGAACACGGCGACCGGCGTCGTGCCGCGATGCGCGTCTTCGGGTCCAAGCCCGGCACCTACGGCGCCGGCATCCTGCAACTCATCGACTCGCGGGACTGGCGCAGCGACGAGGACCTCGCGCGGGTCTACACCGAATGGGGCGGCTACGCCTACGGACGCGACCTCGACGGTGTGCCCGCGGTCGCCGACATGCGCTCCGCGTACAAGCGGATCGCCGTGGCGGCGAAGAACACCGACACCCGCGAGCACGACATCGCCGACTCCGACGACTACTTCCAGTACCACGGCGGCATGGTCGCGACCGTCCGCGCGTTGACCGGCTCCTCGCCCGAGGCCTACATCGGCGACAGCACCCGGCCCGACTCCGTCCGCACCCGGACGCTGTCGGAGGAGACCAGCCGGGTGTTCCGCGCCCGCGTGGTCAACCCGCGGTGGATCTCGGCGATGCAGCGCCACGGCTACAAGGGCGCCTTCGAGATGGCCGCCACGGTCGACTACCTCTTCGGCTACGACGCCACCACCGACGTCGTCGCCGACTGGATGTACGAGAAGCTCACCGAGTCCTACGTCCTCGACGAGACCAATCAGCAGTTCATGCAGCAGTCCAATCCCTGGGCGCTGCACGGCATCGCGGAACGGCTGCTCGAGGCCGTCGAACGCGACATGTGGCGCGAGCCGCCGGCCGAGCTGCTCGACGCCCTGCGCAACGTCTTCCTGCAGACCGAGGGCGACATCGAGGGCCGCGGCGAGGACTGAACCTCTCGAAACCCCCTCGGGAGAAAAATCGGGCACTCGTTCGTTACCGATGCAGACCCTGACGTCAACGGGTGCCGAAGGGCACCGAAGGACAGGTGAAGCATCATGGCTCTCCGCTGGTTCGCGGCCTACGCCGTACTGGAGATCGCCGCATTCGTCGCGATGGTCATGACCCTCGGGTTCGGCTGGGCGGTGCTGATCAGCCTCGCCGCCGTCGTCCTCGGGGTCGTGGTCCTGCGCTGGCAGGGCCGCAAGGTCTTCGGCGAGCTGCAGCGGGCGTCCCGGAACGAGGTCGACGCCCGTGCACCGCTGGCCGACACCGCGCTCGTCGCCGTGTCGACCCTGCTGCTGGTCATCCCGGGTGTCGTGTCGACCGTGGCCGGGACCCTCCTGCTGTTCCCGCCCACCCGTCGGGTGATGCGTCCGGTCGTCGTGGCCGTCGGCGCGCGCCGGGTCGCGACCGCGATGGACCGGGCCGGGGTCTACGCCACCGGCGTCTACGGCGCGGGACGTGGCGCAACCGTCGTCGAGGGCTCCGTCGTGGAATCCGACACGCCCGGGCCGGGGTCGGCCACCACGCCGTTCGGGACCCGGGGCCTCCCACAGGGCCGCTGAGCCCGTTCTGTACTGCGTCGACTGGCGACACCGCCCGGGATCCCGACGCCCGGCAACCGGACCCCTCGCCACCCTTCACCGACGGCAAGGCACACTGAACGATCGTGGCAACCCAACTGCTTCTCGGCGGCGCCGTGTACTCGCCGGCCGCCCCCGACGCGACCGCGATGGCCGTCACCGACGGAATCGTCGTCTGGGTCGGGACCGACGACGTCGGACGTGCGCTTCACCCCGACGCCGAGGTCATCGACCTGGGCGGACTCTTCGTCAGTCCGGGCTTCGTCGATTCCCATGTGCACCTGACCTCCACCGGACTCGGGCTCGATGGATTGACCCTCAACGAGGCGTCGAGCCGCACGCATTGTCTGCGGCTCGTGGAGAAGGCGGTGGCCGCCGAATCCGCGCACGAGGGAGGCGACCTCATCTGGGGTCTCGGCTGGGACGACTCGACCTGGGCGGGTGCCGAACCCGACGACGGCAGGTTCCCGACGACCACCGAGCTCGACGCCGTGGTGGGGACGAGACCGGTCTATCTCGCCCGGATCGACGAGCACTCGGCGGTGGCGTCCACCGCGCTTCGACGCCTCATCCCAGACCTGGCCGGCGCCGTCGGGTACCACCCGGAGGAACCGCTGGTCGCCGAGGCGCACCACCTTGTCCGGGGCGCTGCCCGGCTCCTCGTGACCGCCGCACACCGTGAGCGTGCCCAGCGTCGTGCGCTGGACGGGGCCGCGGCCCACGGTGTGGTCGCGGTCCACGAGAACGGCGGACCCGACATCAGCGGTATGGACGACTTCTTGGCGCTGGCCGAACTCGACCACCCCGTCGAGGTCCGGCGTTACTGGGGACAGGCTGTCACCGACGCCGACCACGCCCGCGAACTGATGTCGATCACGCGGGCCGACGCCCTGGGCGGCGACCTGTTCATCGACGGCGCCATCGGCTCGCACACCGCGTGGCTCACCGAGCCCTACACCGACGATCCGCACACCCACGGCATCAGCTATCTCGGCGCCGAGGCGATCCGCGACCACCTGCGGGCCTGCACGATCGCGGGCATCCAGGCAGGCTTCCACGTCATCGGCGACGCCGCGACCGGTGTGGTCGTCGGCGCCCTCGCCGACCTCGCCGACGAACTCGGCACGCCCGCGCTCGCACGGTGCGCACACCGGCTCGAACACGCCGAGATGGTCACCGCCGCCGACGCGGAGGTCCTCGCGCGCTGCGGCGTGATCGCCAGCATGCAACCGCTGTTCGACGCCGAATGGGGCGGACCGGGCGACCTGTACGACGCCCGTCTGGGCGCACCCCGTGCGGCAACTCTCAACGATTTCGCGATGCTGGCCAGAACCGGAGTCGCCCTGTCGTTCTCGTCGGACGCACCGGTCACCGCGATCGACCCGTGGTCGACGATCCGTGCTGCCGTGCATCACCATCAGCCGGCCAACGCGATCTCGGCACGCGGCGCCTTCGCCGCGACGACCCGTGGCGGCTGGCGGGCCGGGGGAGTCAACGACGGCGTGACCGGCACCCTCACGCCCGGCGCCCCCGCGAGCTACGCGGTGTGGGAGGTCGACGACCTCGTCGTCGCCGGATCCCACGAGAAGGTCCAGCGCTGGTCGACCGATCCGCGGTCGCGGGTCCCGGCGCTGCCGGACGTCTCGCCGGGGGCCGAACTACCGCGCTGCGTACGCACCGTGCACCGGGGCCGGACCCTGTACGACCGGGACGCCGGATGAGTCCGCCGCAGGTCTCCCGGTCCTGGCTCGCACAGACCGGAACCGCCGTGGCCGCGGGCGTCGCCATGTGGGCGGCCTTCCCGCCGCGCAACTGGTGGTTCCTCGCCGTCCTCGGACTCGGCCTCCTGTTCGCCGCGCTGTACGTCGGGACGCCCCGGGTGCGCACCGCCGCCTGGATCGGTTTCGTCTTCGGCCTGGCGTTCTTCGTGCCGCTGCTCCCGTGGATCGGCGTCTACGTCGGCCCGCTGCCGTGGCTCGCCCTGGCCGCGATACTCGCCGGATATCTCGCGCTCTTCGGCGCGATCGCCACCGTCACGATGCGGCTACCCGTACCACCGGTGTGGTTCACGTTGTGCTGGGTGCTCGTCGAGGCGCTGCGCTCTGCGTTCCCGTTCGGCGGATTTCCGTGGGGTCGAACAGCTTTCAGTCAGGTCGACGGTCCGCTGCTGCCGCTGGCCTCGGTGCTCGGCGCACCGGGGTTGTCGGCGGGTGTCGCGCTGTTCGGCTCCTCGGTCGCCTGGCTGCTCGTGGTCCTCGTCCGCGCCTACCGACGCACCCGCTCGAATGACGGTCCGACGCCGGCACCGGGCACCGATGGCCCGGTTCCGGTCGCCGAACGTTCCTCGGGTGTCGTGCGCATCGCCACCACGGCGGTCGCCATCGCGCTGCTCGCCCCGATCGCGGCGATCGCGGCCACTCCCGCGAGCCTCGACCGCAACATCGCCACGTCCTCGGCCCGGATTGGCGCGATCCAGGGAAACGTCCCGCGCCTCGGCCTGGACTTCAACGCCCAGCGCCGTGCCGTCCTCGACAATCACGTGCGCACCACGATGGCCTACGGCCGGGCGATCGACACGGGGCAGACCGAGCAACCCGACTTCGTCCTCTGGCCCGAGAACGCCTCGGACATCTCACCGCTGGACAACGCCGACGCCGCCGCCGAGATCACCGCCGCCTCCGAGGCCGTCGACGCACCGATCCTGGTGGGCACCCTCATCCGTAACCCCGACGGCCGGCCCACCAACTCGGTCCTGGTGTGGGACGGGGCGAAGGGTCCGGTCGCCCGCTACGACAAGCACATCGTCCAGCCGTTCGGGGAGTACCTCCCGTGGCGGCCGTTCTTCCGCCTGTTCTCGTCCTACGCCGACATGGCCGGAGACTTCCGCCCCGGCACCGGACCCACCGTCGTCGACGTGCCCGGTCGTTCCGGGACGGTGACCGTCGGGGTCGCCACCTGCTGGGAGGTCGCCTTCGACCGGGCCGCGCGACAGTCCGTGCGGGAGGGCGCGCAGCTGCTCTTCGTCCCCACCAACAACGCGACCTTCGGCCGTACCGAGATGACCTACCAGCAGTTGGCCATGTCACAGGTCCGCGCGGTCGAACACGGGCGGGCCGTGGTCGTGGCGGCCACCAGCGGTGTGAGCGCCGTCATCGAGCCCGACGGCTCCATCAGTCGGCAGTCGGGCATCTTCACCTCGGATGTGCTGACCGGACGTCTTCCGCTGCACGACGACATGACCCTCGCGACCCGGCTGGGTCCGTGGCCTGAGGTCCTTGCGATCATCGCCGCAGTGGTCGGGCTTTTGTTTGCGCTGCGCTCGCGTACTAGGTTCTCACTCAGGCCACGCAGGGTCGCCGCACGGGCGACCGGTGACACGAAGGAGCTCGATGGCATCGGGGATTGACGCCACGGCAGGGCAGCGGCGGCCCGACGACGCGCCGCAACGCGTGGTCGGCGCCGACGGCACGGGCGCATTGGTCGTCGTGCCGACGTTCAATGAACGCGACAATCTGCCGCTCATCATCGGACGACTGCAGGACGTGCTGCCGGGGGCGCACGTGCTCGTCGTCGACGACTCGAGCCCGGACGGTACGGGCGACGTCGCCGACGAACTCGCGCGGGCCGACGATGCCGAACGCGTGCACGTGATGCACCGCGTCGAGAAGGACGGTCTGGGCAAGGCCTACCTCGCCGGTTTCGCGTGGGGACTCGACCGCGACTACGCCGTCATCGTCGAGATGGACGCCGACGGCAGTCACGCACCCGAACAGCTGAACCGGCTCTTCGACGCCGTCAACGACGGTGCGGATCTGGTGATCGGATCTCGCTACGTCCCCGGCGGCAAGCTCGTGAACTGGCCCAAGCGCCGCGAGTTCCTCTCGCGCGGGGCCAACACCTACGCCCGGCTCGCCCTCGGCGCGGGTGTCCACGACATCACCGCCGGCTTTCGCGCGTACCGCCGCATCGTGTTGGAGAAGATCCAGCTCGACACCGTCGAGTCCGCCGGATACTGCTTCCAGATCGATCTCGCGTGGCGGACCGTGCGCGCCGGGTTCGACGTCCGGGAGGTGCCGATCACCTTCACCGAACGTGAGATCGGCGTCTCGAAGATGAGCGGTGGCGTGATGTCCGAGGCATTCACGATGGTCGCCCGCTGGGGTGTCCAGAGCCGGCTCGAACGCTGGGGGCTTCTCCGGACGCGGTGAGCCGCTGAACAGACGAACAGACCCGGCAGGTGATCCTGCCGGGTCTGTTCGGTTCGGGGCGTCGAGCGCCCGCGATGTCAGTTGGTGATGCCCTTGCGTCGCTGCTTGAGGAGGTCGAGGCGCTCGTTGAGCAGCACTTCGAGCTCTTCCTCGCTCCGACGCTCCAGGAGCATGTCCCAGTGGGTGCGCGGCGGCTTGCCCTTCTTCTCCTCGGGCTCGGCGCCCTCGAGGATGGTGCCTTCCATGCCGTTCTTGCACGGCCACTTCGACGGGACCTCCGCGTCGTCGGCGAACGGCACATCGAAGATCTCGCCGTTGTCGGTGCGGTACTGGACGATGCGTCGTGGCGCGAGGTCGTGGTCTCGATCGGTCTCGTAGCTCACCGCGCCGAGGCGGCTACCCCGAAGTACTCGATCTGCCATGAAGGGTTCCTCTCAACTTCGTCGGATCTCCCGGTCTGCCGGGTGATCTCTGTTGCATTCCTGCTTCGCACGCAGCGCTGCGCACGACTTTCGGGTCGTCAACAGGAACATTCTACGCGCATCCGCGCGCAGGTTCCTCATCGGCGACGCCCCGTGTTGCCAGACGCGGTCGGCACGGCCGCCGCCGGGAGCGCAGCGAGCGGGGCGACTGGCTGGCCGTCGCCGGGAGCGCAGCGAGCGGGGCGACTGGCTGGCCGCCGCCGGGTGCGCCGCGAGCGGGGCGACTGGCTACAGCGGTACGGTCTCGGTGTGGATCCAGGCACTTCGCACCGTGTGGAGACCGGCGCCTCAGGCGGTGACCGACTCGGCGCCGCGCGCCGGCGCCGGCCCTACTCATGCGCCTGGTGCGGCCGCACGATGGTGGACTCCGAGTTGGGGCGGCGTCGAAAATACTGCAAACGTTCGTGCAGGCAGCGTGCCTACGAGCAGAGAACGTTGCTCGAGGGCACATCCATTCCCGACGACGCGGTGATCCTGTCTTCGGCCGAGGCCGCCGACTTCGGTGACCGGATGTTCGCACTGCGGTGTGCGGCCGAGGACCTCGGCACCGCGGTCGCCGAACGCGCCGACCATGACGTTCTCGCCGGCCTCACCGAGACCCTGCTCGAGCTCGCGCGGGAAGCCGAGAAGTTGCGGTGATCGGGCGCATCTTCGCACCGTCGCTCGTCGTCACCCTCGTGGCGCTGGTCGTCGCCTACCTCTATCTCGGCTGGACCGGACTCGCGCTCTGCGCCATCCTCGGCGTCCTCGAGGTGTCGCTGTCCTTCGACAACGCCGTCATCAACGCGACCATCCTGGAACGGATGAGCGCGTTCTGGCAGCGCATGTTCCTCACGGTCGGCGTCCTCATCGCGGTATTCGGCATGCGTCTGCTGTTCCCGCTCGTGATCGTCTGGATCACCGGCAACCTGAACCCCGTCGAGGCGCTCGACCTGGCCATGAACCCGCCGCCCGAGGGCCAGACGCACTTCGCCGACGGTCAGCCCAGCTACGAGACGATCCTCACCGAGGCGCACCCTCAGATCGCGGCGTTCGGTGGGATGTTCCTGCTGCTGTTGTTCCTCAACTTCGTGCTCACCGAGCGCCCGCAGACGTGGCTCACGTGGCTCGAGCGGCCGCTCGCGACACTCGGCAAGCTCGACCAGTTGGCGGTGGTCATCGCCTCACTCGCGCTGGTGCTCACCGCCGAGTTCCTCGCCCCCGACGAGGTCCGCGCGACGGTGCTGATCGCCGGGATCCTCGGCATGGTCACCTACGTCACCGTCGACGGACTGAGTTCGCTGTTCATGGCCGAACCCGATGCGGACCCCGCGACTGAGAACGACGCAGATTCAGACGGGGCTGGGGCAGAGCAGGCCGGCCGGGGGCGGTCCGGCCCGCACCCGGTCACCGTGGCCACCGGCAAGGCCGGGTTCTTCCTCTTCCTCTACCTCGAGCTGCTGGACGCCTCGTTCTCCTTCGATGGGGTGATCGGCGCGTTCGCCATCACCTCGGACCCGATCATCATCGCGCTCGGGCTCGGTTTCATCGGCGCGATGTTCGTGCGGTCCATCACGATCTACCTCGTCCGCAAGGGGACGCTGGGGGAGTATCGCTACCTCGAGCACGGCGCGCACTGGGCGATCGGAGCCCTCGCCGCGATCCTGCTCATCAGCATCGAGTTCGAGATCAACGAGGTGGTCACCGGGCTCGTCGGGGTGGCGTTCATCGGCGCGTCGCTGGCGAGCAGCATTCGTGCGAACAGGCGCGAGGCACGGGCGGCGAGCCCCGACCGACTGGCCGTCTGAGGGTCGGTCCCGCGCCCTCCTCGAACGTGCGATGAACGTTTGCGGCACCTTTGGAATCAGCCTGGGCCACCCGCTGTCTTCTGTCGGTCGACAGGTGTACAAATGACGTCGTCGGTGACGTGCATCACGCGTAGGCCCACAGGTAGAGGTAACTGCCGCACGGGCTCCGCGACGCACGTTCAGGTTCTAGGTCGAAAACGCAGAATTCGGTGGCTTCCATGGACAGCAAGCAGCAGCAGATGATCCAGTTCGAGACGAACTGGTACCCCTTGGGCGGGGGTTCGTCCCGGCAGATCGGCGAGGAGTTCGGTCTCACGGATCGGGACTTCTTCTCCGAGGTCGATCGTCTCGTCGACACCGATCCGCCGTCGGCACTCACAGCGTCGGAGCTACGTCGTATGCGTGAGGTCATCCGCCGCCGACTCTGGATGGCGCGCTGATCCTCCGCTGCTCTCGATCCGTCAGCTCTCGACCCCCTTGCGCGCAACCAGGCCCGCCCAGCGCGGGGAAGGCCCGGCTCGGGGGATAATCGACCGGTGCCCTTCTCCGACGACGATCTCGAGGCGTTCTATCGCGACGTCGAGGCACGCACCGCATTTCGCGATCAGCCTCGTCGCGCCCGCCGCGGTGGCGTCGACTATCCGGCGTGCCCGACGCCCGACAAGTTGCCGTTCGCCTCACCCGCGGACGCGCGCGAGGGGATCGATCGGCTGCGCCGCCACCTCGTCGGCACATCCTCGGAGCTGCGGTACTACGAGTGCTCCTGCGGCGCTTGGCATATCACCAGTTCCGCGCAATTGATCCACCGACGGGTGCCGCCGCCGGCGGCCCGTCGTCGAAAAGGTAAGAAGAAGCGGTGACGATACTGCCCGGACCGCACGCCCTCGTCGACCTCACGAGCGACGATCCATCGTCGACCGCCGCGACCTATGAGCGACTGCTCGGACGGAAGGTCGGTACCGACACCGACGGCCGCCGGACGCTGGCCGTCGGCAATGTCGTGCTCTCGTTGCGGGCGCCGTCCGGCGGGTCCGACTCCCATGGCGTCTACTTCACCGTCGACGACGTCCCGGCGACCCGACGCCTGCTCGGTCGGCGCGGTTACCCACTCACCGACTCCGTGCTCGGCGCGCTCGGCGAGACGTCTCCGATCGGGATGGCGGCGCGCCCCGATCCGGTGGCCGGTCCCGACAGCGACCTCACCGGTCTCGACCATCTGGTCTTCACCTGCGACAACCGGGATGTCGCCGTCGCGCTGTTCGCGGGGACCTTCGACCTCGACTTCCGGCTCGATCAGCCGATCGGGCAGGACGCCCGCCAGTTGTTCTTCCGGCGGGGCGACCTGATCGTCGAGGTCGTCGCGGCGCCGCGACCGCCGGCCGACCCGGTGCCGTCATCGCCGGTCACACTCTGGGGCGTCGCGTGGCGCTCGATCGATGTCGATGCCACCCACGCACGTCTGACGGACGCCGGGCTCGATCTCAGCGAGATCCGGGTCGGCCGCAAGAAGGGCACACGGATCTTCACGGTCCGTCACCGCGAACTCGCCACGCGGACCGTGGTCATCGGCCCCGAGGCCTGAGTCTCCCCTCCGAGCACCTGAAATCCGGCAAACGGTGGGTTTTCGGGAACGGCTGCGCTAATCTGACTACGAATGTTGTCGAATTAGCAGTTTCCGAGACCATCGTTGGGGGCACCATGACCGCGGTACATGACGAGCGGACAGCAATCGAACCCGAAACCGGAGATTCCGTGGCGGCCGAGCCTCTGCTCAACCACCGCGATGACGAGATCGAGCTGATCCCGCCGGACTCGCTGACCGCCAAGCTCACGGGGATGTACACCTTCCTCCCGATCAACGGCGCGGCGTTCGTGATGCAGGTGATGCACCCGGTCATCGGCGACGTCGTCGGCAAATACTCCGTGTTCCGTACCGATCCGGTCGGCCGTGCGATCCGGTCGGCCGACTCCGTGCTGCGCTGGACCTACGGGGGGCAGGAGGCCCTCGAAGAGGGCAAACGACTCCGCAAGCTCCATCAGCCGCTGCAGATGCGCAATGCCGAAGGAAAGCACATCAGCGCGCTGAACCCGGAAGCGTACGCCTGGGTGATCGCCACGGCGCTACCCACGATCGAGACCGCCGCGCCGCTGGTTCTGGGCCGACACTTCACCCTCGAGGAGCGCCGGGAACTCCTGCGGGACAACCGTCGGATCGCGAAGATCGTCCAGGTGCCGATGAACAACTATCCCGAAACCCTCGAGGAGTTCGACGAGTACTTCGACGACTTCATCGAGAACAAACTGGTCCGGCACCCGGTCGCCCTGGAGCTGATCGATCAGATGCGTGCCGCACCGGTCATCCCGAAGTCGGTACCGAAAGCTCTGCGGCCCGCCGCCAAGAAGGCGGCCGCCACCGCGTCGGTGCCGTTCCAGAACTTCAACTACCTCACCACCGTCGGTGTGATGGACCCGCGGGTCCGCGAGATCCTGGGGCTCACCTGGACCGACGCCGAGCAGCGGCACCTCGAGCGCATCCATCGCAATCTGCGGTTCGCCTACCGCACCCTGCCCGAGCGGCTCACGTATTTCCCGCTGGCCTATCACGCGCGGCGCCACCACGACGCGATCCAGGCGATGAAGGTTCGCGAGAAGGCCAGTGCCGCCTACCAGTACCACCCGAAGCCGGGTGACTCACCGCAGAGCTGAGCTCTCTCCGGTCGGTCTGGTCACGTCGTCGGGGGCGTGACCAGACCGACGACATGTTCGGCGATCGCCAGCGACGACGTGATGCCCGGCGATTCGATACCGAACAGGTTGACCACCCCGGCGATCCCGTGCGTCGCCGGGCCGTGGATCTCGAAATCGCCTGCCGCAACGCCCGGCCCGGTGACCTTCGGCCGAATGCCCGCGTACGCGGGAACCAGGGCCGCCGTGGGCAATCCGGGCCAGTAGGTGCGGATCGCGCGCTCGAACGCCGCGGCGCGCGCATCGTCGACGGCGTAGTCGAGCTCGTCCTCGGTGGCTGTCTCGCCCGCGGTCACGTCCAACCACTCGACGTCGGGCCCGAATCGTGCGGCGCCGCCGAGATCCATCGTGAAGTGCACGCCCAGTCCACCGTCGGCGGGTACCGGATACACGAGGTGCCGGAACGGCGCTCGGACGCCGGACAGCCCGAAGTAGTTGCCCTTCGCGAGAAATCGAGGCGGTAGAGGCCCGTCGAATCCGGTCAGGCTCCGGGCCACCTGCCACGCGCCGATCCCGGCGCAGTTGACGAGTGTCCGCGTGACGGCCGACTCACCGTCATCCGTGTGCACGGTGATCCCGCCGCGGTCGATGTGTCCGCCGATCACTCTGCTGCGCAGAGCGATTCCGCCGCCCAGTGCCTCGAGGTCCCGGCGGAGTGCGCGGACCACGCCGTCGACGTCGACGATCCCGGTCGACGGCGAGAACAGTGCCGCGACGCCGTCGATCTCGGGTTCGCGGTCGCGTAGTTCGTCGACATCGATCGGACGCAGGTCGGTGACACCGTTGGCCAGGCCGCGCCGGTGTATCTCGTCCAGTCGTTCCCGCTGGGTGTCGTCGGTGGCGACGACGAGTTTGCCCGGTTGCGCCCACGACACGTCGTGTTCGTCGCAGAACCGCGTCAGCAGCCGTCGACCGCCGACGCACAACCTCGCCTTGAGGCTGCCCGCGGGATAGTAGAGACCCGCGTGGATGACCTCCGAACTCCGCGACGTCGTCTGCGTGCCGACGGAATCCGTGGCCTCCAAGACGACGACCTCGCGCCCCTGCAGCGCGAACGCGCGGGCCACGGCCAGACCCACGATCCCGCCGCCGACGACCAGACAGTCGACCTCGACACGCTCCGTCGTCGCGTGCTCGGCCGGTCGGATGCGCGCCACCGATGTACCTCCTCGTCAGACCGGACCGACAGGTGTGTGGTCGAGCATGCCACCCAGCGCTCCGTGGCCCCGCCATCCGGGCAAACCCGGCGCAGTGCGGCAGACTGGGGTGATGCGGTATTCGGAGGTTCTCGCGATCGTGCAGGCCGGTGGACGTGGTTCGCGGATGGAGGTGCTGACCGATCGGCGTGCGAAACCGGCGTTGCCGTTCGCGGGCAACTATCAGCTCATCGACTTTCCGCTGTCCAACCTGCACCACAGCCACATCGACGACGTGTGGCTCTGCGTGCAGTACGAGGCCGAGACCATCACGCAGATCGTGGCCGGCGGTCGGCCCTGGGACCTCGACCGCACGAGCGGCGGTCTGCGCGTCGTGATGCCCGAGCAGACCGACGCCGCGGAGACCGAAGACGGCTTCGCCACCGGCAACGCCGACCTGCTGTACCGCATCCGCGGCCGCATCGCCGCCCACGCCCCGGCGGAGGTCATCGTGATGAGCGCCGACCACGTGTACGACTTCGACTTCCGCGACGCCATCGAAACCCACCGCCGTCATGGGGCCGAATGCACCGTTGTCACCACGACGTGTCCGCTGGACGAGGCCACCCAGCACGCCACCGTCAAGGCCCGCCGCGACGGGACGGTCCGCGAGTTCCGCTACAAACCCGAGCGCGCCACCACGCGCACGATCGCCACCGAGATCTTCGTCTACGACCCTGCCGTCCTCATCGAGGGCTTGGAGTACCTCGAGAGCCGGACGACGGAGAGTTCACCGAAGGACGACACCGGCCTGGGTGACTTCGGCGAGCATCTGCTGCCGTGGTTCGTCGATCGCGGCAAGACCGTCGCCCACGCGATGCCGGGGTACTGGATCGACGCCGGCCGTCCCGAGACGTACCTGCAGGCGCACCGCGACCTGATCTCCGGGGCACTGGACGTCTTCCGCGGCGACCGCCCGATCCTCACCAATCAGCCGCAACGCCCGGCCGCCCGCATCGAGACCGGGGCGGTTGTCGAGGACAGTCTGGTCAGCGGCGGTGCCCATGTGCTCGGCACGGTTCGGCGTAGCGTGCTCGGACCGGGCGTGGTCGTCGAGAAGGGTGCGGTGGTGGCCGATTCGGTGGTCTTCGGCGATGCCGTCATCGGCGCCGGCGCGTCGGTTGCGTGGTCCGTGCTCGACGAACGCGTTCGCGTCGGTCCGAACGCGGTGATCGGCGGGCATCCTCGCACGCGGCCGGTGCCCACGGAGAAGATCACGCTCGTCGGCATGGACACGCAGATCCTGCGAGGTGCCCGCGTCACCCTCGGTGACCGGGTCGACCCGGGCCGTCGTATCCGGTGACGACGATCGAGACCGCACGCCGCTGGCGAGACCACGATCCCGATCCGTCGACCCGGGCCGTGCTCACCGAACTGATCGACGCCGCCGATAACGGCGACGACGCGGCAGCCGGCGATCTCGCGTCCCGGTTCGACGGCCCGCTGGCCTTCGGTACCGCGGGCCTGCGCGGTGAGGTCGGTGCCGGTGAGTCTCGGATGAACGTCGCCGTCGTCACCCGGGCCACGGTGGGTCTCGCCCGATATCTGCTCGACACGGTCGGTCCCGATGCCCGCGTCGTGGTCGGTTGCGACGCCCGGCACGGCTCCGCGGAGTTCTTCGACGCGGCGACCGAAGTTCTTGCCGCGCAGGGGCTCACCGTGTTCGCGCTGCCGCCCAGGCTGCCGACCCCGGTGACCGCTCACGCCACACGGTCACTGGATTGCGACGCCGGGGTGATGATCACCGCCTCGCACAATCCGCCGGCCGACAACGGCTACAAGGTCTACCTGGGCGGCCGCGCCACCGATGATCCAGGCAGGGGAGTCCAGATCATCTCGCCCGCCGACGGCGGCATCGCCGACCGGATCGCGCAGGCGCCACCCGCCGACCAGGTGCCCCGTGACTCCGCGGCCGTGATCCACCTCGACGACGCGATCGTCCGCACCTACGTGCAGCGAACCGCTGGGCTGCGACCCGACTCCGGTCCCTCACCGGTTCGTGTCGTCCTGACGCCCCTGCACGGTGTCGGCGGCGAGGTCGCCCGAGAAGTGCTGCGGGCAGCGGATATCGGCGACGTCCACATCGTGGCACAGCAGTTCGCGCCCGATCCCGACTTCCCGACAGTGCCCTTTCCCAACCCGGAGGAACCCGGGGCCCTCGACCTCGCGCTGGATCTCGCGCGCGACGTCGGCGCGGATGTCGTGATCGCACTCGACCCCGACGCCGACCGTTGCTCGGTCGCCACGCCCGGTGCCGACGGCCGATGGCGGCAGTTGACCGGTGACGAGATCGGCGGATTGTTGGGGGAGCAGGCGGCGAGTGACCCGGCGCGACCCGGCGACACCCTGGCGTGTTCGATCGTGTCGAGCCGACTGCTGGACCGGATCGCCGCGCACCACGGGCTCCGGTTCGCGGCGACGCTCACCGGCTTCAAATGGATCGCCCGCACGCCCGGCCTGCGTTTCGGCTACGAGGAGGCGATCGGCTACTGCACCGACCCCGACACCGTCCGCGACAAGGACGGCATCGGTGCGATGGTCCGGGTGATCTCCCTGGTCGAGGAACTGGCCCGCGACGGCCGCACGCTCACCGACGAACTCGACCACCTGGCCGGCCGCCACGGTCTGCACGCGACCGCGCCGTTTACCATCCGCGTCGAGGACACCGCGCTCATCGGCGAGATGATGGAGCGTCTTCGGTCCACACCGATCGATCGTCTCGCCGGCTCGCCGGTGGTCGAGAACCGCGACCTCGCACACGGATCCGCCGATCTGCCGCCCACCGACGGCATCTTGCTGCGGACCGCCGCCGACGACCGGGTCGTCGTCCGCCCCTCGGGAACCGAACCGAAGCTGAAGTGCTACCTCGAGGTCGTGCTGGACTGTCCCGACGGCGTCGTACCCCACGCCGAGGCCTCGCGTCGTCTCGACGCACTCGGCGCCGACATCGCCGCATTGCTCCAGCTGTGAACCGTCGGCGCACTACCATCGATTCGTGCCGCGAACCGATTCCGATCAGCGCCTGCGCGACCTGACCCTGCTGCGTCAGGTCCGCGACCGCATCGACCGCGAGTACGCGCAACCGCTCGACGTCGAGGCACTCGCTCGCGGGGTGAACATGTCGGCCGGTCACCTGAGTCGCAAATTCCGCCAGACCTACGGTGAATCGCCCTACTCGTACTTGATGACTCGTCGTATCGAACGCGCGATGACCCTCCTCCGGCGCGGCGATCTGAGCGTGACGGAGGTGTGCTTCGAGGTCGGATGCTCCTCATTGGGCACGTTCAGCACCCGGTTCACCGAACTCGTCGGGGTGCCGCCGACGGTCTACCGCGAACAGTCGGCCGACGCGACGGACGGGATACCGGCGTGCCTGGCGAAGAACATCACCAGACCGATCAGGAATCGAGAAGCACAGCGTGGGTGAGACTGCCTAGCCTGATCCCATGAACATCACGATCCAGTACACCTTCCTCCCGCACACCGACGGCGACGCCGCCCTCGGCTTCTACCGCGACCTCCTCGGCTTCGAGCTCCGCAAGGACGTCGGCTACGAGGGCATGCGGTGGCTGACCGTCGGCCCGCCCGGTCAACCGGGTACGTCGATCGTCCTGCATCCGCCGGCCGCGGACCCTGGCATCTCCGATGAGGAACGCCAGACGATTCTCGAACTGATCGCGAAGGGAAGCTACGGCGCTCTCACGCTGGCGACCGACGACCTCGACGGCCTGTTCGAGAAGCTGCAGGGCAGTGGCGTCGACATCGTGCAGGAGCCGATGGATCAGCCGTACGGCGTGCGCGACGCCGCCGTCCGTGACCCGGCAGGCAACCTCATCCGTATCGACCAGGCCGTTTGAGGATGTGCGGACCCGGTCGATGCCCGCCTCCGGAGGCGCTCGTCGCGGCTGTTGATGGACAACACTCCGCGACGGTGCAGTCCACCCTGGTTAGATCGACCGGGAGTCCGCGCACCGATCTGGCGGAACCGACCCTCCGAGATGGCACGAGCACCCCGAACCCCGGCGACCGCCCACGTGCGGTCGCCGCATTGATGGAGAGACGATGAGCCGAACCGCGACCCGTTCCGAGACAAAGGTCGACGCCGTGCGGGCCGACGGCGTCCACCCCGCCGACACACACGACCTCATCCGCGTCCACGGCGCACGGGAGAACAACCTCAAGGACGTCAGCGTCGAGTTGCCCAAGCGTCGGCTGACGGTGTTCACCGGTGTGTCGGGTTCCGGGAAGAGCTCGCTGGTCTTCAGCACCATCGCCGCGGAGTCCCAACGCCTCATCAACGAGACGTACAGCGCGTTCGTCCAGGGCTTCATGCCGTCGATGGCGCGGCCGGATGTCGACATCCTGGAAGGTCTGACGACCGCGATCATCGTCGACCAGGAACGGATGGGTGCCAACATCCGGTCGACGGTGGGTACGGCCACCGACGCCAACGCGATGCTACGTATCCTGTTCAGCCGCTTGGGGACTCCGCACATCGGTTCACCGCAGGCCTTCTCGTTCAACGTCGCCTCGATCAGTGGGGCGGGTGCGGTGACGATCGAGAAGGGCGGCCAGAAGGTCAAGGAGCGGCGGAGTTTCTCCATCACCGGCGGTATGTGCCCGCGATGCGAGGGGCGCGGGGACGTCTCGGACTTCGACCTCACCGCGCTCTACGATGCGTCGAAGTCGATCAACGAGGGCGCGCTGACCATTCCCGGCTACTCGATGGACGGCTGGTACGGCCGGATCTACCGCGGTTGCGGCTTCTTCGACCCGGACAAGCCGATCGCGAAGTACACCAAGAAGCAACTCAACGACCTGCTCTACAAGGAGCCCACGAAGATCAAGGTCGAGGGCATCAACGTCACCTTCGAGGGTCTGATCCCGAAGATCCAGAAGTCGATGCTGAGCAAGGACCGGGAGGCGATGCAGCCGCACATCCGCGCCTTCGTCGACCGCGCGATCACCTTCGCGAAATGCCCGGACTGTGAGGGCACCCGCCTCACGGCCGAGACCCGGTCGTCGAAGATCAGGGGCATCAGCATCGCCGACGCCTGCGCGATGCAGATCAGCGATCTCGCCCAGTGGGTCGCCGATCTCGACGACCCGTCGGTGGCGCCGCTGATCGCCGCGCTGCGCGATCACCTCGACGCGTTCGTCGACATCGGTCTCGGCTACCTGTCGCTGGAACGTCCGGCCGGCACACTCTCCGGTGGCGAGGCCCAGCGCACCAAGCTGATCCGCCATCTCGGTTCGTCGCTGACAGATGTGACCTACGTCTTCGACGAGCCGTCGATCGGTCTGCATCCGCACGACATCACCCGGATGAACGATCTGCTCCGTGCGTTGCGGGACAAGGGCAACACCGTGCTCGTCGTCGAGCACAAGCCCGAGGTGATCGCCATCGCCGACCGCGTCGTCGACATCGGTCCCGGGGCCGGCACCGACGGCGGCGAGATCGTCTTCGAGGGCACCGTCGACGAACTGCGTGTCGCCGACACACTCACCGGACGCCACCTCGAGGATCGCGCCGCCGTCAAGGACGAGGTCCGCACGCCCAGTGGACATCTCGAGGTCCGCGGGGCCGATGCGAACAACCTGCGCGACGTCGACGTCGACATCCCCCTCGGCGTGCTCGTCGTGCTGACGGGTGTCGCCGGTTCGGGCAAGAGCTCGCTGATCAACTCGACGGTGGCGAAGGAGGACGGGGTCGTCTCCATCGACCAGAGCGCGATCAAGGGGTCGAGGCGCTCCAACCCGGCGACCTACACCGGGCTGCTCGAACCGATCCGCAAGGCGTTCGCCAAGGCCAACGGCGTCAAACCGGCGCTGTTCAGCGCCAACTCCGAGGGTGCCTGCCCCAACTGCAACGGTGCGGGTGTCGTCTACTCGGACCTCGCGATGATGGCCGGTGTCGCCGCGCCCTGCGAGGTGTGCGAGGGCAAGCGTTTCCAGGCCGAGGTGCTCGACTACACCTTCGGCGGCCGCAACATCAGCGAAGTGCTCGAGATGTCGGTGGCCCAGGCCGAGGCCTTCTTCGCCGACGGCGACGCCAAACTACCTGCTGCACACAAGATCCTGCATCGAATGGTCGACGTCGGGCTCGGATACATCAAGGTCGGCCAGCCGCTGACCACCCTGTCCGGCGGCGAACGCCAGCGCCTGAAGCTGGCCAGCCACATGGGGGAGAAGGGTGACGTCTACATCCTCGACGAGCCGACCACCGGCCTCCACCTCGCTGACGTCGAACAACTCCTCGGGCTGCTCGACCGTCTCGTCGACTCCGGGAAGTCGGTGATCGTCATCGAGCATCATCAGGCCGTCATGGCGCACGCCGACTGGATCATCGACCTGGGCCCGGGCGCCGGCCACGACGGTGGTCAGATCGTCTTCGAGGGCACACCGGCCGACATCGTCGCCGACCGGTCCACACTCACCGGCGAACACCTCGCCGATTACGTCGGAGCCTGATCAGGTGTCGTAGGACGTTGCGCTCCGCACAACGAAACGCGACGCCTGGCATGGGTCGGAACTCGTGGCGCCGAAATCTCGGCGTCGGAGGTGCGCCCTGACCCAGGCGGTCGACAGAATTCTCGTCCACCTCAGGGTGATCGAAGGGCAATCTCGGGCTGTCGGGATTTGTTGGCCACGATTCACGGGTGTCGGACCTCTAAATCGGGCTTTGAACTGCGATGATGTGTGGATGGCGAAGGATTATCGGCCGGTTGATCGTGACCAGGTATTCCTGCTTCCTCCGGATATGCGGGACTGGGTCGGCCGCGATGACCCGGTATGGCTGGTGATCGCCACGGTGCAACGGATGAACACCGCCTCCGTGCACAAGCTGCGCAAGACCGGCGGTGTCGGGCGGCGTGGCTATGACCCGGACATGTTGTTGACCTTGCTGATTTGGGCGTGGGCTCATGGGCAACGGTCCTCGCGGCAGATCGAGCGTTTGTGCCATCGGGACCTGACCTACCGGGTCATCTGCGCTGGCGATGTCCCCGATCACTCCACGATCGCCCAGTTCCGCAAAGATGCCTCGCCGGTGATGGCTGATTTGTTCGCTGAGTCGTTGACGGTGTGCGCGCAGCTAGGGATGGGCCAGTTGGGTGTCGTCGCTCTTGATGGAGTCAAGATCGCCTCGAATGCCTCGCAGTCGGCCAACCGCACAGAGAAGCATCTGGTCAAAGAACGTCAGGCAGAGGCTCAACAGCTCCGCAGCAAGCTCAAAGACGTTGGTGCACAGTCGGATGCCGAACATGCCGCCAACGATGACGATGGCGATGGCGATGGCGGTGACGAGATCCCGCCGGGTCTCATCAATGCTCCCGGCGCTGAACGGCTCGCCCGAATCGACGCTGCGTTGGCTTCGGCTCGCGAGCACAACCAGGCAGCGCGAGACGCCAAGCCGACCCAGACGCGCGCAGAGATCAACCGTGATCACACGGTTCGGCGCCGCGCGGCCGAAGACGCCAAAGCCCAGCAGTGGGTGGTGGCCTACACCGCCCATCTCGCCGGTGACGGCGACTATCCAGGGGCGCCGCCGATGGCGGCGCAGCTTCAGGCCGCTGTGCTGCGGTTGAGCAAAGCACGTGCTGATCAGCAGACCAAGATCGATGCGTGGGAACGCAAACCGCGTAAACGTAGGCCGCCGAGCGCAGTTGATGACCACAGCTCAGTTCGACAAGCGCGCACACGTGTTAAGCGGGCCGAGGTCCTGGACGCGCAGCTGCGTGCCCGGCGTGTGGCCGAGGACGAAACCTACGCCGCCGCGATCGTGGCCGCCCGCAACCACACTCGCACACCACATCGGGCCAATACCGACACCCGCCGCAACATCACCGACCCGCAGTCCCGGGCCCTGTCGTTGCGTGGTGGTGGCTGGATCCAGGGATACAACTGTCAAGCCGTCACCAGCAGCGACGGCTTGATCATCGCGACCATGGTCACCAACGGGGCCATCGATACCCCACACTTCGTACCGATGATGAACAAGGCCGTCGCCGCCGCTGAACACATTCAGTCCCACCAGCACCCACCACCGGACACGCCGGGAATCGGGCTCTTGCTCGCCGATGCCGGCTACCACTCTGAAGCCAACATCACCGCCGCTGGACCCGACCGGCTCATCGCTTCGACCAAAACCCACAAACTTCGCGTGGCGCGCGCCGAACACTCCACCACCGAAACCACGGCATCCTCACCGGCCCAATCAGATACCGTCGCCACCCCGATCGAGGCAATGGCAACCCGATTGCTCACCGAAGAAGGCCACGCCGCCTACAGCAGACGCAGCCACATCGCGGAAACACCGTTCGGGTGGGCTAAACACACCCTCGGTTTCCGTCGATTCACCGGCCGCGGACTCGCACGAGCAAACGCCGAGTTCACCTTCCACGCCATGGTCAACAACATCTGCAAAGCCCTCACCGCCGGCCACCTCGCCACAACCTGACCCGTCACGGGGGCCACACCCCCTCACAGCCCAGAGCTCTCGTGATCCCCGGAGACCACCGGGAAGACCACCGGGAACTTCAAATCCCGACAGCCCGATCTGCCCTCCAACAGCACTGAGGTGGACGAGTTTTCACACCGAAACGGGGTCACGCCTCCACATGGGACGCCGCGGCCATACCCGCATCGTCCCTCGGGTTGTCACACCACCGTGGCAGCATGACGGTTGATGAACGACGGGCGAGGTGAGAGGGGATCGTCGCGATCCGTCTCAGGGGTAACCCCTGGGTGCACTTCACAGTTGGTTCCTGCGTCCGACGCCGGCGCGCACGCTCCACGTGCCACCCGGCGCCGCTGCACCACAGCTCTGGTCACCACACCCGTCGTTCATCACCGGCCGTCGACGCGTACACAGGCGACGACGCCGTGACCGACCCATTCCTCCACGCACACGAGGCCGCCGAAGTCGCTGCGGCGTTTTCGCGGACGTACTCGGCATGGACGTGGCCGGAGGTCGTCGACGCGCTGCGTACCGTTCTGCCTGCCGAAGCCATCACCGACGTGGCCGACCGCCTCTTCGACCTCTCGCCGCACGAACCGAGACACCCCGCATCCGTGCTCCTCGAGGCATTGCTTCCGTGGACCCACCCGACGCCCGAACCCCGCCGGCCCCTCCTCCTGCACGAACCGGAGTCGACGGGAACTGTGCCCGACGATCTGCCCGATCTCTACGACGTGGAGCAGTTCGCGCACTGGCTCGACTTCACCGTTCCGGAACTCGAGTGGTTCGCCGACCGTGGACAGTGGCTGCGAACTGCACGTCCTCCGTTGCGGCACTACCGAATCTGGCGGCGCGACAAACGCGACGGTGTCCGCGTCATCGAAGCCCCGAAGCCGCGGACGCGCGAAACCCAACGGCGCCTGCTCAGGCGTCTGGTCGAACGTATCCCGGCACATTCGGCGGCACGCGGGTTCGTGCCCGGGTCGTCGCCGGCCGCGTTCGCCTGGCCGCACACCGACCGGCCGGCGGTGGTGCGCGTCGACCTCCGGCACTGCTTCGAGACCATCACCGTCCACCGCGTTCGTGCGGTGTTCCGCGACGCCGGGTACCCGTCGCATATCGCGCGCCTGCTCGCCGAATTGTGCACCACGGCAACCCCCGTCGACGAGCTCCGGGGAATCGACCGCGCGCACGCAGCTCTACTTCGCGAACGTCATCTCCCGCAGGGCGCACCGACGTCGCCCCATCTCGCCAACCTCGTGATGCGGTCGCTGGATCGGCGGCTCGACGGCTATGCCCGCCGCAACGGTCTCCGATACACCCGGTACGGCGACGACCTCGCGATCTCGGGCGACGCGATCGACGCCGACCGGGCGCTGTGGACGACGCTTCGCATTGTGGGAGCCGAGCGCTTCACCGTCCACCCGGACAAGGTCCGCATCATGCACCGCCATCAGCGCCAACGCCTCGCCGGACTCGTCGTCAACGACCGACCCCAGGTCGCCAGATCCGACTACGACAACCTGAGAGCGCTGCTCCACAACGCCCGCCGCCACGGTGCGTCGTCGCAGAATCACGACGATCACCCGGACTTTCGCGCACACGTCTACGGACTCATCGCATGGATGGGGGCGACGGGGGAGACCCGTCGACGCCGGTTGCTGGACCTGGCATCGGCTGTCGACTGGGACACATAGAGTCCGAACCATCCCGAACCTCACACGGAGTGCACGTCGGTGTGCGGTCACTGTTACCTCTGGCTTCCGGACCGCCAGTCCAGCGGCAACGCACGACCACCAGAGTTCCTCCATGGACAAGCAACTGCTCGTCGACAGTCTGGCTCTCGTCGACCTGCCCGACTCGGGTCTCACCGTCCGTTTCTACGAAGTCCTCTTCGAGCGCTATCCCACGGTCCGCGCGATGTTCGACGGTGACACCCGCGTGCAGGCACGCAGGCTGCGGAGCGCGATCGTGTCCGTCGTGGAGCATGTCGACGACGCCGAGTGGCTGAGGACGACGCTCCACGCGCTGGGGCGGCAGCATGCCCGGTTCGGCGTCACCCGGCCGATGTACTGCGCGTTCGCGGAATGCATGATCGCCGCCATGAGCGAGATCGGCGGCGATGCGTGGACTCCGGCGATGACGCAGGCGTGGGACCGTGCCCTCGGCGCGATCGCGACGATCATGCTCGACGGCTACCCCGACCAGTCGGCAACTGCACCGCGCGCCCGACGACGCAGCGCAGGGGCGGCCTGACCGGCCCCGAGAGTCGACCGCGATACGATCCCGCTCGGAAGTGAGGGCTCGTGACTGCTGCTGGAACCATCCGACATGCGCTGGATCGCTACCTGGGATCAGCTCGGGCCCGGTGGGCGACACTCGCTGCCTTCGTCCTCAGTTCGGCGGTCGCGATTCTCGTTCTGCCGAACCAACCGCCAACCCCGTATCGCATCGACTTCGACGTCTACCGCATGGGTGGACAGGTCCTGCTCGACGGCGGCGATCTGTACGGCATGCTGCCGCAGCTCGCCGAGGGCTCCTATCTGCCGTTCACCTACCCACCGCTCGCCGCCGCACTGTTCTCTGCGTTCACCGTCGTACCGCTCGGCCTGGGCCAGGCACTGTTCACCGCGATCTCCATCGGCTGCCTGCTCGTGGTGTGCCGGATCGTCCTGTCCGGTCTCCTCGACCGGCCGGTCAGAGACCTGTGGTGGCTCGCAGCGGCGGCCACGACAGTCGCCCTCTGGCTCGAACCCGTCCGAGACACGCTCAACTTCGGGCAGATCAACATCGTCCTGATGACACTCGTCGTCGTCGACGCCCTACTGGGCCGGGGCAAATGGTGGAACGGTCTGCTCGTCGGCCTCGCCATCTCGATCAAGCTCACCCCCGCGGTCTTCCTGCTGTATTTCTTCGTCCGCCGGGACTGGCGCGCACTTGTCGTCGCCGCGGTGTCAGCGATCGGCTACGCCGCTCTCGGCCATCTGCTGACACCGAGCGACTCGACCACCTACTGGACCTCGACCCTCTTCGACACCGACCGCATCGGGAGCCCGCACTTCGCGAACAACCAGTCGATCAAGGGTGAACTCGGGCGCCTGGGCATCGAGTCCGACGCGGCGTGGTTCCTGGTCTCGCTCGTCGTCGGATTGTTCATCGCGTGGGTGGCATGGCGCCTGCTGTCGCCGGCACCGGCGGACCCGCCGACGACGACACCGGCGGACCCGCCGACGACGACACCGAACGACGTTGCAGCCCTCATCGCGGTCGCCTTCGCCGCGCTGTACTGCTCACCGGTCGCCTGGGATCACAGCTGGGTCTGGGTCGTCCCGCTGCTTCTCGTGCTGACCTACCTCGCAACGCGCCCCGCCGCGTCGTCGATCTGGTGGTGGCTCCTCGGCCTGGGAGTGGTCATCTTCGCCGTCGCACCGCATCAGCGCATCCCACAGCGATACGACGCCGAGCTGTCCTGGGCCTGGTGGCAGCACCTCGTCGGGGCGTCGTACCTGCTCTGGGGTCTGGCCGTGCTGATCGCGGTGGGAGTCTCGGCGCCGCGCGTGCTCGCCTCGCGAAGGTCTGCCGACACGCTCGCACAACCTGCGTGAACACCCCGTCCGCACCACCCTCTTGAAACAAGCGCTAAAATCCGTTCCAATGGTGCATAGTGATGTAACGCACATCGGATCAACGGGGAGTGGCAGGTTCATGACGAGTCGGAAGAAGCAGATCCAAACCGTGCTGGCGAAGGCGAGCAGCATGTACCCGAGCTCGGAGCGCCCCCTCGCCGAGCCGCCGGCAGGTTCCGACCTCAAACCGGTCATGGGCGATCCGGGAATTCCGTGGCTCGGGAACACCCTCGAAGCGCTGGTCGACCCGTTGAAGTCGGCGATGGAGAGGTTCGATCGCTACGGGCAGGTCTCGTGGTCGGGTGCGCTGGGCATGAACATGGTCACACTCGTCGGTCCGGATGCGATCGAAGCGGTCTGGATGAACCGCAAGAAGGCATTCTCCAGCGAACTCGGCTGGGAGCCGATGATCGGCCCGTTCTTCCGCCGCGGCGTCATGCTGATGGACTTCGACGAGCACATGCAGCATCGGCGCATCATGCAGCAGGCCTTCAGCAAGCCCCGGCTCACCGGCTACCTCGACATCATGACCCCGCACATCGAGAAGACCCTCGCCAACTGGGAGGTGGGGAACGGCTTCAAGATGTACTCCCGCACCAAGGACCTCACGCTGTCGCTCGCGACCGAGGTCTTCATGGGCGCGCACGTCAGCGAGTCCGAGGCCCACCGCCTCGAGCACGCCTTCGAGGCGGCCGTGCGTGGCGGTCAGGCGATCGTGCGTAAGGATGTCGGCAACTGGACCTGGGCCAAGGGGCTCCGAGGCCGCGAGGTGCTGCAGGAGTACTTCCGCTCCGAGATCCCGCTGCGTCGCGGCAACGACGCCGACGACCTGTTCAGCGTGCTCTGCAACGCCGAGAGCGAGGAAGGCGAGACGTTCTCCGACGAGGACATCGTCAATCACATGATCTTCGTGATGATGGCCGCGCACGACACCAGCACCATCGCGCTGTCGATGATGACCTACTTCCTCGGCCGCCATCCCGAATGGCAGCAGCGCCTGCGCGAGGAGTCCCTGGCCCTCGACAAGCCGACGATCGACTACGACGACGTCGACAAGCTCCCCAGCATGGATCTCGCCTTCAAGGAGACGCTGCGGCTCAACGCCCCGGTCGGCATGCTCTTCCGGATGGCGATCGAGGACACCGAGGTCTGCGGGCATTACATCCCGAAGGGCACACTGCTCGGCATCCACCCGTGGGCGACGATGCTCCGTAAGGAGTGGTGGCCCAACCCCACCCACTTCGATCCGGAACGGTTCTCCGCCGAGCGCCGCGAGGACAAGGTCCACCGCTTCGCGTGGGCGCCCTTCGGTGGCGGCGCCCACAAGTGCATCGGCCTGTATTTCGGTGGGATGGAAGTGAAGTCGATCCTGCACCAGATGCTGCTGCGCTTCGAGTGGGACGTCCCGGCCGGCTACCGCCCGGAACTGACCTACGGCACCGGCCCGACCCCCGCCGACGGCCTCCCGATCAACCTGCGGCACCGCAAGATCTGAGCCGCTGAACAGGAGCGCCCTTTCCGACAACGGGAGTCGCGCTTCTGTTTTCAGCTCTACACGCGCATCGGTCACTGTGGACGTTGCGTGTCGGAGAGGAACGACAGGACCGGCGCAGCGCTACAGTTCGACGGTGGGAACATCGTGGCCGGGTCCGAGCGTGCGCATCTCGACGCTCATCCGGATGGTGGCGGAGCACATGCTCGCCGCGGCCGACGCCGCTGCGCAAGAGGTGACGGCGGCGGCACACGAGTCGGCGGATTACCGCGCCGTGCTCGACGATCCGCAGCTCGTCGACGCGGACCGCCGGATGAACAGGACCAACATGCTGCACTGGTTGTCCGCGAACATCCAGGCTCCGGGAATGCGGGTTGCGCCGAGCATGGATCCGGAGATCCTGCAGTTCGCGCGGGATGTAGTGCGCCGGGGGCTGGATCTGCACGACCTTGGTTCCTGGCGCGGCGCTCAGCACGGCGCGTGGTCGATGTGGGTCGACGGCTGCTTCGCCGTCACTACAGACCTCGACGAACTCCGGGAGCTGATAAAGGTGTCCGAGCGCTCGATGGCGACGTTCATCGACGATTCGATCGCCGCGCTCGACGAGTTCGTGGAGCGGGAGCGCGCCGATCTCGCCAAGGGGGCGAACGCCGAACGGCACGCCACGGTCCAGCTGTTGCTCGAAGGCGCGCCGATCGGTCGCGCGCGGGCGGAATCACGTCTCGGGTACGCACTGACGGGGCACCACGTGGCCGCGATCATCTGGAGCGATTCGACGGATGAGGCGGCCGGCCTCGACACCGCCGCGGAGGCGGTGATGCGAATGTGCGGCGCCGGGCGCAGGCTCACGCTCAACGCGAGCACCACCGCCCTGTGGGTGTGGGTCCCGGCGCACGTGGTCCCACCGGCCGAGGTCGCCGAACAGATCGTCGCGGACACCCCGGGAATCCACCTCGCCTTCGGGCGGCCGGGCCAGGACCTCGACGGTTTCCGCCGCAGCCACCTCGACGCGGCGTCGGCCCAGCGCATGCTGGCCCGACTGGGCTCGAACCGGACCGTCGTGCGCTACGAGGACGTCGCGCTTGTCTCGGTGCTCACCGCCGACATGGCCCAGGCCGATCAGTTCGTCGCCGACACCCTGGGCGACCTGGCCACCGCCGATCCCGCGCTGCGCGAGACGGTGCTCACCTACGTCCAGGAGCGGTTCAACGGCTCCGCCGCCGCCGAGCGTCTGTTCACCCACAGGAACACCGTCGAGCGGAGGCTGGCGCGCGCCGACCAGCTCCTGCCCGTGCCGCTCGCCGAGAGCGCGGCGAGCGTCGTCGCCGCGCTCATGCTGGTGCAACTGCGCGACTGACGCCCGCGGCGTCCCCGGCCGGAGCCGTCGTGCTCCCGGCTCATCCCACGGCGACGACCGTCGCCTGGCCGTGTGCAGACCAGGCGGATTCGGATCCGGAGTAGAGGATCGCCGCGGCCTTGGCGTGGGTCCGGTTCCACAGGGCGACCCTGTGGCCGGCATCGGCCGGCGGGCGTACGAGTGGGGCACCCATCAGTCCGCAGCCGAGGACCGTGACGTCATGAGCGGTCTGTTCTCCACGGGTGTCTCCCTCGTGGTCGGTCCGGGTCATGGTGGCCGGTCTACACCGGCAGGTCGGGCGAGTCGACGCCGACCACCCGGTCGCCGCAGAACACCCGGATCGACTCGGCCGGACCGTGTCCGCCGATTCCGGACGGCCCCCAGAAGCTCTGCGCGGAGTTGTCGCCGAGGTCGGCGACCTTCGCGCCGTTGACGCGGACCTCGCCGGACTTGACCCGGGCGCCGACCGCGATCGCGCGGTCGGTGTCGGTGCCGAAGACGTACGCGTCGAGGCCCGACGGGTGCGCGTTGGCCGCTCGCAGCGCCTCCTCCTCGGAGTCCACGCCGTGCAGCGAGACGACCGGCCCGAACAGCTCTGCCGTCGTGCGGTCGGGGTCGGAACCGGTGGCGACCGTGGGTGACAGGAAGAACCCTGCCAGGGCGGGCAGCCGGCCCGGCTGGTCGACCTCGGCTCCGAGCGCGCGCAGGCCGTCGATTCGCTGCTGCAGCATGCGGTAGTGCGGCTCGTTGGAGATCGGGCCGATGTCGGTGGCCTCGTCCAGCGAGTGCCCGATCCGCAGTTTCGCGATGCGCTCTGCCAGCGCCACACGGAGCGGCTGCACCAGGTGCTGTGGCGCGAGTACCTTGCCCGGGCCCTCGCACCATTGTCCGTTGAGGTTCGTCATGCCCGTGAGGATCCCGTCGGCGGTCGCGTCGAGGTCGGCGTCGTCGAGCACGATCACCGGGTTGTTTCCGCCCAGCTCCAGCTGCAGGACCTTGAAGTCCTCCGCTGCGGCGCGGGCGATCGCCCGCCCCGCGCCCGGGCCGCCCGTGAAGGACACGACCTGGATCCGATGGTCACCCGTCAGTGCGGCACCGATGTCGCCGGCGCCGTGGACCAGTTGGAGGGCACCGTCGGGCAGGTCGGCATCGACGAGGCACTCGGCGATCACCTGCGCGCTGGCGGGCGCGTGCTCGGACGGCTTGAGGAGGACGGGGCAGCCGGCGGCGACAGCGCTCGC
Organism: Gordonia terrae; assembly: GCF_001698225.1. NCBI lineage: Bacteria > Bacillati > Actinomycetota > Actinomycetes > Mycobacteriales > Gordoniaceae > Gordonia > Gordonia terrae. Next base: position 2,843,883 of record NZ_CP016594.1, read on the forward strand.
GACCTTGGCCGCCGGGATGAAACTGGGGCCGTTCCACGGGGTGAGGATCGCCGCGGGGCCCCACGGGATCCGGTGCAGCCGTACGTCGCGGCCGCCTGCGGAGAGCTCAGTGACGCGGGCGATGTTCCGCGCCTCGGCGGCCGCGCCGCGTAGGCGGTGCGGAAGGAACGCCGCGATCTTGCGGGTGGCGCCGATCGCCGTGCCGCTTGTGAGCGCGTCGACCCGCGCGATCTCCTCGAGCCGCTGCTCGACGTTCGCCGCGGCCCGCTCCAGGGCCTCGGCGCGTTCGATCCGGAAGTCGTCGGCGGAGAAGTCCGTCGCGTCGTAGACGCGCTGCGCGAGGTCCAGCGCGCGGTCGAGATCGGCCTGGGTGGTGGTCACCGTGCGGTGGACGGGGGCGCCGGTGTTCGGGTCGACGTTCCAGGTGTCGAGCGTCTCGCACTCTATCCACTCCCCGGCGATGTAGCTGCGGGGCTGGGCAAGGGTGGTTGTGGTCTCGGTGGTCATAGGGTCACCTCGGTCTCGGAGCGGGTGGGCATGGCGACGACGATCCGCGTGACGTCGCCCGATTTCATGGCCTCGAAGCCCTCGTTGATCGCCTCGAATCCGATGACGTCCGTGACCATCTCATCGAGCAGCAGCCGGCCTTGCTGGTAGAGGCGGGCGAACTGTCCGATGTCCTCGCGTGCCTGGCCGGAGCCCATGTACGAGCCGATCAGGCGCTTCTCGCTGAAGAAGAAGTCGGCGGCGGGGACGGGTACGTCGGTGCCGTCGGGCGCGATGCCGACCAGGCACGCGGTGCCGGTGGCACGCGCAATCGCGAGTGCCGTCGCGGCGGTGCGCGCCGAGCCGACGGCCTCGAAGGCGTAGTCCACGCCGTCGCCGAGCAGTTCGGCGATCTCGGCTCGCACGTCGCCCGCACCGTTCACCGTGTGCGTGGCGCCGTACTGGTGCGCGGCCTTCAGCCGGGCGTCGTCGAGGTCGATTCCCACGATGGCGGACGCGCCGGCCAGCCGCGCGCCCTGGATGATGGCCGAACCGACTCCGCCGCAGCCGATCACCGCGACGGTGGAACCCGGGCGCACCTGCGCCCCGCGGAACACAGCGCCGACGCCGGTCACGATGCAGCAGGAGAGCAGGCAACCCACGCGGGTCGGTACGTCGTCGGGCAGCTTCACCGCGGCGTTCGCGCGGAGCAGGATGTGCTCGGAGAACGCGCCGACGTCGCCGAGGCGGGCGACGGGCGTCCCGTCGGGCAGCGAGTACGCGGGCCGAGGGCGGCGCCGGATCTCCGCCTGCCGCTGGCACTGGGTGGAGCGACCTGCGTTGCAATTCGCGCACTGCCCGCACGACGGGGTCAGCGCGCCGGTCACGCGGTCGCCGGGCTCGAGGTCGGTGACGGCGGAGCCGACCGACTCGACGACACCCGCCACCTCGTGCCCGACGACGACCGGCATCTCGGATTCGACGGTGCCGGTCATGTAGTGCAGGTCGCTGTGGCACAGCCCCACGTGGGTGACGGCGACCCGCACCTCGTGGGGCTCGGGATCGTCCACGTGGATGTCGGTCAGGTGCAGGGGCCGGCCCACCTCGGTGAGCACAGCGGCGCGGGTGGTCATCATCGGCTCGCTCCGTTCGCGGTGGCGGGTGTGCGTGCGTCCCAGAAGCTCTGGACGCCGGCGGTGAGCGCGCCGCTGTTCCAGGACTCGTCGGCGGCCGCGTCCTCACGCTCGAAGGCGCGCTCGATCTCCTCGATCGACGGCCGCAGCAGCTCCAGGTGCAGAGCGGTGTTGTTGACGCCCTCGGGGGTCCACGCGTGCACGGTGTCGATGGCGCGATCCAGCAGCTCCTCCGGCTCGACGATCTCGTCGAGCAGGCCGATCTCCAGCGCCTCGTCGGCCCCGACGCGCTCGGAGGCCAAGACCATGCGCATCGCGTGACCGCGGACGATGCGGGGCAGCAGGATGCTGGACGCGTTGGAGATGGTCAGGCCGCGTCCGTTCTCGGGCTGGTAGTACTCCGTCTGTGGCGTGCCCAGTCGGGCGTCGCAGCACAGCGTGATCTCCGACGCGCCGCCCACGGCGATGCCGTTGATCGCAGCGATGACGGGCACCCTGGTCTCGATCACGGCGCGGGTCACGTCGTGGAAGCTCTCGAAGCTCTCCCGCATCTCCTCGAAGGATGTGGGCGCGACGGCGAGGTCCTCGCCGGCACTGAACGCGCGTCCGGTCCCGGTGAGCACGATGCCCCTGGCCTTGTCGCCGGTGCCGTACTCGCGGATCAGCGCGGACAGGCACCTGCGCATCGGTGCGGTGAGAGCGTTGAGCTTCTCGGGCCGACGCAGCGTGATGACGGCGACCTCCCGGGTCACCTCGACGAGCACGTGCTCGGCCGCCTGGTCGGTGTCGTTCACCTTGTTCTCCTTGGTCGACGGTGCCGGCGCGCGCAGGTCGTGGACGGTGCCGGGGGCCTGCTCGACGCGGGCCTTGAGTGCGGGTTTGGACACCCGCTCGGACGGGGTGCGCGGGAAGTCCGCGACGAATTCGACGTAGCGCGGAACCTTGAAGCGGGCAAGGCCTTCGGCGACGCGGGCGACGATCGCCTCGGCCGTCGAACGGTCGGCGGCGACACCCGCCGCGAGCTGCACGAAGGCCTTGACCTCCTCTCCGAGCACGTCGTCGGGTTCGGCGACGACGGCGGTCGCGACGACGGCGACGTCGCGCTCGAGCGCGGCTTCCACCTCCGCGGCGGCGACGTTCTCCCCGCCGCGCCGCACCATGTCTTTGAGACGGCCGACGAGGCGTATCCCTCCGTGCTCGTCCTTGACGGCGACGTCACCGGTGTGCAGGCGACCGCCGCGCAGGATCCTCTCGGTCTCCTCGGGGCGGTCCCAGTAGCCGAGCATCATCGGCGTTCCGGCCACGGTCAGCTCGCCCGGTGTCCCGGCCGGGACCTCGGCACCGTCGGAGTCGACGATCCGGACCTGCTTGGTGGGCACGGGATGCCCGAGGGTTCCGCTGCCGACGGCGGCGACGTCGTCGAACGGGCTGAACAGGTCGATCCCGCTCTCCGTCATCCCGTAGACCTCGCGCCAGGGTGCGCCCCAGCGCTCCTCCAGGGCGCCGTGCAGCGCCGTGGGGATGGCGGAGCAGAAGACGCCACGTAGGCGATTCGCGCGATCGTCGGGACCGGGCGGTTGCTTGAACAGCAGCGTGGGCATCGAGCCGAGCACGTAGCAGAAGGTCGCGCCGTGGCGGCGCACGTCGCGCATGAAGCCGGACGCCGAGAACTTCGGCAGTACCACCAGCGGAGCGCCGGTCGTCAACGCCAGCACGGTGTTCCACTGCGGGTCCATGTACGAGAAGGGCTGGGCCGTCAGCAGCACGTCGTCGGGACCGAGGCCGGCCGCTCCGGCGCAGGTCCAGCCGATTCGGGTCCAGTAATCGTGCGTGAGCATGCACGCCTTCGGGAAACCGGTGGTCCCCGACGTGTACTGCAGGTTCGCAAGGGTGTCCGCGCGGATGTCCACGTCCGGGGCGGTGGACGAGTGCTCCGTGCCGCTGGCCTCCGCGATGTCGACGACGGCGACGCCGGCCACCGCGTCATCGCTCGCGATCACCTCGCGTACCAGCGGCACATGGTCCGCATCGGTCACGATCACATGGGTGCCCGAGTCCTCGAGCACGAACCGTAGGTCGGCCGCGCGGTAGGCGGAGTTGACGGGCACGGCGACCGCGCCGGCCTTGAGCACGCCGAACCAGGCGAGCGGCCAGCCCGCGACGTTGGGCAGCATGATCGCGACCCGGTCGCCCGGCGCGATGCCGTGATCCGCGATCAGCAGGTGCGCGAGCCGCGACGACGCCGCATCGGCCTGCTCGTACGTCCACGACTCGTCGCCGAACCGCAGCAGCTCCGCACCCGGCGTGCGGGCGGCACCGTCGGCCAGAAGGCCCATCACCGTGCCGATCCGCGGGGCGTCACCGAGCTCGTCCACGGCGACGGCGGGGCGTCGCGCGGTCTCTTCGGGATGAGATGTGGTGGTCACTGCCAGGCCTCCTGTCGGTTCTTCGATTCGTCGACGATCCAGGCCATCGCCGGGTCATCGCTGTCCATCCATTCGGGATGCCACTGCACGCCGAGGATCGGCGCGCCGGGCATCTCCACGGCCTCGACGACACCGTCGGACGTCCGGCCCGTCACGATCAGGCCGTCGCCGCACCGGTCGACGGCCTGGTGGTGCCACGAGTTCGTCGTCATGCTCGGGCCGAAGACCCGCGCGGCCGTCGACCCGGGCTCGAACCGCACCACGTGAACGGCGTCGCCGTCGGTGGGCGCGGACTGCGGCGACAGGTGCGGGATCGGCCCCGCCGGAAGGTCGGCGATCAGCGTCCCCCCGAGCGCGGTATTGAGCACCTGCAGGCCGCGGCATACCCCCAGCACCGGGATCCCGCGGTCGACGGCCGCGCGGGTGAGCGAGAACTCGTAGTCGTCGCGTTCCGGATCGTGCGCGTTCGTGTCGGTCCTCGGGTCGACGTCGCGTACGAGCGCGGTGTCCCCGCCCCAGCGGGCGGGGTGGACGTCCTGCCCTCCGGTGATGACCACGCCGGACAGCCTTTCGCAGCAGTCGTCCGGGGCGGCGTCGTAGGGCAGGTGCACCGGCAGACCGCCGGCCCGGGCGATGCGGGTCGCGAACGCGGACATGAACGAGTCCATGCACGCCTTGCCGTAGCGCGGGTCGGAGCCGGCGATCAGGCTCAGTTCGAAACGGCGACCGGTGATCCCGATGAGTGGCGGGCGGTTCATGCGAACTCGAAGTAGCGTCGGGACTCCCACTCGGAGAGCTCGGCGTACGGATCACCCCCGGTGGTGTGGAACTGCATCCACTCCCACCGGCGCGAGGCGGTCCAGAAGTCGACGAACTCGTCGCCAAGGTATTCGCGGAGGATGGGATCGCCGTCGAGCGCGTCGATCGCCTTGGTCATCGAGTCGGGGATCCGCGCGACGCCGCAGTCGTCGGGCAGGCACCACGCCATGTCGTCGACCTGCGGCGGGGGCGCCATCCCCTTCTCGATCCCCGCGACGATCCCGGCGAGCAGGCCCGCGAGCGCATAGTAGGGATTGACGTCTGAGCCGGGAACGCGGTATTCGAGACGGGAGTACTTCGGATGGCCGGTGATCGCCCGCAGCGCCGCGGTCTTGTTGTTCACGCCCCAGCTGATCGTGGTGGGCGGCCCCGATACGTCGACGAGACGGCGGTACGAGGTGATCTGCGGCAGCGCCAGCAGCGTGTTCCCGGCCATGGTCGCCATCAGGCCGCCGACGGCCTGCAACATCGTTTCCGACGGCCCGTCGGGCGCGTAGAACTGGTTGACGCCGTCCCGCTGCAGCGAGACGTTCAGGTGCGCTCCCTGCCCGAAGCCCGCCGTCGGCTTGGCCATGAACGTCACCGACCGGCCGTGCTCGCAGGCGATTTCGCGCATGACCTGTTTCGTGCGCACCCAGGAATCGGCGAGGGTGAGCGGCTCGGAGGGAGCGATGTTCAGCTCGGTCTGGCCCGGCGCGGCCTCGTCGGTCCACGCCTCCCAGACGATGCCGAGCTCGTCGAGCCGGTCCGTGACCGCCTCCATGTACTCGATCCAGTCCGCGGACCGGGCCAGGTTGTAGGTGGCACCCGTCTCGCCGCCGAGGGCGGTGAGGTCGCGATAGCCGCGGGCTCTGGCCGCCTGGATGGACTCCTCGAACAGGGTGGTCTCGATCTCCACGGCGACGGTCGCCGTGTAGCCCAGCGATCCGAGGCGGTCGATGAGGCGGCGCACCATGTTCCGGGGACAGATCGGCACGGGGCGTCCGTCCTTCATCCAGAAGTCGCCGATCACGGACTGCACGCCGGGCTTCCACTCGACGAGCGTGTTCATGTCCGGGAGGAGGGAGATGTCGTAGAGGTTGCCGCGCCACTCGGGATAGGCGTCGCCGAACACGATGTCGGTGCCCATGTCGATGGCGAACAGCACGTCGGCGAACGCGAAGCCGGATTCCCTGCCGGCGGCGAACTTCGCGGGGGTGACGTTCTTCCCCATGAAGCTGCCGTCGTGGTTCGTTGCTTCCACGCGGTACGCCTTGGCCGGGCCGGGTGCACCGGCTCCGGGTCGGCTGGGATCAGACATCGTAACGGGCCTTCCAGGAGGCAGCGGTCATGACCGACAGCTGCGCGAGAGAGCCCTGGACCCGCAGGCCGCGCTCCAGGGCGGTGAACAGGAAATCGGTGCCGGTGAAGAATCCGGCCAATGTGTCTACGCTGCCGACGATGCGGTAGGCGACGTCCCCGCCGCCGAATCTCGCCTCCTGCGAGCCCTCGATTCCGCGGGCGACCACGGCCAACGCGTCGGGCATGCCGGGGATGGTGCGGGTCTGTTCCCAGAAGCGGGCACCCGCCTCCTGCCAATCGGGCAGGGGAACCTGCAGGGCGCCGAGCACCGCGTCGGCAAGGTCCGCGTCGCCCTCGGTATAGACCCGCGCGCACCGGCTGTCGAGATCGACGACCACGGTGGCGTCGACCGGGGCGAAAACGCCTCCGGTCACAGCGATCATGCCGTCGGCGAAGGTGACAGTGGCGGCCTGCGGGGTCGAGTGAGAGCGGATCGCGACAGATCCAGAACCGCGCCCGAGCACGTCGGCCGCGTGGCCGGTCCGGCTCGCATCCCGCAGGATCCGGCCGAGGAGGCGGACGATCGGCGTCGCGTCATCGTCGATCTCGATCCGGATCGCGCTCGCAACTCCGGCTGCGGAGAGGGTGGTGATTTCCATGGCATGTCCTACTTTCGGGAAGGTGGTGGCCCGCTGTGCGCGGCCGGAGTCATTCGAGCGTCGC